>NJBM01000006.1 GCA_005223045.1 Planctomycetes bacterium B3_Pla | reverse complement strand
AGCAACAAACAACTCTTCCTGCCAGCGTTCCTGATTGCCTATCACAACTAAGCCTCCGTGCTTGAAGTTGGCCCCCACTACTGATAATATATATATATCAGAATCAGGGGACTTTTTCAACAGCCCCACAGTCCCGAATGGCGGTCTTAGCCGATACACCTGCCATCGGCGGTATTGTTATCTTCTCTGTTCTCGGGCACATCATTGTTGGCGTCGATAGTAATGGTGAAATCGCAGTCCGGATTAAAGCACTCGGAGGGAATATCGAACTCAGTAGTCCCCGATGAACCACCTGGCAAGGCTGATGTAGTCCCTGATCGTGGCCCTCCCGGAAGAAACTCGACTATTACCATCGACGGCTTCACTGCATCTCCATTTGCCTGGTTCCTGACTCTGACTACAAGATTTCCTTCGTCGTTCCTCCAGCAGAAGCCTTCTCTTCCTTGACTACCGGGTCTCCTCTCAGCAACTAGATCAGGGCCTCCCGAGTTGCAGCTTGCTAAAACTAATACCATGAAGCTAAGAAACGTCAGCGTTAATATTTGACGATGCATGATATGTCTCCTTATGTTAATTAATGGCTGATCGAATTCGCGCTGTCATTGACTGGAAGCTTGCGGATATTGCAAGGCCTTGTGCAGTGCGAAACGGTTCTATAGGCGGCGGCCTTCTTGCCGCCCGGAAATACCAGGGACAGTCAACCCGTTTCTGTCATCGTAAAGAGGTGGCTGTGGGGCCGTTGAAAAAGTCCCATCGTGACGCCTGAGATTGCCGCGCGATTCTTTGAATCGCTCGCAATGACGTAAAAATGGACCTTTTGTCATTGCGAGGAGCGTAGCGACGAAGCAATCTCACCTTTTTCAACAGCCCCGCTGTCCCTAGTTTCCTAAGAGTCTGAAAAACTCCAGCACTTCTACAATGACTGGGCTTTCCACTTTCCATCTTCGTCGGCGTGGAGTGCCTCGCCTGGAGGAATATCCACGACTATGCCCTGGCATTCTCCTGGCTCTATAACCGTCACTACTTTGCCACCGATATCAACGTTCATGGAGGCCTTACTAGTGTTACATATAGTGACTAGCAGTCTAATGGGATCTCCGGTCGCGTTTTTCAGAAAATCCTTACATCCTTCCATCTCTATGAAGCCGTCTCGCGATCCACTTTCCGTCAGGATGGCTGGCGGCGGTCCTATTTGGGTAGCTTCATCGGGAAACTCTAGGCTACACAAAAAGAAGCAGAACCAAAAATCATCCAGGCCCTCGCCGTTTTCCATGCATTCAACTAAACAATCTATGAATCCACTGGCGGGCTCCTGGGCCGGTGCAGGCTTCGTCATCACAGCGCCCAAAATCAACAATACGCCACACAGGAGCAAGCTTCTCACAAACCATCTTTCTTTTACAAATCTCGCATTCATAGCACAATTCTCCTAAAAAGGGTCCCCTTGACTGCGGGACAGTCCGTTGGCGTGCCCGACACGTGCTGCACACAGCACGCCGCTGCCAAATCTGCATAAGGTTAAAGAAGGACAGTCACGAATGCTGCTCCGTTAAGGGGCTTCGGGCCTTATTTCTAAGCTAATTTCAAGGATTTTCTCGCTTAACGGACCGCCATTCAGGACAGTCACCTATTTGCCCGCAACATTTAGAACAGATGGTGACATCCGTCTATTTCCCCGCACGTTTCTACTCTCGGCGCTATTGCATTTTCGCGGCACTCATGTAGGGTGAGTTTTAACCCATCTGGTCCTCTTGGCTATGCGCGCGTCGTTTGCCGCCAAACGTCTCACTGACATCGCCTCTGACATTTTCTTGTCTCCAAGACCCAGTCTTCAGCCGGGCACGTTACCTCTCTCTCAGCATCTCGTAAACGGGGCGCGCCACTTAGAGCCTTCACTGTTTGCTCCAAACGTCAAGGTGTATCCGCTACCGCAAATCTTTCTCGCAAAAGCCTTACTCTTAAGTCCACACTATCCGCGCGTATTACCGCGAAAAGTCGTTGGCCAAAAAGAGCTTCCACCCGCTAAATCTCAATCTCTCCATACAACTTAGCGACTACCGCTAATCCGCCTTTGCTTCTTCCTTTCACGTCCGCTGTTTCCGCGTAATATCAACCCAAGCTGGTCGATTTACAAGCCGAATTCTAACGAAGTTCGTTTTTCTGTCAATCGGGGCAGGGCCTGATTCTTCTATCGGGGAATTGCTGAAACTGCTATAGGGGATTTCTCCGATGGCTGCACGCTCTTGGGGAATGTAGAATTTGGAATTTAGAATGAAGAATTGAGAATCGAACATACTGAATATCCAATATCGAATGGCGAATGTCCATTTGCAAAGTATGAAGACGTGTTAACTTGGGTGATGTGTGGGGAGGAGGATACCGGCTCTGAAACGGCACGAAAATCGAGCATCAAGCATCAACGACCAGCCAACCCGCTCTTGACAGCAGAGATTGCCTTGCATAAAGTGGCGGCGATGGCAAAGAAACTCTATATCATTGACGGACACGCGCATATTTACGCTGCTTATTTCGCCCCGATGCGGGGGGAGTTGATCGGCCCGTCCGGCGAGCCGACCCAGGCGGTCTATATCTTCACGATGGCGCTATTGGGGCTGATCCAACGTCACAAGCCCGATATGCTTGTCGTTGCGCTGGACAGCAAGGCCAAGACTTTCAGGCATGACATTTACCCTGAGTACAAAGCCAACCGCCCCAAGGAGATTCCCGATGATTTGCCGCCGCAGATAGATCGAATCGAGCAGATTTTAGAGGCGATGAATATCCCAACACTTAGGATCGACGGCTTCGAGGCGGACGATATCATCGGCACCTTAGCGAAGAAGGCAGCCGCAGACGGACATGATTCATTGATTTGCTCGAAGGACAAGGACCTGCTCCAGTTGATCGACGAACACATCAGCACGTTCGACATCAAGACCGATACGAAAACGGATGCCGAGGCGATGGTCAAAAAGGTGGGTATCAGGCCCGAACAGTTCATCGACTGCCTCGCTCTCCAGGGCGACACGTCGGACAATGTCCCCGGCATACCGGACGTCGGTCCGAAAACCGCTCTGACCTGGATTCAAAAGTACGGCTCGCTCGATAACCTTTACGAGCACGTCGATGAAATAAAGGGCAAACGCGGCGACAATCTGCGCAAGTACAAAGATAAGGCCGACCTGAGCAAGGAATTAGTCACCATCGACTGCAATGTCCCGATCGAAATCGATTACGACGATTTAGCTTTGAAGGAATTCAACGAAACCAAACTTGCCGAAATCTTCGCCGAACTTGGTTTTAGCCGTGTGATAACGCAGTTGGGCCTGGCGAAGGAATCACTTGATGCGGAGTACGTCGAAGAAGAACGCAATACGCAAGGCGATATACGCAATACGAAAGACTATCAGCTTGTTGATACGGTGGATAAGTTCGAGAAGTTCTTGGCCGAACTGAAAAAGCAGAAGCTGTTCGCGGTAGATACCGAGACCACTTCGGTCGATGCGATGCGGGCGGACCTTGTCGGCATGAGTTTTTCATGGAAGCCACATCGGGGCTTCTATTTGCCTGTGAAAGTCCCGCTGGGGACGAAGTATCTCGACATAGGCGCAGTCCGGAGGGAGATTGGGCCGATACTTGCGGATGAGAACGTCAAGAAGGTCGGCCAGAATATAAAGTATGATCTGCTCGTCCTGCGGAATGCTCAGATGCCGGTGCGGGGAGTTTACTTCGATACGATGGTCGCCTCTTATTGCCTGGAGCCTGCGCGGAGTCATTCGATGAACAATATGGCGGCCGATTACCTCAACTACGAGTGCATTCCGATCTCGGCCCTCATCGGCAAAGGCAAGAACCAGCTCACATTCGATATGGTCGATACGGCTGCCGCGGCTGAATATGCCGCAGAAGACGCCGATGTGACATTTCGGCTCTATCTCTATCTCAAAGACCGTCTCGATAAGCAGCCTTCGCTCAAGAAGCTGTTCGAGGAGGTTGAAATGCCGCTTATCCCGGTGCTGGCGGCGATGGAATATAACGGTGTCTCGCTCGATACCAGGCTGCTGAGAAAAATGTCCGGCGAGATTGCCGAGACGCTCAAGACCGTCACCGAACAGATTTACGAGCAGACCGGCGAGGTTTTCAATATCGATTCGCCCAAGCAGCTCGCCGAGGTCCTTTTCGACAGACTGGGCCTGACGCCGGTCCGAGTCGGCAAAGCAGGCCGAAGCACGAATGCGGCGGTGCTCGAACAATTGGCCGACCAGCATCCTGTTACTGAGCTGGTCCTTCAGTATCGCGGCTTGACGAAATTGCAGAACACATACGTGGACAAACTCGGCTCACTCATCAATCCGAAGACCGGCAGGGTGCATGCTTCCTTCAACCAGACCATTACTGCTACGGGGCGCCTCAGTTCCAGCGGTCCGAATCTGCAGAACATACCGATCCGCACCGAACTTGGCAGCAAGGTCCGCTCGGCTTTTGTGCCGGAAAAGAAAAGCGACTGTATTCTGAGTGCAGACTATTCTCAGATCGAGCTTCGCCTGCTGGCGCATTTCTCAAAGGACGAAGCTTTGACGGCGGCTTTTGCCGCGGACCAGGACATTCACAGCTTCGTCGCCTCACAGATTTACGACTGCCCGATAGAAGAAGTGACCGGCGAGATGCGCTCGCGCTGCAAAGCAGTCAATTTCGGCATCATTTACGGCCAGGGGGCTTTCGGGCTGTCGCGCTCCATCGGGATCAGCCGGGCCGATGCGAAAAAGTTCATCGACGACTATTTCGCGCGTTACAGCTCGATTCGAGAGTTTATGGACGATTGCGTCGCGCAGGCCAGGCAAACAGGCTACGCCGAAACCATCCTGCACCGCCGGCGAAAAATCCAGAATCTAAACTCCAGGAACAGCAACAAACGCTCGCAGGCCGAGCGACTTGCGATCAACACCGTGATCCAGGGCTCAGCCGCCGATCTGATCAAGATCGCGATGATAACCATCCAGCGAAAAATCGACGCCGAAGGCTTGCCCGTGCGCGCCATATTACAGGTCCACGACGAGCTTGTCTTTGAGCTGCCGGCAGTCGAGGCTGATACACACGCCGAGTGGATAGCCGAACACATGACCGGTGCAATCAAACTCGATGTCCCGCTGAAGGTCGATATTGCCATCGGCCCGAACTGGCTCAGTGAAAAATAAGTCCGTTTCGTGCCGGTTCCTTTGTGCCGCCGGGGCCTACGTCGAAGACTGCAAGATCGTCAAAGTCAACGCAGGCGAATGACAGTTCTATAATATCGAAGACGACCCGATGGAATTTGAATTCTTGCGTACCGGCGAAAAAGGCGTATGATGAGGATCAAGAGCCGGGCTGGTAAGGTGGGGCTTGCCCCACCATCAATATTAAACGACCTACAGGAGCAGCAATATGCACGGTGTGACAGAGGACGAGGTCAAACGCCTTGTATCGGTTATAGATTATTCCGAGGCACTTACCATAACGGCAACCGAAGACGACGTTAGGGCGGCCTGCGAAGCGGCGAAGACTTATGGCTTTCGTGCCGTCGTGGCTTTTCCACAACATCTTGGCGTCATAGTTGACAGCTTGAAAGGCACAAACGTGCGCGCTCAGATTCCCGTGGGCTTCCCCTGCGGCGGCGTGACCACGCTTGTCAAGTGTACGGAGGCCGAAGAAGGATTGAAACGAGGCGCTACTGACCTGGACATGGTGATGAATATTTCGGCTTTCCAGGCCGGGGATTACCATCGCGTGTCGGAAGATATTTCTGCCGTGATGGCGGTTGCCAAGCCGTTCGGCGTGCCGTTCAAAGTGATAATTGAGATAGGCGTGTTGACCGATCAGCAAATCGTCACCGCCGCAAAGCTCGTTGCAGACTGCGGGGCTGATTTCGTAAAGACATGCACCGGATTCGGGCCGGGCCGGGCTACGATTCACGCCGTCGGTTTGATAAAGTCGGCCGTGGGTGAGCGCGTCGGCATAAAGGCATCGGGAGGGGTGGCTTCTGTCGAAGATGGAGTAGTCTTCATGCGCGCCGGTGCGACAGTCGTAGCTATGCGCCGATACCTTTGCGACCAGCTCAGGGAGCTCGAATCAACCAGCCAATAGTCCGGGCTGTCTGTGAATTAGTACAATATATTTTCTTAGACGCGTTGAAAGGAAAAGACGATGGGAAAATGTTACAACTCTGTGGTAATTGAGGCCCCATGCGAGAAGGTATGGGAAACAATTTGCAACTTCCATGATCTTGCATGGGCGGCCGGGGTGGTTACCGAGGTGGAGGCCGAAGGAGACCTCAAGGGCGATCAGGTCGGCGCCAAACGCATAATCAATGATGCCTTTCACGAGACGCTGCTGACTTTGGATGATCAGGCGCGTACTTTCTCGTACAGCATAGACGACGGCCCTGAACCTCTCGCAAAGGATTCGGTCAGTAACTATGTCGGCAGCGTCCGTCTCTTGCCGATAACCGAGTCGAACACGACTTTTATTGAATGGCAGTCCACTTACGAATCGCCGGATGACAATGCGATAGCTGAGTTCTGCAATCCCATCTACGAGGCGCTGTTGAGTGCACTGAAACAGCACTTTTCCTGACTTGTGCCGGAATGATCAGGGGCAGCTTGCTGTTTTAGGCTTCGTTGATAAGAAATATGGCGTGCTCCGTCTCAAAGAATGTCAAAGGCTTTGTTCGGGGGGCGGTTGCGGTCATCGCGGTTATTTTCCTGCCGAGACGGCTATTTAAATTGCCGCGGAGGTCTGATAAATCCGTCCCGTCTGCCGCCTAATAGAACCTTCTGAAAAATAAGTAGTCACCACAGTAGATATCCTCGCCGGGAAATGGTATAATAATAATGCGTGTTTTTATGCCTGGCAGGTTGATGTCTTTGGAACCGGCACAGGGTACAGGTAAGTGTGTTTTTGGAGGACTGAACGATGAAAAGAGTAAGATCGAGATTAGTT
Organism: Planctomycetes bacterium B3_Pla; assembly: GCA_005223045.1. Taxonomy (GTDB): domain Bacteria; phylum Planctomycetota; class Phycisphaerae; order Sedimentisphaerales; family Anaerobacaceae; genus SG8-4. The sequence goes on along the minus strand of NJBM01000006.1, from coordinate 300,522 downwards.
TTTACCTGCGCGCTGACATTACTGCTCAGCACCGCACACGTTGCTTTGGGCGCCGGACTTCTGCCGATCATAAACCGTCCGCACAACGACCGCTGTGATAATGCTGATGCAGTGGGTGACGTGAGCAACCTGCAATTCGACACTACACGTGCAACGTTCGACGGCCCCGGACTATGTATGACGGGCCGGAATATCTGGTACTGCTACACCGCCTCGTGCACAGGCGACGTCACCGTCAGTTTGCTGGGCAGCGGCTTTGACACGATGCTCGCAGTTTACGACGGGTGCGGTTGCGATCCAACGTCGAATGACTTGATCGAGTGCAACGATGACTTTACCGGTTATCAGTCGCAAGTCACTTTCAGCGCAAAAGCCGGCAATGAGTACCTGATCGAGGTCGGGGGCAACTATGCCGCGAAGGGCCAGGGGGTGATGAGTATCAGTTGTGACCCGCAGACCCCGCCCGAGCCGCCGGTGTCCGATGACGATTGCGTTGATGCAGAGTCGATCGGCGAGGTATCGGGCCTGGACTTCGACACCACGGATGCGACGTTTGACGGCCCCGGACTCTGTATGACAAGTCCGAATATCTGGTACTGCTATACCGCCACCTGCACGGGCTATGTCGCCGTCAGTCTTTCCGGCAGCAGTTTCGACACGATGCTCGCCGTTTATGACGAGTGCGATTGCTACCCTACGTCGGATGATTTGATCGAGTGCAACGATGACTCCGGATATAGCACTGCCTCACAAGTTGCTTTCTTTGCAGCGGCAGGGCAGCAGTACCTGATCGAGGTTGGGGGCTTCGGCTCCGATACCGGTCAGGGCGTGTTGAGCATCAGTTGTGGCGGCTGGTGGCCCGGTCCGTCACCGTCCAATGACGATTGCTATGACGCGGACTCTATCGGCGATGTGAAGGACCTGGACTTCAATACAGGGGGTTCGACGTTCGATGGCCCCGGGCTCTGTATGACAAGTCCGAACATCTGGTACTGCTACACCGCCTCGTGCACGGGCGATATCACCGTCAGTCTGGCAGGCAGCAGCTTTGACACGATGCTCGCCGTTTACGACGGGTGCGGCTGCTATTTGACGGAGGACGATTTGATCGAGTGCAACGACGACTCCGGCTACGATACCACCTCCGAAATCACTTTTACTGCGATTGCGGGCCGCCGGTACCTGATCGAGATCGGGGGCTACGACATCGAGACCGGTCGCGGCGTGCTGAACATCAGTTGTGACGGATTGGTGACTTCGGGCAAAGCCGACCTTGGCGACGCTCCGGACAGCAGCAATAACTTCGGAGTGAGCATGACGGCATATTCCAGCCCGGCCTCAGTCCAGGCCAATTACCCCACAGTATTCAATGACGGCACCGGCGCCGGGCCTTACGGGCCGGTCCATTTGAACTCTGTGGCCATCGCATATCTGGGCGAAAAGATTACACGTGAGACCGAAGCCGACTTAGGCGCCGACGAAGACGGGGTCAGGAATATCGCCCCCTCAGCCGACTCGTCCGACAATGACGGAGGTGATGATAGCGTTATCTTGCCACTCAGTCTGCCCAATTGCGGCTGGGGTACGATTGACTATACCGTCACCGTCGTCACACCGGGCACCGACCTTTGGGTCAACATCTGGCTCGACTTCAACCGTGACGGTGACTGGGATAATACTATTGTTTGTCCTCAAGGTCCGGCGCGAGAACGGGCGGTACAAAACCAGTATCTTTACAATCTGCCGGCAGGGCTGAATCACATTACGACGCCGGCGTTCCTGTCCTCGCATCCGAAGGACGGACCGCAAGAGATATGGATGAGAATAACCCTCTCGGAACAGCCCTGGAAGGGCGGCAGCAACCCCGGCGAAGCCGGTAATGCCGGTTCGGGCCCCCAGGCAGGATACGAGATTGGGGAAACGGAAGATTACTACTTCGTCCCGGAGACAGCCGACGATACAGGCTGTCCGCTATGTAAAGATCTCAACGGCGACGGAGTAATTGACATTGATGACCTGGCAGCCTTCACGGCCGAGTGGCTTGCGAATTGCCTGTAGGGACAACCCTGCGTGGTTGCCCAGGGCAGGCATATATGCCTGACCCTACAGTAGAATGTCTGATTCGGGCTGTGGGCACTTTCCTGCTCACAGCCCTTATTCTTTGAGCCTCCTCATGGTGCTTGCCATTCCTGCTCCGCTACCCGTTGCGGGACAATATCGAGCAGAAATCCACCGAGGACTCCATCATGACCAAGTCCCCGAAAGCCACAGTGGTAATCTCTCGTGCCTTCGACGTTTCGACCGCGGATTTCGCACGATTAAATAATGGGAAGCTCGCACAGATTATGTTAGCCTAATTCTCGGCCGTGCTTTTAAATGGGCGTATTTCAAGATCGTTGGTCAATATTGGCTGGGCAAGTTCATCCGTAAGCATGGCCCATTCGCCGCATGAGTTCCTGCGGACACAAATGAGAGGACACGGAAATGAACAGTCGGACAGCATTTCACATAGATTGCACTGCTGTGATTCCGGAATGTGCTTATCAATGCGCCAAGTGCATAGAGGAGATGGAGTCGATATTGACCGACATACAGGGTGTCAGAAAGTTCTACACTGAGGACGATGGAGTTGTCGTCGAACATGATCCGAGCGTCGCGACTGTCGAACAACTGATAGACGTATTCGAAGGCATGCCCTCGTTTTACGAGGGTAACTTTGTTCCAACTGTAATTACATCGTAGCGGGATGTTTTTGTTATTGTCGAAAACCTCCTGAACTATGAAAATGGTGTTTGGAACAGTCGTCTGATACATGGGTCAATTCGAAGAATGCTAACCACTCTAATGAAGGGATGACCGATGAAAACAGTATTCAGTGCCGCGTTAGTCTTGAATGTGCTTGTTGCCTGGCTGCCAGTCTTCGGACAGCGTTTTCCTTCCGTTTCGGAGAATCAACGTATCGACATGCTAAAACCCCCAACCGGCAGGCCTGTCAAAATGGTGCTTGACACCGACACCTATAACGAAATTGACGATCAGTTTGCTCTTGTCTATGCGTTGATCTCACCTGAGCTGGATGTCAAAGCGGTTTATGCCGCTCCTTTCAAGAATAGCAGGTCAAGCGGTCCGGGGGACGGCATGGAAAAGAGTTACGAAGAGATTCTGAGAATCCTGAGCAAACTTGGCAGGTCCCCGGATGGCTTCGCCTTCAAGGGCAGCTCCAGTTACCTGACGGATCTGCGAAATCCCGAAAAGAGTCCGGCCGCAATGGATTTGGTTGCAAGAGCAAAGAAATGCAGCCCTGAAGACCCGCTCTATGTTGCCGCGGTGGGGGCGATTACGAATGTCAGCAATGCAATACTAATTGATCCATCGATAATTCGGAACATCGTAGTCGTATGGCTCGGCGGCAACGGCCACAACTGGCCGCATCAAAGAGAATTTAACTTCAGGCAGGATTTGAATGCCTCCAGGATCATCTTCGATTGTGGAGTACCTTTTGTCCAACTGCCTTGTACCCCGGTTGTTACCCATTTCAGGACCACCGTGCCCGAAATGGAGGCTCATGTGGGCGGGCGGGGGCCGATTGGTGATTACCTGCTGGAGATATTCAAGGATTACAAGAAAGACCACTTCGGATGGTCCAAGGTGCTTTGGGACATGACGGCGGTCGCCTGGGTTATCGATGCCAAATGGTTACCCTCCGATCTTGTGCACAGCCCGATAGTTACCGACAACTATACTTTTAGTTTTGATAAGTCCAGGCATTTGATTAGAGCCGTTAATTTCGTCAACAGAGACCCGATTTTTCGTGACTTCTTCACAAAATTGCCGGAAGCTCGTTAAGATGGGCCTCGCGAGAACCGAAAAACAACGCGGAATGTCCTCTACGCCTCGCACCTCCGAAACCGGCGGGCGTAGGATTTTTCTCCAAATATGAGGGAAATAGTCTTATGAACAGTCTAATAAATTTGGAACCGCGCAGTGTTTTTCCATGCAATCCGACTGAGGGAGATTTGTGCGTTGTGGGCCAGGTCGGCGATCACCATATCTACTGCTATCTTAACGGCGATTGGATCCCGTTGGATACGCCATGCGACAAAACTCCACAGGGTGAGTAAGCGCGTCGAATACTCGCACGATTTAGCGCGAAGCCGATCTTGATTGTCCGGCATCATTCGCATCGGCTGAGACGCCCCCCTCAACACTCAATCCAGGATGTGTACGTGGTCATTAACGTGGAAATTAGACTTGACATCGGCAATCTGGAACTGTAGGATCAGGGGCAGTTCTTAGCCGGAGATTTAGCCTTTTTGAGGTATTTGTCTATATGAACGTTATAGGTCGAAAAAGGGCCCTTGTGGCAGGAATATTGTTTGTCATTTGTTTCGCAGGCGGCTGCGGTGAGCGCCGAGACGGCAGACGGCCGGATGGTCTTGCCTCCACAAAGGATTTAGGTCCTACGATAGGATCGTTAGCCAGGTTGGTGTCACCCGAATGGCTCCGAGTCGAAGGCTACGGCCTGGTAAGCGGACTCAAGGGGACAGGCTCGGCGGAATGTCCGCCGCGAATTAGAGCGTATCTTACACGGTACATTCAAAAGCAATTGCCGGCGCACAGTAAAATGGACGTCGGGAAGTACATCAACCGTCCTGATACAGCGGTGGTCTTTGTAGAGGGGATGATGCCTGCAATAGCTTCGGCAGGCCAATACTTCGACGTTGTGGTCACGGCCTTGCCGAACACACAAACGACCTCGTTGGAAGGCGGCTGGCTCTTTGAAACTGAGCTTAGGATGGCCGGAAGCTTTGGCGTCAATACAAGGATCCTGGCCGATGTAAAAGGCCCAATCTTCATTAACAGAATCGGAAGTTCGGGGATAGACAAGAGGGCCGGATATATCCTGGCCGGCGGAAAGGCACTTGAAGAGTACAAGATAAACCTGGCGCTCAACAGGCCCGATTTCAGGCTTGCGAACAACATTCGCGACCGCCTGAACGAACGCTTCGGGCCGGACGTGGCCGGGGCGCCTTCGTCCGGTCAGATCGAGTTGGCCGTGCCGGCCAGATATAATGACCGCAAACAGAGATTCGTTGCATTAGTCGGGGCAATGTATCTGACGCAGGGACCGGAAATTAACGGCAACAGGATAGCGGCGTTTGTCAGGAGGCTCGCCGGCTCAGAGGACAAATATGCAAGTGAGATTGCCCTGGAGACCATAGGCAACGAGTGTCTCGACGAGATAAGCGTTCTGTTGACATCGCACGATGAGCGAGTCCGGCTGCACGCAGCCAGGTGTATGCTCAACCTGGGCAGTGATGCAGGCCTGATGACTCTCAGACGGATAGCTATGGACGCTAATTCGACTCACAGACTTGAGGCTCTGGAGGCGATTGCCGCGGCTGCAAGCCGAGATGATGCGGCTGCGATCTCACGGATGCTGCTTCGCGACGATGATTTTAGCACCAGATTGGCCGCATACGAGCAGTTGCGAAAGCTGGATGATGCTGCCGTAGCAGGGGAGCAAATCGCGCGCCGTTTCTATCTGGAACGAATTACACAAACCGAGAAAAAGGCAATCTATGCTTCTCGCAGCGGACAGCCCCGAATTGTGCTGTTTGGCGCGCCGATATCCTGTCACGGCAATATTTTTGTGGGATCGGACGATGGCGAAATAACAATAAACGCCCCGACCGATGCCGAGTATGTCACGATAATTCGCAAACACCCAAAACGGCCCAGCGTGATAACGCAGTTGAAAAGCTCCTTTGAGGTTGGTGACATTGTCAAGGCGCTATGCGAAGACCCCGTTAAAGAAGGCGAGCAAGGGCGCGGAGGTCTGGGAGTTTCGTACGCCGATGCAATAGTCCTTCTCAAGCAGATGTGTGACAAGGGTGCTGTCAGGGCGGAGTTTCGTGCCGGGCCTCTGCCAAATTTCGGCCTAATTGTCAAGAAATGACAAACCTTCGGCCGATAACTATATTGCGTAATTGGCGTGAAATTACTGCCTGGACTTTGCAGAATAGTTACCGAATGTTAGCAGCAGGACGATAGATGAGACTTGAGAAAGTAATACTGAATGGATTCAAAAGCTTTGCCGACAAGACGGAATTTGTTTTCGATTCGCCGATAACGGCTATCGTAGGGCCCAACGGCTGCGGCAAGAGCAACGTGGTCGATGCGGTCAAGTGGGTGTTGGGAGAGCAAAGCGTCAAGAGCCTGCGAAGCGGGCACATGGCCGACGTGATATTTAGCGGCAGCAGCAGCAGAAAACCTCTGGGAGCGGCTGAAGTGACCCTGGTAATGTCCAACTCCGACGGCGCCGGAGCGAGATTGTTGCCTGTCGAAGCCGAAGAAGTGGCGATATCGCGAAAGATTTATAAGAGCGGTGAGAGCGAGTATCGGATAAACGGCAAGATATGCCGGCTCAAGGACATCAGAGAGCTGTTCATGGATACCGGAGTAAGCGCCAAGGCCTATTCGATTCTTGAACAGGGACAGGTTGAGTACCTGGTAAGTGCGTCGAAGACCGACAGGAGGTTCATATTTGAAGAAGCGGCCGGAATAAGCAAATACAAGGCGCACAAGAAAGAGGCGCTTCGCAAACTGGACCGAACCGAGCAGAACTTGCTCAGGCTTGCTGACATTTTAGGCGAGGTTGCCAAGAGGCTGCGAAGTGTAAAGCTGCAGGCCGGCAAGGCGAGGAATTACCTGCAATATACGCAAAGGCTCAAGGATTTACAGGTCAACTACTCGCTGGTTGAATATGCGAAGAACCGGACGCAGACAAACCGCAAGCAGGAGGCTCTCGGTAATGTAACCGAGCAGTTCGAGATCCTCGCGGCGGAAGTCGTGAAAAAGGACATCCTGGTAAGCAGGCTGGGAGAGCAAATAATAGAGGCCGAGCACAATCTCAGCAGCACCGGCAACAGCCTCGTGTCCGTTCAGAGTAAGATCGAGCAGAAGCTCCAGCGAGTTGAATTTTTGCAAACGAGAGTCTCGGAATTGCAGCAAAGGAAGGAATCGGCGGTCGAGAAAATCGAAAAACTGCGCGAGCAAATGAGCGTTTTTGAGGGCAGTTCCGTTCAATACAAGAACGAGTCGGCGAGCTGTGAAACAATGCTCGAAGAAAAAACTCGCCACGTCGAGCAGGTAGAAGAAACGATCCGAAAGGTCAATGCCGAATGTGTTTCGCTTGAAGCCCAGCTGGAAGATGAAAAATCAGGGATCATCGACATAGTCAGAATGACCGCGCAGCTTCATAACGAGGTCCAGAGCATTTCGGTTTATCGAGACAACCTGTCGAGCCAAAAAGACCGTCTTGCCGGCAGGGCGGAGATTGCCCGCGCCGAGCTGGAGGAGCTGCTGATCGAAAGGGCCCGGCACAGCGCCCGTTTAGGCGACATTGAAAAAGTGCTCGGCGAATTGCAGGACAGCCTGGAGTCCAAGCGCAAGGATTTCGAGAAGCTTGACGAGTCACTGTCGGCCGACAACGAGCGACTCGTCCACAGCAAGGAGGCGGCAAGTGCGCTCAACAGCGAGCTGGCGATATTGACGGACATGGAAAAGCGGTGCGAGGGGCTCAAGCCGGGCGTCAAGAGCATACTGCAAAACCGGTCGTTTGAAAACAGCAGGTTCGATTATGTCGAGGGTTTGCTGGCTGATATCATCGAGGCCGACGTTGAATACGCAAACGCTGTTGAAGCCGTCCTCGAGGGCCAGACCGACGCGCTGGTGACCAATAGCACGGCCAGAATGCTGGCTGATGCCGGGCAAATCGCCGAGCTTGACGGCAGAGTCAATTTTATATGCCTTGATAAAATCGAGCCGTTCGTGGACAAGAACGACTTGTCGAAGCTTCCTTCTGTCAAAGGCAGGCTTGTTGAGTTTGTGAAGTTCGAGAGCAAATACGCGTCATTAGCCTGGAAGTTATTAGGCAAAACGCTGGTCGTCGGGTCTGTGAAAGAGGCGGCCGAGCTGGCCCAAAGGGCAGCAAGCGGATGCAAGTGTGTTACTCTCAAGGGCGAATTTGTGGACACCGACGGCATGATAAAGCTCGGGCCTCTGGGCAAAGCAACCGGCCTGATCTCGCGCAAGAGCAGACTGCGCCAACTACAGGAAGCCATCGCCAATATCAGCTCGGAAATAGAGGCGCTTAAGAGCCGGATCGAGAAGAACGATCAGACGAAGATTCACCTTGATAAGCTGTGCAAGGAACTCAGGACGGCGATCTACGAAGCAAATACCGAGAAGATGCAGATAAGCTCTAAGCTCAGCGTGATAGAGCAGAACATCAAGAGGCTCAAAGAGGAAGAACCGCTGATAGCCAGTGAGATTGATCTGCTGGCCGAGCAGATAGCCCAGTCCGTGCAGAAAGAATATGATTCGAAGCAGAAATTGCACGAGCTGGAGGTTGTGAACAACCAGCGAAATGCGCACATAGAACAGCTTGAAGCACAATATGCCGAGCAAAAACAACAGCAGCAGACATCCGCAGACAGACTGACCGATTTGAAGATCGCTCTCGGTCAGATTGCCGAGCAAAGCAAAGCGCTGAAACAGGCGATTGTAAGCCTGCAAAGCCAGATGCAGGAGAATCGCACGGCAGCCGCGACCGCCCGGGAGGAAACAGAAAGCTGCACCGGGCAGTTGGCAGAAGCTCAAAGAGACATCCTCAACTGTGAAGCGAGAGTCTCGGAACTGTATGTTGAAAAAGAGAAGAACCAGGAAGACAACCGGTTGCTGCAAAAAGAAGTGAAGAGATTGTCCGAAGAAAGAAAACAAACGGAAGAGCTTATTCGGCTCAAACGCACAGAGAAAAGCGAGACTGAGCAAAAGATCAATGAGCTTAAGATAGAATTGAGTCAGTTAGAGGTGAGGCGGCAGGACCTGGTTGAAAGAGTAAAAGAAGATTTGCAGATCGATCTGGCCGAAGCCTATAAGGACTACACGGACCAGGATGTTGACTGGGACGCGATAAGGCAGGAGATAGCCGGGCTTAAAGGCAAGATTGAACGGCTCGGCAACGTAAACGTGGATGCAATCGACGAGCAGGAGGCCCTGGAGGATCGGCACAACTTCCTGAGCACCCAAGTCCAGGATCTCAACAGCAGCAGGGGCCAATTGCAGCAGTTGATAAACCGTCTCAACAAGAAGAGCAGAGAGAGATTCCAGCAGACGTTCGAGGAGATACGCGGTCATTTCCAGGAAATATTCCGCAAGCTGTTCGGCGGAGGCAAGGCGGACATCATACTCGAGGACGCCGAGGACATTCTCGACGCCGGCATAGAGGTAATAGCCCGACCGCCCGGCAAAGAGACAAGAAGCATATCGCTGCTGAGCGGCGGTGAAAAATCGATGACGGCACTGGCGTTGCTATTCTCAGTTTTCAAGGCCAAACCGTCCCCGTTCTGCTTCCTTGATGAGGTTGACGCCGCTCTGGATGAGGCAAATAACGAGCGCTTCAATGTGCTGCTGCGCGAGTTTCAGAAAGATTCGCAATTCGTTGTCATCACTCACGCCAAGCGCACGATGAGCATCGCCGACGTGCTGTTCGGGATAACGATGCAGATACGCGGCGTCAGCAAGAAGATAAGCGTCCGCTTCGGCGAATACGACGAAGAGCCTGCTGCCGTAGCTTAATTAGTATTTCCGTAAGTGCGTTCATCAATCCTAAAGGCAAGGGAAAATCTCGGCAAAACTGAGGACAGGAGGGCTTTGATGTTGAAGCCGTAAAGAAGGATGCTTATAATTTGATACATGGCAGCAAAATCTGAGAAGAACAGGACGACGAACAACACGTGCCTACAAGCAGCAGAGATCCAGGCGGCAATCGACTACGGGATAGACGTTTCGATGCTGATTGACAATATCAACAGAAGTTGCACCGAGCGCATAAGAAGACATCAAATCGCACTTAATACCGCAGAGAAACTCCGGAAAGCAAAAAGACTGTGAGCAATGATTTTGTCAACCTGCTTGAGAGGCTGGTGAACAATGGGGTGAACTTCGTAATTGTCGGGGGCTTTGCAGGAATCGCACATGGATGTATCTATGTGACGCAGGACATCGACATCTGCTGTGATTTTTCCCCTTCTAATCTTCTCGCACTGCAAAGGGCCGTCTCGGATTTAAATCCCGTACACCGAATGACCCCTCAACGAAAGAAGCTGGAGCTGACAGAAGAAGGGTGCGCCCAATTGAAGAATCTGTATCTGGATACGGAAGAAGGGCAGTTGGACTGCCTGAGCTTCCTTGACGGCCTGGGCGATTATAGTCAAGCCAAACAGGAAAGCGAGGTTATTGAAGTTGAAGGGACGAAGATGCACGTGCTGAGTCTGAATGCTCTGGTCAAAACGAAAAGAGCAATGAACCGTCCCCGGGATAAGGAAGCTATCTTGCAACTCGAAGCTATAAAGGAGCTAAGAAGACGGTGAGAGGGAGCCTTGGCACAGAAGCGTGATTAGAAAACTACCTCTCTGCCGTCGAATACAGGGCCGTGCTCGCAGCACATCTTGTACGCAGTCTCGCTTGAATCAGGTACTTTGCATTCCACTGCACAACTCTGGCACAGGCCGATCCCGCAGGCCATTCTCCGCTCCAGACTGACCTGGCAATCGATGTTCTTTTGCCCGGCGATCTGGGCCACTCTCGCTAACATGGCTTCGGGGCCGCACGCACAGATGATCAGGTCCTCGGCGCGCAGGCGGGAATTCTCAAGCCAATGCAGCAGGCAATCGGTGACAAGTCCGTGATATCCCGCCGAGCCGTCGTCGGTTGCGACAAGCGATTCTATGCCGTAGGTGGCAAACTCAGGCAACGAGAATCCCAATTGTTGTGAAATCTCGTCCAATTGGCCCTCGAAGGGCAGTCCGTCAACTGTTTTGGCGCCAGCGAATGCAATAATTGCGATTCCGTCGTCTCTGTCGGTTAGCGCCTGTGCCAAATGCTGTAATGGTGCCGTCCCCATGCCTCCGCCTACCAGAAGTACTTTCTTCTTACCGGCCGGGACATGATAGCCGTTGCCCAAAGGCCCGATGACGCTGATCGAATCGCCCGACGACAGAGTTGTCATTCGCAGAGTGGCCGGTCCGACAACACAATAAAGAAGCTCGGCGAAGGTCCTGTCCCCGTCGGCGTTTACCTTGGCAAAGCTGAAAGGTCTGCGGAGCAGTATCTGTCGGCCCGCCGCGTCGCACAACTCTTGCGGTATGTTCTCCGGCGACGGCAGGGCGGCATTGGACAGATCCAACTGGGCGAATTGCCCCGGCTTGAAATTGGCAAAAGCCTTTGCACCTTCCTGTGCAAATTCCAGCCGGAGCCGATGGAACGGCTGCCGAATCTTTCTGTTCGAAGATACAATCGCTGTGAACTCGCCCTTATCTGACATAATCAGCTAAAATCCCCATCATAGCAGGTCTTCATAGAGCCTGACGCCGTCAACAACCTTGCAAACGTGAACGGCGCATTTGTCGGCAAAGTCTGGGCAGCTTCGCGGATAGGCCGTATCGACGGCGTCCTTCACCGCCTCAACCGATTCGGCGCGAACCAGAGCGCCGGACGCCCCCTTGTCACCGCCACCCAACATTCGCTCTCCCAATACTCCCGGCACCGTCCGAACGATATCGCACATCGTCTCCAGTTCCGGCCCCGATATTTTGTAATCGTCTCGCAGCCCGATACCGTCGGCCCTAAATATCCGCCCGACAGTCTCAATGTCGCCGGCTTTGCAGGCTTCGAGCATTTTATAGAACCGCTTCCGGGCGCTGAAAATGTACTTCAGCCGGTCGCACAGATCCGGGTAATCTGAGCCGAACTGGCCCATGATTTTCTCATAGATTGCGTTGTCCTTAACATCGGCAAGGCATGATAAGTCGTAGCCGGCCTTTTGCAATACCGACACAAGCTCTTCGCACTCATCTCGCCTGATCTTGTAGGTTGATTTTTCCAGCCCGGGTCGGTCCGTCCCTGTATCGAGCACCATAATCCGAAAATCGAGCGCCCCGGCTCCAATCGGCACATAGTTAATCGAGCGGTCCTTGGGATTGTAGTGTGTTGCCATCCCCTCGCGGGCAAACAGAACCATGGTCTGGTCGAGCTTTCCACAGGGCGAGCCGATATAGTCGTTCTCGACCGCCTGGGCCAAATCGACTATTGTGTTCTTGTCGGTAACCTCGATGCCGTTTGCATCGAAGAGCGACAGAATCAAATTGTTGCAGAGCGACGCCGACCGGCTCATTCCGCCGCCGGGGATGTTGCCGTACAGGACGCCGTCAATGCCTTTCGAGAGCTTGTAGCCTTCTCGGCCTAAGATATAATCAATGCCGCACGGAAAGCGTCCCCACGTGTGGGCCATCGCAGGCGACCTCGGTTCGGGAACATTTCCCGATTCAAATCCGATGACTCCATCATCAGGGAAATTGCCGCTAAAGAGCCTGATCTTGCCCGTGTTGTTGGGCTTGTAGGCCAGCCAGATGAATCTGTCGGTCCCGACGCCGAACAGTTCCGTGCCGTTGTAGTCACCATGCTCGACGCCCAGACAGAAACGTGAGGACGTCCTCCTCACTTTGCCGCCTTTGACATCTATGCCGTTATCTCTTGCAGCCTTTAGAATGATTTCCAAAGCCGCCTGGCCTTCTTTCGTCAGTTCCATATTAATAAGCCTCTCCTATTTCGCCAAGCCGATCGGGCTGAACAGGAAGTACAAAACGAGCGTTATAATGACGACCACAATGCCTGCCAGCTTGGCCCCACCGGACGAGCGGAGATTCAGATCCGTCTTCTGCTTGAACTCAACGGGTTGAGCCAGAGGTTTGAGCTTGGTGATGATAGCCATTACGGCCAGACAAAGCGCGAAGCAGATCGCCATCCGGTTGAGGAACTGAATCTCCGGGCCAATCTTGTACTTGCCGGCAAGATACATTCCGCCGTAAGTGACAATATTTGTCAATAGCCCGACTACGCCCGCAATCGGCGGCGCCTTGCGCACGATCAGGCCGAATACGAACACCGCAAGGATACCGGGAGATATCAGACCCTGGCTTTCCTGGATGATAGTGAAGATGCTGTTGCTGATCTTAGGATCGCCCAACTTCGGCGCCAGCATTACCGCTATGACTGAGAATACGACAACGCATATTCGCCCGAGCAGCACTGTGGCCTTCTGTCCAGCCTGTGGATTGATGTATTTCTTGAAGACATCCATCGTGAAAATTGTGGACGCGGCGTTAAGCATCGCAGCCAGCGAGCTGACAATTGCCCCCAGTAACGCGGCCAGAACAAAGCCGACCAATCCCGTCCTCTGAGGCAAAACGCTGCTGAGCAACTGCCCGAGAGCGGTGTCGTATTTGTAGGCGATGAATTTCTCACTCGTGACACTGGCGTCCGCGGCCTTGGCCGCATTTGTGACTGACTGATTGTACAACTCCAATTCCACCGCCAGTTCCGGGAACGCCGCCTTCCACGACTTGTCGTCCGATTCGAACACGGTATAGGGCTCAAGGGCCAGCCCGTCGAGCTTGGCCTGAGTTAATGGAAGTACGAAGGGATTCTTCGCCTTGACAGCCTTGAGGGCATCGCCGTCCGGATATACCGCGATCATGAATCTGCCTTTCGGCCAATTCGTGACAGTCTCTTCGCTTGGGGCCTGAACAACCTCGACCAGTTTAGTGTCTTCGTTGGCCATCATGTATTTGGCGATGACCGGAGCGTTGTCGCCGACGGCTTGATCCTGCATGTCCTTCGAGAAGAGATTGAACGCGATGATTCCGGGAATGACAACGACAAATGGAATCAGAAGCTTCATGAATGCCGAGAACACGATTCCCTTTTGTCCCTCGGCCAGCGACTCGGACGCCAGCGTTCGCTGCGTGATGTACTGATTGAGACCCCAGTAGTAAAAATTCGGTATCCACAGACCAAGAAGGAGGGCAGTGCATGGGAGAACCTTGTCGTCTCTGGGAAGGAACATGTTCATCCGCACCTTGTTGAGCTGCCAGAAGCGGTCGATCGCTCCGGTGTCCTGCGCGAAGGTTTTCAACCCGACCGCACCGGTCTTGACGTTCTCCACAAAAGCCACCTCATCGGTGGTGGCGCCGAGCTTCTTGAACGCGTAGATCATCACCACCGCTCCGCCGAGGATCAGGGCGCTTCCCTGGATCAGATCGGCCCAGGCACAGGCCTTGAGCCCGCCGGCGGTGACGTATATCATCGCGATCAAGCCTATCACCAACGCGGCGCTTGCGATGGACACATCGTAGCCCATCTTGCCGGCCATCGTGTTGACCGTCAGGGCCCCGGAATATGTCACCGAGCCCAACAGCAGCATATAGATGAACAACGTGGCAACGGCCATGATCGTGCGAGCCGTCGCATTGTATCGCACTTCGAGAAACTCTGGCATCGTGTATATTCCCGCCCGCAGGAAGTAGGGCAGGAATGCGAACGCCACGACGACCAGCGTGATAGCGGCCATCCACTCATAGCTGGCGATAGCCAGGCCCACGTGACTTGCGGCGTTGCCGCTCATGCCCACAAGTTGCTCCGAGGAGATATTGGCGGCGATCAGCGAGAATCCGATCAACCACCATTTGAGGCCCCGGCCGGCCAGGAAGTAATCTTCGCTGGTTTTCTCGTGTCGGCTCTTCCACAGCCCGATAGTGATTACCGCGATGATGAAGCCGAGAAATACGGCGATGTCCAGAAAACTGAATTCCATGACAAATCCTTTCCTCTTGCTCTTCCGTTAGTTCATTCCTGGCTCAATCGTGTCGAATGGCCGTAATTATATCTGCCAGGCGGCCGAGGACAATAAATAAAATTGTGCGAAGAAGAGCTGAGAAGGGCGGTCATTCGCATTGTATGAACGCTGCAGGCAGCGAGTCGATTATGTCGGTCGTTATCAGGCTGGTCTGGCCGACTCTTTCGGCCCCGATGTCACCGGCTAAGCCGTGAACGTAAACTCCGAGAATGGCAGCGTCAAAATCGCTCAGGCCCTGGCCGACAAGTGCGGTTATCACCCCCGTCAAGACGTCCCCCGAGCCGGCTGTTGCCATGCCGGGGTTTCCGGTCTTGTTGACATAGACTCTCTCGCCGTCGGTGACGACCGTTCCGGCTCCTTTCAAAACTACGACTGTTTTTGTCTGCCGGGCCAGCTTCGCCGCCTGCTCCTGGCGGTCGGCGAGTAGTTGCTCTCTGAACAAGCCCGACCACAGTCGTTTCATCTCGCCGGGATGAGGCGTAAGAATCAGCTTTGCATTTAGCCGGGCGGGCCAGTCGCGTATGTCGGCAAGGTTATTCAGCCCGTCGGCATCGATGAGAAGTCTTAGCTGCTGCTGTTCGATCAGCACTTCGAGGATCGAGCGAAGAGCGCCGCTGACACCTACGCCCGGGCCGAAAGCCACGGCATCGTTTTCGACGACGGCTTCAAGGATGGTATTGATCGCCTTTGCCGAGATTCTGCCGGCGGCATCTTCGGGCAGGGCGATAGTCGTAAAGCAAGGCTCGATCGAAGCGACTATCGGCAAAACGCTCTTTGGCGTTGCTACCCTCACAAGACCGGTGCCTGCCCGCAGAGCGGCCCGACCTGCAAGGGCGGCGGCCCCGCTCATGCCGAGACTGCCTGCGATGATGCAAACCTTGCCGAAATCACCCTTGTGGGCATCAATCGCTCTCGACTTCAATTTCGGGATGCTATTGACTATCTGCATTCGGGCTGTTCGCTTCGATTTTCTTGTTTATCAGCGTCGCTGTGACGGCTGCGGAAAAGCCATTGTCGATGTTGACGGCGGTGACACCGGAAGCACAACTATTGAGCATTGTCAGAAGGGCCGAGAGCCCCTCGAAGCTCGATCCGTACCCGACACTGGTCGGCACGGCTATCACCGGACAACTGAGCAGGCCTCCCATAACGCTGGCCAGTGCTCCTTCCATCCCGGCAACGACAATGACGATATTCGCGTTTTGAAGTTTCGGCAAATGTTTGAACAGCCTGTGCAGCCCGGCTACCCCGACATCGCATATCAGCTCCGTCCGCTGGCCCAAGATCTCGGCGGTGACTTGCGCCTCGCTCGCAACGGGCAAATCGGCGGTCCCAGCCGTTACTATCGGCAGAACGGTCTTGGAGGCGGGCGGCTCCTGCTGTTCTAAGACAATCGCCCTGGCCATTTTCTCGTATCTGACTTTGGGGAATTTATTCGTTTCAGCCAGCGCCTCGAAAACATCAGGCTCGGCCCTGGTGGCCAGAACATTATTGCCTTTGGCAGCGAGGCTCTCGAATATCTTGATTATGTGTTCCGTGGTTTTACCGGGGCAGAAGATAACCTCCGGGAAGCCCCGCCTGATCTGCCGATGGTGGTCAATGCACGCAAAGCCCAAATCTTCGAACGGCAGATGCCGAAGTTTCTCGACCGCCTGGTCCACGCCAACTTCGCCGCTCTTAACCTGCTCTAATAATTCTTTTAATTGTTCAGCTTGAATATTTCGTCCCTCGTCACTCGTCTTTCGTCCATCGTTTAGCCGGTTGCTTTTGGCTCAAGGGTCAAGTCTGCAAAAAGCCCGGCCTTGTACTTATAATACGCCAAAGAGGCTACCATAACTGCGTTGTCAGTGCAATATTGTTTTGGCGCGACCAGCAGCTTTTTCGGCGGTGTGCCGGAGTCACACATTTGTTTGAGGGCGGATCGAAGTGTGCTGTTAGCCGCAACTCCCCCGCCCAACAGAACTGTTTTTGCGCCGATTTTATTTGCTGCCCGCTGTGTTTTCTTCACAAGGACATCGACTACGGCTGCCTGGAATGACGCGGCGATATCGGCGATTTGCTGCCGGCTCATCGAATCGACCTTGTTCTCGCCCTTCATGTCCTGGCCCCGGCAGTGATAGAGCACGGCTGTTTTGATGCCGCTAAAAGAAAAATCCAGCGACTCACGCCCCAACATCGAGCGGGGAAATTCAATTGCGGCCGGGTCTCCATCCGCGGCGGCTTTTTCAATACTGGGCCCGCCCGGGTAGGGCAGTTTCAGGATCGTTGCGACTTTGTCGAAAGCCTCGCCGGCGGCGTCGTCTATGGTTGAGCCTAACAGTCGAGGTTCGAGCGGCGAACGATAATCATAAAGGCTTGTATGTCCGCCGGATACGATCAGGGCGGCGGCGGGCGGCTCTACGTCATCCTCGGACATGATCGCCGATTGCAGGTGGGCGTGGAGGTGATTAATCGCGATGAGAGGCTTGCCCCACGCGAAGCTAAGCGTCTTGGCGGCGGTAACTCCGACAACCAGAGCGATGGTCAGCCCCGGCTGGTTCGCCACGGCAATCGCGTCAACATCATCTTCGGCAACCTTAGCCTGCACCATCGCCTCTTTAATAACCGGATATATCTTCTCGATATGCGCGCGAGAAGCAATCTCAGGAACTACACCGCCATACTTCTCGTGAAGCTTCGCCTGCGATGCAACCACCGCCGACTTGACAATCCTGCCGTCGGCAACCACCGCCGCAGCAGTTTCGTCACAACTGGTTTCAACACCCAGGATGTTTATGGTTTCTTCCTGCATAGAACGGGATATTAGCCAAGTGGGCGGCGACTGTCAACGTTTTGGAGATTAACGTTTGCAGTGCCAAAGAGGGCAGTTTCTCTTGTTGTGAGCATCGCAATGTAGTACGCTATGCTGGTCTATTCGTAACTCTGTACGAAACAAGGGTTGTGTATGAGTGAAGAGCTTGAAGTTCTGAAGATAGTTGCCGAACGCCTGGAGGGGGCCGGCATCAGCTATATGATTTCCGGCTCTGTCGCCGCAAATTATTACACGATACCGCGGATGACCAGGGATATAGACGTGGTGATAGAATTAGAGCAAGGCGATGTCGAGACATTTGTCGGCCTTTTTGAGAGCGATTTCTATATTAGCAGAGAAGTGATCAAGAATGAGGTTTCTCGCCGGGGCATGTTCAACTTAATCCACAATCGGCATGTCATCAAGATCGACTTCATCATTAAGAAGTCCTCCGCATATCAGCAAAGCGCATTTTCACGCAAAAAAGAGGTTATAATAGAACAAAGCCCCGTGTGGTTCGTCACTGCCGAAGACCTGGTTATATCCAAGCTGCTCTGGGCAAAAGACAGCCACTCTGAGATTCAGTTGAAGGATGTGGCAAATCTGATACAAACAGTGGACAATTTGGACTTGAAATACGTTGATGGCTGGATTCGAGAGCTGGGTTTGGAACAAATTTACAGCGAGGCAACCGAATGAATGACACGCATCCTGACGTTGCCATTCGATATCGAGATTTGATGATGAGCAAAACCGGGCAGCAGCGTTTGCGCATGGGCTGCTCTATGTACGATGCCGCCAAACAAATAGTACGCAGTGCCATCTACAACAGTCATCCGGAGATAACGGACGCCGAAATGAAAAGAGAGATCTTCTTAAGATTCTACGGACACGAGTTCAGCCGGGCCGACAGGGAAAAGTTGATTTCAGCACTGATCTCGGAGTAATCGTTGAGATTAAGCGTCACTCGCGACTTACGGGTCGTTTTTCTCCTGCTTCGAGTGGATACCGGCCAAACAGAGGACACATGGTCAATCTCAGCAGCAGACGGCAGGCAGCGCGCAGTGCCTCACTTGCCGAGTTCTGCGCTGTGCGCCATTTCCTTGATGTCCGACTCGCGAATGTAATCCACGAGGTTGTTCCAGATGCTGTGGAATTCGAAGCCGCCTTTGGTCATCTCCTCGATGGCCTCTTCCTTGCTCCAGCCCTCCAGCACGATCCGATAGATTGCGCACACAGTCCCGGTCCGGTCGGCTCCGTGTTTACAGTGCACAAAGACCGGTGTCCGGCTGCTGTCGGTTACAATCTGCAGGAACCGGACGACATCTTCGGTTTTGGGATTCCATGCCGTCATACTAATATGTTCGTAAGAAAGTCTCGTATCTTTGATCTCGTCGCGATCCGAGTGGCCGGACCGCAGGTTGATAACCGTCTTTATGCCCATCTTTTCCAACTGCTTCATGCCCTCGGCGGTAGGCTGAGCGCCTCGATACAGGTTCTCAGAGACTTTGTGCAAATTCGGCAGGCCGGGCAATTCAAGACGCTCAGCCCATTTTTTCGGAGCAGCTTGTTCAGCTCCAACGTCACGCTGTATATTGCCGGACTGTGTGCTGGATGGAAGCCAGTAATCGTACGTCAGGGACACGCCCGCCAGAACAACAATAAAGACCGACAGGATAGCGATGTGACGCTTCCGTCCGAATTTCGTTTTTTTTCGGTCCTTTTCTGTCATCCAGCTTTCTCACTTCCTGTTTGAGCCTGTGTTCGGAGTTTCTTGACTCCTGCTTTAGCAAGCAACAGCATTTGTTTACAGATGCTTTTGCCGACGTGCGGGAGGGAGAACCTTATGGGGATAAGCTTGGGCAGTTGGAAGTCGGGGTACACATTTTGTACGAAATCATCGCCGGCGATTTCGATTTTAGCCGGATCTGAGCAGCCAAAGGCTATTTGTTTTGCTGTCTTGATGATGGGTAGCCTTTCCGGTTCGATGCCGATCAGCCTGGCACAGATGATCTCGCAGGCGATTGGGTCGATGCCGCCGATAAGCCAGCCCAAAGGTCTGGGTCTGCCATTGATCGGACCTGGGCCGTCCATTGCGGTGACTGCGTCGATAATCGTCAGAGCGGGATTCATAAAGCCGTATATGTCGATAAGCAGCTCGCAAAAATCATCAGAGTTCCTGCCCTTTGCGAAGTGCCAGAGTGCCTTTCGCTTGCCGGTTACGCAGCCGAACATGTTCTTAACCGCAAACGTTGCTCCTAACTGCTGATGCGATTTGAACTTGGGCAGATTTATGATAACGTCAGCGTCGAGAGCAACTGAGCTTATGCCGACGCTTGTGTTCTTAGCACCTATTTCGCAGTTCTTTGGTTTATCAAGCTGCTTCACGGGCACCGACATCTTTCTAAGCGGTTCTTCCAGTTTTAACGCCTTGACGCAGGCAAAAACATTGCTCCATGCGGGAGAATCGGCGACGAAGGGTTTCGCACCGAAATCTTTCAAGAGCCGGGCGGCTTCAATAATTACCGCCGGGTCGGTCTGAGTTGCGTGCCAGCGAGACCTCGGCGCGATAAAATTTGGCTTTAGCAAAACGCGGTCGCCCGCCTTCACGAATCTTCGGAGTCCGCCGAGAAGCTCGAACTGTCTTTCCATAGCTTCGGCAATTCCAGGCCGGCTGTAATCACTGCATCGCGTTAGTATCACTGTTGAATTGCCCATGCCGTGGTCAATCATCTATCCTGGTGCAGGCGAGCAGAAAAACCCTGACTGCCGGTTTGCGTTCGTGCGGTTTGCGCTTGGCTGCGTTAAAGAATATGCGGCCCCGGACGTTGCTGAAAAACAGCCCCCCCAAAGACGTCTGATCGCTGACGTATTCTTTCGGCGCCAAGAAGACAAAATCGCCCGGGCTCATTTTCAGTCCGAGAGCAGCGGAAGTAAATGGGAACTCACGCCTTTTCATCTGTGCCTCGAGTTGTGTGATTGCGATCTTTGTCGGCAGCGAAAACACCGGATACGCAGTGATTTCACAGATGCCTTTTCTGTCCGGGACTTTATCGCCTTTGATTCGCAGTCCGAGGATGCCGGGCCCGACGTTGGCGCCTTGTCGCGATCCGTCGGCGGCCGTGTAGAATACGGTCTGTGTCTTGCTCAGCCCGGTGATAGCGAGGGTCTGCTGATCGTTCGGATCGTTCGGATCACCCGAAAACATCAGGGAAACTTTCGCCACTTTCTGGCCGTCGGCGGCGATCAACATGCTGCGCACTTCGTTCCACATATCCGATTGGCCGAAGCGGACCAAAAACGAGTTGGCGCTGAAGGCCTGGTAATTCTTGAGTTTCAGCGGCCTGATGCGCAGTTTCTTGCGGATATTGTCCATATCGCCGATGTTGTCTGCCGGTATTTCAATGACATGGACTTCGACATTTATGGTCTTCAATGACCCAGCCTGTGGAATCTTACTGCCGTCGGCCAAGTCACCTACTTTGACTTTTTCCCATACGGACTCTTCTTTGGGCTTGATGCAACCGGCCGGGCAAAGACACAGAAAGACGGAAGACAGGAGGCAGAATACAGAATACCGCATACAGAAGCCTGCCCTGAGCGAA
The DNA here is from genome assembly GCA_005223045.1 of Planctomycetes bacterium B3_Pla. Classification (GTDB taxonomy): domain Bacteria; phylum Planctomycetota; class Phycisphaerae; order Sedimentisphaerales; family Anaerobacaceae; genus SG8-4. The sequence goes on along the minus strand of NJBM01000006.1, from coordinate 279,368 downwards.
GTCGAAGGGACAGAAGGCAGGCATCTGTGGTCAGAGGCCTTGAATCTAAAGCCTGACACGCCCGCAATGTCAAAAGCACGAACCATAGAGGTAGATTAGCATTAGTACGGTTATCTGTCAATGAATCAGCAAGTTCTCAGCCGCCGTGTCAGATAAGCTGCCAAGTGAGTCTGGGATACTCCCACCATCCGGGTGTCCACCTATTTTCTTGACCGGTGTTGCTGTTTTGTTTCTAATGATGCACCGATGCTATGCGAAGGCAGGAATAACGCAGTCAACTATACAATGATGATAGGAATTAGAAAGGTTCAGAGGAAATGAAAATCAGTAGAAGAGCCCAGGAAGTTCCGGCCTCGGCGACTATCGCCGTTACTTCACGAGCGCAGGAATTAAAGGCCCAGGGTGTGGACGTGGTCGGTTTCGGGGCCGGAGCGCCGGATTTTGACACGCCCGATTATATCAAAGACGCCGCTATCAGGGCACTGAAAGCCGGCAAGACAAAATATACGGCCGCCGCAGGCATAGTCGAGCTGCGCAGAGCCATCGCCGAGAAGCTGAAAAAGGAAAATGGCCTCGAATACACCGCCGATCAGATCATTGTCAATATCGGCGGCAAACACTCGGTCTATGAGGCAATGCAAGCGGTGCTGGATCCCGGTGACGAGGTCATTTTGCCCACACCATTCTGGGTAACATATCCTGAGACGATAAAGCTCGCCGGCGCGACGGCCAGGATTGTTCCAACAGATAAGAGCACCGGCTACAAGATTACGCCGGCGCAGTTGAAAGAGGCAATCACGGAAAAGACCGCCATGCTGGTGATTAATTCGCCCAATAATCCGGGCGGCTTCACCTATACGCCTCAGGAGCTAAAAGCACTTGCCCAGGCTCTCGAAGGAACGAAGGTAACCGTGCTCTCAGATGAAATCTACGAAAAGCTCATTTACGGCGATACAAAATTCGTGAGTTTTGCCTCGCTGAGCGAAGATGCTTTTAGCAGAACGATCACTCTCAATGGTTTAAGCAAAGCCTTTTCCATGACCGGCTGGCGTCTCGGATATGCAGCCGGCCCGCTGGAAGTCATAAAGGCAATGGGACGTCTTCAATCCCACATGACTTCAAATCCCGTGACCTTCGGTCAGTATGCGGCTATCGAAGCTCTGGGTGAGCCTGCTGATGAAGCCATAGAAACCATGAGAAAAGAATTCGAGCGTCGAGGCCGGTACATGGCCGAACGGCTGAACAGTATCGACGGCGTCGAATGTGCCGAGCCTACGGGCGCATTTTACTGTTTCCCTGATGTTTCGAGCCATTATGGCCGAAATATTAACGGTGCGAAGATTGGCGGCAGCATGGATTTTGCCAAAGCACTTTTGGAACAGGTCAATGTCGCTCTGGTTCCGGGCCTGCCTTTCGGCTGCGATAATAATGTGCGGCTGAGTTTTGCCTGTTCGCTCGAGCAGATTACAAAGGGGTTGGATAGACTGAAAGAATGGCTAAGCGAGTAAAGACCAGGAAACGCAGTGTACCGGCCACTCCGAGTGTGGGCGATTCGGCAGCGCCTGAGCAGGAAATCAAACCACTCGGGCGCACTGCATTCTCGGGCTGGCCCATGATTATCGGCTGGCTGGCGATGCTCGTTTTCACCGTCCATGCCTGTACGCACATGGTCGCCGCCGGGGATACCTGGGTCGCTATGGCCTGCGGGCGACACTTTGTCAATCACGGCGTCGATACCGTCGAGCCGTTCAGCGCTAACTCGCACAAAGCGGGACCGACGGAGGCGGAGATCAGAACGTGGCCTGACTGGGCGCAGTGGATTGCCGACAAAGCCGGCATCGAAAGAGTCAAATACTGGCATCCTACCGGCTGGGTGAACCAGAACTGGCTGACACATGTGATCTTCTATTCGCTCGTTCCCAAATCGTCGTACGCGGACGGCGTGAGCTTTTCGTCCAATGCGCTGGTTTATTGGAAATTCGCCATCTACATAATAACGGTGATTTGTGTCTATTACACCGGCAGATTGCTGGGAGCCAATCCGGCGCTCTGCGCCGTTTTCTCATGCTTTGCAATGTTCACGGGGCGTTCTTTTCTCGACGTTCGTCCGGCAGGTTTCTCAAACATGCTGGTCGCCGTTTTTCTGCTCATACTTGTGCTGGCGACATACCGAAACATACTATATATATGGCTGATTGTCCCGGTGACGGTTTTCTGGTGCAATGTCCACGGCGGGTACATCTATGTATTCATAGTGCTGACTGCATTCGTAGGGTTGAACCTGCCCACGGGCATCCACAAGAAAACCGCTCTTATCTCATCTCTTATTGCCTACACACTCGTTTTGATCTGTTTTGCCAAGATCATCCGAATGTCCGGTGGGCTCATCTTCTTGATGGTATTTGCTTATGCGGTGTTTGCCGGCGTGCTGCACTACTTCAGGCGGACGTTAATTTCTCTCGATGCACGTGGTATCTGCCACACGGTCGCCGCCGGTGTAGTCACTTTAGCGGCCACAATCGTGTTCAACCCGTTTCATTTGACGAACCTTACTCATACTTTTGTTATCAGCATCAGCGAGCACGCCGAGCGCTGGCGTGACATCCACGAATGGAAGGCCGCTTTCGATTGGACCAACCCTGTCGGCACTGCAGTGCCTTTCCTGGTGATGTTCATCATCGCATTGGCAAGTCTGTTTGTTTGGGTTTTTGTCCTGATACTGATTCCGCGTCCCGCCGGTCGAAGGCGAAAGCGCAAGGCCAGGAGTTCCGACGAGTACCGGTGGCCCAAGATCGATCTGGCGCTAATGATAATCGCGGCCCTTACTATTTACATGGCTATTCGTTCCCGCAGGTTTATACCGATAGCGGCTATCGCAGCCTGCCCGGTCATAGCGATGCTCATCGACCAAATTATTCGCGCAATTTCGGTGATGCTCAATTTCCAGAAGAAGAATCGCCTGGTTGTTTCTCCGATGCCGTATGATTTGCAACTGAGCCTTACCATTGCCAGTGCCGTGGCGGTTCTGTATTTCGGCACGTGGTGGGGGCTCAAGTTCAAGCGCATTTATCTTGACGCCTGGCCCGCCGATGCGAAACTGAGTTCTGTTTTCCTGCGGATGACAGCGTCCGACGCCAAACCGTTTTACGCCCTGAAGTTTATAAAGGACAACAAACTCGAAGGTAAAATGCTTAACTACTGGACCGAGGGCGGCTTTATTGCATGGGGCCAGGAGCCCTGCGAAACGGGGAGTACGCCTCTGCAATTGTTTATGGACGGCAGGGCACAAGCGGCTTACGACCGCAAGGCTTTCGACGACTGGTCGTATATCATGTCCGGAGGCCCCCCTGGTTCGATCGGACATGAGGTACTTCGGACTGCACAGATGGAAGCCAGCTTTAAAGGTCGGCGTCTGGAACAAATACTGACCTCTGAAGATAGCACCAAGATCGGCCAGTCCATGAACCGAGAGCTTGAAAGCCGCAATGTTTGGGTAGTCTTGATGCCGGCCGCAGTTTTTGGCGGTTCCAGGAGCAAACCCTCCTACCATGCCATAAGAGCAATCGAGCAACATCCCAATTGGCGGCTCATCTTTCTCAATAACAGACAGAAGTTGTACGTTGACATAAGAACGCCCCAGGGCCGGGAGCTTTTCGAGGGCATATTCACCGGCAAGACCATCTACCCGGATGACTACCATACGAATCTCATTCGCGCCCATAACTGGCTCTTGTATCGCCGGGGAACGGCGGACGAAAGAAGGGAGGGGTTTGGCTTCGCTCTCAAAGCCTTCGAATTGAAACCGTCGCCAACGCCATTATTGGAAATGCTCGCCTTTGCAAGTTCCGCTGAGCTGAAACCAGAGGTCGAAAAGTTCTGCGAGAACTACGTCAAGGAATTCGCCGAGAATATGGGTAGCTGGGCCAAACAGGACGGCTATCGCCTCAAGACCCAAGCGGCGCACATTGCGTGCATCCATTTGAAGGGTGTCGCCCAGAGACAGAGAAATACAAAACTTAAGAACGTATATGAAGCAAGAGAGATGCAATATTTGTATGAATTGCGCAAGATAGCTCAGAGCAAGAGGTGGTAATGGTTTCAATCAGCGTTTTTTTTCCCTGTTATAATGAGCAGGAAAATGTTGGGCGGACCATCGAAAAGGCGCTCGCGGTTCTGGAAAAGCTCGGCGCTGATTTTGAGGTAATCATCATTGACGACGGCAGCACCGACGATACCGGGCGGATTGCCGACGATATTGCCGGCCGAGACAACCGGGTGAGAGTCGTGCACCACGAGCGTAATCTTGGATATGGGGCAGCGTTGCAGTCCGGTTTCAAAGCCGCAACAAATGAGCTTGTCTTCTATACAGACGGCGATGGTCAATTCGATATTAGTGAAATGCCGCCCCTGCTGGAACTAATGGAGCAACACGACATTGTTACCTGCTACCGGCTCAATCGTCGGGACTCGGTCATACGCAAGATCAACGGCTGGTGCTGGACCAAACTGGTCTGTTTGCTCTTCGGTCTGAAAATCCGCGACATAGACTGCGCCTTCAAGTTGTATAAGAGGGAGATTTTTGATAACATCGAGCTATCGAGCACCGGCGCGCTGATCGACACCGAGATCCTGGCGCGGGCCGCCCGCAAGGGTTACAGCATGACTCAGAAAGGAGTACATCATTATCCACGGACAGCCGGGGCGCAGAGCGGCGCAAACATACGAGTGATTCTCCGAGCGTTCAAGGAACTGTTGGTGCTGCGAAACCGAATCCGGGGCGGGGATTGATTGCTGAAACGAAATACGATATATCCAGAGTGATGAAGCAGTTATGAACAGCAGAAAAGCGAATCTATTTATCTATGGCTCCCTTCGGGACAGAAGAATCTTCCAATCGGTCAGTGGCTTGAGCTTTGCCAAAAAGGCCTCGAAAATTGACGGCGGGACACTGTTTGCCGAACCAGCTCTGCTGCCTCGCTACCGAAAAGTAAGCCCGGACAACGTGTATTTTTATGCCATTGCAGCGCGATCATCGAGAATCGAAGGCCTGGTGATCCACGATGTCCCCGCTCCGGCGATGGCTGAAATCGACAGGTATGAGGGCAAACGCTACGAGAGAGACACGGTTCAGGTCAACACGGCAAATGGCCCCATCGGAGCCGAGGCCTACCTGGTAACTCACGACTCGATGGAGAAGCACTTCGGCGACAGGTTCCACGTTAATCTGATACATGAGCTGTGGCTGCGAAAACGCATCGAGAGATTCATCAAAAGACACACACGTCCCGGCGAACGGACTGTGGACGCCGAATCAGAACGTCGAGCTCACCGGGAGCTGTTGGCAACCACCGAACGTGACCTGGTCATGAGTCATTATCACAGCGATGCCGTCAGCGATTATTATCTCGAGCACGAGCTGGACCGCCCCAGGCCGAGCATAAGGCACTTGTACGACGAACCGGAGGCCAGGCCATTTATCAAGAATTACCTGGCGTTGGTCGTCAAGCAAGTTCTGCTCAACCAGCTCGAGGAACAGGTTCAGTCGCAATATCGTTTCGAACTCGATCGCATGCGTACTTCAGACAGGTATTTCAAACGGTCGGTGAGTTTGCTTGCAGCCCTGCAGATGATAAATGCGAACCGCATGGCAGCCAATTTGATCGTTGACGAGTGTCTCAGGACAATGCCCTATGACCAGAACGATCTTATTGATTATGTCAAATACAGTGTTCGTGCGTCAATAAGCATGTTTGATGCTCGCGTGGCCCGCGCAAAACTGACTCAGATTCGTTCGAATCTTCAACCGGGGCTGGTTCCGCTTGGAATTGAGATTGAATTGAGCAATCTTGGCCCGGCTGCCGTCGAGCCGCAAAGAAGCATCCGCAAAGTGTTTGACCCGGTATATGACGGATTCAAATACTTTCATGATTTCCGCCTTGATGTTCTGTCCTGGAAGCTGGGCGGCTACATTGACGACCACAGCGGCTCAACCAACCAGGCACGGCGGAGCGGTTTTTTGGAACTGGCGCCGGGAAGGCTGAACATCGCGGGCGAGCTGTCCCGGCCGGCGACGGCCGACCCCTGGCTGCTCAATCAACTGATCCGTGAGATCGCCAATTTCTACAATGTCCGCGCGCACAGCCTGCATCTTTCTTTCCAGCTTCGCAGACGCCAGCTTGGCAGGCAAAAGATTCTCCAGCTGCCGTTTGTCAAATGCCTGCTCGTGCTCGGCGGCGGACCCGAGCGAAATCGCACTGGCAGACTGTGGGTCTCGAGGATGGGTTATGACGAGATTAAACAGTACGAGTACGGTGAAGAGCTTGTCTTTGCCAGAACGAGCAAACGCAGATGGTACCTGGGTGAGGACGAGATTGCAAATAAGCCTCCGGCACAGGCGACCACCTATGTCCAGCAGTATAAGTTCATTCGTCTGGAGAAAAGGACCGATTATGAGCCGTTGATCGTGTGCCTCAAGGGCCTGCAATTGGCCTACAATCCCGCCGATTATTTAACCGCCGAACAATTACGGGGCAATCGGGTATTACAGCGGCAATATGAACAGTTGAAGAAATGGGCCGCCGAACCCACGGAAATCAGCCGCCAGACGATAAACAGGTTTGTTAGGACGGTTCGATATGGCCTGATGAACGAAGGGCACCATCGACCTGTTCACAGATTGCACTACATCGACTGGATACTTAGCGCCATTGAAGCTCAACTGCGCACGTTTAACGAGCAGTTAAGGCACATGCCGTAAAGCGCACCTCGCTGCCGGCTCTACGCGTCGCGCATCTCTTTGACCTTCTTTTTTACTATTGTGGCTGTGCGAAGGGCGGCTTCTTTGCCGAAATCAAGGCACTTATGCATCCCTGAATTGAAAGATTCCACGAATTGCTCCGAGTCAAACTGTGACAGCGGCGAGTTCTTGTCCGAAGACCTGGCGACTTTACCATCGGGCGCGGGCGCCAAGGTGTAGATAGCGGTCGCAAAGCCGGCAAAATAGACGATCAGCATGAAAATGAATTTAGTTCTCCAACCCCTCACTAAGATTCCCCCTTCCTATAAGCAACATTTATTCGGCCGTCCCTCTCCCAGCCGGTCTCTCGTAGTTACCTCTACTAAAATAGTAGTATGAAAAACAGGCGATGCCAAATCGAAAATGCCGGAACTATGCTGTTTATCCTGACAAAAGTTGTTTTAACGTCTCGCAGACAGTTGCGACCTGGTCTTTCGGCAGATTATTGTGGAACGGCAGGGCGATAGTACGTTCGCTCACGGATTCGGCGACGGGGAAATCGCCGCGATTGCAGCCGAATTGTTCGGCTATGAACGGCTGGAGATGCACCGGCGGGAAATAATTGCCGACCTGGATGTTCCGGCTTGCCATTTGCCGCAGAATCCGGTCCCGCAGCTCTACAGTGAAGCCCTCTGTTGTGAGTCGCACAACGAAGACAAACCAGCTCATATCACAGCCGGGCGGCTCGCCGGGTACTGTCAGTCGGTCGTCGTCGGCCAACATTTCCATGTACCACTCGGCGACTTGCCTGCGTTTGGCTTTGATTTCGTCAATTCTCGAAAGCTGCACAATGCCGAGAGCACAATTTATGTCGCTGAGGCGAAAGTTGTAGCCTAATCTTTCGTGGGCCGGCCGGCCGGCGTTCTTGCTCCTTCCCTGGTTGCGCAGCGATACGCATATATCCGCCAGAGAATCGTCGTCGGTCACAATCATTCCGCCCTCGCCGGTGGTTATCTGCTTGTTGGGGTAAAAAGCAAATACACCCATCGTGCCGAATGTTCCGGCCTTTTTTCCATTCAGGGCCGAACCGAGCGCTTCACAACTGTCTTCAATTATCGCAAGATCGTGTTTGGCGGCAATCTCACAGATATTGTCAAGCCCGGCAGGATTTCCAAAGACCTCTACCGGCAGAATTGCCTTCGTCTTTTCCGTGATCGCCGATTCGATGTTCGCCGGATCGATGTTTAAACTCGCCGGGTCAATGTCAACAAAGACGGGCCTGGCGCCGGCCATCATGATGGAAGTCGCCGAGGCAACAAAAGTAAACGGCGTAGTAATCACCTCGTCGCCCGGACCAATCCCCAGTGCCGTAAGGCACAGGAACAAGCCGCTCGTTCCGCTGTTGACGGTTACTGCTCGCTTTGCGCCGACATACTCGGCGAAATCCAGCTCAAATTCCACGAGTTTCGGGCCAAGCGCGAGATCGGGGCCGCGAAGGACCGCACAGACTGCTTCGATTTCTTTTTCTGTTATGTCCGGCCGGGACAAATATATCTGCACGGCAAAATCTCCTCGTCACGTAAATGCACGAGAGGGTAAAAACACAAGAACACCCGCGGAATTGTAATGTCTTGAGTGCGATAGAGCAAAGATATTATAGAGACTCTATGCGCCGGCAGAGCACGAGCTTTTTGCTCCGCCGCATAAATCGTTTCTCTATCCGTCAAAGGCAATTATGGGACGTCATGTTATTGAGACCCCGATTTATTTGCTGCTAACTTGGAAATTGCAATTGTGTGCTAAACATCGCTCGATTTAGAACCGACTAATTGAGTACGGTTTTGATTACTTCAGTTGCGGGAATCGAGAAAATGGCAAAAGGCAAAGACGTACTAACTACAGGCGATGTGGCCAAGATTTGTCATGTTGCTCCTCGAACGGTCTCGAAGTGGTTTGACAACGGCCAGCTCAAAGGTTATCGCATACCCGGCAGCAAAGACCGACGGATACCAGTCAGCGAACTGATTCGCTTCATGAAAGTACATAACATGCCCACGGAGGAGTTGGCGGTCGGCAAAATCCGGATACTGATAGCCGACAGCAACGATAAGACCACTTCGGCTCTGGCCGAGATTCTGCAGAGCAAGGCCGGCTACGAAGTGCAAACCGTTCGGACTAGTTTTGAAGCCGGGGCGGCACTGTTGAAATTCGCGCCGCACGTTTTGCTGGTGGGCTTTTTGGCTGACGACATAGACGCAACAAGTATCTGCCAGGGCATTCGGGACAATGAGGATCTGCGGACTATCAAGGTCATAGCGATTGCCAACCAGCTAAGCGACTCCGAAGCGGAAGCACTGCTGCAAAAAGGCTTCGACGGCTACGTCCCTTACTCTGCCGATGCCACTGAGGTTATCCACAAGATCGAAGAGGCGAACGCGATTATCTATTAGTCTCCAAAAGACCAGTCTTTTCGCGCCGACTTTAGTAGTCTTTGAATCCCCTCATCCATTTGGGCCGGTTTCCGGCTTGGCTTGCATGCCTCCAGTTCTGGTTCGCAGCTCTGCCAAGTCCTGACAAACTGAGAGCCGTGTTCAAAGCAGCCATATCTTCTCCTCCTTTGCCTAATAACCTAATCTGCCCCATGTCGCTCTTTGCAGTCTTTGTAGGTCATACATGCCGTCCTTGGTTTGCGGCTGGTGCGCGGTCGCTCCCGCCACGGACGGAGGTTCCAGCACTTCACAGAACAGATTGTCCACAGGCATAAGCTCACGAGGAAAACTCACTGTTTCACGGCCTTTCCACTTCCAGTACTCAGCATGTCCGTCCGCCATCGAGAGCGTCATGCCGCCACCGTGGTGGATCGGCGGAGCGCTGTGCCACTTCCACCGCGGGTAGAGGTAGTGAACGTAGAAATTATTACCGGCCGGCATCTGGCCGTAATCCATGAAGACCGCACGCTGGCCCGCGCCTGGGCTCATAATGTCCGTAAGCCTGGTCAGGCGAAGCACTGTGTCGCCGACACGTATCCCGAGCTTATTCAGCTCGCGGCCGCCACTTTTCGGCATAAACGTTCCTTCTACCTCGCAGCCGTTTGCGGCGACGACCGTGGCATACGTGAGGGCGTGTCCGAGACGACCCCGCGTGCAACGATAAACATCGACGTCTTTGATCCAGGGCCACAGTGCGCCCTTGTCAGGGTGCGCCATCAGCACGGCACGATGTCGGCTGTTGCGAGGGAGAAAGGCCCTGCCTGCCCAACCTTTCACTTCGAGATACCCATTCATCCCGGGCTGTCCGCTTGCATGCCTTCCAAAGGGACCGCCATCGACGAGCTTGCCGTCATGTTCTGTCGCATAAGCGGTCCACGCCAGAGTAAGTTGCTTGAGATTGCTCAGGCAAACCGCCCGTTGCCCTTGCTCTCGCACGCTGCGCAGCACCGGGATGAGCAGCGCCATCAGTAGCGAGATCACAGCAATCACCACCAAGAGTTCTATGAGTGTAAATCCTTTTCCTCTGCGCATGACCGACCTTTTTCTCGTTCAAAGAAGGTTCTTCCGAACCGACATTCCGATTATAGCTGATGCACGCGCCGGCGAGCTGTTTTTCTTATTTCAATGCAGGGCGTTTCGCGGCAGATAGAAGTTTCCTGGCGTGATGTCCTCGGGATAAGGCTCGCCGGTTTTCGGATGCAATATGACCTTCATAATCAATGTGTCCGAGGATGAAAAGCTCTCTACGTGTCCGTCCGCGTAGCCGGCCTGCAGCCTGATCTGCGGCGCGTCCGATCCGGCACTACTTTCGCCGGACCAGTAAGCAGAGGAAAGCTGCGTTCCTTCCGTGATTGAAACAGCCCCGAACCTCTCGCAACTGCTGTAGGAATTCTTGCTTCGCCAATGGTTGTAACCGAAGTAGTCACTCACAAGCAGTTTGCTTTCGCCTCGACCACCGGCGGAATTTCGTGGTCCTCTGAAAAGGTAGTTCCTGTCTTCGAGATAACCCGTATAGTTCCAGTAAAAACAAAACGTGCCGCTCAGCGGATCTTTCATAGGCAGCGTTTCCGGATTGTCCCATTCGTCACCGGCATTCCAGGCATCCTGAAGGTACTTGTATTTTCGAGGCGCATTGGGACAATACATGATGTCGGCATCTTCGATATAGGGACGCAGGTAGGCACTCATGGAGCGATACAAACGGGGGCTGCGCGCATTATGGGCCGTCAACATCATCGGTTCGGCCCAATTCCACGCTACGTCCCCTATAGTCGCAACCGATTCCGGATAGCGGTCGTCATTGTCGGCGGCAAACAGATTTACGCAGTTCAATATCTGGCGCTGGTTACTCGTGGCAAGCAGCGCTCGGGCTTGGCGCCTGACTTTATTCAGCGCCGGCAGCAGAATGCCCGTCATGACCGAGATTACGGAAATGACCACCAAAAGCTCGATCAGGGTAAATCCTCTCGGCGATTTCGTTCTCAGGCGACGCCTCCGGGCTTGGAAACAAACAGATTTTTGCTGCGTTTCCGCGCGCATCCTAACTCCACATTCGCACAGACTCTTATCCTCGTATTATATCTATTGCTCGATTGACTATCAACAAAATTCTCAAAAGACGCTGCTGCTGAACATCGAACGTTCCATTTCCTGCGCAGGCTTCCGGATGCACGCCGCCCTGAGTTCACTGGATCGGGATCGGATCGGGAGCGGTTGAGTCCTCCGGAAGCACCCAGTCCCGGGGTGGCATGCTGGCCTGGACCGTTCCGCCGAAAGCTCCCATGTTGATACGCATATTTACACCGTATCTGTTGTCTGGATCACGCGGCACGCTCATCGGCTCGTCACCCAGCGGTGAAGCCGGATCGCCTGCATCTATACATCGACTCGTAACATAGTCGTAAGTCCAGACTTTGGCGTCTTGATCCCAACGGTGACCTTCGCTCTTCAAGTGGTAATCGCCGCTGGTGGGGTAATCGCCGAAAAAACGATTATCGCCGCCAGCCTCATCTACAAACAGCGGATTAACGTTTATGTTGCCCTCACCCTCAGCACCGCCTTCGAGACAGCTATACCGGGCTGTACACTGGAACAGGTCACCGTCCTCGTTGTTCCAGAAAATGCAATTACTTATATCAGGGTTTGAATTCTCGTAGGCCGCAATGCCGAAAACGTTGTCCACGATTGTGAGATTGCGGATCGTGGGGCTGCTTCCGTAGTTGAGGGATATCGCTATACCGACGTCTTTAATGATGAAGTTCTTCAGCACGCTGCCCGGCCCTTCGCCTGTATGGAAGGTAACCGCGTCCGGTCTCGGATCACCTCCTCGGCCGTTCCACGGTTCCTTAATCACAGCCGCGCCTTCGGCGCCCGTAACCGTTATTGCCTTACCCGTAAAATCGATCTTACCGTAAATGCCCGGCAGGACCAGAACTGTAAATTGGTCGTGCGCCACATCAATGGCTTCCTGGATGGTGTCGAACGGGTGGGCTTTGGATCCATTCTCCAGAAGGTCGCTGACTTCCGGGTCGCCCGGCCCCGGATCGCCGGGGGCGTCATCGTCAACATATATCAGGGACTGGAACTCATAGGCGCCCATGTCGATGCGGCCGCCTGTGATGCGCGGATTTGCGTCGAAGTCAGTTTCATCGGGCCCGGACACGTAGCCAGGATCACCCGAGTCGATACAGGGTGACAAGGGCGCAAGCCGCAAGTCGTCGTCTTCGGTGCCTGGGATGTAGTCGGGGCCGTCGGCATCCACAAACATCGGGTCGGCATCAATATTTCCTTCGCCGGGCCAGCCGCCGGAGATGTTGCTGTAGAAGACGTTGACAGTTGAAGAGTCGTTTATCCACATCGCCCTGTTGCTGTCCCAGAGGATACAGTTGTTTAGCTCGACAATGCTGCGTCCTCCATTGAAAGCCAGAACTCTTCCCTCCGGCGCCGAGTTTCCGATGAATGTGCAGTTGGTCAGGATCAGGTCACAGCGGTTGCTGGACATCCCGGCCCCGTACATTCCCGCTTGGTTTGCGGTGAAGGTGCAGTTCTTCAGGGTAAGGTCACTTTGGCCTGCGTTGTACATCCCGCCGCCGTAATCAAATCCGTGGTTGCCGCGGAATGCACAGTTGGTTAAGACCGGCTCGCTTTCTTCGTTGTACATGGCGCCGCCGTAACGTGAGGAGTTCTCGACGAATGTGCAACTGACCAGATTCGGCTTGCTATCGTCGTTGTACATTGCGCCGCCGCCGTACCATGCCGTGTTGTCCGAAAATGTGCAGTTGGCAAGGTCCGGGGCGCTCTGGTCGTTGGATATCGCACCGCCATTACGCCCGGCGCAGTTGCCCGTGAAAGTACAGTTGACCAGAATTGGATTGGCCAGATCATTGTACATACCGCCACCGTCGGTGCCGGCTGAGTTGCCACTGACTGTGCAGTTGATGATTTGCGGGATGCCGTACCTATTAAACAGCCCCCCTCCCGCGTTGGAATTATTCACGGTGCTGTGCCCCCATCTCTCGTTGGCATTGCCCCCGATGATGGTGAATCCGTCAAGGGCAGCCGTACCGGCAACGGTCACGACGTTGCGGCTGTTCTCCGCTCTGCTGGGCTCGGTCAACAGATCTTTGGGGTCCTTTACGTCGATATCATTGTCATCAAGGTCACCGCTTAGGATGGTCTCATACTTCTCGAAGTCTCGCACATCGGGGTCTGGTTCGCCATAGCCGGCATAGCCGCCTTTGAACGTAACATTGTAGACGAGTTCGAACGTAGCCGTCCGGTCGCCGGATGCCGTTATTGTGCCCCCGGTGCGTCCCCCAGAAAACATTGCCTGATCGGGTCTGTAGGTCCCGTGTGCTACCCGGATTTCGTCGCCGAACCACGCGTTGGAAATAGCATCCTGGAGGGTCCGATAGGCGAAGGCCCATTCTGATCCGTCAAACTCGGCGACGGCGTCACCATCAACGTAAATTACCTTGCCTGTCGCAGCCGTACATGACACTGTCAGCAGAAACAGTGCGCACAACAACAATCTGGAATGATTTGCCTTGCTCGACATCTTCCTACTCCTGTAAATTAGTGGTCACGCACTATAATCGCATCTCTACCTACAAGATATCGGTCGGACCCCGCGACCTTGAGATTGTAAACTTTCCCCGCATAGGGCATCAGTCTCTTGGCCACGTTTACAATCGCAATCGAGCCTCTTGGCGTTTGTAGTTTCGTCCCTGTCTTCAGATTTTGCACGGCAACCCAGTTGCCCGATTCTATTAAGAAGTAATGGCGCTCGGCCACGCCGATGCGATTGCCGCTTTCCAGCAAAACGTCAAAGCATTCGAAGATACCCTCGTGCTCTTGCACCTCTTCAACTTTGCCCCGACAGGATAGAGGTAGCGACGAGTTCCTTATCCCGACACCGTCAGCCCAGCTTATGCTGCACTCTACGCCAACCTTTGATATTGAAACAAGGGCCCCGTCCACCCAGACGCCGGTCTCTGGGATGAAGCAAGCCCTGCCTTTCGGCGGCTCTCCGGAGGTCGTTGTGAACTCCCAGACGGCGCCCGCCGTCTCATTGCCCTCGCTGTCAACCTCATCGATGCGCCAGTAGTACACAGTTTCAGAATTCATCCTTCCGGGATCGAACTGCGGCATTGCCTGGCTGGATACCAGCGGCGGGGGATTCTCAGTTCCAAAATGAACGTCATGCAAGAGAGCGTTTGGGCCGGGATCCCAGCTCAATATGGCATTGATGTCTACCTCGACAGCCCCATTGGAAGGGCTTGGATTGGAAGCCAGACCAGGCAGCAGCTCCGGCGACATGCTGGCCTGGACCGTGCCGCCGTAAGCGCCCATGTTGATCCGGTCGCCGTTGGGTATCGGCTCGTCCGATGGGTCGGCATTCGGATTGCCGCGGTCAATGCAGGGACTCGTCACTCGATCCAGGACCCAGACGTCATGCTCGGACCAATAGCGGCCCCTCTCTGAGAGCAGATGGTAATCCCCTGCATTGGGATCGACAAAGAGTGGGTCGGCAATGATGTTGCTTTGTCCCTGGCCGGCTTCGCTTGTGCGACTGAACTTCGCCTGGCATCCGAACAGGTCGCCCCCGGCATTTCTCCAGAAGATACAGTTGCTTATGTCCGGCTCCGAGCGCACGTAGGCTTCGATGCCGTGTGTGTTGTCCACTATCGTCACATTGCTGATAGTCGGCGAACTTCTGGCGATGAAAACGGCCATAAAGCTGCCTCTTATTACGAAGTTCTCCAGGATGCTGTCGGGACCTTCGCCACTGTAGAATGAGACTGCAAAATCGCCGGGATTCTGCAGCACAGGTATGCTCGCAGGATCCGCGGTAGCAGTAGCACCCTGCACCACGAGCGCTTTGCCCAGGAAATTGATTTCTTCCTGGTACAGCCCCGGATAGACCAGAACGATGTCGTTGTCCGCTGCTGTGTCGATACCCCTTTGAATGGTTGCGAACGCTGCTCCCGGAGTTAGACCTCTGTTGTCATCATTCCCATGAACCGCATCGACATAGAAGAAATTCGGAGTGGGAATGCGACCGCGACTGCCTGACACGACAGTCGCGGCGCCAACCAATACCGTGAAAAACAGCGAAATTGTCCATCTTGTCATGATATTTGCCTTGTTGACCATTGTGCACCTTCCTTTCTGTCCTGTGTGTTCTCACCATAATGACAATTTACCAGCGATTGGTTGTCAAATTCACAAGCCACTGCATACCCGGAGGATCATGCTGGGGCCTTCGATAGCTTCTCTGTCTCGGCAGTGTGAATTCATTGCCGAGATTATCAATATTTTGTAGGTAAGAAAACCTCAATTCGCCCTTGCCGCCGGTGCTTGTAGTGAATGTTATCTTCTCAATAACGTCGGTTTCCATATCGATAGTATAGACCAGCTTGACCTGCTCGCACGTCAACGCAACTTCTGCCTTGCCACTGCTCGATATGTTGCCGGTCTCAAACGTTACCTGTTGTTCCGCTGCATCTCGGCGCACCGTGTCGATCGTGTGCAGCCCCATCCAGGGCCGCCCCAATCCCTTGAAGAAACTCCCCGCTTCGTACCTTGCCACCGCTTCTCCGCTTCGGTCAAAAACATACGCTCCTGCTCCGCTATCCACAATCCTTGAGCCATCGGCGAGTTGCAGTTTAAGCCAGGGGCTGGATTGCTTGCTCGTCGCATACACAAACGGCATCCGTCCGGTTCCCAAGACTTGTACTCCATTGATCCGGCCGGCAATCCTGAAATACGTCCAGCCCCGCTTGTGCATCGCATCTCGATTATCAACGATTTTTGCACTTCCCGACCAGTCGAACTGAAAGTATTCCTCTTCCAGGACATTTAGATGGCGATCTATCCTCCAGATTCTATCTCCATGATTGCCGCTACGTTTGGATACTACCAGCAGCCCTTTTCCTCTGCCGGAAACGTGTTCCACATCTGCCTGCCTGCCCTCGACGCGAGAAATGAACCGGCTCAAGTTCTCGCCGTCTGTGGGCAGTCTTGTTACAGACAGATCCGGGCTGTACATGCGGAAATTGTTCATATAGACGGTGTTCTTGTCACAGAAGTAGTTGGCATGTTGGTTTTGCAGGTACTGACAGTAAGAATGTTCGCCGGAGGCGGCGGATTTCAACAGTCGTATCATCAGAGGCTTGCCAACACCTTCCGGGAAGAAGTACCAGCATTGCTCCGTGCCCTTGGTCGCTTCGTTCCGGCGTGGTGCAGTGAGGGAAGTTTGTGCCCGGGATTCTTGCGACCGTTGATCGAGCTTGGCAGTTTCAGGTTTCATTGCCACGGTGCCGCCGGCAATCACGCCTGCGCTAGCCAAGGAAACGATTGCAGTCTTGCTTGTCGCGATTGCCGCCAGAGCAGCCGCCGTACCGACTTTGATTGTAGCCGCCGTCACAGACACTTCCGCAGCCGCGGCCTCAGTTGTAGCCGTCACCTTTCCGAACAAGACCAAAGCCGCCAGCAGGTAGCCCTTGCCGAGCCCGTGGCGGGACAGTTTCTTAGCCAGGGCCTTCTTAGATCTGTAGAAAAGTGACTGGGCGCCAAATTCCGTGCATTCCATCAACTCGGCAATCTCCGAATAGGCCAGCCCCTCATAACAGCGCATAGTCAGCACAGCCCTATGACGGGGCGCCAATTCCTGCATCGATTTAATAACAATTTGTTTCAACTCGTTATTAATCACATCGGCTAACGCGCTTTGGCTGTTCTTTGCCGCAACGTTACAGTCGATCTCAGAGAGGGAACTCGTCTTGTGGCGCCACTGCCGGCCGTAGTGACTGCGAACCTTGTTGAAAGCGATGCCGTTCAACCAGGCCCAGAACTTCTCGGTCTTTTTCAGTTTGTCGAATACCTTAAACATTTCCAAAATGCTCTCCTGCACGATGTCCTGCGTCAAATCTTCCTGTAAGGTCAGACGGAATACATACGCACGTAAATGTATCCTCGCCGCCTCAGCCAGGCGCTTTAGACTTTCCTTGTCGCCGAGCTGCGCTTTCTTGACCAATTCAGCGTGCTCTTCGTAGTTAATCATTGATTCCTATTAGTAAGTCCAACGAGAGCGTCAAACTTGACGCGATTTTTTGAGTATTTTGGCATTTTTCGCTGATTTTCGCTAAATTCAGGCAAAAAACCGCGTCAAAATTCCTGCGGCGGCTGCCCAGAATTCAACCAACTTCCTTTGCGCGGACTTATGAAACGACGGTCAAGACTGACCTAAAACAAATATTTGGTGAGTGCCGGTAACGCCGCCGTCAATGATACAATGATGGAAACAACCAGTTAAAGTTCTACCGGCGCGGAATCCGTTAGAAATCCTCCGCTTTCCCGACTGAGAGTTCGCATTCCCAACCGGGCAGCGGCGCATTACTTAATAGTCTTTGAAATGCCTCATCCATTCGGGCCAGTCTTCAGGGCGGACCATGCCGCCTTTGGTCCAGGGGCCTGCAATATTGGCATTGCGATGCCATTTCAACGTCCACAATTCCTTGAGCCCGACTTTTCTCGTGGTCCAGTCCATAAACAGGACATTAACAGCTCCATCGTGCCGGTTGATACAGAAGATGCGTATCTCATCGGTGGCTACTCCTCCCCGCGGCTCTCCATCGTAACTTGGAGGCCGGTCCGTAGGATAGGGCTGACCGTCGGCGCGCCAGGCGCCGTCAGCCATTACCGGGGCGTTGTTCAAGCCTTTATGATTTATCGTTCTCCAGTAATCCTCAAGACTGCGGCCCCCGCCGGCATCGTCACTATCGTTGATCCATTCATTGAGTGAATAGCTGCCGAAGCTATCGTTGCTGTTTCCAAGGACTGAGTACCGCACTTCAGTACCCTCGGACATTGTTTTAGTGGTCATCGGGCAGTAGAGCATCTTCTCGCTATTGCCGTAGTAGTCTATCAGCACGCTCATCCAGTTGGTGCCCATGTAGTCGGGGAATTTGCCGTTGTTCTCGTCGGTGTACATTGACCAGACGAGGCCCCATTGTTTCAGATTGGCCTGGCACAGGACCGTCTTGGCCTGTTTCCTCACTCGTTGCAGGGCCGGCATAAGTATTGCCATCAACAAGGCAATGATAGCGATGACCACCAGCAACTCTATCAGTGTAAATGCTTTTCGGTTGTTCACGGTTGCGCCTCGCATTTGCCCAACGGCTATTTAGTAATCCTTGTAGTTTCTCAGCCAGACGGGCCAGTCTTCGGGCCGGGCGCCCCCGGCTCGTGTCCACGGACCGTTTGTGATGTACGAACGATGCCATTTCAGCGTCCACAACTCCTTGAGTCCTATATCTCTGGCGGACCAATCCATGAAAAGGAGGTTGATGAACCCGTCGTGCCGGTCGATGCAAAAATGGTTCATTTCGCCCGAGGTGCCCCTGTCGCCTATGCCAAAAGCATCCATAGTCTCCGATGGCGCATCGGTGTGGCGAGGCCATGCATCGTACCACGTGGCATCGCCGAACACCGGTACTTGATTCGGACTGGCCGTTTTGCCGTCAAGCTCTCTGGTGTCGTACATTATGGTTTTCATGTTGTGCGTATTCCTCCAGAACCATTCCAGCAGACGAGAACCACGGTCAACTTTCACGGAGTTGGTCCAGGAATTGATGCCGTAGCTGAAGATGTAATTGTCCAGCGTGGCCGCCTTGAATGTGCCCCAGTCGGAGGAGTTTTGCATGAGTCTTGTGGCCGTCGGGCACAGAAGCATCTTCGCTTCATCCTTGTAGTACGACCGCATTGCAGGCATCCACAGCACCGAATTCCTGTCGTTGAAGTAGCCGTCGTGGTCGTCTGTGTACAGCTTAAACACAAGACCCCACTGTTTCAGCCTCGCCTGGCAGCTAATCTTCTGCGCCTGGCCCTTCACCCGATTCAACGCCGGCATCATTATCGCCATCAACAGGGCAATAATAGCGATCACCACCAGAAGCTCTATCAATGTAAACCCTCTTCTGTTGTTCATGGTCACATTCCATCCAAAAGACATATCTTCTGAGAATCACCAGCCAGCAAGAAAGGCCAGCCCCGAAAAACCGGCCTTCCTGGTCTGATGACTATTCCATCAATAATCTTTATAGTGTCTCAGCCAGACCGGCCAGTCTTCCGGCCGGGCGCCCCCGGCCCTGGTCCACGCACCGCTCGTATTGGACGCCCGATGCCATTTCAACGTCCACGTCTCCTTAAGCCCGACGTCTCTTGTGGACCAATCCATGAAAAGGAAGTTGACGAACCCGTTGTGCCGGTCGATGGCAAAATGGTTCATTTCTCCCGTCACGCCCTGATTGCCGATTCCGAAACCATCCATAGTCGGCGACGGGGTGTCGGTATCGCGAGGCCATGCGTCGTGCCACGTGGCGTCGGCAAACACCGGGATATTATTTCTGCTAACCTGTTTGCCGATCGTAGCGCCAGTGGCCGGATTAACAGCGGCAGTGTTCGTGACACTCTTCCAGAACCATTCTTCCGGGCGATCGCCACGTGCTGCGTGCATGTAATTGGTCCAGGAGTTTATGCTGTAGCTAAAGACGTAGCGCTGTGAACCGCCGTTTGGAGTCGACATGGTGCGATTGGCGGCCTTAAACGTGCCCCAGTCGGCGCTACCTGCCATTTCTCTCGTGGCCGTCGGGCACAAGAGCATGTCCCAGTTATCCTTGTAGTATGACCGCAGCGCGTTCGGCCAGAGTGTCGTTTCGTTTCCGCCCCAGCCTTCATTGAAGTACCCGTCATTGTCATCGGTGTACAACTTGAACATCATGCCCCACTGCTTGAGTCTGGCCTGGCATGTTACCTTCTGCGCCTGGCCCTTGACGCGCTGCAGTGCCGGCATCATAATCGCCATTAACAGGGCAATAATAGCGATCACCACCAGAAGCTCTATCAGCGTAAACCCTCTTCGTTTGGTCATTCCAATACTCCTCAATACCGCCAAATGACGTTTTTCGCAAAGAAACTATCCAATTTTAACTATTTTACCATACGGTTGCCGACGACTCAAGCGATAAATAGCCGTTTTGCCGCCTGCCGGGACGTTTATCATTTCGGCTTCTTTTGCAGCGTCCGGCTCAGAAGCTCTATCAACTCTTCGGAGTCCACCTCGTCTTCACGGCCATCCACGAACGTCACTACGTACTTGCCGGTGGGCAGCTTCTGCTGCATCAGCACTGCATTGCTGTCGGCCGGGTCGATCCAATCGCCATACCATGTAACATCTTCGCCGCGATGCAGCAAATGTTCGTACTTTGTCTTGCCGGTTGAGACATTGCTTTTTGCGGCGCCTCCCCAGTACCTCCACAGGAGCACGCCATCCTGAAACACTCCGTCGCTGGTGTCCCGGCTCCCGAACAGATTCAGAAACAGCAGGATTGCAACGACTATCACAGCAGCAGCGACCGATCTGTTCAATCGCAAGTCTATTATGATATTGACCGTGTCCCAGCCGATTTTGTGCCGGCTCAGCCTGTGTGGGATTCGCTGCTTTATTTCTTCGCCGAGCGCGGGCCGGACCGGTTCGGTCACTCGCCGGCCCAATTCATTCAGAAGTTCATCGACTCTCTGTTCTTTCATGCCGACTCTCGCTTTCTCCGGGGTCTCATTCAGCTAACGCTCTTTCTCAGGGCTTTCAATGCCCTGTTCAACCTGCTCTTGAAAGTCCCTTCTTTTACACTCATTGCCTCGGCGGCCTTGGCAATCGTCAATTGCTGCATATAATGTAAAACGATGGTCTGCTTCAGTTTCACGGGCAATCGTTCAACCGCAGTTTTCAATTGCTCCAACTGCTCGGAACGGCGAACTCTGTCGTATTCACTCTGGCTGCTGCCCGGCTCGTCAACAATCTCAATGCCGACAACTTCCTTGTGCTTGTGTTTGCGCCAGTACAGCCTTGAAACATTGCTTGCAATGCGATACAGCCAGCTATCCAACGCTTTGCCTTCTCTCAACTGGGCTATGTGGTGCCAGGCATTGAAAAAGCTTTCCTGCGTCAGGTCCTCGCTGACCTGACGATCATGGCCCAGCTTTCGCATGAACAGATAAATCTGTTCGTGATAGTCCTCAACAAGCTCGGCTGCTGCTGCGCGGTCGCCGACCCTTAATCGAGCAACAAGCGATTGCCGCTTCTGATCCGGATGCACCTTACACGTATCAGAATGCCCCTGATCAGAAGTAAGATACACCGACTCGACCTTCTGTTCCGTCAATTTCGCCCCTTTTTTCGTAATTTTCGTTTCAACCAGTCTCAAAACCAGTGTACCGTCAATCGCACTCTGACGCAATATCAAATCCACGTCCGCCGCGTCGGGATTGTATTTATGCACCGACAGAACATACAAGAAACACAGCCGTGAACAATAGTTCCCCCGGTACAAGGAAACAGGTCATTGCCAACCAGCATCCCTTTTGTCGTTGTGCCGAAGCTGCTTTAGTGAGTGTGCCGGGCTATATCCCCAGCTTTCGCTTTGCCTCGGCGATCTTCTCGATGGCGAAGTCCAGGTCGTCTTTGCTGTGGGCGGCCGATATTTGTGTGCGAATTCGGGCCGCTCCCCTGGGAACCACCGGATAAGAGAATCCTATTACGTAAACACCCTTTTCCAGGAGTTTCTCGGCCATTTTCTGTGCCAGAACGGCATCTCCCAGCATGATCGGCACGATGGGATGTTCGCCGGGAACAACGTCTAATCCGAGTTCGGCGATCTGCCGCCTGAAATAAAGGGTGTTCTCGGCCAGCCTGTCGCGCAATTCGGTCGAATCGGTTAGCATTTCCAGGACCTTGAGCGAAGTCGCGGCGATTGCCGGCGCCAGGGTGTTTGAGAACAGATAGGGCCGCGAACGCTGGCGCAAGAACTCGATAATCTCTTTTCTGCCGCTGGTATAACCCCCGCTGGCGCCGCCGAGGGCTTTGCCGAACGTTCCGGTTATTATGTCGATGCGTCCCATGACCTGGCAGTGTTCGTGGGTCCCACGTCCATGCGCACCGAGCACACCAACTGAGTGCGAATCATCCACCATTACCAGGGCATCGTTCTTCTCGGCGAGGTCACAGATTGGCCCGAGCTTGGCGATAGTTCCATCCATTGAGAATACACCGTCGGTTGCAATCATGCGAAATCTTGCCGACCGAGCCTCCTTCAATCTGTCCTCTAACTCCTGCATGTCGCAGTTTTTGAACCGCAGCCGCTGGGCCTTGCACAGGCGTATGCCGTCGATGATGCTGGCGTGGTTAAGCTGATCGCTTATGATGGCATCGTCCACTGTGAGTAACGTCTCGAACAAACCCGTATTTGCGTCGAAACAGGATGAGTACAAAATAGTATCCTCGGTACCGAGAAATTCGGACACTTTCTCTTCCAGTTGCTTGTGTATCTGCTGCGTACCGCAGATGAAACGCACCGAAGACAGGCCATATCCCCATTTGGCGTAACTGTCCTGTGCAGCCTTGATGACATCGGGATGGTCGGCGAGACCCAGGTAATTGTTGGCGCATAGATTGAGGACTTTCTTGCCGTCCTGTACTGTAATCATGGCATCCTGCGGGCTCGTGATGATGCGCTCGCCTTTGTAAAGCCCGCCGGCGTTTATCTGTTCAAGCTCTTCGGCTATATGAGATTTCATCTGTCCAAACATATCTGGCTCCTCGCTCTGTTTAGCTTAGCGGGCCTTTCATTCTTCCGCCCAGTTCAAGATCACCTTTCCTGACTCGCCCGACCTCATCACATCGAAAGCCTTGAGGTATTCGGTATAGTGGAAACGGTGAGTGATAAGAGGTGTGATGTCCACCCCACCCTGTATGAGCATCGTTGCCTTATACCACGTCTCGAACATTTCCCTGCCGTAAATACCCTTGATCGTCAGGCTGTTAAAGACGACATAGTCCCAGTCGATGGCAGTAGGCGGCATTATTCCCAGCAGGGCAATTTTGCCGCCGTGACACGTATTAGCAAGTATGTCCTTAAATGCGTCGGGACTGCCCGACATTTCCAGACTGACATCGAATCCCTCCTTCATGCCGAGCTTGTTGATGGCGTCCTCGACTTTCCGGTTTCTCACATCCAGTGCCAGGGTAGGCCCCATTCTCCGGGCCAGCTCCAGGCGGTACGGATTCACGTCGGTAATCACCACGTACCGGGCCCCGGCACTTTTCGCCACGGCGATTGCCATGCAACCAATGGGGCCGGCGCCGGTTATCAGCACATCCTCTCCGACCAGATCATAAGAGAGCGTTGTATGCACCGCGTTGCCGAAGGGATCGAAGCAGGCAAGCACTTCTTTGGGGATTTCGGGATCGCAATGCCAGATATTGGAGACCGGGATCGATAGATATTCCGCAAAGGCGCCATCCCGATCCACACCGATACATTTTGGGTCAGTGCAAAGATGCCTTCGTCCGGCTAAGCAATTCCTGCAACGTCCGCAGACGATATGTCCTTCGCCGCTGACAAGCTCGCCGAGTTCAACGTCATGCACGTTGCCGCCTATTTCTTCGACAGTGCCGACAAATTCATGCCCTATGACCGTCGGGATATTTATTGTCTTCTGGGCCCAGCGGTCCCAGTTGAAGATGTGAATATCGGTGCCGCAAATCGCGGTCTTGTGAATCTTTATCAGGACATCATTGCCGCCGATCTGAGGTACAGGCACGTCCTCCATCCACAATCCCTGTTCGGGCTTGGCTTTTACCAATGTTTTCATTTGTTCGGCCTTGACTAAAACCATCTATTCGAGGGCACAGGCTGCGTACGGTAATACGTTGGGCATCGCTTACCACTTCTTCTTCTGAAGCTCGCGTGTCTTGCGGTGGTCTGTCATGTCGGGCGCCAGTGCCGTTATCGTGATATAACCTTCCATCAGCGATGTCGTATCGGAAGGGATTTCGTCGGGGAGGTGGTGCTCGCCGGCCAACTGAAATACGGTCTGTCCCTGTTCGTTCTTCTGCGGTATGTAATACTCATCAAACCCTTTACTCGATTGGGGCACAACCCGCACGCCTTTCGGCGAGCCTTTTGACAGTTGCGGAATGTTGACGTTTATCACGGGACCTTTTTCGACCGGCATAAGTTTGCGGAGGATCCGGGTACAATGCCTTGCGGCGCCCTCGAAATCCATTTGTCTCTCGGCGGCAACGCTCATCGCAACGGCCGGGATTTTCAGAAACGCGCCTTCCATCGCAGCGGCGACGGTGCCGGAGTAATAGACGTTTATCCCCGCATTAGCGCCGTGGTTTATGCCGGCCACAAGCATATCTATCGGGCCTTCATGCAGTTGCATGACCGCCAGCTTGACGCAGTCGGCGGGCGAGCCCTGGACGCTAAAACCGGTGAATTGGCCGTTAATGTCAACTTTATTGCACACCAACGGCTCAATGAACGTGATGCTATGGCTTGCACCGGAACGGCCGTCCGAGGGTGCGACTACTGTTACGTCTCCAATCCTGACCAGCTCTTTATAGATTGCCGCCAGGCCAGGTGCGAAAATGCCGTCATCATTTGTCAGTAATATTTTCATTTGTCCCATTTCGTATCGAGTGAAAAACATCAGTCAATAGCAGCGGCAAAGCATTGTAATTGCCTGCCGGGCCTGTGTCAATTGACAGCTCGGCGAGGCAATGTATAATGCTCGGCTATGGAAAAATACTCGCCGGACAACAAACATGTGATAATGACACGAGACGAGGTTCGTGCTATTGACGCCTGGGCGATAAACGAACTCGGCATTCCGGGCGTGGTCTTGATGGAAAATGCCGGCCGAGGTTGCACCGAACTGATTAAAGAGAAGCTGAAAAACGTTGCCGAGCCCAAGGTTTGCATATTCTGCGGCACGGGAAACAACGGCGGCGACGGGTACGTAATTGCCAGACACCTCATAAACAGCAGCGTCAAAGTCGTTGTAGTCTTATGCGGAGACCCTGATAAGGTCAAAGGGGATGCAAAGATAAACCTGGACATTTTAGAGCGGATGGGCCAATCCATTGACCGGCTTAATCCCGCTGACGGCAACATTGCCGACCGGGTCGATAGTTTTGCCGCCGGCGCTGACATGGTTGTTGACAGTTTGTTCGGAACCGGACTGAGCGGGCAATTAAGAGACGATTACAGGCAATTAGTGGAAAGCATGAATGCCTGTGATTGCCCAATTCTGGCGGTCGATATTCCGTCCGGACTTGATTGTGATACGGGCCGGCCGCTCGGTGCGGCTATTGAGGCGGCCTGGACAGTGACTTTTGTTGCCGTCAAGAAGGGATTCACCGCCGCAAGCGCAGCTCAATACACCGGTGAGATCTACGTTGCCTCGATTGGTGTAAGCGCGGCCTAAAAGGCGCCGGCCTGACTCACCTGCGAATTGTAGCCGATAAAGTATAGAAACTTCTCGTAGGTGAACACGGGTATCCACAGGCCTTGTGCCTGGCTGTTGAGCTGGTTGTAGCGGTTAAGCCTTTGTAGTGAGGCTTCGTGTTTCTCTCCTGCTCTGGGGTCCACTTCCAATTGCTCGAAAGTCGGTTTTTCACCAACTTGCGGCTGGGCGCCAAGTACGAGAAAATCCGTATCAACCGAAACGGCCTCGGCGACGCTCCCACCCCATTTTTCGACCAGTGCTTGTATCTTCCTGCCGCCATCCTGCTCAATCAAGCCGTCGCTGTCGAGGTCAAAGTCGCCGGCGATCACAAATACGTTTGTCCTGTCGGCATCCCAGATCAGGTTTGCAACGACATCACCCTGCAGGACAGGCTTTGTAAGCTCAGATTTGACGATGCGCGCCGCCGAATAGGTTTTCGCTACGTCGAACACTTTTATCTCGGCCTTTCCCTGGCCGTCCGTGGAGACAGAACCGCCCCTGTCATAGACCGTAAATGTCAATCCCGGATAGACGCGTTCGTTGCTGCCGATATTAAGGTGGACCACCTGGGCCTTGTCGTCAACTAAAATCACTTGTCCGTCCGGTTCGTGGGCCAGCACTCCACGGTCGGGTCCCGGTTCTACCTTGGCCACCGTATCCTGTGCTCGCTTCAGCATATCCTGGGCCGTTTGAAGCTCTGCCTGCGCTCTGAGCAGTGCAGCGTTCTTTGCATCCAGTTCGGCACTTAACTTGTCTCTCTGTTCGGTGACGGTCTTTACCTGCTCACTCGTTGTCTGTTGCAGCAGTGCCGAAAGTTCATCATATTTCTGCTTCGTATCGTTGACAGCCTGCACTAATTTTTCTTTTTCGGCTGTCAGTGCCTGATTTGCCTCGAAATGAGCTTTGGCGTCTGCCTCACTTTTCTGCATCTCATCGTCAAGTTGTGCTTGTGTGCCGTCTCTTTCCTTGATTGTCCTTTCTAATTTTGCCGTCAGCTCCTTGACCGCTTGAACGAGTCCTCTTCGGTTGTTTGGGTCTTCAACACCTATATGATCCCTGGCCAGGTTCAACGCGTTCGCAACGTCCGTATTGGCGTTGTTTATTTTGACCTCCGCGGAAGTTGGGGCGGGCACTCCGCCCACGATCAGTGTCACCGTTTCGTCAACGTAACCGAGCATCAGGCCAAGGTATGTCTCCCGGCCCGATCTTGCCCCGACGGAGCCTCCGAGTTCCTGCCGCTGCCTGTCAGTAGCCAGATCATCCATAACTCGCTGTAGGTCGGATTGGCCTGTCTTGTACTCCTCGGCTTTGACATAATAGATGACCGCAATCGTGGTTGTCGCGATAAACAGCCCGACAAAGGTTATTAGAGTGTAGAGCATAGCATTGCTCTGCTTTCTCCTGCGTGCCGGCATAGTAAAGACTCCTTAGAAATATAGAAAAATCACCCTTAAAAGCTTGTCCAGAATCATATTATCGCAGGAAAGTGTGTCCAAGTCAACAAAAAAAGTCGATGGATAAGCGTTTTTGCGGCAGAACGGCTGTCGAGGCAGTCGCCAAGATAGCTCCAGCGCTCGGCGCCCTGTGGAAAGTCTCAAATCTGCTCTAAAATGGCAGGTAATTGCCTGATTTGGTGTGCTACAAGTCGTGCCGCAGCGCCCGACTGCCGAGAGATCGATTTGTGTACGCCGGCCGGGCGGATCAGTTGAATGGTCAAAAAGCCCAATTTGTTCGGTGCGATGAAATCCTTTTCTTCATTGTCGGCCACGTAAACCATGTTCTGAGGCTGTTCGCCAAGACTCTGCATAATCCTCTCAAATCCGGCCGGCGACGGCTTCCAGAACTCTCTACCGAGTTGTTCGGTATAAACTATGCTCTTAAAACAATCTCCGATTCCCAGCGCCCGCACTTTCAGTTGCTGGGCCGGCAGGAAACCATCTGTCAGCAGAGCCAGCGTATATTTTGTTCTCAACTCACCAAGAACCTCCCGGCTATCCTCAGGCAGCGTTATTTTCGGAACATGATTGCGATAAACATCAACCAGCTCCCGAACAAGCTTATCGTCGTAGCGCATTTCAAGCTCCTCCAGAGCTGCGTTGAAGGTTCTTGTGTGATTGCCGGCGGTAAACTCGCTCCACAGAGCAGTGAAAATCTGCCCGGCGGAAGGTGTCCCGGTCAGTTCAGCGAGAAACTCAGCCACGGCTGCGAAGCCGCTTTTACAGTAGTCAATCTCATCGTAAAGCGTGTCGTCCAGATCAAAAATGACTGTCGTTATCACGATTCGAGCCTCGCGTTTCACTGCTGGCGCTGTGCAGAATATCCACGATACGCTATGCACAACATGCCCGTTGAGATATAATCTTACGTATTATTGCCCTGAATGTCGATATTTTCAATGGAAACCGATGAGTAGAAAAAGAAAGGCACGCGCATGAAACTGCTGCAGATAATGCGTCCCAGGCACTGGATCAAGAACATATTCTTGTTCGCGGCTCTGGTGTTTGGGCAAAAGCTCGCAGTCCCTTCGGCCCTGGGCCGGGCGATTGGCGGCTTCTTCTGCTTTTCATTGGCTGCTTCCGCCGTATATATCTTCAACGATATCATTGACCGCAAGACCGACAGTGCTCATCCGGAAAAGTGCAAGAGACCCATCGCGGCGGGCGCCATAAGCGTTAGTACGGCAACGGTTATGTCGATTGGGTGTGCCGTGCCGGCAATCATCGGAAGTTTCGTGCTCGCCCGGTATTTCGGAATTGTTATCCTAACATATATTGTGCTGATGATCCTGTATTCGCTTGGGCTCAAGAGAATGATGATTCTGGACTGCGTAGTGATATCAATCGGCTTTTGCCTGCGGGCTATTGCCGGCGCTGTCGTGGTCGGAGTATTTATCTCGCCCTGGCTGATTATATGTACGTTTGCCTTGTGTTTGTTCCTGGCATTCAGCAAGCGCCGCAGCGAAATAGCAATGCTCGGTGAAGACAGCGAGTCATTTCGACAAACATTGGCAGGTTATAGCCCGGAACTGCTGGCCCACATGGTGGATGTAACCAGCGGCCTGGCGATTGTGTGTTTTCTGCTCTATGCGATGGACGAGCGGACGGTGGCCCGGTTCGGCACGGTCAACCTGGTCTATACGACACCGTTAGTCCTGTACTGTGTCTTCCGGCTAAGTGCGCTGATACAGAAGGGCAAATTCTCAGGCCCGGTGCAGCTTATCCTCGCTGATTTGCCGTTCCAGATCGGCTTTGTGCTCTGGGTCTTATCGTGTATCGCAATTATCTACGCCGACAAGCTCGGTATCAGCTTTGGCGGTACTTAAACTTATTAAATTCGTAGCCCGTATCTTGTGAATCGTGAAGCGTGTTTGCCGCTATTGTATGGAAATGAAGGCGGAAAAATGAGAAGAATAAGATCTTTAATCGTGGTTTTAATGATGGCAATGCCCGATTTGGCGTTGTCGGAGGAGCCGGTCTATTTTGCCGATCCCAACTTGCAGGCCGCTGTAGAGAAAAAACTCAGCATCTCTTGGCCTACTCCGGCCGACATGCTTGACCTAATCCATCTTGATGCGTGCAGCAGTGGCATTGTTGACCTGACAGGTCTCAAGTATGCCACGAATCTAACAACATTGAACCTGACAATTAACCAGATCAGCGATATCTCTCCGCTCTCAAATTTGATTAACCTCAAGACCCTACGGCTGCACGGCGAACAGATCAGCGATATCTCTGCCCTGAAAGGTCTGACAAATCTGGAATATTTGGATTTGAGTGGTAATCGGATCAGCAACATTTATGCGGTTAGAGAAATGACGAATCTTGTATCGCTAAATTTGAGGTTGAATCAGATAAGGGACATCTCTGTACTTTCTGAATTGAAAAATCTGAAAAGCTTGATTCTGTACGATAATCAAATAAGTGACATTTCCCCGATTTCAGGACTGACAAATCTGACATGTCTATTTCTGTACAAAAATCAAATCAGTGACATTTCCCCGATTTCAGGTCTGACGAATTTGACGTGGCTGAAGTTGAATTCTAACCAAATTAGCGACATTTCTGAACTCTCGAGTTTAACGAATCTATTGAGGTTGGGTCTGAGTGATAATCTAATTGGCGATATTTCTGCGCTATCAAATCTTGCAAATCTGAATGAACTGCGGCTCTCTGACAATCTTATCAGCGACATTTCTGCACTTTCAGGCCTGACGAATTTGACGGAGTTGGATTTTAACAGTAATCAGATCAGCGATATCTCTAAACTCTCTGAATTGACGAATCTGACAAGGTTGTTTTTATTTGGCAATCAGTTCAGTGACATTTCTGCGCTCTCAAATTTAAGAAATCTGAAGGTTCTTTGGCTCTCTAGCAATCAAATCAGTGACATCTCTGCATTATCAGACCTGCCAAATCTTGCTAATCTACACCTCAGCGGCAACACTATCAGCGACATCTCTGCATTACCAGGCCTGGCAAATCTGACGGATCTACACATTGGCAGTAACACCATCAGTGACATCCCTGTCCTCAAAGGAATGCCAAATCTGACGATGCTAAATTTGAGCCGAAATCACATCGGCAACATCTCTGCGCTCTCAGGATTAACGAATCTGACTCGGCTGTATTTAAGCTATAATCAAATCGGCGAGGTCTCTGCACTTTCAGGCCTGAATAAACTTAGGGCCTTGTCTTTGAACTACAATCAGACTAGTGACGTCTCTATGCTCTCAAGACTGACGAATCTGGAAACGCTGGACTTACGCAACAATTATATCAGCGACATCTCTGGACTATCAGGACTGACAAATCTGAAGTACTTGGGCCTGCTAAAAAACCCATTGAACTCAGCGGCCTACTATATCTATTTACCATTGATTAGATATTCTCGTCCCGAGCTAACCAGTTTGAGTTTGGGTTATGATCCAAACCCCAATCCGCTTATAGATGATTGGGGTGCTGAGCTTCCGAATTTAATTGAGTTCACCAATAACTTTGGGAAGACCGGATGCGGCGAGCAGAATGATTGGTGTGGTTACACAGATTTGAATCAATCGGGAAGTGTGGATGAGGATGATTTTGCTAAGCTTCTCGAGTATTATTTTGAAGGCACTGAGCGATAGGTAACTCATTATGGCTGAACTAAGATTGCAGAAAGTTTTGGCTGCGGCCGGTATTGACTCGCGCAGAAAATGCGAGGAGTTGATAGTTGCCGGGGTGGTGCGGGTCAACCGTAAGGTAGTGGATGAGTTGCCGGCTTTTGTTGACCCGGAAAAGGACGTAATAACCGTACACGGCAAGAGGATTCAAGCTGCACGGAAGGTGTACTTTCTCTTGAACAAGCCGAAAGGGGTGATTTGCACAAACCGCGACCCCCAGGGCAGAAAAAAGGCGATAGATCTTATCCACACATCCGAGCGAATCTTTTGCGTCGGCAGGCTTGATGTCGGCACTACGGGAATCATCATTCTCAGCAACGATAGTGAATTGGCGAACAAGCTGACACATCCAAGATACGGCCTGGCTAAGACTTATGTTGTCGGGATAAAGGGCCAAATCACAGGCGAGCAGATTGAAAAGCTCAAAAAGGGGATATGGTTAGCCGAGGGCAAGACCGGCAGGGCCTCGGCAAAGATCCTGAAACGCGGACACAAGGAATCTTTGATTGAAGTTACAATTCGCCAGGGCCTTAACCGCCAGGTCCGCAGGATGCTGGCAAAAGTCGGCCTGCCCGTCAAATCACTCAAAAGGACGCGAATCGGCAAGCTCGATGCCCGGGGCCTCGGCGTAGGCAAATTCAGGCCGCTAACCAAGACTGAGGTCGCGTACCTGAACAAGACGACGCAAGTTCAGCGGTCAGCCCATAATGTTTAGCCGGCCATTCAGCGGCACCGATCCTCGCAATTGAGTCCTTCAGTAGTTTTTTGTGTTAAAAATTCCGGTTTGGCCTTGCAATTTTCCTGCGAAATCATATATTTGGTGGTTTTGGTGGGGTAAAACCCCAGCCTACGATAAATAGATTAGGAGCGTATTTGATGTCGAGAGTATGTTACTTTACAGGTAAGCGAACGGTGGCCGGCAGGAGTATAGCCCGGCGCGGTAAGGCCAAATACCTTGGCGGTGTCGGCAAGAAAGTTACCGGCATTACCAAAAGGAAGTTTAAGCCGAACATACAGAAAGTCCGTGCCGTCGTTGACGGCAAGGTTTGCAGGATCCGGGTTTCAGCCAAGGCCATACGGATGGGGCTGGTTCAAAAGCCGCCTAAACGGGATTATAAACCCGCCGAGAAGGCAACCGGTTGACAAAACAGTTTTTTGGCATGGTATTCTTAAGAAGCGGGGCGGGTTCTGCCCCGCTTTTCATTTAGGCGGGCGAAAGTACAGTGGCAAAGAAGATCGACGAGGCACAAGTAAGGAAAGTCGCCAAGCTGTCCCGGCTTGATCTGACCGAGGCGGAGGTGGAGGAATTCACGGGCCAGTTGAGCGCCATCCTTGACTACGTCGAGAAAATGAACGAGTTGG
Source organism: Planctomycetes bacterium B3_Pla (assembly GCA_005223045.1). Classification (GTDB taxonomy): domain Bacteria; phylum Planctomycetota; class Phycisphaerae; order Sedimentisphaerales; family Anaerobacaceae; genus SG8-4. The sequence goes on along the minus strand of NJBM01000006.1, from coordinate 247,270 downwards.
ATACCGACGGCGTCGAACCTATGGCGCACTGCCTGCCGATCAGCAACGTTTTTCGCCAGGACCGTGTTAAAGAATCGCTCGGAACTGAAAAGGCGCTGGCAAATGCGCCGCAGCGAGATGGGAATTTCTTCAAGGTGCCGAAAATACTCGATGACAGTTCCGGAGCATGAGAGTTGCTAAAAATGGAGGTATTTGAAAATGAAAGCTGCTTATCTGTTTTATGCCATCCTTGTGGTATTATCATTGATCGGCTTTTCACAGATGGAGAACAGCGTGATGGCAAGTGATTCGGCTCAACCTGGCGGTCAACAATCCCATGAGTTTGAAAAAAAGATAAGCAAGACTGTTAGCTGCAAATATCTACTTTTTCTGCCGAAGGATTATGGGAAAAAGGACAAGAGCTGGCCTTTGATGCTATTTCTCCACGGCGCCGGCGAGCGGGGCAGTAACCTCGATTTAGTGAAGAAACACGGGCTGTCCAAAATCGTCGAAAAACGAAAGGATTTTCCTTTTATTGTGCTCTCTCCGCAGTGTCCGAAGAATGTCTGGTGGAACGATAAGGTCGATGTATTGATAAACCTGTTCGATGATATCGCGGCCCGGCACAAGGTTGACAAAGAGAGGATTTACTTAACGGGCCTGAGCATGGGCGGGTATGGCACCTGGGCTTTGGCTTCAAAACATCCCGACCGATTCGCCGCTGCTGCGCCTATATGTGGGGGCGGCACGCGCATCATGGCTTTTGGACTCAAAGATGTTCCCATCTGGGCTTTTCACGGGGCAAAAGACAAAGTCGTTCCCCTGAGAGAATCCGAAGACATGGTCGAGGCGATCAAAGCCCTCGGCGGAAACGCCAAATTGACAGTCTATCCCGAGGCGGGCCATGATTCCTGGACAGAAACATACAATAACCAAAAGCTCTACGATTGGTTTCTCAAACATCGCAAGGGTAGCGAGACGAAATAGCGAGTGATTCTTCGCAATGGACGAACTCAGTGCAAAGGAACTGCGTGACAGGATTGCAGCCGGTCAGGCAAGCAGCGTCGAGGCAACCGAAGCTGTTTTCGAGCGGATACAGAAGCTTGAGCCGACCATTGGCGCCTATATCAGCACCTGCCGGGACAGGGCGCTGGAAGCTGCGGCTGATGTCGACAGGCGCATAGCTGCCGGCGAGCCGGTCGGGCAGTTGGCAGGCGTTCCGGTTGCGATAAAAGACAACATGTGCACGACCTTCGGGGCCACCACCTGCGGCTCGAAGATATTGGAGAATTTCCGCGCTCCCTACAATGCCACGGTGGTGGAAAAGCTGCTCGCCGCCGATGCGGTCATAGTCGGCAAAGCAAATATGGATGAGTTCGCAATGGGCTCGAGCACTGAGAACTCGGGCCTGAAGAAAACCGTCAATCCATGGGACACCACCCGCGTGCCGGGCGGAAGCAGCGGGGGGGCAACGGCGGCAGTGGCAGGGCGACTGTGCTTTGCCGCGCTTGGATCCGACACGGGAGGCTCAATCCGTCAGCCCGCAAGTTTCTGCGGTGTAGTCGGCTTGAAGCCAACGTACGGCAGAGTTTCGCGGTTCGGGCTTGTCGCGTACGGCTCGAGCCTGGACCAGATCGGGCCGATAACCCGAACAGTTGCTGATACGGCGTTGATGATGAATGTCATAGCCGGTCACGACCCGGCCGACAGCACGAGCATTGACAAAGCTATAGCACCCGCCTGTGACTATCTTGAAAAGCTCGATGAGTCCGTGGAAAACCTCCGAATCGCAATCGTGCCGCAGTTCACCGCCGGCGCCGACGAGCAGGTGCAAAAGGCCCTGAGCGAGGCGATAGAAGTGTATAAGGAACTCGGCGCGGAAATCGTCGAAGTAGATATGCCTCACCTGGATTATGCCATCGCCGCATATTACGTAATCGCCACCGCAGAGGCGTCGAGCAACTTAGCCCGGTACGACGGCGTGCATTACGGCCATCGGACGGAGACTCCGAAGGATTATGTCGAGGTCTATTCGAAGTCCCGTGCCGAGGCGTTCGGCCAGGAGGTCAAGAGGCGGATAATGCTTGGAACTTATGCGCTGTCGAGCGGCTATTATGACGCTTATTATTTGAAGGCACTTAAGGTCAGGAACCTGATACGAGGTGATTTCACCGGCGCTTTTGAAAAATCCGATTGCATTATGATGCCCGTTGCGCCTACAACCGCTTTCAAGATCGGCGAAAAGGTCAACGACCCGCTCCAGATGTATCTGTCGGATATTTATACGATAGCCGCCAACTTAGCCGGCATTCCGGGCATAAGCATCCCTTGCGGATTCGACCAGGAGAACCTGCCGATAGGCTTGCAGATACTTGCCCCAACGTTCGGCGAGGAAAAACTGTTGCGAATAGCGCGGATGTACGAGAAGGAAACCGACTGGTACAAGAGAGAACCTTCTATTGATGTATGAGTGAGCTGCAACACAAAGTGATAGTGGGCTTGGAAATCCACGTGCAACTTTGCACTGAGAGCAAGATGTTTTGCAGTTGTGCCGTGGAGTTCGGCGCCGAGCCTAACAGCAGGGTATGTCCCGTGTGCCTGGGCATGCCCGGAGTTTTGCCGGTTATGAATAAGCGGGCGTACGAATACTCCGTGCTAACGGCGATGGCCCTCGACTGCCGGATACCGACCTTCACCAAGTGGGACAGAAAGAGCTACTACTATCCCGACCTGCCGAAGAATTACCAGATAAGCCAGTACGATTTGCCGCTCGGCGAGAAAGGTTTTATCGAAATACCTCTCGAATCGGGGCGGATCAAGAAGATCGGAATTATACGAGCGCACCTCGAAGAAGATGCCGGCAAGAACCTCCACACGGCGGGCAATTTCTCGCAGGTGGATTTGAACAGAACCGGCACGCCGCTGCTGGAGATTGTCACCGAGCCCGATATGAATAGCGGAGCGGAAGTGCGGGCGCTCGCGGTCGAATTGCAGCGGATGGTAAGATTCTTGGGCGTCTCCGAAGCCGATATGCAGAAAGGGCACATGCGTTTCGAGCCCAACATAAATCTGGCTATCACCAAAGACGGCACGGAATACAGGACCTCCATCGTCGAAATCAAGAACCTCAACAGCTTCCGGGCGCTGGAAAGAAGCGTGAACTACGAAGAGCACAGGCAGCTCGACGAATTCCTCGAAACCGGCAAAGTAATGCAGGTGGGCAGCAAGACCACACGAGGCTGGGACGATGAGCGCGAAGTAACTGTCCTGCAAAGGGAAAAGGAGGAGGCCCACGATTACAGATACTTCCCTGAGCCTGATTTGGTGCCGGTGGAATTGACGCAGGAGTGGCTGGACGAGATCCGGTCGCGTTTGTGTGAGCTGCCGCTCAAAAGGCAGATGCGCTATGTCGAGCAGCACAAGCTAAGCGACTACGACGCCGGTGTTCTGACGGCAGATCGCTCGACGGCGGATTTCTTCGACGAAGCGGTCAAAGCAGGCGGCGAGCCGAAGCGGGTTTGCAATATACTTACGCAAACGGGCCTGAAAATGGCAAATGAAAAGGGATGCAGCGTAAGGGATTTGGGGATCACACCCCAGAGCGTTGCACGCCTGGCGGGGATGATCGAAGCCGATACCATCAGCGCCAGTTCCTCAGCGTCTGTATTTGAGGCAATGGTCGAGACCGGCAAGGATCCGGAAGTTCTGGCCGAGGAACTCAATCTGATCCAGAAAAGTGATGCCGGCGAGTTGGAGGCAATCGTCGATCAGGTGCTTGCGGATAATCCAAATGCGGTCGAGGACGTGACCAGCGGCGGCAAGAAGACCAAGAAGGCGCGGGGCTTTCTGTTGGGGCAGGTCATGCAGAAAACGAAGGGCCAGGCGAATCCGAAGGTGGTTTCTGAGATTCTCGACAGGAAACTCGGTTGAGGACTCGCGGTGACAAATGAGAAGGACAAAGGAATGAAGATAGAGAAAACCAGCAATGTGAGCAAGAGTCCGGTGGAGATGGATGGTGCAAAGGACGTGGAAATAAGATGGCTTATTTCCAAAGCCGACGGGGCGGAGAATTTCGCTATGCGGATGTTCGAGTTACAGCCCGGGGGGCACACACCTTTGCACACGCATGCGCAGGAACATGAGGTGTTCGTAGTGGAAGGAGACGGGACTTTTGTATTCGAGGATCAGGAGCATCCGTTCGGCGCCGAGCACGTGATATTTGTGCCGCCGAACAAAGAACACCGATTCAAGAACACGGGGGATTCGGTCTTGAGAATGCTCTGCATCATTCCGACACCGGCAGGCTGACCGAGCAGACGGTCTGAATGCTGAGATCATTTGCAACTTGCCGGCAACGGATTGTACCCTCATTGTCAGTAGTATGACGTCTGAGATTCCGCTTGGAGTCCGGTTCGCCGAGAACTGTAAAAGACAAATAGTCGTATGAGCCGATAGCAAATGGGTCTTGCTTTGAGCCTTACTTGCACCAGTGGGTTTGTTGACCGTTGCTATTCGGCTCAGGGCTGTCTTTATTGCTTATCTTCTATATCCCCTGCAATCCTGCCGTCACTGTTCCAATTCCAGAGTTAATCAGTCCTCACCAAGTGGACAACTATTAGTCTTTACCCTGCCTGATTTTGCTCTCTGTTCCTGCTATCAGCCTTTTGATGTTTTCGCGGTGCCGGATGATTACCATAACCGGGATTGCAACAGCCGTGACAAGCACAGGCCACAGGCTGTCAAGCTCCCAGCCGGGCCTTAGTATTATTGCCAGAAGAAGGGCGAGAGGAAAGGCGAGCGAAGCAACTATCGAAGCCAGAGAGACGTAGCGCCATATTAGAACGACTATCGTCCAGGTTAGCAGGGCGAACGAGGCGCAAATCGTATAGTAAGGCCATAGCCCGAGCGCCACGCCGAAGCTGGTTGCGACTCCCTTGCCGCCCTTGAATTTCACGTATATTGGGAAGATATGCCCCAGTATGGCGGCACAGCCTACCGCAAGCCATAACCAGAGTTGAACTACCCTCTCGCCCTGCGACTGAGCGGGCGCAGCGCCGGCGAGTGGCAATGTCGCGAGCATAGGAATCATGCCTTTAAGCACATCGAGGGCGAAGCAGAAATAAGCCCATTTTCTGCCGAGGGCGCGGGATACGTTGGTGGCGCCGATGTTGCCCGAGCCTATCGAGCGCAGATCTTTGCCGTGAGCTTTTGCGATCAGCAGCCCAAAGGGTATCGAGCCAAGCAAATACGCGGCAATTATCGCCAGCGGGAAAATCAAGTGCTTCATTCTCGGCCTCTCCTCTCTAATATGGATTCATAAAGCTCAATCAATTGCCCGGCCGCGCGGTTGATAGAAATGTTATCTTTGAGATTGTCCTCAACAATTGCCTGTGACGCCTGTTGGATGTTGTCCGTATCGGTGAAATAACTTACAGCTTCTGCCAGTTCGTCGATGTTCTCGGGAGCGTCAACAATTTTTCCGTGTCTGTCTTTAACGAACAGATCAGTCGCACCGTTGAATCGCGTAGTTATGACCGGTTTGCCGGCCGCCAGGGCTTCGAGGACGAATCTGCTGGACGGGTCATAAAAAGTCGGCAGGACGGCAACATCGCTTATCGACAACACGTTTTGAATATGGGTCACAGGACCCAGGAAAACGACTTTTTTGCCTTTTGTGGATTGGTCGAGCTTTTTCGCAAGCCTGCTGTATTTGCGAGTTCGGTCGGTGCCGACAACGATTAAATACCCTTTGCGCTGCGCAGCCCGACGCGCTGCGGCGGACATTGCTCTTATCAAAGGCGCCAGGCCCTTCAGTCTGAAATTATTCGCCACGAACAGAAACAGGACCGGGCCATCCGATTCTTTAACGCGCAGCTCGGCCAATATCTGTGCGCGGAGCCTTTCGGCCTGACCTGTGCTGATTCGCCTGCCCGTTCTCACGCCGTTCGGTATAGTTACTATGCGCTGTTCGTCCGTGCCGTAGAGTTGTTTGAACTGCTCGGCGACATACTGCGAAAGCGCCGCGATTACCGGCCCATTCGGTCCCTGCGACAATTTGCGCTCGGCGTGCAAGAGCACGGTCCGGCGCCAATTTGTAAAGGCTGTGAGCCTCTTGAAAGATTCAACGTACTTACACTGGTAGCTCGCGGCATTGCGCAGGATGGACTCGGCATACGTGCCGCCGCGAGGCTGATAAACATCGGCAAAATCGAAAGGTAAAACGCTGTGGATTATGTCGTAACTGGTCTCGGACAGGTGCTTTTTCAGTGCCTTCTCGAAAGTGAAGTAACGAATGCGCCTGCCCCGCTCGTCCGAGCATAGAATATGCACGTTGACCATATCTGTCCGGCCCTTTGCGGTGAGTATGTCCACCTCAAGACCAAGCCCGGACAATGCCGCCGCCAGTTCGAGGACCGAGCGTTCCGCCCCGCCGAGGGCGATGTTTGCCCGCTCTATAATGATCGCGATTCTTTTTTTCATCGCAAGATACCAGGCCCGAAATTGTCAGTGCTCGAAGGGAACTTCCCTGCCGTGCTTAATGTCGTGCCGCGCCATTCGCCTTGTCTTGCTTATCACTCTCCGAATGAATATTTTGTCTTCGTTTGTGAGTTTGCGCCGGCCCGTGTACGCAATGTAAAAACGCAGTCTGTCGGTCTGCGAGAAATACCGGCCCGGAGCAGAATAATAAACCTGCGCAACGTCTTTGACCTGAAATCGCCGGCTCAGCACGATTGGTCTGAAGGCGCGAGCCAAATCTATCAGATAAAACCTGCCGTCATCACTATAGAATATGTGTGCGAAGTAGAGGTCTCGATGACGGTACTCTGTTTCGTGGAATTTCTTTATGAAACCCGCTAATTGAGCGATGAAATCCCTTCGCAGCTTCAAATTTTCGCTCGTAGCTTGTCCATTGAAACAGTCGGGCAGTTTTCGTTCCAGGGATTCTGCATCCGAAATATTCTCGGTGATTACAAAGCTCCTTTTTTCAAACAGGACACCCCATTGCTCACCGCAGGAAATAGTTTTCGGGGCATTTATGCCCGCTGCTGTGAGCTTATTTGCCGAAGCGAATTCGAGGAAGCCGCAGCTCTTCCTGCTGCGCGCTGAGAGCCAGTTCTTAAGCTGGACCAGAATTGGCGGGCGGTCATAGCGCTTCAGAAATACAGTAGTTGGCTGCGATGACTGAGGCGAGTCTATTGCAAATCTCAGGCGGCTGCGGAAGCGGGCAAGATTCTCCTTGGAGAGATTCTCGGCCGCGTCAAAAGAAAAGACAGCATCGGTGGAGGTCAGACCCATCCCGGCTAACGCCGTCTTATAATCCGGATCTACGAAAAACGATCTTGAGATTTCAATGAATCTTCGTTCGCCCACGTTTTACCGCCTGTCCGCAAACCATTCACAATCGACAAAGTTTTCTATTTATTGAAAGCTATTGCACATCACTCAGGAAATAGTTGGAAATGACACCCATGAACGGATTGTACTTGACAGCGTAGTGTGACAGTCCCTCGTGAGAGAAACGTCGGGAATACTCGCTGTCCTTGTCAAGCAGACCGGGCGAGGCCTCGTTCCATTGATCTTCGTCCATCGCCAGTATCCTTTCGGTTTTTTCGGCGTAAAAATCAGCCACCGGCAAATCCGAATTTGCATTTACAAACCAGGGCATTATACGACCGATTTTCTTTAGCAACAGGTTATGCTCGGGGCCGAATTCCAGACAGGATTCTTCGGTGAAGTTCCTCAGCTCATTCATTTTATCAAAGTTGATGTAGCCGCCGTCGAGGCTGATCTGGTAGGCTTGCGTCCCCAGGAACGGGAAGAAGTAGGTCCATCGGAATCGGCCTGGCTTGGCTTTACCCATGAGCTCGACGGTCTCGAACACGTCCTGGCGCGTTTCATGCGGGAAACCGATTATGAGAAAAACCGAAGCATGCATATCGTTGTCGCCGACGATTCTTATTGCCTCGATGATTTTCTCGTTGCTCATGCGACGGTTGAGAATACTGCTCCGTATCTTTGGGCTGCCTGACTCCACGCCAAATTTGACAATTTTGCAGTTGGCCTGCGCCAGAGCCTTGGCGCACTCGTCATCGAAAAAGCCGACGTGTGCATTGACAACAAAGGGAATCCCGGAAACCTTTTTGTAGCCTTCGCAAAACTCCTTCACATAGACCTTGTCAAATGTGAACAGATCATCGTCGAATATAAACATCTTGATATCACGGTAGTTCTTTTGCAGGCACTCAATTTCCCGGATCATCTGGTCTATGGTGAATTGTCGTATGTAGTTAAGCTCTTTGAAGCTGCATTGCAGGTCGTCCTTGTAGGAGTCGACCATCACGTGATTGAAACAGTAAGTGCACGAAAAGGGACAGCCTCGTGAGGCCATCAATCCCACCCAGCCGTGCTTTACGTCAATTATCCTCTGGAAATCCATGCTCTCGTAGTCTTTCGGGGGCAGCTTTGTCAGGTCCGGCAGGGGCCGCACTGGATTGATCCGGACTTTGCCGTTGTGAATCAAGGCGAGATTGCGCACATCTTCCACGCTCTGCCCGCAGTCCAGTTTCTGCACAAATTCCAGAAAAGCCTCTTCGCATTCGCCCCGAAAGACGTAATCGAACAGACCGGTTTGCAGGATTTCCGCCGTGCAGGCCAGAGCGTGAATGCCGCCGAGCACGAAGGGGATGGAGAATTTCTTGCGGGCCTGAGAGGCCAGCATTCGGGTATAACGCCACTGGTTGGTGACTACCGAGAAAGCAAGTATGTCGGGCTTTTCGCCTGCGATTCGGGCGAGGAATTGTTCTTCGGAAGGAAGCGGCTCAATATCTTCACAAAGCTGCCAGAATGCCACCTCGTGTCCAGCCTGCTTGAGGACGGAGGAGATATGGGAGACACCATAATTGAAGCCTAATTGCGATTCTGCCGAGGGGTAAATGAAAAATACTTTCATAGTGTCTATGGTTTTAGCTAAACGTATTTACTGCCCGACAAGGCTCAACTATCCACAGCTTTTTTGGCTTGTTTGCCGGTACGGCGCGGTGGCTTTATCTCAGGGATTTTATGCGCCGGCTCCACGGCTCCCGGAGCTTTGCCGGAGCGTTCTTCCATGATTCGCGCTATTACCTCGTCCGTGTCAACGTGCCCGGGATCAGCGAGCGTGTTGACGTGCACGATTTTGCATTGCGTATCTCCGCAGGCGCTCCAGCGTCGGATAAAGTCCATGTTGTTGCTTCCTGCAAAGATGGTCAGAGTCGGCGTTTGTGCAGCGGCTGCGATGTGCTGACACGCAGAATCGTAACCGATGAACTCGTCACACTCTGCGATAAGGGCCGCCACTTCGCCGATAGCACACTCGATGCCGATTATGCCGTGTGATGTCCTCGGGTACTGAGAATCCTCGAAGCAGGCAACCGACGCATGGAAGCCTCTGTTGCCGATATCGGCGATAAGTGACGCAGAACGCAAAAGCTCATTGCGGCCGAAACCTCTGTCCAGGAGCACGACGGTCCGGGGGTCCTTTAGTATCTCTCGCAGCAATTCAATCTCGAAGTCATCGCTCAGTCTCTTGCGAGGGTTTGTCCCGAAGCCGAAGTTTACGGCAATTATGCGGCGGCATCCGGCGGCACGCAGAGATTCAGTGATACGGCGGGCCCTGAGCCGAACGCCGGAGGGCACCCAAATCGTCGGATGGCAGAAATCACCAGCGCCGAAGACATCGTGCATCCAGCTATTTGCAAGCTCTGCCATGCAGGAATGTTTCGCCGATTCATCGCATTTGCGGCTGTTGAAAAACAGATAGTTGTCACTGTGGGTGAAGGGCAGGACACCCAGTTGCGAGATTCGCGAGTCCGGGTCGACCAGCAGAACGTTTTGTTCGGTTTCCGGAGGCATCTCTGTCTGGAGAATATCCAGGGCCGCGTGCCAGCTTGAGAAACGCTCGAAAAGCCCGCCGCCGCGAGCGTAGCTGAGCCTGCGCATTTGGATACGTGGGTTGCCGCCGAAAATACCTTCGAGCTTGGCGTTGCCGATGATGACAATTTCGGCGTCCGGAAACATTTTCATGAAGCGTTGTATCATCACGCTGAGAATGGCCACGTCGGCCCCGATTGTAACGCGTGACAGCAGAATGATTTTCTCCGGAGGCCTGCCGGCACCATAAGTGTACCTGCGGCTATGCACGAGGTTGGCCCGATTGTAAAGGTCGTCGAAAGTAGAGATTCCAAAATCCGTCAGCCGCCGGTCAAGCGCTACTCCTTCGGGGACGTCTCGGCAGTAAGAAATCACCTGAGACATGACCCGGCTGTAGATCTCCACGGGCATCTCTTCGTAATCGTCGCAAAGCTCTTCCACGATTATTTCGAAAAGAGCCGATGAAGCTTTATTATTGAACTGCGTATCCGAAAATGACGTAGCCATTTCGCACAGCAGGTCGATATACTCAGCCCGGTAAAGGCCGTCTTGATAATATCGGTCGACGAAAGAAAAGGCGATCTGCCGTGCCAGTTGCGAAAGTGCATCCTCATTGCCGGGGGCATTTTTCAAAGCAGACCATTTTTCTCGATACACCGAAGGTTCCATATTACTTGCACTCCTCCAGCAGTTTCGCTGCCACGGCCAAAACTTCGTCGGCAGTTATCTCTGTCATGCACTGGTGCTCCAGCGGGCAGACTTTTTTATGACACGGTGAACAATCCAGCTCTTTTCTAACAACGACAGTCCGGTCCAGGTTAGCGGCGGTGTGGCGTGGATCTGTCGGCCCCATAATGACCACCGCAGGCACATCAAGGGCCACGGCGTAATGCCGGGGACCAGTGTCATTGGTGACCAGCAGGTTACATCGTCGCACGAGCGGTTTCAATAACTCAAGATCGACTTTGTCGGGGCCGGTGTCGATGATGTTGGCAAGGCTTTTTGCCATAACAGCGCGTGCTATTTCTTGTTCACCAGGTCCGGACAGAAGTAAGAGCTTTGCATTAAACTCTGTTTCGCATAGCTCTGCCAGTTTGGCAAAACGTTCCGGAGGCCAGCATTTGGATGCGCCAAAACTTGCACCGGGGTTCAGCCCGACCACGAAGTCTTTTTCCTGAATGCCGTATTTTTGAATCAGTGATTGCCCGCGTTTGAGCAGCTTCTCGCCTACAAAGAGCCTCGGTTTTGCCTGCTCAGGGGTCTTCAAACCCAGCCAGCGGCAGATTTCCAGATAATATCGGGTCATTGGAACGGGCACAATCTCATGGTTACTCCGAACAGGTTTGGGGCCGCTGCTCAAAAATGCTCCTCGGAGGTCGCGACGATAACCGTAAACTTTTTTTGCTCCGCCGAGCCGCACAGTTAAGGCCGACCGGATAGAGTTGGGCAGCAGGACGGCCATGTCCGGTTTGCACCCGCGTATCTGCTTTATGGTATGCCAGAAGCCGCTCCAGGATCTGTTTTGACAGTCGATGAAGCCGTCAAACCAGGGCCCATCCCGGACTATACCCTGGGCATTCTTCTTCAACAGGCCGACAATCTTTGTGTTAGGGAGGTTCTCCCGAAAGCAATCGAACGTAGGTGTTGCCATAACAATATCGCCCACCCAACTGGGGCAGTGGATTACAAGTGTATCAATATGGTCCAAAGATCTGTTTACCATGTACTTTCAATTGCGACTTTTCATTTATTGCCGCACTGCCGAGCACCATATTGCGGCTTCAAACAACAGTCCTAAATGTTCTAAACCCGATATTGTACCAGATTCTCGGTGATTTGCACAAGTCTGAATGCGCTACTTTCTGCAGATACACACGCCTGACGCTTTGGGACGACCCTATTTTCGCCCGTGCATAATGTAGAACGTCAGCGCCATAAGCTGGAGCACTATCGCAAAGCCGAGCGCCACAAAAACCTGATTGTCCTGCCTTTCGGGGCTCATCAGGAACCATACTGTCACGAGCAAGAAGAAAAGAACAAGAACCTGCACGACGCCGGCCATGAGTCTCATTATAGAGAACTCGTGGAACATCTCGGTTCGCTGCATACTCTTGATCTGGGCCAGAATGTCGCCCAACAACTCATCGGTTGTTGCCGTCGGCGTTTGCTGCTCCTGCGGCTGCTCCTGCCGCTTATGCTCAGATTCTGGCTGCTTGGCCGGTCGAGACGGTTCAGCAGTTGCGGAGACTTCTTCGGCTGTCTGCCGAACCGATACGGTTTGAGTCTTGGCAGCCGTCTGGGTCTTGGACCGGTCATCGGCCGCCGAACGCATATACTTCTTGATGATATTGACCGCTTCCTTGATATTCACCGCTTTGTAGTCGGGTGTGGCTGACGCCGGCGACATGGACGAGCTGCTTTCTTTATGCGAGGAAGGTGTGTCTATCAACACCGTCTTGCAACCGGCCCGTAAGCCGGCTTCCACGTCACTGCGGCTGTTGCCGATACACCAGGATTGACCAAGGTCGATATCCATGTCATCGGCAGCCTCGAGCAGCATTCCGGGGCTTGGCTTTCGGTACTTGCTTTCCTTGCGATATTTTGCGACAACACCTTCCGGATGGTGCGGGCAATAGTAAATCCCGTCCAGGAATGCATTCTTTTCAATCAGCAACTGCCTCAGCCGCTCATGAATTTCGGCAAGAACTTCCTCGGTGATGATCCCGCGTGCCACAGCCGACTGATTGGTGACAACTATCAGCTTGTATCCGAGGGCTTTTAGCTCGACCAGCGCTTCAGCAACACCGTCCAGTAACTTTAACTGGTCCGGGTCACTGATATACCCGGGGTCCTCAACCAATGTATTGTCGCGGTCTAAGAATATAGCTTTGTCAGACATATCTCTCGAAATCCATTTCTATTTTAACTGTTTGCAAAACTACGCTCTACAAGGTCGCAGATTATATGATAAGCCAACTGATGAATCTCCTGGCTTCGCGCCGTCGAGTCTGCGTCGGCGCAGAAGCAAATGTCCGCCATTTGCTCCAATTTACTTTTGCTCCTGCCGGTAAATGCTATCACCCTGGCGTCTTTTTCTTTGGCTGCCTCAACCGCCGCGATAACATTTGCCGAAGTGCCGCTTGTGGAGAAGGCCCAGAGAATGTCTCCTTTTCGGACCAGCGCCTCGACCTGCCGGGCAAAGACCTTCTCATAGGCATAATCATTGGCGATACATGTGAGGACAGAAGTGTCGGTTGAGAGTGCCACCGCAGCCAGTGCCTTCCGCTCCCTGCGGAATCTGCCGACCAGCTCTCCGGCTATGTGCTGGGCATCTGCCGCCGAGCCTCCGTTGCCGCAAAGATAAATCGTACCGTCTTGTCTGAGCGTTTCGGTGATTGCCTCGGCAACAGCAGCGACTGTTTCGAATCCGCCTTGCTCAAATTCGGCGGTCATCTTCCTGTGCGTTTCGACGGCTTCGGCAATATGTTTCTCTGTGTCGGCGTTCATCAGGATTTTGCTTCCAGTGACTTCATTTTTTCAATCGTAGAGGTCGAGCTTCTACCCTCGACGAGACGGGCAAGAACGACCCTGCCGCCGTAGGATTCGACAAATTCTCTGCCGATAACGCCTTTCTCCGCCCAGTCTTCGCCCTTGACCAACACGTCCGGTCTGACTTTCTTGATCAAGTTTAGAGGATCCGGCTCATCGAAAATGCTGATATAATCGACTGTTTCCAACGCCGCCAGAATAACCGCCCGGTCGTCTTGCCCATAAATGGGCCGCTCAGGACCTTTAATCGTCCGCACGGAGCTGTCACTGTTCAACCCGACAACAACAACGTCACCTTGCCGCCTGCAGAACGCAAGATAGTCTATATGTCCTCTATGCAGCACGTCGAAACAGCCGTTCGTAAAAACGACGGTTTTTCTCTGCCGGCGTTGCCGGTCAAGTTCGCTGACCAGAGAATCAGCCGCGTGCACTTTGCCGCCCTTGCCTCCATGCTGACTGACAATCTCGTCAACTATTTCTTCAACCGTAACCGTCGCGGTGCCGAACTTCTCTACTTCAATCCCGCCGGCAATGTTCGATAACTGGACAGCCGTTTCGTAATCACAGCCTGCAGCCAACGTAATCGCGAGTGTCGCCAGGACCATATCACCTGCCCCGGTGACATCATAAACGTTTCGCGCCCGGGTGGGCACGATCAGACCCGTGTTCTCGGTCCGTAGATATGCGCCTTCCTTATCGAGCGTGATTACCACAGCCTTGAGCTTCAACTCCCGTAACAGATATTCTGCCGCTCCGGCTGCCGTTTCTGTGTTTGTTATCTCAAAACCCACCACGGCAGAACTCTCTTTGCGATTCGGCGTAATAACCGTCGCGCCGATGTATTTCGAATAATCACTCGCAGGCGAAGGATCAACGAGGACCTTCCTGTCTGCTTCGTTTGCCAATCGTATCATTCGACTGCAAAGCGAATTGCTGAGCAGGCCTTTGTTGTGATCCTGCAGGCAGACAATATCAACTTCGGGCAGTTTCTCCTCGTAAGCGCTAAGAACCGCTTCATTTATTTCGTCGGAGAGCGGCTCGGCGGATTCCTCGTCTATTCTGATCAACTGCTGACGATGACGATGTTGCGCCAGACCGATCAGTCTTTGCTTGCTGACGGTGGGGCGATTGGCCGCTTCGAGCAGCCCGGAAATATCCACCCCGGCCTCAGTTAGTTTCTCTCTCAGGATTTCACTGTTTCGGTCGTCTCCGATAACGCCGAGGCAGTGGGGTGCTGCGCCCAACGCAGCGAGATTGGCTGCTACCGAGCCTGCCCCGCCGCAGCGGTGCTCGGTTTTGGCAACCTTCAAAATCGGCACCGGCGCCTCCGGGCTGATTCTCAATGCGTCGCCGTAAACGTAAACGTCGAGCATAAAGTCGCCAACGACAAGGACTTTCGGCGAGCCAAGATTCGTTACAGTTTTCAGCAGGTTTTCATACATAAAAGCATAAGCCGGTAGTCGATCACTTTTGGGGAATTTTACCTGCTAACGTACTCTCAATCAAGCCCTTTAATTTGTCCTCCCCGGCTAAGAATTGTATCTCAATTGCCAGATAAGCGAAAGGAGGAGACAACTCGGAATCGGAACTCGGAGATCGGAAATCGGATTTGAGTTTTGTCCAGTCTTTCTGGGTCGTTAGTATCAGATCAGCCCCAAGCTCCCCGGCCTGCGTACGAATATCAGCTAAACAGGCATCTGTGTAGTGGTGGTGGTCGTTAAAAGCTTTTGAACCAACCAATTCACACCCCAGGGTCTGGATAGTCTTTAAGAAGGCATCCGGATTACCTATCCCGCAAAAGGCAAATACTTTCTTGCCCTTCAACGTTTCAACACCGATTTCGTTTTCGTCCGCCGATTTCACAGAAACAGCAGCGTGTTTTGACCTGGCGATCACCAAATCCGGATTGACTGCTCGCAGCTTTTCTTCGAGTTTTCCTAATTCAGCCTCTATGATCTGATCGCACCTGGTAATAACAACAGCGCCTGCTCGCTTCAGTGAGGTGACAGGCTCCCGAAGCAGTCCGGCCGGCAGCATCTTGCCGTAACCGAAGGGGAGTGTCGCATCGATTGCGACGATGTCGAGGTCTCTGGCTAATCGTCGATGTTGAAATCCATCATCCATAATCAGAATCTTCGCGCTGAGTTTGTCGATAGCTTCTGCCGCTCCCGCAACACGATCCGGATTGACAATTACTTTGGCTTGCGGACAACTCTCGGCAAGAATCGCAACTTCATCAATTAAGTTTTGAGTTTTGAGTTTTGAGTCTTGAGTTGCCTTGTAGCCTCTGGTGAGAATTGCACAGGTAAGATCTGACATTTGAGATTTGAAATTCGCAATTATCTGTTCGTACACCCAAATCACAAGCGGAGTTTTGCCCGTCCCGCCGACGGTTATATTGCCAACGCAGAGAACAGCCGCATCGACATGATGCGTTTTAAACCACCCTTTGGAATACAGGAGATTTCGCAGCCGAACGATAAGTGAATAACCTATCGAAACGATCCACAGGAGAATCCGCAACAGGCACGCCCCGAAGCTACCTTGACCTGAAATTAGCCTGCGATACCTTTGCTCGTAGTTCATAGCTTCTTCACTTTACCTTGTGAATGTTCAACTACGAATCACTTCATCTTGTCGATTATAGCGTCGGCCATTTCTCTTGTGCCTACGGCCGTGGGGTCGTCTCGGTGCGGCTTCATATCGTAGGTGACGCTTTCGCCCTCGGCGATTACCGCTGCAACGGCGGCCTCCAGTTTGTCGGCCTCGGTCATCTTGCCGAGGTGCCTCAGCATCAACACACCGCTGAGTATCAGGGCCGTCGGGTTGACTTTGTTCTGGTCTTTGTATTTCGGTGCGCTGCCGTGCGTTGCCTCGAAGATGGCTCTCTTTTCGCCAATATTCGCTCCGGGCGCCACACCGAGCCCACCTACCAGGCCGGCACACAAATCGCTAATGATGTCGCCGTAGAGGTTCGGCAGCACGAGCACATCATAAAGCTCGGGCTTCTGGATCAACTGCATGCACATATTGTCAACGATGCGGTCCTCGAACTCGATGTCGGGATATTTCTTTGCAACCTCCCGGCTGACCTCAAGCCATAGCCCGTCCGAAAACTTCATGATATTGGCTTTGTGAACGCTCGTCACCTTCTTGCGCCCCATATTACGAGCATAATCGAATGCAAAACCGACTATACGCTCGGTGGCCTCGACGGAAATAGGCTTTATGGTTATGCCGGAGTTTCCTCTCACCTTCTTCTCGCTGTGTTCGTTTATCCAGTTTACCAGCTCGTCCGTGTCGTCCTTGCCCTTTTGAAACTCGACGCCTGCGTAGCAATCCTCGGTATTTTCGCGCACGACCACCAGATCGATGTCGGTATATCTGCTTCGCACGCCCTCGTAGCTCTTGCAGGGCCTCAGGCACGCATACAAATCAAGCGATTGGCGAAGATGCACGTTGATGCTTCTAAAACCCGTCCCGACCGGCGTAGTGATCGGCGCCTTCAATGCAACACCTGTCTTTTTGATCGATTCAACGGTGGCGTCCGGCAGGGGGGTCCCAAGCTCTTCCATCACGTCCACACCCGCCCGAGCCACGTTCCAGTTGATATCGGCCCCGGCGGCGTCAACACATCTGCGCGTGGCTTCTGCAATCTCCGGCCCAATTCCGTCGCCGGTTACTAACGTCACATCAGTCATGTCCAGCACTCCAAATAATCATAAAAGCCGGGATTTTAACTCGCATATGGGTGGTTGTCAACGATAAGGTTGGCAAATTCGCCTTTGAGCGCGACACGAAGTAAAAGCGGCAATCGTTCAATACTCACCAAACAGTTGTGAATACTCGGCGTAGCGTTATAATCACTGCTGATATATTTCTTGAAGGAAATCACAAAATGAAGGTTTATCTCGTTCGACATGGAGACGCAGTCTCATCGGGAGTAGATCCTCAAAGGCCTTTGAGCGAGCAAGGCCGGGCCGATATCCGGAAGATCGCCTCGTTCATCAAGCCTCTGGAAATATCTGTCGAGCATATCTGGCACAGTGGCAAGGCACGTGCGGCCCAGACGGCAGAGATTATAGCCGGGGCTGTTGATGTCGAAAGGAATTGCTCAGCTCGTGACGGCCTGGGGCCTAATGATGATGCCACATCCATCGCCGACGAACTCGATGCATACGATACGGACCTGATGATAGTAGGCCATCTGCCGTTCCTGTGGAACCTGACCTCTCTACTGGTAGCCAGCAAAGAGACTGCCGACGTTGTCGCATTTGACGCCGGCGCAATCGCCTGCCTCAACCACCGTGACCACGGTCCATGGCAGATCAACTGGATGATAACACCCGAGCTTCTTTCCTGATCTATCAAGTGGCTCACGAGCCTTAGCCGCAGATGATTGGTATTATTGTTCGGTGGCGGCTGCCTTCTTTCTTCTCTGTCTTTTCCTGACAATAAAGCCGGCCGGAACAATGAAAAAGCACAAACCCAAACCTGTAATACCGGCCTTAACCTTTAAAGGAATAAAAGGAAGGATATCGCTGAGCGTCAGTTCCGTATAACCTTCGGGCGGTTTGGTGTCAAAGATGTCTTCATCAAGCTCAACATTATACTGATCCAGAATGTTGACCTCATGCAGATTCAGGTCGTTGAACACGGTCATGAGGCTCTTGCCGATGACCAGATCGGCTTCGACCCTGACCGGCAGTTGCTCTTTGATCCCGACCCAGATTTTACCTTTTAAGTTCTGAATATCAAAAACAGCCTTGGGGACAAGTCCTATGAAGGGATCTGCCTTTTGAAACTCAAAGCCCTCAACCTCGACGCCGTCGATGTTGTCTCGTCCCAGTTCCTTGTACTCGCTCCCCACAAGCAGGTTGACGATGCCTTTGGGAGTCAGATTCTCCAACAGTATCGCTTGTTTGTCCGTGGAGGTGAACGCCACATACTTCTTCCAGGGCGGCAAAACAAGTAGGGTTTGCCCACCCTTCAGTCGATTGAAGGTGACACGATAGATCAGTTTGTCCTTGACGCGCCCCTCCTCAACGAGGCCATGTTGCTTCGAGAAATATTTCACAACGTCGAAATCATATTTCACCCCGAGGAATTCGAACACATCGCCGTTCTCGCCCGGACGTAAATAGGTTTTTTTGCCTCGTATTACCATTGTCTCAGCATTGGCGACCTTTTGCTGGACACCTGCCAGGACAACGCCGCCGTTTCCCGGTGTCCCGAAAGGACCAAGCAGAACCAATGTCATTGCCAGTACGATAACTGCCGCTGCAGAATATCTTGTCACTTTGTTTTCCATGATAAATCTCCAAATTACAAAAGGTTTCGTTTTAGTTGTGCCGGGGACAATCACCCGCTTCTGTTATCGCAAAACAAGCGCCTGTCCCTGGCTCTTTCCGACTCTCTTTAAACCGTTGGTCTTTTTCTTCTCCGCCTCTTCCAGACGAATAAGCCCGCAGGGGCGATACTCAAGCCGGCAAGGCCGGCCTTCGCCTCTACGGGAATCAGAGGAAGAATGTCGCTGAGTCCCAATTCCGTATAACCTTCGGGAGGGTCGGTGTTAAATATGTTTTCGTCAAGCTCGATATTATACTCTCCCAGAGTATTGACTTCGTGCAGGTTCAGGTCGTGGAACATGGTCATAAAACTCTTGCCGACAGTCAGATCGCCTTCTATCCGGACCGGCATTTGCTCTTTGACCGCGATCCAGACCTTACCTTTTAAGTTCTGAATATCAAAAACGGCCTTTGGCAAAAGCCCTTTGATCGGCTCCGTATCTTGAAACTCAAAGACCTCAGCTTCGACGCCGTTGATGTTGTCTCGTCCCAGCTCCTCGTAGTCGGCACCCATAAGGAGGTCGATAATGCCTTTGGGAGTCTGGCTCTCCAACAATTGCACTTGTTTATCCGTAGACGTAAACGTTACATACTTCTTCAAGCGTGGTAGAGCAATGAGGGTTTGTCGCTTCGGCTGATTGAAGGTGATGCGATACATCAGTTCATCCGCGATATATCCTTCCTCAACTAAACCATGTTGCTTCGAAAAGTATTTCACGAGGTCGAATTCGCCTTTGAATCCGTCGAATTCAAATACATCGCCGCCCCCGCCCGGACGCGTAAAGGTTTTCGTGCCTCGTATTACCATGGTCTCAACTTCAGCGACTCTTTGCTGGACATCTGCGAGGACAACTCCACCGATCCTGGATGTCCCGAAGGGGCTGAGCAAAACGAGCGCTGTTGCAAGGGCGACCACTGCCGCGGCTGAATATCTTGTAATTTTACTTTCCATGATTAATCTCCAAATATTTTTGTGTGGTTTGTAATCTTTGTACGAAAACGATGATTCGCGCGATTCATTCAGGATATATTTCTGCTTCCATTCTTGTGCGTCAAACCGGACTTTGCCAAAGTCTGTCGCCTGCGCCAATTTCTCATCGAGCCACTTTTCATCTTTCTTTTTTGTCATAGCTCTACCTCCACGGAGGCCCGACGGCGCAATTCCCTGGCAACGATTCTCTTGGCTCTTCTGAGTCTGCCATTCACAGCTTCCTGTGAAATTCCCAGCACATCTGTAATCTGTTGGTAGCTCATTTGATCGTAGTACCGCAGAAAAATTACCTCTTTCATCTTAACGGGCAACTCGGCAACAATGCTCCTTACGATTTCAACATCGCGGGTTTCCTTGTCCTCATTTTTCGAGAGCGGCTCACAGTCTTGAATCGGAACAAGCTTGTCCCTGATCCTTGCCTTTGCCATATCGCTGGCGATATTACGACATATTCCCGCCACCCACCTGATGAAGTGCCTTTCCTTCTTTAGTTGCGAAATATTGCGAAAGGCAATGAAAAACGCTTCCTGAGCTGCGTCTTCAGCCAGGTCACGATCGCTGAGACGTGAATATGCTATCGCAACTATGGCTGAGTAGTATCGCCCACACAACCTGCCGAAACTGTCGGCGTCACCTTTCAAAGCGGCCCGGACCAAAGTTGTTTCTGTGTTCTCTTTCACGTCTCTACTATACAAGTCCGCATCAAGTGGCATAATCGGGCGCGAAAAATCCCCCAAAACGGATTATTCTCGTTGAATGCCGCTCGACTTCGTCCAGCACCTACTGTGTGCCCAGGCGTGGAAAGCGGCTTTCATGAGAGAGATTACCGGCGGCAACGAGCCGTTCAAGCAGATTTAAGAAATCGCTGCTCACAATCCTCTTGCCTTCCGCAGCGGCATTGCTGAGGACGATGGAGCTGCAATTTTGCCATTACTCCGGATTTATTAGATGGGATCGCCTGTTACCTGGACGTCGTCTATGTTCCAGCCGGGATAGGTTACCGACTCGTCCGTCGGGCCGATTCCCCAGCGGAAGTAAACAGTCGGCTGGGCGTCCCCGACCGAGGACGGAACGGCATAATCTACGGACTGCCAGGCGTCGTCTGAGACGTGAGAAAGACCCGTCGTCCACAGATCCACCCAATTCGTGCCGTCATTCGATACCTGGATGTCGGCGTAGTCATAAGGTGATTCGATCCCAAGCCACCGGCGGAAACTCAGCCTGATGTTCTTGTATCGGTCGCAGTTTATCGCACCGGTTGTGGCGTAGAGTGTTTCAGTTATATTGTCGGCATAGTCGCCTTCAAGCTCAAAGCCAATGACGTTCTCGCCGGTGTAGCCCGAATTCGGGTCGCCGTACCATGAGCCGGCTCCTGTCGGCGCGCCCCAGGCCCAGCCGGCGTCGAGCAGCCAGTTCGGATCGGTTTCCATGTCGGCCCAGTAGATCGCGTTCTGCACCACGGTGACCGATGCGCTCTGACTGTGCTGTCTGATTCCGTCTGTCACGAGGAAAGAGAACATGTACGTGTACGGCGCCTGGTCGGCCGTGGGCTTCCAGACGACAGTCTGCGTATTCGGATCAAAATAGGCCCCTTCGGGCAAATTGCCTACCGAAAGGCGACTCGGCAGGTTCGCGGGATTCGAGGTTGTCAACTGGAACTCGAGTATCTGGCCCGGCTCGATTTGGTCCGGCAGCGATATTGGATCCAACGTTGGGCTCGGCAAGGCCCATCCCGAGTTTTGAGGATCATGCCTGGCCACGCCCCAATCGGTCGTCGCCGGGTCGTACGAACCCGGCAGGTCGATGACGTAAAACTGGTAATCGAAACCGCTGACCATCATCTCGATATCGCCGTCCTTGTCGAGGTCCTCGAGTGCAGGCGGGCTGTAAAGATCGGCCGACAGACCGAACATCGGAAATCCGGGCGTAGGCGAGCCGTCCTGCTCCCAGGCCATGATCGGCGCACCGGCCGAGGCGACCACCAATTCTTTCTGTCCGTCACCGTCAACATCGCCAATCAAAGGATTGCAGTACCATGGATCGCCCATCACGGTCTTGGGAAATCCGGCATCGGTCAACTCCCGGCCCTCATGGTCGAAGGCGTGCACGAGACTGTATGCGAAGCCGTCCTCTTCGATGTAGCTGTTTACATAGACTTCGCCGAAGCCGTCGCCGTCGATGTCTCCTATGCTCATGGCGCCGTAATCACCGAACGGATCGCGGACCCTGGCGGTCCAGAGCGTGCTGCCGTCAATATGAACCGCCTCTACGCTGTCCTCGGTGCAGAATACCAGTTCGGATTCCCCATCAGCGTCGAGGTCGGCTATGGCTGTTCCCTTCTTGCTTCCACCTCGCCATCTTTTGATCTGCTGGCCGTTGTGGTCGAGAATGAAGGTGTACACTCGTGTTATGCCGGGGCCGTATCCGCAAAGAGCGATCTCCACGTCGCCGTCACCATCAAAATCCGCCACGCTCAGCGGGCCCTCCGAGGTGTACCGCCGTTGCCACAGAAACGTCCCATCGCCCTGGATGGCAAACAGGCCGTCGCTTTCTCTGGATTCTTCGTCGAGAGCAACAATGATCTCGCTGTCGCCGTCGCCGTCCAGGTCCGCGAGGACGGGACTGCCGATGATATAGGCATACCAGTAGCCACCGACCTCTATGGGCCAGTCGCCCTCTACTACTTCGCCGGTCTCAACGTGCAGGGCGGTGGCCATGACATTCCAGTCGTCCACCACAACGATCTCGTAGTCGCCGTCACCATCGATGTCACCCACTGCCAGGCCTGAGGCAATCATCGCATCCCAAGGCTCTTCCCCGAGGACTTTGGGCCAGCCGGGAAGGTACGTTCCGTCTTCTTGCCAGATGGTTATCGTGCCGTCGGGGCCGAGGTCGGCCCACGTAATCGATGCTTCGACGATTTCATTTCGACCGTCCCCATCGACGTCGAGACACAGCGGGCTGCCCAGGTATATCTCATCCGGCAGTTCTTCGGGATCTTCCGGCATCTCCGGCAGCGGCCAAGGCGCCTGGCTGGGTGCAAACTCCAGGCCGAATATCTTGCGGTCGGTGTGCGCCGAACCGTTGGTAGTGACTGTAAGGCGCAATTCATATACGCCCGCGCCCGGATTGGCAAGTGACAGATGGACAAAGCCGTTGGCATCAACCGGAGAACTGCCGTCGTCTAACAGCGACCAATCATTCTCCCCGTAGCTGCGGTGCTCCAGTTGATAGGAATCACCATGGACGAACAGGGTCAGCGGGATGTCATTTCCGTCCGGTGTAAAGACCTGTTGCGGCCTCGGCTCTACTATTTCTCCCAAAGGATGCCTTCGATCTGATTCCAGCAGGGCCAGATAGGCATTGACCCGCCCGGTGCCGACGTAGCCGTAATCGGGATCGAGATCCCCGTAGTACACGGGGTCGGTAGTATTCTCCAGGATGGCCCTTACCTCTACGTGTGTCAGTTCCGGCTTATTTGAAAGCACTAAAGCCCCGACAGCGGCAACATAGGGCCCGGAAAATGAGGTCCCCGCCGTGGCAATGTATTCGTTGTTAAGATCTGTCGTGACGATGTCGGTTCCGGGCGCGGCGATGTCAACCCAGTGTCCGAAGCTGCTGTGGCCTGTCTTGAGGTCTTCGCCGTTGGTCGAGGATACCGCCATAACGTTGTAATACGCCGCCGGATAGTGCGGCTCGGACGTGTCGTCGTTGCCGGCGCTGGCCACCAGCAGAATACCGTGAGCATAGGCATTGTCGATCGCCGCCTTTACGGCCGGATCTCCCTCGGGACCGAAGTCGTCGCTGCCGAAACTCATGTTCACTACGTGCGCGCCGTTTGCTGCGGCATAATCCAAAGCAGCAGCCACCTCGGCGGAAGTCATGTAGATACTTAATCGCAATGCCATTATACTGCTCTGCCAGTTTACGCCGCAGACTCCTATGCCGTTGTTACCCACTCCGGCGATTACACCTGAAACCTGCGTGCCGTGACCCACGACCGAGTAGAAGCCTCCACCTTCCGGTATGACGTCGTTGTTGTCGTCCTCGAAGTTCCAGCCGGAAACGTCGTCGATATATCCATTGTCATCATCGTCTATCTCGTTATTGGGAATCTCGCCTTTATTGACCCAGATATTGTCCTTCAAGTCGGGGTGATTGACGTCAACACCCGTATCCAGCACGGCGACCACTATGTCGCGGCTGCCGGTCGAGATGTCCCACGCCTCGGACATCTGGATCAGTTGATGGGCGTACTGATCGGCAAATTCCGGGTCGTTCGGATCGCCGCAGCGCTCATAGATATAATTCGGCTGCGCGTACTCCACCGCAGGATCGCCCTGAAGCTCGGCACAGACTCGCGGCACATCCCGGTCGGTCCTGAGCAGATAGAACGCCGGCGACCCGGGATCCGTCGATCGCCCGACAGTTGCTCTTTGCCTGGACGAAGATAAGATGCCGATCTTGCCGGGCGTCTGCGCCTGAGGCTTTAACCGCTGATGAACGCCGCTAAATACCGGGCCTTCATTGGAGAGGTCATAGTCGGCCTGCAGGCGCAGCAGGGCGGCTTCTTGTCCCATCGCTCCCGAAAGCGAGAGTAGGCCCGTGCCGTCCGTTTGCCCGTTCCTGAGTTTGACAATGACCTCGCCCTGTACGTAGATCGGCTTGGGGCCAGCCAGCCGCTTCGAGGCCTGGTCTTTGGCTGCACTGGCGTCCTCTTGTTCAGACAACGTTCCCGCCCTCAATATTCCGGCGCCTATAACGGCCAAAACCGCCATTGCAACCCAGAATCCTGCCCGTATCGTCAGCCGACCTGTGTTCGAGTTCTTCAAGCTCATTCTCTCGCTCCTTTCATGCGCAACCATTGTGCACCATTCTCCACGCACGGAAGCGGCATCTGCGAATAGGGGACACGATGCCCTCGCTCCTCGGACAACCGACTATACGCACGCGAACTGTCACAGTTATACTAATAATCTTAACCTGCAAAGTCAAGTCAAAAAACCGTGTTTTAGCCTTCCCTGCCCTCTGGCACTATGTTTCTCCGCCTGCTTGCCCTTGCTCTTGTGTGTAACACTTCTGTCGGTTCTGCGTTCTGTATTGTAGAATTCGTTGATAGGATAGTTGCAGGAGAAGTTTTATGCCGAATAGCCCCAAACTGACAGCCGCCAGCGATGAGGAGGTCATCGCAGCTACGCTGCGGGGCGAAATTGCATCTTTCGGCGCCATTGTCGAGAGATATTGGAATATGGTTGTCGCATTGGCATTGAGCAGAACTGCCGATCCTGTTGAAGCCGAGGACATCGCCCAGGAGAGCTTCCTGAAGGCATATTCCCAACTTCATAGCCTGCGGCATCCGTCTCGGTTCGCCGGCTGGCTCAGCAAGATTGCTCTCCAGCAGTGCTCGAACACGATCCGGCAAACTATTCGATGCAAGACAGCCCTGGGTTGCAAGGCGAGGCCTCTCGACGATCTCAGTGAGGAACTCGCAGAGACGGCTAATCCCGGATTGACTCAAAGCCAGATTCACTTCGTCAGGCAGACGGTGGGGCGACTGCCTGAAAAGTTCCGGGCTTTGGTGGTTATGAGGTTCGTGGCGGGGCTTTCCGCCGTGCAGATTGCCGAGCAACTGGGTAAACGTCCGGGCACTGTCAGAGTCAGGCTGCACCGGGCATATAAATTATTACGCAAGGACCTTGCTCCACTTTTAGAGGAGGTCGGATCATGATGACCTGTGAAAAATATAAGAACCTTATCGAAAAATACATCGAGGGAACAATCAGTGAAGAGCATCTCGCCGAGCTGAAGACTCACAAAGAAACATGCGAATCATGCCGGGACGAATTCAAACGTTGTGTCCTCATGCAGGATGTAATCAAGGATGCCCTCTCGTCCAGAACGCCTGCGGAGCGAGCCGGGACGTCGGTGGTCGCCAGGCTTTCTGCCGAGCCGCCACGGGCCGTCAATCCTGTCGGCAGTGGCGCCGTTTTGTCGTTGGGCAGACAAGCCGCAGTGGCGGCAAGCATAATCCTGGCTATCGGCCTGTTCCTGGGTTTTGCTCTGGGCAGAGCCGGGACTGGTACACCTACGGCCCCGGCGCTGAAGAAGCAGGTATCGATCAGTGTCGACGACCTCGAAGGCACGGTCCTCGTCAAGCGCGAGGGCCGGGATGGGTGGCAAGCCTTGAAGGCCGGCTCAAACATTCATCTGGGCGACACGTTTCACTCGGCGGCCAAGTCGGCCTGTGTTTTACGATTGGATACCAAATCCACGCTCGAATTGAATCAGAACAGCATGCTCGTTCTTGAGGAGTATAACGGTAAAACGGAGTTTTATCTCGAGCAAGGCGAATTGGCAGCCGACTTGGAAAGCCCTCATGGGAAGTTCTTCATCAGCACTCCACACGGCCGGGTGGAAGCGCTGGGAACGGAATTCACGGTAAAAGTAACCGACGAATAGATCACACAATCCGACTATTATCCTGCTGAAAAAGTAGAAAGGAGAAACACTATGAAAACGAGATCGCTGATTCTCTGCGCAGTGGCCGTCGTAGCAACGCAAACGATAACATTCGCCAAAAAGACCGAGGTGGCCGTCCGAAAGGGGGAAGTCCGCGCCGAGACCAAGACGGGGGCCGCCAGCGTGGATGTTGGCGCCGGCCGCAAGGTCGTGCTCACGCCAGGCCAAAAGCCGGCGGTCTCGGTAGATAATCCGCTGGTCGATGACGCTCTCGAACTCTACAAGCTTGTTGAGGCTGAGAAAGCCCATGGCGAGCTGAGAATCGACTCGGTCCTTATCATGGTGGCGAGGGTGGACTGGGAGGAGGTAACTGCAGCCTTCTACTTCGAGGTCCCGAATCGTATGCCCGAGGCGACGAATGTCCTGACCGTCTCTGGGTCGCCTCTGGGGGACATCAAAGTTTATGATCTGAGCGGCAATCTCTGCAAGGTAGAGGAGAAAAGCCTGGGTAACTTCACGTTCGCCTATAGCGTCCATTTCTCGGAGCAAGTTCAGCCGGGAGAGCATTTCAAGCTCATCGGTGTTACGAGTCTTGATGACACGGCTATCTTCCCCGGAGGTGAGCCTTCCGCGTGGAAAGAGGGTCCCTTGGTGTATTTCATGACCTCCACCACTGTCCGCAATGCCCTGCAATACCGTCGGTTTATTCTGCCTGAGTCGGCGATACTCGTCGACACGAATCACGAGATTGTTGCGACAGATGCAGTCGGCGGCAGACCGGCCGTCACTCTGAGAAGCTACACCGGTCCATATTCCGACGCAATGTGTATTGTTGCTTTGCTGGACCCGGCTGAGGACGGAACCACACTTGCCGATCTTCCGGGCAAATACTACGGCCTGCGAAGCAAACTGGACAGAGAGAATTCCGAGTTGTACCAACGAGAAATGCACAAAATACGAGCCGGTATGAATTTTGCGGATCAGAGTACGCCGTTAGCCGCTCTGCTGACGGGTTTTGCCAGCGGCATAAATGAAAATGCTGACCTTGATAGGGCTGTGTCATTGATGACCATAGAGCCCGACGAGATCCAGAGAAGTATGGAGAGTTCAAAATACTGGGCGGATCAGGTCGATTTCCTGAGTACGCCTCAATGGCCCGACAATCCCGGCAACGGATATGTCCATCCGATCTACCTGTGTCGAAAAGGCTCGTTGATTGATGAAATTGCCCAGCGGATGGTTCATGAGGACGGCAAATGGTACTCCCATCACGGCAATTTCAAACAAGCGGCGGACTCTGAACCCGCCACTTCCGAGGACATTGCCGCCGCCAAAGCAAAAGGCTATCTCTGTGACTGG
The DNA here is from genome assembly GCA_005223045.1 of Planctomycetes bacterium B3_Pla. Lineage (GTDB taxonomy): Bacteria > Planctomycetota > Phycisphaerae > Sedimentisphaerales > Anaerobacaceae > SG8-4. The sequence continues at coordinate 219,676 of NJBM01000006.1, read as the reverse complement.
GAAATAGCCGGGCCGTATATACGGCGAGGTAAGGGAATTAAAGATAAGAATCATAAAGAGCTTTTCGATATTCCATTCGGTCCGGAGCTGCCCGACGTGGATGTTCCGTGGCAATCCGTGGAGGTCGAACCGTACGAACAACATCCCGCGTCTGTCAACATTAGTTCCGCGCTGCTGCGCATAGATCAGAGTGTCACCTATCTGCGTACGGAAATAATCTCTGACGCCCAGAAACCGGCGCGACTGGAAATCTATACCGACGACGGAGTGAAGGCCTGGCTAAACGGCAAAATCATCCATGAAAATAACATCAGCCGGGGAATCCCAGAGCAGCCCGATACGGTGGACGTCACTTTGAAGGAGGGCGTCAACCATCTCATGCTCAAAGTCACCGAATACGTCATGGGGTCGCGAGCCATCGTGCGGTTGAGGCCCGCGTCGAGTGCTGCCGATCCCATGCCCGGAACATAGGAGATAACGCGCCTCGGGGCATGGATTGACCACGATGGTCGGCCGTTAGTTCCATTTGCATCGAGCACATCACGTCGGTGAACAGCGCACACAACAGTAAAGCCCCGCACGGAGACGGGGCTTTACTACTCAAAGGCAGAAAAAAGAGCCTCCCGCACTCGGCGGGAGGCTCTAAAAGAACTTTGATTGCTTGTAGCTTACTGGCGGCTTAGACGTGTGCCGGATGGTCGTTCAGGTGAATGTCCCATCGCCTGAATATCGACGGCATCGACAGCACATCATAAACCGCGGCCAGGCATATTAGTGAATAGATGAGCTTGCTAAGACTCGTCATATTCCCGAACAGAAGGGCTACCGGTTCAATACCGAAAAATCCAACCCAGCCCCAGCTTATCGCCCCTATAATCAGCAGTGTGTACACTATTACATCAATTGATTTCCACGTCATATTGTTCATCACTTGTCTTCTTCCAAACATAAGGTTGTCAAACATTTGCTTTGCTGTGTATATTTACGATAGATTCTCGGACTTGTTCTGATCCCCAGACCGGATTCAGGCGCAAGCCGGTTTTTCGCTTGCCTTGGCGCTCAACGCCGGGCATAATGCCGCAAGCTGATTTCATCGTGCATATTGCGTAACACGTACGACGCAATACGCGATACGCAATACGAGACTGGAGTGATTGCATGGCCCCGGAAGAACAGGTACTCGTTGTCGAGCGAAAAGTCGTCGAACAGATAGGGATGTTCCAGGGACTGGTCTTTGACGTGGACCGTTACCTGGAGCGGATTTTCGTTCAGGGCGTCCCTCGTTTCATGCCGAGATCGCAGGCCGAGCAGGACCCCTCGTTCAAGCAGCTCATCCCCTATGTGATTATGACCCACGACGGCAGGTACCTCAGCTACGTCCGGGGAAAGCGGGCCGGCGAGGCCCGCCTCGTCGCCAAGCGCTCCATCGGCATCGGCGGCCACATCAATCCCACCGACGACATGCCGTTGTTCAATACCGATTTCTACCATACGTATCTCGCCGCCGTCGAGCGCGAAGTCGCCGAGGAAGTCGCCGTGGAAACCACCCATACCGACCGCATTGTTGCCCTGCTCAACGATGAATCCAACGAGGTCGGCAGCGTACATCTCGGCATAGTCCACTGCTGGAATCTGGACGCCCCCAACGTCACAAAGCGAGAGCAGATGATTACTCAGATGGCGTTTATGACACCCGCCGAGCTGGAAGAAGTGCGAGACACGTTAGAGACGTGGTCGCAAAAGTGCCTGGACCAGCTCGTCGAAATGACCGCCGCCGCATCTTAGAACGTGTGTGAGAACTTTTAATTCTCACTATTGTCATACTGATTACAAACCTAATTCGTTGAGCTGGCGCAGCGTGTGTCCGGAAACGTAAACCACCAGGTAGATACAAAGAGCCGTCACGGCCAAAACGATCACGGTGATGATCGCCTTGGTTATGGATCTGTATCGTGGATTCAGCCACACTACGGGAAGGGCCACCGGCCCGAAACACAGCAGGGCAATGACCATACTCCCGGTGGCCAAGTACCATTTCTTAGGCTGAGGAGTTGGTGCGGCACGCGCGGCGCCGTCAAGAAATTCGCCGCAATACCGGCACTTGATCGCCTCGGCAAGAATCCGCTCGGCGCAGAAAGGGCATTTCTTCATCTGAGCAGTGTCTCTGCCCAATATCGTCTCTTGCTGCTGCGTTGACTGCTGCGTGCTATCGCGTATGGCTGAGTCTGTTTCCATACTACCGGTTATCGGTTCTTTGCAGTGCTATCTTTAGCGCCAAACCGCCACAGCGGGGGCCGGGGCTGACCGGCGATTCCCCCGACACCCTCTTTTGTCTCCTGTATTCTGCCTTACAATCCGTTACTTCCTCTGCTCTTGCCGCCTTATATTAGTAGAGACATAGACAAAACGAACAAGGCAGCGAAAGGAGCGCGAAAATGAAACGGCTAATACTGACAATCATAATCGTAGCGTTGCTAATGCCTCTGGCCGGATGCACCATAGTCAGTCACCATGGCAGGCACGGCCACGGCCCCGGACACGGCGCAGTAATCGTTACAGGCCCGCCACATATCCCTTGTCCGCCCATATACCCGCACGGCCACCGCCATGTGGGCCGGCACCGCTGACAAAGGTATTGAATCGTATGTCGTATTGCGTATGTCGTATTGCGTATTGCGGCGGGTGGTAACCATTGAATGAGCGGAGCGAATGAAGTGGATAGGAAAAATCCGCCCTGCGATTGTATAGGTCAAAGGGCAACCACATGGGATCGCCCCTACATCTTTGTAAACCCCGTTGATCCTGTCTGAAAAATTTGAAGCGGCGGATTATTGCTCGTCTTTATCTACATAACGCACGTAGCACTTGATCGACAGTTTCTCATCGTCTTTAAGCTGTACGTACAGCATATCCGTGGCTTTGCCCGTATCGTCCGGGGGCGGCGGCGTTATTTCGACCTCGAGCTGATAGCCCTTGGCCGTTTTCCGCCGGCTCAGGACCTTTGCAAGGCCGTTCTGAGATGACGTCGATTCGATCTCAAAATCCTCGCCGTAGTTGCTTGCCACGGTCACCCTCGTTACCGTCGGCTCCTGCGGCTCGGGATTGTAGAGCATTATGGATCGGGGTGTGACCTGAAATCGCTGCAGCGTGCTAAAGTAAATGGTGACCCTGTTAAGCTCCGGATGAGTCAGGCCGATGCTGATATAGCCGGCCGAACGACTTTTCAACTTTTCCAGATCGACTTTGGGTTCAAGCACAAACTTTGTCGCTTCAGCCGAGGCGTCCAACTCGGCCGTTATGCTGCCTCCTGTAGATTGGAAGGTCTTTATGGAAAAAGGCTTCTTGTCGAGACTGGTGAGTGTAATGTTCGGGCAGCCGGCGTTTTGATCGTTGAGCACCAGTCTTATCCTCTTAGGCTCATATTCGACTTTCGGCACAATTTTGGCTTTTATGGTCAGTGTAACCTTCGGATTTTTCTTATCGTTGCTGCTAACATAGAGCCGTCGGCTTATCAGACCGGCGCGCAGGCCCGATTTGTACTCGACGTTCAACAGGCCGCTTTCACCCGGCTCAAGCTCCTCCTTGCTCAGCTTAGTCACGGCGCCGCAGCACCTCTTGACCTCCGTGATTTTCAGCAGGTCGTCTCCGGTATTAGTGAATTTGAACTGGCCGCTGTACTTCTGGCCTGCGGCAACTTCGCCGAAATCATGGATGGTCTTCTCGAATGTGATTTCCGGTACTTTCTGGACAGCGTCGACTTCGGTCTTTGCTTCATCTCGAACAGTCTCCGGCTCGGCCGCCACTGGTGCAACCGTGGACTCATCCGGCACCTTAGTCTGCTCTTGGCAGCCAACCTGCAAAAGCAAAATGAAAGCAACAATAAGAGCAAGTAAACTCAAGCAATAGCGTCTCATATATGCACCTCTCAAGTAAGACCCAACGATCCAAATCATACATTCTCTACCGTTTTCTCGGAAACAAAGAAACTGCCGCGGGGTAGTCACTCGTCCTTATCCACATACCGCACGTAGCACTTTATTGCCAGTGTTTCTCCTCCTTTTAGACGCACGTTCACCACATCTGTAAACATGCGCGTTTCGTCGGGTGGAGGCGGCGTTATTTCCACCTCCAACCGATAACCGCCTTTAATCGCTCGCTGGTTTATTACCTTTGCCATGCCTTTTTCCGATGACGTGGACTCAATCTCGAATTCCTCATTGTAGTTGCTCACGATAGAGACTTTATTGATGTTTGGCTCTTGTGGTCTAGGATTTAAGAGAAAAACGCCCGTCGGTTTTGATTCGAATCGTTGCTTCGTGGTGAAACGTACTGTAATCTTGTCAAGTTCCGGATGCGTCAGACTGATGGCGATCAATCCGGCCGAGCGCTTTTTGTGCTTCTGAAGATCGACCTTTGGTTCAAGCACAAACTCTGTCGCTTCTGCAGAAGGGTCAATGTCGGCGGTAATGGTATCGCCGGTCGATTGGAACGATGTGATAGAAAACGGCTGGTTATCCAGACTCATTATCGTAATCTTGGGGCAGTCGATGTTCTCTTTGTTGAACAGAAGATCGACTCTCGAAGGTTGAGATTTGATCTTTTGGACGACCTTAGCCTTGATAGTCAATGCCATTTTAGGATTAGTTTCGTCGTTACTAAAGACGCGGATCGACCGGGCCATTGATCCCGAACGCGGGTTTGTAGTGTATTCCACTTTCAGTGTGCCGCTCTCGCCGGGCGCCAGTTCCTTCTTATCGAGAGTCACCACGGCGCCGCAGCATTTCTTTACGTCGTTTATTTTCAGAATACCACTTCCGGTATTTGAAAAATTGAACTGTCCTGTGTACTTCTTACTCGATGAGACTTCGCCGAAATCATAAACGGTGTCTTCGAATGTGATCCTCGGTGCTCCTTCGGCTTTGGATATATCCGGCGTCTTAGACTGCTCCTGACAGCCGGTCTGAACAAGCAAGACTAATGTGACAATTACAACCAACCAAATTTTACAGTAATGCATCATACGCGAATCTCTCATTTATATTAACCTGGCTAAAATTATACTCTTGTCGAATATCTCTCTCAACGAAAAAGGTGTGATATAGTACGTCTGCTCCCAAAAACTGAAAAAGGGCTGGTGCTTGGCACCAGCCCTAAAAGACTTAGTCGTTGTTCACTTCTATGGTTCTTATTACTGTCCTACTTTTGTTCTATCGCTGTTCAAAAGTTTAACACAATATGAACCGATTATTAACAACCTTCCAATTCGCCATCGCCTTCTGATACGTCAGTTTCGTTATCGTAGATCCAAACCTGAAGAAGCTTCAGACCGTGGTTGTCATATTCCCAGTATTCGTTCTCGATGATGTCATCAAAGATAGGAACGCGCACGCAAACCGTTTCATCAGCAATTCCATCTCCATCAAGATCCACTGTGACCTGGAAAACGATGGTTAAAAGCTCTGCCGTTACGTTAGTGAAGACGCTCTTGCCTTTGGGGCGCTCCGTAATTTCCTTGCCAACCTGTTCGATGGAACAAAAGCCACCGAGATCACCTTCGCGGTTCAGAACGCTTACCAGTTTTCCAGGGAGGAGGCCCGCAAATGTGCTGTCCAGCAAATCGGCGCATGTGGTGATTGTTGCCCATCCGCCCGGCTTGCCGAGAGGACGAATATATAACGAATAGGCTGACCACACATCAGCATCGCCTTTTTCACCGACAATGTAAGGATCAAGATCAGGGTCGGGAAGTGCTAAAATAGCACCATCGTCATTGGTGGCGTTCTTGTCGAGAATGTCGAACGAACCCTCTTCAAGATCAGGATACAGAGCTAAAACTTCCTCGTCATCACTACAGACCAGGTTGATCTTACTCTTTCCATTAAGATCGACAAAGATAACTTTGCCGGAGCCCTGATCCATACTCTTTTCATTCTCCACACCGATGATGTTAAACTTATACAACCTCTCGGCATCGGGAATACCTTCCGGGGCTGCAAATGTTGTCCCGGCGACCATCATTACTATCAGACTTGTGATTACTATCTTTTTCATTTTCTTTCTCCTAATTGAATTTTGTTTGAAGTTAACTTCATTTTTGGGTCATTTTGTGGCCGTGCGTCCACGGGCAAAACCCTCTTTACTCCCTTACACGATGTCACAACGCAGTCCGTTGCCTGCGTATGTGTTCTTTTATGTCCTCCGCTTCAACCTCCTTTCTCCCCCACGGCTTCACGATCCAAAAAAGTTCGCTATTAAAAACTTCTATGGGACAACCCTTCGACTTCGCTCAAGGCCGGTCCCACTCTACAAACTCCTTCTATTATATCTTCACAGGGGGAAAGCTCGCATGTCCTCCATGCCGCTTCCACCACCACTCACATCATACTAAATTACTATTTTACAATTTTTAAACGATGGCCCAAAGGAAAAAGTTCTAAAAAAAAGATTTTTCTCGCACGCGTGACCGTTAAAACGCCATTACTGCGCCAATAAAGGGCTTTTCAGCGATTATTTAGCGTACAGCGTTTAGCGGATAGCGTATAGTTTTTAGCGGGCAACACCGTAAGGCGTCCATAAGGGAGAACCTATACGCTTCACGCAATACGCAATACGCTATATTCCTCCCAGTTCTGCCAATCTTGCCGAAACGTATGCGGCAACGCTTGCATTTTGGCTGTCCACCAGGCCCAGGACATAATTGTCCACTGCGATAGCCAGGGCCTGCTCGGTGGAAAAGCCCAATTCATCTCTCAGAACGCCGACGTATTGCGCGAGGGCATCGAGATATTCTCCGGCCGCGGCGTAGCGTCTGTTACCTGTAACATCGTTTACTATAGCGCCGGCAATCGACGCCTCCTGCTTCTCGGACAACGAAGCAGCCCCCAACGCGAACTCATTGACCACCTGTGCCAAAGCCGCCGCACGGGTCCCCTCGACATCCTGCAGGACCATAGCGGCCTGCTTGAGCCTTGCGCAGGCATTACACGGCTGTATTTCCCTGGTCGAGGCCAGGACGTTGACCACCCAAATCTGCATCGCTCGCCGGTCGATGTTCAGCTCGTCGGCGGCCCAGCTCATCAAAGTCGTGCAGCCCAGGTATTCCAATTCAATTCTTTTAAGACCCGGTGCGAGCGTGACATTCGGCAGCACGTCGGGCAGAGCCGGCGGCAGTATCTCCAGCAACTGTATCGGCAGCACAAACGGCGGCATCGGGCAATCGGCACAGTCGGCAGAACGATTGTCATCGATATCCAATACTGCGTGAGCGTCGATATCCGTCTGGTCCCAATAGACAGGATCGCCGTTCGATGTGATATCGACGCTTCCGGCTCCTCCGCCGGCTTTAGCAGAAACGTGAACCGGAGTGCTGCCGCCGCCAATGATGGAAATAACGCCCGGCCCCTCCGGATTCCTGCCGGCGTGAAGAGATACTGACGCCTGAGCGGGGCCAAGCTCCGAAGTGTTGGCAGATGCGTCTATTTGCTGGCTTGGTTCAAGGTTCACCGTTATATTTTTACCTGCGTCAATATGGATGTCGGCGGTGCTGCCCTGTTTGCCGTGAGCATTGACTATGACGGCACCATTTATCAGTACATCGCCGTAAACGGATCCCAGGCATGCCTGGGCCTTGCCGACTTCCTTTGAGTCGGAGGGCACCTGATTCGTGACCGTCTCAACGTTTCCGTTGATCGTCAGATTGCCGCTGGCACTGATCGAGACTTCGTCAAGACTGCCCCCATATACCGTCAATTGGCCTGTTTCAATGTCGCCGTAATTATTGGTAAACAGCCAGATCTTTCCGGGTTCGGTAATTTTGTCCTCCGAAGGCACTTCGGTGCTAATATCGCCGACCGTAATGCCGCCTTCGCCTGCCAGCATGTAAATATCGCCGCCTTCGGCAGTGTGGATTGCAGTAGTGATAGGGTCGCCCTCGGTCTCCGGCAGGAATGTAATGCCGCCCGTGTTATAAGTCGTGCGAAGGACAATATCGCCGCTGCCGCCCGTGATTTCACCGTCGCTGATATTCTCCACGAAGATGTTTCCATTTATGCTCGAATGGGCGACCAATTCGATGTCCGTCCCGGCTTGCAAGCAGCCCTCGAGCCATTTCTCATAGAGCGTGTTGTCCGGCGGCGCTCCGGCGGGAATGTTGCCGTCTGCGATGGTAAGTTCGGGTGCGTCAACCAGCAGCGAGCCGCCGTCGGCTGTTGTTGTGCTGCCTCCTTCGAGCACAATCGCCTCGCCGGCAGTCAGGTTCACGGCGCCGCCAGCATTGGCGCTGATTGTGCCGCTGTTTTCAATGCGAGCCGCGCTGGCTGTTATCGTGCCGCCCAATGCAGCTAAAGTGCCGACGTTGCTGATGGCCCTGGAAAATGTGTCGCCCGCGGCAAGGACTATCGTTCCGTTGTCGGCGCTTATCGAGCCTCCATTGGTAATGTCTGCGGACGGGTCCAGAGGATCGGCTTGGATTTCGACCAGAACATTGCTTCCGTCCTGGCCGAGTAGCACCCTATCGCCGGCAGCCATTACCACCAAACCTCCGGGAGCCACAATCGAGCCTGCATTGAAGACCTTTTTGCCGACGAGATAGACCTTTTCGGCATCAATCTGCCCGAAGTTCTGCACCTCGCCGTCGCCTCCTTCGAAGACCATTTGGTTGGCCGCATCGTTCAAAACCGCGTGGAACGCTCCGTTTGACATTCCAAGCCCGGAGGCGACCAACTGTGTAACGTTGACGGTGGAGCCTCCACCGAAGACGACACCGGCGGGATTTACGATGAAGATTCGCATACCGTCGGCGACCAGATCGCCGTTGAATTGCGTAGCGGCTCCCGATACCCTGTTGAGCACGGCCGAATCGGTGAGACCGCCCTGTGAGAACGAGAGCGTTTCGCGGACGTCCACGGCGCCGCCGGCTGTATCCAGGCTGCTCCAGTTGATAATCGTCCGGTCAGTAAGAACGTCAACTTGAGTTGTGTTGCCGTACGTGCCGGTATTGTAGCTGATAATAGCGCCGCCTCCGCCGCCGGGCCCGGTATCGACAATACCGCCAATCGGCCCTGCCAATACAAGCGGCAGCGAAGTGTTCAAAACCAGGCAGAATGTCAGCCACCATATAATTGCTTGTTTGAGATACGATCCCCCTGATGTTTGTCTTGTTGGCGCTATCGTACTTCCTCCTTGACAAGTGTAACAGTTCTCAGTTACCGTTCTATCCGTAAACTATATGTGCTGTTATATCCTGCTCCGGGACAAATCGTCCCGGTGTATCACGGTCACAGGGCGTCGCAGATGCCGTTTAGGAGACGGCTTTGCAGGCCCTCAATTGCTCACCGCCTGACTCCGCGGCCGGCCAATCTGATGCCGATGATCGGCGAGCGTTCTCGCAATTGCCTGACGTTGGCCTTTACTTTCCGGCGAGCCCCTCCCACCAGCAACAGCAGAAAAACGCCCGCTGCGGCTATCGTCAGCAGCTCCCATCTCTCCCATTGCCTGTAATACAGCCACGTGGAATACTCGGCGAGCTTGTTTACGGCATTTTCCAGAATCATTGTCCTTACCTCCAAATCTCAGGCTAATCACCAATCCGTTAGCCCTCTGTTTTTTAAGTAAGTCCTTTCCGAGGCAGCCTTTTCCGGTAAAGTTGAAGCCGGTATTTCAGGAAGAAGGGTCGTTCCTCGCGTTTCACATTCCTTCGCAGTGGAAGGCGGCCGTCAATCCAAGCGATCCGGTGCTTCTCTCTTACTGCCGGCTTACCGTCGAACAGGCAACCTTCCCCGTGGCAGAAAGTCAAGAGCGAAACACGAGAAGACCTTCAGAACACTTCTCCATAAGATTCATTCTAAAATATAGCACCGCCGCCGGCGCATGTCAACAGAAAAGTCCAATAGAGAAATGTTTTTTGTATTGAGGCCCGGCACGCGCTGTGTGGCAGCCTCAAGCGAAATTTAGCGGATTGCATGGAAATGAGCGAATAGCGTATAGGTTCGTGTCCGTTAAGATGTTCTCTGTGTGAAAGAAGGAGATTCCCCTATACGAACGAGAGCAGTTTACCTGATAGAAAAAACAGGTTCTACCCCGATTGACGGAGGCTGAACCTTTGTTATTTTGGGGACTATAGATAAACGGTGCCAAAAGAAGAAGCAAGTTGGCACAAGAATGAAGAATTTGGAGAATCCGGAGCGAATCAACGGAGCGATTGCGGCGATTTGTCTTTTGGGCACGTACTTAACGCATTACGTGCGGTTCAAGGAAAATTATGCTGTCTGAAAGGGTTGCGGAGCAGCCAAAGGGATACAAGGAGAAATGAAAGAGCGCGGAGGTATAATTCCGGCGGATCTTTATCCGCCAGACTTCATCTGCTGCTTTATCCCCGCGCCGGGGACCGGCACAATGGGGACTCCTTTGCTGTATCGCAGACGGCTTTTGGCCTATCTGGGGAGAAGCAAGAAACGGAGAGCTTTTTGAGAGTTGCCTTATGGTCGGCAGAGAGGAGAGACTTATGAACAGATTTTGTCACTGAGTTTGGATGGATCGGTTTGGCGCCAAAGGATTTGGTGGCGCTTCTGTTGCCCGCGGGCGTTCCGCTGGACAGAAAACCGAAAGCCAAAACGAATTTTGGCTAAAATGGAAAGCTGTTAATTGTTGAAAGTTAAATTACCAAATTAGAAATACTTTATGATTGGAAGGACAGAATCATGAACTGTAAAAAAATAGTAACCTTCGGAGCAATCCTATTAATGCTGGGTGTGGTCAATTCCACATACGCGCAGACGGTGGGGCTTAGTGATCCAATGGGACCGAACTTCCAAACTTTCCAGTTTGGCGACACCATTGAGTACGTCCTTGAGGTCGAGAACACGGGCGATGTTAATCTCGTCGACCTGGAAATATACTTCTTCGCCCCCGACAACCCGCCAGGCGGTACCATCTGCGACGATCCCGGTAGTGCCGGCGGAATCCTGGTGGGCGTAGTAGCCCTGCTGGAGCCGGATGAGATAGTCCAATTCGACAGCTCGGATGACCCAAATCTGGCGTATGAGATAAACCTGGCCGACTGCGAAGAAACTCTTGTTCTTGTAGCTGAATCAGGCACCACATATTTCGCAGAAGGATCCGGCCTTCTTCGATGCGACACTGAAGCAGCCGAGAACTCTGTTGAGCCGCTTGGCTTCCCCGAGTGCGATATTGCCGGCCCGAACGCGGTCTGTGAGGACGACAGCCTGATCGAGTACTGCTATGACATAGACGATCCCAATGTGGACAGCTTGCTCTGGACGATTTCCGGGGATGGCGAGATCGACGGCCCGAACGACCTGGAGTGTGTCGATGTCAATCCGACAGGCCCGGGTTCCTACACCCTGACCCTGTTAGTATGCTATGAGACCGGCAACGGCCCGTGCTGCACCGAGTGTGAACTCGAAGTCGAGGTGATCGAAGCACCGGACTGCGAGATTGAAGGGCCGGCTTCCGTTTGCAGGGGCGATACGGAAATTGAGTATTGTGCTACCGTCCTCGATGCAGACGATTATCTTTGGGAGATCAGCGGAGACGGCGAGATTGTTGGAGACAATAACGAGCCGTGTGTGCTGGTCAGCCCCACAGGTGACGGAGATTTCACCCTGGAGCTGACAATCTGTTTCCTCGATCCGGATTGCTGCAACAACTGCGAGGTAACCGTGGACGTCGTTCCGGCCCCCGAGTGCATAATTGAAGGGCCGGCAGAGCTGTGCGCCGAAGAAGGCGAGGTCGAGTACTGTGCCACCGTCTCGGACGCAGACAGCTATCTCTGGGAGATCACCGGCGATGGTACGATCGTTGGGCCCAATGATACCGATTGCGTCATAGTAGACCCGGGACTTGAGGGCTCTTTCACATTGACGCTGACGATCTGCGACGAAAGTGACACCGGGGACTGCTGCAACGAATGTGAGCTGGAGGTAACAATCGAAGATTGCGGCGGCGCGTTCTGCACCTTCACGCAAGGCTACTATGGCAACAAGGGCGGCAAGAAGTGCGGCGGCATCAAGACCGATGACCTTATCGATGATCTGCTCGCAATAGGCGGCGACGTGGTCGTTGGTCTGCCCGGACATTCGATTACGCTTGGGAGTTCCGACTGCATCATCGACCTGTTGCCGGCAGGCGGCACACCCGCCGTATTGCCCGCGGGAGATTTCGGATGTCCCTTGGATGGGCTCGATCCCATACCGGACAGCATTCTGAAGGATTTCAAGAAGAAGGCATCCAGGTTCAACAACGTTCTGATCGGCCAGGTGGTCGCTCTGACGCTAAACCTGCGGCTTTACGACATCGCGTGCGTACCGGACATTGGTGATCTGGGTGGCTGGACACTGCCTGCGGAGTACTGCACGGTCACTGGAGACGGCTGTCCCATGAAGACCACAGTCCCCGGACCGCTCGTGGGCTTGACGGTCGGCGACTTGCTGGCCCTGGCCAACGCGGCACTGGCCGGCGAGGATGTCGGCGTGAGTCTCAGTATGATCAACAACGCCGTAAGCGGAATCAACGAGGCCTTCGACGAGTGTGCTGAGCTTGTCGACTGCCCGACTGAAGAGATCTGCGACAACGGCTGTGACGATGACTTCGATGGGCTTGTGGACTACGAGGATGAGATTGACTGCCCTATAATCATCATTGATTGACCCGTAAGCAGTAATGAACAAGGGCACCGCTCTTAGTGTGCCTGAGTTTGGCAAGTTTTTTAAAGGGCCACCTTATGTGGGTGGCCCTTTACTTTTCTTGCCTTCAATACTCGCTGTACGAGCTTTGCTCGACCGGCGCATTTCTCGTGCTGTCTTAACTTCCCTTGCTGACTTTCGGCTTTGCGCTCCTGGTCGAGTAGATGCCGCGACAGTTTATCAAGAGCGGCTCGTCGTCTTTTAGGTTTATGGTGAACGTGTCGGTGAATCTCTTGACGTCGGCGCCGGGCGGGGGGGTGATTTTCAGCTCGAACTGGTACCTCCGCCCGATCTTCTTCTGGCTGAGGACTTTTACGTGTCCTTCTTTCGATGACGTCGATTCGACCTCGAAATCCTCGCCGTAGTTGTTGGTTATCCATAGCGACTTCTTTACTGGCTCTCTGGACTGGCCGTAGATGGCTATCAGCATCGAAGGCTTGATCGAAAATCGCGACCGGACCTGGAAGATGATAGTGGCTGTTTCGGGGGCCGCATCAGGGTCCGAATAGGCCACGCCAATACTGATACGCCCGCTCTTGGCCTTTTTCAGCTTGCTCATATCGGCCTTCGGCTCGAGTGCAAATTCCGTCGCATGGATCGAGCTGTCAAACTCGGCTGTGATATAATCGCCCGTGCATTTGAAGCTCGTTATCGAAAAAGGCTCATTTTTCGTACTCTTAAGCGTAATCTTCGGACAGGCGACGTTTTCGTCCTTTAGCAGGAGCTTGATGCTCCTCGGCTCGACGGTAACTCGAAGCTCGATCTTGGCCTGTATTGTCAGTGTTGTCCGGGGAGTTGATTTGTCGTTGCTGTTGACGTACAGACGCTTTTTCATGGTGCTGGCCGTGCTGGCCGAACGGTATTCGACTTTCAGCACGCCACTCTCGCCCGGGGCGTAGTCGGTCTTCTCCAGCCGGGTCACGGCTCCGCAGCATTTCTCGACCTTCGTGATCTTGAGCAGAGCGTCGCCGGTATTTGTGAACTTGAACTCGCCGAGAAGTTTTTGCCTGGGCCCGACCGTGCCAAAATCGTATTCGAGGTTCTCAAATGTGATTTTTGGGGCGGATTTGCCCGGCTGTGTTGCTTTGACCGGCGTTTCGGCAGGCGCTTTGGCCGCAACAGGTGCTTTGTCTGCGTCAGGCGCAGCATCAGGGACAGGCTCTTCGGCTACTTTGGCCTGCTGCTGACAGCCGGCCGGCAGCAGCAACGCATAACTTACAACGAAAACTATTACGATAAAACGACCTGTTTTCATGTTTCCATCTCCACTTGAGATTATCATTCAGGCTCGGGGGGTTCCCAGCCGCCTATTGCAGCAGAATCAGCCGTGTAAGTCAAGTAAAATCAACAACATGTTCGGTCATTTTGCCGCTTGACCGGCGTCATAGAGTATCCTATTATTTGGAATTTAGAATGATGAATTGAGAATTGAGGATTGGGAATTCTAACGTGAATGGCAAGTAAGGAGACGAAAGATGAGGCACATGATATTGCTGGGTGTTTTGGCGTGTGTTGTAATATTGGCCGGCTGCGCGAGTATGGAGAAGTCGAAGATGGCGAAGAATACGTTTGGCGACGACGTAAAATTTCTCAAAAAATATACCGAAGTGGTCCTGTTGTCCGACGCGGCTGGGGACAGCCAGGTGGCGGTTTTGCCCAGGATGCAGGGACGCGTGATGACAAGCACCGCCGAGGGCACCGGCGGACTGAGCTTCGGCTGGATCAACCGCGAGCTGGTCGCTTCCGGCGTGATCGAAGAGCACATCAACGTTTACGGCGGCGAAGACCGTTTCTGGCTCGGACCCGAAGGCGGACAATTCTCGATCTTCTTCAAGGACGGCGTGCCGTTCGATCTCGAACACTGGTTCACCCCGGCGCCGATTGACACCGAGCCTTTCGAGCTAATCTCGGCGTCTAAGAGTCGTGCCGTGTTGAAGAAGGACATGGAATTGGAGAACTATTCGCGGACCGTTTTCAACCTTCGGGTGGACCGCGAAGTGCGCGTGCTGTCCCAGGACAAAGCGGTGGCGGACCTGGGCACAACGCCTGCAAAAGCGGTAAGAATCGTCGCCTTCGAATCCGTCAATAAGATAACAAATACGGGCGCAAAAGCCTGGAAGAAGGAAAGCGGGCTGCTCTCGATCTGGATTCTCGGCATGTTCAATCCGTCACCTAAGACTACGGTTGTGGTCCCGTTCAACAAGGGGCCGCAAAGCAGTCTCGGCCCGGCCGTGAACGACGCCTATTTCGGCAAGGTCCCCGCGGACCGGCTCGTTGTCGGGGACGGCGTGCTGTTCTTTAGCGGCGACGGGCAGTATCGCAGCAAAATAGGTCTTTCACCCCAGCGTTCCAGGCCGGTACTCGGCAGTTACGACGCCGTCAATAAGGTCCTGACGATAGTCCAGTACAACAAACCCAGGGGCGTTACCGACTACGTCAACTCGATGTGGGAGCTTCAGGACGAGCCTTACAAAGGCGACGTGGTCAATTCGTACAACGATGGGCCTGCCGAGCCGGGCGCCGAGCCTCTCGGGCCGTTCTACGAGCTTGAAACGTCGTCTGCGGCGGCAGCCCTGGACCCGGGCGAGCACGTATCGCATCTACACCGTACGTTCCATTTGCAAGGCTCGGAAGCGGACCTCGATCCGATAGCCAGGGCAACGCTTGGGGTGACGATAGACCAGATCAAATCGGCGTTCTGAAAGTAACCGTAACCGCCGCACCAGTAGGGGCAGGCCCATGTGCCTGCCCTGGGAAGATATGCACGCTCAGTCTAAAAATGCGGCCCAACAGTTGTGGGATCGCATGAATCCCTGTACGCTCTGTCCGCGTGAGTGTAAAGTCTATCGCAAACGGGGCGAGATCGGCTTCTGCGGCATCGGCGAGACTCCGGTAGTCAGTTCCGTCGGCCCTCATTTCGGCGAGGAAAGCGTCCTTGTCGGCAGCGGGGGATCGGGTACGATATTCTTCGCCGGCTGCAATCTGGGCTGCGTTTTCTGCCAAAACTTCGACATCAGTCACCAGCGCCACGGACGCCCGATGACGGTCGAGCAGTTGGCCCAATCAATGCTCGAATTGCAGAGCTACGGCTGCGCCAATATCAACTTTGTCACGCCGACGCACGTTGTCGCCGCAATCGCCGCCGCTATCGAGCTGGCCCGAGACAACGGTATGTCCCTGCCGACGGTTTACAACACGGGCGGCTACGATTCGGTCGAGACGCTCGAACTGCTCGAAGGCTTTGTGGATATTTACATGCCCGACATGAAGTACGCCGACCCAAAAGTCGCCGAAGAACTTTCGGCCGCACCGGACTACCCGGCGGTGAATTTCGCCGCCGTCAAAGAAATGCACCGCCAGGTCGGCGATCTGAAGGCCGAGAAAGGCTTAGCCACATGCGGCCTGTTAGTCAGACACCTCGTCCTGCCCGAGAATCTGGCAGGCAGCTTCGAGATCATAGACTTTTTGACCGAAGAAATCTCACAGTCAACAACCATCAACGTAATGGCCCAATACCGTCCCTGCTTTGAAGCCGCTTCCCATCCCAAAATAAACCGCCGACCAACCAATGAAGAAATCCAATCCGTCCGCCAATACGCAATCAAAAAGGGCCTGAACGTCCTCCTGTAGGTAACACTCGACAATCTGCGATCATGGCTTGATGCTCACGCGAGCGTCCAGAGACTCATCATTTCTGAGCCCCTTTCTCGCGCAACAGTTCGCTCAATGCGTGATAATTCATGTCGATTGCAGTGCGCAGTGGAGTTCGATCTCCTCTGCCTTTTACGTTGACATCGGCACCGCTTGCAATCAGCAGCTCAACCATATCCTCGTACCCCCAAGTCACGGCACTGCATAAGGGAGTATCACTGCGATTGTTCCTGGCGTTAACCTCAGCGCCATTGGCTATCAGCAATTTAGCGAAGCGCATACTTCCATGTTCGGCAGCATAGTGTAACGGCGTATCGCCGCGTTGGTCCTTTGCATTGACGTGAGCGCCTTTTCCAATCAATAATTGAGTAGCTTTAATTCTTTTTCGTATCCATTCTTCTTCCCGAGAACTTCGGCTGGGTGTATCTGATCTCCACTCGGTATGAGTCGCAGACCAGTAATCGAGCACGTTGGGATCATCGATGATATTCTTTGCAAGTTTGTCCAATGTTATTCTGGTTATGACGCATCCAAAAGGATTGTACTTGACTTCAGCCGTATCGGTGTACAAAGAGCGAATTGTCTGCTCATGCCTTGAAATATCGCGTCTGGCAAGACATATCAGGGCCATTGCGCGAATCACGGGATTGGCATTCTGTGCCATTTCCAAGAATGTCTCTTTCTGAAAAGGTTCTGATATGATTAGAGAGACGGTATAGAAATCACCAGGCGTTCCGCCAAATCCAACCGCATATCCGGAAACCGTATCCAAATCCTTAAGGTGCTCTAAAGCCGTGTGTCTTATTAGAAGATACAGTTCCGAATCAGAGGATTTAAGCAAATGCCGGAAATGGTAGGTGTGTAAGGCATTACGCCAGTTGAGTTGGATTGCCTTTTCCCAATCGTCAATTGCTTTTTGGGAACTGCCTTTCTTGGCCCAGGCTCGACCTCTGCTGAAATATACAAGATCTTGCTGCGGATTGAGTCGCGCAGCGGATGTGTAGTCCTCTATTGCCCGATCAAGTTTGTTCTCCCTATGGAAGTGACCACCCCGCTTATAGTAACCGTTGGCGTCTTTGGCCTCAGGCAGCTCCCTAATACTCCTATGGCCGCCCACTGCAAGTCCGAGTGGTGTCGCACCATACCTGTTCCGTGCATTTATGTCAGCACCTTTGGCAATCAAGAATTCTGCTGTGTCTTTATAGCCGGATCTGGCGACCAAATGCAGAGCCGTCTGGTCATCCTCATCCAATGAGTGAATGTCAGCACCCTTGGCTACAAGAAACTCAACGATGTCTGTGTGCCCACCCAATGTCGCATCGTGCAGAGGCGTACACCCAAACATGCCCTTCGTTGTAATGTCCGCACCATTGATGACAAGAAAAGTGACTACATCCTTGTGGCCAAACAAAGCAGCCCTGTTAAGTGGCGAACGGCCTTCGTCGTCCCTTGCATTAACGTCTGCACTCCTGGCGATAAGCAGCTTGACCAAATTCAGGTCACCCTCAGAGGATGCCATATGCAGAGGTGTCGTACCGTCCATGTCCTTGGCATTAATCTCAGCGCCCTTGCCTATCAGCAGCTCGGCGATATCTTTGTCTCCGGCATGTACAGCCCAGTGAAGTGCTGTAGTCAAATAGAGTTCCCCCTTTTCCCTGACGTCTGCACCATTGGCAACCAACAACCTGAGAATCTCAACGTCGTCATCCTCCGGCTGCATGGAAGATAGTGTACCTACAAGTAGAATCAGGGATGTCACCCCGTATTTGTCTCTTGCATTTACATTTGCACCCTTGGTAATAAGCAGTTCCACCATGCCTCTGTGGCCGTCAACCACCGCATAGTGCAGCGCCGTTCTACCGTGTCCGTCTCTCGCATCAATGTCGTCAGCGGTTTCTATCAGCTTTTTGACCTGCTCCAGATCACCTTTCTGGACAGCCTCGTGAATCAGCGCTGCGGTTGCAGCCTTCGTGTTCATGCCGGTAATCACGAAGACAAGGACCCCAAAAAACAGGCAGGTTCGTTTATTCAGTTTCATTTTCTACTCCCTTTCATAGATAGACCGTCTCTCCCCCCCCTGTGTGTATAAGGCAGATGAGACGCAAAAGGTAACATCCGGCGAACCTCGAATTTTCATGCCAAACTCGCTATGGGTCAGCATAATGGGAAATCTGTGTCCGAGCAAGTTTTATCCGCCCATCTGTACGCAGTCGAGGTGCCCTCTGTCGAAATTGCCAGGCACACCGCATTGAAGCCGAAAATTCACCCATTTTCGCGCCTAAGAGGGTGAACTTCTGGCCAGAATGTAGTATAATGAACGTAATGGTGTTGGAATTGGTAGTGGATAAGTTAATTTCAGGTATAGACAAAAGGTAATGTCTTAATTCATGGCACCACATGGGGATGCAACGTCAGGACATACGGTTGAAGATTTTTGGGGTCCTGATCTCGTCGAGGAGTGAAAATATCTAATCGGACAAGCTCGTATCTTGGACAAGAGGTTGCGCATCTGGGTTGCAATCCTGATGATCAGGCTGTGCTTTTAGTCCAGTTGGGAAAAATGAATGAAGTTTCGGAAATTATTCTTAGTGTATGTGTTAGTTAGTTCGGCGTCTCTGTCAGGAGTGGTCGCCCGTTCGATGCCGCGACAAAGAATGGCGCCAAGTATGCCGCACAGGATGTTCGGCAAGAGCAATACGGTGGAGTTCGACCTGACTTATGACTTCTCGGTGCCGGGAGAAACTCACAGGATGAGCTTCATTGTCGTGCTCCCAAAGAGCATTCCGAACAGACAGAAGATTCTAAGCAGAAGCTACAGTCCTAAGCCGTCCAGGATTTTTAATGAGAACGGCAACCGCTACGCTGAGTTTGTATTCGAGAAACCCCAGAAGCATGTAGAGGTCAAAATACGCGTCAAAGCCAAACTGTTCAGATATGACCTGCTCACCGCAAGGACAAAAGCCAGGGAAGACATTCCTGAAGACTATCAGTTTGCGGATTTTCTAAGACACGAGAGGCACATAGAAAAGGACGACCAGCAGATTCAGGAAATCACTGAGGGTATAGAGAGTCAAAAGGAAATAGACGTAGTGAAAAATATATATGACTATGTCCTCGATAACATGGAGTATGTCGTCCGCGGCAGAAAAGACCACGGTGCGGTCAGGGCGCTGGAGCAGGGCAGAGGCGATTGCACCGAATACTCCGATCTGTTCGTTGCGATATGCAGAGCCAAGAACATCCCCGCCAGAGTAGTATCAGGTTACACCGTGCGAGCCGATACCGCCACGTCAAAACACAACTGGGCGGAGGTCTATCTGAAAGACTACGGCTGGGTCCCGTTCGATCCAAGCTCGGGCGATATAGAAAACGTCCTGATCCGAGGCAGAGCGTTTAGCAGAATGAGACCTGTGTACATCTACCTTTCTCATATCCGCAACGATCAAGTGCTCGGCTACCGCAACTTCGGCACGTACAAGTATTGGGGTGACAGAATCACATTAACAGACTCGGTTGAATTCCGGCAATCCTCTCTTGAATAGATTTCTCCGCTTCGCGTCCCTAAGGAACGCTTCGGTCGAAATGACTTCGGGTCTTCCTAATTATGCAGCACGAAGGATGTGTAGATTATCGCTTTGATTCTTTGGTGCCTGGGATATAATCGAACTTATGAAGAACAAGATTATAAGTGCGCTGTTTGATCAAATGGCCGACATCATGGAGATTCTCGGCGAGGACCGCTTCCGCATCAACAGCTATCGGAAAGTCGCGCGGGTTATTGGGGACATTCCTACCGACATCGAGAATCTGCTCGCAGCAGGGCAGTTGACGAAGATGCCCGGTATAGGAAAATCAAGCCTTGCGAAGATCGAGGAATTTGCCGGGACCGGTGCGATTGCCGCACATCAGGAGCTGCTGGCAAGAATCCCTCCGGAGCTGCCGGAATTGCTCACCATCCCCGGCGTCGGACCCAAGGGTGTAAAGGCGGTTTATGACCAGCTAAACGTTACAAGTATCGCCGGGTTGAAAGCTGCGATTGAGGACGGCTCAGTCGCCGGATTGGCCGGCTTCGGCGATAAGAAAGCCGCAGCTATCGCAAGAGGTATCGCGTTTCTGGAAAAATCGACAGGTAGAATTCGCATCGACCAGGCTCTTGGAGCGGCTGAGCTGGTCCGCGGCTTTCTGCTGGACGTATCCGGGATGCTGAGAATACGAACGGCCGGCTCGCTGCGACGGCGGGTCGAGACTATCGGCGACGTTGACATGCTCGTCGCCAATCAGGCCGGCAGGGAAGCGGGGGAACGGATAATTCAGGCATTCACCGACGCGGTATTTGTCCGCGAGGTGCTGGCAAGCGGGCCGACGAAAGGCTCGGCAATTATCGAAGCCGGCGGTATCGGTGTCCACGTTGATGTGCGCGTCGTGCCGGAAGAGAGTTTCGGGGCGGCAGCCCAATACTTCACGGGATCGAAAGAGCATAACGTGAGGCTAAGAGAGATCGCGGTAAAGGCAAAGTTAAAGCTGAATGAATACGGTTTGTTCAAAGCGGATAAAATGATTTCAGGTCCGATTGAGGAAGAAATCTATCAGAAACTTGGACTCGATTACGTCTCGCCGTTGCTTCGTGAGGACCGCGGCGAAGTCCAGGCCGCGAAGGAGCATTCTCTGCCGGAGTTGATTCAGCTCGGAGATGTCAAAGGCGATTTCCACATGCACACGATTGCATCCGACGGGAACTGTGATGTGTCCGAGCTTGTCGAGGCTGCCAAAAAGCTGGGGTATGAGTACATCTGCATCACCGACCACTCGAAATCGTCGGTAATTGCCAATGGTCTGTCAGCCAAACAGTTGGCTCAGCAGATTAAGCAAATCCGAAAACTCAACGAAAAGGCAAAAGGCATAACCATCTTGGCGGGAAGCGAGGTTGATATCCTGGCCAACGGCAAAATGGATTTCGACGATGAGTTGCTCGCCGAGTTGGATTTTGTGATAGCTTCGGTGCATTCAGGCCTTGCCGGCCCACGGGAGAAGGTGACCACCCGTACGCTCAAGGCGATGGACAGTCCTTATGTCAACTGCATCGGTCATCCCACGGGCAGGCTCATCGGCCAGCGGGAGGCAATGGATTTGGATATGGCTGCCGTAATCAAGCACGCCGCTGAGACGAACACGGCCCTGGAGGTCAATGCAAATCCCTGGCGTCTGGACCTCAAAGACACGCATTGCAGGATGGCAATCGAGGCAGGCGTCAGGCTGGTCATAGGAACGGACGCCCACAGCACCGACGGTCTCGGCCTGATGGGTTTGGGCGTAGCAACCGCGGCCAGAGGCTGGGCGACAAAAGCCGACGTGCTCAATACCATTTCGCCTGCCAAAATCAGGAGATGGGCCAGGAGCAAGAGACCCAAATGACGTCGGTCTTCGTCAGCGCTGAGCCGCCGTAACAATAAAGTTGAGAAAATCGGAAAAAACCCGAACAATCGGCAGCGTTTGAAGTACAACTAACAGTACAAGCAATAAAGGCAGGCGCAAAGTTTTTATAATTATTCGTGCCATCATATTTCATACGTTTTTTCATACCTATCCTGCCTCTGACAAATAATAGGTTTTTCTTCTCGTAGCAGCGCCGCTGCGCTTTGGGTGCGTTGTTCCAGAAGAAAACCGATTATGCGCAATAGGGATATTGGTATGTGCTTCTGTTGGTCCAATCTACAATCTCCCGGGCGGGCAAGGATGTACTCTGCGCCAAGCCATACTTCTTGCTGTGCGGCGAGGAATCTCTCGTCTGACATTTCATCAATCGCGGAAAATATGCCTCGGCGACGTGGGCCGGAGCGTCATTATACTTTATTAATTCTTATTGAAAGGGCAGGAAAATGAGAAGGAAAGCAAATCATGTAAGATGGCTGCTGTGTGTGGTGTTTCTATTGGGGGCGGTACGCACAGCGGCCGCAGGCGGTGTCATTTACGTCGATGCCAGTGCCGCCGGAGGCAACGACGGCTCGTCCTGGATCGATGCGTTCTCCGACCTCCAGGACGCAATTGCCGTGGCTCTGACCGGTGACGAAATCCGTGTGGCCCAGGGCATTTACACTCCCACTCAGGATCCCCTGGATCGTGAGGCCACGTTTCAATTGAAAGATGGCGTATCAATCATAGGCGGCTATGCGGGGCTGGCGGGTATGTATCCGGATTTTCGTCATACTAAATTCTTTACGACAATTCTGAGTGGTGATATCGATCATAATGATGACAATGTAGATCCCAATAATAAAGAGGGAAACAGCCGTAACGTAATGATGTTCTCAGGTGAAGACAATGTAGCTATTCTTGAAGGTGTTACCATAAGAGGAGGATACTCAGACGGTACTGGAATCCATGGCGATAGTGGCGCTGGCGGAGGATTGTATTGCTATCATGGCTGTTCTCCACGATTGATTGATTGTATTTTTACAGACAATTACGCCGGTGGAGGTGGCGCTGTTTATATTTCAGCATCTCACCCTGTGTTTACATACTGTGTATGGAAAGATAACTATGCCGGCAGTGGCACTGTGTATATTAGATCAGCATCTCATCCTGTGTTTACAAACTGTTTATTTGAAAACAATATCGCGGAATATAATGGGGGAGTGATTAATGTGTCTCGTAGTGCGTATCTTATTAGCTTAAATCACTGTGTTTTCCGCCAGAATTCCGCCGGCAGGAGAGGGGGAGCGATTAGTACTGACATAATGGGTGAAGTACGAATGGTTAACTGTCTCTTTGTGGCCAACACAGCGGGATACTCAGGCGGAGCTATTTCCTGTTCTGGTCATAACGATGGGACTGGCCGTAGTCTATTTAATCTGATGAACTGTACCTTTTACGGCAATACATCCCCTACTTTTGCTAATCCGCCTACAAATACATTGAAACAGCCGGATGGTTCACGGGTTTATTGGAGCGATTCGGTAATTACTAATTGTGTTTTCTATAATTCGATAGCTCGTGAAGTATCTGAAATACCATTCTCTGAAATACCGGTCTCTTTTGAATTTGGCCGTAGTGAGCCACTCATCATCACATGCATTTATGAAAAACAACCTGGCTTGGATGGTGCTATACCGGCGACGCCTGATCCTCAATTCGTGGATCCCTATGGAGCCGATGGTACTTTAGGCACTGATGATGATAACTTTCGCCTGGCGCCGAGTTCACCTGCGATTGATTCAGGGACGAATGAAACCGAGCCGCCATTGCCGGCCATGGATTTGGACGGTAATCCACGGATTCTCAATGACATTGTCGACTTGGGAGCCTATGAATTCACAGGCGTGAACAGCGTCGATGATACGCATCATAATATTATTAATAATTTTTTTGAAAGGACAGGAAAATGAGAGGAAAAGCATTTAGTGAATGTGGCAGTTTTTAACAGTAATTTTATTTGAAGGAGAATTATTATGTCTAAGAAATTGATTTATTTAACTTCAGTTTTAGTGTTGAGCCTGGCCGGCAAGGGATGGTCGTATGCCTCGAACCCGAACCCGGCTGATGGTGCCATCCATGAGGATACATGGGTGAACCTTAACTGGCGGCCGGGAGATCATGCGGTCTCACACGATATTTATGTCGGCGAGAATTATGATGATGTGAAACACGGCACCGGAGGTACGTTCCAGGGCAACCAAAGTACAGCGTTTGTTGTTGTCGGCTTTCCCGGATTTCCTTATCCTAATGGTCTTGTTCCGGGAACAACTTATTACTGGCGAATCGATGAGATCAATGATCTGCACCCGGACAGTCCGTGGACAGGAGATGTCTGGAGTTTTATGATTCCATCCAGCACGGCTTATGCCCCTGAGCCTGCTGATGGCGCCGAATTTGTAGATCCCAATGTGATCCTTAGCTGGCAGCCCGGTTATCGTGCGAAACTGCACATAGTGTACTTCGGCGATAATTTTGACGAGGTGAACAACGCCTCCGCAGGACGCCCGCAGGGAACTGCAACTTATACTCCCGGCTTCCTTGAATCAGGCAAGACCTACTACTGGCGGGTCGATGAGTTTGATGCCGTCACCACGCATAAAGGCAATATCTGGAGCTTTACGGTAGGGACGGGGGTACCACCTGATGAGGTAGGAGGAACTATCTACGTCGATGCGGTTAACGGAGACGACAACAACGACGGATTGACACCCCAAGCAGCTTTCGCAACCATTCAAAAGGGTATCGACGCAGCAGCGGGCGGTTACGTAGTCCGGGTTTATCCGGGTCTGTACCGGGAAGAAATCAATTTCCTGGGTAAAACGCTGACAGTGCAGGGTATCGCTGCAAGTCCTGCCGGTGTGCCTGTGCTCTGGAATCCCGGTGATTTTGCAGTCTCGTTTTATTACGGCGAAGGCCCCGAAAGTATCCTGAAGAATTTCATCATCAGAGACAGCTTCATGGGTGTATTCATTGCCGACAGTTCTCCCACTATCAGTAATCTGACAATAGTGGGTAATAAGTACGGCATTGAAGCCTACGCCGACTCAGAGCCGTACATAAGCAACACTATTCTCTGGAACAATACTGATGATGACCTGTTTGGATGCCGGGCCTGGTACAGTTGTGTCGAACGAGGAGGCGAAAGTAACATTACGGCCGATCCGATGTTCGTTGATCCCGACAACGGCGACTATCATCTACGCTCCGAGCGGGGCAGATATTGGCCGGAGCATGATATATGGGTGCTCGACAAAGTCACCAGCCCTTGTGTTGACGGCGGCGATCCTAAGGCTGTTACATTAAATGAGCCGATGCCACACGGTGGTCGGATCAATATTGGAGCCTACGGTGGCACGGCGGAAGCCAGCCTGTCGCCGAGTGAACAAACACATCCGATGTCCGGCAAAGCTTCGAATCCAAATCCAGCCGACGGTGCTGTCGATGTTGGCATACATTACGAACTTGTCATATTGACCTGGACCGCCGGTCTCAACGCAGTATCACATGATGTGTATTTAGGTACTGTTAGAGACGCTGTTGCCTTCGCCGATACATCCGATACGACCGGCATATATCGGGGACGCCTGGCTGCCAACAGCTATACTCCACCTGAGGGCATAAGATTGAGCGCCACGCCATATTATTGGCGAATAGACCGGGTCGATAACGAGGGCAATACGACAACAGGTGACGTTTGGACGTTTACAACGATTCCTCCACGGCCGCCCAAAGGCAGAGCCTGCTTCCTCGGTGATACGTATGTTTGGGTAGATGGGACACTCGTGCAAATATCGAAAGTTGCCGCAGGTCAGATAGCCGCTAAAGTCGCTTTTCCGCCGACGGCAACAACGCAAATCGAAAAACTCGAAGAGCATGAGGGGACATTTACTTGCTATGATGTTTTACTCGAGAGCGGAAATTGCATCAGTGTAGCTGAGTGTCACTACTTTATGGCAGAATCCGGGCGATGGATCTCAATGCAAAATCTTAAAACAGGAACAAGATTGAAAACATCGAAGGGCACGGTCAGGATTATAAACATCACCAAAAGGCCGATACCCTATGTAGGGAAAGTTTTCAATCTCAGAGTCGCAGGTTCAGACCGCTATCTCGTTGGTAAAGACGCGGTCATCGTGCGCGATAACTAAAACGCAACATACCCATCGAATTGATGCAAACTGACGATTCGCGTAATAGCGGAAGTATGCTGCGGCTGCGCAGGCCGCAGCGTCATTATATATTTATCATTTTATATTGAAGGGATAGGATAATGAGAGGAAAAGCTCTGTCTTGAGGAAAGGAGAATGGCCTGCCATGCGAAAAGTAAGAGGCTTTACGTTGATAGAGCTGTTGGTGGTGGTTTCCATCATTGTGCTGTTGATTGCGCTTTTGCTGCCTGCCCTGCAGAGGGTCCGCAAGCAAGCGAGGGCGGTTGTCTGTCAGACAAACCTTAAACATTGGGGAACGACGATGGCCCTGTACGCCGAGGACCACGAGGGACACCTTCCCCGCGACTTTGTCGTTGGCTATAGTATATGGTTTCTCGTCGGCTCGGTCGTGAGCAGCGATGATCCGAACGTACCTGAGTCATTGTACCGCGTCGAAACGGAAGGGATAGCCTGCTGCCCTATGGCCGTCAGACGCGGGAGGGGTCGATTCACTTATATGGTCAGTGGCGAAACGCGTGTGGAAGGATGGATAGGCTCAACATTCGAAGCCTGGGAGATGACAAGCCCCGGTCCACCGTTTCGCAGCAGCTACGGCCTAAACGACTGGTTGTTCCACGTCCACCATCGATTTGATACTTCTGCCCCACTTCGTTATCGTTACCGCCTGCCCTACACGGACATCTTCTCTATTAAAGATAAGGCACAAATCCCCGTGCTTCTCGATTCTTTAAGGTCTTCGGGTCGGCCTGATAATTTCCTTCGTCCGCCAAGATTCCCCGGTCAAGGCCTTGGTATGTCACCATTTTGCATCAACCGGCACAACGGGCACGTCAACGGCCTGTTCCTGGATTGGTCGGTGAGGAAAGTCGGGCTCAAAGAGCTGTGGACATTGGAATGGAGCCGCCAGTTCGACACGACAAACGCCTGGACCAAAGCCGGCGGCGTCCGGCCCGAAGACTGGCCTGAATGGATGAGAGGCTTCAAAGACTACTAAAATCCCTGCCGCATAGAGAACGCTGTGCCGGATTGTCTGTTGCGTGCTATTCGCCGCGACGGTAGGATGTGGCGGTCAATGTCTTTAAGCTATGCCGTCTATATCCACAAAAATCCTGTTGAGTGGCCTGTCGGGTTGCGGCAAGACTACGGCGATAATGAAGATTGTCGCGAGTGTGCCCGGCACGAAGCTCTTTACTCTGACACGCCAGAAACGCGATAAGACCGTTGCTGAAATCTCACAATTACTGTCGTTCCCGGGTGGATGAGATGGAAACCGCCTTTATCGATGGCAGCATGGGGGAGGGTGGGGGGCAGATACTGCGCACGAGCCTTGCCCTGTCATGTATAACCGGCAAGCATTTGCATATTGAAAACATCCGCGCTGCCCGCCGCAAGCCGGGCCTGGCGAAGCAGCATCTAAGCTGTGTTCGTGCCGCCTGTCAAATCTGCGACGGTCACGCCGAAGGCGCAACATTAGGCTCGATGGTGCTGGACTTTCGGCCCGGCCACATCCGCGGCGGCGATTTCTCTTTCGACATAGGCTCAGCCGGTTCGGCATCCCTGGTCGTTCAGACCGTCCTGCCCGCCTTGTTCTCGGCCGACAAGCCTTCGACAGTCACTGTGAAGGGCGGAACGCATAATCCCTGGGCGCCGCCGTTTGACTTCCTTCGTGAGACATTTTTACCCGCTATCGCAACGGCTGGCTTCCAGGCCGATTGCAGACTCATCAAACACGGCTTCTTCCCCGCCGGCGGAGGCAAAATCAGTTTCACCATCCAGCCGCGGCAGGCAACGCCAAACGAACCAATTGACCTCTGCAAGCCGCTTGAAAAGCCGGACGTCCGCACCCGAATATACACCGCCAGACTCCCCGCCCACATTGCCCATCGCCAGGAAAAACTCCTATGTCAAAGCGGGCTGAGGATCAAGAACTTCGAGCACGTGGACGTAACAGATTCTGACGGCCCCGGAAACTGCATTATGCTGAGAATCTGCGGCAACCACAGAACAATAGTCTCCACAGCCTTCGGAGCCAAAGGCAAACCTTCCGAGAAAGTAGTACGCGAAGTCGTAAATTTGACGCAAGCCTTCTTATCCAGCAGCGCTGCGGCAGATCGTTTCTTAGCCGACCAACTCCTGATCTACATGGCGACCTCAAAGACCGGTTCGTACACCACAAACGACCTGTCCACCCACCTGACAACAAACATAGAAACAATAAAGAAATTCCTGCCCGTCAACTTTAATATAGAACAGCAAAACCAAATCCACCGAATTTCCTGCGAACCTGAGTAACAACACCGCTATCTGGCAGCCGAGTATCAAGTCACTCTTTTGCCCCATGTCTGCGGATAAGTGCGGCCACATTTCTATGTCCCCGTCGGGCCGCATCGTCTGCTGCTGTACGGCCGGTGTTGTCTCGCACTTCGGCGTCGGCACCGTGGGCCAGGAGCAGTTTCACAATGTCCTCGTGGCCTCGAAATCCTGCTTTATGCAGCGGTGTATCACCGGCTTTGTCCTTCATGTTCACATCGGCACCATTTGCTAACAGCAACTCGATGATGTGCTTGTGCCCGCGAGAAGCCGCATAGTGCAGCGGCGGCGTCCCGGCACGGTTCTTTGCATCGACATCAGCTCCGTGTGCAACAAGCAGCTTGACCAGCTCAGGATAGTTCTCCCTGGCCGCGATGAGGAGCGGCGTATTGCCCGCTACATCAATTGTATTGACTTCTGTACCGTATGTAAGAAGACGCTTAGTAAGATCAAGGTCATTCTGGCGAATAGCCTCGTGCAGTGGCTTAGCACCCTCAGAGTTTGGCATATTGAGGGTTTCGACGTTGGCGCCGCTGGCGATCAGCAGCTTTGCCACACTTTCGTGTCCGCCGTGAATTGATGCTAACAAAGGAGTGGGGTCGTAGTAGTAGTTGTAGCGGGAATTGTGGTAGTAGTAGGAAGTGGTGCTTGTCGCATTGACGTCAACTCCATTTGCAATGAGCTGTTCGACCAGATCCTTGAAGCCGAACGCTGCTGCGCCAAATAGCAGCTCTGTTCTGTTGTCATCGGTGATATTGACATTTGCGCCCTTCCCGAAAAGCAAATTTGCCACCTCCGGGCGCAATAACTTCAGCGCCACGTTGAGCGGCTTAACACCATTGTTATCATCGGCGTTGATATCCGCACCTTTGGCCACAAGCAACTTTACAATATTGAAATCGTCACTGGCGGCAGCGTAGTGCATGGTCGTAGCCCCGTCATCGTCCTTCGCGTCGACATCGGCGCCGTGGGCGATGAGCAGCTTAGCCATATCCTTGCGGTCATAATCTATATGGTCACCGCTCGTACCTGACCAGTAGCCCTCATATTTGGTTGTCTCATGCAGCGGTGTCATTCCGGATTCGTCTCTTGCATTCACATCGGCGCCGGCGTCAAGAAGGGCTTCGGCCGAATCGCGGTCATCATAGCAGACGGCGACATGGAGCGGCGCGCAGCGACTCCCACCACTCATTGAATTAGGATTCGCCCCATGAGTTAGAAGCATTCTGACCAAGTGACTGTGCCCGGCCTGGATAGCTTTGTTGATCGGCGTATCGGTTGATGAACCAGCGCCCGCATTGATGTCAGCTCCCTCGGCGATAAACAATTCCACAGTATCTTGCTGGTTGCTTTGAATTGCATTGTGCAGCGGAATCTGACCTCGTCTGTTCTTTTCATTGACATTTGCGCCCCCGGCAAGAAGAATCCCGACCAGATTTGCAAATCCCTCCCGGACCGCATAGTGCAACGGCGTCTCATCCCATTGCCCGCACTTTGCGTTTACATTGGCGCCCCCGGCGATCAGCACCTCAATTAGATCACTGCTTCCTTTGGGCAATGCAAGGAACAACGGAGTCCAGCCATCCGGGCACTTGACATTCACGTCGGCGCCGTTGGTGATGAGCAGTTCGGCCGCTTGTTTGTGGCTCTTCTGGGCAGCCCAGTGCAATGGCGTCCAACCGTTCTGATCTTTGGCGTTGACATCGGCACCGCTTGCAAGTAGTGACTTTATCCGCTGGACGTTCCCTGTTTGGGCGGCCCAGTGCAGGGGGTTTGTGGTCTCAGGGGGCTTTTCTTTACAGCCGGTGGTGGTGAGTATCGACGCCAGGAACAGGCAGATGAATCTGTTCGTTTTCAATTTCGGTTCCCTTCAAAAGGGTACACTGTCTCTGCCCCCCTTGTATATAAGGCACGAGCGGGGACAAAGGTAACATTTTGTGAGTCTGCCTTGGGCCGGTACATTGCACGCTCTGACAAAATCCGGCCGCATTGAGGAAAAGACTTGCCCTATTGTATGGCAGAGACTATAGTTTTGCGACAGATAATTTCCGGCTAAGGAGGCATCAGGCAGGGTGGTCTGTGGGTTGCGAACGGCGAATTCTTTGACGGGAGTTGAGAATAGATGCAAACAGAGCCTAAGTTCCGAACGTTGATTGACCTTTTCAACCAATCCCTCGCCGGCATCGAGCAGTTGGACAAGGAATGCCTGGAAATAATCAGGCCCGACCGGCAGGAATCGCTCACCTTCGGGAGGTTGAGAGTGAGAGCACGAGACTTTGCCGTATGGCTCATCCAGCGCCGGGGCATCGCCGTGGGAGACAAAGTCGCAATATTAGGTAAGAATCGCGCGGACTGGGACGTGGCTCTTTGGGGGGTGGTGCTTGCCGGCAGCATCCCGGTGCTGATTGACCCGGACAGGCCCGTCGAAGGTGTGGCGGATCATATCGCTCATACTGAAGCTCGCCTGATTGTTGTGGCCGACGACTATCAGGATGCCGAATCCAGGCGCGAGCTAAAAGAATTCGCATCCGGCCGGGACATCGGTCTGATAGAGATGACCGTCCATGAAAAAATCGGCCTCAACAGGGTCGAAGCTGGTGAGTTGCTGGATGCGATCAGACCTCAGATACAACCCGAGGACACAGCGGTGATTCTATGCACTTCCGGCACGACGGGCAATCCGCGGGAAGTCGAATTGACACACGTCAATCTCGGCGCCAATCTGCAGGGTACCGTCAAGAAGATTAACATTAGCAGCGCCGATACGCTCGGTCATATACTGCCGCCTCATCATTCTTTCGGTCTTACGGTCGGTAAGCTGCTGCCGTTCTGCGTCGGTGCAGCCAACGTTTACACGAACAAGTACCGCGAGGTAGCCGAACTGATAAGGGATAAGAACGTCACGATTTTCATTGCCGTGCCGGCGCTGTTTACGATGCTGGCAAAGAATGTCGAAGAAGCTCTTGCCAGAAAGAAAGCAAAGAAGCCGTACTTCAGGCTGCTCGACCGTTACATGCCGAAACAGGTGGGAAAAGGAATCGTGAAGAAGCTGGGCTGGGGCAAAATCAGGTTCTTCCTTTCGGGTTCGGCGCCGATGCCGAGATGGGCGCTTGATGTTTTCTGGCGTAGAGGCCTTCTGCTTTACGAGGGTTACGGCACAACGGAAAACTCACCCGTGTACGGCTACAACGACAGTGTAAAGAAGCTCGACTCGGTTGGCAAGCCCATCGACACATTGTCGGTCAAAATCGTTGACGAGGAATTCCGGGAATTGCCGCCCGGTGAAAGAGGCGAAATAGCCCTCGGCGGTCCCTGTATTATGAAGGGCTACTACAAGAATCCGAAAGCTACCCAGGCGGTCATCAGAACTGACGACAAGGGTGTTCGCTGGCTGCTCACCGGCGACCTGGGTCACCTCGACGAGAACGGCAACCTTTACATCACGGGCCGCAAGAAGTACGTGATAGTGCTGCCGGGCGGTAAGAATGTCAATCCCGAGCGGGTCGAATCGGCGCTCTCGGAGGCCCGTTTTGTAAACGAGGTGCTGGTGGTCCCCGGCTTCTGGGAGGACTCGACGGGCATAGAACAGGAGACCGTCAGGGCAATTGTGCGGCCGGCCTGGGACATGATAGAAACCCATGCCGATCATTGCTCCGAGGATTTGCTCAAGCAGCCTAAGCTGCTCAAGAACATCCTCTGGCAGAACATCAACGAATGTCAGCAAAACAGCCGGCAGTTGTCTAATTATGAAAGAATAAAGGCGCAACATCTTGAGATAAGGATCGAGGAATTTCACAAGACCTCAACCGGAAAGATCAAGCGGGAAGCCTATATGAAGACGTAACAGTTGCACACTAACTGAAAAGGAGGCCTACAAAATGTCGGACCATCAAGAAACTTCAATCGCCGGTCAAGAGCCAAAACCAATTAGTCGTCGCGGATTCATCGCCGGGGCCGGGGCGGCCGCTCTGTCGTTTACAGTCGCAAAGCCCGAACACGTCCGGGGCGCCGGCGCCAACTCAAAGATCAATTTAGGACTTATCGGCTGCGGCGGCAGAGGGACATGGATTGCCGAGCTGTTCAGGCAGCACGGCGGATACAACGTCGTAGCCGTGGCGGATTACTTCCAGGACAGGATTGATAACGCCGGCGACAAATTGGGCGTACCGGCGGCGAATCGTTTCCCAGGTCTGTCGGGTTATAAGAAGCTGCTGGAGAAGGTCGATGCCGTAGCGATTGAAAGCCCGCCGTACTTTCATCCAGAGCAGGCTGCGCTGGCGGTGGACGCCGGATGTCACACGTATGTCGCCAAGCCGATTGCCGTGGACGTGCCCGGTTGCAAGAGCATCGGCGAAAGCGGCAGGGCGGCTTCGAGAAAGAAGCGATGCTTCCTCGTGGATTTTCAGACGCGGGCCGACCCGTTCTTTATCGAGGCGCTGAAGCGCGTGCGTGAAGGGGCGCTGGGAGAGTTTGTTTTCGGTCAAGCGATCTATCATGCGAATTGCCCGTTCAAGCGGATGTACGATGCGTGGAGGAGCGACCCGGACAATCCCGAGACCCGTTTGCGGTCCTGGGGGCTCGACAAGATTATTTCCGGCGATATCATTACCGAGCAAAATATCCATACGCTCGATGTGATGAGCTGGATTATGGACGCCGAGCCGGTATCCGCCATCGGGACAGGCGGCAGGGCGATCCGCCCGGTCGGAACCTGCAACGATCACTTTGCGCTTCTCTTTGAATACCCGAACAAAGTGGGCATTACGTTCAGCTCGAAACAGTTCAACGGTCACGGTACTCAACCCGATGGGATTCGCAACCGCATGTTCGGCTCCAAAGGCGTTCTTGAGACTGCATACGGCAACGACATGGTGATGATTCGAGGCGAGAACTTCTATCGCGGCGGCAAAAGCCCCGGCATATACAAGGACGGCGCCATAGCTAACATCAAGACATTCCACCAGAGCATTGTCGAAGGCAAATTTGACAACCCGACAGTCGAGCCAAGCGTCCGGAGCAACCTTGTGACGATCCTCGGCAGGACCGCCGCCTATACCGGCCGGAAGGTAAGATGGAGACAGCTTGTCAAGAGCACGGAAAAACTTGACGCGAATCTTAAAGGTTTGAAATCGTAAGTGGGTCGGGGCAACACCCTGGCGTCTAATCATGGAGACACAATAGTGGAACATGCGTACATGTCCCGTCGCCGGATGATGACTGGCGCCGCTCGCGCGGCGGCCGGGTTGGCGTTGACTTGCTCTTGCGCTCAATTGACCGAGCGCAAGTCGGCTAAAGCCCGACCGGCCGGGTTCAAAATCGGCGTTTGCGACTGGACGATCGGCAAGAGGGCCAATCCGGCTTCGCTCGAAGTGGCCAAACGGATCGGCCTCGACGGCGTGCAGGTGGACTTCGGCAGGGGAGAGGACGATCTGCCCTTGTTCGATCCCGGGCTGCAACAGAAATTCATCGAGGCCCGGCAGAAAAATCAGATCGAGATAGCATCCCTGGCGTTGGGCGTTCTGAACGTAATTCCCTACAAGAGTGATCCGCGCGCCGAGCGATGGGTCGATAGTGGCATCGACGTCTGCCAAAAACTTGGCGTCAGGATCGTGCTCGTGGCGTTCTTCGGTGACGGTGATCTGCGAAACGATAAAGCCGGCACTTCCGTTGTTGTCGAACGTCTCAAGAAGGTCGCGCCAAAGGCCGAGAAGGCCGGCGTTACTCTCGGCATCGAATCCTGGCTCAGCGCCGAGCAGCATATTGATATTATCGAGAGGGTCGGCTCTCCCGCAGTGAAGGTTTACTATGACGTGGCCAATTCGCACAAAGCCGGTTATGACATTTACAGTGAAATACGCCGGCTCGGCAAGCTCATCTGCGAGTTCCACGCCAAGGATTATGACGACCTGTACGGCAAAGGCTCCATCGACTTCGAGCGGGTTCGTTCTGCGATGGACGACATAGGTTATCGCGGATGGTTCGTGATGGAAGGCACGAAGATGCCGTTGGGGATAGAGAAAAGTTGCCGGTACGATGCCGAGTATTTGCGGGGCATCTTCCCGGCGAAGGTGTAGAACAAAACAAAGAAAGGACCGAAAATGAAATCGCGTTACTATCTGACCATTCTGGCCGTATTGCTTTTCGCCACGGCCGAGATCGCAGTCGGCACGCCGCTGGATGATTACATCGCGGCGCCGGATTCGAGCTACCGTTACAGTGTCGTCAAAACCGTAGAGGGTACGGGCTTTACCGCATATATTCTGGAGTTGACGTCGCAGTCCTGGCGCAGCGCCGACGAAGTTGACCGGCCGCTATGGAAGCACTGGCTGACAATCGTCAAGCCGATTAACGCCGCCGGCGACAAGGCACTGCTGTGGATAAACGGCGGCAGCAACCGCGGCAAGGCCCCGGATTCGGCGGACAAGATGATTGTCGGCATGGCCCTCGGCGCGGGCGCTGTGGTCGCGGACCTTAGAATGGTGCCGAACCAGCCTCTGGTCTTCCCCGACGGCGACAGGCCCCGGTCCGAAGATGGGATAATCGCCTACAGCTTCAACAAGGCTCTGACAACGGGCGATAAGACATGGCCCCTGTTGCTGCCAATGGTCAAAAGCGCCGTTAGGGCGATGGACACAATTCAAAAGCATCTGGCGTCTCTCGATAGCGGGGCGATGGACATCAAGGAGTTCGTCGTCTCCGGCGGCTCGAAAAGGGGCTGGACTACCTGGCTGACCGCCGCAGTCGATAAGCGAGTCGTCGCGATTGCCCCGGCGGTTATTGACGTGCTGAATATGGATGAGCAGATGAGGCATCACTTCAGCGCTTACGGCTTTCATTCCAATGCTATCGCCGACTATGGTGAGATGAACATTTTCAGCAGGCTCGATACGCCCGAAGGCCAGACGTTGATAGAATACGTCGATCCATACGAGTACCGTGGCCGCTACGCGTCGATACCCAAGTTCCTGATAAATTCGAGCGGCGATCAGTTCTTTCTGCCGGACTCGGCACAGTTCTACTTCCACGACCTGCCGGGCGAAAAGCACATTCGCTACGTCCCAAACACCGACCACGGCCTTGGCGGCTCGGACGCCATCGAGAGCCTGCTGGTGTTCTTTCAATCGGTCGTGCGGGGCGCCCCCAGGCCGAAGTTCTCGTGGTCCGTCAAAGACGATGATTCGATAGAGGTCGCAACAACTACGAAACCGAGCGAAGTCAAACTGTGGCAGGCGACGAATGCAAAAGCTCGCGACTTTCGGCTCGAAATCATAGGACCCGTCTGGAAAAGCTCGACTCTCAAGCAGCAGGGGGGCGGTAAATACCTCGCCAAAGTCCCCAAGCCGGCCAAGGGCTGGACCGCCTTCTTTGCCGAGCTGACCTTCGACAGCGGCGGCCCCATCCCGTACAAGTTCACAACCCAGATCCACGTCGTCCCCAAGACGCTGCCCTTCGCCAAATAACGCCGGGCCTGCGAACACCAGACGCTCATGCCGCCAGGCGACGGCAAATGCCGGTCAGAATTGGCCCGGAATTGGCCCATTCGACTGCGCTCAGGACATGCTTTGAATTGGCTTTGTTTTCGACAGCCCGCGGATGCGATATACCCCCTAAGTCTTTACATAGCAGCATTTTACGTCCATTTAAGCTTTCAGGGATTGGCTTTGTTTTTTCACATTCCTTTCCGCAAAACGCATCACGCATCACGCAATACGAATAAATTGGCTTTGTTTTTTCAACTTGGTTTTCGCAATACGCATCACGCAGCACGCAATACGAATAAATTGGCTTTGTTTTTTCAACCTGGTTTTCGCAATACGCATCACGCAGCACGCAATACGAGATAAAATTGGCTTTGTTTTTTCAAATTCCTTTCCGCAGTACGCATCACGCAGCACTCAATACGAAATAAATTGGCTTTGTTTTTTCGTTTTCTATTAGCCACAGAGTTCACAGAGAACACAGAGAACACAGAGAAGGGCGGATTTGTTTCGGATTTAGGGCTTCATGCTTCGAGTTTCCGGCCAAAGGCCGGCGATTGGCTTTGTTTTTTCAAATTAACCACGAATACACACGAATAAGCACTCCCGAAAGGGACGCCTTACGGCGGAAATAGAAGAGCAAACCAAATTGGGTTTGTTTTTCATAATTGACTCATAGCCACAAAGCCACCAAGCATGCCCTGAGCGTAGTCGAAGGGGCACTAAGTTTCAGTTCAACATTGGATGTTCCTTGTTCGATATTGGATATTCCAACGCTCCTCGCTTTTTACCTTTCGCCTTTTTACTTTTGCCTCGTCCATCCTGTCTCCTGTATTCTGACTTCTGTATTCTACATTCTATTAGTTATATCTATATCATACTACAGAAGTGTCGGACGTCAACTGAAATCTTAAAAAATATCAGTTAGCCACAGATTTCGCAGATTTCGCAGATTTTTGGGCCACAGAGAAATAATCAATTATCAATAATCAATTGGAAGGGCCACGAATTAACACGAACTAAAGAGATTTTGCCACAGATTGCACTGTTTACACGGATTTTTGGGCCACAGAGAGGCAGAGAAACAATATTGTCATCTCTGCGAAGCACAGGCAATAGTCAATAGTAAACCTGTCCTGAGCAAGGTCGAATGGATCGCAAATAGTCAATAAGGGAAAGATCCTGTCTAAGAAGTCGTATGTCGTATTGCGTATCGCGTATTGCGTCTAACGAACTGCCGTGTCAGCCTTGATCTTTGTGCCTTTGTGGCTCTGCCCCTTTTGATTTTTTTCACTTTTTTCAAAAAGATTCAGAAAAAAGCATCAACACTTCCCCATTCAGAAACGCCTTTATTAGTAGAAGGGCAAAATACGTGCGATATGTCGCTGTGGACAGGATTCCGGACGGGCATTTTTTCCCTCGCACATCAGCCTGTTGCAGTATAGACTCCCTTTGAACGACGAGAGGCTTGCGATGTTATACGGAAACCATATAAACAATAGTTAGGTACCCAAACCAATGGAAGCACTCGAACTCAACAAACTCGAATGTGCACGACGCCAACTCGAAGCAGGCATCAACCTGTTCTTTCAAGATGGCGACCCGGTGTCAATTCACACACTCACCTGTGCTGCCTACAATGTCGTTCGCGACGTAAATGATGCTCGCAATGGCAATCCTATGTTTGCCAAACAACGATACGTTCAAATGGGCGGCAAACCTTCGCTCGGTGACTTGAACGAGCCAGAGAACTTTTTCAAACATGCCGATCGAGATACCAACGCCAAATTAACATTCTACCCAAAGTTCACTGAATGTCTCCTAGTCGATGCATGCGAAAAATTCGGCGAATTGACTGGCGACCGCGTTCTTGAGTTTCTTGCGTTTACCCTTTGGTTCATGAGTCAATCGCCAGAGAAATTCGATATCCCACAGGGGTGGGAATCTTTTGTCGATGACGCCGAAGAACTTCATGCGAAGGGTGACCGCAAAGGATTCTATGATCGATTCATGACTCATTTATCCGACCTTTACGACGAGGCCACCTAACCAGGCGCTCAACCGGAGCCGCCGATCAGATCGCAATTGTATGGTGGCGGTGACAGCGCCGGCCCGGTCAGCTTGGACGTTAGGCAGCTTGAGTCATAGAGAATAGGAGACCTTATGGGACTTTTAGATCGTCTGCTCGGCACCAAGAAGAAAATGAATAAAGATGCCATGAATGGTATCGATATGGTAAAAGTCGGGTTGATGTGCTACATATTACCAGAATGTGAGGCCAACTTTGGTAAAGACTACGCCGCTCCTTTGGTAGCGGCTGTCGTCAATACTGTCTTTTCGGAATCACCATCAAACGAAACAGGAAGGCGTTTCATTCAAGATGAGGATAATCTTAGTAATGTGAGGGTGGTAATAGAAAATACAATCAAGCCTCATGAAAAGCTCAGGCAGATCATCACAGACGCAGTAAGGGTCAAATGTACTCTATCGCACGCTATGAACACGAATCTCTCTGAGCCAGATTTTATTCGACTCTGCCGTGAGCCTATTGACAACTTGAAGCGGCTTGGTCTTCTGATTCCCGGTGGTGACATGCCTGATCTTAATACATTCCTACATGATGCAGGCACTTTCGTCCAGGCTTGTAAATCTGACCTCGACTACCATCGATCGAAGTGAAAGCTAATGATTTTTTACATTATTTGCTTAACCATGGGCTGAACAATGACTGGCAAATCCGGCGCGCGTCTTTTCTTGGGGAACATTAGGGCCGTTTACTGTTTTTAGACGTCGTTCATGAGCAGTAGGTGGTGCAAAGTAGAAAAAGCAGGCTGAAGCTGTAAATAAAAAAAAGTAAAAGAACTGAATAAGGTAACATAAATACGTGAGCGACCTCATTTTGCATTTCTGAAAGGCCATATTATGAAAGAACAAACAGCTGTTACTTCCAGTAGCGAAAACAAACCCGAATCATCATGGCTTCGAAAGGCATTCTGGAATCTCATTGGACCAATTATTGTTGGCCTTATGGCCATGCTTGGTCAGTTATATGTTAATCCGATAGTAGCAAAACGAGTAAAGACACAAGAATCAATTGCAGAGAAACGGTACGAAGTTTGTGAGAACGCCATCGGCCTTCTGCAAAAAAGCCTTGCTTCGTCTCCTTGGAACAGAGCGGGACTTCCAGAAGGGTATACCCCGCCAGAGAAACCACCTACTCAGCTTGAATTAAATCTTACCTACAGCCTTTTGGCAACCTATGGCACAAGCGGTGGAATTGCTGACGAGTTTCTGTACGCGTTTGGTTTTCAGAAAGATGAAAAGGGGGACTGGATTAAAACACCTAATCCCGAAATAGATTCTCCCCCTGCCGTTGGTAGGTTTATCTTAAAACTACGAGAAGAATTGGGCATTAAAGGGACCAGTTTTGACCCCAATACCTTTGGCTATATGCATAGGATTCCGCGCGAAAAGAATAGGTAAATAATGGGGAATTAAAGTGGTACGCCTGCCCCATAGGGGGTACATTTTTCGATGAGTTGTGCTTGATAATGACAGGTTTTGATAGGGGACAGCGGGCCTGTTGGAACAATCCCAAAGTGACGATTGAGATTGCCGTGCGATTCTTTCCCGGCGCGCCGGAACTCCAATGACACGAGAACGCGATTCTTGTCATTGCGAAGAGCCCTTCGGCTATGCTCAGGATAGACTGCGCGACGAAGCACTATTCTTTCTCGTCAGAGAGGGAATATAATAGGCTTAATCGACTTCTGGCCTCGCAATGTCAATCACTTCTAAATTACGGTCACCGGCAGGGACTTTTACCGACACCTTATCTCCTACCGAGTGTCCGACAATACACCGTCCTATTGGTGAGTGAACTGAAATACTTCCTGTATCAAAATCAGCATCATCAGGACCGAGTAACTGGTAGGTCACCTTTTCTTTAGTAACTAAATCCAACAAAGACACAACAGTGCCAAACACAGCCCGATCACATTCAACTTTTGTGCAATCAATGATATCCGCCCGGTTCAGTTTTCCCTTCAATTCACCAATCTGGCCTACTATATGGCCTTGCCGCTGACGCCCGTAAATATACGCACCGTTTTCCTTTAAATCTCCTTCTTCACGCGCGGTAGCAACAGCTTGCTGAACTTCGGGCAGTTCCACTGTCTCAAGCCGTTCTAATTCCTTCATAAGTCTGTTGTAGCCAGTTCTTGACATTGGTTCAAGTTCATGCATCGAGATATACCTCCACGTATTAAATAGTCTTTTTCTTTTTGATTCACAGAGCGTCGATCCAGCTGATTGAATAAGATCATCAGGTGGCCTGACCCACAAAAAGTTGACATTCAAACAGCTGTCTTTAGGCTGCCTCGTCCAATAATTATATCGTCGTTCATATCCCATAGGACTAATGTTGCCTAAGGAGGAATGACGGCGCATTGGATTATAGAAGATTTCACTGTATTTGAAAATATCCATCTTGGTTTTTCACGATTCTTATAAATGTAATCGGCCCATTCGATCTTTAGTCTACATAGAGAATTAAAGTGGTACGCCTGCCCCATAGGGGGTATATTTTTCGATGAGTTGTGCTTGATAATGACAGGCGTGGCGATTGATTATTGATTATCCATTCGACGATGCTCAGGACAGGTTTGCTATTGATTATCATGTACCACGCCGGGTACATGACCGTGAATCCAACGTGGTTCATGGTTGACTATTGAGATTGCTTCCCATTCGGCTGCGCTCAGGGCAGGCTCTGTTGGCCTGGTCGCAATGACAGTAGGAGGGAGATTTCGATTGATTGTGCGGGGGAATCCTGTATGATTCGTGCCGAATGAAGAAGATACTTGCAGACAGGACGGCACAAATCGACGCCAGCGGGATTCGGAAGGTCTTTGCGCTGGGGGCTTCGTTAGAGGACCCGGTTAATTTTTCGATAGGACAGCCGGACTTCGATGTGCCCGAAGCGCTCAAAGAAGAGGCGATAAGGGCGATCCGGGCCGGGCAGAACAGCTATTCGCAGACGGCCGGAGACGCGGTGCTCAAACGCCGCATCGCCGAGCGTGTGAGCGACAGGTTCGGCTGGGAAGATCCTGCCGTGTTGGTCGTCAGCGGCGTTAGCGGGGGGCTGCTATTGGCGTTCATGTCGCTTATCAATCCCGGCGACGAAGTGATTATCCCCGATCCTTACTTCGTGATGTATAAGCATTTAATAAACCTGTTGGGGGGAAAGTGCGTTTTTGTCGATAGCTATCCGGATTTTGAGCTGCCGGTTGACAAAATTGCACAGGCCATCACGGACAAGACCAAGATGATAATCCTCAACGCGCCAGGCAACCCGACGGGCGTGGTTTATTCACGGCAGCAGGTCAAGGCGGTGGCCGAGATTGCAGCCGAGCATGATGTGCTCGTTATGACCGATGAGATATACGAGACGTTCTGCTACGACGGCGAGTGCCCGAGTATCGCCAAATACTACGAAAAGAGTCTCATCTTGCAGGGTTTTAGCAAGTCTCACGCCATGACCGGCTGGCGTTTGGGTTACGTCGCGGCCCACCCGTGTCTTAGCCATGTAATCGAGGAGATGACCAAGATACAGCAATATACGTTCGTCTGTGCGCCGACGCCTTTCCAGCAGGCGGCAGTGGCGGCTTTGGACTATGACATGAGCGACCTGGTCGATGCGTACAGGAAGAAGCGTGATCTGCTTTATGACGGTTTGAGCGACAAGTTAGAGTTCGTCAAGCCTGGCGGGGCGTTTTATGCGTTCATCAAGGCGCCGGGCACGACCGGGGCGACGGAGTTCGTCGAAAGGGCGATTGCCAACAATGTTCTGATTATCCCCGGCAACGTTTTTAGCGAAAAAGACACGCATTTCAGGATAAGTTACGCAACCAGCGACGAAAAAATCCGGCAGGGGGTGGAGATTCTCCGCAGCCTGGCTTAGGCTCAATAGACTTTAATCCTTGACGTGACGTTTTTCGCTTGACCACTCTGGCGAAAGCGGCTACAACTGCCGCGCAATTGCAAACGTGAACTGGAATCTGTGATTTACCCATCTGTGATACGCTGTCTTTACAGGGATTTGACATGGTCAAGGACATGATTTTTGGGACAGTAGGGGGGCTGGGCCTGTTTCTATTCGGGATGGGTCTGATGTCGGACGGCTTGAAGAAGGTCGCCGGACAGAAGCTCAAAAGCCTTCTGGAAGCACTGACGAAGCACCGGATCATCGCGGTTATCGTCGGTGCGCTGACGACTGCCT
Organism: Planctomycetes bacterium B3_Pla; assembly: GCA_005223045.1. Taxonomy (GTDB): domain Bacteria; phylum Planctomycetota; class Phycisphaerae; order Sedimentisphaerales; family Anaerobacaceae; genus SG8-4. Next base: position 177,615 of record NJBM01000006.1, on the reverse strand, counting down.
TGGTTCAGTCGAGTTCGGCCACCACCGTCATGACGGTCGGGTTCGTAAACGCCGGCCTTTTGACGCTCAAACAGGCCCTGTGTGTTGTTCTTGGCGCCAACATCGGCACGACAATCACAGCGGGCCTTGTTTCGATTCTGGCCGTCTTTAAAATCACCGACTATGCGCTGCCGGCTGTGGGGGTCGGATTCCTTTTTACTGTCCTTGGAAAAACACACAAGACCAGGAGCGTCGGCGAGATACTGGTAGGTTTCGGTCTATTGTTTCTTGGCATACATTTTATGAAGGAGGCGTTTGGCCCCCTGAGGGACAATACGGACGTGCAGGCGGCATTGATATGGCTTGGGCACAATCCACTTCTGGCAGTTCTGGCCGGGACTATCATTACAATGTTGTTACAGAGCAGTTCCGCTTCGATTGCAATGATTCAGATTCTGGCTGTCGGAGGGGCCTTCGGGACGGACTGGGAAACGGCGCTGCGCGTTGCGATACCGTTTATTCTGGGCGACAATATAGGCACGACAATTACCGCCCAATTAGCCGCGCTGCGGGCCTCGCGGAACGCCAGGCGTGCGGCGATGGGGCATACTATGTTCAATGTATTCGGCGTCTTGTACATGCTTGTTCCCGTATGGCTCGGGTGGTATAGCAAAGTGGTTGTGTGGATCACACCCGGGCAACTGGACGAGGGGACGATCATGAGGCACATATTCTTTGCCCACCTTGTGTTCAACGCCTTTAACACAGTCGTATTCATACCTTTAATCAATGTATTAGCGGTTGCAGTGATGAAGCTCGTGCCGGTAACTGAGGCCGAGCTTGCACAAAAACCTGTTACGCTCGAGAAACACCTGCTCAATACTCCCGTGATAGCGCTGGAGCAGGCAAAACGTGAGATCGTTCGTATGGCCAAGACGGCAAAGAAAGCCCTGCGACTCGCTATCGGCGGAATCATCGACAACAAACGAAAAAAGCTTGCATCGGTCAGAGAAATAGAAGATTTCATCGATATATTGCAGCTCGAAATCACCTCGTACCTTTCGACGTTGTCGCGCAGAAACCTGTCTGACGAGGTATCTAACGAGCTGCCCGTGCTCCTGCACACGGTTAACGACCTTGAACGTATCGGCGACCATGCCGTCAATATTGTCGAGATCGGCGAGCGAAAGATCGACCAGAAGCTTTCCTTTACCGATTCGGCGCTGGCTGAGGCAGAGAAACTCAGAAAAGAGATAGACCAGATGCTGGACAAGATCATAGCAGCCCTGGAGGATAATGACATTGAGGCCGCCAAGTCGGCCCTGGTCAACGAAGACAACCTCAACAGGATGCAGATAGAGTTCCGCCGCCACCACGTCGAGCGAATGGCCGGCGGCGTTTGCTCTCCCCAGGCGGGCTTGATATTTATCGATCTGGTTGACAATGTCGAAAAGACCGGCGACCACTTGACGAATATCGCCCAGGCGATAGTGGGCGGCCTGCAATGGGAGGGCGTCAAGCCAAAAATTTCCCTCGATTCCTGACCCGGTATTGCCAACGGGACCATCGTAAGGTATAATTCATACTATGGAGAGTCCACTACGGATACTTGTGGTTGGTATGCTGTGCCTGTCATTGCTCGCGGGGCTGAATGCCGCGGCTGAGCCAAACGACACCGGTACCGATTTGCCCACTGTCAAAGCCGCGGTGATCGTCTGCAAGGGCATGATCGACGACGGGCTCTTCAGGTCCATCAAACGCAGGACCCAAACAGCCCTTGACCAGGACGTCGAGTACCTGATCTATGAGATAGAAACATACGGCGGGCTTGTACAGTCGGCGGACGATATATCCAAGTACTTCATACTCGACATAGGCAAGAAAGCCCACACCGTTGCCTATGTAGCCACCGAGGCCATATCGGCCGGTGCTATGATAAGTGTCTCCTGCCAGGACATAATAATGCTCGAGAACACCACGATAGGCGATTGTGCTCCGATCGTGCTGGGCGGCAAGCTCGAAGGTGTCGAACGGGAAAAAACCGAGAGCTTTATCCGTGCAGCCTTCATGCGTGCAGCCGAAGCGAACGGCTATCCGGCCGCAATGCTAAAAGCAATGGTCACGATGCAGGAGAAGGTTTACAGGGTCAAGAATCTGCAAACGGATGAGTATGAGTTTTTTGAAGACCGAGAACTGCCCCAGGATCCGAATAAATACGATCTGGGCAACAAGGAACTTGTCGTTGACGATGATGAGCTTCTAACGTTGACTGCTTCTCAGGCCTTCAAATACGAGATAGCCAGGGCACAGGTCAAGGACCGGGCGGGGGCCTTCGATTTTTTGGCTAAGCGCGACGGCGTGACTTTTGCAGGCGAGCCGATGGTGCTCAAGACGAACTGGTCGGAGGAGATGGTCCGGTGGCTCAATTCGCCTGCGGTGATGGCGGTGCTTGTAATGATCGCCATGCTGGGAGTCTATATCGAATTCAATACGCCGGGCCTCGGACTCCCCGGGTTGGCCGCGGTAATATGCTTTGTAATCATCATCGGCAGCAAATACATGGTGGGACTTGCAAACTGGGTGGAGGTGGTGTTGTTTGCCGTCGGGATACTCCTGCTGTTGGTGGAAATCTTCGTCCTGCCCGGGTTCGGGATTGCAGGTTTTGCAGGCATAGTCTGTATTTTTGCCGGCCTGTTCGGCATGCTCATCAAGAATCCACCGGACAAGTTTCCGTGGCCCCAGGATGCGATTGCATGGAGCGACTTTACCTGGGGGGTGGTAGGGTTATCACTCGGATTCGCCGGTTTCATTGTTCTGGCGTGGCTCTTTTCCAAATACCTGCCGAGAATTCCATTTCTAAACGGGCTGATACTCGTGCCGGCGACTGCCGGGCGGGGCGGCGAAATGGCAGTCAGCATGACAACTCTGCCGGAGAGCCAGATAACAAGCGTAGGAGTCGGTGATACCGGCGAGGTGGTGTCAACACTGCGTCCCACCGGAAAGGCAAGATTCGCCGATGCAATAGTGGACGTCGTCGCTGAAGCCGAATTCCTTGACAAAGGCACTAATGTTGAGATAATTGAAGTTCACGGCAATCGAGTTGTTGTAAAAGCCGTGGAAGAGCAATCATAGGAAGATGCCAATGGGTTGGTGGCTCGTTTTTGCTGTTTTTCTGTATTTTGCCTGTGCGGCGCTAATAGTGGCCGAGGTATTCGTACCGAGCGGAGGCCTGATAAGTGTCTTTGCGCTTGGGTGCCTCGGTGGCGGGATCGCAATATTCTTTCATCATAGCGTCCTCGCCGGCTGTATAGGGGTATGTACCGCCGTTGTGATGATACCCTCGGTGCTGGTTACAGCGTACAAGATATTTCCAAAAACCAGCTTCGGGAAGAGTGCGACACTCGCGCCGCCGCAGCGCCAGCAGGGCGATGCTGTGCCGGACACGCCCGAACTCAAGGAATTACTTGGCGCCGTAGGTGTCGTCCTTACGCCACTGCGGCCGGTCGGAATGTGTGATTTCTCAGGACGCAGACTTGAATGTGTGGCTGAGAGCGGATATGTTGACAAGGCGAATAAGGTCAAGGTTATCAACGTGGAGAGTACACAGTTGACCGTTCGTGTAATCGAAGAAAGCTAATGAAAGGACAGATAGATGTATAGCCTGACAAATATCATGGCGGGAGTGAGCGAGGGACCAAACATAGGCGTGATAATACTCGTGGTTATCGGCGGCGTTCTTGGTTTGGTCGGATTTCTTCTTGTCGTAAAATTCGCCAGACTCTGGCTGCAGGCGTATTTCTCCCGGGCTGACGTGAGACTATCCGAATTGATTGGAATGTGGCTGAGAAAAGTCGATGCGAGAATCATAGTGCTTAGCAAGATTACCGCGATCCAGGCGGGTCTTGAACTTACCACAAAAGATTTGGAGAGCCATTTCTTAGCCGGCGGCCGGGTCCCAAATGTCGTGCGTGCTCTGATCGCAGCCAATAGGGCAAACATAGAATTGTCTTTGCAGACCGCTACGGCAATCGACCTGGCAGGTCGTGACATCCTCGAGGCGGTCCAGACGAGCGTTAATCCCAAGGTAATCGATTGCCCCGACCCGTCGAAAGGAAGGCAAACGATTGACGCCGTTGCTCAGGACGGCATCCAGTTAAAAGCAAAGGCGCGCGTTACTGTTCGCGCCAATATTGAAAGGCTGATCGGCGGCGCCACTGAAGAGACAGTTATCGCCCGTGTCGGCGAAGGAATTGTTACCACGATCGGCAGCGCCATAACATACAAAAGCGTCCTGGAGAATCCGGACAATATTTCCAAGTCGGTTTTATCCAAGGGTCTCGACGCAGGGACGGCTTATGAGATTCTATCTATTGATATCGCCGACGTTGACGTAGGCGACAATATCGGCGCCAAACTGCAGGCCGCACAGGCCGAAGCGGATATGCGAAGAGCAAAGGCCGAGGCCGAAAAACGGCGCGCAATGGCGTTCGCACGTGAGCAGGAAATGCGGGCCCTCGTTGTAGAAAACGAATCGAAAGTTCCACTGGCTATGGCTGAGGCCTTCAAGAAGGGTAATCTCGGCATCATGGACTATTACAGAATGAAAAACATTGTGGCCGATACGTCGATGCGCGATTCCATCGCAGGACCGAAGAAGAAAGAGTAGTCGTAGAATATTAGGAAATAAGGTTATCAGGAAATCAGGATGCAGGATATCAGGGTAACAGGGGAAAGACGTCGAGTACTCCGATAACCTGATAAGTGACTTCACTACTATGAACGCTTTTTTCGCACAAATAATCGTGGCTCAGCGAAATGTTGACGGCGAGGGCTGGATAAACATCCTCGTTGTCATTGTGATGGCCGCGATCTGGATGATCGGCGGTATTCTCAAAGCGAAGAAAGGAAGGCCCGACGAGCAGCAACGGCAGGCCCGCAGACCGCCTGCACCCGGCAGGGATCCCATGCAGCAGCCCCAACATCCGGCCGGTCCCGCACAGCGCCTGCCCGCGACCCAGCAAGTGCGCACAAAGCTCGGCGATCTTCGTGCTGCCGCTAAAAAATTCGTCGCCGAAGCAGAACAGGCTTTTCAGGTTCAAACTACAGAACCGAAGACGAAGCCGCAACATTCAGCGTCGAAGCAACAAATTCAGCCTGAGCCTGCCGAAGGCCGCGACCTCACGGGCACAACCGTAAAAGGGCTGGCAGGCAAGCGAGATACTTCCACAGCAGCAACACCCGAAGCGCAACATCTGCCCGAACTTCTACAGGATTACGCCGATCCTGACAACCTTAGAAGGGCGATCCTGCACTATGAAATTCTCGGAAAGCCTTTGTCACTGCGCGATATGTAAAATAAAAGGGAACTGTATATTCGACAGCACGTCCCGACTACCTGTGCGGCAAGATTAAGCATATTGGCGGGTAATTAGCCGACAAAACCTCAACGATGTCGTATCTTAAAGATGCAAGCCCGACTCCTGCAAGCCGTTATCGAAACACCACCAACAACGTCCCATAATATATGTTATGTTTCATTCGGCTGTGGGGCGAAATAAAGGAATCCTTTCCTGTTGCGGTTTTTGCGCGTTCTCGCTCGGTTTTTGTTGGGAACCTTGCGGCGCCGGCACGAAGACTCCGGCAAGTGAACAAGAAATGCTGTTGTTATTTGCATTTACCGTACTGGTGCGACGCCAATAGATCCAGCCGCCGGGAACCCTCTGGACCATAGTTTTCCTGTTAAATACTTCCATTTCTGCGTGCAGCTCCATCTCGAGCAATTCCTGTTCGGTGATTTCTGTCGCCATTCTCGGTCCCTTTCGGTTTGCTAATTTCCGGTCAGCTTACAACCGGGTCGGTGCTCCGATTGCTCCCCGGCGGAGCCATCCTGCCCGGTCCCTCAGTGAGCATTATACCTGCGTCCGAACGGCTGTAAAACAAGAGATCGCAAAACTTTCAAATGCTTTCGGGGGGAGTTTTGATGCGGTTTTCCGTTGACTACGGCGAAAACGGATAGTCGGCGCCAATGGCGTGATTGGCGGTGTCGGTCAGATTGTCCCATGTAGCGGTCACCCTGTCCAAAAGGCCCAGGTTCTGCAGAATTATTGAGATGTTGACCGTAGGATCCGAAGATGAGAAATTCTTCTCGAGGTAATGCTCAAGGTTGATCAGGGACGAGGCGAATTTTACCCTGTCGCAATAGAGCAAAGCCGTTTTGTAGTGTAGTTCAAGCGTATCGGTTTCCAGGCAGTCGTGGCCCGTCAGGCATTCAAGTGCTTCGCTTTTGTGGTCCACTTCAAGCAAACAGACGGCCAATTTGCTTCTGGCTCTGGTGTAAACCGGATTTATTTCCAGCGCGCTCCGGAATGACCGAATGGCATCGGCTATCCTTCCGACGTTCATCATTAGCACGCCAAGCCTGTAGTGCAAGTCGGGATTTTGCGGGCGCTCTGCTATTTGCCGGCAGTGGGTTGCAATCACAGCCTGGCTCAGGCCGGCTGGATTGTTCCTAATATCGAGCGGGAGGTTCTCGCCGAGACCGGCCTTAAATCTCAGGGCGGCCGTCTCGGCCAACAATAACGAACTGTTTGGCTGAATTGCCGCCGCCAGTGATAACGTGCCCAAAGCATCGGATGTCCTGCCGGCCAGGTTCTGGGAAATTGCCAGGCCTATGTAGGCATCGACAATCTTGTCATTAATTTCGACAGCGATGTTGAATCGTTGGGCGGCCAGTTGCTCCTGCTCCAATTGCAAATATTGTGTTCCGAGTTTTATTGTTGCCTCCAGGCAGTCCGGGCAGATGCGGACCGCTTCTTCATACTGCGATACTGCGTCGGAAGTGGCGCCCATCGTGCGCAGAGCGTCCGCGCGTTTGACAAGCAAATCGGTCCTGCCGGGCTCGGCCTGCAATAAGTCCTCGATCCGCTCCAGAGCCTCGTAAAGGTGTCCTTCGGCGATAAGCTGGTCTGTGCCGTCGTCTTGAGCGTGGAAATTGTCCGGATGCATTAAGATTGCGACATTAAAGATTTCGATAGCGCGCTTATTCTTACCCGTGGCCATGTACAGATGGCCGAGCGTGATAAGCGTTGAAATATCGTCAGGATGTTCCTCCATAAGCAGTTCGTATTGCTGTATAGTCTTTTCCAGTTGACCGTTCTTGAAATAGACGGCAGCCAATCGCTGGGCCGGAAGCTCCAAATACTTCTTGAACTTCTGACAATCCTGATAGAACTCCACGGCCTGCGATTCCTTGCCGAGCCGTTCATAGCAATGCCCGAGGGCATAAAGAGCCATCGTATTGTTCGGTCTGCGCAGATAGACTGAATTTAATTCGTTAATTGCTTCGTGCAGTTGGCCGTGATGCAGGCAAATGGCGGCCGCACCAAGCCGACCGCAGGGACACGAAGGATTCTCAAAGAGATACATTCTGAGCTGCTCAGAGGCCGCGTCGAGCTTCATTTCGCTCATCAGCTCGACCGCTTTGTCCAACTGCCGGGATGAGGCGGATTCGTTGTCGCCGGCCGGAAGCCTGACTGCGTTCAACCAGTGCCATATCAAGTCGGCGGTATCGACGCTTATCGCCCTGCCGAGAATTTCCAGTAATCGACTCATACACCCTCTCATCCGGTTTTCGATTCTTGACGTGCAAACGTGATCCTGGATTTGCGAATCCACTCCCATTCGCCGCCGATCACATTGAAGAATATCGACCATCAGTGAGGAGGGATTAACCCCGGTTTTGGCAATTAGTCACTTGACTTGTCATTTTGTCTATTCGTTGTGGGGGTTGTGTGCGATGTGCGGGTTGTTACGATTTTGAAAGCCGGTTATCGGATTCTGATTTGGCCATTTGTGCCTGTTTTTCTATCTCGCTCAGATAAGCCAGCGTTCGCTCGAGCTTGTCGGTCAAGTGCTTGAGTTTCAGCATGGTCTTGACTCGTGTCAGAAGCTCCAGTTTGTTAACGGGTTTGCTGAGAAAATCATCCGTGCCCGAGTCGATGCCGCGTTCGATGTCGCCGAACTCGTTGAGGGCGGTCACCATAATGACGGGAATATCAGTGGTCTTGGGATCGTTCTTTATTCTTCTGCAAACCTCGAAGCCGCTCATTTTAGGCATCATAACGTCCAGCAGGATCAAGTCAGGGGGGGCTTTGGCTAAAATCTCCAGCGCTTCCAGCCCGTCGTTCGCAGGGACCGTACGACAGTCCACGTCTTCCAGATACGCCTGCAAAAGTTCTCGATTCTGCTGGTTGTCATCGACAACGAGCACTACAGGCCTCTTCTGCCGCCCTTTTTCGGTTCCGGTCCGGCTCATAAGAAAATCGCTCCTATTTTTGCAGAAGTTCGGTCTATTACTATTTTAAAGCGTCCAGCACGGCCGTACAAAAGGCCGGCAGATCGTCGGGCTTGCGCGACGTTATCAAGCTGCCGTCCACTACGCACTCTGCGTCGATGTACTCGGCGCCGGCGTTCTTTATGTCGTCTTTTATCGCCATAAAGCAGGTTGCTTTCCTGCCCTTGTAGGCATCCGTGCTGCACAGCAGCCATCCGCCGTGGCAAATAGCCGCTATTACCTTGCCTGCGTTAACCATATCGTTCGCAAACTGTATGACCTCGGCGTCTCTTCGCATGAAATCCGGCGCGAAGCCGCCCGGCACGAGCATACAGTCGTAATCGCCTGCGTCGGCCCGGGCTGCCGCAACCTCGGAGACGCACGGATATCCTTCCTTAGAATGATATTGCTTTTTCGCCTCGGCTGCAACCAAATTAACTTCCAGGCCCGCCTCGATGAACCGGTAATATGGATACCATACTTCGAGAACCTGGTACATCTCATCGACCATAATAGCTATCTTTTTCGCTGACATTCTTCGCTGCTCCTTATTACTGTTACCGCAATTCGCGGAAATTGTGAATGCGGTGAAAGGTTATATGATTGGCATCGTGCGCATTATGGGCCCCGCCCACGCCATCGTTATACGCCGTTCGGGAAACGGCAATTATATCTTTATCTTCAAAAAGCCAGTCTATGTACTGAAAGGCATGTCTTTCGCTGTCATGGTGCCGGAGGATAACCGATTCGACCTGCCAGCTCCTCAAATCACGGGACGACACGAGCACAAGATTGTTGCGATATGCCGTAGGATTCTTTTGCTTGCTAACGAGCGACCAATAACGTTTGGTCACAGGGTCATAGCGAATTGTGAATTTGTTTGAGCCGCCAAAAAAGTCGATAAAATCCTTCTCCGGATCGAATCGGGCCGACCTGCCGTCCTCGGAGATATGGACGATGGCGGCTTTTTCTGCCTCCTTGCACTCAACGCGCAGAATGTTTACGAGCTGATTCTGCGGTGTAAGAACGATGTTTCCCTCCAGCCAGGCTTTGCCGGGCCATGCCGGGTCGAACTCGAGACGGTTGCTCATAGTCCAACTGTCGGCTTTCAACAGGTCCGCATCGACGGGAGCCGACATAACGAAAGTCCGCAGATTGTTTCCCCACGCCTGGGACGAATGCCTGTCCTCCATTGCCCGCCAGATTCTTCGGTTGTGGACCAGGATGGGAACCGGCGCACAATGATATTGGCCGTCCGCCGCGAGCAGCCCCGTATTACCATCCTCCGGCGTGGTCCATGTCAGCCCCCCGTCTGTGGACCGGCGGATAACTATATGGCCGTTATGAATGTTGGTGCCGATAATATAAAGCGATTTTTCATGCAGGAAAATTGTTGACCAGTACTGCCCGTAAAAATCCGTCAGTTTCTCCCATGTCTTTCCGGCGTCCTTAGAGCGAAATATTGCGGTCTGATCTTCTTTGGTGGCCGGTCCGTAGAAGTCATGGGATATTACGTAAGAACCATTGGGCAATACGGCGATGCTCGGTGATCCGAGGTACTTGCCGGTCCTGGCCGGACGGTGATCGATGACCACGCCCGGAACGTAGGGGTGTTCAAACGGCTCAGGGTATTCTCTTTTCGCTGCGGTTGCGCCCTGCTTTATCCAGGCGAGATTAAAAACATAGTGTTGTTTGCTGCTTATCAGGTGGATAAGCCCATCATGGGTTTGAGTTGAGGCCAAATACCCTCTCGGCTCGGCATGAGTCTGATCCATCACAAACTTGCCGGTATTACCGCCGCCGTCGAGTTTACTTGCCCCCCCGCCGGGAGTGATCAATCTCTTAACAGGCCAAGTTTTGCCCTCGTCAAACGATAGTGCCGCAAACATGCCGAACACTTTGCGCTGCGCGCCGGCGCCGTCCGGGATAACCATACCTTTTTTTCGGTCCGTGAAACTCACGAACAATATAGGCCCTTCGCGCAGCCGTCTCAGGATGAGCCGTTGTCCGCCACCGAGCGGCGGAAACTCGCTGGCTGAATACGTCCAGTTCCCGCCCATGTCTTCCGAGATGCTCATCGGCATCCGGCCGTCTATATTGTTGCCGCGTCCGAATGCCATCAGGCTGCCGTCTCTAAGCTGCACGACTCCGGCGTGAATGCCGGCGACCCATGCCCCCGTTGTTCCGGCGGTAAACGTCGGAGCGGGCCGACCGGCGCCGGAATCGTTCCAGGTCTTGCCGGCGTCCCGGCTGATGTGAACGGCAGTACCGCCATTACCGCCTGTGACCGCATCGCAAGGCAGGACGATGAAGCCCTCTCGCGTTAGAAAGACCGATTCTACGGGCATGTGGCGAATGCCGTGCTCGGGATTGATAAGCCGTGCCTTCGACCACGTTGCGCCGCTATCTGTTGATATTCGCATTACGGTAGCGAGATTGCCCCAGGTTGCTGCCGCCGAAAGGCCGTTGAAGTGGTAGATGGCACCCTGAGGATCGAGCCAAAGAGCCGGAGCATGGTCGTTACGGTCCGGCGCGTCCCAGAATACCGAAGCCGGCTCCCATTGTTCCGTGCCGTATCGCAGGCGACTCGCCAAAATGGTCAACTCACGTCCTGGCTCGTTCCGGCACGAATACCAGATAGCCAGCAGGTCGCCGTTCGGACAATCGACCAGGGCCGGATCGTGGTTGTGCTCCGAGTACATAGGCCCGTCAGAGCCAGGCGGTATCTTGACATACTCGCGCGGACCTCTGAAGTAAGGCTCATCAGGGTCAGGACTTTTGGGCGAGCCTTGGACTTGCCGGGCGACATCTTGCCGGTTCAATGGCAGTGCGGCAGCGGCAAGCGGCTCGGTCTGGGGCATCTCGCCGATAACCACGCGGAAGCCTATAAGCCAGCTTTTGTCCTCAGGCAGCACCCCCAGCCGGTTAGCCGAGCGCAGGAACGACACCTGCGTTCCCTGGCTGCCGCCGCGAGTGACCTTGAAATCGCCGCTCACGCGCCCTACCGGATCGGTCTGAGCAGCCTGTTCATACGGGCCATACCAATCATGGCACCATTCCTCAACGTTGCCGTGCATGTCGAAAAGACCCCACGGATTCGCCGGCGTTTGTGCAACCGTAAGCGGCACAGGCTCGGCGCCTTTGCGCCTGCGCGCAGGATCGGGAAACCAGCTCATCCGGGCATTCTTTTGATACTCTTTCGGCAGACTATCACCGGTATGGTAGGCAGTGGTTGTTCCGGCCCGGCAGGCATACTCCCACTCGGCCTCGGTCGGCAAACGGTAAGCCCTGCCCTCTTTCTTCGAGAGCCATTTGCAGAATTCCACGGCCTCGCGCCAGCTCACAAAAACAACCGCCTCATCGTCCTGTTTGGAAAAACCGAGTTTCCCCCGAAGCTCGCGATGTTTGGGATCGAACTGCTCGTATTGGGCGTTGGTCACCTCAGTTAAAGCCATGCCGAAAGACTTTGTGATCTCCACTTTGTGCGCAGGTCGCTCATCCCAGTCGCCGCCCTGCTGTTGCCCCATCAGAAGAGAGCCGGGCTTGAGGCGAACAAATTCCATGCCGATAGAATTGACAAATCCGTTGGATCTTTGTGCAGAATCTGACCTTGCCGTGACCTCCGAAGGGCACAGCCCTGTCACCACGCACAGTGCAAATACTGACGACCATTTGCTCTTTACCATCATATCACCTTTCAACTTACCTGATTGCTGTGGTTTTCGATAAACTGGCGGACCTGAGGCTTGATATATATTTGCTCGATGTCGGCCACTTTCGGCACGGCCTCGGCACAAACTGCCGCTGTGACTATTGACGGCGCCTGGGTGTCCACAAAGAGGATCTGCCGGCCCTTTATGGTGCAAAGCCCCCCGCCGCTTCCGCCGAGCGATTCATTGCGAATTGTGACGCCGTTTGCCTCTAATAACGCCAAAAGCTCTTCCAAAATCTGCTGCTCGTTCATCGCGCGTCCATGATTTTGAGCATATCACCGTTCAAGAAAAAACGCACCAAAAGTCGATATAGTCCAATAGAAATTGGATTTTATCACAGGAGCAGTCGATTGGCAAGCATTACGGCAAGACGCTACGCACTACACAGACACCTGGAAGTTCAGGAACATCAGAATCAGGCGCTGAAATCCCAGCTTGCCGGACTCCAGCCCCTTATCAGCATGGGAACCGTCAGCTACATGACAGCCCATGAGATTAATAATCTGCTGACGCCCCTGAAAAGCTATGCGACTTTTGCTCTGAGCGCTCCCGGCGATAAAGCCCTGGCCGAGAAGGCACTTCAGAAGGTTGTCACAAATTGTAACCGTGTCTCGAAAATCATGGATAGCATGCTTGCCCTGGCAAACGGCGAAACGCAGGAAAAGGAGTATGTTAGACTGCCTGGGCTGATCGACGAGATTTTCACCTGTTTATGCCGGGATTTTGCCAAAGATGGGATAACCGTGAAGATCAAGGTCCCTGAAAATCTGACGGTCTGGGCGGTGCCGGTTCAGATTCAGCAGGTTTTAATGAATTTGATTCTTAATGCGCGCGATGCAATGCTGCCGCGCGGGGGCGTTTTGACCATCGAAGCTGCGGAAAAAGCCGATTCTGTTGAGATTGAGGTTGCCGACACGGGCAGCGGGATTGAGCCTGGCAATCTGCAGAACATTTTCGAGATGTTTTTCACCACGAAGACGAGAGATTGCTCTGCGGCCGATAACTCTGGGGCCGGTCTTGGCCTGTCCTTCTGCAAAATGATAATGGATGGACACGAAGGCTCCATCACGGTAGAATCCGAACCCGACAACGGAAGCAAGTTTGGGATAGTCCTGCCCAAACAACAGTCGGGTAACAGTTGATGGCGGCTCAGGTCCCCCAAGTCATTTTGATGTTAATACTTCTTGCCGGCTCAGCTTTTTTCTCAGGAGCCGAGACCGCCTTCTTCAATCTGTCACGCAGGCAGGTCAGGCAGCTCCGGGAATCCAAACATAAACTGCAGAAGCTGCTCGTGAAGCTGTTGGATAATCCGGACAGATTGCTGAATTGCTTTTTGTTCGGGAATATGACGGTCAACGTATTGTTCTATGCCGTCGCCAGTATCATAACAATCCGAATCAAGGAGCAAAGCGGTCTGGGTGCGGTAATAGCCGCTTTCGTCAGCTTTGCCGCAGTGGTTCTTTTTGGCGAGGTACTGCCCAAATCCGTGGCTCTTGCCAACTCGAAGGCTCTGAGCATCGCAGCGACCTTGCCTGCATTCTTATGCTTCCAGATTTTTGCGCCCCTCGAATCCGTGTTCAAGGTTCTCATACTGGAGCCTGTCCTGAGGCTGTTGATCGGTCCGGCAAGGCAGCCCAAGGCGATAAGTGTAAACGAGTTCAAATCCCTGATAGAAGCGACTCGAAAGCAGGGATTGCTTAGCGCCGATGAAAACAGACTCCTGACCGAAGTAATCGAACTCGGTTTTCTCAAGGTTCGTCACGTTATGCGACCGCGGGTGGATATGACCGCCTGTGCGGTAACCGATTCGGCCGACGCAGCGAAGCGAAAGATGGAGGAGAATCATCTGACAAAGATCCCTGTTTACGTCGGGGCAATAGACAACATAATCGGCTTGGTGCACCTCCGGCAGATTCTGCTCCAGGACGATGTCTCTTTGGACAAGATTGTCCAGAAGGTCAATTTTGTTCCGGAGCAGAAGACTATCGAATCTCTCCTGGAATTCTTCCGCAAGAGTCGAACGGATACAGCAATCGTTGTCGACGAATACGGCGGCATTGCCGGATACGTTTGTCTTGAAGATATCGCAGAAGAATTATTTGGTCAGATCGAGCCTGAAAGCGAGACCGAACCTGTCACACAAACGGGACCTTTCGAATACAGACTTGCAGGCAGCCTTGCCATTCACGACTGGGCCGAGGTATTCGACATCGACCTGGCGGAGACACGTCAGGTTACTATCGGCGGGCTGGTCACCGCCCTGCTCGGCAGGATACCCAGGCCGGGCGACCAGGCGTATTTGAAAAACCTGAAATTCACCGTGGAAAAAGTGCGAAAGCGTCGAATCGAAATTCTCGTATTAACCTTCGAACCATCCCAGAGCAATGATCGATAGCATACTCTTGATATTAGCGGTTGCTTCTCTCGTTATGCTGGGCGGCCTGTTCTCCGGCTCCGAGACCGGCATGTACCAGCTCAGCCGGCTTCGCCTGCGCTTGGGTGTTGAAAAGAAGCGGCTGCCGTTTGTCATCCTCGACCGATGTTTGCACGACGACTCCGGACTGCTGTTGTCTCTGCTGATAGGCAACAATCTCGTCAACTATCTTGCCACGAGCCTGGTCACTGTCATGTTTTTGGATCGTGTGGGTGTCGAACACGAGCATACGGCCGAGATTTTCGCAACCCTGGTGATGGTCCCAATACTGTTCGTTTTCTCAGAGCTGATTCCCAAGAATATGTTCTTGTACCGTGCTGATATGCTCATGCCTTACATATCACCGGTTCTATATGGTTGTCACAAATTTCTAACCTGGTGTGGTGCAGTGCCTGTGCTCGAAGCGATATCGAGTTTCTTCACACGATTCACGGGGCTTGCCGCTTCTTCAAGAACATTGATAACATCTGCACAAAGGCACAAGGTCCGCGCCTTCCTCCAGGATACGCACGAAGAAGGCATTCTCAGTTCCGTGCAGAGCGACATGATTGATCGCCTTGTCGGCATCTCACAAGTTAGCATGAGGTCGGTAATGATACCTATTAGCGATGTGGAGACGGTTGATGCCGGGTCGGACCGTCCGGCTTTGCTGAACAAATTGAAGAAGTGTGCATTTACGCGCCTGCCCGTGGTCGAGGGCCAACCAGGAAACATCGTTGGTTTTGTGAGCATATATGAGGTCCTAAGCTCATCGGATAAGTTCGACGACCTTCGCGGTTTTATTAAGCCGATCCGAGGGATCGGCACGGACACCACGGTTACCGACGCCATTGAGATCATGCAGAAGGAGAACGAGAAGATCGTCCTGGTAACGAGAGCCGGACAGCAAAGACCTGTCGGCATTGTGACGATGAAGGATCTGGTCGAAGAGCTTTTAGGAGAGTTGGCTGAATGGTAAGGCGATTTGATATTTATTATTTACTATTTACTATTTTCTATTGTCGAATTCGATTAGCTGTTCTGTGATCATGTCTGCGAGAATCACTTATATATTGGTTGTCTTAATACTGGTTGTCCTTTCTCTTGCGATTTTGGGCAATAGCATGACCAAACCTGTAGGCCGCGATGAACAGATGTACTGCACCGGGGCTGTTCTCATGGCCCAGGGGAAGATGATTTACAGGGATTTTTCATACGCGTCTCAGATGCCTTACCACCCGCTGCTGTGCGCGGCATTGTTCAGGGTATTCGGCACAACCCACTATTTGCTCGTGGGCCGACTCGTCTCATGTATGTGTGATATTCTCGTGATGCTTTGCATCGTCGGCATATACCGGTGTGCCTTCAAGTCCGCCGCTGTCGCCGGTACGCTTCTGGGGCTGGCGGCTGTTGTGCTCTGGCTCTTCAATCCGCTCGTCGATTACGCCAACGGCTACGCATGGAACCACGACGTCGTGATCTTGTGCGTCGTCTTGTCCTTTTGGCTATTCATATCGACCGATTTCGGGCAAAAAACCAAACTCTGGCGAATCGCCGCCATCGGCGCCTTGCTGACATTTGCGACCTGCATGCGCATAACGACCGCCCTGGTGGAGCTGTTGTTCTTCGTGATGTTACTGAGCCTGCCTGCCGAGTCAATAAAGCAGAGATTCAAGACCGCCCTGCCGTTTCTCTTAGCGACAGCTCTCGTATTAATTTGGCCAGTTTGGGTGATAACCCGGGCGCCGCGGGCATTCTTTCTCAACATGGTTAAGATACCGATGCTCTACGGACAATGGCTGCACGAAATAAGCATGGTTCACAACAAAGCAGCCCTGACAATTGCGTGCCTGACAAGGCCCGGTTATCTCGCGCTCGTCGTGTTGACGATCTGTCTTTGTCTGATAGTTCTGTGCCTTCGCCGCAAATTAAAGATCGTAAACTCCAGAAATCTGTTGCTCGTCGCCCTGCTGTCGGCGACGTTCTTCATAATCGCCCTTATACCACCGACCATGTGGAGCCAGTATCTCGCTATCCCGGTTCCTTTCTTGACAATTAGCCTCGCCTTCCCATTGCTATACTTAAGAGAACTTTCCACCAGAACTGGCTCCAAGAAGTATGTTCAGACAGCCTCTGTTTTGGTTGCGGTCTGTACATTCATCGCAGTTATATCTCCTGGCTTGGGTCTCCATCCCATGCAACCTTCTAATTACGTTTCATCATATCGAACAATGTTGGGGAGAATATCAAAGCTTCTTGATCCGCAAAGCTGGGAGCCGATACGCCTGCATAAGATCTCACAAGATATTACCGAGAAAGCGAAAGAGCCCAAATTGATACTGACCTTGGCCCCCCTGCTCGCTCTCGAAGGGGGCGGCCGGATTTACCCTGAATTGTCTGCCGGGGCAATCATCTACAGGACTGCCGATTCCCTGTCGCCCGACGAACGCCGGCTAACACATACGGCCGGTCAAAAAACTCTTGCAGAAGTGCTCAACGAAAAACCGCCTTCGGCAGTGATACTCGGCATCGAACGCGGCAGATTAACGTTCCTCGAAGCCCCCCTTCAGGCGGCCGTCAAGGCTGATTGGGAAAGAAAAAACTACGAATACGGGCCTACGGTTTACTTTGCGCCCTGAATCTGCCTCGCAAGAAGTAAGAAAATGCGGAAATTACAATATTTTGCGTTGACATACGATTCAAACTACAATATGTTGGGTCATGTTGTCGGTTTGCTCCTTTATGGTGCATCGCAAGAGAGAACCCGGTTGGAATCCGGGGCTAACCCGTAGCGGTATTCAGGAACGAAAGCCGTCATTAAGCACTGCTCTTTACCGGAGCGGGAAGCGACGGCCTGTAGGAACCCGATTGAATGAAAGATCGGAACGCCTGTGAGCCCGAAGACCTGCCGATGACCCGTATCAAGCTGATATGGAATGACAACCTCGCTTTCGAGGATGAGGCAGTTGTTGGCTTCGAGTTCCATTTTGGGGACACGTAAATCGCCGGGCTGTGTATCTGCCCAATGCCTCCGTTAATTTCGAGTTACGAAAACTCATAGAGAATTGAGAGTGTGACATGGACAAAAGACAGATAATAACTCAGATTGGATCTTTGCCGTATGATGATGTTGACGAGGCTGTCGAGTATAGCCTCAGACATGACATACCATTTCTGCCGGAGCTTCCAAAGCTGGGGGACGCCATGATGGATTACATCAAGCAGCCCGGCGGAATGAGTTGTCTTGAGACATTCAAAAGGAAGGTGGCCGGTCTCGATACCGTCAAGATTCAATGCGTCGGCCCGGCAACCCTCATTCTCGGCGGATACGACCAGGATGAGGCTTTTTCTTTGGCTTACCAGCACATCGACGCCGTTATGAGCGGCCTGGATGCGCGCAACATCATTCTGTTTTTGGATGAGCCTGCCCTCGGGCAGGTCGGGTTCGATTACCAGCAATTGTGGACGCCGCTTTTTGAGAGCTTCGACGTTACGCCCGGCGTGCACGTGTGCGGCAACATGAACTGGGACGACTTGTTCGGCTCGGAAGTTGAGATCATAAGCTTCGATGCCTCGAAATATGACATCACGAAGTACCCGGGGTACAGGAACGGCAAGAGAATCGCCTGGGGAGTGGAAACAAGAGAGGACGTCAAGGACTTCCGGAAAGGCGACCTGTTGACGTTACCCTGCGGTATGGGGCCTAAGTTCTACAGCAAGGACAATTGCCGGGACAGTTTCAACAACTTACTGGAGATTTGCAGGGACTGCTCGTAGTCAGTAACATTTCATTTGCAGAGTTGTCATGCTGAGCATGGCGAAGCATCTGGCTCTCGATGGTTTGAGATTCTTCACTGCGCTGCGCTCCGTTCAGTCCTGGGGACTCCTTACGGAGAATGACAAATCAGCATTTATCCTGTTACAGACTACTATCAAAAAGGAATCACGGCGCGAGTCGGCATCGAAAAGTAGCGTCTATTGATCGTCGTCTAACTCGCTGTCAATAATCGCTTCGGCAATGTCGTTGATCGTATAGCGGCTCAGGTTGTTGGCATTGTTGGCCAGAATGGAGAATATGTAATCGCCCCCTGCCGTGTTGGCTATCCCTGAAAACGACTTGACGCCGCTGATGTACCCGGTTTTGCCCCGGATTTTGCCTTTGTACTTTTCTTCTTTGAAATACTTTGCGATTGTCCCGTCTTCGCCCCCTACCGCGAGCGTGTCCCTGTAGAACTCCCAATTCCCGCCCTTATAAATATCCGACAATACCGTCGTTATGGCATTCGCACTGAGTTCGTTCTGCCTGCTCAGGCCGCTGCCGTCGTCGAGATGAAACTGGTTTTTATCAATGCCAAGACCTGATAGATACTCGGCAATCTGCTGCCGGCCCTTCTCCCAACTGCCGTCTTTGCCGTCCGGATTACTATTGGCGGCAACGGTTTTGAGCAGCGATTCGGCGGCCAGCGACAGGCTGTTCTTGTTGCACCGCGCCAGGCAATCCTTGATATGCGTCCTGAATTCGACGAGCAGTGTGAAATCACCGGCAGGGTCCATCGGCTTCTCTACAATCTGGCCGGCGGCGTCTATCCCCGCTCTGGCTAAATGCTCGGCCAGTAGAAATCCGAAGAATCCGGCAGGCTGCTCTATCGCCACGTCGAACGGGCCGTACTTATCTTCCTTGCACTTGCCGCGCACAGTCAGCTTATTGGGCTGGCGGTTGCGATAAGTCCCGATCATGCTGGCGCCCTGAGATATTGGAATTATCTCGTTGATGAGTGTCACAAAAGAGGTCTGCGGCTCGATAAATACCGCTACCCTGCCGCCGATATTCCTTGCACCTATGCCCACGCAGTTGTCGTTGTAATTCAGACCGTTGACTTCGCAGGCGTACCACTTGTTCAAATCTTTCGCGGGCCAGCTCGGATGTACGCGTTCGTCATCGAATACGCTGCTGTCGAGAACAATGTCCTCGATGGCTTCCACGCCCTTGCGGTTCAGCGCGTTTATTATATCTTTAAATATCCAGCTCGGTTCCCGCCCGTATTTGGCGTCGGTTTTCTCGTCCCCCAACAAAGGGTCGCCGCTTCCTATTACCACCAGCGTATTGCCGGAAAGGCCTATCTTTGTCTTGTAAACATAATCTGACCCCAGGCATTTCAGCGCCGTTGCCGAGACCATCAGTTTCATATTCGAGGCCGGTATCATAAGCTCTTTTGCGTCATGGTCGTAAACGGTTTTGCCTGAATCGGCTTTTATGATATGAATGGAGAATTTGACCCGCTTCTGCAAAGATTTGCCGATGATGCCGTCAACCTGCTTTGCCAGGTCCGCCCGGGTAAAACTGCCAAGGCAGACGGCAAATATTGCCGCAACTGATAGTCTTTTCACTTGAGCTCTCATAGGGCGTGCTATTATTTCACAACATCGGCGGCGTATCAACTATTTTCTTCGGTACGATAAGGTCTTTGAAGCTTGTTATTGGCTTCGCCTCGCCGATATTACCATGACGCTGGTTTACCCGCGTGATTGGACCGCCGAAGGCGCCACACAATTGTCACTTTGGTTCAGAGGCGCTTCGGCCAACACCGCCGAGCGTATGTTTAATCGCTTTTCGCCTGGTTGTTTTGCTCGGTGATGCTCAGGACTTGATCGACCTCGACGTTTCTCACGACGTCCACACCACCCCCGATCCAGCGGACTTCGACCCGGTCGATCCGGTCGCGTTTGCCCAATCCGAAATACAGGCGCGTTCCGTAATGGCTCTGGTACCCGCGTCCGCTGTGTACCTCGTCAATCTGTGTCAAATCCCCCGCTACCACCTTGACGCGCGCGCCCACGCCGTCGCGATTGGTCTTGACTCCTTGCAAGCGGATTTGAATCCAGTGGTTCTCGTTGGCCGAGTCGTTGCGGAGGATGGTGGGTTCCCGCCGCGAATTGAGGATGACTACGTCGATGTCGCCGTCGTTGTCGAGGTCGTCGAAAGCCGCTCCGCGGCTGCTGAGGTTTACCTTCAACCCGTCCCCGCATTCGTCCGACACATCGACGAACTTTCCATTGCCGGTATTCAGCAGGAGGATGTTCCGCTGATGGTAGGTCGATGCGTCATCAAACTGCTCGATATTGTCCTGCAAGTGACCGCAGGCGACAAAGATGTCGCGTTTCCCGTCGTTATCGAAATCCACGAAGCCATTGCCCCAGGTGACGTTGTTGAGCGTTCCGGCTCCGGCCCCGGTCACGAACGTCACGTCTTCAAACATCGCATTACCCAGGTTCTTATACAGCGTGGACTGTTCGCTCTGATAGTTAGTCAGGTAGAAATCCAACCAGCCATCGTTGTCATAATCCCCGCAGTCAACTCCCATGCCCGCCTGCGCTTGCCCGCCAGCGTCATACGCCACACCGGCCACTAGTCCGACTTCTTCGAAGTGGCCGTTGCCGTCGTTCTGAAAGAGATAATTCGCCCAAACGTCGTTGGCTACAAAAACGTCGGTGTCATCGTCGTTGTCATAGTCGCCGCAGATTATTCCCATTCCCCATCCTGCCTGAGTGTTTACTCCAGAGTCGGCGCTCGCGTCCGTAAACGTGCCGTTGCCGTTGTTGCGATAGAGCGTATCGGGGACCGGCCGGTAGTGCCGGGGAATGGCATACATCAGTTCCGTTGTTAAGGCTTGGACTCTGGCATGCGTATCACTCGAGAACGCAAGGTAATTGGCCGCGTATAGATCCAGATCGCCGTCGCCATCCATGTCAAGAAAGCACGCACCCGCCCCCACTTTGCGCCCGTTGCCCACTCCCGCTTCCTTCGTCACATCGACAAAAGTGCCATCCCCGTTGTTCCGGTACATGACGTTCGGCCCGTGATTGTTAAGATAGATATCCGGATCGCCGTTATTGTCGTAGTCAGCGACGGCCACTCCCAGCCCGTAGCCCGTGTCGCCTACGCCGGCCTTATCCGTAACATCGGTGAATTTCCATTTACCGTCGTTGCGATAGAGCGCATTGCGAGGCGGGACCTTGGATTGTTTGCCCGGCAGCGGTGACCCGTTCAGGAAGTAGATGTCCACATCTCCGTCCCCGTCATAGTCAAAGAGCGCCAGGCCGGCAGTCACTGTTTCCATGATGTAGTATCTGCCGCAGCTACCATCCGTGTGCTTGAAGGTTATACCGGTCTCCTTTGTAATGTCGCTCAGTTGAATGGGGCACTGCGCTCCGGCTGAGGAGAGAAAGCCCACACATGCCAGACCCACGGCGGCTGTCCACCGCAAGATGGGTCGGCTGCCCCAGCCTGTTTCAAAAATAGCCATACTATTTTCTCTTTTCGATCTGGTCGTATAACTGCCGAAAGGTTGCGTTGTTGGGTTCAAGCTCGATTGCCTGCCTGACCGCCAGCAGCGCGTCCTCGATACGATTCATACGCGTCAAAAGTGTCCCGGCACACATATGATATTGAGGATTCTCGGGCGCGAGCTGTCTGAGTTGCTCACACATCCGGAGCGCCTCTTCGTTTCGTCCGCTCTGCTGATAGAGAGTCATCAGTTCCTCGCGGCACCCCGTGTTGGCCGGATCAAGCTCTGCCGCCCGCAGCCAATGCTTCTCGGCCGTCTGCCGCCGGTCGCGCTCGTAATACAATATGCCGGCATTCGTGTGGGTTTTCGACGCGCGACGGCGAGACTTGACCAGAAACCTGTGGTGCAGAACATAGTCCCTCTCATCCGGCAACGTCTGCCAGTCGCGGGCCTTCATTTCCTTGAACTTCTTGCGGTACTTGGCCGCCTCGTCCTTCTGCCCCAGCCGTGCAGATACAGAGACAATCCCGTAGCATGCCTCTGTGTAATTGGGTTTGATTTGCAGAGCCGTCAAGTAGCTCTGCTTCGCCTGTTCGTATTGCTGCAACTGCTGGTATGCCTGCCCCAGCAGGTAATGGTTTACAGCCGATTTTGGGGAAATCTGGACCGCTTTCTCGAGTGCGGCGAGGGACTCGGTGGGTTTGGCCAGGCCTCTCAATGCCCGTCCCAGCTCACAGTAAATGCCGGGCATTACGGGGTCTATTCTCAGTGCTTTGTGCGCAATTGCCACCGCCCTCTCGAACTCCCCTCTCTCCACGGCCGTAGAGGCCATACGCACATAGCTGCCGGCCCGGTGAGGCTGCAACTCGGCACACTTCTCCCAGCATTTCATCGCCTCGGCCGTCTTGCCCAGCTCCACGTAGAGATCTCCCATCAGGCCAAGCGGATCTGCGCTGTCGGGGAAATCCTTAACAAGGCGGTTCAGGACCGCCATTGTCTCCTGCTCCAGGTTCTCTTCGGTATACTGTGATGGCGGCTCATCTCTCTGCAGCTCTTCTTCCGGGCCAGCCAATGACCTTAACCAGAAGAAGCCGGCAATACCGACGCACACGACCGCCGTCAGAGCGAGCGCCCAGGTAGGTCTCTTTGAAGCAGTAGAAGCTGGTGGTTGTGAACGATTGGAATTCTTTGTTTTCCGTTTCCCTCTTTTTCTGCGCTTTGCCATCACAACCTGCCCTGGACCGGGATTCTCCATATATACTTCACTGAACCACTCCACCACTGCTGCAAGCTTCACGTCTCACAATACCATGATCTCATCTCAATTCCAAGATAATTTCAGCAGATTGGACTTGATGGGCGCCCGACAGGGGGATCCGGAGATTTTTCTTGACGGCAAGACGGCTGTTGTGGTATAAATTGAGGTAGAGCCTATGGATCATCGGTCTTTGGGCGGGTGATATTTTGTGTCTTTCACAGGTTGACCCACCTGGCGAAAAGGCCCGATAAATGAGGCGCTGGGCTCTTTGGCAAGGATTTTGTGCCTCACAATATGGATTCTTACATTTCAGCCCCGGCACGCCGGGGTCGAAGTTGTATCCTTAGTTGACCGCCCATATTGGGTTTTGGAAGAAAGGAGGTAGTCTCAAACCGCAAGAATTTTCCCGGGCAGTACGAGAAAAGTACGCAAAAAAACGTCATTATTGATAGCCTCGGCGTGTTGCCGGGGGGCGATTTTCAGAACTCTCTTATGAAGGAGGACTACCATGTTTGGAAAGTTGATTTATCTTATTTCTATTGTTTCGGTGCTGAGCCTGGTCCTGACGACCGCGGCAGAAGCTGCCGACCCGGACCTTGTTGCCCACTGGAGGTTCGACGAAACATCCGGGACCACCGCATTCGATGCAAGTGGCAATGGCCACGACGGCACCATCATGGGTGACCCGCAGTGGGTCCCCGGCAAGTTGGGCGGCGCACTTGAGTTTGACGGCAGTGGCGACTACGTGGACTGCGGGGCTAGTCCGGACTACGAAATTGCCGTAAACATCACAATAGCGTGCTGGATTAAGGTCGACGTGTTCGACAAGACTTGGCAGGCCATCATCACCACTAGTGACAGCTCGTGGAGAGTGCACAGGTCCGGCAGCTCAAACAACATTGCCTGGGGAACCACCGGTCTGGCACCGCTGGACCTCACTGGAACCACGGACGTGAGCACCGGCGAATGGTTTCACGTTGCCGGAGTGTATAACGGGACACAAAAACTCCTGTACATTAACGGCAACCTGGACGCTTCGTCGGACTCTACTGGTAACATAACTGCCAGCAGCGTACCCGTATACATCGGTGAGAACTCCGGGGCCACGGGCCGCTTCTGGGACGGTCTCATCGACGATGTCAGAATTTACAAGCGGGCACTGACTGAAACAGAGCTTCTCGGTGTCATGTCCGGCGGTGGAGCAGAATATCCGCTTGCCTCCGCTCCTACTCCCCCTGACGGCGAATACCTTGAGGCCACGTGGGTGACCATGAGCTGGCGAGCGGGCGACTTTGCCGTTTCGCACGATCTTTATCTGAGTGACAATTTCGACGATGTCAGCAACGGCACAGGCGATTCGTTCCGAGGTAACCAGACCGATACGATGTATATTGTGGGCTTCCCGGGATTTGCTTATCCCGATGGTCTCGTCCCCGGCACCACCTATTACTGGAGAATTGATGAGATCAATGACACCGAGCCCAACAGTCCGTGGACAGGGGACATCTGGAGCTTCACGATTCCGCCCAAGACGGCTTACAATCCCGATCCGGCTGACGGCGCCGAGTTTGTGGACCCGAATGCGGTCTTTACATGGACGCCAGGTTTCGGCGCCAAGCTGCACAACGTTTATATGGGCACGAATTTCGACGACGTAAACAATGCCGCAGGCGGCGCGCCCATGGGAAGCGCCAGCTACAGTCCGGGTACGCTGGAATCAGAGAAAGTTTATTACTGGCGCGTCGATGAGTTCGATCCCCCCTTCACACATAAAGGCGATGTTTGGAGCTTCACGACTCCGGGCGCTGTGGGCAATCCACAGCCGGCCAATGGCGCGGTGGATGTGCAGATGATCGCAACGCTGAGTTGGACGGCTGCGGACAATGCCGCTTCGCATGAACTGTACTTCGGCTCCGGTGTAGATGCCGTCGGGAACGCCACCACAGCCTCACCCGAGTATATGGGTCCCAAGGCGCTTGGCGCCGAGAGCTATGATCCCGGAGGACTTGCATGGGACAGCAGCTATGCCTGGCGCGTGGATGAGGTCTATCCGGCTGAAACGATCAAGGGTCTCGTCTGGAGCTTCACGACGGCCGATTTCATTCTCGTGGACGATTTCGAGTCCTACAACGACATTGATCCACCTGACGCGGCCAGCAACAGGATATTCGACAAGTGGATAGATGGCTTCGGAACCACGGACAACGGTGCTCTGATCGGTAATGACCTTCCGCCTTATGCTGAGCAAAGCATCGTTCACGGCGGCGCCCAATCGATGCCGTATCTGTACGACAACAACAACAAGACCTCCGAGGCAACCCTGACGCTGGTTTACCCGCGCGACTGGACTGCCGAAGGCGTCATAAAATTGTCGCTGTGGTTCAGAGGCGATTCGGCTAACGCTCCGGAGCGGATGTTCATTGCCCTCAACGGCAACGCGGCGGTCTATCATAATGATCCTGCTGCAACACAGATAAGCGGATGGAACGAGTGGGTCATCGACCTGACGGAGTTTGCGGGCGTGGACCTTACCAATGTCAATTCGGTTAGCATTGGTTTCGGCACTAAGAACAGCCCGTCTCCCGCCGGCGGCGCAGGAACGATGTACTTCGACGACGCGAGGCTTGTACAGTAGAGAGAAGTTAAATATTAAAAATTAAATATCAAAATTGCGGAATCGCGGCAAGCCGCGATGACTTCATTGATTTTGCATTTTGAACTTTGATTTTTGAATTAGTTAGGGGTCTGTACCGGTCGATTCGGTACAGGCCCCGGTTGTTTTGAGATGGCAGCCGAGAAACTCCGCATCAGTCTTCAAATGCCGGCGCCTGGTGTTGGCCAGGCTACTTCAAATATGCAGTATCTCCACGTCGGTTCTGCATTTGCGTGCAATCCTCAACAAAAGAAACATCCAACACCCAATAACAGCAGGGATTCTGCTTGACGGGTGGGCAGTTGATCTGGTATAAATATAGCGTATAGTGGATAACACCGTAAGGCGTCCCCTAGCGAGAGCCTATACGCTATCCGCTGATTTTAAGGAAGGAGGACCTTATGTCTAAGAATCTGATTTATCTGACCCCTATTGTTCTGGTGCTGTCCTGGGGACTCCTAACGGAGAGCATGGAAAGCATTGCCTCTGCCAAACTCGTTGCCCACTGGAAGCTTGATGAGGGAGCCGGGACTATTGCACGTGATTCAAGCGGTAACGGCAACGATGGCGCCTTCCAGGGTGATCCAAAGTGGGTGGCCGGGACAATAGGCAATGCCTTGGAATTTGATGGCATCGATGGCTACATTGACTGCGGGAATGACAGAAGCATATCAGATTTTTCAGAGACATACTCCATCGAAGCCTGGGCCTATTTTGCAGTAGCAACCGATTATCCTGGTCTCTTTCAGAGGGGAAGTCAAACAACGTCCTCACAAATTGAGATATATCTCCAGCCTGACGCAAACCTTACGACAGTCCATAATAGAGATTCAATATACTACGCCTATTGGAGTCCTTTCCCTCTCAACCAATGGACCCACATTGCAGTTGTTTGGGACAAGCAAGAGTGGAAGGTTTATTATGATGGTGTCGAGCAACTTCAAACTGGCGGAGGAGGAACAGCAGCAAATCCGGACACAGGAAAGACTTGTTATATCGGTTTAGGTTATACCGATCACCCGATGAACGGCATCATTGACGACGTGCGGCTTTATAACCAGGCGCTGACAAAGGAAGAGATTCTGTTTGCTATGGAAGGTGGTGGATCGGGGTATCCTTTCGCCTTCGGTCCCACTCTGCCTGACGGCGAACTCTACGCCGATACGTGGGCGAACGTTGGCTGGCGGGCCGGGGATTTCGCAGTCTCACATGATGTGTACTTTGGGGACAGTTTTGACGATGTGAATGAGGGCGCCGGCGATACCTTCCGCGGCAATCAAACTTCGACGTTTTACGTTGCCGGCTTTCCCGGATTTGCCTATCCTGACGGCCTTGTTCCAGGCACAACCTACTACTGGAGAATCGACGAGGTCAATGACGCCGAGCCGAACAGTCCGTGGAAAGGCCCCGTCTGGAGCTTCTCGATTCCGCCGAAAACCGGTTACAATCCCTCCCCGGCCGACGAGTCCAAATTCATCGAAGCCGAAGGCCTTACTCTTGGCTGGACGCCCGGCTTCGGTGCGAAGCTGCACACCGTCTATTTCGGCGAGAGCTTTGACGAAATCGACGCCGCGGCAGGGGGCCTGCCACAGGCGCTTACGACTTTCGCTCCTCCCGGCCCCCTCGAACCGGAAAAAACGTACTATTGGCGGGTCGATGAGTTCGACGTCCTGGCTACGCATAAAGGCGATGTCTGGAGTTTCCAGGTCGCAAGAGAAGGCGGAGGTGCCAAAGGAGAGTACTTCAAAGGCATGAATTTTGAAAATCTTGTTCTGGCCCGAACGGATCCTCAGATCGACTTCAACTGGGGCAACGACGGACCGGACACGACGGTTGGAACCGACAACTTCTCATGCAGATGGACCGGCCAGGTCGAGGCGGTATTTACCGAGACCTATACGTTCTACACCAACAGCGATGACGGTGTCCGCCTGTGGGTGGACGGCAAACGCCTTGTCAACAACTGGACCAACCACGGCGACACCGAGGACAGGGGAACGATTGACCTTGTCGCCGGGCAGACGTACAGCGTTGTTATGGAGATGTACGAAAACAGCGGCGGCGCGGTGGCGCAGCTTCGCTGGGAAAGTGAATCAACGCCGAAACAGCTTATTCCGGCGGCGGCATTGTCGTTCCTTGTCAACGCGCACAGTCCAAGCCCTGCCAATGGAACTGTCGGCGTGAAACTGGTTTCTAATCTCACGTGGAAGCCGGGAGATTCCGCTGGTTCGCACGAAGTCTATCTCGGCACAGATGCAGGTGCCGTGGCAGCCGCCACCAAGGCCTCGCCCGAATACAAAGGCGGCAAAGCGCTTGGTGAGGAGTCGCTGGATCCGGGCGCACTTGCCTTCGATACCAGTTACTTCTGGCGCGTCGATGAAGTCAATAACGCCAATCCCAACAGTCCTTGGGTAGGCAACGTCTGGACACTCAATACGGGTGATTTCCTTGTAGTGGACGATTTCGAGCCCTACAATGATATTGATCCGCCCGCTCCCGCGAGCAACAGGATATTCGATAAGTGGATCGACGGCTTCGGGACCACTACAAACGGCGCCCTCGTTGGCAACGACCTGCCGCCTTATGCCGAACAGACTATTGTAAACAGCGGCAGCCAGTCGATGATATATCGCTTCGACAATGCCGGCAAGACCTCCGAGGCAACGCTGACGTTGGTCTGGCCGCGTAATTGGACCGAGGAAGGTGTTACGAAGCTCGTCCTGTGGGCCAGAGGCAATTCGTCTAATGCCGCCGAGCGGATGTATGTCGCCCTCAACGGCACAGCCGTGGTCTATCACGCTGATGACGCAGCAACACAGAACGGAAGATGGACCGAATGGGTCATCGACCTGGCGACGTTCGGCGTGGACCTTACCAATGTCAATTCGATTGCCATTGGCTTCGGCACCAGGAACAGCCCGGCTGTCGACGGTGGCGCGGGGACGATGTACTTCGACGACATCAAGCTTGTACAGTAGGGAAGAAGGTAAATATCAAAGATTAAATATCAAAATTGATGAGCCGCTTCGCGGGCTGTTTTGAAGAGCCTCGCCGAAGGCGATTCCAAAGTTTTGCATTTTGAACTTTGATTTTTGAATTAGTTAGGGGCCTGTACCGGTCGATTCGGTACAGGCCCCTTTTACTTGTGCTGATTTGCGTTCTTGCCCGGACACCCGGACATATTGGCGCGGCACGAAATTTACGCTCCGGGTGGAATTAGATTGACCCAAAAGTGCCGATCTGCGATTATATTCGGCGGTTTGGCCCCACAATTGTCCTGCTTTCGGCAGGAACTTTTTGGGGCTGCGTTGGTCTAACTATGGAGAAACGCTGTGACCGAAGCAGCAAATATAGACGTCAGGAGCCGGCAGGCCTCTGAGGGACATATCAGTATGGGCGATGCCGAACTGGTCGAGCGGTGCCGAGGCGGCGACTCTGCCGCAATGGAACGGCTCATAATCAAATACCAGGACCGCATCTACAACGTCGTGATGAAGATATGCGCCAATCCCGAGGATGCGGCGGAACTGACGCAGGAGACGTTTGTCAAAATAATACAGAACCTGCACAAATTCGAGGGCAGGAGCAGCTTTTATACGTGGGCGTTCAGAATAGCCGTCAATTTGACCTTGAATTACTGCAAGAGGAATGCCCGGCTGGCGCTGAGGTCGCTGGATGCCGAGCAGGAAGATTACGGCAGCCATGGAAGGCTTATGTTGAAGGACTATTTGAGCGATGACAGCTCGCCTGACGCGGCGGCCATAGCCCAGAAGAACGAGTTGTACGAAATAGCCGCACAGGCGCTGATGAGACTGGATGAAGCACACAGAACCGTAGTGATATTACGGGACATCGAAGGTATGAGTTATGCCCGGATTGCAGAAGTGTTGGATGTCGAGCTGGGCACTGTCAGGAGCAGATTGAGTCGGGCCAGGAGCAGGCTGAGAGAAATTTTGGAGGCCATTTCGCGATGAAAGAAGATTCGGATATGGACAAAATCGCTGCCGCCAAGCGTACTGATGAGCTGCTCAAC
This sequence comes from Planctomycetes bacterium B3_Pla, assembly GCA_005223045.1. Classification (GTDB taxonomy): domain Bacteria; phylum Planctomycetota; class Phycisphaerae; order Sedimentisphaerales; family Anaerobacaceae; genus SG8-4. Next base: position 147,948 of record NJBM01000006.1, on the reverse strand, counting down.
AGCTTCATTGACGGCGAGCTTTCAGCCAGGCAGCGGACCGAGGTCGAGCGACTGACGGCCCACGATCCACGAATTGCCCTGCGGCTGCAACAACTGCGGAAATGTAAGACGTTGGTTGCTTCCCTGCCCCGTGCCGAGGCCCCCGCCGGTGTATTGGAGGGCGTAAAGACTTCGCTGGCCCCCACGGCACTGCCGGATAAAGCACCGACTTATAACGAGCGGGCGGGAAGGAGACACCTGCTGGGTCGCAGGCTCTTGTCGGCCGCTGCCATGCTCGGGCTGGTAGCTGTATTAGCCGGGGTAATCTACACGATTATAGCTCCCGAAACTGTCACGGAAGGGCCAGTTCTTGTCCAAGATACACAGCCCTCGGCAGGAATTGAGGCAATGAAACCGGGTCCAGGCGTCGTAGCGGCATTGCCATTCAGCGGGCGGCTCGAATTGAATACGGACGCCCTGCCTGAGGTTGACACGACCATCAATAGAGCAATTGACGAAAACGGTCTTTCGGGTTCGATCGGCGCTGACCGCCGAGAGGACAAACGCATTTATTATTTGAGTTGCAGCAGGGAGGGCCTGGACTTGCTGTTGGCTGATCTCGATGATATATGGTTCAAGCTCGACTCGGCATCGCTGTTCATTGACACCGAAGTATTTGCCAGGCAGGTGGCGGTTGATCACGTTACTACCGGGCAAATAGCTGAAATTGTCCATCAGGATAGTCACGAAAGACGCCTCGAAGTGGCGAGAGATTTTGCCGCCGTCAACAGTATGACGGAACTTCTGCCGGGCAAGGTGCTTGCGTCCGCCATAGAAGGTGACAGCGGTGGTTTGCTGACTGCGCCGAAGCCGTTCATCACCGGCCCAGAACCGACCACGAAACCGGCAGACCAGGCGAAAGGCAAGGAGACAATCCGTCTGACTATTGTAGTAAGCTGGTAGGGATGCTTGATACAGAAAAGTGCTGTCTGGTGGTAGTTGACGTTCAGGGCAAGCTGGCGCAATTGATGCACGGCAAGGAGGCACTGTTTAAGAACATTCAAACCCTCATCACTGCCGCAAAGATACTTCAAATTCCAATCCTGTGGTGCCAGCAGTGCCCCGATGCTCTGGGACAGACAATCCCTGAGATAGTGCAGTTGCTCGCCGACAATGAGCCGATAAACAAAGCCGCTTTTAGCTGTTGCGGCGCCGAGCAGTTCAACAGCAAGCTCAACGAATTATCGCGGAACCAAATTCTGCTGTGCGGGATAGAGACCCATGTCTGTGTTTATCAAACGGCCTTCGATTTGCTGGCCAAGGGTTTCGAGGTAAACGTAGTTGCCGACGCCGTCTCTTCCAGAACACCGGACAACAAACAGATTGCCCTGAGCAGGATGGCTGCCGAGGGCGCCAACATCAGTTCTGTTGAGATGGCCCTGTTCGAGCTGCTGCGAACCGCCGAACATCCCAAATTCAGACAAATCGCCAGGCTAATAAAGTAATTTCAGGCCTCTTTTTCTCACATCATTCCCGCTTTTTTGCGGCAAGAAATGGGATTGCCAAAAGAAATTGCAAAAATCCTCAAATTTTTCTTGACGTATTCTACATGCGTCGAATATACTCTACATTCATAGAATAAGGAGTAAGAGATATGCCGAAGTCGAAGAAAACCAAAAAGCCCCTCGGCCATGAATCCGCTGTGGAGCTAACCGAAGCCGAGTGGGAAATAATGAAGGTTGTTTGGGCAAAAGAGCCTTGCGCTGCGGGCACTGTTCAGGAGACGCTGGCCAGCAGCAGGAATCGGGCGTACAGCACCGTCAAGACAACGATGGACAGGATGGCTGAGAAGGGATTTCTGGAAATCGAGAGAATCCGCAATCTTCAGCTTTTCAAATCCTGTGTGAGCGAAGTTGACGCCAAACGAGGGGAATTTCGCAAGATGCTCAAGCGCGCCTTCGACGGGGCACTGACGCCAATGATGCAGTTCCTGATCGAGCATGAGGGCCTTTCAAAAGCAGAAGCCTCACAACTGCGCGAGCTTGTGGAAAAACAGAAGGCAAAAGGGAAAGGTTCAAAATGAATGAGCTAATGAACAGTTGCCTGGCAGGACTGAACGATGTTGGCCGATGGTTTTGCAGCTTTTCGGCCAACATGTTAGTCCAGTCCGGCATACTCATTATCCTGCTGCTGGTGATTGATCTTCTGATGCGAAAACGGATGCGCGCAACGTTTAGATACTGGATATGGATGCTGGTGTTTGTGAAACTGGTGTTGCCGCCATCACTGAGCATGCCCACTGGGATTGGCTATTGGGTTGGAGACCGTTTGTCTGCCGCACCCGTTTCGGAACGGCTGCCAAGTGCCGAGCAACACGAATCCGCTACGATAGCCGCATCCGAACATCCAGGACCATCTGCCGACATCCCGCCGGCCCAGCCGTCCCGGACCGTTCCCGAGCCAGCCGCTCAGGTTGCATCTGCTGCTTCAACTGTGGCCGCCCGCCCTACCTGGCAGGCCGTTGCCTTTCTCATCTGGCTTGCGGGTGTGTCAGTTATTTCGATTTTTCTGATTCGGCGCATCAAGTTTGTCAGGCGGCTAATCGCCCAAAGCACTTCTGCCGAGACCCAATCAGTTGATATGCTGAACCAGTGCCGGCAAGAAATTGGCGTCCGCCGAAACATTCAGTTGAAGCTATCAACCGGCACGCCGAGTCCCGCCGTTTGCGGGCTTTTCAAACCGACGATTCTAATACCGGCGGCTCTGCCCCAGAAACTATCGCCCGACAAGCTGAGAGCCGTCTTGATCCACGAGCTGGTCCACATCAAAAGGTGCGATTTATGGTTTAATTCCGCACAGACTTTGCTGCAAATCGCTTACTTCTACAACCCTCTTGTATGGCTGGTAAATGCAGTGGTTCGCAGAATCCGTGAGCAAGCCGTCGACGAAATGGTCCTCGTCACCCTCGGCACCGAAGCTAAGAGCTACGGCAACACTCTAATTGATATTGCGGAAATGGCATTTTTCAAAACGAGTTTGAGCCTGCATCTAATCGGCGTAGTGGAATCCAAAAAGGCGTTACATGGGAGGATCAGGCACATGTTAAACCGACCGATACCAAAAAGTGCAAAGGTGGGAGCATTAGGCACACTTCTAATCATGGTTCTCGCCGTTGTCTTCCTCCCGATGGCCAAAGCCCAGAAGAAAAACCTGCCCAAACAAGAAAAGATCCAAGTCAATGCCCAAAAATCCAATCGCTTTGAGGCAACTCTGTCAAATGGCGTTACCGTGGAGTTGGCAGGAGTCTGTGAGCATCCGAGTGCAGGCAAGCAATGGTGGCGGCCGGACGGCACACCTATGGATACGCATCAGTTTCGCGACTATGATTATGATGACGCAGTTACGGTAGAAGAGGATGAATATGTGAGACTCCTGGCACTCAAATTCGACGACGATGCCGTCCAGGATATTCAAATATCATCTTCATTGGAAGATTCTCGCGGGAGAAGATTTGCACCGGATTATTCCGACAGAAAGAGAAGAATTCGCAGGCCGATCCAGGTGATATTGGCTGCCTTCCGTGAAACGACTGAGAGCACCAACCTTAGACTCGGAATTGCCGCAGAGCCATGGAAAACAGTATCGGTTGGCACTCACGGGCGATCCGTCGCATACGCACGTGACTCGATTGCCCAACGTGCAATAATCTATAGCGAGGCAATTGAAAAGAACGGACGTATCTGCATAACCGCAACACACCTTGTCGATGCGGGCTATGACTGCCGCATCTACGCCAGAGGTAAAGATGGGGAAGTGTACGAGCCCGTCAAGCACAGCAATTCAAATGCAGGGAGCGAAATGGGCCTCTGTAAATCGGAGTTTGGTATACCCCTTGAAAAGGTCAAAATGTTTCACCTGCAAGCCAGACCGTTTCGATGGGTAACGTTTGAGAACATATCACTTCAGCGAGGATTGAAGACCACTCCTCTGATACTTCTCACCCCGGAAGTCAAGGAGCAACAAACCGTTGCAGATGCGCCCAAAACGGCTCCTGATGTCAAGTCGTCCGGCGAGAATCTCCAAATCACCGCCTCGCCGCTGACAGCGTTCGAACGTAAACTCATCGAGCGGGTGCTTGAGCAGGTCAAGGAGGTTGACAGAAAGACAATAGGCAAGGCGATGCATTCGCCCGAGGGCCCAAAATTGTATCACGTGGATTCGCAAGGAAAGGTCACTGTCTGGGTCTACCAACGTCTGCCGCGAGGACGCAAGGATTGCGCAGAAGATGAGGTAGGCTGGGGATCCAGCCAGTTGGTCGACGCCAAGGGCATGTATTATCTGCCGGACGGCACCCCACTGCAATCGCGTTGGCGATGGCGAGAGCGTCCCGGCGGGATGACAAACATTCGCGTGAAGATCGGGCGTCCTGTTGCCGACAACGAGCATGTCGGGCTCATCCACCGGCACGAGCTGCCGAGTTATTTTGACCTGTACTCCAGGGACGGGCGTGAGAGAAGGATTTTGTTCTACACTTTTAAAGATGAACCGTTGTCAATAATTGTTCGTGTAGATAGACCAATGCGTTTGGGTGGTTGGTCGCTGGGAAATGCCAAACGTAATGACGTCAAACGTCTTGAGCGGTACGATCACGATCTACTGCTGGCAACCGGTCCGGCCGGCGATGGCAACATGCCCATGCTCGTGACTGTGCAGTTACCGAAAGGAGCGACGACCGGCCAGAAAGCTGGTGTACAGGTTGAGAGTGAAAAGCCTTAAGGAGAACTTCCTGCCACCAAGTGAAGTTGCCGGCCGATAGTGGAAAAGCAGGTTGGCGGTAGTATATTGTCACCCCGAGCAAGGTCGAGGGGTCTATTAGAATAGATTTCTCGACTCTGCTGCGCTCCGCTCGGAATGACGGGTTGTCATTTCTACGCTGACTTCTTTTTGTCTTTTGTGGCGGGTTTGGGTTTTTCGCTGGACTTTGAATCTTTGGGCTTGGCTTCGTCTTTCTTTTTTGCGGTGTCTTTGTCGGGGGTTTTGTTGGCGCTTTTCTCGCCTTGTTTGTAGCTTTCGCTTCTGTAGTCGGTCTGGTAGAATCCGGAGCCTTTGAAAATTATGCCTGCGCCGGCGCCGATTAGCCGCTTCAGCTTCAGTTTGCCGCAGTTGGGGCACTTGCGGGTGGGCTTGGCCATTATACTCTGGAACTGCTCGAACCGATGCTCACAATTTTCACACACATAGTCGTAAGTTGGCATGGCAATTACTCCTCGTCGGTCGTCCGGCATTCATCGGCTGTTTGACGTTCCTCGGTCACCTGGTCCGATGAATCCTCGTCTTGTTGCCTTCCCTGTGGTTCTGCTTCTAATTTATTGACGATCACCTTGCTTGGCCTGATTACCCGGCCGTTAAGTTTGTATCCCTTTTGAAACTCTTCGAGCACGGTGTCGTCTTCCTTCCCGGGATCCGTCTGTCGCGTCATTGCCTGATGCACGGCGGGATCGAATTTCTCACCCAGGGCCTCTATCTGCTCTACGTTGTGAGATTTCAAAACGTCGAACAATTGATCATACACGATCCGGATGCCCTTGACAAGCACGTCGATATCTTCGGCTGATTGTGCATGTCCGAGCGTATGCTCGAAATTATCCAGAACGGGCAGCAGCGTTCTAATAATCCGTTCCTTTTCGTAGCCGATTGTGTCGGCGATTTGCCTGGGCGCCCGTTTCTGGTAATTCGCATAGTCGGCGCTGACCCGCTGGAGCTTTCCAAGAAGCTCGCCATTTTCCTGCCGCAGACTTTCTATAGTCCGGCGAAGTTCTTCAAGCTCACCTTTCGTTGCTTTTTGCGAGTCTTCGGTCTTTGGATTTTCTTTCTTCTCGTGTTCCATTAGTGGTCGGCAAAATGTTTCTTTAGTTTCTCGAAAAATCCTTTGGATGCGGGAGAGACACGCTTATTTTCGCTCTTGGCGAATTCTCTGAGCAGGTCCTGCTGCTGTGGGTTTAGCCTCGTCGGAGTTTCGATTGTAACCTGCACAAGCTCGTCGCCGGTCCGATGTGTACGAATGTCGGGCAGGCCCTGGCCCTTTATTCTAAAGACGCTGCCGTACTGGGTTCCTGCCGGGACTTTCAGGCCTTTGGTCCCGTTGATGCTTGGCACGTCGATAGTTGTCCCCAGTACCGCCTGTGTAAAACTTATTGGGACTACGGCGATCAGATTGTTGCCGTCGCGCTGCAGGAATTCGTGAGATTTTACCCTGACGTAACAGTATAGATCTCCTCTTGGCCCGCCGCCCCGGCCGGGCTCGCCTTCGTTGGCGACTCGAATGCCCTGCCCTTCGTGGACGCCGGCGGGGATTTTGATGTTGACCGTTCTTTTTTTCGGCACTTTGCCGGTGCCTTTGCATTTTTTGCAGGGATTTGTGATGACTTGCCCGGCGCCGCCGCATTGCCGACAGGTTGAAACCATCTGGAAGAATCCGCCTCCTCTGGCGACCTGGCCCTTTCCGCCGCAGGCGGGACACATACCCGGCGAGCTTCCTTTGGCGCAGCCGTTTCCGCCGCATTCGCCGCAGGTGTCCTGCCGTGTGAACTCGATGGTTTTCTCAGTGCCCTTAGCAATGTCGTTTAGCGTCAGCTCGACCGTGGTTTCCAGATCGTATCCGCGAGCAGGCCCGGTTCGGCGGCTTGATCTTCCGCCTCGTCCGCCGAAGATGCCGCTGAAGAAGTCGTCGAAGCCGAACATACTGAAGATATCGTCAACGTTCATTCGGGAGAAGTCGTGCATTCCGGCGCCGCGGAGACCTTCGTGCCCGAACTGGTCGTAGCGCTGCCGCTTGTTCGGATCGCTCAGGACCTCGTAGGCCTCGGCGCACTCCTTGAACTTCGCTTCGGCTTCTTTATCGTCCGGGTTCTTGTCCGGATGATACTTCATCGCCTGGCGCCGATATGCGCGCTTGATATCGTCGGCCGAAGCATCTTTGCCTACGCCCAAGACTTCATAATAATCCCGTTTGGCCATTGTCTCGTATCTCGTATCTCGTATCTCGCAGTTCGTATCTCGCAATTTGCTTTGCTTCAGCTCAAGCAGCGAGATACGATTCACGTTTCACGAGATACGCGTCATTATCTTACCGATCCGTGTATTGGCTCTTCGTCTTTGTCTTTCAACTCAGTGACTAAGACGTTGGTGGTCAGCATCAGGCCTGCTACCGAGGCGGCCATTTCCAGTGCCGTTCGGGCGACTTTTGCCGGGTCGATAATCCCTGCCTCGAACATATCGACAAACTCGCCGGTGTTGGCATCATAGCCGATTCTTTTGTCTTTTTCAAGAAGTTGAGCCACGATTACGTCACCGTGCTCGCCGCAGTTTTCCACGATTTGCATCGTTGGGGCCTTAAGTGCCTTTATCACAATACTAAAACCGATCCTCTCTTTGCCTTTGGCCTTTGCTCTGGCCTTTTTGACTTCGGGAATCGCCCGCAAAAAGACAACACCGCCCCCGGCAACGAGGCCTTCCTGGGCCGCGGCCCTCGTGGCGTGAAGCGCATCGTCCAGCAGGTCCTTTCGCTCTTTCATTTCCGTCTCGGTCGCGGCGCCTGCATTGATTACGGCAACGCCGCCCGTCAGCTTGGCTAATCGCTCCTGTAGTTTCTCGCGGTCGTAGTCGCTGGTCGTCTTCTCGATTTGATTGCGAATTTGATCGCACCGGCCTGTAATGTCCTTCTTCTTGCCGCCCCCTTCGATTATCGTAGTTGCGTCCTTGTCCACAACGATCTTCTTAGCCTGACCAAGCTGCGACAGCTCGATGCTCTCGAGCTTGATGCCCAAATCTTCGGTGATTACCTGCCCGCCGGTGGAGATGCCGATATCGGCCAGCATCGCTTTTCTGCGGTCGCCGAATCCGGGGGCCTTGACAGCACAGGCCCTTAGCACGCCCTGCAACCTGTTGATGACCAGTGCAGTCAGGGCCTCGCCCTCGAGGTCTTCTGCGATAATCAACAGCGGTTTGCCGACCTGAGCGATCTTCTCAAGCAGCGGGATAAGCTCGCGAATGTTGGAAATCTTCTTTTCGTGCAGCAGAATATAGGCATCTTCAAGAACCGCTTCGAGCGTATCGGCGTTGGTCATGAAATACGGCGATATATAACCCTTGTCGAACTGCATACCTTCGACCACGTTCAGCTCGCTCTGCATTCCCTTGCCTTCCTCGACCTCGATGACGCCGTCGCCGCCGACCTTGTCAATCGCATCGGCCAGGATGTCGCCGACAGACGGGTCATTGTTCGCACTGATAGTCGCGACCTTCGCGATGTCGTCGTGGCCCTTTACCGGGACGCTGATGTCCTGGATGTACTTTGTCGCGACTTCGGCGGCCTTATTGATTCCTCGCTGAAGGGCCATCGGATTCGAGCCGGCCGTTACGTGCTTGAGGCCCTCGGTGTAGATTGCTTCGGCCAGGACGGTCGAAGTGGTTGTTCCGTCGCCGACGACGTCGGACGTCTTGCTGGCGACCTCGTTGACCATCTTGGCGCCCATGTTTTGGAAAGGCTCGGGCAGCTCGATTTCCTTACTGACCGAGACACCGTCCTTCGTCACCTTCGGCGAGCCCCAGCTCTTGTGCAGTATGACATTCCTGCCGGTCGGTCCGAGTGTGACCTTTACTGCTTCGGCTAATTGCGACAGGCCGTCCTTGAGCTGAGCCCGTGCGGTATCGTCAAACATTAATTGTTTTGCCATCTTTATTTCCTCTTTTCAATTGTTGACTGTTGTCGTTTTGCCCGTTCCTTGCGGTTCTGTTACTTCTCTACAATTCCGAGAACGTCGCTTTCTCTGAGAATTACGTACTTCCTGCTGTCGATTTCGATGTCGCTGCCGGTGTATTTTCCGTAGATGACTTCGTCTTTCTTCTTCACGGACATCGGGCTTCGCTTGCCGTCATCGAGCAGCTTGCCCGGCCCGGTGGCGATTACTTTGCCGATCTGCGGTTTTTCCTGCGCGCTGTCCGGCAGAAGAATCCCGCCGGCACTAATTTCTTCAGCATCTGACTGTTTGATTACAATTCTATCATCCAGAGGTTTAAGTTTCATAACTCACTCCTTATATACATTTGGTTCCACTTATTGACTGTTCACTTGCTTTCTATTTCCAACACAACAACTGTGTTGATAGGATCCGGCGCATGGGCCGGGATTGCAACAGCAACTGTCCCCCCCTCTTGCCGGGTAAATCGAAGTTTGGCTCGCTTCTTCGCAAGCAGGTAGGCCTTTTTGACCTTGCTCTCGATTCCCGGCACTTCGAGCGTTCCGTCGGTCGGCCAGTCGAATACGTGCAGGTAAATCTTGCCAGGCCTGGCGGTGCAGCGTCCCCAGGGCACCTCGCCAATCGGACTGGCCGTTGTCCCCCGGATGCTCTGGTCGTTGATTTTCATCCATTTGCCCATAGCGGCCAGACGCTCTACGCTGGGTCCCGGTATCAGGCCCTCGGAGGTAGGTCCGACGTTCAACAGGAAATTGCCGCCCTTGCTCGCGATATCAGCCAGCTTGCGGAGCAGGTCCTCTTTGGACTTCCAGTTGTCGTCATAGTGCTTGTAGCCCCAGGTGTCGTTCATTGTCATACAGGATTCCCAGTCCACTCCGGGCAGACCCTTTGCCGGAATTTGTTGTTCGGGGGTGCCGAAGTCACCGGCATATTCCTGATCGCCTTTGTTGAGGCCTTCCATTCCCTTGCGTCCCTTGCCGACGCGGTTGTTGATGAGGATATCAGGCTGAAGGTCTCGGACATAATTGTACAGGTCCTTGCCCTGCGGCTCGGTCCAGTCCTTTATCCATTCGCCGTCAAACCACAACACGCCGAGCGGTCCGTAGCCGGTTATCAACTCTTTGAGCTGCGGCTTCATATAGGTCTCGACGTATCGGCTAAAGTTGGGATTCGAGCGCTTGCCGTCATTGTAGCTCGGATAAAAAGGCGCCTGTGCATCGGGATGATGCCAGTCCATTATCGAGTGGTAGAAACATAGCCTGATCCCGTGTTTCTTGCACGCTTTGGACAGCTCCTTGAGTATGTCCCGCCCGAACGGCGTAGCGTCAATGATGTCGTAATCTGTCACCTTCGAATCCCAGAGGCAGAAGCCGTCGTGATGCTTGCTGGTGATGACGATATACTTCATCCCGGCGTTTTTGGCGATTCGCACCCACTGGTCGGCGTTGAACTTGACCGGATTGAACTGCTTTGTCAGCGGCTCGTACTCCGAGACCGGAATATCGGCCCTCTCCATGATCCACTCGCCGATACCTTTGATTCTCTCGCCCTTCCACTCACCGGCCGGCACTGCGTAAAGGCCCCAGTGGATGAACATGCCGAATCTGGCCTCGCGCCACCACTTCATGCGCTCATTCCGGCTCAACTCGGCCTTTCCGACGGATCTGTCTGGGGAAGACGCCTTGGCAACTTCCTGCCGACTACCTGCCAGCGGCAGCACGAACAGCACGGCGATTACTATCGACGTGACCATTCGGCGTAGGAACACTCGGTCACAATCGCATGATCGGGTAATTCTCTCGTTCATTGTTCTACCTTCCTTGTCATGGCTAATGTTTCATCGGCAAAGCAAAACCGGCCGGCACGGGGTATCGATTCTACATCCCCATACCACCCATGCCTCCCATGCCACCCATGCCGCCCATGCCTCCCATTCCGCCCATGCCCGGATCTCCGCCCGGTCCGCCCGGCGGCATTGCATCCTTCTCTGTCGGCTTTTCGGTGACAAGGCAATCCGTTGTCAACAGCAGTCCGGCGATGCTTGCGGCGTTCTGCAAGGCAATTCGCGTAACCTTTGCCGGATCGAGCACACCGGCATCCAGCAGGTCTTCATATTTGTCTGTATTGGCGTTGTATCCGAACCCGTCTTTGCCTTGCATCACTTTGTTGACCACGAGATTCGGAGTTGCACCGGCATTGTCGGCGATGCAATAACACGGCATTGTAAGCGACTTTGCCAGGATGTCGGCGCCGGTTTTCTCGTCGCCCTTGAGACTTAGCTTCTTAACTGCGCCGAGACAGCGAATCAACGCTACTCCGCCGCCGGGGACGATGCCTTCCTCAATGGCTGCTCTCGTAGCGTGCAGGGCGTCTTCAATGCGGGCCTTTCTTTCTTTCATTTCCGCCTCGCTCGCCGCACCGACGTTTATCTGAGCAACGCCGCCGGTAAGCTTGGCCAGCCGTTCCTGGAGTTTCTCGCGATCATAATCACTGGTAGTTATGTCGATTTCGTCTTTTATCTGCTTGATTCTGCCGTTTATACCCTCCTGGCTGCCGACACCCTCGACGATGATCGTGTTATCGTTGTCAATAGTCACCTTCTTGGCCTGGCCGAGCTGCTCTACGCTGATGTTCTCAAGCTCGATTCCCAAATCTTTGAAAATCGGCTCAGCGCCTGTCAGTACAGCGATATCCTGCAGCATTGCCTTTCTGCGGTCGCCGTAGCCGGGAGCCTTGACAGCCGACACTTCCAGGATACCTCTAAGTTTATTGACCACCAGGGTCGCCAACGCTTCGCTTTCAACGTCTTCGGCGATAATCAACAGAGGCCTCTTTTCCTTTGAAACCTTCTCCAGCAGCGGCACGAGCTTGGCCACATTGCTGATCTTTTCCTCGTAAACGAGGATAAATGGCTTGACCAGGTCACAGACCATGTTGTCGGTGTCGGTTGCGAAATGAGGCGAAAGGTAGCCGCGATCAAACTGCATGCCCTCGACGAATTCAACCGTCGTGTCAATACTCTTGCCCTCTTCAACGGTGATGACGCCGTCTTTGCCGACCCGCTGGAAGGCTTTGGCCATAATCTTGCCGATCTCCACATCGTTGTTGGCCGAGACCGAGGCGATATTGATGATGTCGTCGGCCTTGGTGATATCGATCGGCTTTGAGAGCGACGTGAGCTTGTCGGTTACGGCTTTGGCTGCCTTTTGCATGCCGCGGTTGAGCGCCATAGCATCGGCGCCGGCGGCAAGGTTCTTGTAGGCCTCTTTGAACAGGGCTTCGGTCAGCACTGTCGCCGTCGTAGTGCCGTCGCCGGCAATTTTCGAGGTCTTGCTCGCTGCTTCCTTAACCAGCTTGGCGCCGAGATTCTCATTCTTGTCTATGAGGTCAACTTCCTCAGCGACAGTAACGCCGTCCTTGGTCACGGTGGGACCGCCCCAGCTTTTGTCGATGACGGCATTTCGACCTCTCGGGCCGAGCGTTGGCTTGACGGCCGAGGCGAGTTTCTTCACGCCGGCTAACAATCCTGCTCGTGCTTCGGATTCAAATGCCAATTCTTTAACTGCCATAATTGCTTGCCTCCATAAATTGTCTGCTTGCTAAAAGATTCAATCGTTAATCCCTTGATTATCGGTTACTTACGTTACCTTCGTTCCCGGCCTGTCCGTTCTGTCCTTGCCTCTTTCTATACAATTCATACAACACAAGCAAAAGATATACCAATTCCATGCCGCAACGACGTTATTCTGCCCTTCTATATGATATATGCTTTATCTACAAGCATTTATGACACACGAAAAACGCGATCGCAGAGTTTCTTGCAGGTTTCCAGCCAGTAGGATCATGCCAATTTTGGCACAGATATCGAGCCTGCCACGCCAAGTTGACAGGTCTTTTGGGCCGTCTTCGCAGAGAATGCTAAACTCGCCCCGGTAAACGGACGAAGTAAGGGAAGCGAAGTCAGGAGCGTCGATACAAGAAATGATCTGGTCGGTTCGCTTTCCTGCCGCTACGGAGGATTATCCTTGATTTGCTACAGGTCCGCCACTAACTTACTTCAAGTCGTTTATGCTTAGGTCAGCCGGAACTGAAAGATATTGCTGCTGCCGGGTAGCTCGCAACGAGTGGGAGAGGTATTTCGAATACTGGACGGGAATGTTAAACATGAATGTAGAGCGACAAACCGGTTTTGCGTAGCTGCTGTAGAAGGTCATTATTAGTAGATATATGTGGAGATCCTTATGGTTCGGGACTCTTTCGGGAGCAGGCTTACTTTAGTTTTCCTATTATTAGTTTTTCTTGCCGGATGCAATGCTCCTAAAAGCCACCTCAGCACTTTTGGCGAGTATTTCAATAGTTCCGATTATGAAAAATCTATAAAATTCGCTCAGTCTAAAATCAGCAAAAGCAAAAATCCTAAAAGAGAAGATTTATTATGGACATTGCAACTCGGCACGCTTGAAAGATTAAGGCAAAATCACCGGGAAAGTAACAATTATTTTGATAGATCGGAGGAAATGCTGAAGTTCTTCGATTATCAAAATGCAACCGTCGATTCGGCTGCCGCTATTGTCGTTAACGAGAATATCGTCCCTTATTTGGGTGAAGAATACGACGGCATCATGGTCAATACTTACAAAGCTCTGAACTTCATGGCCCTTGGTGAAAACGACCAGGCGCGGGTAGAATTCAACAGGGCTCTTGACAGGCAAAGACGGGCAAGGGAGGAATTCGCCCGGGAAATAGCAAAGCTCCAAAATGAATTGGACGATGCGCAGGAAAAAGAAGGATCGCAGACCAGGAAAAATGTAGATAATCCCGAAACCAACCGATTAATAACTAACAAGTATCCCGGCCTGTATGAGTTTGAAGCCTATCCCGATTTCGTCAATCCCTTCACGACTTATATTGCCGGAGTTTTTTTCAATCTCGTCGGCGACCATTCAAAAGCTGTCACTTTCCTGAAAGAATCGTATGGAATGGTTAGCGAAAACGAGTACATTGCCCAGGACCTGGCTGTTACCGAACAGGTTCTCGACGGCCAGGCGGAGTTGAAAGATACCGTATGGGTAATATTCGAGAACGGGATGGGGCCCGTCAAGGAAGAGTTTCGAATCGACATACCACTGTTTGTTGCCTCGGACGACGTGAAATACTTCGGGATTGCTCTGCCAAGACTCATATTCAGAGAGCAGGCTTATCCCTACCTGTCGATCAAGGCCGGCGGCAACAATTACAATACGCAAATCGTCGGGAATATGGACATGGTCGTGCAGACGGAGTTTGGCAAAGACTTTAAAGGTATTCTGACCAGAGCTATTATATCCGCTACTGCAAAAGTGGTAGCTCAGTATGCCCTGCAAAAAAATGACAATTCCTCACCAAATATTGCTTCCCTCCTTGCTGCTGTCTATTCGTACGCCACAACCGCCGCCGATGTCAGAATTTGGACCACCTTGCCGAAGAATTTCCAGGTCGCCAGATTACCCATACCGGCCGACAGGCTGATAACGATAGAAGCTCCGGGCGGCGAATCGTTCCCGGTGGAAATCCACGCTTGCAAAAATGCGTTTGTCTATATTAGAATACCGCAGAAGCAAACAAGACAGGTCCTTGACCTGATAACATATTAGATTATTAATTTGAATGTTGATGGAGATTTGCCATGAAAAAGTTGGAATTTATATTGATTGGGTTGATAGTCCTCGCTTCCGGTTGTTATAGACATGATGAACCGAGAGTCCATCTCAGAGAAGGAGTTGGAAGCGATACGCCCGGAAGCAATATTGTCACCAGGCCGGTGCGCCATGCTTTCAGCGCATTGATCGGCGAAAGAATCGAAGTCACCAAGGCCGTTACCAGAATGAGTGATGCCGGTTTTCTTGAGCTTTATGTCAACGGACGAAACGAGTCGTACAACACCACACGTTTCAGGTACAGAGTCGAATGGCTGGATCAGGACGGGCTGTTGATTGAGACAAAAACGACTACGTGGCAGCCGATGTCGGCGACGGGAAAATCGCCATTTACCATTAAGGCCGTTGCGCCGAGAACAAATGCCGTGGGTTTCAGAATGGATACGAGAAAGTGGGAGTAAAGTATGAGAACGACAATATTACATTTCATTGCAGTAGTGGGCGTTTTAGCAGCGGGTTGTGCCCAGAAAACGACAAACATTGACGTAATGCACGATGATGGAAAGGCTGTCATGGCTCTGGACTACAGAGACTTCGATCAGGCCGCGAGTAAAATGGTACAGTCAATGCTCGGTTCGGGAGCCCTTAAAAAGCAGGAAGGCGGCAGGTATGTGGTAGCTACCGGCAGAATCATCAACGATACGACGCAGAGAATCGACACCGACCAGCTAATGGTAAAAATCGAGACCGAGATATTAAACAGCGGGCAGGCGGTTATGACATCCGCAATCGGCAGCGGTTCCGACGAGCTGCTCCATGAGACAAGGGAACTGAGAGATTCCGAAGAGTTTGATCCCGACACAGTGGCCAAAAGACAAACCCTCATAGCGCCTGAACTGACCATCTCCGGCAAAATCTTTCAGAGGAATATCCGCTATGATCGAAATACACAGCAGGTTGAGTACTATTTCCAGTTGAAGCTGAGCGATGTTAAGAGCGGACTCAGATTTTGGCAGGATGAAACTCTTATCGGTAAAAGGGGAAGCAGTAAATCTGTTTCCTGGTAAAAGAGTCTGATAGAAAGTTTTTTCAAAGGGTGGAACAATGAAAAAAATGACGAGTATCATTGCGCTCTGCCTGCTTGCTTCGGCAGTTGTGACCGCCGGTAATGCACCGGGAGCTGAACAAAATCCAGCCGGCAAAACCGCCGGCAAACCCAGCGCATCGGCCCCTCTTTTGAAGACTGAGCCAAACAACGCAGTTATACGGCAAGTCACCGGCCGTGGCCGTAACAGGGACGAAGCCGTGAAGAACGCTCTGTATAGAGCAGTCGAGCAGGTAAGAGGTGTCAGAGTCGATTCCAGCAACTATGAATTTGGCTTTAGCAGCTCAGGTGTGGGAGTAGGCGACGACGGGCCCGGCCGCAGGAGAATCGAATTCGATTCTATAGATGTTGCCACGGACGGCACAGTCTATACAACTGAAATCGGCGGCCTCATAAGCAGCTATGAGGTTCTCGATGAAAAGCAAATCGACCAGAACATCTACGAAGTTGCGCTACGAGTCACTGTTTACGACTATGGCGCACGGGGCCGGACCGGGCGGGTCAAGATTGCCTTGATGCCCGCAAAAACACAGCAGGACAGTTACGGTTTCCTGGACCAGATAATATCCGGAGATACACTTTCGTCGCTGTTCTCCCAGCGACTTGTTGCCGGGCTGAGCCAGACCAACAAATTCGCCGTCCTTGACCGTGAAAGCATTGTTGACTTTGCCGACGAGAAAGATATGCTCATTTCCTTCGATGCCCCTCTTGGAGAACAGGCAAAGCTTGCTGAAACTCTCGGCGCCGATTATTTGCTCGTGGGGACCATCACTCAGGCACAAATCGAGAGAATCGAAAGATACTTGAAGGCCGCCAATTACACGGCGAGGAAATTCAAAGCACGATTCAATTTCGATTATCGGCTTATCGACAGTTCCACAAAACAGGTCGTCCTGGCGTCGAATGCGCAAAAATATCTTGAGGACGAACAAGTCAGAAAGCTTGCCGATGAGCAGAACCCCGCCGAGTGGGACCCTGCGCAGCTGCGCGATGCTTTCATCTCGCTTGTGGCTAACGATGTGATTGCAGCGATTATTGACCGTGTGTATCCTATCACCGTTGCTGTAGTGCAGGAAGACGGCCAAATAATCCTGAACCAGGGCGGCCAGAGAATGAAAAACGGCATGTTGCTCGATGTCTTTACGATGGGTAAGGAGGTCTTCGATAATGATACCGGCGAGTCACTTGGCAGGATAGAAAGCCACGTCGCCACAATAGAAATTCAGAAGGTCGCACACACCATGTCAATGGCCAAAGTAATTGCAGGCAATGTGTCGAAAGTTTCCACGGGTTCTGTTTGCCGCATACGAGAGGTAAAGAGAGATCTTGGCGTCGGAATGAAACCGGATGTTATAAGAACCAAAACGGGAGGAGTCAAGCTGCCATTCGACCGATAGTGGCTTTTCCTGCCCGATAGAGAATAGTTACAAAGCCGTGTGTATGCACGGCTTTTTTTATGGACAGCGCGATGCGACAAATCGTAATCTTTCGGGATCAACCGGGCGAAACGGCAGAATAAGAGCGATTTTTTCGATTTTTCTTGTAACGAAGCAGACTTTAGCACGTCTGTAGTATAAAATAGCTAACGAAAAATCAGGGGCCACAGATGAAGTTTGCGCAGACAGACAGACTCCAATCCGTCAGTTCATTTGTCACCATTCTGCTCTTCTTAGGTTCAGGGGCCTGTCTCTGCAAGGCACAAGAGCAGGGACAAGCTTTCGGCGAAGTGAAGAAAAAACGTTACATTTTCCTGGAAACTGTGACTTAATATAATAACGAGGCTGAAAAAGCGGTTCTCTGTCTGCCCAAAGGACTGGACGTAATTGGAGGTTCGAGGAATGGCAAACAAAGTCCATATATGGCTCTTCGCGGGGATTAGTCTGCTTGTCCTGACATCGCAGCTCCCGGCACAGGATGAACAGTGGCTGCAATATCATTCGGATCGCCAGGCGCAGCGAATAGTCGGCGATATGGGCACATCAATGCCCGAGGTAACCACTCAGAGGCCCCAGGGCGTCGAACTGCCCAAGTTCAAGACACAGCAGCAGTTCTTCGCTCAGTGGCCGACTCCCATGGTCGAGAGCGGCCGGCTCTGGATAGCACTGGACCGCACAAACAAACAGGGACGGTACGACAGGCTGTTTATCGACTCGAACGGAGACGGCCGCCTAAGCGACGAAAAGGCAGTGACGGCATACCGAACGGAGCAGTATTATACGTATTTTGGGCCTGTAAAGGTGGTTTTTGAAGTAGAAGACGGACCAGTGACTTATCATCTGAATTTTCGGTTTTATAACTACGACGGCAAGAACAGACGGCTATACACATCTTCGGGCTGCTGGTATGAGGGGACCATCACAATTGCAGGGGCGAAAAAGCACTGCGTTCTCATCGACCAGAACGTAAACGGCACATTTAACGACAAGGCGAGCGAGGCCCACGAGTGTGATCGTATCCGGATCGGCAAGAAGGACAGCCGGGACGCTCGTTTTGTAGGCAATTTCATCGAAGTTGACGGAGTGCTTTACCGGCCCGAGATTGCCCGTGATGGGGCCTTTATAAAGCTCACCGGGGCCGAAGACGTGAAATCCGGGACCATTCGGCTACCGGAGTCGATAACGGAGTTGTCCGCTGGCGGTGAGAATGGACTATTCACCTTCAAGCCCGAAAACGGAGCCGGTTCACTGCCGGTAGGGAAATATCGCATCAACTACTGGGCCGTGGACCGAGAAGACGACCAGGGCAGAAAGTGGAAAATCAAAGGCAGCCTGTTCTCGAAAGAGGGATCTTTCGATATTACCGCCAACGCGGAGACGGAGCTTTCGCTTGGCGAACCGATTATCTCGACATTAGAGGCCCAAAACGAAAAGGCGACTTACTCTTTTAGTCACAACTTTACGGGCCGGCTCGGCGAACGCATCGAACTGAAGCGCAACGGTTCGAGGCCGCCAGCCCCGAAACTGCATATTACGAGCAAGGACGGCACGTATGACCGTACCTTTAGCTTCGAGTATGGGTGAGGCGGCACCTGTTCGCTCTCGTGGCGAGAGCCCAAGAACGTAGCCGGACCATTCACCGCAACCATCGAGGTGGCCGGACCGTTCAAGCTTGAAAGCAAGCCGTGCATGATTACTGCCGAAGGAATACAACTCGCCGGCACAGCCGGAGAAGAAACAGGCTTCGCAAAAGCCATACCTTCTGCTGAAGCTGAGCCGGCGTCCGAAACGACTACCGCCGCGGCATCTCCTGAGACTGAATCCGGCAAGGTTGAGGACTCCACAACGGCCGGAAAAGGCGGAAGCCGGAGAATCATATCGCTCATCATAGGTCTGGCCGCCGTCGCCGGCGGTTTGGCGATTTACAAAAAGATAGAAGCAGTTTAGTCAAGCAATCAAACATTCACGGATGAAAAGAACAGTGAAGGAGGATCATTATGCGCGCAAATAGGCTGGTACTCTTGAGCCTTGGACTTGTGATATGTCTCGCCAGTTATTCCACCGCCCGGGAGGCAAGAGAAATCACGTGCATCGGCAATGTCGTGGATGAACAGGGTCGGCCAATCGCCGGTGTGAAGGTCACATTTTATAAGAGGGTGTACGGCGAGACGACTTATTCGTCCAACATAAGGCCGGCAGGAGAAGCAGAAACCAGGACCGATGGCGGATTCTCTTTCAGTACGAACGCTGAGAGTGTTAGCTACAGGCATGGATATATTGTTGCCGAAAGAAAAGGGCTGGCTCTGGGTCTTGCCTGTTGGGATATGTGGCAGGATCAGGATATGGAGATCAAGTTGGGTGAGCCGAAGGAGTTGACCGGGATTGTTGTGGATGAGGATGGTAAGCCCATTGTGGGGGCAGAAGTGGGTATCTCCAGACTGTGGGTGGGATCGAAGCTGCGATTTGGGGAGGACTTGTTGCAAGCACTGTTCAAAGCCAGGACAGACTCATCGGGCAAGTTCATTTTCACCGGCCTGCCGGAAGATGCCGCAGCAGAGTATCTGGTCAAGAAAGCCGGCCTTGCAACAATTGACACATATCGCTATATCCCACCTATAGGCTCAAGAATGCACTTTGTCGCAGGGCAAGCCGACACCCATTTAGTCGTGCCCCCTGAGGCGAGGATCGAAGGAGTCGTTGTGAAAAAGGACACCGGCGAACCGCTCGCTGGAGTGAAACTGACAGCAATGCAAGACTGGGGCCAAGCGGTTGTTGGCCGGGAATTGCCAATTACCACAAGAGAGGATGGGACGTTCGGTATAGATGCTCTTGCTGCCGGCAAGTACCGACTGCAACCTGCAAGGTATCGAGAAGGGCCGGCAGATTGGGCGACCGAGCCGGTGGAAGTGATAACTAAGGCGGGTAAGACCAGCACCGGCGTGAAAGTGGAATTAAGCAAAGGGGGACTATTGCAGGTTGCGATTACAGAGGCCGTAAGCAAAGAACCTGTTGAAAGAGCAAATGTAGTCATTCAGCATCAACAGTCTGGTCGATACATCCTTGGCTGCTCTGAAAAAAATGGAATCGCCCGGATACGTCTTATGCCGGGAGGATACCAGGTATTGAGAGTTGTCAAACAAGGATACACGAGTGACAAACGCAGAGAAACTGCCACGATAGAATACGGCAAGACGACATACATTCGGTGGCGGCTTGTCGGTCAGCTAAATATCACAGGTGTGGTACGAGATGAAAAAGGCAAGCCTATAGAAGGCGCCGAACTCAGAGTTTGTCCCATTGATGGACGGAGTTCCACTTCGGACGCTGAGGGCAAATTCGAAGTGAAGATTCTTTCTGCCGAGCGCAAGCACAACATCCACGTGAGTGCTGAAGGATACGGCCAGGGCCATATTGAAATCAATACGAACTACTTAGTGGATAATCACTTCGACGTGGGGGTATTAACGCTGCCGCCGGCGAATCTCTCTTTATCAGGTATAGTGCTGGATGTGAATGATGCCCCGGTAGCCGGCGCCCTTGTTTCTTGCCAGGGGCCAAGCCAGCCATACCGGACTACGAGGACAGACACTGAAGGCAAATTTGTGCTTGAGAAGATATGCAACGGAAAGGTGCGAATCAGTGCACGCACAAGCAGTAAACAACCATTGTACGGATATATCGAAAGCAGTGCCGGCGCCTCCGACGTGAAGCTGGCGGTAAGTGTACGCGGATTGAACGCGATGTTTTCTGTGCCGGAGCAGTCGTCTTCATCGGATGACCTACCATGGCCTGAAGCTTACAATGAGCTTGCTATCTGCAACAACATCCCCATAGTCCTGACAACACCTTCACTTGTGGGCAGGCCTCTGCCTGAACTAAGGCCCTTGAAAATTGAGTTCTCAACCGACACCAGTAATAAGATGATTCTGGTGTGCTTTTGGGACATGGAGCAGCGGCCGTCAAGACACTGTATAAGACAGCTTGCGGAGAACTCAGAGGATCTGGCGGAGAAAGGCGTCATAGTTGTTTCCGTCCAGTCATCGGGTGTTGATGAAAAGTGGCTCAAAGAATGGGTGAAGGAGTACAAAATTCCTTTCCCCTCAGGTACAACAACGGCAGAAGCGGGAGGAGACTACTTCACCTGGGGCGTGAAATCGCTGCCCTGGCTGATTCTGACCGACCGACAGCACGTCGTGCAGGCTGAAGGTTTTTCTTTGGCGGAGCTGGGCGAAAAACTCAAGGGAATCAATTAACAAGCAGGTATTTTGAGTATGGGATTGCCCCGATAGTTGACAACTCTACAGTCAAACAGTATATCTGACGCACCCGGATGTGGTGAATACTGAATCTGAACTTATGTAACCATCATTACAGGCAATGGTAAAGAGAAGTGCGCGTGGATCCGAAACAGGCAGGCACAATTCTTGTTACTTTTTCGGCCGGGCTGCTCGATTATGTCCGGCGAGAGGTGGAAGATTTGGGCTGTCGGACCGGCGACTCTCACAGGACGGGCCTTGAGGTCGAAGGCAACCAGTATGATGCAATGCGGCTCAATCTGCATTTGCGCACGGCGCACAATGTTCTGTTCCTGCTTAAGCAATTCAAATGCGAGTCGCCGGATGAGCTTTACGTCAATGTCATCGAATTGCCCTGGGAGGACATGATTTCTCCGGCCGAATACGTCAGCGTCGTCGGCAGGATCAATACCGAACACATAAAGAATTCCATGTACGCCGGCCTGAAGGCCAAGGATGCCATTGTCGATCGCATTACCTCCAAAATGGGCACTCGTCCCGACTCGGGCAAGGACAAGGACAATGTGGTCGTGCACTTGTATTGGAAGGATGATTTGTGCCGGCTGTACCTCAACACCTCCGGGCTCAAACTCTCGGATCGGGGCTATCGGAAGATGCCCGGCAAGGCCCCGCTGCGCGAGTCTTTAGCTGCCGCAATAATCATCGCGACAGGCTACGACGGCAGCGCACCCTTAGTCTGCCCGATGTGCGGCAGCGGGACGCTGGCCATCGAAGCTGCGCTGATCGCAAGCAGGCGGGTGCCCGGCCTGCTGCGAAGCAATTACGCATTCATGCATGTAAAATATTTCGACGAGCCGGCCTGGAAGCAAATGCGTGCCGAGGCGCTCAAAAAGAGCAAATCGCGAGGCGGCAAAGCGGATTTCAAGCCAGCCCGGATCATCGCTACGGATATTGATGCCGAGGCAGTCGAAGCCGCACGCAAAAATGCTACGACTGCGGGCGTCTCGCACTTGATCGATTTCGATGTGTGCGACTTTGCCGAGACTGCGATACCGACAGGGCCTGGGATAATCGTTATGAATCCCGAATATGGTTTGCGGCTGGGCGAAATCGAGAAGCTCAAGAAGACCTACAAGCGCATCGGCGACTTCTTCAAGCAGAAATGTGCCGGCTATACCGGCTACATTTTCACCGGCAACCCGGCGCTTTCCAAGGTGGTCGGGCTGCGCACCTGCCGACGATTTGAGTTTTATAACGCCACCATCGAGTGCCGGCTGCTCAAATACGAGCTTTATGCCGGGACCAAAGAGAAAAAGGCTTGTGTCTGAACGAAAGGAAAAGACACGATGAAAGAGAACAGAGCAGTTGCAGACCGCCGCGAAAGACTTGGCGGGGACTCGGTCCAACTTAAGCGGGCCGGGATTCTTTTTGCCGACGATACGATCTTCCCGCAAAAGTACTGCATCGATTACGTGAGAGTCTTCTGCGAAAGAGCAAACTGACAAGGGTGGCTATTTCCGTGAATAAAGCCCCCACCGGTTAATTTTGTTGGGAATTTTTTTGAAAGCGGGGGCTTGCACTAAACTGTTAGCATACTTATTATAGCAAATCCCGCAAGCCAAGTCAAGTCTAATGTCCCGCAGATGTCCACTTCCCGGTGGTTCACCGCTTTTTTCTGTCCGGCTTCAATGCCTCGTTTATTATCGGTCTGAGTGCCTTGGTCCACACCTCATAGCCGGCGGCGTTCAGGTGCAAATTGTCCTTTAGGAAAAATTTTGCGTCCGGCTTGCCGTCACTGCCCAGCAGCGGCGTGGCCGAATCAAAATAGAACAGCCGGCCGTCATCCTCGGAGAACTCCTTTATCATCGCATTGGCATCCTTCATAACTGGCCATAGAGACCACCGTTTCCCGCTCGGCTTGATAGCGACAAACACAATCCGTGTCCTGGGAAGTTGCCCATGTACGAGTTTTACGAACGCCTTGTAGTCGTCAAATACCCGCCGGGCGCTCTTGCCTGCCGCTACGTCGTTGTCGCCGGCGTAGAATACGACCGCCTCAGGCTCGTAACGCAGCACGATCCGGTCGGCGTAGTAATTGACGTCGGAAATCTGGGAGCCGCCGAACCCGCGGTTGATCACGGCAAATTCCCCGAAACACTCACGGGTGGGCCAGAGCCGGATGCTCGAGCTGCCCACAAACAGCACCGCATCCGACGCAAACGAGTTCTTGCTGTCCCAATCCTCGAATTCGCGGATCGTCTGCTCCCACCGGCTCGCGGGATTTTCCGCCGCCGGCTTGTCCCGACCATTCAATCCGGCAGCGCTGCAAAGCAGAAGGCACAAACCAATCAGGGCCCGTTCGACAAGCTCACGACAGGTTATGGATATGCCTGGAAATTGGCTTTGTTTTTTCAAATGACGCTCTGTCAAGCGCGCTCTACGACATACGCAATACGCAATACGACATACGAAATTGGCTTTGTTTTCCTTGACTCTGAAGGTGTCGTTCATTTTCCTAATCCTTTGCTTTCATAAGGTTTACGTTAATTTAGACATCCGGCAAATTGGCTTTGTTTTTTCAAATCAACCACGAATGTACACGAATAAGCACTCCCGAAAGGGACGCCTTACGGCGGAGATACAAGAAACGAGATACGAATTTGGCTTTGTTTTTTCAAACGTGTCTCACAGCCACAAAGCCTGCTTCCCTGCGGTCCTGATCCCCACTCCCTGATATCCTGGTTTCCTGATTGCCTGTCTTCTGCCTTTCGCCTTTTTACTTTAGCCTTTTTACTTTTTTCCTGGCCTCTCCCGCATTTCCTCGCAATCAGAACCGAACTTCATACATACCTATCAGTCACATCGAATCCGGCATAGCTTAACTCAAATCGCATAACGATTTGGCTAACAGACGACGTGATTGTGCTCCGTCCTGATTAAGGCGGTTGTTCTGTGTTGATGTATCTAACAGTCGCAATGTCTGCTATACTTCCAATTGTGATTAGTTTATCCATTGGCGTTCCTTTCATCGCTTCTTCTCTAAAATCGTATTGGCCGTTTACGACAATCGCTTGCTCTAGGTTGAATGCCTTTTTCTCACCAAACACTAGCCTATATTCATCTTGGTTACGAAAAGCCTTATCTTTAGCAAATGCCAGTTCTCTTGGTTCTTTTATATTAAATTCTGCTGGCTGGTTAGCAGCATAGCACTTTACATCATCGTGCAATAATCCAGCCGGGTGCAATGAAGTTAATTTCCTAACCGCAATTCTGGTGCGATTAAGGAGTCCTGTTACGTCTGTTATTTCAATGCACGCATCACTCTTAAATTCTTCAAAAAGACGATCACTGTATGTTTTCGATAAGCAAAAAATAAAAATTAAATCGGTATTAGTAGTATTTAGAAATGAAAAGTCGCCTTTTATTTTTTGTCCCGTAGATAAATTAGTTATCTCAACACAGTTATCTGGGTCATCTCTGTGATGGCCTTCCAATGGGTCACCGCGCTGCTCACACTCATGCTGCCGGAAATACGTTAGATTTCTAAAAAGCAACTCTCCACTGCTTAGCACTTGTTCCACGTATTTTGACGGCAAGTATTTATAAAGCGTTTTAGATCCCATTGTTTATTTAAGGTTCTTAACGATACGGCTAAGCGGGGGCCTTTTGGCCGTCCGACTTGAGCCGCTTGTTAGGCGGATGGCCATTCAACATGTGCCTCATATTTGCCAGAACCTATTGATGTATAGAATATTTTTCCGCCACATGCATAGACAGTTACAACGAAGCGAGTGTATTTTCCATCGAGATCTGCGCCGGCGTGGACTATGACCTGAGCCAATAAATCAGGAGTAAAGATAACAGGAGTGGGCGGTATTTCTTGGGGCGATGAAAAATCAACGCTAGGGATTGTGGTTCCGAATTTTACCACGGACTCGCTTATGAGAAATCTCAATTCCTTGCGGTTTCTTAGCATTTCGCTGAGTTGTTGTTCATCGATTGTTTCGAATGAAAGCATTGTTTCCTCTCTTTCTGCCTACCTACTGATTATATGGTTTCAGTATAAGAACCCATAGCCGTTTCACTGTCCGCATAACACGCTTCTTTCTTCGACATGTAAACGTCTTTTGTAATAACACTTATGTCAATTCATTCTGCTATCAGGTGTCTTATATGGTTTCTGCATAACATCGCGAACCTCTCGTCATGCCGTACCTCTTTATTGTCCCCGTCTCAAATGTGACAAAGAGGCATCATGATTACTTTCCCCGCATGTGCAAAACTAGTTTTACACACTCTAACCGTCTGATATCAACATTCTCGAATCAATCGTCGAGTTTAACGAAAAAAGTGTCTCCGCTCTTGATACCATAATTAGACATTAAAAGTTCTCCGAACTTCTTCAATTTCATTCGAATGGAATCCTTTGTTTTTCCCTCTCCGAGCTTCTTTCTGAAACTTAATATTTTGTTCGGATTCTGACTTGTTACATCCTCAGTAATGGCAAGTCGCTTGTTGAAATCTTCCAATACCTCAAGGAGATTCATGACACGTGTCAAGAATACTCGATCTTTCTGTTCCACAAATAGTCCGCTTGCAATGACACCTCTTAATGCAGAAGTTTGCATTCTTGGAAACACTACATATTTTGAGAGTTCTGACTCATCGCTAGTTGTAAATTTTGGATCATTGAAGATGTTTATGTTCATCATAAATTCTGCTGAAACCGCGCGAATCATACCCATTCTCTGTGTTGCGCTCGATCGTGAATTCCACCCCATTGTTGCAAGGATTCCTCCGCCCGTAATGAACAACGTACCAATCACAACTTGAAGATTCGCAAGTAGAAGCTCAGTCCTCATTTTATACCTCCAGTTTCGAGAGAGCATCTTTTTTCCTGTACGCAAACTCTACCGGACTTAATAGATGTCCCAATACAACCATAAAGAATGCCCCCTGCCCCTACAAAATACAAAGAGACTTTGATCTGTCAAGAAAAAATGACACCCAATAGATGGTTTCTCTTCGCTTAATTCACTGCATCTGACTTGTTAGGGCCATATTCATAAGTCTACATCTCTTCTGCCTGCCAATAGTCTGGAATTGAAATGCCATAGGCAGAACCATTATCGAGATGGTTGTTTATCTCGAAGCTGCAACAATGGCATTTGACCTGCCAAGTATAGCGCCACGCTCGCTCATACGTTCCCGTCTCAAAGTCTTCTCCTTCAACTTCAACGTCATCATAGACAACCAGCGACCTGATTCCACACACAGGGCAAGTCGTAACCTTGGAGACATTGTGGCCCTCTGAATTGGCAGCGGTAACTGCTCGTCCGGATATCTCGCCATTAAATATTCGAGTCCAACCGCTGTCTCTCCTAATGGGATTGCAATATGCAGCGCGCCCCAGTTCTTTGGCGAGTGCGAACTTGCCAATACTGTAGCTATCGCTCTCGTTTTCAAGGAAGCTCAAAGGGTCGAAACCACACTCCAAATCACGGTATTTCCAAAGGCTTTCCTGCCCTGAATAGCGGCCGAGGCTAAGAATCCGATTTAGCACGGGCAAGAAATACTGACAAACGAACTCATCGAGAGCGTCATAGCGCAGAACAAACGTGCCTCTGTGCCAAATCCGGTTGCGTAGGGTATTGAGCTTCTTGAGTACATCCTTAGAATCATTAATGAATTCAAGAGTCGCTGCATCAGTAATCTCATCAGCATTGACTAAGTCAACGATTCTGTCGAGTGCTTCAGAGAACTCAATAGACCTGATTCCACTCACCTCATCTGCGTTTAAAGGTTTTCCCATGAGTAGCTTCTTTAAAACGACTGTCTTTTTGGAGCCTTCATCTGCCAGAAGCACGTGCTCGGATCGAAGCAAATCTTTCAGAATTAATTCCGTAAAGTGGTGAAAGTGCAAGATTGTCTCAGCACTCAGTTCAAAGAAACTAAGAGGAGTATTGAAGTCCTTTTTTTCATCAGGATGTTTCTTCTCAAAAAGGTGGAGGGAGTATTTCATCTCCTGATACGTTGTAAAGAAGGCTTTGAGGCCCATCTTAAGGGACTGGAAAGCGAAACCAGCTACACACCCTTTTGATGTTTCAAGGTTGATGCCATTGCTGCATGTTGCTTTAAGAGAAGTCATATTATTATCTTCCTTGCTGCCCTAACTACTGATCAAATGGTTTCCTTATAACATCTCGAACTTCTCGTCATTTCGAGGGATTCCGTGCCGCTGCCGTGCCCTTACAACATATAAAGAGACTTTGATCTGTCAATAGATAAAACAACAACCGCCGCTCAGGTGATTCAAACTTTCATATTCACAATGCAATTTCTTCCACATCGGGCCTGGCTAAGAGCCTTCCCAGAACCCGCTTGAAGCGACGGGTCTGACGCCGCATCCGGACTCTGGATTCCGCCGTAAGGCGTCCCTTACGGGACTGTTTCCACAGGAATGACAGCGGGGGTCCCGGCTGCGCATAGAGCCCCTCTATAATTGGAGCAACCTGCACGATTTCGTCGAAAATCTATAAATATGTGGGCGAGATTCTTATTTAAATCCTTGTGCGGCAAGCAATAAGAATTTTTCTGGACTTTCTTATTATTGGTGCGAGGTACCCGCACTTTTTGATCGAAAATCTGAAGCGAACGCATTTATTCGGAGTCGCTCAGGGCGGGCCTGGAGCGGAATCCACGGCTCACAATATCCGGATTCCTGCTTCCGGGCGTGTTGAAAAACGTGAGATTGCTTCGTCGCTCCGCTCCTCGCAATGACAAAAGGTCCACTTTTCTCGTCATTGCGAGCGATTCGAAGAATCGCGCGGCAATCTCAGGCCTCACGATGGGACTTTTTCAATAAGCCCTTCCGCAGAAATGACGCGCGGCGTCCGTGGTTTAGAAGAGCATTGAATCTGCGAATACGTCCTGGAAGTCTGGCTCGTGGGCGATTTCTACGTATTCGATTTTGCAGGCCAATTCGCGGGCTTGGTTCCGGCACTGCCGGCTTAGAAGCGCCATCTGTGCGCCGGAAGCGGCGGCGTTGCCGACAAAGTGGATTCGCTCGGCGGGGACTTCCGGCAGCAGGCCTATTCGCAGAGCACTCTCAGGGCGGATGTAATTGCCGAACGCGCCGGCCAAGAGGATTCGACTGACGTCGGAATCCTCGATGCCGATTTTCTGCTGTAAGAGCTTGATGCCGGCCCGGATGGCGCCTTTTGCCAGTTGGGTTTCGCGGATGTCGCGCTGCGTGAGGAAGACCGACTGCGTGAGGCGAAATGCCGGCTGGCCGGCTTCTTCGATGATTCGGGCGAGAATGGCCGGCGGCAGTTTGTCTTTGAGCTTTGCCGGCTCGGCGAACCGGCCTGTCGCGTCGATAATGCCCAGCTCCAGCATGACGGCTACGGCGTCGATCAGGCCTGAGCCGCATATCGAACGGGGCGGGGCATCGCCTATTACGTCCACGTCTATGTCGCCTTCGTTTGTGACGACCGCTTCGATTGCACCGTCAGCCGCCCTGCTGCCGCAGGTTATGCGTGCGCCCTCGAATGCGGGGCCTGCTGCGCAGCTTGCGGCGTAGAGCTTGTCTTTCGTGCCGAACACAATCTCGCCGTTCGTGCCGACATCGACTATCAGTGTCATCTCCTCGGCCGAGGCGATATCGACCGCGAGCGCGACGGCGGTGGCGTCCGAGCCTACGAAGCCGGCGATGTTCTCAACGGTGTGGATGTTGCCTGCCGGATTCATGTTCAGGGCCGATTCGCCCGCGGGCACATCGTGGGCGTCGAGCGAGAAGGCCTCGTACGGCGCCTGGCCCAGTTGGCTGATCGGCAGTTCCAACAATATGTGGTTCATCGTGGTATTGCCGACCACGCAGGTTTCGTATATGCGGTCTGTACCGATGGAGGCGTTCTCGCACAGCTTTGCGGTTAGCTCATTTATGCAGTCGATTATTGCCTTGTGCAGCTCGGCGGATTTCTCATCGGTTTGGGCGTAGGCGATTCTGCTGACGACATCGTCGCCGAACCGCGTTTGCGGATTGAGGGCCGCTTCGGTAGCGAGGCATCGGCCGCTCTTTAGGTTGATTAGCTTAACGACGACCGTGGTTGTGCCGACATCGACTGCCAGCCCGAGTATCATGCCTGCCGAGCCTGCCTGCAAATATTCTTTGTATATGTCGGGCTGGAATTCAGGCTGGCTGTCAACACCTTCGGTGAGAATCCGTTGCTCGAAGAATCTGGAGCTTTCGGGGATCGTAACCGTCAGGTCGCTTTCAATGCGGTACGAGCAAGCGAGGACTTCGATGTTGTCAGGTTCAAGATAGGCAACGCATTTGCCGCAGGTGCCTTTGCCGCCGCAGACAGTGTTTAGAACGATGCCGGCCTGGCCAGCGGCCTCGAAAAGGGTAGCGCCTTCGTGAATGGAGATTTTCTTACCGTCGGGCTTGAGGGTGACCGTGAAATGCTTCATTTGTCGTATTGCGTATCCTTCGACTACGCTCAGGACACGTATCGTATTGCGTATTTCGCATCTTCCACGCGATACTCAATACGCACTCCTTAAGGAGTCCATAGGACGACGTATCACTAATAATCAGCTTATTTTGTGGCGAATTTTCCAGCGGGCGCGTCTTTTCTTGCTGCCCACCTTGCGTCTTCGTCTTGGTTTTGCCATTCATTTCTCCACAAACAGTCAAAAATCTTTATCGCAAAGAACTTTCAAGCATATAAGATATATGTTATTGTAAGGTTATTGCAAGGCAAAAATAAAATTTAAAGGATCAAGGCAGGGAGTAGGCGGTTCCACCATCGATGAGTGTCAGGGCAGATTGTTATTATTGGCCTTGCCGGAGATGATTGTTTGCCGGCGATCAAGATTGGGGCGATAAAATGATTCAGTGTAAAGATTGCGAGTTTTGCCAGATCGAGCCGGACGGCAGAAGGAACTTCACGTGCGATCCGTTCGCCAATGTCAAGGAGCCGGAGTGCATCGCCAAGTGGCAGTTGATCCGGCTGGATATGTTGTTGGCCAGCCATCAGGGCATGCTCAAGTGGCAGGGCAAGCTGGCGCCGCTGCAGGACAAAATCATAAAATACATGCAGAGAGAGATCAACGAGCTTGACGAGACTGAGAACTGGAAGCTTGACGTTGACGAAGATGAGGATGAGGGTGAGGGTGAGGGGCAGGAAGAAGCGTTCTGATCCCAAAATGGAGACAAGAGGGCTTTGAAGAGGGATTTGTGGCGGCCCGGCCGCCTTTTAGACCGATAAATATGATGACAGGGATGTGCCGGCCCGGCAATCATCTATTTCAGTATATGTTTTAACGCCGCATTTGGATGCCACGGATGGTTCAAAAGGTCGATTTTTCGGATTCATGCAATAAATCAGGCGGGGTCTCCGTCTGTATTTGTGAAGAAAACGCTTGAATATGGCAAAGGGCGATGACTTAGCCAGGATAATAATCGGCTGCAAAGACGGCAACGCTCAGTGCTTCTCGCAGATTGTTGACATGTATGCAAGTCGGTGTTATGGTTATTTCTATCGCCTGACGGGCAACAGAGACACCAGTGACGAACTGCTGAGCGAGCTATTTGTCAAGTTAGTGGAGAAGATCGGCTCATACAAAGGGGGTTCTTTCGAGAGCTGGCTATTCAGAATAGCCTCGAATATCTTCCATGACCATTTAAGGAGCAAGCAGCGACTGAGAAAATTGC
The DNA here is from genome assembly GCA_005223045.1 of Planctomycetes bacterium B3_Pla. Lineage (GTDB taxonomy): Bacteria > Planctomycetota > Phycisphaerae > Sedimentisphaerales > Anaerobacaceae > SG8-4. The sequence goes on along the minus strand of NJBM01000006.1, from coordinate 117,062 downwards.
TCGAAAGCCAGCAAAAGAAGTTCGAATCCCGGATAACAGAGCCGAAACAATCCGACGACGAGCAGATTGAGAGATTGCAGAAACAATTAACAAGGCTGGATACGGATACAAGAGAACTGGTTATGTTGCGTTTTTATTCGCAGTTGAGCTTCAAGGAGATAGCAACAATGCGATCCGAGCCTATAGGGACCACACTGGCAAAGATGCACCGCGGGCTGAAGAAACTCAGGGAATTCATGGAGAGTTAGTGTATGAATGATCGAAACCACGAGGATTTGACCAGGTTGATCAAGAAGTTCTTCGACGCCGAGCAGGTCGAGAGCTGCCTGGAAGATATCCAAAAAGGCGAACAGATTCTTCGCGATAACCCTGCGCCCGAGCCCGATAGCCTGCTCGTAGCTAATATTAAGGCTGAAATCGGCCTGCGGCTGCCGGCCAGAGGGGCCGCACCCTCCAGGAAGATGGCTTACAGGCTCGCGGCGGCAGCCGCGGCGATTATTGTCCTGGCGGGGGTAAGTGCGAGGTTTTTCAACAGCAAAGTTGAGCCTGTAAGATTCCAGGCTGCATCGCTGATACCCACGGCAATGTGGGAGAGCGATAACGTTGCCGCCGACGACGCCGATCTGGCGATTTTCACGGCTGAAATTGAGCAGATTAGAGAAGAGGTGATGTCGCTGGAGGCCGACGAAGAGATCAGCGAGAACGCCGTGACGGAATTGGAGATGGAACTGATAGAAATCAGCAGCGATTTCTGGAAGGGATAAGACTGATGGAGAATAGTCGCGGAATTATTCTTGTTTTGACCATTGCAGTGGTGATAACTGTGGCTGCCCTGCCATGCCCTGCTGATGAGAAGAAGGAAGAGGAGAAGAGCATCTTTGCCGAGGACGAGCAGAGAGGATCACGGTCGAGACGAGGAAGGATCGAACTGACTGACGAGGAAATCGGCCGCATTTTGCAAACCGTGAGGAAAAGTGATCCGGAAAAGGCTAAGGAAATAGCGAAGCTGCGCGAAAAAGATCCGCAGGAGTTCAGAAGCGAACTGAGAAGACACGGCGAAGCGGAGTATGACAAAATAATAAGGGAGCACATTGACAGGTGGCGTCAGCAAAGGCTGGAGGACTTTCTCAATTGGCTAAAGAAGAACTACCGTCGAAAACACCGGGAACTGATGAGTCTGAAAGAGAGAGACCCCGACCTCTATGACAAGAGACTTGACTCTTTACGGAGAAAACTCGACCCAATTCGTGAGGCCGAGCGAAGGAATCCGGAACTGGCCGAAATTCTCAAAGAGGATCTGCAACTGAAAGAAAGGCGGGACGAGCTAATCGTCAAGATCAGGGCCGCAAAGACCGAAGGGGACAAAAAGGGGCTGGTCGCACAATTGGAGAAGGTACTGGGTGACAGGTATGACCTGATCCTAAAGAAAAAGCAGACAGAATACGAACGTCTGCTCAGGTGGGTTGAAACGCTGCAAAACCGAATCAAGAAGAGCAGGGCTGAGATCGCCGAGGCCAAGAAGAAAGAGGTCAAGGCCGAAAATGTGAAAAAGCGAAAAAGCGAATTGCTCGAAGGAAAAAAAGACTTCAACTGGAAGTAAATAACAGATTCCGCACGGCACGCGGTCCATGATTAGCCCGGCGTGCTCACGTTGCCTGAACGTATGCCGAGGGACTTAATGTCATGGCCGTCACATCTTTTACTCATTCTTCAATTATCAAGCCTGATTAAAATTAACATTTGAAAGTAAGGAGAAACACAAGATGAAGCATGTCACTCGTTCAACCATCGTAGCCGGCGCAGTTGTCATTGGAGTTGCAGGAATCCTGCTATCGACCGCTCTTGCTCAGCGTCCGGGTAGAGGAACGGGTCGCGGACAAGGCGATTCGCAGCTTGAAAAACCTCCCGTCCCCAAAAACGATAACGAGAAGAAGATTCTCGGCATTCTGGACGACATTCTCGAACGTCAGCGATACAGGAATGTTCCGCCGCAGGACGGACGGCTGCTCCGCATTTTGACCGAATCGATGAATGCGAAAAACGTCGTCGAGATAGGGACATCGACCGGATATTCCGGAATCTGGTTCGGCATGGCGCTGCAAAAGACTGGCGGTAAACTAACGACGTTTGAGATCGACGCCGGACGCGCCGCCACCGCTCGTGCGAACTTCAAACGGGCGGGCATGGCCGATATCATCACAATTGTCGAAGGCGATGCTCACGACGAAGTGAAGAAACTGAAAGATACTATCGACATTCTCTTTCTCGATGCTGACAAAGAAGGCTATGTCGATTATCTCAATAAGCTTCTGCCGTTAGTCCGTCCCGGCGGCCTGATTATTGCCCACAACATTAATCCGCGAATGGCCGATCCCAAGTATATCGAAGCGATCACAACCAATCCGAATTTGGAGACAATCGTTCGCACCGAGGTCGGTTTGACCCTCAAGAAAGGATAATTCCCGATCAGGCAACTTGTAAAGCGCGAGTTCGGGGCACATCAATTGTGTTCGCCGCCGTGTTCATGCCCGTGCTCGCCGTCGTGTTCGTGTCCGTGTTCGCCCGCACCGGCCTCTGCGTGGGCCGTCCACCACTCAAAGGTTTGCCCCTGAGCCGAGAGTTTGACGGCAACCTTTGTGCCGGGCTTGAGGTCGTTGCGCGGGGTTGGTCCCAATTCCATGCCATTGGAGAGGTGCACTTCGACCCGCACGGCGGGTACGGTCTGGTCACTGATGTTCTCAACGGTTCCAGCAAATGCCGCCGATGCGCTATCATATACCAGGATCAGCCGCACGCCCTTGCGAACCGCGTCGCAGGTCTCATCAACTGCAAAACGGGTGCCGGCCTCTTCTCCTTCGCCGCCGCCGTCATGCTCGGCGGTGCCGGACGTGTTCTTGCAGCCGAACGGAACGATTAACAGAATGGTCACAAGAACGATTGCCAAATATCTCGATTTGTCCAAAATGCCTCCGGGTGAACAAATGTTCAATTCTGATTGTTTTGGTTTCCCGATCTCTTCCGCGGAGGTTCCGGCGGGAACAGCTCCTGCTGGACGAAAATCGCCATAAAGTGATAGGTGCCTGTGACCAGCTCGCAGCGCACGCAAATCCACCCGGCCTCCTCGGCTTGCTGAATCAGCAGCCCGGGCGACCAGCCGTGTTCCTTGGCGCGGCTGCCGCGGATCCCGGAATGCCTCTCGATTACGCAAAGCCTGCCCGTAGGCTTGATGACCTTGTGCAGATGGCGCAGGTAATCGACGTGGCTGTCCTTGTTCAAGTGGTGATACGTTTTCGAGAGGAAGGCCAGGTCGCAGGAGTTCTCAGGCAGAGCCGTGCCGTCGAACGGCGAAAGATAGGGCTTGACCTGCGGTGAGTCGGCGAACTTCTCCTTCATTTTATCGACTTTCTTCTGCTCGACCTCGGATGCGTGAATAACACCGTCGGCGCCCACGCATTTTGCCATCCGCTCGGACCACCAGCCATCCCCGGCTCCTATGTCCACGACAACATCGCCTGCCTTGAGGTCCAGCTCTTTGAGAACGTAATCGCTCTTTGCTCGGTAGGGATAGCCGCCCTTGCCCTTGAAGGCATGTTGCCTGGCCTCTACAATTCGTGTACTTTCGCCGGAGTCGGCATAGATTACCGACGGGCAGGCGATCAGCATTAACACAGCGAGTAAACGAAACAGCTTGCACATCTTCAGACTCCTTATTCACTTAGGATTCACATTCGCCCTGGCTAAGACACATCACCGAGCCTCATGTCCGACAGTGTACCGGGGCAATCTCCCAAATTCAAGATTTATGATGACCGATGCAATTGGTTTTTTTGTTACTTCTTTGTTCGATACTTGCTACAATTGTAGATAGATATGGAGGTTTGAACGATGAGCGGTAAAAAAGTGCTCAAAACCGAATATCTGCACGCGATATGGATAGCAGCGATTATTGTGTTCTTTCTCCTGCTAATGTCTGTCTTAAAATGCGACATGGCCACCCCCGCCTATTGAGAAAGAATATGCAGATCGGGAACGTTTTATGCCGTATGCTTTGCGTGCGGACAATCAAGGTCAAAATATAGAGGGTAGAGCGCGCTATGCACACCATAAACAGATGTAATTCACCCAGCGTATATTCTATATCCCCGAAAGTCGGTGGTTTGGGCTTTTGAATCCTGCAATTACAATTCCAATTTCATCGCTCGTTTGGTAATACTCTCAGGATAACCCAGATATTCCAACAATCTGATCGCATTACTACTTGAAGTAATGCCGTCCTTGAGTTTGAAATCGAAGCTCAAGCCCTCCCGGTCAACCCTGTCTGTAAAGTGGTAACTCTTGAAGCCGAATTCAAGCCTTCTGGCAAGCTCCAAATCGTGGGTTGCAACGACAACCAAGGCCCTGTGATTGACCAAATAACGAAGAATTTCAAATGACGCGACGATGCGCTCCGACGAGTTGGTTCCGGCCAATGGTTCATCTATGAAGCATAAGGTCAGCACATCTTTTTCAGAAGACCTTACCATCCTCAACAATTGCTCTGCCTGGACAAGGTAGTAACTTTTCCCTTCGATAAGGCTGTCTGTTTCGCTGATTAATGACAATATTCTGAAATAATTCCCCGCATAGGAAGTGGCAAGGCATGTATATATTGTCTGGGCCAAAATGGCATTCACACCCAAGGTCCTCAAGAATGTTGTCTTGCCGGCCATGTTTGAGCCGGTTATGGTTATCCCTTTTCCCTGAATAGTAATCGAATTGGGGACTGGATCCGGCAATAGGGGATGTTCTGCATCTTTAATCTCGAGCAATAATCCCTTATCCGAAAAGCCAGGCTCAGCATATCCCGGCAAACCTTCGCGGTAGGAAGCTACCGACTGCAAAGCGTCTAATTCTCCAATCAAGCGGTAGATCGACCTAAGCTCCTCGTGATGTGCGCGAATCTCATCCAGAACGGCATAGAAAATCCTGACCTCTCTTAGAAAATAAATGTCTATATGAGCATATACCAGCGTCGCGAGATCAGAACTAACAGAATTCTCTGGAAACAGTAGGAAAGTCTTTCTCGCAATCTTCCTTGTTGCCGACGTTGCTTTTCTCAATGTTGCACAGCAGTCTGCTAATTCCGGGCATCCGACAGCCGCGATTTCTTGCCCTAAACGAATCATTGCGCCCAGACAGCGAATGGCAGCTAATTGAAAAAGCAACTGCCTTCTAACCTTGCATGTTGTCAGCAAGTTGACAATGTAAAGAGGAAGGACGAGTACAATAAATCCGGCTGAGCCCCAGAAGAGTGGAACGGTAATAATCGAGATAAGCGCAAGCAGAGCCAGGAACGAAAACAAAAACTTAATAGGACTCGAAAGAGGTAATTCTTCACAAACGAGGGCTGTGATTCCGTTTCCCTTTTGTTTTCCCATGCGGGAAAGCCCAATTTGGATCTGCTCTCGAATTTCCCTGTTAGTCTGAAAGAGCCGTATGATTTCGTTCCTTTTCTTCAATATTTCATCGGATAACAATGGTGTTCTAAGAATCTTATAAAGGACGCATTCTCCCGGATTTGCCATACTTCTTTCAATCTGGGAATAAAGGTCATTCATGTTTAGATCGGACCAGGTTTGGTCGTCAATCGAAAAGTCCTTGTCGTCATGTGAACGAGTCGAATATCTGTAGAAGCTTTCTATCTCTGAAAAGTCTCGATCTTTCTCCTTCTCCTTTCCCCAATCTTCTCTTAGCTGACAGAGCAGCTTTTGAAGAGTATTCTTCTGGTAGATTCTGATACTAATGAACATTAACGGGAGTAAAAGCAGAAGGCCCAAATAATAAATCGGGGCAACGTTTGCACCCATGAGAATAACGGCACAGGTACAACATATAGAAGCGACGATTGTAACCTTCAGTAACAAAGAAAGCTGCTTAACCGATAACAGGGAAAACTCAGCCATGATTTTCAATCGCTTCATTTGGACATTCTCCTGCAAAGCAAGATGTGCTGCGCACACGCTGACCATATTTCATTCACCAAAAGTATCTTCCAAGTCCTCGAAAGTCAACGGTTCGGACCGGCGACATCATCATCGGTCATTTTCAAAATGAGGCCACAACGCCAAAAAACGGCGACTTGCGGCTCTTCGGGGACTTTCACATTGCGGATTTTGAAATTCTTAGACTAAAATCGACCCGTCATGCGCCTTATGGGTGACTGAGCGTTGAAAAGGCTGGTAACCTGAAGCTTTGGACAAGTGCACTTATGTCGGAAGATCGACAACTTTTGAAGGCTTTGCAGCGAGGCGAAAACGCTGTGTGGCGGCAGGTCTATCTCGAGTACAAGGACGATCTGCTCACAGTCGCCTGCTCGCTCGTAGGCGACATTGACACGGCCGAGGATTGTCTGCAAGAGATATTTGTCTCTCTGGCATCAGACGGATGCAAGATCCGCAGCAATCTAAAAGGTTATCTGCTCAGTTGTGTGGTAAATCGGGCCCGTCGTCATCTGCGCAGAAGATATGCTCAGTCAAATTGTCAAGTTAATATGCGAAGCCGAGTGTCAACGCCACGCCACGATGCGAGCGACCCGGTAAATGTTTTGGTCCGGAACGACCAGATACAGATGGTTACTCGGGCACTGGAGAAATTGCCGCTTGAGCAGCGGGAAATCGTTGTCCTGCGTTTGCAGGGCGATATGAAGTTTCATCAGATCGCTGCGATGCTGGACATTTCGCTCAACACAGCGCAAAGCCGGTACCGATACGGCATGGAAAAACTGCGGCAGCTTCTGTCAAAAAAGGAGGCGATATGATGCCGACAGAGAGAATTGAAGATTTGATACGCAACGCAAAAGTAACGACCAGTGCGACTACCGACGAACGGATAATCGCCGCCGTCGAAGCCGCAACGACAAAACCAAACGAACAACACCCCGCTTCTGTTCGCACGGGCGGGGCGATAAGGAGAATTATCATGAAAAGTAATTGGACAAAACTTGCAACAGCCGCGACAGTCATCGTCGCGATAGGACTGGGAATGTACGCCCTGACAGGTTCCGGAACGTCGATTACAATGGCCCAGGTCAGACAAGCCATGAAGGAAATCGACTGGGTACAAATGAACTGCAGGTCCGAAGATATGAAATTAACGGCTTGGTATTCATTCACCTCAAAAGTCCAAATCGGGGTTGTTGATAAGGGCAAGATCATCTATTATGATTTCAACGCCGGCAAGATGCTGATCTGGAATCCGGGCAGCGATGATATCTACGAGTCTGATATTGAAGAAGGAAAACAATTTGCCGGCGGTATGAGCAACATCTATGAAAGACTCACCGAATCGCTTAATTCATGGGGAGCGGAAGGCAAATACAAAGTGACCAGAGAACACGGAACGTACCAGGACAGGAAAATCGAGATATGGACGGCTCGCCGTATAAAAGGAGAACCCAAGCTGACACGGACAGAAACGATGACAATGTACATTGATGTGGAAAAGAAACTTCCTCTCACGGCCACTGACGTTAAAGGAGCATACGGCGATATTCAGCAGACAAACCACGTTGAATTCAAGTACCCTGAAACCGGCCCAGCGGATATCTACGAGGCCGGCGCCCCCAGGTCGGCACAAATCAAACCTGCCTCAGACCAGTAGAATTCTGAGAACGTAAAGCAGACAAAAGGACCCTCGGACTGACTGCCGGGGGTCTTTTCTTTGCGATTGCGGGCTGCCCTTAGAATCTGCCTCGCGTTTGCTCTGCTCTGGTGGCTTCTTTGAGCGTCCTTTTCTCTTTGGATGTCAGGCTCTGGATACCGGAATCGTGCACTTTTTTCAGGATTCGGTCCAGTTCGGTCTCGAGGTCGCGATGCGCCGCCCTTTGCTTTTCCCAGCGACCGGCTTTAATCTTAGCCGTGAACCTGCCGCGCCAGGACTCCGAAAACACGTAAGCGGCCCCCGCGGCCATACCGGCCAGATGACAGGCATTCCCGCCAGCGTTGTCTCCCCTGGTAATGACAATCAAAAAGTACGCGGCGGTCAGAACAACGGCCGCTACTCTTATCGGCACAGGGAAAATGAAGAAGATAACAACAAACTGAGGAAAGAGTATTGCACAGGCGGCTAACATGCCGAGTATCGCGCCCGAGGCGCCAATCATGGGAATCGGGGGCAGGAATCTTACGGCGACAAGCAGCAGATAGAACAAGGCCCCAACAATGCCGCAGCCGAGATAGAAGGGCAGGAATCTTCTGCTACCCCAGTGGCGCTCCAGCGTCGGGCCTAAGAAGAACAGGCCAATCATATTCATAAGAATATGAAAAAAAGAACCTGGCTCATGCAGAAACTGGTATGTTATCAATCGCCAGAGCTGTGCGGCTCTGCCCACAGTTGTGGCATCAAGCTGAAACCATCCGTAAACAAAAGCTCCGAGGGGCCGTATCAACTCCGTGGTCACAAAAACGCTGATATTGATTATCAGAAGCCACTTGACCACCGGCGTTAGCTTCGGTAAACGGAACCGCATCTGGGGCGCATGGCGGTATTGCGACTGAAAACCTTCCTGAGTGTAATCCCTGTCGTAGAGTCCCATAATTGTGCTCTTGTTCACCCGTGTTCAAGCAGAGGATTGGGCCGTACCTCATCCTGCTTCGCTTATTATATATACTATCGGCAATTTTTGGAAATGTTCTTTTGGAAAATCTCAGTATCAGACAAAACACAGGTGAAACGCCGGGGCCTAAGGCTAATTAGTTCCTGTTGTGAATGCTGCTCCGTTAAGGGGTTTCGGGCCTGATTTCTAAGCTAATTTCAAGGATTTTCTCGCTTAACGGACCGCCATTCGTTCCTGTTGTGGAAGAAACAGTATTTGTCATTCCCGCGGAAGCGGGAATCCAGCTTTTTCGCCCTGGACCCCTGCTTTCGCAGGGGTGACATCGTCGGTTTTTGTTTTCCGCAACAGATACTAATTACCGTGCGGTTTACCTTTGGCGAGCTGAAATATCGTTAATGCAGCCACGCCCAGCGCTATCATTCCTATGCCGATGAGCTGTGATATCGTCAGGCCGGCGTATTCGAAGGGATTGTCGTCGCGCAGGAACTCCAGAACGAGTCTGGAGACGCCGTAAAGGATGAACATCAGAGGGAATGTGCAGCCGGGCCTGGTAAAGAGCTTGCCTGGACCTTTCATCGATTCGGCTTTTTGGGCCCTCCGCCAGAAAAGGTAGAGCATCAGGCACCAAAAAACTGCACCTGCGGACGCATACAATTGCGTCGGATGAACCGGCAGGCACCGGTATTCGCCCTCGGTGACCTTGATTTTTTGTCTTTCGGTCAACTGATCGTACGGCTTTAGTCCTGCGTAGCGCCTGCCGTCCTGGCCGATATAACCGAAAAATTCCTCCGGTAATTTCAACTGCGGCTCGACTCGATTCCTCTCCGGATCGGCGTCAGTCTGGCTCAGGTAGGCGAACGAGTGATATGGAAAATGAACGCCCCAGGGCAGATCGGTCGGTTTGCCGTAGCAGCATCCGTTCAGGAAGCAGCCTATCCTGCCGAAAACAAGCGCCAGCATCAGGCCGATGGCGAGGATGTCGAGATACCGGCGGATCGGCAGTTTATGATAGATCAGGTAAAACAGGATGACTGCGACAGCCAAGACTACGCCGCCAAGAAGCTCCAGGCCACCCTCCCAGATATACAAAACCTCAAGCGGACGAGACCGGAAATTGTCAAAATAGTGAATTACGAAGAACAAACGGGCGCCAACCACTCCGCCTATCAAAGAGTACAGGGCGGCGTTGGTGATGAGCTGCGGATCCGGCGTGATGTTCCGGCTCAGGCGCCTTATCAGCGAGACGGCCGCGAGAAAGCCGATGACCATCATCAGGCCGTAGCTTTTTATAGTCAGATGGACAAAAGGCAACTCGAAGAGTTCAGGATACATTTATCTCACCAAATAAAGGCTCTGGTCACTTGTGCCAAACAGCGTCACCTGCTCGCAATATAGTATCGTCAATTTGACCAAATGTTCAACCGGAAATCTGAGTGGGTAATAATCGGGCAAAGCGCCGAGCTAAATGTCAACGGGTTTAGGTTTCATTCCCTGGAACACCGCCATAAAAATCAGGCCGAGAACCACCAGGTAAATGGACAGGTTCTGAGCGACAGTGCCTCCTTTGTAGAAGTTGTAGATTGCGTACATTATCCAGGAACCGTGCTCGAAGGGATTGTCGTCACGCAGGTATTCAATGAGGAATCGAACTGTGCCGTAGAGCATGAGCGCCAGGGCGAACGTCGAGCCGGGTTGAGTGAAGATTCTGCCGGGCGATTTCTGCGACCTTCGCCAAAACAGGTAGAGCACAAGACACAGCAACGCGGCACAAACAGAAGAATACAATTGCGTCGGATGACCCGGCAGGCATCGATATTTGCCTTCGGTGACCTCGATCTTCTGTTTCCCGGTCAATTCTTCATAAGCCTTTGGGTACCACCTTCCGTTTTCGTCGGTATATACCAGATAATCCTTTTGCGGCAATGCCAGATGCGGTTCTGGCCGGTTCCTTTCCAGATCGGCGTTAATTTGACTGATGTAAACGAACGAGCCGTATGGAAAGCGGACACCCCAGGGCAGGTCTGTTGGTTTGCCAAAGCAGTCGGCATTGAGAAAGCAGCCGATCCTGCCGAACGCGAGTCCGAGCATCAGACCAACGGCAAAAACGTCAAGGCAGCGTCGTATGGGCAGCTTGCGATACAGCAAGTATGCCAAGATGACCGCGATAGCCAAAATGACGCCGCCCAAGAACTCCAGGCCGCCCTCCCAGATTGCGAAGATATCACCTGGATGCCCCTTAAATCCTTCAAAGTGGTGGATTATGAAGAACAGGCGTGCCCCGATCACTCCGGCAATCAGAGAATACAGCGCCGTATTCGTGATGAACTGAGGATCGGGCGCGAAACTTCGGCTGAGCCGCTTTATGAGCCAGACGGCTGCGAGAAAGCCTATGACCATCATCAGGCCGTAGCTCTTTACGGTCAAATGGACAAAGGGTACCTCAAAGAGTTCAGGATACATAAGTCATTTTCGATTGCCGATTGTCGATCGTTGGTTTTTCGTTTAGGCCGGCGTCAGTCAATTTCCCTGAGCGATCCCCGGCCGAGCTACCCGGTGATTTCGTTGTTTTCGTCGAGTACGACGACTTTCGGCATGAACTGTCCGGCTTCTTCAGGCGTTAGAAAGCCGAAGCTCATAATGATAACAATATCCTTTGGCTGGATCAACTGGGCCGCCGCGCCGAGTATTACGATCTTGCCGGAGCCGGCTTCTGCCGGGACAGCGTAGGTCTCCAGCCGGCTGCCGTTGTTCAAATCAGCAACCAGAACGGACTCGTAAGGTAAAATCCCGGCCGCTTCCATAAGCGCCGAATCTATCTCGATACTGCCCGGATAGTGCAGCCTCGTCTCAGTGACCCTTGCATGATGTAACTTACTTTTCAATATCTTTACAAACATAGTTTTTGGTTCGATTCAACACTTGCTCAGCGCTGTTCAGCCATCTTGCCGAAGGTTTCAACATGAAAACGAATCGCCGACTTCACATCAGACAGAGCTGCTTCGTATGTATCCCCCTGCCCAACTACAACACCCTTGAGTCCCAGCGGATATGCAACGTAACCGTCCGGATGTTTCTCTACAATGATCTTGAACTGTCTCATAATGAGTTTCCTTTTTTTCTGTGGCAATAAGAACTCATTATACACTGCTATGTGCCTGCGTCCACGAGAATGTTGTCGATGAGCCTGGCCGAGCCGATTTTGACGGCCACCGCAACCAGAACCGTGCCGGCAATCTTATCGACACTTTCAAGCGTTTCGGCATCGACGATGCTTACATATTCTATCTCTATTGACGGGACCTGTTGGAGCATCTTTCGCATCTCGGCAATGATCTGCCGGCTCTCTGAAACGCCGGCATCAATCATCCGGCGGCACGTTTGAAGAGATTTGTAGATATTTGTTGCATCCTGCTTCTGCTGCTCGCTCAAGTATTGGTTCCTGCTGCTGACCGCCAAGCCGTTCGACTCGCGAACCGTGGGGCAGACGACAATTTCCAAAGACATGTTCAAATCTGCGACCATTCGTCTGACAACAATGGCCTGCTGGGCGTCTTTCTGGCCGAAATACGCAACGTCGGGGGCAACAATATTGAAGAGCTTGGTACAAACAGTGGTCACGCCGCGAAAGTGTACCGGCCGCCCCCGGCCACACAGCGGCTCGGTCAATTTTTCCACGGTCACCCAGGAGAGATTCTCCGCCGGATACATCTGTTGGGGCGCTGGAGCGAAAACTACGTCAACGCCGGCCTTTCTGCAAATCTCCAGGTCGGCCTCGAAAGGCCGGGGATAATTATCGAGATCTTCATCCGGACCGAACTGCGTGGGGTTGACAAAGATACTGACAACAACAAAATCGCAATCTTTTACCGCCGCTTCAATCAGTGAAATATGCCCCACGTGCAGCGCGCCCATCGTCGGCACAAGACCGATTTTCCTGCCCTGCCTTCCGGCGGCTCTCACCATGTTTCTGACCGACTCGATTGTTTCTGAAACTTCCACTTGCGAATCTCCACCGGATTTGTCATTGCGAGGCCTGCGAAGCAGGCCGTGGCAATCTCACTCTCTACATTTTAGATTGCCTGGCGCCGCTCGCAACGATGAAATGACCGGAAGTGTAACATTTTATTTGGTCTGTCAGATGCTCGACATCGACGTCTTCGGCCTTTGGCACGCGGATAACGGGGCACGCCTTCCAACCACCGAATAACCGTTCATAATCGCTGCTCAGCGTCTCTAAGAATTGCAGCCTTATTTGCTGCTCGTAAGGACGGTTCCGGCTGTGAATCCGATCAAGGCAATCTTGCGGTGAATCGCACATATATATAACCAGTACAGGCGCAGAGACTTTCGCAGCCAGCGGACGGTAAATATCTTCGTACAAAGCGAACTGCTGCTCATCGAGCAGGCGTCTGGCATAGACCAATTCCTTGTCAAAGACATAGTCGCTGATGTAGATTTGTCCTTCCGCCAGCACGCCCGGACCCAACTGTTCGACCCTGCTGGTGAGAAAATATAACTGGGAATCCAGCGCCAGCTCCTTCTTACCGGCGTAAACCTCCGGCAGAAAAGGATTCGTATCGTAAGGTTCGAGCAGTACCTTGCATCCGAACCGTTTGGCTAATTTTCCCGCCAGAGTAGTTTTGCCGACGCCGATATTGCCCGCTATGCTAACGAGCTGCGGCAACTCAGAATTAAGTGTGAAATCCAGACCGTTCAACCGCCCGGCCAATTCATCGACCGATTCTTTCATGACCGGATGGATCAAATCGCCGTCAAGCTGCCTGAGGCCCTTGAGCACAAACGACCGCAGGTGCATCTGCGGGTGCGGGACGATCAAATCAGGATCGTTGACAACATCGTTGCCGAACAGTAAAAGGTCCAGGTCGATCGTCCTCGGCGACCATTTTCCCTGCCGCACCCTGCCGAGCAATGTTTCAATATCCTGAAGCTTCTTGAATAAATCTTCCGGATTCAACTCTGTCCTTAGCTCGGCAATCGCATTGAGATAGTCAGGCTGATTACTCTGCCCCAGCGGAGCGGTCTCAACAATGTCACTTACGCGAACAAACGTAATCTGCTCGGCGTCAGCGAGCATCTTGAGCGCACCATCGATGTTGGCCTTTCGATCACCCAGGTTGCTGCCCAGACCGATGTATGCTGTTTTTGCCGCCATCAGGACATCTCTTTGATGCGTTGGAGGGCCTCTCTGACGTTTTCAGGCCGGCCGAATGCCGTCAGTCTGAAGTACCCCTCCCCCGCCGAGCCGAAGCCTGCGCCGGGGGTGCCGACGATGTGTGCTTTGTTGAGCAGCAGATCGAAGAATTCCCATGAGCCGATACCGTCGGGAGTTTTGAGCCATATATATGGCGCGTTGACGCCGCCATAGACGGTGTAGCCGGCTTTGTCGAGCGTCTCGCGGATGAGCGTTGCGTTAGCCATGTAACCGGCGATGGTCTCCTTGATCTGCTTCTTGCCCCGGTCGGTGTAAATCGCCGCCGCCCCGGCCTGGGTTATGTATGAGACGCCGTTAAACTTCGTGCAGTGTCGTCTCTTCCAAATCGGGGCGACTTCGACCGCCCTGCCGTCCTTTGTCTCAGCCTTTAACTGCTTCGGCACAACCGTAAACGCGCATCTGACACCGGTAAAGCCGGCGGTCTTTGATAAGCTGCGAAACTCGATAGCGACCTCCTTCGCCCCTTCAACTTCATATATTGAATGCGGAATTTCCGGACCGGAGATGAACGCCTCGTAAGCAGCGTCGAAAAGAATAACAGCTTTATTCTGCCGGGCGTAATCGACCCACTTGGCAAGTTGATCTTTCGTCGCCACGGCCCCTGTCGGATTGTTCGGAAAGCAGAGATAGATCAAATCGGCTTTTTCGGCGGGCGGTTCCGGCACGAAATCATTGTCCTCGGTGCAGGGCATATAGACAATCCCTTCGTACCTGCCCTGCCCTGCCGCTCCTCCGGTCCTGCCTGCCATAACATTGGTGTCCACGTACACCGGATAGACCGGATCGGAGACGGCGACGACATTATCCAGCCCGAATACTTCCTGCAGATTGCCTGTGTCGCACTTTGCCCCGTCGCTGACGAATATCTCGTCGATGTCGATATCGACGCCGCGGGCTTTGTAGTCGTTGTCGCGGATCGCCTCTCTGAGGAACTCATATCCCACGCCGCCGTCGTCGTAGCCCTTGAACGTTTCATTGAGGCCCATCTGCTCAACGGCTTTCTTCATTGCCTCGACAACAGCCGGCGCCAGCGGCTGGGTCACGTCGCCGATCCCCATGCTGATGATTTGGGCATCCGGGTTGGCCTTCTGAAACGCCCTTCTTCTTCGCCCGATCTCCGGGAACAAATACCCCGCCTGCAACTTCAAAAAATTCTCATTAATCAATGCCATGCAAAAACCTCGATACTCGAAAATTGGTACGGCGGGCCTTGGCCCACCAAGCAAATCCTTTGACATTCCTTGAGGTGGGGCAATACTGTAAGGCATCCACAAGGGAGCCCCACTCTACGCGTCTCGATGCTCGATACAGGAGTGTGCAATTCTATTGACTTTTACGTGTTACGTCAACCCCGTTAGTCCATACATCCAACTGACAACGATGCCGTTGTGTTCGCGCCGGAAAACTCACCGGCCCATCTCAATCCGGCACGACTGTGAAATTGTCAAAAGACGTCGCCGCGTCGGCTTTCGTCCACAGGCCCACACCGCCTTTTTGCTTTATGTGCTCGCCCGAGTTGACCATCAGCTTCATTTCGCCGTCGATATATGCTCTTATTCTGCTGCCCCGGTGGCTTATCTTCAACACGTGCCATCTGTCCTCAAGCTCGATTCTGCCCGTATAGCCGAGCATGACACGTTTGCCGTCCTTGACGTAATAAATGCTAACGTTCTCTTCGAGCGGATTGTAGCGGGCGATGTAGTAGTTGTTACGGTCCCGGACACGCCAGATAGGCCCGCCTCCCTGGTCGATCCTGCCGGAATTGCCCTTGAGAAAGACGGCAATTTCGCCTTCAAAGAACGATACTTCGCCGGTCCAGCAGATATTGAACACGCCCCGTTGGGAATGGTTCGTTGCGGTCAGTCTCAGCACGCCCGGACCCAGCGGCGCCCGTGCGTTCTCGACAACTTCCCATTTGGCCGTTGCTTTTTCCTGGCCGGTAGCTTCGATCTTCCAGCCTGCCGGAAGTGTCCCTTCGCCAACGTTGTCAAAATTCCAGCTTCGTGTGACTGCGCCCACACTACTGAGGGCCAGCATACCTACAATAACCACGCTGCATTTCATTGGAGCCTCCTTCGTTAATAGTTCTTCACGGTGGGGCAATACCGTAAGGCATCCCCAGGGGAACCCCACCCTACGCAAATGTGACATCCGGACCGGTCGGTTTAATCGTCGTCGTCTTTATCGTCGTATTCTTCGTCGTCCTCGGTCTCTTCTTCCACTTCAAGGACTTTGCCTTCGGCGGTGACTTCGATTTCATACTCTTTGCCGTCTGCCGTACCATCTAAGATGTACACCGTCTCGCCGTCTTCCTCTTCGACCTCGGCTTCGGTCAGGGTAACGCCTTCGACCGCGCCCTGTGCGGCTTTCACCGCCGCCGCGGGCACCTCAGACAGAGGAATCTCTTTCTCATTCTCGAACAAATCATCGAGCGATGCACATCCCAGACCGCAGATCAAGACCAAACCTATTACAAAATACCACGCTCTCATAATAATTCTCCTTTCTCGAATGTTTCGCATCTCAAGAGATACCCTATGTTACTCCAATGGGGTTTTCAAGCAAACAAAAAGCAAAATTAGCAGCACTATGGGATAAAACACCGGACGGCGGATGTCTGAGTTTTTTGCTTTTTTACTATCTGTGTTTTGGTTATACTGCCTGAGTATCGTTTCCTGGCCCGCAAAGTTTTGGTGAAAGTGAGGTAAAGTGAGATGAGAGAATGCTCGGCTAAATTCAAATCCCAGTTCTTCTGTAGCGCGGTATTTTTCTTAGCTTGGGTACAGTGCGCCCAAGCCGTGAGTCTGCACGTTTCGCCGGACGGCAACGACCAATGGTCCGGCCGGCTTGAGCAGCCCAACAGCGAACGAACCGACGGACCGCTTGCAACGCTGAGCGGTGCGCGCGACCGCACACGACGGTTGACGTTGATCGCCAGGATAACGGAACCGATCCGTGTAGTCATCGCCGATGGACGGTACACGTTGAGCGAGCCGTTTATTCTTGAGCCCCAAGATAGCGGCACCGACCGGTTTCCGCTCAGCTACGAAGCCGCCGCCGGCGCCAGGCCGGTCTTTACGGGCGGACGGATTATCACCGGTTTCAAACACGCCCAAAACGGCATTTGGCAAACTCAGATCCCCGACGTCGCCGGCGGCAAATGGTATTTCGAGCAGTTGTTTGTCAACGGTCGCCGGGCGGTGCGGGCGCGAACGCCGAACAAGTTCTACCATTATATGGGCAAGACAGTAGAAGTGCCGGTCGAGGTCCGGAAGGATAAATTCCGCCGCACGACGTCCGTACGCCCAGACTCCCTGGAACCGCTGAAAGGATTGAGCCGGGACGAAATAAAAGACGTGACACTTGTTGCATATCATAAATGGTGTATCAGCAGGCGGTTCCTGACAGAGGTTGATGCCGGTAAGAGCACAATCGTCACTATAGGCGAGAAGCTCAAGGGCTACTCCGGCTGGCCGGTCAACACACGCTTTCAGTTGAAGAACTTCCGGGCCGCTCTCGATACGCCCGGCGAGTGGTTCCTGGCGCGGGACGGCACACTGAGCTACATGCCGCTTCCGGGTGAGGATATGTCCAAGGCGCGAGTCGTGGCTCCCGTGCTCAAGAAGCTGGTTATCTTCAAGGGCGAGCCTGAGAAGGAACGATTCGTCGAGCACATCAAGCTCAAGGGACTTGTGTTCGAGCACAACCATGAGCTGCTGCCCAAAACGGGCTATGCGCCGTATCAGGCGGCCTATGTCACTGAGGCGGCGATCATGGCCGACGGGGCGCGCAACATAGTCATCGCCGATTGCGAAGTGGGGCACAGCGCAACTTATGCCGTATGGTTCCGCCAGGGCTGCAAGGACTGCCGGCTCGAACGAAGCTGCCTGCACGATCTCGGCGCAGGAGGCGTGCGAATCGGCGAGGGCAGGATCCGCCCCGACGAGGCTTCGCGCACGAGTCATATCACCGTTGACAATAATATAATCCGCTCGGGCGGCCGCATTTATACTTCCGCAGTGGGCGTCTGGATCGGCCAGAGCGGCGACAACAACGTTACGCACAACGACATCGCCGATCTGTTCTATACCGGCCTGTCGGTGGGCTGGAGGTGGGGCTATTCCGACAGCTTAGCCAAACGTAACGACATCAGCTTCAATCACGTGCACCATATCGGCTGGGGCGTGCTCAGCGACATGGGGGGCATCTACACGCTCGGCCCCTCGCAGGGCACGGTGGTCCGCAACAACGTCTTTCACGACATATATTCCTACTCCTACGGCGGCTGGGGGCTTTACACCGACGAGGGCAGCACCGGAATCGTCATGGAGAACAACCTCGTCTATAACACCAGGACCGGCGGCTTCCACCAGCATTACGGCAAAGAAAACATCGTCCGCAACAACATCTTAGCCTTCAGCAAACTACACCAGATACAGGCCACTCGCGTCGAGGACCACCTGTCGTTCACCTTCGAAAACAACATTGTATATTGGAACACCGGCCCGCTGCTGTTCGGCCGCTGGAAGGAAATCAACATCAAGATGGACAAGAACTGCTATTGGAACGCCGGCGCACAGGTCAAGCCGGCGGGATTGTCTCTCGAAGAATGGCGGCAAAAAGGTCGCGACAAAAACTCAATCGTTGCCGACCCGCTATTCGCCGACTCGGAAAAATATGACTTTCGTTTAGACCCGAACTCACCGGCGCTGAAACTCGGCTTCAAGCCCTTCGATTACAGCAAAGCGGGAGTTTACGGCGACTCCGCCTGGCGCAGAAAGGCCGCCGGCGCAAGATTCCCGGAGTTGGAAGTTGCGCCCGATCCGCCGCCGGTATCGACCAACTAACTTGGGCGGGCTTCGTCAGCAACGCCACAAAGAAAACAGTCTTCTACCTCGACAACGTAAAGCTGACGAACAAGGCATAGCACAAATGGTGGGGCAAGCCCCACCCTACCGTGACTACTACAATTCTAACAGGAGTTTTGATAATGAGAAGGCGTGAATTCTTGAAGTTGTCGGGGAGTGTGTGTTTGTTGGCTCCATTTTCGTCCTGTGTGGGTTCTGCGCGGGAGCTTCTGCCGGAGATCGAGATTACACGGGTGGTCGGATTCGATCTTAACTGCCAGCGCAATAAGGTTGCGGGAAAGAACGCCGTCAAGGATGTGCACGGTTCGCACGCCAGAGACCAGATGATACGGGTCTATACCAACGCTGGCCTCGACGGCATCGGGCATTGCCGGGTGAATGAAAGAACGGCCGGGCGGATATTGGGTAAGAACCTCAAAGAGCTTTACGACATCGAAAACAACACAATGACAGGAGCGCTCGGCGCCGGGACGATGGCGCTGTGGGACCTGGCGGGAAAGGTCATCGGCAAGCCGGTGTATGAGCTGCTCGGAGCTAAAGGCAGCAAAAATGTGCCTGTCTATGACGGATCGATCTACTTTGCGGACCTGCTGCCGAAATATGAAGACAATTGGCAGGACCGGTTCCGGCAGGAAATCGATATGGGGATGAAGCTGGGCCATCGTGCGTTTAAGGTCAAGATCGGGCGGGGTCATAAGTGGATGCCGTGGGACGCCGGGTACGCACGCGACAAGGAAGTGCTTGAGGTGATACGCCGGCACGCCGGGCCGAAAGTCATCATAGGCGTCGATTCCAATAACGGCTACACGCTTGAGAAGGCAAAGCAATTGCTGCTGGATATGCCCGATTACAACTTTGCCTTCATGGAGGAAATGTTCCCCGAGACGGTGGAGCAGTGCCTTGAGTTCAAAGACTTTATCAAGAGGCACGGCTGGAAAACATTAGTCGCCGACGGCGAGAGCGGCAGGGAAGTGGAGTTCTATGAGCCGTTCATCAACGCACGGGCGGTCGATGTCTGCCAGGCGGATATGCGGCAGTTTGGCGTTGACGGGATTATGACTGTGGCAGGCCTGTGCAAGGAGAAGAACATCCTGGTAGCTCCGCACAACTGGGGCTCGCTGATAGGCTATTACATGCAGTTACAGGTAGGCCGGGCGATCGGTAATTTCTACAGGGCCGAGCAGGACCCTGTTTCGACGGAGGTGATTGTCGCCGAGGGCTATACTATCAAAGACGGCTACGCCACGGTCCCGGCCGTGCCGGGATTCGGCCTTACTGTCAACGAAGAAAAGTTCGCCTCGGAAGTCAAAGTGCGCTTCGATTTGAAGGCGTGATCTCGCATCGGAATTAACACGCCTCCCGGCCCATCCGACCGGCAGAGAATAAGGTGAGGCAATACCGTAAGGCATCCCCAAGGGAGCCCCGCACTATTGCTCCTTCTTCCCGTGAAAGAGTTCACTGCCTGCGCCGGGGTAAACTCGTCGATGGGCTGGCGGGGTCGGATTCGTCACTGCCGGCCAGCGGTCGGGCTGGGGATCGGGTCCTTCTTTGGCGACAGCGGTAGGTTCGGCGTCACCCATTATCGGCTCAGCGTGGATGTTTCTGCCATCCACGGTCCAGCTAAACTCGATGGGGATACCGTTCGGATCGAAGGCGTATATCGAATGAATGAATCCGTGATCGATCATGTCCGAAGAGTCGAAACCCGCAGCGTCCAGCTTGTCCTTCAATTGCCAAAGTTCTTCAACGGTCTCGACGCCGAAGGAAACGTGGTCGAACACGAACGGCCCCTTGACAGGCTTGCCGTGTGCCTTGTGCTCGACAGGTTCGACGCCGGGCCACTCGAAGAAGGCGATCAGGTCGGTTTCGCTTATCTCGAAGAAATAGTGCCGAAATCCCGGCTCGCCCAGCCCCCCTACCAGGCGCATGCCAAGCAAATCGCGCCAGAAGCGGATCGTCGCGTCTATATCCCCGGTCGCCATTGCCAAATGATTGATGCCGTTGAATTTCATAAGAGTCCTCTCTTTGTATGCTGTTGTCCTATAGACTGTCCCCAGCCATGTGTCTCTGCTGCGCTCGGCATGACGGTGCCTGGGCCGGATTGGCGCTGGCGCGTGCTGCTCAGGATTCTTCTGCGCCCGGATTTTCTTTGAGTCTCATTGGCTGCTCACAGCAGATGATGTTGCATACGCATGATGTGTCGCAATCCTTGACGACTTTTAGTTCGACGCCGCACTTGTCGCAGCACAGTATTTGATCGATCTTGACAGGCTCCATAATAATGGTATCTCCTTATTCTTGGGTGAGTCAGCTCCCACATTTTTTTAAACCGTCTCGCTTAGGTTGTTAGTCCCCGTAAGTGCAGCGCGCAAAGCAAAGAAAATCGGACACGCTCTGTTAGAAGTATTACCGTAGTTCTATCATTTTGTCAAGGGATGTTGCTTTTGCTCCGCAGGCTCGAAGATTGTTCCCAGGGTCAGGGCTTCGGGGCTGCATTTGGTGCATTCGAGGCAGCGGACGCAGTCCAGATTATTTGGCGTCTTTTCCGGTTCTATGCCGTACTCGCACAGTTTATGGCATTGTTCGCAGTGAGTGCATTCGTCGGCGTCAACTCGCAGGAAGAATGCCGAGACGCGGTTGAACAATGAGAATATCGCTCCGAGTGGGCACAACAGTCTGCACCAGGGTCTTTTCACGAAGAAAATCGCGACCAGAAATAGAACGAGGATTATCAACTTCACGGCGTTCGGCCAGGCAATCTGCTCGCCCGCAAAGGCTTGTCCGAGCATGTTGGGCACAGCCGCCTCCAGCGCACCGGCCGGGCAGATGCGGCAGACAAAGAGCGGGTGCTCCTCGCCAAAGAGGTAGGGGATGGCCAGGACTGTTCCGATCAGCATGACATAACGTAAATAGCCGGTCAACCTGGGCGGATCGAACTTTGGTGTCGGGACCTTCGCCACCAGGTCCTGGAGAAAGCCGAAGGGGCAGACCCAGCCGCATATAAGCGAACCGAACAGAGCGCCGAAGGCAATCAACAGCCCGACCGCCATAAAGGGGAAAAGATGCAGCGCACTGAACTGGGCGATTATGCCGATAGGGCAGGCAAACGTCGAGAGGGGACACGCATAGCAATGAAAAACCGGCGAGCAGACGGTATGCAGGCGGAATCCTGCCGGATCGAGCCAGACGAGGAGAAAGGCCGTCTGTATCCATATTCGCCAGGGAACGAGTCTTGAAGCGAGATCGCCTAATTTGGTTTTTTTGACCATGGCCGCCATGGTCTCCTAATCAACTCACGTTGCGCACGCTTTTGGCGCTTTGCCGGTGTACGTCTGTTTGATCTTACCCGACGTATCTCGCTTTAAGCCGCCCACCGATGCTTCTTTAATCAGAGCGGGTTCGGATTTGGCTACTGCCGGCGAACCGTCCTGGTGCTGGGGGAAAACATCCGCAGAATGCAGCAGCCCGCCGTAGCTGAGCAGAACTGCCCCGAATAGAATCAGCAGGCAGAAAATCGTGATTTTTGTCTTTCTCGTCATCATAAATGGCGGAGGCGAATGGGAATCGAACCCACCCGGGACCTTATCAGCCCCACACTGGTTTTGAAGACCAGGGGCACCACCAGGCACCAGTCACCTCCGCAGAGCATTCTCTGTCATTCTAACACGTACAATAGTAATAAGTCAGCTTCATCCAGTCAATGAGTAATTGCCCCGAACCTTGGTGGGCGGTTGCGGCCTTGCAATTGGCTCCATTCGACGCTGCTCAGAGCCTGCCCTGAACAGAGTTGAAGGAACAAGCTTGTTTTACACGATTTGGTTCATGATTCCCCGCCGCGCCGCGTTTCATAGTCGCTTTCTCCATCGCCGTGGCGTGTCAGCCATCTAAATTCCCAACAAAGCGTGCTGGCATCGGGGAAATCCCCATAACAGTTACAGTAATTCCCCGATAGAAGAATCAGGGGTTGCCCCGATTGACAGAAAAATGAACCTCATTAGAATCAGCCTCATAAATCGACCGGTTTGCGTCGATGGCACGCGGAAGCAGCGGACGTAGAAGGAAGGAGCAAAGGCGGATTAGCGGTAGCGGATACACCTTAACGTAGGGAGTTGACAGTGAAGGCTCTAAGTCACGCGCCCCGTTTGCGAAATGCTGAGAGAGACGTAACATGCCCGGTTGAAGAGCGGGTCTTGGAGACAACAAGATGGCAAGAGCGATATTGTTGAGACGTTTGTCGGCAAATGACGCGCGCATAGCCAAGAGGACGACATGGGCTAAAATCCATCCTACATAAGCGTCCCCAATAAACAAGAAAGACAGAGGAAAGATAACAAACCGAAAACAGAGAAGTGTAACGGCGACTGTCCCTAGTTTTCCACAGAGAGCAAGGAGGTAACTATGAGCCATAACCTTGGACGCATCGTGCCCGATGGTCGCACATTCAATGAGACCACAGGCCTCAACCTTATTCCCAGCCCTGGTCCGCTTGGCGGCCCGCGATTCGTAATGCTGCACTTCGATAACGTGAATCTCACTGGAGCCGCCAGACTGACGGTGGATCTGGGCTACGGTGCCGATGTGTTCAATGCGAGTTCCGGTTCGAGCTTCTGGTCCAGACCGGTTAACACACTTGAGCCGGATTACGTAACGCCTAGGCCCATCTCCATCCGCATCACTGGCGGCAGCGGTAGCGCCCGACTGCTCGAGTACGGAAGCGGCGAGCCGACTGCTTTTGGGAAACCAAGCAAGCCCGGCTGCGTCGGCCAAACCAACCCCGACCCGTTTCTGCACACCGATCCCTATGAGAAACCGAAGTACGAAAAGCGGCTGGAGTGTAACCCGGACTTCGCCTGGCGGAACGCCGCCTGCCCGTTGCCCTCCATTCCGACCGGGGTGAAGGATCGGGTCGCAGCGGCGACGGGCATCATCATCTCAGTGCATGACGGCCACGTCAGCAGTTGTTCGGGGACACTGATCGCGGCCGATTTATTCCTCACAGGGCGTCACTGCCTGACCGATCCGAGTGGGGAAGACGTCCGGAGCGCCTCGGTCACGTTCGACTATGCAACGGCGTGCGACGGTCACCGGCCCGCGGCGCACGTCACCCGATTCTTCAAAGTCATCAAAGACTTAGTGTCAGGCAGTCCGCCCACGGGCAGTATCCCGCCGGTGGCGACGGACTGGGTGATAGTGCGCCTCGATACCGCACCCGGTGCGCTTCCAGCCCCGCTTGAGATGCGCGACGCCGCGCCGATGAGCGGGGAAACGATCTTTACGATGCATCACCCCAATGGTGCTGTGAAGAAGATGCAGGCCGGTGTCCATGGCGGAGGAACCATCTCCGGCTTTGATTACGCCGGTGGAAGCTCCGGCTCTGCGCTGTTCGACACCAACTGCCTTCTGGTGGCAGGCCCACTCAGCAGAGGGGGATCCTGCTCCTCCTCTGGTGCATGCAGCGTGACCTACGTGCCGATCGCACCCATCAAGGCTGCGCTGTCCAACCCGCCGGCATCCGCCGTTCCGCTCGACGTGATGGTGGTCTTCGACCGTTCGGGAAGCATGGCCAGCTCGGCGCCGCCAGTCGGCCGCACCAAGCTCGAAGAGGCACAGGATGCAGCGTCACTCTTTGTGCGGTTGGTCCGCGAAGAGCAGGGCGACCGCCTTGGGCTGGTGACTTTCAACTCTACGGCGAGCCCCGACAGACCGCCAGGTCCCGTTGCCACCGTGAAACCCTTGCTGGTCGGACCGCCACCGTTCACGACGGGGGATATTGGTGCGATCTCCACAGGCGGCACCACCAGCATCGGTGCCGGGATTGAGGTCGCAATATCGGCCTTCGGTTCCGGCTCCCCGAACGACAGCGCAGTCCTCCTGCTGAGCGACGGCCTGCAAAATACAGCGCCGATGATCGAAGATCGCGAAGGACTCTTGGGTTCGACCAAGCTCTGCGTCATCGGATTCGGTTCCGATGCCGAAATCAATGGGCCGCTGCTGAGCCGAATCGCACGGGAGCACGGTGGAGACTTCACGCGGGCGGTCGATGGCCTGACACTGCGAAAGTTCTTCGGCCTCTGCTTCGGTAACATCTTCGGGACCGGCGCGCTGGTCGATCCCGAATTCTTGCTCCGGGCGGACCAAGCGGAATCGGAGCCCCACGAATTCTCGGTATGCGGTGAGGAGCGCATCACCCTGGTGATGGGCTGGGACGATCCATCAACACCATTGCGGGCGCATATCCGGACTCCAAGCGGAAAGCTCATCACCAAGAAATGCACAAAGGAAATACGCGGACGGACTTGGGTGTTCTGGCGTATTCCACTGCCACATAACGGCGAGCGGGATGGCACTTGGCAATTCACAGTTGATCGGGTGCCGGCCAGGGACGATGTCGCGCCCCCACCGAGCGACATGCGCTACTTCTTTTTGGTGGTCTGTGCCGGCGGGCCGAAGCTCGTACACCTCGGTGGACCGAGGCGCGTGTACACGGGCGACCCGATCGACCCGCTGGTTGGCCTCCATTACCCCAACGGCACGACCCCCAAGGCCGAGGTGGAACTGACCATTGAGGTTCCCACGGTAGCTCTGGGCCAGCTCGTGACCAATACTGGACTTCGCCCGCCAACGACTTCGGCTGACGCGGTCGATGCGTTCCACACCACGTTGCAGGCCATTCAGCGCCAAGCGGGCGGGGTGTTGCCGGTCTCCACTTCGACAGTGCGGGTCCCGCTGTTCGACGACGGCTCACACAACGACGGAGCCATGGAACCGGACGGCGTCTACAACCATCGGCTCGAAGACCTGACTCGCGCCGAGGGTACGTACCAGTTCAGAGCGGTGGCAACGTATGGCGAGGGGTGCCGTGCCACACGCGAGGCGCTGTGGTCAATTCACGTCGAGCCGGGCATTGACACAGGCCGCTCGGACGTAACGGTGCTCAACGTCACCGATCAGCCGGATGGACGCCACGGCACGCTCGTGATCGTGCCGCGCGATCGCTACGGCAACCCGCTCGGCCCCGGCAGAACAGATGGATTCAGGGTCTCGCCGTTGCCGGGCGTCAGTGTCGGCGGCAAGGTCAAGGATCGGGGGGACGGAAGCTACGGGGTGAGTATCGTGTGGGACGTGTCCGTCACGCCCGTTCCCGGCGTGTTGGTACATCAGTCCGACCGGGATCCGGTGCCGATGACGCCGCCAGCGACTGGCGTTCCGCCTTGTCCAGGCCGTGACTGCACCGATGCGGCAGGGAAGCTGCTGGATTGCATGGGTCTCTACGATCCGGATGTGAAGCGCGTGCGGGTCAAGAGCGTGTGTATCGAGGTCAACCTCAAGGAGCCGAAGTGCGGAAAGGAACCGGACTGCTAGGACAATGCCACGGGAGACAGGGGCCAGACGACGGAAGCTGAGACCGGGGGCAAGCCGGAGCAGGAGGTGTCTGTATGATGGACACCCGGTTAGCTTTGACGCTATGTACTGAAGTAAATCATGGGTGCTCTTCGGTTACAGGGCACGGCGGGCACAACAAAAACCGCTTCAGGAGGTAAAGATGCGAAAGGCAATTTTTCTGAGGAATGCCGTGCGGTGCGTCATGGACACGGCCATGTTGGTTGTTCTTGGCGTAGGCCTCGCGGCCGGGCAATCTTCTTTAGCAAACGGAAAAGCCTGGATTCATCCAGGCTGGAAACAGGTGGTTGTTGATCCCGAGCCGCTGGCGGGAACCATAAGGCGTCAAATCGCTGACATATCCAGTCTGGGCGGACGGCGTTTTGTCGTCGCATATATCATCGAAGATCGAACAGACAACCGCTTAGGGCGCGGTGATCTTCGCTATGCGCGGTTCGACGTAGATGCAGGGCTCAAGTCATCGCCCATTGGAGTGGCAGCTCGGGCCGACTGGGTGCGGGCTGCAACCGGAGGTCCTTTGCTCCAAGGCACTTGCAGTCTCGAAGCAGTAACCGCTCGGCTCATACAACCAGAGGTGCGGCTTGAATTCGGAAACCCAAACTATGTAACCTTCTTCTCTTATGGGCTCCGAGATGGCGATGTTCTCCGCGCTAAACTGATGAGACACAATTGGTGTGGAGGCAGGTTCATGACGACCCACCACGACGTCGGCGGTGGCGTCAAGCCGTCGGTGGCCGTGGGACGTCATGTTGGCGAGATCAAGCTACTCGTGGTGTATGGGCGAGGCAATGGGCTTTTCGGCCGTTTTTTTGATACGGCCGGAACGCCTATCGGAACCGAGTTCGAGGTTGATACATTTCCAGATGGTTTTGACATAACCAGCACTGACATCATTTGGAATGCCGTTGCTCAGCGCTTTATCGTGGGATTCATACGCAACGGCGGTCTTGCTGGAGGCTGCACAGTTAACAACGTCCGAATCACGTGGGAGGGCGTAGTCGAAGAACCGGTAAGGCGAGGCTTCTGCGATGCAGAGACCGGCGGGCACCATACTGCGGTGGCCTATGACAATAGACCGTCCTCCAACCCCGACGGTGTTTATGCTTGGTGGTACGAAGGATATCCGGAAAGTGGCGGCCTGTATCCGGTCAAAGCACTTCGGCTGATGGACGCCAACGGTAACCCCACTGGATTCGAGGTCGACCTGGTACAGAGTGGGCTTACCTTTCCAGTGGCGTCACGTCGCGAGAAGAGCGAACCGTTACAATTGCAACTTGGTCTGATACCTGGCTCTTACGTAACTGTCTCGACCGTTTCGCCTTTTACAGCAGGTGAAAAGAGGATGGCCGGTTGGACTTTTGATCCCGACGGGTCTACGCGAATGATCGGCCTGGTGACGCCAGAGCACAGCTGGCAAGTCGCTGTGGAAACCCTTGAAACCAATACAGTTGTGCTATGGCGTCAGTGCGTGAGCGACAATGAGTGTTCCTTGGGCCCGTGGGCGATCACCGTGTTCTCTCATTTCCGACCCGATCAGCGCATTCTTAGGATAAGGGTGCCCGAGAAAGATGTGAATGAAAAAGCTCCTTAGCGCGAACCGGCCAGTGGGAAAACATGAAAGGCATGAGAAAACTAGGGACAGCTCCACAGCCACCGGCTTTTTCTGGAAAATCCGGATCCCTTATAATGACACTAAGTTAAGGGGAATCGTGGTTATGAGAGCAGCTTGTTTGCCAGCCAAATCAGCGAAATTTCCAATCAAGCGGCATCTTACTCAGCCTCTGAGACGATCAAATATGCTTAACTTAGTGCCATTAGGGACACCTTACTTATTTCTGCCTTTCATTGAGGCCCTTTCTTATCTCGCATAAGTCATCTGTTAGGAGTTCTTGTGCTGTTCGTAGAAGACCATCGTTGGTGAGCCGCCGAAGCTTATGCCCATCCAGGCGGCTTCATCGATTTCGTCCTGGGTAAAGCCCTTCTTTTTGGCATTTTTCAGGTGCATTTTGAGGCATGGCTCGCATCGAAGAGCGACCGACAGAGCGATAGCGATGGCCTGCTTGGTGTAGGCGTCCAGGCCGTGAGGGGAGCTTGCGGAACTGAGAAAATCCTTGAATTTCGCTTTGATTTTGGCAATTTCCGAACCTTCAGTCGCAGGTGGATTAGCTGAACTGACCGCATCGGCACAACATGCCACCTCTTCGATATGTTCCTTTTTATTGTTCAATATTCGTCCTTCATCCATCGTCTCTCGTCCATCGATTTTGATCTTCCGGCTGCCCGTAGTCTCGATTTTGACAACGCCGGAACCTTTCTCTGAGACCCTGCCGATTATCGCAGCGGCTGATACTCCATCGCTGTGCAGAGCTTTCACTAAGTCCTCGGCATCGCTTTGAGCGATTGCAATCAGCAGTCCCCCTGAAGTCTGGGCATCGTAGCATATATCGACCATCTCCTGCGGCAGAGCCTCGGCGGCAACAATTCGATTGCCGCAGGACTCCTTATTTCGTTCGATGGCGCCGGGCAGTATCCCCGCCGCCGCATATTGTAGCACGCCTGGGAATAGCGGAATATCGTCCCAGATTACTTCCACGTCAACACCGCTCGATAGAGCCATCTCAGCCAAATGCCCCATCAGGCTGAATCCGGTCACATCCGTGCAGGCATGGGCGCCGAATTTGACCATCAACTGCGAGGCTGTCTTGTTGAGTGTGGTCATGGAGTTTGCCGAAGCTTCTACACTTTCGGCATTCGCCCTGCCGATTTGTGCGGCAAAGGCGACGATTCCCGTGCCGAGCGGCTTGGTCAGGATGAGTACGTCGCCCGGGCGCGCGCCGGCGTTTGTAACGATCTTGTCCTTGTCAATGATGCCGGTCACCGCAAAACCCGCTTTTATTTCGCTATCGTTAATGCTGTGGCCTCCGATTATTGCCGTACCGGCCTCGTTCATCTTGTCGATCCCGCCGGAAAGGATTTCTTTCATCGTTTCGTCGGGGACTTTGCGAACGGGAAAGCCGAGCACCGAGACTGCGGTCATTGGTGTCCCACCCATAGCGTAAATGTCACTTACCGAATTGGCTGCGGCCACCTGCCCGAACTTGTAGGGATCGTCCACCGACGGCGTGAACACATCCACGGTCTGCACTAAAGCTTTGCCGTCCCCCATGTCATAAACACCTGCATCGTCCCCTGCCGGCACGCCGACCAGCACGCGAGGGTCATCAACGGCAGGCAAATCTTTTAGCACTTGCTTTAAGAATGCCTGGTCTATTTTAGAGGCGCAGCCGGCCTTTTCCACGAGCTTTGTCAACTGGACCGGTCCGGTGGGGCTCTCAAGCCGCTCACCAGCGCAGAGACATATATTTTTCTCTTTGAAAAGGTCGCAGGGGCAGGGTTTCTTCGGATCGCAAATGCAGTGCCCAAGTCTTATGGAACGCTGCATGACCCGTTTTCGTCTTTCCATATCTATCATCTTGATATCCTTCTGCTGCAATTAATAAAGGTCGAATTATACTGTTTTCATATATTCAAAACAACCAAGTCGGTTTCCACGCACGTCATCTCCTCACACGGTCCGATGCGAGTATTGCCGCACCGAGTGCTCCGGTCATCTGCGGGTCGGGCGAGACGGTCACGGCCCGGCCCAGCGCTGCCTGCAAGGCAGCGTCCATGCCCGATACCATCGCAACACCGCCGGTGAAAATAATCGGCGGCTCGGCAGCGCGACCGG
Source organism: Planctomycetes bacterium B3_Pla (assembly GCA_005223045.1). Taxonomy (GTDB): domain Bacteria; phylum Planctomycetota; class Phycisphaerae; order Sedimentisphaerales; family Anaerobacaceae; genus SG8-4. The sequence goes on along the minus strand of NJBM01000006.1, from coordinate 87,237 downwards.
CCATTGCGATGATACGCTCGGCGATGGCGGTCTGCACCCCGGCGACGATGTCCTCGCTGGCGGTTCCGGAAGCAAGCAGGCCGGTGATTTCCGTTTCTGCAAAGACGACGCACATGCTGCTTATCGCCGCCGGATTTTGACTTCCCGCCGCCATTTCGCCGAGGCGTGCGAGCTGCGTATCGAGACGTTGGGCGACGACTTCGAGGAACCTCCCCGTCCCCGCCGCGCAGCGATCATTCATGGCGAAATCTCGCACCCTCCCCGAACCGTCCAATCGCAAGAGCTTGCTGTCCTGTCCGCCGATGTCGATAACGGTCATGGCTTCGGGCACCAGATGATGCACCCCGGCTGCGTGACAGGTTATCTCGGTAATCGTGGTCTCGGCAAGGCTGATGGCGTTTCTCCCATAGCCTGTTGCTACGATTGCGGCCACATCCTCTTTATTGATCCCGTCGTCTTTCAATATCCGCGCAAAAAGCTCCGAGGCGAGCTTGTCCTGCTCGACGCCCTGATCCGCCAGTCCCTTTGTCACGACCCGCATGTTCCCGGCGTCAATCAGGACTATCTTTATTGCTCTCGAACCGGCATCTATTCCTGCACAGATCATGCGTGTCTCCGTTTGTTTTGCCTTGGCCGCCGACGAGCCTTCACAGTTTCCACCAGGGCTTCCAGCCGGGTGCGCACCGTCGGGCGCATTGAATCGATTACGGGCGGCACCTCAACCTCCAGCACGGGAATATCATACCTGTCCCGGACGATCTCGCCGATGATCTGCCCTTCCAGCGCGCAGTGGCTTGCGCCGGGGATTCGCGATACCAGAACCGCCTCGGCGCCAAACCTGTGTATATCGGCGCATATCCGCTGTGCACGGTCGCTTGATGAGCCTGCCATCGGGTCGGCAAGCGCCGTCCGCGCCAGAGCTTCGAGCGGGTCAGAGTCTTCGGGGATCTCGTCGAGCGCGTGTGTGAACAGGTATTCGGTGCCGCAGATTCTACCGCCGCAGTCTTCGAGCAGGTTCATCACCTGCAAATCCGCCACCGGGTTGACCCAGAAGATTTTAGCGGCGTCGTTATCGAGAACGCCTTTTCCGGTAGAGACGCGAGCCTTTACTTCGGCGAGCAATTCATCGAGCACGGCGATGGTCTCATGCCTGTCGGAGCAAAAGTGTATCGCGAGCATCTCGGCGATGAGCATTTCAAGGGCAGGAATTGGGCACAGTTCGGCAGTAAATGCGAGATGCCGAAGCTCGTTCAGAGACCTGCGGACCTGATTTGCCTTTTTGATTCCGGCAGAGAGTTTCTCGTCGTCCAGTCGTTCGCCTGCCAATTCTTCAAGGGCGGCTTTGATCCGTTCGAGTTCCGATTTGACGAACTCAACCTGTCTCGTCGGCGCTGAGAATCCGCCGGGCAGGTCCACCGCTATTTCATCCGGTTCCGGACCTCGCCTGTGCGGCATTTCCCACCAAAGGATCTGATGTCCGAGATCATTGAGCCGCTGCGCTATGGCGGAGAAATCATCGCAAGTTGCTCCGACGCTGCATATTAGCATATCCGGAATGGGAAAATGCGCCCCCGTAACGAAAGCTCCTAACATGGCGCGCACGGGGCAAAAGGATTCGTCTATCCCGAGCGAGTCGGCGATCTCCAGCAGCCCGGCGCTGAGTTCCATCACGCACGGGATCCACCAGGCTCCATCGGGATAAAAGGCTACCACATTTTCAAATGAATAGGCCATCACCGGTACAGTGCCGAGGTCTTTCATTGTGCCGAGAATTTTCTTTCCGTTGGCCCGGGCCTGGCGCAGGCGGTCTTCTTCTGTGAGCAGGAAGTTCCAGAGCCTCAGGGCCGCGGCGGAATTGTCATAGCGAAGCTTCAGGAGCCGCCGGTCTCCGTCCGCAAGATGCCGGCTGAGCGGGCCGCCGTAGTCGGGCTGGACAATCCCGGCTCTCTGCAACCGTTCGTATTGCAGGTCCCACTCCTGAAGTGTAATCCGTTTCGGCATATCGCTCACTGCAGCATCTCCAGGAACGCACGAATTCGACCGGCGGTCCGATTCTCTTCTGTTTCGTAGTCCCCTGCCGTATCGATATCAAGCACCGGAAGTTTAATCCTGTCCTTTAGTCGCATGAGTTCGGCGTGCCACATATCGCACCAAACGTATCGGCGAAAGATAATCCCGCGCACCCCCCTGCCGACGAACTCGCGATCGAGCCACTCGTAAAGCTCGTCGTTTGGCCGGCGGGATGCGTCCTGAATGCCCCCGAAATACGCATTGGCCAGTTCTGTCAAAGGATTGTCGTGAACTCGTCGGAGGTCGAACGGGGCGCACATTCCGCGTTCGCCCGTTTCGGTGGCATCTAATACTATTCGTCCGCCGGATTGCTCGACCATATCGAACATGTCAAAATCCTGTTTCATCAATGGCCCGCCGACAATGGCCAGAGGCACGCCGTCGATTGCCTCTTGGCCGGTTGCGGCATCGTTTAGCGTGTTGCCAGGTCCGTCTCGCCCTAACGCTGCGATTGTTTCTGCGTATCGTCGGGCGGAGAGATTTTCTCTTGCTCGGTATATAGATGTCCGGACGGCGTCGTATTCGATCATTATTTCTGCCAGAGCATCGTTCGATGGCGATTGCCCGCCCTGCCGGATGAGGAATCGACTCAGACGCTTTAGCTCATCCACATATAACTCCTGCGAGGCAACACTTTGCCATGTGTTCGGCACGTTCATAAGAAAAGCCGGCAATTCGCACTCGCGGATAAGAACGTCGAAAGCTCGGCGCATCTGGTCGCATACCGTTGTCACAATTACTCCGGCGGCTTGTTCGTTTCTCATTGCCTCGCCGATAAAGCTCCGCACGTAAGGGCATACACCCTCTGCTCGCGCGAGTAACGAAGCCGAATCCGTCGAGCCGGGCATTACTCTACTCGGGCGCAAACCGTGTGCTGCAATCCATTCGGCGGGCACATACGGGCACGTGTAGATGATCGTTTTCATCAGTCTGAGCACCTCTGCCGACGAATATTCCCGCGGATCGTCTCGAACAACGCCTCGACTCTCAATGCAATACGCGCCGAATCGGATGGTGAGTAGTCCGTTTCGATCCTGAGATACGGGATGCCAAGCTCTTTCTCGGCCAACTCTTTGACGAGATGCGATTCGACGTCGTATGTGATACAGGCCTGCCAGATCAGATCAATGACGCACTGCGGACGATATTCATCCGCCAGGTCACGAATCATATCCAGCCGGCGGTCATTCTTTGTCATTACCGAGCACGGCAGACGGAAGTACTTTTGAGCTAAAGCAAGAATCGGGTCTTCGGCTTGTTCGTCAACGTCCTCCAAAATGGGCTTGAGTCCCGTGCAGTTTTCCATACATACGACAAGTCCTCCGCCCGACTCTATTATATCAAGAACACGCTCGGCCCCGTGAGCCATCGGCACACCGGTCATCAAAACCCGCACCGGGGGATTCTTGCCGCAATCACCCTTCTGAGATTTGAACAGTTTGATCGCTTCAGCATATTGCTCGAAGTCCGCATCAATCCCGGAGATGATGCTCTTGAAATCCAACAGTTGCCTGCCCGTCAGCGGGGGCGAGTCCGATTTCATCAGCGCCGCCAATTCTCGCCGCAACGACCGTTCGCGGTTCATGGTCTTGATGGCTTGTCTTATTTTCTCATCCGTTATTTCGACGCCAAAACGCTCTTCAAGCTCTGTCTTGAGTTTGCGCAGTTCACTTGTCCAATGCGCCATCGCATCGCTGTCCGTCGGCTTCTGGGGCAATTCCAGCACGTACATTGGCCGTGTCCGGCCCATCAACTCATACATCTTCTTCTTGCCGTCGCAGGTCGTCTCGGCAACAATCAGATCCGCCATCTCAAGAAAGGGATTGGCCTCTCGAACGTGGTAGCCGTAAGTTGATTTGATTAGCGGGCAAAGGTTTGCCGGCAGGTGCTCTTCGGCCGGCGGGATCATTTCCGCCGAGCCGCCGCACAAACATACCGGCACCGCGTCAGCGGCCATAATCAACTCCCTCGGTGTAAATTCGCACATGATGCCCACTATGTGCCTGCCTTTGGCCTTAGCGGCTGTGGCGTATTCGTAACAGTTCTGGATCATTTTGCCGAACCAGGCCGAAGGGTTATTCTTTTTGCCGCAACGTTCTGCCATTTTTATCAAACCTCAAATCGGCGGTTACTTCTTCTTGCGGGCGATAAACAGGCCCTGGGCGATCTTGCCCGCATGCGCTAGTTCCTGCATGAAAACCATTTCCGCACCCATCGCCTGCATCAACTCGCTGTTGAAGCCTATTATCTTCAAGGCGTCGTACGTCAACTGCATATTAAGCATGTTGAGATAAAGATCAATATGCGGTGAGAACCGATGCGTGTCCTCGGCGGCGACAACTTCGCAGCCATTGGCTTCAAGCAGGTCATTGTATCCGGCGAGGTTCTGCACATTTGGAAACTTCATAAAAGCCAAGAACCGTTCCGCCTCCGCATCGGTAAGCCCTGCCTTTCCTTCAGTCCAGTCGGTAAAGGCAATTACTCCACCCGGCTTGACGATGCGGGCCGCTTCGCGGATCAGCTTCTCCTTGTCGGCAACGTAACACCACGCATCCTCACCCCAGACGAAATCTGCGCTGGCATCTGCAAGCCCGCTATCGCAAACGTCTGCGAGCGTGAATTCGATTTTGTCTGATAGTCCCTCCTGCTCGCATCGCCGGCGTCCCTGTTCTACTACCTTTTCGGTTGCGTCCACGCCCTGCATCCGGACGACGTCTCGAAATCGCACGAGAAAGCGCATCCCGGCGCCGGTGCAGCAGCAAAGATCGACGCCTTCCATGCCCGAGCCGATGCCGGCCTTATCCGCAAGGTCCATCGACGAGGCGAAGCCGCCGATATGAATCTGCTCGCCCATTATCAGCTCCCAAAGCCGACCTTCGGGACCGCTGTAAACAGCCTGGACCTGACTCAAACTAATGTTCTCCATATTCTTCATAATAGCACTCACCAATAATAGTATTCTTCTTTTGTTACTGTTTTTCAACCCGGGCAAGTATCAATAGCCCTGAGTTCTTCGTTCAAACAGACTATTATCTGCATTTTAGAATTTGTACGTCAGACCAAGTGTGGTCCAGACTTCATCGTCGTCATTGACAGAATCATCCATAGATACCTGATAATATAGCCCCGGCGTGAAGTCGAGGTTCTCTGCTATTTGAAAACCTGTAGAGGCTCCAAAAGTAGCATGTGACCAATCATGGTCCGCAGATGCGGCGCCATATCCATCATTGTATGTGAGATCAGCCATGAGGTTCACAACCTGTTCGCTGCCGCCTGCAATGACGCCTGGGATTGTCCAGTCGTACCCGAAACCGAGCACGTGCACCCAGCCGCCAATGTGCTTAAGAGCGGCCGACCCGGATCTTGCCGGCCACAACTTGCCAACGTAGTAACTGGGAACAATGCCGGCGGGTAACAAGTTCGGCCATGAAAATTGTGCGGCAAGTTCCTGCAGGTCGGAGTCCCTGGTTGGCGCATCGATAAAATCGTAGTACAGCCAGCTAACGGTATAGTCCGTAGCGTAGGCCGTATCTTCAAACGTGCTGTTGCCGTAGTATAAAATGTAGTCAAATTCCTCAAGGTCTCTTGATCCGCTCCTGGTAGCTAATGAATTCCACAGGACCATGCCGAAACCTGTTCCCCACAGATCCACGTCAAGGCTCGGCTGGACAGCGGAGTTGTCGTGGCCGTAAAAATTAAAGCCATGCCAGATATACTTGCTCACATAAGTTGTGTCGAAAGTAATACCAAGCTCCTTCTCCTCAGCTTGCGCCAAGCCGGCCAGGCTTAACAACGTCACAGCAGTCAATAAAACTCTCATTGTGTTCATTCTTCGTTTTCTTTCGTCATAGTTACCTCCTGTCAAATCAAGTCTTTCCGTGGTATGTTCCCTTCGGGACTTTGTGTTTCATCTATCTTGATGTCCCAATAAAAAAGGCGGGCAAGAGAGCTTATTCTCTTTACCCGCCGGGGTTCGTGGCTCGATTTTTCGCTACGTTATAAAGTGCCAGGTCTTATCCTGAGTGCTTTCAAACGGCCCCAGGTCGATATCCACCAATACCTGGTATTTGCCTTTGAAATCGTTCGGTGCTCGCCACGAGGACCGGCAGACGCCGCCTCAGCCATACTCGAACTGGCCGGAGCCTACGACCTTGCCGGCCTCATCGAGGACTCTGAATCTTGGCGAGGCTGCTCTGCGGCCATTTTTCGCCGCGCCGGGCTGATACACTTCTCCGGCTTGCCCTCTGATTGTCAGGCCGATAGAGATTGAACGACTTCTCGAATAAACATCCGCCTTCACCAATAGCGGCGGTCCGGGTTTTGTGTTGCCCTCTCCGGGGCCCGGAAGCGGTGGCAAGCCGGCCAGACCGAGAGTCCATTTGTCGCCGTTCTCATCGGTCGCAGACAGCGACGAAAACCTGATCTCATGAGGAGGCGAAGGTGCGGGCTCCGGCGCGGGAGCGGGAGCCGGCTCAATTGCAGGCGCTTGTGCTGTTGTTGGCGCCGGCTCCGGCGAAGGTGAGCTGCCGGCTCGAAACCGTACTGCGATAAGCAGAGCTAACGCCAACGCCATAGATGCCGCAAAAGCTATTTTCATTTTCGGGGAGGGATTGTTTTGCATTAGATGACCTCGCTATTGCCAGGGTGACTTTATCCGATTCGATCCTTCCTAAATTATGGTTTGCTCAACAGCCCCAATCATTTGATCTTTTGCGGCGTCAATTCCTGCGCACACCTGACGCTGAATTATTATAACAATTGCGGGACACGAGGGGAACAAATTTTTTTCTTTATTTATTCTGCCCAGGGGGCGAACGCAGACACATCAAACAAGCACGGAGAAATGCCTTGAGTTGTATAAAGAGCTCATGGCGAACAAACGGTTTGCCTTTCATTAGAGTATGAATTAGAATAGGCATAAATATTTTCGTCATTACGTTTCCCATTTTTGAGAATTTGAGGTGATTTATGGCAAAACGGGATGAATCCGCCGGGGCTGTGCTGCGAAAACTGCCATCCGTTGATGCCCTCTTGAAAGATGCTGCCCTGGAAAGTAGTGTCGCTGAGTTAGGCAGGAATGTAGTGGCCGATTCGATTCGCCAGGCCATTGATGAGATTCGAGAACTTCTCGTCACCGGCCCGGACGCTGAATCGGACGAAGGTGCAATTCGGCAGAAAATCATTGCCGGAGTCAAGCTGCGTCTCGAAGCGGTCGCCGAGCCGTATTACAGGAAAGTCGTCAACGCAACCGGCATCATTTTGCACACAGCTCTCGGCCGGGCTGTTCTACCTGAGAAGGCGCTTCGCCAAATCCAGAACGAATTGTCGGGATATTCCCTGCTGCAGGCCGATACCGGGACCGGCAAGCGAGCAAAACGAGAGCAGCGCATCGAGCAGCTTCTGCAGCAGTTGACCGGCGCCGAGGCGGCTACCGTAGTGAATAACAATGCCGCAGCCACCAGCATCGTGCTAAACACGGTCGCCGACGGCAAAGAAGTCATAGTCTCACGCGGCCAGCTTGTCGAGATCGGCGGTTCGTTCCGCCTGCCGAACGTCATGGCTTTCAGCGGGGCCAAACTCGTCGAGGTAGGGGCTACCAACAAAACGCATCCGCGCGACTACGTTGAGGCTGTCACCGAAAACACTGCCGCGATTCTGCGCGTTCATCCGAGCAACTATAAAATTCAGGGGTTCTCATCGGAGGTTCCGCTGGACGAACTCGTTGACATAGCACATTCGCACGAGCTGGCGATGATCGACGACGTCGGCGCCGGTGCGCTGATCGACTTTTCGCAATTCGGTTTCGAGCATGAACCGACGCTGGCCGAGTCAATCGACAACGGTGCCGATATTGTCACTGCAAGCGCCGACAAGCTCATAGGCGCTTCTCAGGGCGGGATCATTCTCGGAAAGAGCAAGCTGATAGACGCCGTGCGAAAGAATCAGTTTGCCAGGATCGTCCGAGTCGGAAAACTCACCCTCGCGGCGCTTGAAGCGACCCTGAAACTGTTTCTTGACGAATCGATTGCTCTTGCGGAAGTTCCCACTCTGAGAATGCTAAGGCGTGATGCCTCCGAAATCGCTAAGCAGGCCGAGCATCTGGTTTCACAACTGAGCAAAACCATTTCCGGCGCTGAGGTCACGAGCATCGCCGGTTTTTCGCAGATGGGCAGCGGCTCCCTGCCGGCGCAGGATTTGGCGACGACACTTGTCGCTTTGCGCCATGAAAAAATCAGCGCTGAATCATTGGCAAAACAGCTTCGCCAATACACCACGCCGATCTTCGCGCGGATCCGCAGCGACCAGGTCCTTATCGATCCGCGCACTCTTCTGCCGGGGGATGACGAGATACTTGTCCGGGCGCTAACCGAGATTCTTGGCCGGACAGCCTGAAAGCTATGGATGCGGCACAAAAGAACATCACGCTCGGCACGGCGGGCCATATAGATCACGGCAAGACGGCCCTGATAAAATGCCTGACCGGATGTGATACGGACCTTCTCAAGGCCGAAAAGGAACGCGGCATGTCCATCGACCTCGGATTTGCCCCGTGTACGGTCTCGGACCTGGAAGTCGGCATCGTTGATGTGCCCGGTCACGAGAACTTCATAAAGACGATGGTCGCCGGGGCCACCGGCATCGACGGCGTCATTTTTGTCATCGCCGCCGATGACGGGGTGATGCCGCAGACGCGAGAGCATCTCGATATCCTGACGCTGCTCGGCGTCGGGCACGGCATCGTCGCTTTGACAAAGGTCGATTGCGTCGAAGCTGCCCGGACTGAGAAAGTGACCGCCGAGGTCGAAGATTTTCTTGTCGGCACATTCTTAGAGAACGCCCCGATTCTCCCTGTCTCAAGTATAACGGGCAAGGGTTTCGATACCTTCTACGAGGCTCTAAAAGAACTTGTGGATGCCATCGAGCCGAAGAAAACCGACGGCGTCTTCCGGCTGCCGGTTGAGCGAACTTTCTCCGTCAAAGGCTACGGCACGGTGGTCACGGGCATTCCGGTTGCAGGCACAGTCAAAGTCGGCGATGAGGTGGTCCTTTTCCCGCACGGGACCAAAGGCCGGGTAAAGGCCGTGCAGGTTTACAAGAGAAACAGCGATACCGCCATGGTCGGCCAGTGCGCAGCGCTTAACGTCCCTCAATGGGACCACAAGAACATCGAACGCGGCAACACAGTCACACTCGCTAAGTACTTTTCGCCGGAGCAATGGTATCTGTGCAGGCTCCGGGTCCTGGCCAGTGTAAAAACCCCCTTAAAGACGGGGGCGAATGTGAAATTCCATACCGGCACATCCGAAGTCCTCGCCACGGTGTATCTGCTGGAGGCCAATCGCGTTGTCGGAGGCGACGACTGCCTCATTCAGGTCAGATTGGACCGGCCGCAGCGGATTGTAGCGGCCCCGGGCGACCGTTTTATCGTGCGGAGTCTTTCGCCCGTTCAGACCATAGGCGGAGGAACGATTGTTGAGGCGCTTCCGGCCAGGCTGAAGCGCAATCAGCCCCAAGTGCTCCGAGATGCGGAAGACAGGGCAAGAGCGGTGTTAGTCGAAAGAGATTTTGTCGAGTATTGCATAAAGACCGCCGAAGCTTTTGCCGTCAACGAAGGTGAACTTTCGGTCCGCGCCAAAATGCTGCCGGGGCCGTTGAAAGATATTCTTACAAAGCTTACCGGCGATGGCAAGGTAGTCAATTTAGACTCCAAGTTGTTCATCCATTGCGACACGGCAAGAGATGTTCAGCAGAAACTCATCGACATTGTCGGCGACTTTCATCGCAGCAAGCCCGAAAGCCCGGGGCTTGGCGTCGAGCAGCTTTATGATACGTCGCGAGTGAGAAAGGACGTTTTTGACGGCATTGTCAAGCTGCTGACCTCGCAGGGCAAGCTCGTCGAGAGAAAACATCGGCTGGCTCTGCCAGAGCACCGTGAGCTGTTTAGTGACGACGAGCAGGAATTGCTGCGGAGCGTGGAATCGCTTTTCAAGACCCGCCCCTTCAATCCACCGAAAATTGAAGAAGTCGCAGAAAGCACTAAAGCCGGAGCGGAAGAAATTCAGAAAGTCCTGCGGATACTAATCGAGCAGGAACATCTTGTCCGGGTTGAGAATGGTCTTCTTTTTCACAGCGAGGCCGTTGAACAGGCCCGCGAGATATTGACATCATACATTAAGAAGGAAGGCGGCCTCGAAAGCGTGAAGTTCAAGTACCTTCTCAACACGACGAGAAAATTCGCCATCCCGCTGCTGGATTACTTCGACCGCATCGGCGTAACCCGCCGGGCGGGCTACACCAGGCACTTAAGAACCGGCGGTTGACCGATCGAGCAACGGCTGGTATAGTCACCGGAGCAGAAACCGTATTTGACCGCTACCGGGAGAATTGGAAGATGCGTTTCGGGAAAATATCCGCCGCCCTGCTGGGCGTAGCCGGTGCGACGTTTTGTATTGCACTTCTCAGCAAGCCCGGCTGAGGCAATCCCCTCGCAGTCCTTGGAGGATTGCTCATGATGTTCTCATTTCCTGCCGCCCTGGTATATGGCATCGTCGGAATTATCCATGACAGCCGAAAGTGGCTCGCGATTACCACGACACTAATCGTCGGCGGACTCATATTCCTATATCTGTTTAAAGCCGGCCTCTTGACTATCTGCCGCTGAAGATGTCGGGACAAAACATGAGCGGATAGCGTTTAGCAGATAACGTCGTAAGGCGTCCCATAGGGAGAACTTGGTGCTCCGTCACAATTCAGGTGATGAATGTCATTGCGAGCAAAGCGAAGCAATCTCAAAGACGGCGATGGTGTTTCCTGCTCGGCATGGAGGAGATTGCCACGGCCCTTCGGGCCTCGCAATGACATCCTGCAAAGGTTTTCAGCAGAGCAACGCTCTACGCTATCCGCTATTTAAAGTTTGCCAGTGGTTGAAGGTATTCTCCTCGAAATTTCGCCTTTAAAATCCCGGTTCTTAGGCGAAAAACAGGCTTTCAGCCCGTAACTACGAGAAATTCAAAGATTTTTCCCATTTTTTTGTTGACGTTGGATTACGAATGTAATACTTTACATGAAATTACAATTGTAATCTTAGGAGATGCGGTTATGGACAAACATCCCAAAATATCCGAGTCGGAATGGATGGTGATGCGCGTATTGTGGGCCAAAAGTCCTTTAACGGCCAACGACGTGATCGAGCAGTTGACCGGCAAGACGAAATGGAAGCCCAAGACAATCAAGACGCTGATCGACAGGCTTGTGAAAAAGGGAGCGGTGAAATTCGAGAAGGAAGGCAGGAGATACAGATACTATCCCGCAGTCGGGCGGGATGAATGTATCGCGACGGAGCGGCAATCCTTTGTCCGGCGGGTCTATGGCCGGACAACCAAGCCGATGCTCGCCGCGTTCTTAGAGGATGCCGAGCTTTCGCCCGACGACATATCTGAACTCAAAGAGATTCTGGAACAGAAGGCGGAGGAATAAGACATGGAATCTTTGAGCATACAGTTACTGCCCTTATTCGATTGGCTGCTGCGGACGACCTTGCAGGCCGCCCTGCTGTTTTGCCTGATAATGCTGGTCCAGTTGGTTCTGCGCGGCAGGCTGCCGATTCGCTGGCATTACTGTCTCTGGCTGCTGCTGTTGATACGCCTGGCGACTCCCTGGCTGCCGGAGAGTAAGATAAGCATCTTCAACTGGGTCCCGCGGTCCATACAGCAAGGCGGGATTATACAATCCCTTTCGCAACCCAAAGACGTTCGCGGCATGGGCTTCTACATGCGCGGCGACGCCGCAGAGACTCAGGAAGCAGAGGCCGAAACAGCTATTGTCAGATTAGCGCGAATAGTGCCTTTGCTCTGGCTGCTCGGCAGCGCAGCTCTGGCGGTATATGTAGGCGCGTGCAACTTTCGTCTCTGGTGGCTTGTTACACGCGAACGTCCTTTGACCGACCAGAAGATTCTCGATCTGTTGGAGGACTGCAAGGCCGAGATGGGTATCCGCAACATCTTAGGTATCGTAACAACGGACAAGGTCAGCAGCCCCGCCCTTTTCGGCTTTGTCCGGCCGCGACTGCTGTTGCCCTCCGGGATGGTCGAGACTCTCAGTCGCGAGGAATTGCGATACGTCTTTCTGCACGAGTTGGGACACCTCAGAAGGCGCGATATTTACGTCGGCTGGCTGATGAGCCTGCTACAAGTCCTGCACTGGTTCAATCCACTGGTATGGCTCGCCTTTTATCGAATGCAGTCCGACCGGGAATTGGCCTGTGACGCCCTGGTGCTGACCTATACGCGCAGCGGCGAATCCAAAGATTACGGGCGAACCATTGTCAGTCTGTTAGAGCGTTTTTCCCGCCCTCAGCGATTGCCGAGTATGGCGGGAATTCTGGAAACCAAGTCTCAATTGAAAAGAAGAATTAAGATGATTGCCGAGTACAAAAAGACCTCGCGCTCACGGTGGGCCGGGGCAATGTTGCTGCTTGCAGTATTAGCTTGTGCAGTCCTGACCAATGCTTATGTGGCCACGGCGGAATTCGTGTTCGGTACTCCCACTAATCTTGGCCCACTTGTCAACTCGGCTTATTCGGAGATTAACCCATTCATCTCGGCCGATGGCTTGCAGCTCTACTTTAGTGATTGGCCAAGCCCCGGGCCAGGCGGGTATGGTTCTCACGACATTTGGGTTGCGACGCGGGCAACGAAAGACGACCTCTGGGGAGAGCCGGTCAATCTTGGCCCAATTGTGAACAGTTCGTTTAGCGATGGGGGGCAGTGCATCCCGGCCGATGGGCTGTCGCTCTACTTTAGTTCCGACCGGCCTGACGGATATGGTGGCTACGACATTTGGGTAACGACGCGAGAAACGACAGGCGACGAATGGGAAACGCCGGTAAATCTCGGGGAGACTGTCAACAGTTCGTCTTGTGAGATACCGGCAAGTATATCACCCGATGGTCTGCAACTCTACTTTCATGATTACACTGCGCATCGGCCCGGCGGGCATGGTAGCACCGACCTATGGGTAACAACGCGGGTCACGGTCTTCGACCCGTGGGGCACTCCGGTCAATCTTGGGCCAACAGTCAACAGTTCGTATGGCGACGTTGGCCCGAGCATCTCGGCTGACGGCCTGTTGCTTTTCTTTGAGTCCTTCCGACCTGGCGGGTATGGTAGTTGGGACATTTGGGTAACGATGAGGGCGACGATTAATGACTTATGGGCAGAACCAATGAATCTTGGGCCAACTGTCAACAGTCAGTATTACGAGGGAATGCCGGCCATCTCAGCCGATGGCTCTACCCTCTACTTCATCTCCGATGACCGGCCAGGTGGGTATGGTAATTGGGACCTGTGGCAGGTGTCAATCATTCCCATGCCGGGATCTTTTTAAGAAATATGATGATGTTAGTTTAGCTCGGAAATTAGTAGAAAGCAGTGATGGAAAGGAGGCGGTGCCACGAAAGAATCAGTAAAGAGCGGTTGAGTGAAGCGGCGCCCACAAGATAGATCGTGGGCTTTTGATACGCTTCTCTGACTGGCAAGCAAAATAACAAATAATTGATAGCTTAAAAAAAGCAGCCGGTGAGTGTCATGCCGCCAAGCAGTGACTCACCGGCCCAGCCCAACCCGGGCGGATGGTTTGCGCGCTCGAGCCAAGGCTCTTGTCATGATATCGCAAACCGGGAAACACATCAAGAATGGAGGTATGAATCATAAATAGAAAGGCAAAACAATATTTGTTAATTGCAACGGTCAACACTTCGGCTTTGGACACTCGGACCAGCATCTCGGCCGACGGCCTGCAACTCTACTTTGGTTCCAACCCGCCCGGCGGCTATCGTGGCAATGACATCCGCGTGCATCATGTACGCAGTAAAACATCAAGTTTTCGAGGAGGTGGGTTTATGCCATATTAACGCGTATCGAGTCAGCCTAAGGCCTGTATCGCCGGATTTTTCGTTAACTGTGAAGTCTGTGAACCAAGTCTTACAATCATTTTCTCATCTAATCAAACGAGAAAGGAAAAAAAACCATGAGCACAAAAAGAAAAAATCAAAGAAACATTGCCCTGTTGGCCCTAATCACGCTGACGGCCCTCCTGCTTACAGCTTCCTTGAGCGTTATCACCGAAAGCAGCTTGGCCCAGGACAGCGAGGAACCGTGGTCGGGTTGGCCGCTCGCCGGATCCTGGATTACCTGGATTCCAGAGATGGAACCTATTACTGAACCGGCCATAATTCAGGATACTCTAACGCCACTCGACCCGGCGGGTGATAGATTAGCCTATCGGCAGCAGTACACTAACGGAGACCCAACCTTTTTGAGTATATATCCTGAAGCTGATAACGCGAGCCACCTCATTGGGGAGGCCGTGAAAACGGGACGTAACACCTATGAGTACACGATAATAGGGTACGGATTTAAGACACAGCCGGCGAATCGCGGTCAACTCAAATATATTTTTGTAACCAGCGGAACCACGACCTTAATCGACCGTAATACCAGGCAAGACACCGTTTATCTCTCGCTCTATGGCCCAGACAAGGATGTCAACCCCGCAGACGGACTCCCGGACGAGGGCACCGAGCCGGATTTGTGCATAGGCCCTTTCGGAGGTGTGATGAAGCGTGTGCCACTGATGCCTCCTTGCGTGCCGCCCCCGCCGCCCGAAGGCTAGTAGGCCGTCTCTTTTGTCACATAACATATTCGGCGATACAGGCCAAATTTATAATTGCGATGGAGTGAAAAGATACCCGTATGTGGATGGGAAAGAGGTTGCTAAGGACACCGATTTTGTCGGCGGCGCAGGCTCGGACGGAGGTCTGTACTTCGGTGTCGGCAGAACTGTTGAGGCTGGAAGTTTCTTCTCCGGTTTGATTGACGATATTCGCATTTACGACGAGGTGCTCAGCGCAGAGGAAGTTGCAGAGCTGGCGCGTTAGTGCGTGTGAGAACTTTCTATTCTTACCATTGTCATACTGTCCTGGGGACTCCTAACGGAGAGCGAAGCGAAGCATCTGGGATTAGAATGTGCAAATGAGATTCTTCACTTCGCTGCGCTACGTTCAGAATGACAGCGGTTGGGTGGTAGCCTCTGTCATCGATTACAACGGCGATGATTGACGTCATTCCGAGCGGAGTCCCGATCAAAATCGGGACGGAATCGAGGAATCTGTTCTAATAGACCCCCCGACTGCGCTCGGGGTGACAATCCCGCACAAGCAATTATGGTGGGGTAACCCTTCGACTTCGCTCAGGGCAGGTCCCATCCTACGCTTCTAAATCCGCGAAAATCCGCGTTAATCCGTGGCCCTTGTAATTGATTATTGACTATTGATTATTTCTCTGAGTTCCCTGTGCTCTCCTTCGACTTCGCTCAGGACGGCGTCTGTGGCCCAAAAATTCGTGTTAATTCGTGGTTTCAGCCTGCTGCGAAGATACTTTGCGTACAGGCATTTGATGAGTATAATAGCCCCCTGTCGAGAAGTTGAAGGCTAAAGGCCATACTATCTCGCCAAATAGACAATCTTACTTAGGGAGGCTTGCTATGAGACAAGTGCTGCGTTGTTCGCTCAAGCGAATTAGTTTGATCGTTGGGATTTTCGTCATTGTTTTCGGTCTGGCCGTAGCGCCTGTAAAATCCGGCCAGGGTAAAAACATTCTACGTGCGGGAGTCGCGAGGATTGATATAACACCGGAAAAGCCTGTAAAGATGGCCGGCTATGGCGCCCGGACGCAATTATCCGAAGGCGTTCACGATCCATTGCTCGCGCGCGTAGTTGTATTTGAGAACAACGGCAAGCGGCTCGTTTTGGTCTCGACCGACCTGATCGGATTTTACAGTGGGACCGCCGATCATTTCCAAAAAATCATTTTGGATGAGTTCAAGCTCAAGCCCGGCGAGCTTTTCCTCAGTTCCGTGCATACGCACGCCGGGCCGGGTCTGACCATAGACGAGGAGAAGGGGCACGCTAATAACCTCGAATATACGAAGAAGCTGGAAGGAACGCTGGTCAAGCTCATCCGCGAAGCACTCAACGACACCGAGCCGGTCAACATCGGCACAGGCGTCGGATACTCCCCGGTCGGTATAAACCGGCGCGAGCTTAGATTTGACAATTCCGGCAACAGCACAATCCGGCTCGGACGAAATCCGTACGGGCCGACCGACAAGGAAGTCCTGGTGATGAAACTCGCAAGGCCGGATGGGGAGGTCTTTGCGGCACTGTTCGATTATGCGACCCACGCGACCTGCCTGGGAGGTAAGAATCTGACTGTCAGCGGCGACGTGATGGGACTTGCCGAGCAGTTTGCCGAGAAGATTCTCGGCGAAGAAGTAATCGTAGCCGGATTTGCAGGAGCATCCGCCAACATCGACCCCTGGTTCAGGGTACTGCCGGCATTCAATAACGAGCCGGGCTGGGTGCCTGAGCCTGTGCTGCTCGGCACAATGTTGGGCGAAGAGGTGGTGCACGTTTTCCGTGATATCGGCGACGTATCCGGCGGCGGAGAAATTGGAGCGGCGTTTGTCACACTTGAACTGCCGGGCAAGCCCCGAAACGAGGAAAAAATAGATAAAGACCATCCCACGACGCCGCTGAACATCACCGTTGCACGAGTGGGCAATATCGGCTTCGTAGGTCTTGGCGCAGAAGTTTTGACGGAGATAGGGATGTCGATCAAGGAGGCTTCGCCCTATGAGCGCACTTTTGTTATCACACACTGCAATGGAGCCGCCTCGTATATAGCGCCGGAGCACCTGCACATAGAAGGAGGATACGAAATCAGAAGCAGTCCCTTTGCACCGCAGGCAGCCGAGATAGCCGTCAAGCAAGCCGTCAAAATGCTCCATGAGCTGCTGTAAACTGCCTAAGATAGATTTGGACAGCGGAGTCTATATAGCGGTCTTTCATCTGGCCGAGGCGCTGAACATTTCAGCGGGCAAACTCGGGCGATTCCGCTTCCGGCAGGGAGTGTATTTCTACGCGGGAAGCGCCCAGCGAAATCTCTCGGCACGGCTCGAACGCCACGGCAAGAAGGAAAAACCTTTACGATGGCACATCGATTATCTGTCTTCAAGGGCCGATATGCTCGGAGCTATAACTATCGCCGGACCGCGCGAGCGTGAATGTGAATTGGCGAAAAAACTCGCGGGGATGTTCGAGCCGGCGGCGCCCGGCTTCGGGGCATCCGATTGTCGATGCGGCGGACACCTGTTCTATACGCCGCAGCTTCCTTGAGGCCGGTCAGGCATTGGCCTGACTCAAGACTTCCAGCAGCTCATAATCCGTCAACCTGACGGGGTTGCCCTTCATGCTGCTCGACTTCTGCGCCTTCGCGATGGCCGCGTCGAAATCCTGTTCTTTGAATCCGAACCCGGCCAGCGACGGCACTTTCAATACTGCGCAAAGATTCTGTATCCACGCAACACCATCGGCAGCCGTGGCCGTAGTCTTGCCCGTCAATATCCGGGCCACCTCATCGAACCTTGCTAATGCGGCTGAGTTTGTTCCTCGATCCTGCAAAGCCCTCACATTGGCCTGCATGACATGCGGCAGAAGCCGGGCACAGATGACGCCATGAGGAGCGCCGAGCATGCCCCCCAGGGGGCCGGCGAAGCCATGGACGGCTCCCAACTTTGCGTTGGCAAGACCTAAGCCGCTAAAGAGACTCGACAAGGCCATGTCCTCGCGGGCGCTGCTATCGGCACCATCTTCGCAGGCCCGGCGCAAAGAACGCCCGGCACGTTTGAGGCCCTCTCGACATATACCGTCTGTCAAGGGATTCGCCTTGTCGGAGACATAGACTTCGATCAGTTGTGTCAGTGCATCCAGGCCCGTACTTGCGGTCACGGACGCCGGCATCGAATGAGTCAATTCAGGATCGACCACAGCCAGATGAGGCAGCATAAACGGACTGCGCATGCTGACTTTTACTTTGTGCTCGGGCACGCTGAGTACCGAATTGCGCGTGACCTCAGCGCCCGTTCCGGCGGTAGTTGGAATCGCTATGTGCGGGGCGGAGCTTTGCGCAAGCGGCTTGCCGGCGCCGACCACTTCCAGATAATCTTCAAGCTCGCCGGAGTTGGTCAGCATGGCGGCAATCACTTTGCCTGTGTCAACCACGCTTCCGCCTCCGAAGCTGAGGACCAGATCGCACCGTTGCCGGCGGGCCAATTCCACTCCGGCTTTCGCCAGAACCGTCGTAGGCTCCTCAACGACGCTGAATGTCACATATTCAATGCCGTGTTCGCTGAGCCGCTCGAGTAGCTGCGCAGCCCGCTCGACGGTGCGGCCGGTGACGACGCAAGCACGTTTGCCCATCTCAGCCGATAGTGGTGCAATTTCGCCGACAGTGCCGGGGCCGAATATGATGCGTGTAGCTGTCGCAAATTCAAATCTCATAACTTATCCCTCAGCGCCGAACGTCCCGGCTAATCCCAGCCTTGCTCGTCGGGAAAGACATTGCCGTACTTGATGCTTGAGCGCGGCTCGGCCATCATATCGGCAACGGCGTCGCGCCATTTCTGATAGTGCGCTGTTTCTTTGTGCCTAGCCGGATCGTCCGCAGTTCGATAGACTTCGACCAGGACAAAGCGCGTCGGGTCATCCTGCTGTCGGATAACGTCAAATCGGGCGATACCGGGTTCCCGGATGCTGTTGCGAGCATTCTCAAGCGTCGCCGCCTCGAATGCCTCGACCTGATCGGGCTTAACGTGTACGAAAACATGGACTACAAGCATAACGGCCTCCTTACAGTTTCAGTCGTCTGAGTTGGAGTTTATCAAATATGATGTACACTTAGAAGACATCTTTGCGCCGCCTCAGCTCTGCAAAGACTTCGGTATCTCCGGCTCGCGGCATCTTGAGTGCAGCTTTTATTTCCGGTGTACCCGAACGCAAAAAGGGGTTGGTAGTCTTCTCCTGCAATATAGTCGAAGGAACTGACTGTCCGCCCTGCCGGACGTCGGACAGTCGCTGTTTGACCGCTTGATTGTCAGGCTCAATAGTCAAGGCAAACTCGTAGTTTTCCAGCGTGTAATCATGGCCGCAGTAAACAAGCGTGCCGTCGGGCAGGGACGCCAGCTTTTGCAGCGATTCCCACATTGACCGTGCATTACACTCGAACAGCCTGCCGCAGCCCCCGACGAACAATGTGTCCCCCGTCCAGAGAATGCCATTCTCATTGGCGTTCGAAGGCTGCACGTAATAACAAACGGAGGTGCTGGTATGGCCGGGCGTAGCAACAACCTCGATACCGGAGTTGCCGAATTGCAGGATCTGTTTGTCCTCGGCTACCTGGTCGATGCCCGGGATTCTTCGGCCATCGCCGCCAATGACCTTGCAGCCCGTTTCCTTCTTCAATTCAGCGGCCCCGCCGATATGGTCCCAATGATGATGTGTAATGAGAATCGTTGTGAGGTTTAGATCGCGCTGTTTCAGGGCGTTCAGCACGGATGCACTATCGCTCGGATCGACCACAAGCACATCATTGCGGTTGTATCTGTACACGTATATGAGATTGTCGCCCAGCGCGGGGATAGTAATTACCGAATCCATAGTTCTCCAATCGTAACACAGCACTTACTCAATCTTTTCCGTATTCTCTTGCAGACAGGTTACCACCAGGCAACGATGCTGTCAAAAGATAGGGCAATGGTTTCTCAATACACGTTTCTTGAAACTGCACTGCTCCAGAAAGAAAGGTATTGCTTTGGCTGCCGCATCGGGTTATAATCCGCCGTCGCCATTAGCGTACAGTGATATTTGCATACGTGACGGCTGACATACAAATTTCAGGTGGCTGGAGTTTTTCTTGCACATCTTTTAATTGAAAGGAAAGTAGTTATGAAAAAGACAAACCTGTTTCCGACAATATTTGCCTTCCTTGTGATAATCTCACTTACCTTCCCGGCGGCAAAGGCTCAACAGGTCGATCAAGCAAGAAAAATCCTGGATGCTACAGGTGTGAAGGGCGGTGTGGTAGTCCATATCGGTTGTGGTGACGGTCGCTTGACTGCCGCGCTGCGCGCCGGCGACAGCTACATTGTGCAGGGTCTGGACTACGATGCGCAAAACGTCGAAAAGGCCCGCGAGCACATCCGGTCGCTTGGCCTGTACGGCAAGGTATCCATCGACCATCTGAGAGGCGCCGGTCTTCCGTATATCGACAACTTTGTCAACCTCGTCGTCTCGGAAGACCTGGGCGACATCGCGATGGGTGAGGTCCTGCGAGTGCTCGCCCCGAACGGCGTTGCGTACATTAAGAAAGCGGGCGAATGGTTCAAAGCTGTAAAGGAACGTCCGGCAGAGATTGACGACTGGACACATTACCTCTATGACGCCAGCGGGAACGCCGTAGCGAAAGACTCTGTTGTCGGCCCGCCCCGCCGAATGCAGTGGGTCGGCAGCCCGAAATGGGCGCGAAGCCACGAACACTCGGCGAGCCTCAACGCGCTGGTCTCGGCGAACGGACGGATATTCTACATTATGGATGAGGGCCCGAAAGATTCCATCCAGCTCCCGGCCAAGTTTTTCCTGACAGCACGAGATGCTTTCAACGGGACCGTCTTGTGGAAGCGCAGCCTGCCAACATGGTACAATCATCTATTCCCGCTCAAGAGCGGGCCTTCGAGACTGACGCGTCGGCTCATCGCAATCGGCGACGAAGTCTATACTACGCTCGGCATCAACGCTCCGCTCAGCGCCATCGATGCCGCAACGGGAAAGACGATTCGCACGTATGAGGATACCGGGACGACCGAAGAGCTTGTTTCCGTCAACGGCGTGTTGTTTGTAGTAGTCAATCCCGACCGCGAACCGGTTGACTACAAGCAGGAAAACGCGAACTGCTGGAAAGAACGTGACCGAGCCAGTAAACGATGGGGCTGGGACGAAACGGTTGACAAACTGATGGCTGTCAACGCCGGCACGGGCGAGGTCCTCTGGAGCATCGAAAGCAAAATCACACCAATGTCGTTGGCGGCCGACGCCGAGCGTGTCGTTTATCACGATGGAGAGGCGGTTGTATGCTTAGAGCACGGAAATGGCGAAAGACTGTGGCGAACACCTGTCGAGCGCAGTAAGCTTATTCCCACAGGCTGGTCGCCGTCAACATTGATGTACAAGGATGTGGTCCTTTTCTCCGGACAGAAACGCTCGCTGGTGACTCTCTCGGCCAAGAATGGCGAGAAGCTTTGGGACTCGAAGCTACACGCATCCGGACACTTCTGTCCCGAGGACGTTTTCGTTATCGACGGATTAGTCTGGTCGGGCGATATCGCCAGCGCCACGCCCCGGTCGAAAGGCACATTCACTGGCTGGGACCCTCGCACGGGCGATGTCAAACGTGAATTCGAGCCGGATGTTAATCCGTTCGCCATCATGCACCAGCGTTGCTATCCGAGCAAGGCGACGGAAAAATACCTCATGCCTTCCTGGATCGGCACAGAGTTCATAAATCCGCGCACAAAGGAGTGGGAAATCCACCACTGGGTCCGCGGCGGATGCTTCTACGGCATGATGCCATGCAACGGCTTAGTTTACGCGCCATCGAACTCGTGTGCATGTTACTACCAGTCGAAGCTGGCCGGATTCAATGCCCTGGCGCCGGCTTTGCAGAAAAAACGCTCCGCTCCTTCAGATGCGGATCGCATGCAGAAAGGACCGGCGTACAACAAAATCGCAAATCGCAAATCGCAAATTGAAAATACCAATGATTGGCCTACGTACCGTCATGACCCGGCCAGGAGCGGCCACGCGAGAATGAATGTTCCTGTGAAGCTCAGCCAGGCGTGGGAGACTGAGCTTGGCGGTCGAATAACGCAGCCAGTGGTGGCAGACGGAAAACTCCTTGTGGCGTCCGTAGATACACATACGGTTCACGCTATGGATGCAGCTTCCGGCACGAAGCTCTGGAGTTACACTGCCGGAGGCCGTGTGAACTCACCTCCAACTCTCTATAAAGGATGTGTGCTGTTCGGTTCTGCCGACGGGTGGGTCTATTGCCTGCGTTCTTCGGACGGCCAGCTCGCGTGGCGATTCAGAGCGGCCCCGCATGATCTGAGAACGATGTCTTACGAACAGCTTGAGTCCGTCTGGCCCGTATCGGGCAGCGTGCTGATTCAGGATGGAATCGCATACGCTCTCGCGGGCAGGTCGGTGTTCCTGGACGGCGGTATGAGGATGCTGCGGCTCGATCCACTGACCGGAGAAAAGCTGTCCGAGACCATCATGGATGATCGCGATCCGAGGACAGGCAAGAATCTACAGTCGAGAATTCAGCAAAAGAAGATGCCGGTCGCGCTTCCGGATGTCCTTTCCAGCGACGGCAACTTTGTGTATATGCGATCCCAACGCTTCAATATGAACGGGCGCCGGGCGGTCATCGATCCGGAGCACCAAACCGACCAAGGTGGCGAGGGAACACATCTGTTCTGCCCCACTGGATTTCTGGATGATTCATGGTTCCATCGCACCTACTGGATCTATGGCAAAAATGCAGGCGAAGGATGGGCCGAGTGGTCCGTTCCTGCGAGGCTTGTCCCTTCCGGCCGGATCCTGGCGTTTGACGATGCCAACGTGTACGGCTACGGCCGTCACCCACAATACCTGTGCAACTCGTCCGTACTGGAATACCGGCTGTTTGCCGCCGACAAGAAGTTCGATCCCGGCCGGGCAGCCCGGGTCGCCAAAGCTAAAATCCCCGAGAACACCGTTAACTGGAAGAACCGGGCCATGCGTCCGGAATCGGAGCTTAGTGCGGTCACTCGCAAATGGATGATTGAGAAACCTCAGTTGATCGCCCGGGCAATGGTCCTTGCCGATCGAACGCTGTTTGTCGCCGGGCCGCCCGATATCGTGGACGAGCAGAAGATATGGGGCCGGACCCTGGAGCCGCAAGTGCAGGCAAAGCTAAAGGCGCAGAGTGCCGCCCTTGAAGGACAACAAGGCTCCCTACTTTGGGCAGTCTCGGCCTCGGACGGGGAAAAACTGGCTGAATACAAACTCAAAAGTGTGCCGGCCTGGGACGGCATGGCCGCGGCGAACGGACGCCTCTATCTCTCAATGAAGGACGGCCGAGTTTTGTGCATGGCGGGCAAGTAGATGAAGAATTCCGTAACACGAAGACATTTTTTGAAAGCCGGCGCCACTGCGGCGACAGTCGGACTCGGGAGCCGATGTGGTCTGTTGTCAACCTTGCAGGGCTCTGAAGCTGAAGGTCCGCGACGCAAGAGAAACGTGTTGTTCATTGTCGTGGACGATCTTAATCACGCTCTGGGCTGCTACGGCCATCCGGTAGTCAAATCCCCCAACATTGACAAACTGGCAGCACGCGGCATTCGTTTTGACCGTGCCTATTGTCAGTACCCCGTCTGTAATCCGAGTCGAACATCCTTTCTCACCGGGCTGAGGCCCGATTCGACCGGCGTCCTGAACAACACGACCGCATTCCGGTCGAATTTGCCGGATGTCGTTACCCTGCCCCAATTGTTTCGCAGGAACGGATACTTCACGGCTCGCCTGGGAAAAGTCTTCCATGGACGTAAAGACACGGATGATCCCAAGGCGTGGAATGTAACATCCGATCCTAAAGGGACACCACGGGGCAGGAAAGGCCGGGGAAGGAACCTTACCGGCGGTCGAGTCAAGTGGTGTCGATGGCTTGCCGCAGAGGGGGACGATGAAGATCAGTCCGACGGTCTAATCGCTGCCGAAGCAGTTCACCTGCTGGAACAACAGCGTAACGATCCGTTTTTCCTTGCGGTTGGATTTCTTAAACCTCACGATCCGTTTATTGCGCCGAAGCGCTATTTCGACCTTTATCCGCTCGAGCAATTGCAACCGCCCCGCGATCCTCCCGACCGCTCTGCGGAGCATCCACAGGCGATAGCGAGCGGGTGGAAGAAAGAATTCGACCGTTTCACCGACCGCGAGCGACGTGAGTTCATGCGTGCGTACTATGCCTGCATATCTTTCATGGACGCGCAGGTGGGAAAGATTGTTGCCGCTATGGACCGCCTTGACCTTTGGCGAAACACAACCGTCGTGTTTTTCAGCGACCACGGCTATCAGCTCGGCCATCGCGGCTGGTGGAATAAGAACACATTGTTCGAGCTATCGGCACGTGCCCCTGTGATTGTCGCGACGCCGGAGGTGAGCAGAAGCGGCACGAGTTGTTCCCGAATCATAGAATTCGTCGATATTTATCCGACCTTAACTGATCTTTGCGGGCTGCCCTCGCCGGACAATCTTGCCGGAACAAGCTTCAAGCCCTTACTGGCCAATCCCGACATTCCCTGGAAGAAGGCGGCGTTTACGCAGGTCCAGCGAGGCGCCATAGCGGGTCGTTCCGTGCGGACCGAGCGTTGGCGCTATACCGAGTGGGATAATGGCAAACAGGACGCGGAACTGTACGATCACGAAAGCGACCCCGGCGAATACTATAACCTCGCCCGCGATCCTGAGTACACTCAAATCGCGGCAGAGTTGAGGAAAATGCTGCAACGACAATAACGATTAGACTCGGGGAGATAAAAGGGACGAAAGTGAGAGACTCAAGAAAGCAGGTAGTTTTGATATTGACGTTGTTGTGCGTATCTCTTGCCGGCTGCGCGGTGAATCCGACCCGCCCGAATTCAACCGGGCCGCTGCGCCTGGCGTTTATTACATGTACCGTGGATGCCAGGTTCTTTGAGCCTGTCAGGAAAGGCGTGAATGATGCCGCCGAGATGATGGAGGTCAAGTGTGATTTCCTCGGCACGAAAGGGGTAGATGTCAAGGCCCAGGCCGAAATGGTTCGACAGGCTGTGGCAGACGGGTACGATGGGATCGCCGTGAATATCATCGATCCGGAGGCGTTTGACGGAGTAATTCAGGAGGCCATAGACAAGGGAGTTCCCATCGTGGGATTCAACGTCGATGACCACGCAACGCCGAACGCGCGGCTGAGCAGCGTGAATCAAAAATTGTACCAGGCGGGCGAAGCACTTGCCGAGCATGTCTCGCCTCATGTCCCGGACGGCGCTCATGTCCTGATGACTATGCACGACGAGGGGGTTTCTGCGCTGGAAGATCGGTTAGCCGGGCAGCAGGCGATTCTGAAAAAAAAGAATGTGCGATGGACGGTTGTCGTAACAGGCAATGATTTTGCCAAGGGTGCCGGCATAATCACCAGGACGCTGAAAGATAATCCGGATATCCGCATTGTTCTGGGAACCGGCCAATCGGACACCGAGGCCGCAGGCAGAGCTATCGAGAAATCGTTCGCCGGTCACGGCTACTGGTCGGCGGGCTTTGATTTGTCCCCTGATACCCTGCGATTGATCCGCGAGGGACATATTCGCTGCACTGTTGACCAGCAGCCCTACATTCAGGGATTCTACCCCGTGATTCAACTGACGCTCTACCTGCGGCACGGCATTGTGCCCTCTGATATTGACGCAGGCGCCGCCATCGTTGACGCAGCAAACGTAGATCAGATAATCGAGCTAACCCGGCAGCAGTATCGTTAAAGAACGAGCGATGCAGTATAAACATGGGCTGCAATGGCCTTGTGCGGCATAAGATTGACATGGATTCCCTTTGACTTCTCATGCCTCTGAGTGTATACTCTTTAATAGCGATGTGAGTAGGAGCAATTCAGGAAGGCAGCGCCATTTTGATCCATGAAGGATCTCGCATTATTCGTTAAGTGTGATTCGCGATTTGGAAGGGGATTCATTATGAGGAATGCAAACCACAATAGTCGAAATATGATCTGGAGCATTTGTGTCATTTTGGTTCTATGGGCGCCTGGAGCCTGCGCTGCCGTCTCATCACCAAGCCCGGACAATGCGGCCCTGTTGTACTATCAGGCGTCTCTACGTCGGCCCGAGTTTGATGATGACACCTTCTTGCATTTCGACAGTGTCTTGCGTGGTGCCCAGCCCGATGAAGAGGTAAGAGAATATCTGAATATGGTTGAAACCCGTGAGACTCTCAGTATTGCCGAGGCTGCTACTAAGATTCTTGATTGTAGCTGGGGAATAGTTCTGCGCGCACGGAATGGATCCAGCCTGAACACTGTATTAGCTCAACTGCGCCAACTTGCTTTCCTTCTTGAAGTGGATGCACGAACTCTTGCTTTTGATGGAGATTACCGGGCAGCATTTGACAGGTGTCTTAGCATACGAAGACTCGCGCACCACATCGCTGACGAAGGAATCATTGGATACTTAGTTTCGCTCTCACTTCACGGGCGAGCCTTTCGTTGCATTCAGCACATTCTAAGCTCCATGTCACCGGACGCTGATACGCTTACGTGGTTACAGGCCCAGCTTGGTACTGTGCAGGGGGCACCGCCGTCGCCTGGAAGGGCAATGGAGATTACATTGGATGATATCTTGGAGTTTTACCGCATGTACCCAGCGTCTCTGGCGGAGTGGAGAGAAAACATCCTGGAGCGGATTGAAGATGAAAATGTCAGGCAAGAATTCCTGAACCTGACTGACGAAGAGTTTCTTGATCGAGTGAGAATTTCAAGCGAAAGTTTCTTAGCCTCTCTCAACCGCGTCATCGGAGGTGATATGCCGTATCTGCAGAAGAATGTGGAACTCCAGGTATTGAAGGAGGAACGGGCGGATCATGTCGATTATAATAAACCTGCTGACATTCCATACTTGGGGGACGATGTGGATGATGTGATCGGATATCACGATATCTACGTTGGACACCTGACCAGTTTCAATGCCATAAGGGCCGCCATAGAGATTTACATAATGAAGGCAGAGACGGGCCAGTTGCCGGAAATCCTGCCGCCTCATTTGCCTGAAGATCCTTTCAGCGGCCAAGATTTCGAATACGAAGTCACCGGCCAGGATTTTGTACTTCGACGCCGGGAAAAAACGATTGGCAATAATAAGCTGTGGGAATATGAATTCGTAGTTGTGCAGTGACCAAGGAGGCGACCTTTAAGCCCGACAACGCGCTTCTTTAACAGGTTTAATACCCGTTGGTTCTTCAAGTCTCTCCTGCATAAAGATTCGATTTGGATGTAGAACACGTGTCCGCTCTTGATTTTCTGCAAAACTTTCGCGTCGAGTTGATGCGTAGTGGAGAAGTCTTGAAATTCTGCATGGAACAGGTTATTGTGTGCATCAAATGAAGTTGTCGGCAACCAACTATGCGTAACCAGGAGAAACTGAAGATGCCTAAGTACGTCAGCACGCGGCGGGATTTTCTTCGAACTGTTGGAGTGGGGCTTGCAGCGTCTGTTTTGCCCGGTTCATTACGAGCGGCTCAGGCAGCGAAAAAACGTCCCAACATACTTTATATGATGTCCGACGATCATGCCGCACATGCGATCAGTGCTTACCGAAGCAGGCTGGCGAAAGTAGCTCCTACGCCGAACATTGACCGGCTGGCAAAAGAAGGGATTCTTTTCGAGAACTGTTTTTGCACGAATTCCATCTGCGTGCCGAGTCGGGCGACGATTCTGACGGGTCAGCACAGCCAGACCAACGGCGCTCTGGATTTGGGCGGCAGGCTTGAGCCGGAGAGGCAATACCTGCCCAAGCTGATGAAACAGGCCGGTTACGAGACCGCCATGATCGGCAAGTGGCACCTTAAACAGGAACCTGCGTTCGATTATTACTGCGTACTTCCGGGGCAGGGTTCGTATTTCAATCCGATTCTCCGCGAATCGGGTGGACAGTGGCCCAAGAACGAAATACGCTTCGCACGTTATGATTCGCGTCACTCATCGGATGTCATTGCCGATCTTTCGCTCAAATGGCTCAAGGGCAGGGACAGGTCAAAGCCTTTCTTCCTGATGCACCATTTCAAGGCGCCGCACGACAATTTCGAGAACGCCGAGCGTTACGACTGGTTGTTCAACGACGTTGACATTCCGGAGCCTGAGAGCTTGTGGAAGAGCGGCAATCACGGATCGGAGGCCACCAAAGGAATGGGTACCTCCATCGGCAAGCGTAACAAGCGGCGGAACATGGGGCACCACATGTTCGTCGAGGAGTCGCTCGGCGAGCGGCAGTACAAGCGTCAGGCATATCAACGCTATCTCAAGAAGTATTTACGGTGTGTTCGCGGAGTCGATGACAATATCGGCAGGCTGTTTGATTATCTGGAAAAAAGCGGGCAGATGGACAACACCGTTATAATGTACACTTCCGATCAGGGCATGATGCTCGGCGAGCATGATTTTATCGACAAGCGATGGATGTACGAAGAGTCGATGCGCATGCCGTTTCTTGTTAGGTATCCGGGGATAATTAAGGCGGGAACGCGCACGGATGAGATCATCAACAACACGGACTTTGCGCCGACAATATTGGCTCTGGCAGGCATCGAAGATCCTGACTATATGCAGGGGCGAAGTTTTGTGCCGCTGCTTAGGGGCCGAACGCCTGATGACTGGCCCAAGTCCACCTACTACCGCTACTGGATGCACATGGCGCACCACGACAACCCGGCCCATTTCGGTGTTCGAACCAAGCAGTACAAACTGATATTCTTCTACGGGCAGAACTACAAGAAACGCGGCCCGAAACCGACGCAGCCGGGCTGGGAATTGTACGACATGAAAGACGACCCCCACGAAATGAACAACCTCTACGGCAAGCCACAGTACGCCGGTGTGGTCAAAGAGCTGAAGGCCGAATTGCTGCGATTGAGGAGCAAGTTCAACGAGACCGATGAGAAGTACCCGCACATACAAAAGGTAATAGACGAATACTGGAACAAATAAACAACACAGATTAAGGAATGATTATGTTAAGTGAACGATGCTATACGAGACGTGGTTTCCTAAGGGCCGCCGGGGTGGGTGTTGCCGCCCTGTCGCTGCCGTGTGCTTCAACGACTGCAAAGAAACGAAGCAAACCTAACATCCTATTCGTTTTTGCCGACGACCAGTGCTTCGAGACTCTGCGCTCGTTGGGATGTGACGAGATATATACGCCGAATCTCGACAGGCTTGTCAAGCGAGGCGTTACGTTTACACACGCGTATAACCAGGGCGCCTGGCACGGGGCCGTGTGTGTGGCGAGCCGGACAATGCTCAACACGGGACGGTTTCTGTGGATCGCCAGAGGCCTTGAGCCGAAGCTCAAAGAGGAAACCGCCGCCGGCAGGTTCTGGTCGCAGTACATGAAGCAGGCAGGTTACGAGACCTACATGAGCGGCAAATGGCACGTCAAAGGCATCAAACCGGAAGATATTTTCGATCACGTCAGGGACGTCCGGCCCGGGATGCCCAACCAGACTGAAGAGGGATACAACCGCCCAATCGAGGGCAAGCCCGACCCCTGGAAACCGTGGGACAGGAAATTCGACGGCTACTGGAAAGGCGGCAAACATTGGAGCGAGGTCCTTGGAGACCACGCGGAAGATTTCATTGAGAATGCTTCAAAGAGCGAAAAACCGTTCTTCATGTACTTAGCTTTCAATGCTCCGCATGATCCCAGGCAATCTCCGAAGGAATACGTGGACAAGTATCCGCTGGATAAGGTGAGTGTCCCGGAGAATTTCCTGCCGGAATATCCCTACAAGGATTCCATCGGCTGCAGCGCGAAGCTCAGAGATGAAAAGCTCGTCCCCTTCCCTCGCACGGAATATGCAATCAAGGTGAACCGTCAGGAATACTATGCGATAATCACGCACATGGATACCCAGGTCGGGCGCATTCTGGATGCTCTGGAAGCAACGGGCAAAGCCGACAACACGTACATCTTCTTCACCGCCGATCATGGTCTGGGCGTAGGCCATCACGGCCTCGTGGGAAAGCAAAATATGTACGACCACAGCGTGAGGGTCCCGCTGATGGTCACCGGCCCCGGCATTCCGAAAAACAAGAGGATAGCCGCACCGGTTTACCTTCAGGACATCATGCCGACATCACTGCGACTTGCCGGAATTGACAAGCCGAATCACGTCCAGTTCAAGAGCCTGATGCCGCTGATAAAAGGCAGATCTAAGAGAAGTTACGACGCCATATATGGCGGGTATATCGACTTGCAGAGAATGGTAAGCGCCGACGGCTACAAAATGATTTACTATCCCAAGATCGACAAAACACTGCTCTACAATCTCAAAGCCGACCCGCTGGAGATGAAAAACATCGCGGACGATCCGGCCAACGCCCGCACGTTGAAGAAACTAAAGGCCCGGCTGAAAGAACTGCAAAAGCAAGTCGGCGATAAGCTCGATCTTGATAGTCCCCCTAAGCAAAAGGCTTGATTTGAGAAAGGTGAAACGATGAAAGAGACACTGCTTGGTACTTTACTGGTAACGTTGGGCTGTTTGACTGCTGTTTCCGCTCAGGATGATGCCGCGCCGATAGCGGAAAAGAGTCGGCAGTTTGTGCTGCAGAAGAAATACCTGAACTTACCCGTCAAGAACGGAGCCAAGAAACGCTATATCCATTTGATTATCGACGGCAAGATTGTGCGGGAATTCGACATCGAACTGGCACACGAGAATCCCGACTTCTGGGTCTTCCTGGAGATCGGCGCATTCAAGGGAAAGAAGGCGACCTTGCGAGTTGACAAGTACGATCCGGCCGGGACCAAAGGATTCGATTCGGCCTATCAGGCGGACACCTACATCGGGGAAGAAGACGTTTATCGGGAAAAGCTGCGCCCGCAGTTGCATTTCACATCCAGGCGGGGCTGGAACAACGATTCCAACGGGATGGTCTATTACGACGGAGAATATCACCTGTTCTACCAACATAATCCCTACGGCTGGAATTGGGGCAATATGACGTGGGGCCACGCCATAAGTGAAGACATGATACATTGGACCGAACTCGGCGATGCGATTCATCCCGACCGTCTGGGGACGATCTTCTCCGGCTCGGCAGTAGTTGACGTGAACAACACGGCAGGATTCCAAACCGGCGATGAAAAGGTAATCGTCTGCATTTACACTTCGGCGGGCGGAAGAAATCCTATGTCCAAGGGCCAGCCCTTTACCCAGTCAATCGCTTACAGCAACGATCGCGGCAGAACATGGACGGTTTACGAAGGCAATCCTGTTCTGGGCCACATCAACGGCGGCAATCGCGACCCGAAAGTCATCTGGCACACACCAACCGGACAATGGGTGATGGCGCTGTACCTGGATGATCGTGTGATGGCATTTTTCACATCGAAAGACCTCAAATCCTGGGAATTACAGAGCAAGATCAAGTGCTTTCATGAGTGCCCCGAACTGTTCACCCTGCCCGTGGACGGAGATAAAAGCAACGAAAAATGGATACTGTACGGCGGCAGCGGGGAATACCTGATTGGCCATTTTGACGGCAAAGAGTTCAAGAGCGAAAGCGACGCAATACGTTTTCATCACGGTAATTGTTTCTACGCATCCCAAACGTTCACCAACATCCCCAAGTCAGACGGCAGGCGGATTCAAATCGCCTGGGGCCGGGTAAAGATGCCTGATATGCCGTTCAACCAGATGATGCTGTTTCCGGTGACATTGACTCTACACACAACCGAAGAAGGCCCTCGGATGTTCGCCGAGCCTGTGCGCGAAATTGAAGGACTTCACAAACACCCCCGGCAATGGAAGAACAAAACTCTAAAAGCCGGCGACAACCTGCTCTCGGGCCTGTCGGGAGAGCTGTTTCATATTCGGGCTAAGCTGCGGGTTGATGGCGCCCGGGAAACAGGTTTTGTAATCCGGGACATTCCAGTCGTGTACAATGTCGAAAAACAGCAATTGTCCTGCCAGGGAAAGACGGCCCCCTTGAAAATCGTTGATGGCAGGATTCGCCTCGAACTGCTGGTGGACCGCACGTCAATTGAGATATTCGGCAACGACGGCAGGATGTATATGCCGATGGGTGTGATTCTCGCCGACAATTCCAAATCGCTGGAGATATTCACTAAGGGTGGAGCTACTGAAGTTGAATCCCTGGACGTTTACGAACTTCGTTCCGCCTGGCGGTAGAGCAGAAATGACATTGCGGCCGAAGCCAAAGGCCGTCATTTCCTCCCGCATGGGCCGAGTCGTGATAGGAACGCGCAGTGCGCTTCCTGCCGACTTGTTCTCCCACATCTCGATGGGCTGATAATCGCCGCTCCAGTTGGCGCCCACAATGTCCATATCGCCGTCATTTCCGATGTCCGCAACGCGAATATAGTGTGATCCTCTGGTGGAAATCACCTGCTTTGTCCAGGACGAACCGTTGGCACGATTTATATAGACCGTTACCTCATCGGGATCGGCCCCCTGGTGCATTTCCGATGATACTACATCTATTGCGCCGTCACCGTTAATGTCCGCAGCGACCAATCCGTGGATTACGCATTCGACAGGCTCGGCGATAATGTGTTCGGGCCAGTTTTCCTGCTTTGGATTCGGCGGCGCCTCGAACCACGACATCTTGTAGGTCTGCCCCTTCAGTTCGGATGGCGACAACACCACATCAGGCCGGGCGTCGCCGTTGATGTCCGCTACCTGCACTGTCGCGCTGGGATGCCACTGACCAAACTTATGCGCGGTCCATGGGCCATTGACGATGTCGCGTGTGTTCTCGAACCAGATACCGCCAATGACCACGTCGGGATCTCCGTCTTTGTCGATATCCCCCAGAGCGATGCTTTCGCCGTGAGGACACTTGACGACCTTCTCCGTCCACGTGCCGCCCCGCTCCTGCCGCCACAGGTGTATCTTGTCGCCTGCCTTGTGACCGAATTCGGACTGGTCTCGGGTTACGATATCCAAATCTCCGTCACCGTCCAGGTCGCCAAGCTCTATATCGTGGGTAGGATGATTGGCGACTTTGTGGGCTTTCCACGCCTTCGCAGCGGGGTCACCATCCGGTCTGGGATTCTCATACCAAAACAAACCTCCCATTACAACGTCCGGGTCGCCGTCGCCGTCCACGTCGCCGAGTTCTCCGTCAACCGTTTTGTACCCACCTTCGGTGATAAGCGCTTTGGACCAGTTCGGGTACGAGTACCACACTAACGGGCCTCGACGGCCGCCTACGACAATGTCGGCAAAACCATCTCCGTCGATGTCTCCCATGATTTTTGCCCAGGGGTCCTCGGGACCTTCACGGTCCACGATGACATGATCGAACGGTATGTCGGCCAACAGCGGAAACGAAAAGCTCAAGAGCAGGGTCAATGCAATCTTTGCACGCATCTTATTTGTTGGAATTGGGTCCATTTCGTCTGCCTTTCTATCCTAAATTGCGGTCTGAAGGACCAATCATTAACAGGATTGTCGCCCGAGCAACGCGCTGTGTCAAGCATCGCCCCAACCAAAACCGGATTCGCGCTGGGTGGCTGTGCTCACAAGCGGATGTCTCGTGGGACGGGCTGTACCTTTCAGAACGTTCTACCCATTTTCAAACAGCATGACATTGGTGCTATTAACTGGGGGCTGGTAGCCGGCTCCGGGCGACCACACAGGGTCGCCCCTACAAGAATTCTCGGTTCCGATTCAACATTGCGGCCGGGAGGATCATTTCGGCGGGAAAAGGACGGTTTGGCGCGGATTTTGCTTGACGTGAGGCGGGCGATTATGGTACAAATTATTATGGTGAAGTTTGTGCCCATCCAAGGCGCATTCTGCTGATATCGCGCCTCGGTGTGGGTGGAATATATATATAAGGCTGGAGTTCTGCATTGGGGGCGGAGGCTGCTGCAGATCGTTCCGGGCAAGGCAAGGAGAGTATTGGCGTGCAGTCATGGCTCGCTTGCGTGAAAAACTCAATATTTTGAAGGAGGATCAGTCATGAGTAACAAACTATTCTACTCGATTTTCCCACTTTTACTGCTTGGTATAGCCCTTACCTGCACGGGCAATGCCGAGGGCAGTAATCTCGTCGGCTGGTGGAAGATGGACGACGACGGAACCGGTACGATCACAGACTATTCCGGCAACGACCGCCACGGCACAATCCACGGCGATCCGCAGTTTGTGCCGGGGGTTGACGGAGATGCCCTGGAGTTCGACGGCGACGGCGATTTCGTCGTTATAGACGGCTACAAAGGTATTTTCGGCGATGGGACTAACACACCACCCTTTAGCATATCGGTATGGATCAGGAAGGAAGGCCCGGTCGGCGGCGACGGCGAAGTTCTGGGCTGGGGCAGCGGCGGCGCCGGAAACAGACTGGAGCTTCGGTTCAACGGCGGCAACAACAGGCTGCGCATCGAATCGGGCGGGGGCAATATCCAGGGCGACATAGCCCTGACGACCGGTGAATGGACGCACGTGGTGGTCACACTGGATGAGAATCCGACTTATACGAGCGATGAGGCCGTGAATTTTTACTTTGACGGAGTGCTCGTCAACAGGCCGAATTCCGATCCCGATCCTATCCATCCGACCGAAGACCAGGACGTCGTAATGGGTCAGCGATACAACCAGGCCGGTGACAGATTGTTCACCGGCGCACTGGACGACGTGCGCATCTACGACAAGGTGCTGGCGCCGGCTGAGGTCAGAGACATAATAGAATTAGGATACCTGGCAAGCGCGCATAGTCCCGGCCCGGCCAACGGCGACATGTACACCGACACCTGGGCGATCCTGGAGTGGGGCGCCGGTGGGACTTCTGCATCCCATGACCTCTACTTCGGCACGAGCTTCGAGGACGTCAGCGCGGGCGCGGAAAGCACTTTTGTGGGCAATTTGACGGCAAACAGCCAGACGGTTGGCTTTACCGGGTTCCCGGTACCCGACGGTCTTGTAGCGGGGACAACATATTACTGGCGCGTGGATGAAGTGAATGACGCCCACCCGGACAGCCCGTGGCGGGGCGAAGTGTGGAGCTTCTGGATTCCTTCTCTGGCGGCATACGACCCGGTTCCCCCGGACGGCGAGGTTTTCGAGGATACTGAAACAGACCTTTCCTGGTCGCCGGGTATGAACGCAACTCTGCAAGGCGTGTATTTCGGGACCGACGCGGCGGAGATTGAGAATGCCGCCGGCGCGCCGCCGCATCTGGAGACAACTTTCGATCCCGGCGCGCTTACCGCCGATACCACGTACTACTGGCGTGTCGATACGTTCAACGGCTCGGAATGGGTCAAAGGCCCTGTCTGGAGCTTTGCCACGAGGCCCGAGGTTCCGCCCATTGCCGATCCGAACCTCGTGGTATGGTACAAATTCGACGAGGGAGCAGGGACGAACGCCGTTGACTGGTCGGGCCACGGCAATCACGGCAAGATTTTCGGCGATCCGCAGTGGGCCGCCGGGTATGATGGAACGTCGCTGAACCTGGGTGCCGGTAACTATGTGGCCATTCAGAACTTCCACTACGACAACGCTGCCGGGCTTCGCGGAGTCGCCGTCTGCGCCTGGGTCCGCACGAACACCGGGGCCGCTCAGATAATCGCCTCGTTCGACCGCAATGAGTACTGGCGTCTCCAGATAAACGGCGAGGTTGCCGCTGCCGGCCAGGTCGGCTGGCATCTATACACCGATCAGGGCCAGAGTGATTACGGCAGCATTACACGCGTGGACGACGGACAGTGGCACTATATATGCGGCGTGTTCGACAATGGACGATCCACCATCTACATCGACGGTGAGCCTGAGCCGTCTTCAATGATGGGCTCGACTCTCGGACAAGGAAGAGTCATCCGCTACGGCTACATCGGGACCGGTTCTGAGTCAACTTCGTTTAACGCCATACCCAGAACCCCGGCGGATTATATTCAGGGCGAAGTGGACGAAATCCGCATCTACGACAGGGCGCTGACGCAGGACGAGATCGCAGCTATGATGAGAGTCAATACTCTTGCCGCCTGGGACCACCAACCTTCCGGCGGGGTCTTTGA
The DNA here is from genome assembly GCA_005223045.1 of Planctomycetes bacterium B3_Pla. GTDB lineage: Bacteria > Planctomycetota > Phycisphaerae > Sedimentisphaerales > Anaerobacaceae > SG8-4. The sequence goes on along the minus strand of NJBM01000006.1, from coordinate 51,372 downwards.
CATCGATAGCGCCCCTTCATCGCTTACCTGGAAGCCGGGAGATAAGGCCTCTCAACACGATGTTTACTTCGGCACGGACGAAGGGGCGGTAAACAGCGCCGATGCATCCGACACGACCGGCGTATATCGCGGACGCCAGGCCGGCACCACATATACGCCCCAGGAAGGTTTCGGCTGGGGCCAGACTCACTACTGGCGGATCGACGAGTTCAACAACGACGAGACCATCACCAAAGGCGCGGTGAGGGTTATCGAGGTAACCGACTTCCTTCTCGTGGACGATTTCGAGGACTACAACGACTATCCGCTCGATGAGATATGGAACACGTGGATTGACGGATTCGGGACCACGACGAACGGCGCGATGTCCGGCCATCCCGATCCTATTGACCCGGCAGGTGGAAGTCATTACGTCGAGACCACTATCGTTCACAGCCGTGCCCAGTCGATGCCGCTGTTTTACGACAACAATCTCAAGTATTCTGAGGCGACCAGGACGTTTGTCCCGGCACAAAACTGGACCAGACACGATGTTGCAGCATTGTCGCTGTGGTTCCATGGCGCTTCGTCTAATGCACTCGAGAAGTTGTATGTCGCTGTCAACAGCGTAACCGTAGCGTTCGACGGTGATCCTGCGGCTGTGCAAACCGCTGACTGGACGGAGTGGGTCATTCCGTTGCAGAAATTTGCAGATCAGGGCGTGGGCCTGACCAATGTCAATACGATTTCCATTGGCCTGGGCGACAAGAACAACGTCGTCGCCGGCGGTTCAGGTGTGGTTTACATCGACGACATCAGACTGTATCGGCCCGCTGCCGAGTAACGCAGGAATAAAGCCGCAAAGGCACTGAACAGCAGAGGCACAAAGCAACAGAGCAGATCGCTAAAGCTTTGTGCCTCTGTGCCTTCGCAGCGATTAGTTGCGCGCCAAACGGCTGGTCAGCAGGCGGCAAATGGCGTTTTTTTCTGCGGAAAACCGGCTCTTTCCGGCTCTCAGGGCGGCTATAATCAAGTTTTTCGTGGAGGGGGGCTTGACCGCCGCATTTCCAAACTGTATAATGCGTGGTTCATGGAGTGAAGGTGGTGAAAGGCTTGCTTCATTTTCTGTAGAGCTTTTCCCCGGGCAAAAAATGGACGGCTGTGTTGTAAGGGTTCGCAAGCGCGCAGCCGGAAACAGGGTGTGATGTGTGCGGGTATATGAGAATAATTTGGCCAGATAACAATATTCTAAAACTAAATAGCGGAATGAGGGGAGAAATGAGGAGCACGGGCAAAAAATTTCTGAATTAGACGGACCTAACATGTATCGAAGGACGAGCAATATATAAATAGTTGTGAAAATTTTCTAAAGGAGAATTCAAAATGAGAACGTCAATATTGATTTATTTGAGTCTGGTCGTGCTGATGTTTATTAGTACGGGCTGTTCCGAATACGAAGTCGTTTACACCGTCGAATGGAAGGGCGACTCGTGCATCAAGTTTGAGGATGCATTATTCTGGGATGAAGACTTATTGCCAGAGCCTGATTACGTGGAGGCCTGTCTCGGCGAAGATGGTGTCGAAGAAGCAGATGAGTTTGTCGTAGAGCTGGATGGTCCCTACTGCTGAAGTCGAGGTCTCTTTGAAGAGCGGCACATGTGAGGATGCCGTTGCTCTTGAATGGGATGTCGATGAGGAGCTTTGGTTGGCTGAGGCTTGTGGCTTCATAATAGCCGGTCTCCCCGACGGTAATGTATGGAATTTAGCCGTAATCAGTGACACAGACAACAAAACCTCTGCTCTGAGTAATGTCACATTCTGCTTCGGTGATGATGTAACAGTATTAGGCCCGCCAGAAGAACCCTACGACGTCTTGAGAGCGTCAGAATACGACGAGCCGACAGAACCGGAAGAAGAAGAGGAAGAGGAAGAAATAGAAATAGACTAAGATTAGTGAAACGATTGATGAATCGTATCGGGGTTGCTTTTGAGAGCAGCCCCGTTTTTTTGTGTTTGAGTTGAGTACAGGCCGTCGCGGATTCAGCCGAGTTTGCATACATAGCACATTATCATCAATGCAGAAAAAACGACAATCCCGACGGCGAAATAATTGATGTGTATCATTCTTAATCCCCCCCTTTTAGTTCCACCCGATATAAATGTATTATACCAGTTTCGGCGGCCAAAGTAAAGATATTTTTGGTTTTGACGCTTTATCGGGCGAAGTCGCCGACCAAAAGCCCGAAAACATCGACAGACGGCATATTCAAGCTTGATAAAAGTCAAAATTCGCTTGACAAAATCGCGGCGGTTCACTATTTAAGCAGTTTTCGGTGCGGTTGTGATGAGCGTATCTACTGATATTTTGTTACGCCGTGAGTGCATTTAGACGTTGATTTTACGGAGTGGTTGAAAGAATGTTACCAGTAAAGAAGACCAGCAAGAGCAAGACCCGGAGTCGCCGGAGCCATCATAGTCTCAAGGCTGTGAATTATTCGGTCTGTCCAAAATGTGATCAGGCCAAGCTGCCGCACGCGGCATGTTCGAACTGCGGTTACGTCAATCCGAGAGTCACATTGAAGCTCGGCAAAGAGTCCTGATGGAGACCGCTCAAACATGCGAATAGCAATCGACGCAATGGGAGGCGACGACGCACCGGAGCAGATTGTCGCCGGTGCGCTCGAATCGGTCGAATTCCTGAACGAAGGCGACGAGCTGATACTTGTCGGCCCCGAGGAGGCGGTAGTGGCGCACCTGCCCGCTCTGAAGCTGCGAAAGGGCGTGATCAGTGTGGTCCACGCGCCGGACGTAATCGGCATGGATGCCGTGCCCATCGAGAGTCTGCGAAAGAAACCCAGGAGTTCGATCGCCGTTCTTGCCAAATTGGGCAAGACAGGCCAGGCCGATGCGGTTATTTCCGCAGGCAATACGGGAGCTTGCGTGGCGGCCTTCCAGATGCGGATGAGGAATCTGCCCGGCGTCGTTCGCCCGGGGATAGCGGTGGTGCTTCCCACGCCCGAGGGGCCTGTGACTATATGCGACGTCGGTGCGAATATTGCCTGCAAGCCGATACATCTTTATCAGTACGGAGCGATGGCAAGCGTTTACTCGAAGAACCTGCTCGGAATTGAAAAGCCAAGGGTCGGCCTTATGAGCATCGGCTCCGAAGACGCCAAGGGCAACGAGGTCGTCAAGAAGGCGCTCGAGCTGATGAAATCCGACTCGGATATGAATCTTGTCGGCAACGTTGAGGGCAGAGACATTTTCAGCGGCGCCTGTGAGGTCGTTGTTACCGAAGGTTTTGTAGGCAACGTCATTATTAAACTTGCCGAAAGTCTTGTCGACGGTTTGTTCAAGGCGATAAAGTACGAGCTTATGGAGGAGAAACTTCGGCTTGCCATGAAGTTCAAGCCCGTGATGAAAAGGATCTACACAAAATATGACTATAGCGAGTACGGCGGCGCCCTGCTGCTGGGCATCAACGGCACGTCGATAATCTGCCATGGCTCAAGCCAGAGCAAAATGATAAAGAATGCAATTCTGGCCTCCAGGAGATTCTACACGGAAAAAATAAACGACAAGATCGTCGAGTATCTTTCCGGAACTTGCGTAAGGACCACTGATGAATAACCTCACTACCGGTCGTCCCCCCGCCTATCGTGCAGTTATTACCGGTCACGGCTCGTTCGCGCCGGAGAAAACGCTGACGAACGATGAGCTTGGAAAAATGGTGGACACCTCGGACGAATGGATTGCAACGCGGACCGGGATAAAAGTCCGGCATATTACTACGGATAACGAGAGTACGGCAATGTTGGCCATCGAGGCGGCAAAGAGAGCTCTGGCCGAGGCTAATCTGGACGCAGAAGAGCTTGAAATCATTATTGTGGCCACGGTCACGCCTGAGATGGTTTTTCCTTCCACAGCCTCTTTTGTGCAACGGGCCCTTGGCGCAAAAAAAGCGTGGGTATTCGACCTGGCCGCCGCGTGCAGCGGTTTCGTGTACGGCCTTTCTATCGTCCAGCAATTCATGGAGAGCAGCCGGTATAAGAACGCCCTTGTGATAGGCGCCGAGACTTTGAGCAAGATTGTGGACTGGACGGACCGGACCAGTTGCATCCTTTTCGGAGACGGCGCCGGCGCGTTCGTGCTCGAGCGGAGCCGGGACGGGCGCAAAGGCATCATATACAGCACTATGCATTCGGATGGGGACCGCTGGGAGGCGTTAAACTGCCAGGCGTACGGCTCGCGCCATCCGGCGAGCAGGGAGCTGGAGGACCCCAAGAAAATCTATATGCAGATCAAGGGCAGGGAAGTTTACCAGCAGGCTATTCGCCGAATCGTTGAGACCATCAACAGCTCTCTGAAGGCCTGTGATTTGACCATTGACGATATTAGTATGCTCATTTCGCACCAGATGAATGCAAGAATCATCGAGTCCGCATCGAAGCGCCTGGAGCTGCCCAATGAAAAGGTTTTCATAAACATCGGCGAATACGGCAACACTTCGGCGGCCTCGGTGCCGATTGCCTTCGATGAGTGCGTCAGGACCGGAAGAATCAAACGAGGCGACATTGTTATCCTGGTTGTTTTCGGCGCAGGATTGACCTGGGGAGCAAATGTGCTTGAATTCTAAAAAATCGTATTGCGTCGTGCGTATTGCGTATTGCGCCGGATCGTGACAGGTCGCCGCGCAGCACGACATACGAGACACGAGGCACGAGCGACGAGATACGAGATACGAGAGACGAGGCACGAGCGACGAGATACGAAACACGAGACACGAATCATGAAAACTGCTTTTTTATTTCCGGGCCAGGGTGCTCAAGCTGTCGGCATGGGTGCTGAGATTTATCAGGCGTTTCCCGCCGCGGCTGAAATATTCGATAAGGCCAACGATATCACCGGTATGGATTTGAGCGGCTTGTGCTTCGAAGGCCCGGCCGAGCGACTGAACAGCACGACGATTTCCCAACCGGCTATTTTCGTCACTTCGGCGGCAATATTGGAGGTTCTCAGAACAGAACCGGCAACCAGCGACATAACCGCGGATGTGGCCGCAGGTCTTAGTCTCGGAGAATACACCGCCTTGTATGCGGCAGGCGCAATCGGCTTCGAGGACGCTCTCATCCTCGTTCAACAGCGCGGCCGGGCAATGCAAGCCGCCGCCGACGCCACCGAGGGCACAATGGTGAGCATAATCGGCCTCGATGAGAAAAAGGTCCGTGAGCTTTGCGCCGAAGCGAGTGAGGGCGAGCTTTTGGCGCCGGTCAATTTCAACTGCCCCGGCCAAATTGCCGTCAGCGGCGCTAAAACAGCCTGCGAGCGGGCCGAGACGCTGGCGGAAAAGTACGGCGCTATCAAAGCAATCCGGCTGGAGGTGGCGGGTGCTTTTCATACCGAGATGATGTCTTCTGCGGCGGAGGCCCTCACAAAAGCGTTGTCGAATTGTGACATTTCAGAGCCGTCACAAACCAGGATTATCGCCAACGTCGATGCCGAGTATCACCAGAGCAGCGAAGAAATCGCCGAAGGCCTGGCAAAACAGTTGACTTGCCCGATCCTCTGGCAACAATGTATGGAGCGGCTCCTGGCCGACGGGGTTGAGCAGTTCTATGAAATCGGGCCGGGGAGAGTCCTGACTGCGCTGATGCGAAGAATCAATAGAAAGACGAAGGTTGTTAATGTGAGCAGTCTGCAGGCGATAAGGGGACTGCTGGAACAGACCCCGGTTTAGGTCCGGGGCCGGGTATTCGAATGCCTTTCGGGGATTTATTTTGGAGAAAACAAGGATGGCGGAAAAAAGACTGGCTGTCGTGACCGGCGCTGCCAGAGGAATAGGCCGGGCGATTGTTCTCGAACTGCTCAGGCAGGGTCGTATTGTTGCCGGAATCGACATTAACGCCGAGCAGCTCGGCGAGCTTAAGGACATTGTCAAAGAGGCGGGCTTTACCGCGGTGACAAAACGTGTGGACATAACCAAATCGCAGGAGTTTGCAGAGATGCTTGAGTCTCTGGCTTCCGAATACGGCGGTGTTGGCATTCTGGTAAACAATGCGGGCATCACCCGCGACAAGCTGATGATGCAGATGAAAGAAGAAGATTTTGACAGTGTCATCAACGTCAACCTCCGGGCCGCTTTTATGGCGACTACCACCGTGCTCAGGTCGATGATCAGGAACAAGTTCGGCCGGATAATCAACCTCAGCTCGGTAGCGGCAGTTATGGGACAGGCCGGGTCGGGCAACTACGCGGCGAGCAAGGCGGGTCTTATCGGTATGACAAAGTCGGTTGCGCGGGAAGTCGGCAAAAAGAATGTTACCGCAAATTGCATCGCACCCGGTTTCATTATGACCGACATGACGGCGATTCTCCCGGACGCGGTTAAAGACGCCGCAAAGCAGATAATTCCAGTGCGAAGGTTCGGACAAGTCGAAGACGTCGCCAAAGCGGTGGCGTTTCTCGCAAGTGACGAGGCGGGCTATATAACAGGCCAGGTGCTCTGCGTGGACGGCGGAATGGCGATGTAAAAAAAAATAAAAAAATGTTTGTGGATGAGTATTTTTGCAGGTAATATAGCCCGCCGAAATGAATTGTCTAAACTGTCTTTAAAGCCGGTTTTGTTACCGAATACCCAATTGTTAGGTAAAAAAATAAATTCCTGGTGTTATTAGGGAGGATAAGCAAGTGAGTGCCGATAGCGTAGATGTTAAGGCGATTGAAAAGAGAGTTGTCGAGATAATAAGTGAGCAGATGGGCGCTGACAAGGCCGAGATTTCGCGCGAGACCTCATTTATTAACGATCTGAACGCCGATTCGCTGGATACAGTGGAGCTGGTGATGGAATTCGAGGATGAGTTCAATATGAGCATCCCGGACGAAGAGGCCGAGAAGATCCAAACAGTCGGCGCCGCGATCGAGTACATCGCCACCGTCGCACAATCCAAGAGCCAAGAGTAGCGAACAAGTCCAGTATGAGCAAACGGCGAGTTGTTATCACGGGCCTGGGTTGTGTCACTGCCTTAGCGGAGTCCGCTAACAAGCTTTTCGCGGCGCTGTGCGAGGGCAGGAGCGGCATTTCCACCATAGAATCGTTCGATACGAGTGCGTACCCGGTCCGCTTCGGGGGCGAGGCAAAGAGCTTCGACGTAACTAAGTACGTTGGCCGGCGAGAGAGCAAGCGAATGGACCGCTTCACTCAGCTCGCCATGGCCGCGGCGAGCCAGGCTGTGGACGACAGCGGGATCGATTTCTCGAAAGAAGATGTTTTTCGTGCCGGCGTCATCGTAGGTACGGGTATAGGCGGCATCAAGGAAATCGAAGACCAGCATATAAGACTCCTGAACAAGGGGCCGGGCAAGGTTTCGCCCTTCTGTGTCCCCAGGCTTATGGCCAATGCCGCCTGCGGCAATATCGCGATTCGTTACGGCCTGCGGGGACCCAATTTTTGTGTTTCCAGCGCCTGTGCATCGGGCAATCACGCTATCGGAGAAGCTTTTGCCAACATCCTCGCCGGACGAAGCGACATCATGATTACCGGCGCCGCCGAAGCGGCTCTCACTCCCGTGGGGCTGGCGTCGTTTTGCGCCGCCCGCTCGCTGAGCATGCGAAATGACGACCCCCAGGCCGCTTCGAGACCGTTCGACAAGGACAGGGACGGATTCGTCCTTTCCGAGGGTGCCGGCGTCCTGGTCCTGGAGGAAGAAGACCACGCCAGGAAACGCGGCGCGACTATATACGCCGAGCTGCTCGGCTACGGCGCGACCGACGACGGTCATCATATTACCGCCCCCCTGCCGGATGGCGACGGTGCGGCAACGACTATGAAGCTGGCACTGGCTGACGCGGGCCTGACGCCGGAGAAGATCGACTACATAAATGCGCATGGGACGGGCACCGAGTTGAACGACCGGGCCGAGAGTGCCGCTATCAAATCGGTTTTCGGCGAACGGGCGTACAAGACACCGGTCAGCTCGACCAAGAGCTGCATCGGACATCTTCTCGGCGCCAGCGGCGCGGTCGAGTTGATAGTGTGCGTGAAAGCTATTAACGAATCTACCATCCCGCCCACCATCAACCTGGAAAATCAGGATCCGCAATGCGATCCGAAGATGGATTTTGTGCCCCTGGAGGCCCGCCAGGCCAGGATCAACGCCGCCTTGAGCAACTCTTTCGGCTTCGGCGGCCACAATGCCTGCCTGGTCGTGGGCAAGCTGTAGATTAACTTGAAATCATACCCGTCTTCAATTATTGTTTCACAAGAACAGACCGCAGGCTAAAACTGGATCTGGCGATAACATGAACATGCCATTGGCTATCATATTGTTGGTCGTGGGGCTGATCGTGCTGTGGAAGTGCGCAGACCTGCTGGTAGCCGGCGCGGTTGGATTGGCCAAGCGGCTCGGCATCAGCTCTCTCGTTGTCGGCCTGACGGTCGTTGCAATGGGAACATCCGCTCCCGAAGTCGCGGCCAGCATCGCCAGCGTTTTGCAGGAAGAGGGCGGCGGAGATATGGCTGTCGGCAACGTTTTCGGCTCCAACATCGCCAACCTGGCGCTTGTCGGCGGCCTGATTGCCCTTATCAGGCCTCTGGTAGTCAGTTCGCGGGTGCTTCGTCGTGAGGTGCCTGTAATGCTGCTTGCCGGACTGATGCTGCTGCCGATACTGCTCGACAAGCATGTATCGGGTCCGGAGGCGATTGTGCTGCTGGCGGTGTTCGCGGGTCTGATGGCGCTGCTGATATATTTTTCCCGAAAAGAAGCCGCCGCCGGAAAAGAGACGCTGATAGAAGTGGCCGATGAGCTCGAAAAGGCCGAGCAGCTCGCGGGCCGACCGCTCGGGACCAACGCATTGTTTGTCGCCGTAGGACTGGCGGGCCTTGCAGCCGGGGCGAAAATGACCGTCGTCGGGGCCGTATTTATCGGCAAAGAGAAGTTCGGCCTCAGCGACGCTGTCATCGGCCTGACTATCATTGCGTTCGGGACCTCGCTGCCGGAGCTTGTAACCTGCGTGGTCGCGACCTTGAAGGGCCATCACGATATTTCCGTCGGCAACCTCGTCGGCTCGAACATCTTCAATACGCTTCTCGTCACCGGTGCCGCCGGCGCAGTCAAGCCGTTTGATTTGCAGGGCCGCCGGTTAGCCGGGGGGACCGACTATTGGATCATGATTGCGGTCTGCGCAGCCTTCGCCGGCACCGCGATAATCGGCAAGCGCACCATAGGCCGGCGGGCGGGCGCATTGCTCGTTTGTACATACGTTGCTTATGTGATTTACCTGTTCTACGCCTAAGAATTCAACACCCAGAATTGCCCGTGGCATTTTTCTTTCCACCTGGTCGTGTACTTACTTGATCCGGGTACTCACATACAATATAATCAATCGTCGGGAAAAGTCATGAAAAGGTTTGTGCTTAAGATATCTTTGGCGGTTGTCATTATCATTGGGATTTTTTTGGCCCTGATTGAGTTTTTGTCGCGTGATTCGATGCCGGAGATGTGTTTCTAATCGCAGGGCGATTCCATAAAAAAGGGCCGCCGTCAAAACGAGCAACCCTTTTATTGTCAACAATCCGGAAGATCAACCGTTAGGCTTTCAAGATCGCCTGAGCGGATTCATCCCCGACATCCGACATGTGAGGTATACCGCTTTCGGCCGCTGTCTGCCATGCGTAATTACACAGCCTGGGCCTGGCGCGCGCATTGGAAGCCTCTGCCCAAATCGCACCATACACACGCGTCGGGCACTTGTTCGGTGGTCATTAACTGACCCTCGCACTGGCTGCAGAGATACTCTTCGCCCGTTTTCATGGGTCCGGCACAAGGCGTGATGGTCATGGGGCACAGATCGATGCACGTGTTACAGCTCTTGCAGAAGTCCGGCTTTTCGCCAAACGGGAAGTCCACGTGGCGATTCTTGCCTCGTCCTATAAAGCCGATCGCTTTGGCCTGCCATGTCTCCCCACACACACGCACGCACCGGCCGCAAAGCACGCAGTTCTTGTTGCGGAACGGATAGCGAACCTCCCTTACTCCGCACCGTACGGCAACGTCCTGAATCGCACGCGAGTTGGGCGCCTCGGCTACAAGCAGTTCCGCAATGTTGCGCCGCAGCTTCCTTACCTTCTCCGTGTTTGACAGGACCTTCATCCCTTCCTGGACGTTAAGCGTACAGGATGTAGTGATCTGCGACCGCCCGTTACGCACGTGCTCAACAATACAAAGCCGGCACGCACCGACATCAGAGAGGGTCTGAACGTGACACAAATGTGGAATGCATACCCCATATTCCATCGCAGTGTCTAACACACTCATACCTTTTTTCGCCCGTACAATGGCGCCGTCAATTGTCATGTTCACATACTGTTCCATAGTGACCTCATCATGCGACTCTTATGGCGTCTAATTTGCACACATCAATACACATACCGCACCTGCGGCATAATTGTGGGTCAATCACATGCGGCTGTTTTTTCTCGCCGTTTACAGCCCCGCGTGAACAAGCATCCAAACAGTTGCCGCAACCTTTGCATTTTTCCGCATCGATAGTGTATTCTATCAGTTCCCGGCAAACGCCTGCCGGACAACATTTATCCTCGATATGCGCCTCGTATTCATCACGGAAATATCTCAGCGTGGACAACACCGGATTCGGGGCCGTCTTACCCAAAGCGCACAGGGAGGTCTCGCAAACCGTTTCCGCCAGATCCTCAAGAAGCTCCAACTGCTCAGGCTCACCCCGTCCTTCTGTAATGTCGGTGACTATTTCGAGCATACGGTCAATGCCCACTCGACAAGGCACACATTTGCCGCAAGACTCATCCTGCAGAAACTCAAGAAAGTATTTGGCCACATCCACCATGCACGTCCGTTGATCCATTACCACCATGCCGCCCGATCCCACCATCGAGCCGGCTTCGGCGAGCGTATCGAAATCAACCGGCAAATCGAACTTCTCAGCCGGCAAACATCCTCCGGAAGGTCCGCCCGTCTGCACGGCCTTGACCTCACTACCGTCGGGGGCCCCTCCGCCAATGTTATATATGATCGTGCCCAACGGCGTGCCGAAAGGCACTTCGACCAGGCCGGTGTTCTTTACCTTGCCGGTAAGTGCAAAAACCTTGGTGCCCTTGCTGCCTTCCGTGCCCTTAGCTGCAAACCAATCCGCACCGTGCCTTATGATTAGAGGCACGTTTGCCCATGTCTCAACATTGTTCAAGCAAGACGGCTTGTGCCACAGCCCCTCTTTGACCGTATGAACGTCTTTCGGTCGAGGCTCACCAACCTTGCCCTCAAGGGACGCCATCAAAGCGGTGGATTCACCGCACACGAAGGCCCCGCCGCCGCGGGCAACCTCCACCTCAAAGCATAGTGCGGACCCCAGAATCCTATCACCTAAAAGCCCCAGTTCGCGCGCCTGCTTGATCGCCAAACGAGCGTGCTTCAACGCCAACGGATATTCGTTTCGCACGTAGATGTAGCCCTGCTGCGCCCCTATGGCCCACGCGCCGATGATCATGCCTTCCAGCACAGAGTGGGGATTGCCCTCCAAAATGCTGCGGTCCATATAGGCGCCCGGGTCACCTTCATCGGCGTTGCAAATGACGTATTTCTCATCGCCGGCGGCCGCTCGGCACATGAACCACTTCCGGCCGGTCGAGAATCCTCCCCCGCCGCGACCGCGAAGACCCGATGCGGTGACCTCCACCACCACAGCCTCGGGCATGTCCTGTGAGAGCACTTTGGCCAGACTTGAGTAACCACCGACGGCAATATAGTCCTCAATGCTGCACGGGTCTATCAATCGGTTCTGGTCAAGCAACATACGATCCTGATCCCGGAAGAACGGGATTTCAGATTCTTTCGTGAAGCTCGCACCCGATACGGGATCTTTATAGAGCAACCTTTCAATTATGTTGCCTTTCCCGACGGTCTCGCCGACAATCTCGCCCGCATCTTCAGGTGAGACGCGGCAGTACAGGATGTTTTCGGGGTCCACAACAACGATTGGTTCTTCCTCGCAAAAACCGTGACAACCAGTCAATCGCACATGCACTCCATTTGTCGGTTTCCGTCCTGCCAATGCTTTTTGCATAGCCTCCACGACCTTGAGGCTGCCTGAAGCTTCTCCGCACGTTCCTCCGGAGATGGTAATAGTCTTGCCTGACGAGGGCTTTCGGTCCGACAGAGATTCCTGCAAACAGGCAAGATCCTCGATAGTCTTGATTCTATCCATTTGTGCTCACCTCCTTTTCAGCCTCGCGGACCGACTCGATGAGTTCTTTTAGTTTCTTTGGCGTCATGTGGTCGTAGTAGCTGTCATTCATGACCACAACCGGACCCAATGCGCAGGCGCCGAGGCAGTTGACCGATTCAACGGTAAACATTCCGTCGGAAGTTGTCTCTCCGACGTCCATATCCAGCTCGTTCAGCGCTTCCTCAAGAATCAAATGCGACCCGCGCACGTGGCAAGCCGTACCCATGCACATGGTCATTACATGTTTGCCGCGAGGCTTTAGCGAGAACGCTCTGTAGAAGTGTGCGACCCGGACCACCTCAATCAGCGGAACTCCGAGTTCTTCGGAAACGCTTTCCATTGTTTCTTTAGGTACGTACCCGAACGTCTCCTGCACGTCCTGAAGGACCTCGACGAGCTGTTGCGGTTGGCTGCGTCGATTCTCCAGGATAGTATCAAGTGCACTGCTGGACATGCTAACCTCCGTTAATAGTCATCTCACTCGGCAGGCTCTCACGGTAGGGCCGGCCCGGCTGCATTCTTGTGAATTCTCCCCCAGAAACGTGCGTCAACCACTCATCTGATTGCTTGTTGACTTGACGACAATCTGTGCTATTCATGCCGGATCCTCAAAATGTATTGTTGACATATATAAGTATCGTCCGTATAATAGGGTCTGTAAACACTGAAAGAATCCACTATTAGTGCATATAAACTGTAGGCATTATAGTGCGATGTTAGTGCCTAATTTTTGCACTGTCACAACTGGCATTAAGGGAGGCTGCGACTATGGCAGTAAAGAAGTCTTCTCTCAAGGATAAATCTTTTCCGCCCCGTGTTCTAAGCCGGGATGCCACATTTCGCTGGCGCATCCCCCCCAGCGAAGAATCCGATCCTTCGAAGGTGGAGTGGGCGCTGCGAGAGCGCATCAAGGAGTTGAATTGTCTGTATGGAGTCGCGCAATTGGCCGAGAACGCCTCTGATTCGATTGATGAATTCCTCAGACGCGTCGTTAACATATTGCCGCCCTCCTGGCAGTACCCTGAGATCACGTGCGCAAGGTTAGTCCTGAGAGGCAAGGCATACAAGACCAAAGGCTTCAGAGCAACAAAATGGCGACAATCGGCCAGGATAGTCGTTTTCAATGAGCCTGCGGGCGAGGTCGAGGTGTTCTATCTGAAGGAATGTCCTCCCTTCTATGAGGGGCCGTTTCTCAGAGAGGAACGTGCGCTGCTCGATGCGGTCGCCGAGCACGTCGGCGCGGTGGCGATGCGGCTGTCGGCCGAGAATGACCTTCACGAGACCAACAGGCAGTTGATGGTGGAACGCCAGGCTCTGCGCGAGGCCAACGCGGCTCTGAAAGCTGTGCTGGCTCGAATAGAGGAAGAAAAGCGCAAAATCCACAAGGACATCCAGGCTAACGTCGAGAAGGTCATGATGCCGATCATCTATGCACTTATGACCGAGGTGCCCGCGTCGCAGAGGAAATACGTGGAGTTGCTTCGAGACAACTTGATGGAGATATCGTCACCCTTCGCCAACCAGCTTACGCAGAAGTACCACTCGCTAACACCGACGGAAATCGCGATCTGCAATATGGTCCGTTCAGGTCTCCAAAGCAAGGAGATTGCTCAGATGCGCAGTGTCTCTGCCGCTACGATCAGCAGGCACCGTGAACGGATCAGGCACAAGCTCGGCATAGCAAACACGGATGTAAACCTCACGACCTACCTGCAGACAACCATGTAAGCACTGGTCCGCGGCCATGTCTCTCGGGGTCTTCGAGAAAAAAAAGGGCCCTGGGTAGAAACTTTCCCAGAGCCCTCGGTATTTCAAATTTCCGAAAGGGGCAGCTTATGAGTTGATAATCTTCTCAGCTTCCTCTCTATAGGCATCCATTACATAAGGTATGCCGGAGACTTGCGTAGCTTCAGGCGTCAGAGACATGACGTCGTCTCTGCTGATTGTCGAGACCTTGAAGTTGCGGCTGCCCGCCATGAGTTGTTGCAGGCCGACTTTGAGCTTATCGGCAAACGTGTAGAGTGCGACCGCTCCGAGAGGCATATCTTTGACGGTGTCCTTGCCGTACTTGGCAATGAGGTCCTCATAGCAGACAAATATCTCTTCGACCTTCGAGCCGAAGGTGCCCACGCTCTTGGGCAGAGCATTGGTCCCTTCCTGCAGCCACAGTGCGATATTCTTGCCGACCATACCCGGAATCATCAGCCCGCGACCCATGCACACGGCCCTTGTGTAGGGAGCACCCATAGACAGGACCTTGAAGATGTGGTCTTCAGTGCTGAAGCCGCCGGCGATGGCGATGTCGGGGATGAAGGCGCCCTTTGCCGCCAGCTTTCCGAGCAACTCGTTGGTCATAGACTGGAGATAGAACGTCGGAACGCCCCATTCTTCCATCATTCTCCACGGGCTCATGCCTGTCCCGCCGGGGGCGCCGTCGATCGTGAGCAGATCGAGCTTGGCGTCCGACGACCACTTGATGGCCATCGCCAGCTCTCTCATCGGGTAAGCGCCGGTCTTGAGCGTTACACGCTTTGCACCGAGCTTGCGTACGCGCTCTACCTCTGCCATGAAGCCTTCCTGATCTATAAACCCGAGTCTCGAGTGTCTTTCAAAGTGCTTCAGAGCACCGTCCTTGTAAGCCGCCTGATGCGATTCGACGGACGGATCGGGCGTGACAAGATAGCCTCTCTTCTGGAGTTCAAGCGCGCGCTCGAGAGAGTCAACCTGAATCTCTCCGCCGATACACTTGGCGCCCTGGCCCCATTTGAGTTCGATACTCTCCATTCCCAACTCGCCGATGACATACTCAGCTACCCCGAGACGCGTGTCCTCGACGTTCATCTGGATGATCATATCACCGTAGCCGTCATGCCACTTGCGGTACTGCTCCACACGCTGGGCCATATTCGGGGCTTTCTTTATCTTTCCATCCGAGTTGAGTTCAAGCTCCGGATCGATGCCGCAGACATTCTCACCGCAGACGATGGTAATGCCGGCCACACCCGCCCCGGCGGCAAAATGCTCCCAGTTGTTCCGCGCGATGTCGGTGGAACCCAGGGCGCCGGTGAAGACGGGCAGACGCATTTTTACCTTAGTGTTGCAGCCATACGCGGTCTCCGTATCAACCATTGGGAAAAGCGTGTTGTCCGGATCTCCAACTGCACCGTCGGGCAATCCTTTCGCACCCAAGGCGTAGCCTGCGATGCTAAGGTGCGAGTAGTCGATCGGGTATTCCTTGTCCGCGCCGGCTGTCAGCGTACCGAACGGGCCGGGGTAGATGATCTCGCGGCCCCGGAACGACGCCTTGAATATCTCGCAGTTGCCCCGGCAACCGTCGATACAGCGTGTGCATATACCGGAGACCGGGGAAACACTCCTGGATCGGTTCGCAGTCTGCGTGACCTCGTTCGAGTTGGGTCTCTGAAGATTCATTAAGTAAGCTCCTTTCAAAAAAAGTTCATCAACGCTAAGTCACTTTGTATTGGCAAAAAATTGCCAAATACTATTAAATGCCAGATAATAAGGGCAATGTCAAGCGGTTTACAACCGTCGAGTACCGGCAAATTTGCCGGTAGATCAGTTTGATTGGCAAAAACACTTGCTCTTTGCCGAACATTGTGTATACTTGAGGTCAAAAACGATTCTACATGTTCAGGCGCTGGCGAAATTGCCGTTCTCGGGGATGCCAAAATGCAGAAAAAAATCGACAAAAAAATTGCGATTCTTAATGTTCTCAAGGAACAGACCCACCCGATCAGTTCCGCAAGGATTTCGCAGTTGCTCTTGTTGGGCGGTCTTGATTTCAGCGACAGGACAATAAGGTTCTACCTTCAGGAGCTTGACGAGGCCGGACTTACCGTTTCCAGCGGCAGAAAGGGCAGAAGAATCACCGAAGCCGGCCTGGCCGAACTGCGGTCATCAACGATAAGAGAGCTGCCCGGCTATCTGTCGGCAAAAATCGATGAGATGATATATCGCATGAACTTCGACCTGCCCATGCGAAGCGGGACGGTGGTTGTCAACACCTCGCTCGTTGATCCTCATCAGCTCGCAAGCTGCACTGAGAAGGTCTGCCGTGTGTTTACCAACGGATTCGGCATGGGCAGGCTGATGACACTTCTCGGCCCGGGAGAGACGGTAAGTGAGATCACTATTCCCAAGGGAAAAGTCGGCTTTTGCACGGTTTGCTCTATTACCGTAAACGGCATCCTGCTCAAGCATGGAATCCCCATGACCTCGCGCTTCGGCGGGCTTCTAAGACTCAAGGACGGCAAAGCCTTTAGATTCGTGGAAATGATACACTACGACGGAACGAGCATCGATCCGCTGGAAGTATTCATCCGCAGCGGCATGACGGATTATCACCGGGCAATAGAAGACGGCAGCGGTCTAATCGGCGCAAGCTTCAGAGAAGTTCCCGGCGAAAGCAGGCAGCGCCTGATCAATCTCAGCCAGCGGCTCGAAGAGATAGGACTCGGCGCGATCATGGAGCTTGGCCTGCCGGGGCAACCCCTGCTGGAAATACCCGTATCTTACGGCCGAGTCGGCGCAATCGTTGTCGGCGGACTGAACCCCATAGCAATTCTCGAAGAGCGCGAGCACCGCATCTTCTCGCGCGCTCTGGCGGGTTTGGTCGAGTATGACAAACTGTTCCACTACGAGGAGTTTCCTTCAAGGCTGCAGAAATACCTGTGAAACGAGTGACTGTACGGCCCGCCGGGCGCATATTTCTCCGGGCGGAAAAGCGAGATGACCGCTGGAAAATCCTTGACTAAAGCATTGTGGAAAGTTATATTTAAATGCAAGCCACGAGAAGGTTTGAGAATTTTTTTGCCGTTGTTGTTGGGGATGACTAAGACCATCTTGTCCTATATGTCTTCCGGCCGCTACAGGTGTACCTCGGCGGCAAGGGAATCACTGATATCACGGCGTAAGCCATAGCCACCAGTGACTATAGAGGTGTCAAATGGGAAGTACATACAGACAGAAAGTGTTTCTTACAGGATTGGTAGGCGCAGTTGCTGTTGTGCTTGTTGTCAGTTGTAACATGACAATGCCGAGGCAGCGCTGGAACAAGAAGTGGGGGCCTCTCGTGCCGCATCGGATGTTTCCGGGTGACTGCGGGATCTGCCACGTTACAGACGGCTGGGGCACGCTCCGAGAAGACTTCTCATTCGACCATGAGAAGGAAACCGGCCGGTCTCTGGAGGGCGCGCATGCCGGGGCGGCCTGCCTGCGATGCCACAACGACCGCGGACCGGTCACGGACTATCTGGTCCGGGGCTGCGGCGGATGTCACCCCGACCCGCACGCTTCGGCGCTCGGGCTTGATTGCCAGAGCTGTCACAGCCAAATTGACTGGAGGCCGACCGGACTCATCGCAGAGCACGCCACGACTCGCTTCCACCTGGTCGCCGCGCACGCCGTGGTGCCCTGCGAGAGCTGTCACCTCCAGGCTGCTGTCGGCCAGTTCAAAGGGACCCCGACACAATGCGAGTTCTGCCATCAAAGGAGTCTGGCAAGCGCCAAGACGCCCGACCACGCAGCGAACGGCTGGACAACCAATTGCGAGCGTTGCCATACTGCCGCGGGCTGGACGGGCGGAGGCTTCGAGCACCACTTCTTCCCGCTCACCGGCGCTCATGCGGGCCTGCTCTGCACGAGTTGCCACACCGGGGGTGACTTTCAACCGATCCCATCTGATTGCTTTTCCTGTCATTCCGACGACTTTCCGCTCGGGCCAGATCACGTGGCTCTGGACTTCCCGCAGAACTGCGAGCAATGTCACAGCACAACTGCGTGGACGCCGGCGTCTTTCCAGCACTCGTTCCCACTCGAGAGAAACCACAACGTTGCCTGCACACTCTGTCACACGGCAGGCACCACGAGCACGTTCGACTGCCTGAACTGTCACGACCAGGTCAAAACGGACAACATCCATGACGAGGTTGGCGGCTACAGCTACAACTCGCCGGCCTGCTATCAGTGTCACCCGGATGGAAGGGAATGAGATGACCAGGCGGCGCAAAGCGGGTCCGGAGGTTCTATGAGTAGCCGGTCCGGGCATATCAGACAGCGTGTTCTTTTGTCGTCGCTGACAGCGATTGTCTGGCTCGCCGGCTCTGCGCAGGCGCGCGAGGTCACAATCAGCAGCCGGATCACATACGAGATTCGCGAGGGTCTCTATGTTGACAAAGGGTCGGACGATGGGCTTCGGCAGGGCTTGTTCGGCTCTGTGCGATTCGACGATGGGCAGGTGCTCGGATTCGAGGTGCTACATGCGGCAGAAAAATCAGCGCTACTGCGCCTGACAGGCCCGGCTAAGAATGAAAGACTCGCAGGGCAGACGGTCGAGCTGGTTTTCGAGCACAGCGCGCCCGACCAGGAGAGCAAAACCGAAGACGGCAAGTCTTCAACGAATAAAGATGACGACAAGTTCACCCCCCTGCTTGCACCAGCCGGGTGGACGGTCGGCCTGCCAAAGAGCAGCAACATCTCCCACGGGCAAATACGAATCCGGCAAATGCTTCAAAAGGACAATGAGGGCCTTCTCGATTATTCCATGACGCGACTCGGCTCATCCGGCAGCCTGGACAAGATCGAAGGGTCCCGGTGGAGTTTCGAGTGGTCGGGCGACCTTGCCTACCGGGACGGATACGCGCTTCGCTACCATCCGGACTATCAGGATCCCCGCCTCGATCTTTACATGGCATCGTTTCACCGCCCACTCGGCGAAGGCGGATTCCTGCGCTTCGGGCGTTTTCTGCCGCGTGAGCTTCCCGGCATAGGATACGTCGATGGCTTCCAGGGGCAAATCCGCCGAGCAGACCACTGGTATCTGGGCGCAGTCGCAGGTTTCAAACCCGACCGGGACAATCTCGATCCATCCGGGCACGAGCCGCTTGTCGCCGCGTACGCCACGCTCAAAGCCGGCAATCGGGATGGGCGCTACTACCTCGGAACAGCAGGCCTTTTGGGTTCGCTCTACAGAGGTCAGGCCGACCGGCTGGCCCTGCTCATCGATCAGAGAGCGGGCGTCGGTTCTTCTCTCAATCTCTACTCGACAGCGGAAGTGGACTTCGATGTCGGAGGCGCAGAGACGCGGAACGGGACGAGGCTCACCCGGCTGGATGTCTCCGCCGTATCGAGGGTCTCCTCGTTTATCACGCTGCGGGCCGGCCTCGACCACTGGGAGCGTGCCGACAACCGCGCCGAGAGGGACCTGCTCGTCATAGAAGACGACCGCCTTTTCGACCGGGGATTTTGGCGTTACTGGCTTGGCAGCGACCAGGGCCTGCCCTGGAACCTGCGGCTGTCCGAGCAAGTCGCCTTTATCGATTCGCCCGACTATGATTACGATCCCCGCTGGCGCATCGGTCTGACCCGCATGGGCCTGCTCTCATGGCCCGCCGCGAGCGTAACAGCAACAATCTATAACTTTGACGCCCAAAACCTTGACGGCTACGGCGGCAGGCTTTCCGCTTACCTGCCCCTGATAAAGCACAAGCTCTTCATCCAGCCAGTCGCCGGGTTCCGAATGTTAGAGGCCAAGCCGCAGTCCAGCGACTTCGAGGTGAGCTACTTGTCTCTGCGTGTAAACGGCAGGCTTTCATCAACCTGGACCCTGTTCGGCGGATTCACCCACACCTACGGCGACAGCATAGACTCAACCCTCCTCGACCTGGGCCTCCGCTACAGATGGTGAAAAACCGCAGAGAAACCGTTTAGTTGTCAATCTTCGGGACACCTGTAAATCCTTTACACCGACCGCTCACTTACGTTGGCGACTCTAATTCGGAACAGTCAATCTCTCAGCAGTGTTTACGGTACCCAGTTAGAACCGATTCGCTTGAATATATATACGGAGCCGGATTCTTTTCCATTGTCGTCATCGTCTTCGGCGCCTATGATGGCATAGTCCCCATCAATTGCTACCGCCCCGCCGAAATGGTCGTCGTAAGCACAGTCTAAGGCTGTTAGCTTGGCCTGCTGTGCCCAGTTTGTGCCTTCCCGGCGAAAGATATACGCAGAGCCGGAATCTCTTCCCGCGTGGTCATCGTCATCATCGGGTGCTCCGACGAGGAGATAGTCACCACTGATTGCAACAAACTTACCGAAACGGTCGCCGCCCTCGCTATCCAGCGCAGTTAGTACTGACTGTTGCGTCCAGCTTGTGCCCTGACATTTGTATATGTGCACAGTGCCGCACTGGATTTCGTTGCTCTTGGCCTCGGGCGCTCCCACGGCCCCGTAGTTTTCGCTGATTGCGATCGAGTTACCGAAGGAATTGTCGCCCGACTTGGCCAGTATGGTTTGTTGTGTCCAGCTTGTGCCTTCACGTTTGAATATGTGTACAGGACCGTAAACACGGGAATTATAGCCCCGGGCAACTATGGCATAGTCCCCATCCATTGATACCACATCCCCAAACCAGTCACGGCCTGAAATATTCGCCGAAAGTTTCACTTGCTGGGGCCAGGCCGCACCATCACGCTTGAATATGTACGCGACATCGTCTCCCGGTGATCCGACGATGACATGGTTGGCGCTGATTGAGACCGAGCAGCCAAAATAATGGTAGAGGGAATGCGATTCCAGAGGTTCCAGTTCGGTCTGCAGTATCCAGTCTGTGCCTTCACGTTTGAACATGAATGCGGCAAAGGTGCCGAGTGACTTGTTACGTGAACGCCTGCCCTTGGCTCCTGCCCCCACAACGGCGTAGTCTCCGCTGATTGAGACCGAGAAGCCAAAGCAGCCCTCGGCCGGTGCGCGATGCCAGAGAGGCCCCCTAAGCTTGGCCTCCTCGATCCAGCTTGTGCCTTGGCGCTTGAATATGTATGCGGCACCACGCCTCTCCTTGTTGCCGAAAGCTCCAACAATGGCGTAATCTCCACTGATCGCGACCGAACAACCGAAGTGGTCGCCGGCCCGGCTGTCGGAGGCAGTAAGCTTAACATCTGCGCCGACCACCTGACTTTCGCCGCAGAACGTTAGTTTCACATTCGGTACATTGTTGCTGCACTGAGCCGTTGGTGAAGTTGACCCGGACCAGTTGAGCGGGTCTCCGTGCCCGCTGTTTGAGTGGGCGTGCACACTTCGTTTGCCGCCGGGACGAAATGCCCGACACTGGCCCTTAGCGCCGGACGAGCTGTTATTGTAACTGAAGTCCACAAGCAGGTTGTCCGTGCCGTTATACTCAAAAGGAATCTGGAAGTCGAAGCTCTGCCAGCCGGTGCTGTCAATAGTTTCGTCCTTCCGGTACACGACCGTCCATCCGGTTGCCTCCAGCGAGCAGACGCCGTGTTCGCGCTTACTGGTATGTTTCATCCGGATTGTCCAGTTCCGCATCGGCCCATCCGGAACCTTCGTTACATCGAGGGCCAGCGCCTTGATGGTTCCGCCACCGCCGATCTGCCCGGCCAGATAGATGACCTGTGTGCGGTTGTCCTGGTAGCTCGTATTCATAGGGTTATCCCAGGTGGAAGTTCCCTGCCCGATAGTCACATCAGTACAATTACTGTAAGCTACAAGATCGATTCCCCATCTGTTGCCGGTGGAGTCGTTGCCATGCCTGGAGGTTCCTACTGCGACTTCATTGCGTTCTGTGTCATAGCCCGCATTGAGGTCGAAATCATAGCCCAACTTTTCTACCGTGATCTCATAGATCGAGTCTGAATCAAGGCCTCTCAGAGCATAGATTCCCTTGCTGTTTGTTACAACAGTATGAGAATCAGTGCCCGTCTTGTTCTTCGCAGTAACCTCGGCGTCTGCGACCGGCTCGCCCTCGGCGTCAATAATCCGCCCGCTGATCATCTCGCCACTGCCTTCCGGAAATACGTTGTAGATGCATCGGGTTATGACATCAAACGGACCGGCGCTGGGGGTGTTAATATCAGGCAGGTTGTACCAGCAGTCATTCTGGCCCTCCCAGCCCATATTGAGATGGTGATAGAGCGTTGTACTATTATATCCGTATCCGTCACAAACGGCCGCATGTCCCCTCCACGGGCGGGGGCTGTCCCTGAAGCCGAGAATTACAGGTAAACCGGCATCAAGGTTGGGGTTCATCATTCTAAGCAGGTCCTGGCGCCAGGTCATGTTGCCGGCGTCTTTTGCCCACACGGCATTGTCGTAGGCGAAGGCATTGGTCAGGGCTGTCCCTGAGTCATAGAGAGTGGCGCCCGATCCATCAGTTGTGTAGTCCATACCGACCGCGATACCGGCATCGTGGCAAAGAGCTCCGATAGCCCGCCGTTGTTTGTCGGTAATGGCCGCGGTCGGCGTCAGCGGCATATCGTCCCAGTTGTAAGCTCCGTCGGGTCCCTCGCCGCGCAGCATCCGGCGATTTACGCTCTGCCCGTCGACAGTAACCTCGAACTCTTTCGGCTCGACCGGCTCGATGGGATAGCTGTGATACCGCATCACCTGGGCCATGGCGGTGGCAACGCAACCGCAGGGATAGTTCTCTGCTTGATCTTCAGGCCAGGAGACGCCAAAGGCACTTACCTGCGGCGTGTAAAAATTGTAGATAGCACGAGGTTGATCATCGCTGTCATAATCCCAGCTCTGGCCCCATTTGCTTTGCACCAATGGAGCAATCCTGAGGTCGGACGGCCCGCCGGAACAAATCGGGGGCATACCCATCAGTTCAATTCCGCCATTCGGCGTATCAGCAAGGCCGACGAAGTAGTTCCACTTCTTCTGGGTCTCTGTGACTATCGCATGCGGTGTTATTGCCAGTGGGCTAAAGGTTCTTCTGGCCGCTGCGACCCGCCCGTTAAGGTCGGCGGTCACTAACATCCCCAAGGGATTCTCAGACGCGGGATTGTAACTACCGTCATCGGCGAAGGCAATGATCGGCTCGACCAGGTCATCCGCCGAGACGATCACAAACCCGGCCGGATACAAATAGACAATGTGATAAGCCGGCTCTCCATAGTCATCGGCGAATGTCTCAACCGCCATCACTTGCCCGCCGAGAGCCACGCCGAGCGGCTGAGGATCGGCCTTCAACCACCCCGTCACCACCATCTCGGCCTCATACGCCGTTGTCGGCAGCGCCCGGAGGCTGCCGCACAACTGTAGCACAACCAGAATCACTGCGAGAATAATGTTCCGACATTTCATCTGCGCTTCTCCGAAAGACCTTTCCCCCACGTACCCCTACTACGATACCAAAACCTGCACTGAATTGCAATAAAATTTGAAGTCACTTTCGCAGATATTGCGGCTGGAGTCACCATAGATCCAATCCTGTACTTCAATAACACAAATGTTCCAGGCCAGTCAAACACAGATGGAAAAAACTGGAAAAGAAGTAAATTCTGTCCTTTGTCTTTCGCATCCTGCATTTTGCCCGACGCTTGCCCTGACATGGGCCGGTAGTGGCTAACAGCGACGTGGCTATTCAGCAAGAAGGTAAAGAACTTCATCGGGGGTTCTTAACAGGGCTTTGGCTCCGCTTGCTGAGAGTTCTTCGGCGGTTCGGAAGCCCCAGAGGGCGCCTGCCGGGAACATGCCCGCTGAAACTGCCGTTCGCATGTCGGTGTCTGTGTCGCCGATATAGATGAACCGTTGGGGGGCTATGCCGAGTTCGTTGGCGATTTGGAATGCTGCGGTCGGGTCGGGTTTGACGGGGACCGATGGCTTTGCGCCGCGGACAATTTCAAAATGGAAGTCGGGCAGCAGTTTCTCTATGGTCTGCTTCGTGAAAACATCGGGTTTGTTCGACAGCACGGCTTTCGGAATGCCGCGTTTTTCCAATTCGCACAGCAATTCCGTGATGCCGGGATAAGGCTTCGTGTTTTCTGCCCAGCGGTTCTTGTATTCATCTAATATCGCCCTTTTGCACCTGTCCAAAGTATTGCCGTCATGATGTCCTTCGGGCAGGGCGCGCCTGACCAGATGATCCATGCCGTCGCCGAGGAAATATCGATAGACATCCACGGGATGCGCGGGAAAGCCGAGCCGCGACAGCGCGGCGTTCGTAGAGTTGGCGATATCGGCAAGCGTGTCGAGCAGTGTGCCGTCAAGGTCGAATAGTATGGCCTGAAACTCTATCTGTCCGGATCCCCCACCATTTGACAAACAACGGTTCTTGTTCTCGGCCTCGTGTCGAAATCTATGAGTATTATCTGCTGCCACGTTCCGAGCGTGAGCCTGCCGTCAACGATCGGTACGACCAACGACGGGCCTAACAGCGAAGCTCTTACGTGGGAATGGCCGTTATCGTCGTGCCAGGTCTCTTCGTGCTCGTACCGGGCACTTTCCGGTGCGATTTTCTCGAACGCAGCCTTCAGATCGTAGTTGGCCAGCCCCGGTTCGTATTCGGTCGTGGTAATCCCTGCCGTCGAGCCGACGTTGAAAAGCGTAATCGTCCCGGCGCTGATGCCCGAGAGAGTCACCGCGGCACCGATCTGCTCGGTAATGTTGACAACATCGCAGTTGCCCTTTGTTTTGACACTTAACTCTTGAGTTTTGACCATTTGCTACAAACCTCACACTCGCGATATTGTGCCAGATGACAGCTAATAAGATAACAAGCGCAGCGGACTTCTGCAAGTTCGGGATTTCCGCGCTCGCGCGGCATTTGGACCTGCGACGGCGGTTGAGGCGCCACAGAAATCATGGACCAAGAAGCCGGATAGCCCAGTTCTCGGCAGTTTTTTGCAAGAAAACTCTTTTATTGTTGCTTTTCAAAGAGGAACCTAACATTATACCATAGGCAGAAGGCGGAACCGTGTTCGTAAGAGCGTTAACTGTGGAAGTTATATGAGGACGACCACGTCAAGAGCAAATCTGACAGAGGAGAATGAGAATGTGTACAAATGGAGATTTGAAATGCAGGCTGATGATTTCAGTATTCCTGGTAGTGATCGAATGCGTAACCGCTTCCGGGATCGAAATGGCCTCTAACCCCGACCCGCCTGATGGTGCCTGCGTTGGGGACGCCTGGGTGCAGCTTAGCTGGTTGCCCGGAGATAGTGCGCTTTTACATGATTTGTACTTCGGTGACAATTATGCCGAAGTGGACGCTGCCGCTCTCACAGGCGGCACATACCTAGGCAGACAGACCGAAACGTCTTTTCTTGTCGGCGATCTCGTTTGGGGAAAGACTTACTACTGGCGGGTAGATGAGTTCGACGGCTTGGCCGTACACAGAAGCGATGTCTGGAGGTTTGCCGTTGGCAGTACTCTATTTGTTGACATTGACGCTGCCGGGGCAAACAACGGCAGCAATTGGACGGACGCCTTCAACCACCTTCAGGACGCCCTGGCTGTGACCCACCAATGCGACACTCAAATCTGGATTGCCGAAGGAACCTACAAACCCGATCAAGGGGGCGGTCAGACGCCCGGCGACCGCAAAGCCACGTTCCAACTTATAACCGACGTGTCGATCTACGGCGGATTCAAAGGTGACGAAACCTCGCTTGAGCAGCGAGATTGGTTTCTGCACGAGACTATCCTCAGCGGAGATCTGAATGGTGACGATGTGGCTGGCAGCTTCAACGAAGACAACACCCATCACGTCGTTACCGGCAGCGGGACTTCTCTCACGGCTGTCATGGACGGCTTCACCATTATGCATGGCAACGCCTGGTCGGAGGAATATGCCGGCCAGATCGGCGGTGGAATGTTGAATGAGGGTGGGAGTCCTACCATAGGAAACTGTCGCTTCATCATGAACTCGGCTCGAAATGGGGGCGGGATGTCCAACCACGATCAGAGCAGCCCGAAGGTCTACGACTGCACATTCCTATATAACAATGCTGATTACGGCAGCGGGATGCACAACGGATACTCGAGCAACCCGGATGTCACTCGCTGCACGTTCACCGAAAACCGAACATTTGTCGCCGGCGGAATGGCCAACTTGATCGGCAGCAATCCTGATGTCAGCGACTGCATTTTCATCAGAAACTGGGCCAACCGTGGCGGGGGCATGTACAATGGGTTTTCGAGTAGTCCGACGGTCTTCAACTGTATGTTTTTGCGGAACTCGGCCGACGACGGGAGCGGCGGAATGTACATCGGCAACCAATGCAATCCGAAACTCACCAATTGCACCTTCGTCGAAAATTCTGCTGTCGCTGGAGCCACAACGTTAACGTTTGGAAACGGTGGGGCTATAGAGATTATGAATGCCGCCAGTGCGGAAGTCATAAACTGTACATTCATCCAAAACTCCGCAGTAGTGCGTTATGGCGGCGCTGTGTATGCCAAGGACAGTGACTCAGTATTCATAAACTGCACTTTCATGGGCAACTCGGCACCCCTTGGCGGCGCCGTCTGCAACGCTGGCGTCGGTTTGGTGCCCAGCAATAAACACATAACGCTGACGAACTGCATCCTGTGGGACAATACCGCCGTCACCGGCCCTCAGATTGCACTGGTGGACCAGGCCGAACTATCCATCGATTTCTGTGACCTGGAAGGCAGCCAGTCGGGAATGTCCGTCGGACCTGACTGTACCGTCGCATGGGGCACCGGCATGATTTCAGCCAGTCCACTGTTCACGGACAGCGATGGGCGTCTATCGGCCGGCTCACCTTGCATTGATGCAGGTGATAACATACCTGTGCCTGCCGGTATCCTTTTTGACCTTGATGGGATGCAGCGTTTTGTGGATGATCCTTTGACCGCCGATACCGGCGCGGGCACGCGGCCAATTGTAGATATGGGCGCTTATGAGTTTGATCCTTCTTTGGCTGTCAGACCGTTCTGCTCGAAGCAGGGCTCCGACGAGATTTTTGCAGCAGACTTTGAGAGTGACCCAGCCGGGTCACCGCCGGCCCCCTCGACACCCGGCTATTACGGTCCGGTTGGTGCGAGTTTGGAAACATCCGGCGACGTTGAGGTCATCGACTCAGCAGAGTTGGGATCAAAAGCAATCAAAATCACGCGTAGCTCAATTCAAGCAGAGATCAATGCCATCGTGGGAGATATCAGCGACGCACCTTACACAAGGGGAGTGTACTACATCGACTATGCTGCGCACGGCCTGAACATTCCAGAGACAACCTCTGGGGCTATGCGGATTTCTGTTCGGGCGACAGACAATAAGCCGGCTCTTTCCTTGTTGCTTTACGATGGGGCTTACTATCTTGCACAGGTAGGACCGTCCTTGCGACTGACCGGCTCATACGATCCAAGCACGGCACACCGTGTCCACATTGAATTGGATCTGGACATGAGAAGATATTCTGTTTGCATTGATGGTGAAGTATTGGCATCGAACATACCTTTGATTGCAAGCACTTTTATCGATTTACATTCATTGCGATTTAATGTCTTCCCAACAGATTCGCCGGGATTCGAAAGTGAGAACGTTATTGATGACATCCGGATAACAAAGTAGCCTTCAGCAATATTGTGACTTGGCAGCGGCAGACAAGATGAGAAACGTCGTTCCGCAGATAAAGAACGCCAAATAGACAGAAAAAAGCATTGGCTCAGATGTCTGCACGCAAAATCAGCAGCGTTGCTTCGTCACCGGCCTGTTTGGCGCCGACCACTCGGGGCTGGCCCGTCACAAGGACAAGTGTGCTGGAGACCTCAAACGTCTCCGTGGAATCTTCCTCTTCGGCGTCGCTTGATGCCGAAGAGGCACTCTCCGAGGCAATCTGTTTGAAGCTGAACTTGACCGCTATCTTGTCGGCGTTCTTGACCGTGGCCTCAGCCTGGAACGAAATGACGGTCTCTCTTTCCACATGTTCCCCAGACTCATGTTCACGATCCTTGCCCTTTTCCCGGGCATTCTGCTCGGCGGTCATCTCGGCAAAAGAATCATTTCCCAAGGCCAATTTGACAACTGAAACCAACTCCGCGTCCCCCTCAGCGACACCTCTTAGAACCTTGCTTGCAGGCACCGAATTGAGAGTCAGGACATCCGATCAATCTGCGATTTCCTCAAAGACCCGGACTGAAACCCGCACCACTGAGGCTTCCACTGAAATAGTGACATCCGCGAACTCTCGCTCCGAGTCAATCTCATTATCCTCGGCGGCGGAAATGTTGACCAATGAGATAAAATAGATGAGCGCACCGGCCGACACGACAACAAAGAGAGTTTTCAGTTTTCGGATCATAATTCTTTCCTTTTGAGAATCCGGAATTTCGCTTATGCACAACGCGGCAGCCCGCCGAGCCTCTGACTTTGTTAGATTACAGAATCGCTCCGGAATTCTCAAGCGATTTCAGATTGTCCCGGGCCGCTCGCGTGCTTTCGGTAAAGCCAAAAGAAAAGCCCCTGCTTTGAAGGAGGGTGGTGAAGCCAGCAGGGGCTCATGGGGAAACCGCGTCCTTGATTACGGCTTTCACTTAATCAAGACGCTTGAAGTTGCGGCAATATTGCTCTTTTTTCGAGAAAAGATCAATTTAGTGTCTTTTTCCCGTTTGCCGCGGTTGTTTATTGCGGTAACTACTTACTTTTGTCAGAAAAAAAAAGGCCCCTGCTTGAAGGAGGACTAAGAAAAGCAGGGGCTCAAGTAAGGACTGCAAGCATCCGTGCCGACAACCCCCAAGCAATAAGCGCATAAAGTTGCGTATTTTCCTGCAAAACCCGATTTCACCACTTACGGAAGATCACGAAGCAGCGGTATTATCGAGAATGCACAAATAAAATCATGAAGGATACTCCTCAAAATGGGTTTCCCAAATCCTATATCTACACTACCCGAAAGAGCCACCCTTTGTTCGCAAATAGTATTGCTCATTTGAGAAAAACATCGACCTGCCAGGGGCCTTTAGTCCGGTCTCCAGTCGCCAGAGTCGCCAACAAGCGAACTTCACCTTTATTGACGGCCACCGACTCGAAAGTGCAATCCGTAGCACCTTTGTCAACTTCGGCTGCCAGCTTCCTGCCGGACATATCGAGAGTCACATGGGCGCCGGCCTCCAGCTCGGGAAAGCGCAGCCGAACGTCGTACTCGCCGGAGGTGGCTGCAAAAAGCTCCCAGTGGCCGTTAGAGTCGGCCGCCCAGGTTCGCCCCTTGACGTGCCGCCAGTCCTGGCGCGTCAAGACGACGGGATTCTCATGTTCCGTGCCGATATGGATTCTCGGCGGAGCGTAGTTATCTTCTCTGGTGCTGCCGACGTCGTTGAACCACTGCTCGTATTTGCGGCGCATCGCCTCGACCATATCGGGCCGCTCCTGAGCCAGGTCGTTTTGCTCCAGCGGGTCGGCCTCCATATTGTAAAGCTTGAACTTCGGCGCGCCTTTGAGCGTTTCGTTGCCGAAGCCGCTCGCATTGAGCAGTTTCCACCGCTGCGTCCTTGCCGCAAAGTTGTGGTACAGGACCGGCTCATCCCCCCGGTGCGACTGGATAACAATCATCCGGTCGGGCGTGTTCACTTCTCGGCCTTTTAGAAGCGGCAGGAAACTGCGGCCGTCAAGTTCGAGCCCGGCAGGCTTTTGGACTCCACAGGCATCCAGAATCGTAGGCAGCACATCGATGTGCGCGGCAATCCGGTCGGATGATTGATCTGCTTCTATTGCCTCGGGCCAGTGAACGAAGAACGGCGAGCGGATGCCGCCTTCATGCACGTGGCTCTTGCTGCCCTTCATCCCGGCGACGTACCGCCTGCCGTTAGGCCCGTTATCGACCATGAATATGACGATTGTGTTCTCCGTAAGGCCCAGCTCGTCGAGTTTTCCAAAGAGCCGGCCCATGTTGTCGTCGATGTTCGTGATCATGGCGAAAATACGTGCCCTCTTGTCTTGATCGCTCGCCTCGGGCAATGGATGTCCCTTGTCCTGTGGAAAATGGTCGTTGCCCAAATCCATTTTCTTGTACCTCTCAAGAATTTCCTCCGGCACATCATGGAAAGGACCGTGCGGTGCATTCGTGGGGATGTACGCAAAGAAGTTCTTTTTCCGGGCCGTGCATTTGGAGACCCACTCGGCAGCCCTCTCGAAATAGACATCGGTGCAGTAGCCTTTGAACTGAGCCGGCTTGCCGTTATCGAGAAGAACAGGATCGGTGTACTTACCCTCGCCGCCGGGCGGGTCCGCCGGCTGGCCGATTCCCCCGCCTCGATGCACGAGCGATTCGTCGAAGCCCTGGTTCATCGGCCTCATGGGATGGTTGTCGCCGAGGTGCCACTTGCCGAAGATGCCGGTCGCATAACCGGCCCCGCGGAGGATTTCAGCTATGGTCGTCTCTTCGGGTTCCATCATCGCCCTGCCGACCCAGGTGTCTATTACCCGCGTGCGGTAGTTGTAACGGCCGGTCATCAAACACGCACGGGTCGGCGCGCAGACCGGGTGTACGTAGAAATTCTTCATCGAGCCGCTACGAGCCGCCATTGCGTCTATATTGGGCGTCTTGATGATTGGATTGCCCGTGACGCCGAGGTCTCCGTAACCCTGGTCGTCCGTCATTACGATTATCACGTTGGGTCTTCCCTTGTCCTTCTTGCCGCCCGGCGACATCGTGCAGGAGGTCGCCACAGCGGCGGCCCCCAACCCCAAAGCCTTAAGAAAATCACGTCGCGTTCCAGGAAAATCGGTCACGGTTATCTCCTTCTCGTCTTGTCATTCTAATGACCTGGTTGTTGCCATTTGCCCAAATCTTACTCCGGATAAAACCGCCCCTCAAGAGTTTTCTTCAAGTGTCATTCCTGCACCTGCTTTCGCAGGGTACGTGTTTAGCCCAGGAAAAGCCATCCCCATCCCGATAAGAGACAATCGGGATGAGGCTGCCACTCAACACAATTGAAGGAAAATGGGTGGCAACCTCAAGCATGGGCCGCCGCACGGCGGGGGACCAGGCTTGGGGATGGTCGCAAATGCCAACTCCGGCTAAACACGTACAAAGCAGGAATTCAGAATCGTCAGAAAACTGGATTCCGCATCAAGTGCGGAATGACAATTTTTCCGGCCGCGTGAAAAAAAAATAAAGCGGGAGGGATAGGCCAAGTCCGCCATCCGCTAATAGGTCTTGAAGTTTTTCATCCATTCGGGCCAGTTGTCGAGTTGGGCGCCGCCGGCTCTTGTCCATGGGCCGCCTGTGTCGAACTGGCGATGCCACTTCAAAGTCCACAACTCCTTTAGCCCTACCTTGCGGACGGAGAAATCAACTACGACTGTGTTGACCTGCCCACTGTGTCGGTCGACGCAGTATCGCTGCATCATTCCGGCGCCGCCCGTTCCGTTCTGGAGAATCGGAGGTGTGTTGGTGTGTTGCGGCATCCCGCCGAGCCAGGTCGAATCGAGGAACAACGGAATGCGATTGGCCCCCTGCACGTCGGGCGCTACCCAGTACCAGGCTTGCTCGCCTATCACTCCGCCTGGATTTCTTGCGTATGCGGGATTGCCGACATAGTCGTTGATGCCGTAGCTGCCTGCCAGGCCGGCGTAGCCGTACCTGGAATCGTTCTCGGGAAAGACGCCGTACGCTTCGAATTGTCCGCCGCGCTGGCCGTTGTCGATGTTCGGCTTTGTCGCAGACGGGCAGAAATTGATGTCTTCGTCCTTGTAATAAGGCCTCAGCGCCCCGATCCAGACGTGGCCCTGCTGGGATGTGGACCAGGCGCCGTAGAACTGATGGTCGTTGTCGTCGGTGTACATCTTGAAGATCAGGCCCCAGTGCTTGAGGTTGGACATACAAGCGACGGCCCGGGCCTGTTTGCGCACCCGGTTCAGCGCAGGCATAAGAATCGCCAGCAACAGGGCAATGATCGCGATTACGACCAAAAGCTCAATCAGCGTGAACGCCCCTCTTCGCCGAGAGTACATGATATTGTTGCTCCAGTTGGAGAACTCCGCCCCACTCATTTCTTGCCAAACACGACAAGACAGGCTATTGCCGTAGTACCTCCTCGATAAAACGCTTTAGTTGCGGCAGGTCGCTTTCCACGACAGACCACACTATGTCAACATCAATCTCGAAATAGTCGTGAACGAGGATGTTCCGCATACCGACTATCTTAGACCACGGGATCGCTGCGTGCTGTTCCTTGAAAGTGTCCGATAGTGCCGAGGCTGCTTCCCCCAAGATCAACAAATGGTGAATGATCCAGGTTTGAATCAGTTCTTCCTTTTCGAATTCTTGTCTGCCACGTTGCGCGTATTTCTCTATGCCAGTTATGGCATCATGAATGTCGAGCAGTCTTTCCCGGTCTTGTCTCATAGCTTGATGGCTTGACTGAGAACCGTTTGTCTGATTCGCTTGCGCAGCCCCTTCTCGGTAACAACGTCAACCTTGCGATCTAAAAGTCTCTGCAGATCCATGAGCAGGCCGCCCAAATCAAAAAGGCTGCGGCCCTTCTCCATATCCACCAGAAAGTCAACATCGCTGCCTTCACCGGCTGTGCCGTTTGCGACCGATCCGAATACACGGATGTTCGAGGCCCCATGCTTGGCCGCTAATGCAAGTATTTGCTCTTTCTTGTTCTGTACTGTTTCTGCAATATCCATAACGAAGCCGCTCCGTCGATCAAAAAGACTCGCTATAAGTATACATCTGCACACAAAATATGTCAACATTTCCTGTCGCGTTTGTGTAGTGGAGATGGTATAATCGGCGGCGTGTGGGAGGTTCTTGTAAGACCTTCAATAAAGATAAAGATTTAAGAGTAGTTGTTCTCAGTGGCTGGAGACTGAGACCATGGAAGAAAATTACGGCAGCGTAGAAAGAGCCACCGGCAAGTGCGGGCAAGTCGAGAAGGACCTGCCGCCCGGCGAGATCGGCAACCGGGAAATGGTCTGCGACACATTCGAGCTGACACAATTCTGTCTGGATCGTGCCGCCGAGGCCGTGTTCTGGATCGAAGCGGATGCGCGATTTGTGTACGTAAACGAAGCAGCCTGCCGCTCGCTGAAGTATTCGCGGCAGGAGCTTTTGTCCATGACCGTACACGACATCGATCCGAACTTTCCGAAAGATGCCTGGCCCGAACATTGGCGGGAACTTCGTCGCCGGGGCTCATTCACCATTGAGTCCGTCCACCGCGCCAAAGACGGCAGAACATTCCCCGTTGAAATCACCATTAACTACCTTAATTACGGGGGCAAAGAATACAATTGTGCTTTTGCGCGCGATATAACCGATCGCAGGGAAACGGAACAGCAGAGGCTCGTAGGCGAACAAAGATACCGCACTCTTGCCGAGAATATCGGTGTCGGGATAGCACATGTGGACGCCGACTATAACATTGTCATAGTCAATTCGGCGGTGGGCAAAATGTTTGGCTGCGACGCCTCCGAATTTGTGGGCAAGAAGTGCTATTACATGTTCGAGAGGAGCAAGGAAGCCTGTTCACATTGCCCCGGCGAAAAGGCAATGAAGACCGGCGAGGCCGCGGAAATAGAAGCCGAGGGAGTCCGCGAGGACGGGAGCCGTTTTCCCGTTCGCATCCAGGCGTTTCCGCTCTTCGGCGAGGACGGCAAGGCGACCGGATTCATCGAGGTGGCCGAGGACATGACCGAGCGCAAACGCTCGGAGGAGGAAATCGAGAGAATCTTCAACATGACAGGCTACATGATTTGCGTAGCCACCATAGAAGGCTATTTCAAGAGAATCAACTCCTCTTTCGAGCAAATCCTGGGATATTCTTCCGAGGAACTTCTGAGCAGGCCCTACATAGATTTTGTCCATCCGGACGACCGGGAAAAAACAAAGGCCGTCGTTGTAGAGAAGCTGGCCAAGGGGGACCAGATTATCGGCTTCGAGAATCGCTACCGATGCAAAGACGGATCGTGGAAATGGCTTTCCTGGACTTCGCACCCCGTTGTGGACAAAGGCATCACATACGCTATCGCATACGACATCACTGATCGCAAACGTGCCGAGCAGGCGGCAAAGGAGACGCGGGAACGATTCAGCGATTTCTTCAAGAATGCGCCGGTAGGCTTCCACATTTTCGGGCCTGACCAGACGATCATCGACATCAACGAAGCGGAACTGGCCATGATCGGGTATGAGAGAGAGGAAATTATCGACAAAAAGAAGTGGCCCGATTTGATAGCGCCTGGGGAAAGACAGCGGTTCGAGAGTCATTGGCACAGCGTGATCACAAGAGGCTTTGCCGGAAATGTGGAATATACGCTTGTGCACAAGGACGGGCACCACATTCATGTGCTGCTCAACGCATCTTCGAGGTTTGACGAGCAAGACAATCTTGTCAATACGCGAGGCAGCGTTCTGGATATTACTGCCCGCAAACACGCCGAGCAGGCTCGCAGCAAGCTTATCAAAGAGCTTGGTGCAAAGCACAACGAGCTTGAGTCCGTTCTGTACGCCGCCTCGCACGATTTGAAATCGCCTCTGGTAAATATACAGGGATTTGGCCATGAGCTGCTCCAGAGCTGCGATCTGATACGTTCGGCCCTCGCGGGCGAAAGGCAGAGTGCGAAGCTGGAAAAAACGCTGGAGGCGGCGCTGAATGAGGATATTCCGAATGCGCTGGAGTTCATCCTGACCAGCACGACGAAGATGGATTTACTTCTGTCCGGCTTACTGGACGTCTGTCGTCTGAACACAACCGCGATGAAGATAGAACATATAGATATGAACGCCATGATGACCGACGTAACTGCAAGTATCGGATACCAGATAGAGGAGGCCGGCGCCAAAGTCGATATTGGGCCGCTGCCGGTGTGCCTGGGCGACACATCCGGGATTAACCGGGTCTTCACTAACCTTGTAACTAATGCGTTGAAGTTTCTTGATCCGTCGCGGCAGAGCCATATACGCATACACGGCAGAAGAAAGGATAATCAGAGTGTTTACTGCGTCGAGGACAATGGAATAGGCATTGCTCCGGAACACATGGAGAAGATATTTGAGATATTCTACCAGCTCGAACCCGGAAAAAGAAAAGGCGAAGGGATCGGACTTACTATTGTCAGACGCATAATTGACCGACATAATGGAAAAATATGGGCCGAATCGAAAGTTGGCCGGGGCAGTAAGTTTTTTATCTCCTTGTCCGGGGGTTGATTTCCGGCAGCTCGTTTACAAAAAAGAGGAAAATATGAAAAAAAATGGTGTTATTCTTATCGCCGAGGACGACGAGACGCATTTTGAGCTGATAAGACGGAATCTGCTGCGAGCGGGGATCCACAATGAAATGGTCCACCTTGCCGACGGCCGCCGGACGCTTGACTATATCTCCAGGATGAGCATGCAGCCGAAAAGTGAACGCCGTAATCAAGAGTGCATTTTGTTGTTGGATGTTTGCATGCCTGAGATGGGCGGCGTCGAGGTGCTCGAGAAAATCAAGCAGGACAGGCAACTGAGCAAAATCCCGGTGATTATGTTGACCGGGGTGGATGACGCGCATACAATTGAGCGGTGTCATAATCTTGGGTGCAGCACGTATATTGTTAAACCCGCGAAAGACACAGATTTTGAAGTGATCGTTCAAGAAATTGGACGCTTTTTATCGGTCGTGGAGATAGCGTCAATAAGATAATTAGGGACTGAAGGCTAATGGATAAAGACGTGGTGATTCTTATTGCAGAGGATGATGCGGGGCACTTTCAGCTCATAAAGAAGAATCTGTGGCTGGCTTGTGTGAACCACGAAATTCTACAGTTCAAGGACGGCCAGCAAATTCTGGACTTCCTGTTCAAGACGGGCGGCGGGATGCACCTGGATGAAACAAAACAGTACATTATGCTGCTCGATATCCGTATGCCCAAAGTCGATGGGCTTGAGGTCCTCAAAAGAACAAAAGACGACGAAACGTTGCGAAAGATACCGGTAATCATGCTCACAACAACGGGCGAGGAAGAAATGATCAGGCAATGCTACGAGCTTGGATGCAGTTATTACATGGTCAAGCCCGTGAACTATCATCACTTCATGGATGCCGTACAGAGTCTTGGGAAGTTTCTCTCGCTGGAGGGTATGAGGGTGCCTTCGGTCAGTCAGAGCAATAACTAAACTATCCGGACGGCCTCTTTCTCGATACCGATTCCGGCTTGGCGCCTTTTCCGTGGGGGATTTCCCTGATCCTGGATTTGCCTTGTTTAGGCTTGCCGCCCGAGCCACTCTTCTTTGAAGCCTGACCCTTCATTAGTGACAGGGCTTTGACGCACGCTTCTCTGGTGACGCGGTCGCGATGATTCAGCCCCTGCTGGAGGACCTCCGCACCTAATTGCTTCATTCTGCCGTGCATGCTCCTCAATCCGTACGCGGCTGCTTTCTTGGTGGTCCTTGGATAGTCTCCAAACAGTGCCTCCTTGAGGATAGCCAGGCCGTCCTCCTGCTTCCACGACAGATGAAACCCCGCCAGCCTGGCGGTTGAAATGTCGCCTGAGAACAACTTCTCCCTGAGCTGCCGCAGAAGCTCGATCGCAGCTTCGTCTCTTCCCCGCCCCGATGAATTCTCTTCCATTGTCATTGGTCCACCTTTCAACAAAGGCAAGTATAAACAAATTTTCCCGGTTAAGCCAGCAAAAAAATAAAGTGAGTTTAGCCCTCTTTAGGGGGTGATGGGTCCGCCCGGAGGCTCCGTCGATACCAAACGGAGGTTCTTTAGGAATTCCGGCGGGACCGTCAAGCCGAGGCCCTGAATCTTATGCACGTCCTGCCATGCCCGGCCGTATTGGCCCTTAACATAGCAGACAAGGCTGCGAGTGAAGTAAACTTCGACACACGTCGGGTCAGTTTCAATAGCCTTCGTGAAGTCTACGATAGCCTGGTCGTATTGGCTCATGGTGACATAAATAGCTCCCCGGCTGACGTAGCCTTCGGTAAATCCCGGATTTATCTCTACGGCTTTGCCAAAATCCGATACCCCCCGGCCTAATTGGCCTATCGCAACGTAAACAAGTCCTCGATTATAGTAGGCTTCGGCAAACGCCGGGTTTCTCCTGGACGCCCTGCCGAACTCTGCGATAGCTGTTTCATATTGACTCCTAATGGCCGAGGCGATTCCACGATTGTTGTAGGCATTGGCATCCTCTGGATCCATCTGAAGGGCGTCGATTCGGCCCTGCAGCTTGTCTTGCCATCGTTGCTTCGGTTTATCGAGAGTTCTCTCGAACTGCCCCTGCCACCGCTCCATATTTTCCTTGAGCCTGCTCGTCATTCTGGTCTCAAAGACCTTGCCGGAGTCCAGGTGGTGGGTCCGCTGCAATGCTCTGCAGCCAAGGGGGTACTTGAGTTTCGCAGCGGTGTAGGGAATGGCCCTTATCTTGTCGGCATCTACGAATGTTTCACTATAGCCGAAGGATTCTTTGAGGACGATGTCAAAGGGCAGCTCAAAAGGCAGGTCGTAAGTCGATACCACACCCGTGATAATATGTATAAATCCAAGGCCAAAGACGGCAAGCCCGGCCGCTATGCACAGAGTGACCGAAGTTTTCTCATACCACCTCTTCGGCTTCTGAGCCTTGTCGCTTTTCAGCGGCGATTCGCAGTGAGGACAGCTTTCCGCCTTGCTGCTAACCTTCCCTTTGCATTTCCTGCATTTCATGCCGGCGCATCTTTCAATTTCGCTGTCATCCAATACAATTTAACCTTTTCGGATGGTCCAAATCAAGACAATTGCCGGAGTTTTAACGCCCGTCGGTCAGAACGGGAAAGACGGAGGCTTTCATTCTCAGGGCACGAATCATATAATTGCAATGTTGTAAGCCGAAGGTAGGCCAGGTGCAACGTGCGTTCTTTGCCGCAAAGGTATGTGCAAGTGAAAGGGACCGAAAGTGAGACACACAATAACACGCCGAAATTTCCTGCAAACAACCTCACTCGGAGGCGGTCTGATCGCCCTGGCCGGGAATGAAAGAGGATTGGCAGCCAGCCCGCGGATAGAACCGACGCCGCGTGACAAACGCCTGCCGCGTGAGGTTTGGATCGCCACAGTATCCCAAAACCGAATGGAAGCCGACAATTACAAACAGATGATTACGAAAATGCTCAGCCGTATGGAGCAGGTTGTTCCCTATCAGCCGGACATAATCTGCCTTCCCGAGGTCTTTCCTTTTGCCAATCTCTCCGCAGGCAGGCCTCCGCTTTCCGAAGTGGCGGAGGTGCCGATCGGGGAGATTTCTCAGCCTTTTGCCGAGTTTGCGCGGAAACATCACTGCTACGTGGTGTGCCCCATTTATACGAAGCAGAACGGGCGCTACTACAACGCAGCCGTGTTCATCGATCCCAAAGGCAAACCGCTCGGCGAATACCGCAAGGCCCATCCGACCGTCGGCGAGATGGACACGGATATCGCGCCCGGCCCCCTGCACCCGCCTGTATTCAAAACGTCTTTCGGCATTATAGGTGCGCAGATTTGCTTCGATATCGAGTGGGACCAGACCTGGAAGAACCTGCGCAAAGCCGGCGCCGAGATGGTCTTTTGGCCCTCGGCGTTTGCAGGCGGTTCGATGGTCAATGCCAAAGCCTGGCAGAACAAGTACGTCGTCGTCTCCGGCACCCGAAAGGGCACGTCCAAGATTTGTGACATCTCCGGCGAGGAGGTTGCCGCCACAGGCCGATGGGCGCACTGGGTCTGTGCGCCGGTAAATCTGGAGAAGGCCTTTCTTCATACCTGGCCTTTCTGCGAGAGGTTCCAGGACGTTCACGCCAAGTACGGCAGAAAAGTAAGTATACGAACATTCTATGAAGAAGAATGGACGATCATCGAGAGTCACTCGCCCGAGGTCAGAATCGCCGACGTGATGAAAGAATTCGAATTTAAAACCCATGAAGAGCACATTCAGGCTGCGGACAAGAGACAACGCAAAGCACGACCCTGAAATCTCATCTATTTATATGTGCCTGTCGCCCAAAGGATGGTCGCCGAGGCGAGGAACAGGCGAAAATGCCTAACGTT
Organism: Planctomycetes bacterium B3_Pla; assembly: GCA_005223045.1. GTDB lineage: Bacteria > Planctomycetota > Phycisphaerae > Sedimentisphaerales > Anaerobacaceae > SG8-4. Next base: position 12,354 of record NJBM01000006.1, on the reverse strand, counting down.
AAGTCCTATAACGTGCCGATATATAAGGAGTGCCTTGGCCTGCTTACACATGCCGGGAGACGCAGTGATTGTAGTCGCCTTATGGCGGCACGATGTCGAGTTTAGCTATGGACTCGGAAAAGATACAACGAGTTCGCCGGTTGATAGCAAGCGGTTTTTACACCGATCCGGAGATTCTGGATTCCATCGAAGAAGTGCTCGTGGACAGGCACTACGAGCGGCTTATGCACGACATAGAAAGGTGCAGCGGCATCGAACAGGATAGTTGCGACGAACTTGCGGTCAGGTTATACTCTCAAGTGGTAGTGGATCTCAAGCAGTCTCCGCAGGCAGACCGCAGCAGGTTGCGCGATGTTGTGGCTGACGTTGTTGTCGGATCGCTGGATAAGCTCGTGCGCCTGGCGTTGATGAACAAGACTACGAGTCTCCATACAAGATGAATAAAAAGGACATTATGACGAATCGACTGAACTTGAGTCAACACCTGTCGGGACTTTGCCGGCTGGAATGGGCTGCGTGCTTTATTCTTTCTGCATTTGCCGTTTGCGGATCGGCCGAATCCGCCAGTCTGAGTCTGAAGGTCGAGCAGATTACGTTCGGACCCAGGCATCATTTCTTCGGATACATAGGTCAATCGAAAACAATTCCCTGGAACGCCGGTGGAAGATACATTCTCGCCCTGCGGGTCGGATATCACGATCACATGCCGGGACCCGGCGACGCTGCCGATGTTGTGCTGATCGACACCGAGCAGGCAAACAAGGTCGTGCGCGTGGATCAGACCCGCGCGTGGAATTTCCAGCAGGGAACGATGTTCTACTGGAATCCGGCTTCGCCCCGAACGCAGTTCTTTTTCAACGACCGCGACCCGGCTACGAATCGGATATACACGGTCCTGTTCGACATTGGCAAAAACAAGCGCCTTCGCGAGTTTCGCTACCCGGACACGCCTGTCGGCAATTCCGGCGTCGCCCAGGACGGCAGCGCATTTCTGGCAATCAACTACGGACGCATGGCCCGGCTTCGCCCGGTCACCGGCTATCCCGGCGGCTTCGACTGGACGACCGGCCAAAAGGCCCCCGACAGCGACGGCATCTTCATAATCGATCCGCAATCGGGCGAAAAACGCCTGCTCGTATCTTTCCGGAAATTGGCCGAGCTGGTGCGACCGACCGAGCCGGATGTCGATAAGGCTTCCCTATACATCAACCACACCCTCTGGAACCGCCCCGGCGACCGCATTTACTTCTACGTGCGGGGCCGCCTGGACCGGTCGAGCATGAAGATTAACGTACCATGTACCATCAAGCCGGACGGGACAGCTCTGACCGCGCACAGCACTTTCATTGGCGGCCACCCCGAATGGGGGCGAGGCAACCGGATCATCGGCCAAAAGGGCGACCGCCAGGTCCTTTACGATGTGGACAAAAAGGAAATTGTCGGCCGGATAGCAACGCCCGAGATCATCCCCAAACCCGGCGGCGATATTTCTCTCTCGCCCGATGCCAACTGGTTCGTCAACGGTTTTGGCTCTAAGGACGGCAAGAACTACTACGTCTTTGTGCGACGGGCCGACGGCGCCCACATCCGCTCACAGGGCTTTAGCCGCGGACCTTACCTCAGCGGAGAACTGAGGATCGACCCGGCTCCGCGCTGGAACAGAACGAATGACGCCATCCTGGTCCCGGGCTACACCGAGGAGGGAACACGCCAAATGTTTATCATTCGCATCAGCGAGAAGTAAGGGGTGAATCAAACGAAGACCGAGCCGGGCTCTTTCTGCGCTTGTGCCTCTTTCGTCTGGTTAACATATACATAAGATAAGGTAGATGGGGTAATGCAACCATCAAGTCGCGCCAACTGAAAAACCCGATCCGCCCGATTTTCCTGACGATATGGATGATCTGTCGGGTATTGTAGAAAGCTCCCCGAATCTTATTTCGGATTTGCCTCAACTCCTTGCGACCGTACCGGTCCGAATACACGGGGCCGCCGATGCGGTAGAAGTGATAACCCGGCGTTGACTCGACTATCTCCTTGAGGGGCGAGAACTTCTCGACGCGGAGTTTCTGGAAAGTGATGGAATCGAGCTTGATCTCCCTGGCGAACTTGGGGATGTAGAGCATCTCTTCTTCCGTCTCACCGATGTTGCCGTAGATGAAGTAGCCGTGCAGAAAGAAATCGTACTGCTCCAGAACTGCAAACGCATCCCGGATCTGCTGCCGGGTGATACCCTTGGATAGATTTTTCAAGATTCGATCGTGAGGAGACTCGACCCCGATCAGGAATATCCTGAAGCCTGCTTTCCATGCCTTATCGAGGATCCTGGGATGTTTTGCCATGTCAATTCGGGCCTGGACGGCAAACGTCTTCTTGATATTGTTCTCGATAATCAGATCGCAAAGCTTCTCGCTTCGCTTGGGATTCGTGAAATAGTTGTCGTCGCTAAAGAGGACGAAATCGGCCTTGATCTGCTTCAGTTCCTCAATCACCGATTCGAGCGGGCGTTCCGTATAACTCCTCTTCTGCCCCAGCGGGTTGAGACTGATCGTACAGAACTTGCACTTGAACGGGCATCCCCTCGTTGTCAGTATCGTATCGAACGTAACGTTGCTCAGTCGGGTGCCGTGCTGGACCCAGTAATGATCGTGCCTTCTAAGCGACCGGTCGGGAAACGAAATAGTTGCTACGTCGGGCAGAGGATGGATTTCGTTATGGACGACTTTTCCGTCTTTGCGGTAAGAAAGCCCAAGGATATCCTTGTATGGGACGCCGGTTACTATCTGTTTGATAATCTCTTCGCCTTCGCCTCGCACGATCATATCGATATTCGGGCAACGCTCAAACATTTCCTCGACTTCCAGTGTTGCTTTGTAGCCGCCGATGATCGTGCAGACGTCAGGGGGCAGTTGCGAGATATACTCACAGATCCTCTTGAACTGAGTCCCCCATTGGACGCTGATGCAGAGCAGGTCAATCTCACTGGCGATGAACTTGCCGAGTATCTCTGGGTCCTGGTAGGCCTTTTCGTACCGAAGGTCGAGAAGCGTTACCTTGCCGACATGGTCTTTCATACTCGCGGCGATGTATTCGAGGCCGGTCGGAGGGAACATTCCCATAGTCGGGGTGGAATGGCCGAAATAAGGGTACAATGCTAAAACATGTTTGTAATTTTTCATCGACGGATTGTACCGGGAAAGGTAGCACATGCAAGTGAATTAAAAAAAACTGCCGACAAGGCAAGACCCGGGCGTTCAATACTCTCGACGCCCGCTGTTTCATATTGGCTCAATTGTTCTTGTGGGCTGCGAACAACTCTCCTTTGTACCACACGTTGTATCGATTCTCCACCAAACGCAAAAACCTGTCCAGATCAATGATTGCCCGGCAAATATCACTATCGACAGAGTTTCGGCTTATTTCCACAAATTCATCTGAATTGCTCAAGTCTCTTGCCGCCAGGCTTGCCGGGTACTGATCTTTGGAATACTTGGGCGAAAAGTAATCGCCCTTTGCTCTCTTTCGCCTTCCGGCGTACACAAAGTTCTTTAACCTGAAAGCCCAGTTCAAGATGTTGAATCTCTTTGTGATCGTGGTGTTGCCGCCGATGTTATCATGGCAACACGTTCTGCAGATCAAGTATGGACAATTCGATTCTATCGCGTAGTCTATGGCGCCATCCGACATGGAACCGCACGCTCCGAAGAATACAACCGCCGTCGGAGTCGCCTGCAACTTTGGATTGAAAATATCGTCCTGTTGAAATTCATAGTTGTCAGGAGTCGTTATCCCCGGAATACGGTCATAAAGCCAATTGAACGCCGGCTCTATATCCGTCGCTATTACGGCGACACGTTCCAGGTGTGATGCAAGGTCTCTCGCATGTCTGCCGAAAACACAGACCGGATTGACTATCGTTTTGCTCTCGGCTTCACCGGCCTCGCCTTCGAGCAGGCTGACGATGATATTCTTGATGTATTCATCTCGCCGGCCTCTGCGGCACACGCCCCTAAGAGATGCATAGGGATATTTCTCCCGGGGGAAACCTGGAAATCTCCGATCCCACCTTGCCGACAGCTCTCCGAGATGACATTCCAGCGCCTGCCGTTCGGAACTCTTGTCGGCTATTGTTCCTGCTCTAAACTCGCCGAGCAATCCCGCAAAGGCCTTTACGCCCGTTTCCAATTGATCTGTTCCACTTGACATTACCGGGAGCGTTTGCCGTCGAACTTTCGGATGTACGCAATACAATTGATAAATAGATTCCGTCCGGCCGGGGTCATCTCGGACGGGGACGCGGCATAACCCCACTGCAAAACGTTGCCGTGCCGACCGATGCCGACGGCTCCGTAACGCTTTGGCGGGGCGAAGCCTAACATGATAGCTTCGGCATCGGGCGCATCCTTAGGGTAGATCAGCCTGCTGACAGCGCCCTTGATATCGGTCGACGTTTTTTGGACGTACCAGACCTGCATTTTCTTGCCGAGCGTTACGCCCTCCGGCAGCGCGCTCAGGTATTTCTGCGGGGTATCAACCGTTTCAAATTTCATGTCCACTTTGAAGGGTTTGTGGAAGACAGTATGATCGAACGACTCACCATGAGCCGCATCAGTTAAGCAGTATCACATATACGCCGTCTTCATATTCCTGCTGCGGCCCCACAAGGCTCCGGGCAAACCTATAGTCACCGTAGCGCGGGAATATTGCTCTGAGACCTCGATGTCCAAAGCCTGGCGCTCGATCCCGTCCTTGTCGAAGATTGCCACGTCGCAGTCTTTGGCTTGTTCCTCGCCGAAAGCGTTGTAGTCGGCGGTATCGACCTGCTTGAAATGGCCGCGCAAAAATGTCACAAAATCCTTCTGTCGCTCGGTGTCGGGCAGCCCCACGTACAAGATCCGCAAATCCAACTTCTCGGACACGCCGGCGTTCTCGACGATCTCTGGTGCGGCAGCGTGCTCGACCTCCGGAGCCTCAGCAGTCTGCCGGGTATCTTCAGCCTGATCTGTCTTCTTGCAGCCGCCTGAAATTATCAGAGCGTGAACGAGCCACAGTGCCAGCATGGCAAGAATGATTTTCTTTGCGACGATGAATTTGCGCATAGCGACAACTCCTTACCCCAAAACTCCCCATTTGTATCAACTCGACCAGGCCCTTGAGCCCCACGCCTTACAGGATACCACGTCCGCTCTGAGAATTCAAGGGTCTCGGCAAAAATCGCTCCCCCGTGACTGGAGCACGGGCTATCGCCCGAGTTCTGCTTCTTCGTTACTCAGCTTCTTCTATCTTCAAGGGAGCGGTCCAGAGATATACGGTGTGCTCGGCCCAATCCCCATCGGAAGAATGAACCTTAATGACCTTGTCGGGCTTGACTCCCTTCATGTCGAAGTCGTGCGAGACAATCCGCGAGCCGGGCTTTAGTTTCTCCAACTGGGGGATCAGCCTGACGTTCAGCTCCGGCAGCAAATACAGCGTGATTACACTTGCCTTGCTCAGGTCCAGTGTGAAGACGTCTTCCTGCTTGATTCTGACCAGATGCCCGACATTGCTCTTTTCGACGTTTGCCAGCGACTCTCTCACTCGCTTGCGCGCAATGTCGTAGCCTATGGCTTTGCATCCGTATTTCTTTGCCGCCGTAACTACAATCCGCCCGTCCCCGCAGCCGAGATCGTAAACCAAATCGTCCTTTGTGACCTGCGCCAGCTCGAGCATCTTGTCCACCACATCCTGCGGCGTGGGCACATATAGAATGTCCGGCCTGCGAGAAGTCTTTCTGAGCCGGGTGGTATTCGGCTTGGCCGGCGTTCGACGTCGTCTCTCGCCCGTTACCTTGCTGGTGCCTCTGGAAGTGGTAATCTCGCCGCTGAGCTTCATGGCCTTGATCCGGCCTGTAAAGCCAATGTCAAACGTCTGATCGCCGAACTCCAGAGTCGTTTTGAACGCGACGTTGTTGCCGTCAATATCGACCTTCTCGATCGAGATTGCGCCGTATCTGGCGCTCAGGTCGGGCAGCACCCTCAACAACTGTTTCCTGCTGCCGGAGTCCGATGTGATCTCAAGCTCCCACTGGCCGATGATCGCAGCGCCGGCACGTTTTCCTTCTAATGTAATACCACCACGCTCCGACTTGAACGTGCCGGACAGCGTATGGCCCTTGACCGTCCCATCGAAGCTCGATTCCCACTGGCGATCCTGAAACTTACTCTTGCGATCGAACGTGAGCTTGCCCGCTTTGAACTGTACGTTCGATATCTCATGCTCGCCCCATTGGCTTTGCCATTCGGCGGAGAGTTTACCCTGCTCGTTCGCCTTGACTATAAGATTGGCGGTAAATTCCCGATCGCCTACCTTGAGCTTGGTTTCCCAGTTTCCCGCCACGAACGGCATCCGCCTGAGACGCTTGCCCCGGGCCTTGTACTCGCCTGCGTAATTTGAGAAAACCCCCGACAGCTCACCCTGCCTGACGGAACCGGCGAATTTTGTATCAGTATCGCCTTCGTCGAGTCGAATGGTCATCACGAAACTCAGTTGCCTGCTTTCGTACTTGATTTCCCTTAGTTCGGTGATTCCCCAGAAACTGAGCCACTCGCCCTTGAGTGTGCCGTCTGCGTTCTTAGAGAGCGACAGGATGGACGCCAATTGTTGGCCGTCGACGTCAACCTGGAGCTGCCAGTCCCCCTGAATGCCTCTCTTTGCCGATCCGGCCGAGACATGCGTCAAAGTCATCAGCACAATGATTAACGCTAACATGACCGTTCTGGAAATTGCTCGCTGCTTCATAATATGGTTCTCCTGACAGAAAGAAATATGGCGGCTACATGCGGCGTCAAAAAAAAGCCCCCGCTTAAAGGAGGGCGGTGAAGTCAGCAGGGGCTTGTTAGGGAACACCGCTATCTATTTTTGCCATCGCCCGAACAAGACGCTTGCCGAGGTGACATTATTGCCTCTTTTTCAAAAAAATATGTCTTTTCGGCCGATATTATCGCTCATTACGACGATTCATGCCGGAAAATGCCTGTTTTTCGGCAAATAAATCCCTGCTTACATGGCGGAGGGCGAGATGATGAGCAGGGACTGATTAGCCCTGCAAGCTTCCGTGCTGGCAGCCTTCCAATTTCTCGACACGAAATGATTTTGTTGATTATCATCGTTTCATAAAGAAACAAAAGCTTGTCTATGCTATTGATTCTCCTCATAAGGCCCAAGGAAACGCTCACCATTGAAGTGGATTAGATGCGTCGGAGATTCCGCGATCCAAACTTCTGTTTCCCACGAGATGTCGTCGATGTATTTCAGTAAGGTTCGCCGATCAAGAAAGGCTGTCACATATACGAGTCCCGCATGTGATCCTGCAAATAGTTGTTTCAACTCTTGTCGGCGTTTTGGATTGACTGGTCCGTGACTGGTAACCGCTTCGATGAGAACAAGCCAGTTTTTCTCGGTGTAGTGAACGACGACGTCCGGTATCTTCCCATGTTCTTCAATCTGAACACCCAGCGACGCAAGCGCAACGACGTCAAAATATGCCCACTTCTTCTGCGTGTCGCCTACGTAGATGACCTGTCCTGCCGGCGTGAAAAGTGGACAGAAATCGTCAATGATCTTCTTAACCAGCACATTCTGCCCCCCAGGTGAAAGCGTGATTTTCTCTCCAGTTAGAAGCCTCAGTGGAATGCGGCGCATCTCTCGCTCTCGCGCATAGAGCCGCTCTAATGTTTCGACAGACTTCAAATACTCCTGCAAACGCATTTTCCAGTTCGGCTTGCCGAATTCACGCAGCAGTTTAAGCGCCGACGTCCCTATCTGATAGACTGCTTTCGGGCTATTCGTTGGTCGCGATGGTTTATCGGGATTCTGCAGAATCAGTGCTGCCTGCACGAACTGATGAACAGTCTGTCGCCGCACTGTCTCACGTGTGTTAGGCGCGTATCGTTTGCCGTAGTGCGCAGCGAAAAACTCCATCATGGGCGTAATGCCAATCAACGGATCGCTCGCGTTTTCCCATTTGTCTTCAGGTTTGAGGTCCAACAGAGAAAGAAGCGTCAAAGCCGACCGTTCATTCTGTTGCTGCTTCGGAAGTCCAAGTTCCTCCAGAACCTGCAGTGCTTCTGTAATCTTTCGCCCGGCTTTGTTTGCCTTCGCCTTCTTAGCCATCGATCCTATGTACCTTCTCCAGAATTAAGTCCACTGCTTCCTGTTCTGGGATGCTATTCTTCACATGCGAGCCTATATGTGCGAGTTGTTCGCGCGTAGGATAGCGCATCTTCCGCAGGTCCGTGGCATTGACCTGAGTATGCCCGCTGAAAAGGCGGAAGTACCGGTCGAACAACGTAGAGTTCAGGTACACCGCTAACCCTTTCGCCAAGTTGGACGACAATCCTTTGCCCCCCGCGTGGAAGTAGTTCAAATGATTTTCAAAGCCAACCAGTGGCGCTTGGATCCGCTCTGGGTCGTAAATCGACGCCACCACTCTCCGGCGCTCCTCCTTTGTAGAGAAACGCTTCGTAAGCACGTAATACCCTGCCGGAACCATGAGATCACGCGTTTGTTCTGATGAAACAATAGCATTCGGCTTCTTGTCCGATTCCGCCGGCCAGCGAATGAAGCCATGCTCAAAATTGCATGGATACACGAGCGGTGCCGTCCCCGTTTCAGGCTGGGGCCGAAGGTGCTCCCGCGCACGAAAATCCACGACGCGCCCTGTTGAAACCTCTATTCCCAATTCATCAAGTGTCGTTTTAAATCGCTGCATTCTATGCATCACATCTTCGTCTTCGTCGTTTAGCACGAGATGAATAAAAGCATCCTTGTCGTGTGGCAAAACTACGTGCTCATAGGGAACACTCCGAACGTTGACCTCGTGGAAGTCGGAGCCTTCCGACGATGAGATAGTCACGTGTTTCGGTTTTCGCCCATCACGTACTGCGTGAAGAATCACGTTCTCCTGAAGCACATCATCATCGTGAAAAGCCTTTTTTCGCGACTCAAACACGTGAATCTGTCGCAATGTCATCATACCCAGCAGCGCCAGACGAAACCGGCGAAAATACGGCCCATTACAGAAACTGCGAGGCGTAATCGCCACCAACTCACCCCCAGGTTCCAGCATCTTCGCTGCCAGCCATACGAATGCAGCATAGAGATTCGAAGTCTCCATCCCCGCCGCGTCCAGCAATCTTCGCGTCTCCGATTGCCCGTTGATCTTCTTGTAGGGCGGATTCAGAATAGCGTGCGTAAAGCGTTTGCCCTGCTCCGCAAACAATCCCGTCTCCGTCATGGCCACGCCCGCAGCAACAAAGTCTTGCGCCTGCGCTTCCCCCCGAAAGGATATCTTCGCTCTTGTGCAAGCAGCCCTGCAACGGGCAAGTGCATTCTTCAAATAAGGCAACACCAACTCATCGCTCTCATACGCCACTACCTCCATCGACTGCAAATGCCCTTTCGCCGAGATGAGATTCTCTACTGCCGCTGTCAATAACATGCCCGCGCCAGCCCCTGCATCAAGAATCCGTGCAACCTCAACGTCTTGCTGGAACAAACCCGCCATGAACTGCGCAATCGCTGTCGGAGTAAGAAATTGCCCTATTCTGGACCGGTCACTCCTTCGAGAATTCTCACTCAGCGTTCGGTGAATTTGATCGAGTTCACTTGTGATTCTCGTGGACATTATCCGAACTGTGTGTCCTGCATATCTAATCCGATTGTCGTTTATGGATTCCGCACAAACCTTTTCGTTTGGCACATTTGCCGAAAATAGGCCTACCAACGACTATCATAGCGTTGGATATATAGCTTTCAACGGATATTTCCGAAATATTGGATCCAGAAGGATAGCCACCCGCCCTTTTGAGTTGGCATGAGGTAAGGAAACAAGGCAAAAGTAGAAAGGCAAGACCACTGGCAAAGCATCTCAATCGATGCTGTTCAGGAAGTCCCTACAGAGTTCAGGTACGGGCGTGGCCAGATCGCGCAGCCTGTTTTCATCGAGCATGTAGTCTGCTTCAGCGCTCATAGATGCGGACTCCTCTTGCTCGTATCACGGCCGCGATGGGTGGTTCCTGCTCCAGGTCGACAAGGTCGACCGGCTTGGGCAACTCGAAAAAAAGACGCCCGTAAAAGTCGAAGAATTTCTCGGGCACCAGCCCTTCGACAGCCAGATCGATATCCGTGGCGTTGCTCTCGTCCTCCAGGGCCGAGCCAAACAGCCAGACGGATTTGACCCCGAAATCCTCGGCACAGGCTTTCACGGTTTCTATGAGATTCGATGAAATCATACCAGGTTCCCGCATATCAAAAGAGCCGACAAAGTCAAATCACAATAATCATACCGGCCCATGGAATCTTCTGCAACAGAAAAGCCCCCCCGCAGGGAACGCAGCAAGAAGAAGGAGCCGTCGCGGGGGAATTCCCGCCGGCTCCGAAGTTGCCGAAAAAAAAAATTTAACAAAATTTCATTTTTTCTGCAAAATACCCTTGACGATAGACGTATATTGGTTAGAATACGCTCGGTGTTGAGGGGTCAGGGAATGTATTTATTCCCGTGACCCCATCTATAATTTTAGAGAATAGCTCTTTGACAAGTGAACAGTTAAGCCAAACCAGCCCTGTTGGAATTTATTTCCAATAGGTGCTAAGCAGCGAAAGTGCAGTTCTTTCGGCGGGATACGCCCTGCCATTGGAGCTTAAAAACTTGTCCCCGCAAAAGCGGGGAAACAATTTCAGCACTTTCGGTGCGTATGCAAAAAGTGTTGAGCCTTTAACGACGATCCCCCGAGAAATCGGGATTCGACGATAAAAATTGAAGGGTTTGATCCTGGCTCAGAACGAACGCTGGCGGCGTGGCTAAGACATGCAAGTCGAACGGACCATTAATTTATTAGTGGTTAGTGGCGAAAGGGTTAGTAACGGATAGGTAACGTACCCTGTGCTTTGGGATAGCGTCAGTTGCTTCGGCAACTTTCCGAAAGGGGCGGTAATACCAAATAATATCATTTGTCGATAGGCGAATGATCAAAGATTTATCGGCATAGGAGCGGCCTGTCTCCTATCAGCTTGTTGGTGAGGTAAAGGCTCACCAAGGCAACGACGGGTAGCGGGACTGAGAGGTTGGCCCGCAACATCGGGACTGAGACACTGCCCGGACCTCCACGGAGGGCTGCAGTAACGAATATTGCGCAATGGGCGAAAGCCTGACGCAGCGACGCCGCGTGTAGGATGAAGTCTTTCGGGATGTAAACTACTGTCAGGGGGAAGAAAGTGCGCTTCGGCGTATTGATCTAACCCAGAGGAAGTCACGGCTAACTTCGTGCCAGCAGCCGCGGTAAGACGAAGGTGGCAAGCGTTGTTCGGTATTACTGGGCTTAAAGCGTGTGTAGGCGGAAAAGTAAGCGTTCTGTGAAAGCCCCCGGCTTAACCGGGGAATTGCGCAACGAACTGCTTTTCTTGAGGCAAGTAGGGGTGCATGGAACTCTTGGTGGAGCGGTGGAATGCGTAGATATCAAGAGGAACGCCAGTGGAGAAATCGGTGCACTGGGCTTGTTCTGACGCTGAGACACGAAAGCGTGGGGAGCGAACGGGATTAGATACCCCGGTAGTCCACGCCGTAAACGATGCCTACTAGGTTGTGGTGGTTCTGACACCAGCACAGCCGAAGCAAAAGTGTTAAGTAGGCCGCCTGGGGAGTACGGTCGCAAGGCTAAAACTCAAAGGAATTGACGGGGGCTCACACAAGCGGTGGAGCATGTGGATTAATTCGAAGCAACGCGTAGAACCTTACCTGGGTTTGACATGCTTGGATGGTTGCCTGGAAACAGGTTAATCTGCCTTCGGGTGAAACTTGCACAGGTGCTGCATGGCTGTCGTCAGCTCGTGTCGTGAGATGTCGGGTTAAGTCCTTTAACGAGCGAAACCCTTGCCGTTAGTTGCCAGCGGGTAATGCCGGGGACTCTAGCGGGACTGCCGGTGTTAAACCGGAGGAAGGTGGGGACGACGTCAAGTCATCATGGCCTTTATGCCCAGGGCCTCACACGTGCTACAATGGCGGCTACAGAGCGACGCAAGACCGTGAGGTGGAGCAAATCGCAAAAAGGTCGCCCCAGTTCGGATTGCAGGCTGGCAACTCGCCTGCATGAAGTCGGAATCGCTAGTAATCGCGTATCAGCTATGACGCGGTGAATGTGTTCCTGAGCCTTGTACACACCGCCCGTCAAGTGATGGGAGTCGGGAGTACCCGAAGTCGGTTTGCTAACCCGGTTTACCGGGGAGCGGCTGCCGACGGTAAACCCGATGACTGGCACTAAGTCGTAACAAGGTAGCCGTAGGGGAACCTGCGGCTGGATCACCTCCTTTCTAAAGGAT
>NJBM01000005.1 GCA_005223045.1 Planctomycetes bacterium B3_Pla | reverse complement strand
CAAAATAACTCCAGAATTCGCCCCCCTATAGGGGGGCCTCCCAGAGGGGCTTACGCCATAAGAAAGATGTTACTGATAACGGTAAGAATAATTGTCGTCAGAGGGAATTTATAGTTGACGTCAGACATGGCAGATTTGAAAAAACAAAGCCAATTATCTCGTATTGCGTATTGCGTATTGCGTACTGCGTGCTCCGTAAGGAGTCCCAAGGACTGCGAAAAGGCGTTTGAAAAAACAAACTTGTCCTGAGCGTAGTCGAATGGAGCCAATCTCGTGTCTCGTATATCGTATTGCGTATGTCGTATGTCGAATTTGGGATTCTGCCTTGTGTGCCTCTGTGGCTAATGGTCCATTTGAAAAAACAAACCCAATTTCCAAAAGACCGAAAAGATTGTAAGTCCATGTGTTGTAATGACTTGTGACGACAAATCACACCGGAGAGTCCAGGAAAACAAAGCCAATTGTCTCGTGCCGCGTGCCGCGTACTGCGTACTCCGTAAGGAGTCCCTAGGACTGCGAAAAGGAGTTTGAAAAAACAAAGCCAATTTCAGAATTCTGCCGTTCACCCTTGACAAGCACAGTCAATATTATTGGTGGACTCTAATAATCTCTTGGGGCAAAAGCCAGGGAGCTTTGGAGTGAGTATTCGCAAGTACACCCGGAACTGGATTCCGGCACAAGAATCAAGCCGCCTGCAGGGATTATGTTCAGCCAGCAGCCCGGCCGAGTGACTTGAGTCAACTGGATTCCTTTGGTGCTATCGACTTCGATCGGATACATGCGTGGATTCGAACCTCGGCCGTAAAGGTAATGGACCGAGCCGGTCAGTCCGCCACAGCCGTGGCCGCCGCGATAGACGTGGTATTCCTTCTTCTCGCCGGTATGGAGGTCAAAGGCATAAGGCCGCGAATATAGAGTCCGCCCATTGATAACCGGATGCTGCCATTGTTCGCCGTGTTCGCCGCCTGTACCAAACGGTTCGGTCCCGGCAACATCCAAGCCCACGTAATCAGTCTGCCACTTTTCCTCTCCCGTATCAGCGGTGAAAGCGAACAGGCCGTAGTTGACGTGATTTTCCTTGTTGTATGTGCCGGTGAAAAGTAGTGTGTTCTCGGCATAATTGAGAAACATGATATGTTCGTATGGGAACTGGAAGGGTCGTCGCCATATTTCCACACCGGTTTCCGCGTCGAGCGCTACAATGAACAGGTCCTTTTCACAGAACTTATCGATTCGAAGACGACCGTCATCGTCCTTCATTATTTCCGGATTGCGGCACTGTGCTAAATAGATTCGGCCATCACCGATAGTAATGGCACTGTTCATGATCGTTCCGTCTCTGTAGGTCCAGCGGATCGCACCGGTGTGCCGGTCCATAGCAAAGAAATAATCGCTTACGATAACTTCTCTGAAGTCACCTTCCAGTATGTGGCTTCCGTTATCAGGTTTGCCGTGAAAATCCTGTTTGTAAAATGAAGCCCTGACTTTCTGGCCGGTACCGAAGAGGCAATCTCCAAAGTGGTTCAGGTAACCCCAGTCATGTTTGTGGAGATCATCCGATTGAGGAACTTTGAGCGTTAGTTTGTGTACGCCGGTGACAACATCGACAGCCCGGCACTGGTCCTCGACGGCAATATAAACGTATTCGTCGGTGGCCAGCATGTGGCCGCTGTCCTTGAGCGCGCCGATACGTCTTGAGTTGGGCACACCAAGCTTCCATAGTTCTGTACCGTTATACGCATCAACAGCGATGATACCCTCGACAGTGGGAACAAAGATGCGTCCGTCCTTCACCAGTGACGACATCGGCCGATGGTGGCGATCGATCATAGAGTGAGGCCCAGGTTTGCCGAACCACTGCAGGGCCATTGGGCCGCGGAGCTGGTCGCTGCTACAGGCAGTATGAGCGGCGTCTGCATAAAGCTGTGTCCATTCTCCACTGCCCGGGAGTGGCTCGCGCCTGATGACCGCCCATAGTCCATTGTGTCTGTTGGTTCTCCAGCCTGGAATCGTCGCGTCATTGAGCCAATGCTCAAGGTCGGATTGTTTGAGTTTACTTCTCTTCTTGCCGGCTTCTTTGAATTGACCGATAATTGCCGTGCCGCCACATGGCCTAAGCACGCGGAACATCTCGGCCGCGGATGAGGGTAGTTCGCCGGAGATTAGCGTGCGTTCGGAGACAATTAGGTTGGCGAAGTAGGGCGGATATGGAAGCTCGTCCAACTTGCCGTGATGTACAGTAATCCTGGAGCCGTAATACCCGGTCCTGTGAAGTTTTTTGCGAGCTGTGATTACTTTCTGAGCATCTTGTTCTACTGCGATAACCTGTAGTTTCGTGCGCTTGGCAATTTCGTATGCAAGACGACCTTCCTCACAGCCGAGCACCAGGCAATATCCCTGACGTATGTTTGCCTCTTCGACGATTTGTCGAGCGGCCAACGAGTAAATATCAGTCAAGTCGTCCTGAGAATAAGGATCGATTCCAGTTCCTAAATGGGCGAGTTCCGGTTTCCCGGAAGATGTGATCGAGCGATTGGTGAAGCAGTGAATCGTTCCTTCGTCGGTGCTGACGAATAAACGGCCATTTGCGACGCTTAATCCGTAGGCAGCGCCGCTTACAGATGCGCTCCAGGACTCGCGACCGTCGGCAGCACTCAGCGCCACGACTTCATCTTTTCCGCCGACAAACAACGTATTGCCGGCCATAATAAGTGAGTATGTATGATCGCAGGCGTGCTTCCAGATGAAGCATTGTTCCAACGATTCTTTGTTTTGTTCCAGAGAAAGTTGGATATTCCGCAAGTCATCCTCGAATTTGTTTGCCGGAGGGCTGTTCTTGGCAAGTTTCTTAAGCTGTTCGCTAATCTGTTTTTGCCGGCGGTTGAGAGTTATTCTTTGTTTCGAAAGTGCAAGGTATTTCCTTCGATCAAGAGCGGTAAGCTTTTTCTCCGATTGCATATATACCATGTGACCTTTAACGACCATACGCAGCCCGCCAAATGTTGCTATCGTCTCCTTCGTTGTGACATTGGCGGCATTGAGTTGTTTGGGGCCGCGCCCGGGTCCTGTCACAAGAGTGTCTTCTGTCAATAGTGCATAAGCTCCGCCGGCGCTGCCGAATTCTCCCTGTAATGTACCGCTTTTGCGCGAAAAGGACACTGGGCCCGTCCGTCCGGTCGGTACGTACAGATTTTGAGTCGAAGCGAGCAAATAACCCTGGGGTGAGACATCAAGTTTTTGCCGCCACAGAACCGCTCCGTTTTCGGCGTTCAGAGCAAATAGAAACGTACCCTGAATCGGAAACAGGCCCGCTGCGAAAAACACTTTATCGGCATCGACTACCAATCCGGTCCGAACGGGCAACAACGATATCATTCGTCCATTGCCCGGCACCATGCTATTTTCAGTAGCAACGTCAAATTTCCAAATCAATGAGCCGTTGTCAGTTGAAAGGCAATATACGCAGCCATCGTCAGATCCAACGTAAAGTCTGTCTTCAACTACAGTAGGGGCCAATCGGACAGGTCCGGCAGTGAAGAAAACCCATCGCACCTTCCCGGTTTTGGCGTCCAGAGCGTAAACGCTAAAGTCGGCAGAGGAAGCAAAATAGACAGTATCACCGACAGTCACGCAATGAAAGGCACGGTCGTAAATTACAGTTGGCCTTAGTTTATCGTGATTGTGCCAGAAGTCCTGGGCGGCTGGTGGCGGCCAGGCAGGTTGAGGCGGGTGGTTGGCCCGGAACCGCCAGCATTCGGAGAGCGTCAGAGGCAATTGTTCCGAAGTTATACCGCTTCTTGCTTTGTCGTGGTTATATGTCGGCCAATCATCACCCCAGGACGCATTGGCCGTCAAGAGGGTCATAATGCTGATTGACGTGAGCAGCCAGTGTGTGCTTCTAATCATATATTCTCGACATAATACAACCACTTTGTTTTTCGGCAGAACACTTGGTTACACAGCCAAGCTGTCGAATATCACTATGATACTGATTTCTTTAAGAAAAACAACTATTTGTTATGTTATGCGCAGAATGAAAGAACATGTTATTGGCCACTTGACAAGATGGACAGTGACAATCATAATGCCGGATGAAGATCGAAGGTGTCAAGTATGCCCATACAAGGCAAAATTCTCTATGATTGGCCGAACGCCGGAATCGAAGAGCCGCTGGTTCTCTCCGCTCCCGATCAATTGGGAACCGAGCCGTACGATGTGACGATCGTTGGCGCCGGTGTGGTTGGTTGCGCCATTGCTTACAACCTTTCGCAATATCAGTTGCGGGTCCTTCTGGTGGAGAAGAGATATGATGTGGGTGAGGGCACAAGCAAGGGCAACAGTGCAATCATCCATACCGGATTTGACTCGACCCCCGGTTCACTCGAGTCGCACTTAGTGACTCAGGCTTCACATAAATGGCCTGATCTGGCCCAAAAACTCAAGATTCCATTTGAACCGTCGGGGGCCTTGCTTCTCGCCATAGATGGCGAACAAGAAGGTAAGCTGGAAAAGATTCATGAGAAAGCGCTGACTAATGGTGTGGACGATGTCCGGCTCGTAGATGCGGCGGAAGCGAAACATCTCGAACCAAATGCGTCGTCCGAGGTTCGAGGCGGGCTTCTTATTCCCCGCGAGTCTATCGCCGACCCATTTACAACCTCGATCGCCTACGCCGAAGTGGCCATGGCCAACGGTGTGGACATCCTTCTTGGCGCGCACATAGTCGGGCTGGAGAACTGTCAAAGCACAGTGAAGAATCTGGTGACTGAGAGCGGGCATCGAATCGCGACGCGTCTTTTAGTGAACACTGCGGGTCTGGGTGGGCGTGATCTGGCCGACTTGTACCACGGTGCTCCCTTTGATATCAATCCCCGACGTGGCCAGTTTCTGATCTTTGACAAATTCTGCCGCAGCATCGTTCGACGGATTCTATTGCCCGTGCCGACAGCGAAAACCAAAGGTGTCCTGGTTATCCCGACTGTTTTCGGGAACTTGCTGGCCGGTCCAACCGCCGAGGATTTCCCGCTCGGCAGCCCCGAAGCCACGAGCACTACGGCCGAAGGGCTTCGATGGATGTTGTCAAGTGCGTCGGGGCTGTGCCCGTGCTTGATGAAGCAGCCGGTGATCGGTGTTTACGCGGGCGAGCGCTGTAACTGCAAACAGGGCAGCTACTTGATTCGATACAACGATGGCTATCCAGGTATTCTGACCATTGCAGGAATTCGCTCTACCGGTTTTACCTCCTCGATCGCGTTGGCAGAATACGTAACAGAGGGGTTGGGCGAACAGTGTGACCTGTCGCTCGACCGTGATCCCGACGCGGTTGACAGCCGGCCCGATAGTTGTTGGCCGGGCTGGTGGCGAAAGCCCATTGATGATGCCGGGGTAGTGAAGAAAAATCCCGATTATGCTGATATGGTTTGTTTCTGCGAGCAAATATCCCGAGGTGAAATCATCGATGCGCTCGACTCGATGCTCAAACCGCGAACTTTGGATGCGCTGAAGCGCCGCACACGGGTCAGTATGGGGCGATGCCAGGGATTCGAATGCAGGGTTCGCGTGGCGAAAATCGTTTCAGAGCATTGTGACATTCCTCTCGACAACATCACACAAAAAGGCCCGGGAAGCGAGTTGATTGCCCCAGCACACGAGGCGATTTATGGATAAGCGCACTAACCTGAACTTGAGCGGCAGAAAACATGCTCGCGTCATTATTGTCGGCGCTGGTCCCGCAGGCATCGGAGCGGCTGTCGCTTTGGCCAGGAAAGGCATCCGCCCGGTCGTATTGATTGATCGGGCGAGTAATGTAGGCGGCATACCGGCGCTCTGCAAGAAGAAACCGGGGGCAGTGCCCACGTTCGTTTCCTGGCTCCACGGGCGTGCGCTGGTTGGTGAGCAATTCGTCGCCGGTCTCGAAGCTCGCCTGGCAGAGACCGACGTGGAAGTCTGGCTCGACAGTCTGGTTGTTGAGATACACGCTGCCGAACGACGGGTAACCGTGGCGAGTCGCGCGAAAGGCAAGCTGGACATAAGCGCCGACGCCGTTGCTCTGGCGTGTGGTAGTCGTGAAAGATCCGTCGCCGAAAGGGGATGGTTGACCGGATCGCGGCCTGCACGCGTCTTTTTCACGAAACACCTGTTCGATTTCATCGACGGGAATGATATACTGCCGATGAGGAGATCGATCATTGTCGGGTCTGACTTGGTTGCCTACTCTGCCGCCGCCAAGCTTAGTGTTTCGGGAGCGGGGCAATCTATCGTGCTGGACAGACGCCGACGGCCGGAGTGTAATGTTTTCCAAAGACTCTATTTCAACTTCTGGTCCCGGCCTAAATGGCACGGATCGATTCAGGAGGTGCAGGTTAAAGGTCTTGGATCGGTTGAAGGAGTAAAAATTTCCGATAAAAAAGTCCTAACCTGTGACAGCATTGTCGTCAGTGGGAATCTCATCCCCAATACTGAGCTTGCCTTGCTTGGAGGGCTGGAAGTGCGCTTGCCCTCGCGTTTGCTCGAGATCGGCCCGGGAAACCGTCTTTCCTCGCCCGGCTGGTTCGCCGCCGGCAATATTCGTGGCGGATTTCATAGCGCACAATGGTGCTACCTCAGTGGCAAGAAAGTCGCAAGGTCCGTTTTGAAGTATCTTGCATGAATCCGGATTGTATATGGCAAATTTGAACAGATATATGAGAAATGAAAGAACTCGACGTTGTATTTTTTGATATGGATCACACGATATTGGCTATTGACTGTGATGTGTCCTGGAAGAAGTTCCTCGTTGACAAGGGGATGGCGCCTGCCGAAGACAGCGCCAAGGCAGAATATTACTGGGATCTTTACTATCAGGGAAAAAGCCCCATCGAGGAATTCGTGGAATTCCAACTGCGTGAGTTCGCCGGCCGTACGCCCGAGGAAATGCGAGTCCTCACACAGCGTCACTTCGATGAGCGGATTCGTGAGTTCATATATCCTGAAGCTCATCGCGTGATTGAAGAATTTTCGGCCGAGAGTGTGCCCACTGCACTGGTCACAGGCACGAACCGGTTTTTGAGTCAGCCCCTGGTGGACGCGGTCGGCATCACGACTCTCCTTGCAACAGAGCCTGAAATCGTCAACGGACGGTTCACCGGCGGGATCGTCGAGCCTTTTCTTCTGAAGGAAGGCAAACTCGTAAAAGCGCGCGAATACTGTCAGTCACTGCAAACCGACCTTGAACACGCTGCTTTCTATGCCGATAGTATCAATGACCTGGACATGCTGGCGTGCGTCGGGACCCCGGTTGTGGTCAATCCCGCCGAAGAGTTACGCGCAGAGGCAAAGGCTCGGGAATGGCGAATCGAGTGCTGGTCATTATAGGAGAGCTCTATGGATCACCCCCGGAAAATTCAGCAGAAGAATCCCAAATATGAGTACTGGCGCTGGCGTGTATTTAGCGTGACATGGTTGGCCTATGCGGGCTTCTATCTCACCCGTAAATCCTTTGCCGTTGCCAAAATCGGTCTGCGGGACGATCCGAGTGTCGGGATGACTGACACGCAAATGGGCTATATTGACGCCGCCTACATGATTGCCTATGCCCTGGGGAATTTTATCTGGGGCGTATTGGGCGATCGTGTGGGTACGCGCCGGGTGGTCCTGCTGGGAATGTTGGGCTCAATTATAACGGGATTTGCCATGGGCGTTTCCAGGCTGGTTCTCCTGTTCGGTGTTTTAATGTTCGTTCAGGGGCTGTGTCAATCGACTGGTTGGGCGCCCCTGTCCAAGAACATCGCCAACTGGTTCGCGCAAAAAGAGCGCGGCGTGATTATGGGATGGTGGTCCACCAATTATGCAATCGGCGGAGCCATTGCCGCACCCTTTGCCGGCATCTGTGGGGAATATCTCGCCCCTCTTATGCAGAGAATAACTGGCTCTTCTGACGCCGGCCCCCTGTCCTATCTCTGGCAGGACTGGCGCTTTGCCTTTTTTGGGCCGGCAGTCGCACTCTTGCTGATCTGGCTGGCATTTCTTTTCCTACAGAAAAACCGTCCCGCTGATGTGGAACTTCCCCCCATTGAAGCGTATCATGGCGAGATCCAAACGGTTCTGGTGCAGGGTGCGCGAGCGGAAGACGAGATCGAAGGCTCCTGGGAGACCATTCTGAATGTCCTGAAAAACCGGAACGTCCTCTTCCTGAGCCTGCTCTATTCACTGTTGAAACCGACACGTTATCTCATCCTTTTCTGGGGACCAATGTATATCAACGAGAGACTTGGCACGGGCATGGCCCTATCAGGTGCACTCAGCGTCCTCTTTGAGATCACGGGCGCCCTGGCCATTCTTGTCGCTGGTTATGCCTCGGATAAGCTCTTCCAGAGTCGGCGCATGCCCTATAGCGCTGTGTGTCTCTTTCTGCTTTCAGTGACTCTATTCGTCTTCGACCCTATTGTCAGCTCCAGCCGGAGTGCGCTGGCGTTGGGATTGCTGTTATGTGCCCTCGGCTTTCTGCTTTACGGCCCCGAGGCACTAATCAGCGCTACAGCGCCCCTTGATTTCGGCACTAAAAAGGGGGCATCTACGGCATCCGGCCTGGTCAACGCGCTGGGCTCCCTTACTACAGTGATGATCGTGTTAGGCGCGGCTTGGATCAAAGAGAGATGGAGTTGGAACGTACTCTTTAGCATTCTGGCCTGTGCCACCCTGGCTGCGACCCTACTCCTTCTACCCAAATGGAACATCGTTCCCCCGATCGCCTGTCCATCCAAGAAATCTCCTCCTTGTCATTGAAGAACTTGTGTGAACTTATCTGTTCCTCCCGAAAACTCCGTCCTTGTCTTTCTACAAAGTGATTGTACCTGCTTTCGTTTTGGAAACGTCCACCTATGAAGAGTTCAAGAGTCAAGTACTGGAATCCTTATTGCCGAAAATTTTTATAAGGCATCCATGTTACGACCTATCAGGATGAAGCTAAAGGATCCTACCGAAGAACCGTCGATCAGTACGATTCACCAGTTGCACCCTCTGTGGTGAAGAATGTAGTTCGCGGTTCGCAGCGTCGCCTGGCTGGTCAAGACCTGCCCGCAGAATGGTCAGACAAACTTCGTTTTTCCCGGCATTGCCATGGGCCTGATGGGCAAGTCCATGTTCCAGGTTAAATTGTCGGGTACGAGTTTTTCCTCGGAATTCAGGGCTTCGGTCCAGGTGATCTCTTTTCCGGTGTAGGCTGCCATGCGCCCCATGATGGCCATTAGCGTGCTGTGAGCCATCCAGATGCCATCGTTAATGGGTTGGCCGCTGCGGATGGATTCGAATAATTCGTCGTGCTCGACCTGGTACATATCGGCTTTGGGGCCGCGATAGCGCCATGATTCCTTGCCGGTGATGGTTGGATCGCTCCAGCCCTTGATGTTACCAAAGCCATCGGCTCCCATGAGGAAGTCGGAGTTGTCGCCGTAGCAACCGTTGATCTGACGTTGGGCCATGAACGCGCGGACTCCGTCCGGGAATTCGTAGAAGACGTCGATGTGGTCGAAGATATTGCCTTCGTTGTTTGGGAATTGGCGGCCGCCGGTTGCCACCGCTTTGAGAGGAAGGACTCCATTCATCGCCCAGGCGATCTTGTCCACGCTGTGACAGGCTTGTTCCACCAGCCCATCCCCGGATAACCAGACGAAGTTATACCAGTTGCGAAGTTGCCATTCAACGTCACTCATGCCTGCGGGGCGCCTGCTGGCTGGGAGCATAGGTTTCACCGGTCCGGTCAGATAGGTGGCATAGACGGCACGAACCGAGCCAATGGCGCCCTGGTGTATCCGCTCGTAGAAGGCACGACGCGCCGGGTGATACCGCCAACAAAAGCCGGCCACCAGAGCGAGGTTCTTCTCCTTGGCTTTGGCGGCGGACTGGAGGACCGAACGCACGCCCGGGGCGTCGGTGGCCATTGGTTTTTCGCAGAAGATATGTTTGCCGGCTTCGACTGCGGCTCGGAGATGCTGCGGCCGGAAACCAGGAGGTGTGGCCAGGAGAACCACATCCACACCACTATCGATCACTTCCCGGTAAGCGTCCAGACCCACGAAGCACGCATTTTCGGGGACCTTGACGCGTTGCCCGAATTCCTTGTTGGCCTGGAGGTTCTTACGACTACTCTTCAAGCGATTCTCAAAAGCGTCGCCCATGGCTGTCAGGACCACGCATTCATCGGTTGACAGGGCTTGCGCGGCAGCGCCTGTGCCGCGGCCCCCGCAGCCTATGAGGCCCACGCGAATTCGGTCGCTATTGGCTCCGTGTGCCTGCGTGGCAATGGAGAATCCTGTTAAGGCTGTAACCTGTGTGCTGGTCTTGAGGAAATGACGACGCGTCATTGTTTCTTTGTCCGGTTTCATAGGTAGGCACCTTTCTTTTAAGCTAACTATTACCATCTCTTGAGAACAACTGACGAGAAATCGCTTTTCGCGCGGTACGAGCAAAAGCCTGCTGAAACCACCCGAAGAGACTTTTCAAGATGGAAATTATAACAAGATGTCAGTGAGATGGCAAGAACGGCGATGTTTGATAGCGTCAAGTATTATGTGTAAGTTTAATTTTGTGCCGAAAACGGCTCTTTCGATGGCAGGATTGCCGTATATGGTTCCATTTACTGCGCGGCCAGGCAAATCAGCTTGCCCTCCAGGGTCGCCAAGTACAGCCGGCCGTATGCCGCGGCCATGCCGTCCCAAGCAGGGAGGTCAGGCAGATGGAGTTTTTGCAGGACCTCTCCGTCGCCGGCACGGACAACCCAGAAATGGCTACCCTCATTTCCGTCGAGGATGCCGTCCTGGCGCTCGAGCTTCTCCAGAAGATCCTTTGCCGGATAGCGCTTCGTGACGTCCACCTCGTCAACGATGTCTTCCGGGCCACAGAGGAAAAGTTTATCTCCGGCCTTGATCATGGACCGCACATAGAAAGGAACGTCCAGGGTCCAATTGAATCGAAGTTTCTGCCTTGGGGCACGGCCGTAGGGCTTCCCGAAAATGGTCTGCCCGGAGATTTTGTCGGTCTCGATCTCTTTATTGACCGAGAACAGTTGAAAATCCTGGAACGTCGAGCTCCACGTGTGAAATTTGGGTTTTAGACCGTAGCTATAGACCTTGTCCGCGTCCATCACGAGCAGCCTGCCGTCCGGATTGGTCTCCCCATAGACAAACCATTCGAGGTACGTGCCTTTTCGGATCCTGCCGTTTCCATAACTCATGTAGATCCGATGAAGCCATGAGCCATCCAGGAATCCGCCCCAACTGAAGATGTGCCGCTCATCGTATTCGTCCTCGGTTCCCTTGCGAGTGAATGTTCCAATTCGTTTTCCGTCCTTAGACAGTTTCTCGACCCGCATGAAAATGTCCTTCCCGTCACTGGACAGGATGTCGGGCAGAGCCGAGGGCATCTGCATATCCGGATTAGCCGGGGGCTTCTGTGATTGTTTGGGCAACATCTGGATGCTTTGTCCGCTTTTCGGATCAACCGCGTCAATCCACGATTCCGCCTCCAGTGCTCCCGTGGGCACGTCCAGCCGGACAAAAGGCAGGCCGCCGTCCAGGAACGAGGAGCGACCGCCGACACAGAAGAGCTTACCATTCTTGATCAGGACACTACCGCTGACCGGCCAGACCGACTCGATCTGACCGTAAGCGCAGAGTTGTCTGTCCCGGCCTGCTACCTGGAAACGCCAGGCAAGCCTCCCGTCCTCCGCTGCCAGGCAATAGACATAGCCGTCGGCCGATCCGAAATAGACAAAACCCTGGTGGATTGTGGGAGGCGAATCGACTCGTCCTCCCGCCGTATAACTCCACATGTTCTTGCCCGTCCTGGCATCCAGTGCATACACTGTGTGGCGGTCTATATCGGTGACAAGTATCTTGCCGCCGGCGATGGTCGGACTGCTCAGACGGTTCCCCACTTTTACCTGCCAGCTTACACGAACCTCTGCCGGGATCTCGCACGCGGTCGAACCACTGCGCTGATTGTCATGCCTGTACGTCGGCCAATCTTCTCCCGAAACCTGAACGCTGGAGCCTGAAACTTTTCCGTAGGCAGGTCCTTTTTCAAGGCGGTCTGTGATATGCGGCCCATAGTCTGCGGCCCGTTTTGGAGCCAGCGCGTTAAAGCCGGTCAATTTCGAGTCGAGAAAACAGGCACAACTGTGCATCGGCGTATAGATCAAGCCGTTCGCAGGCATAATACCGTACAGGCACCCGCCGCGGACCCAATGGTGCACGCGTTCGAGGCACTTCTGCGTGTCGTAGAATTCAATGCCTGTCTTGGAAGCCAGAATGTAGCGGGACGTGGCTTTCACGCGATGGCACCGGTGATGCGGGAAATGGTAGGTCACTTCGGCAGGCTTGATCTCGCGCACCACCTCACCGGTGGACAGATCTCTGCCAACAAAGATCCCAGAGTTGGATTGCCTTGTTCCCGCGATGTTGGCGGACCACACCAGGTCATCCACCACAAGTAAGTCCTTCGGAGAGAAGTGACCCCCTTTCAGGTGCTCGGTCTCCCATAGCGTTCGCCCGTCATGTGCGTCCAGGCCGGTCATCTTCCCGTCCGAACCCGCGAAAAGCACATAGCTCCCGTAGAGCACCAGGATGGGAGCTTCATAAATAGGCAACTGTTTTCTTGTGCTTATCTCTTTGGATTTCCACAAATCGTTCCCATTAGTTTTGTCCAGGGCGACGACGCTAATACCGTCATAAAACATCAGCCCTTTTGCGCCCACGGCGAGAGTAAGGGGCGCGACGGCTGCTTTCTTCTGCCACAGGCGCTTGCCGGTGGCGTCGTCGAACACCATCAGGTTTCGTTTCTCCTTATCCCAGGGCCAGTTCCTGCCCGCCCAGGATTTCTGGTCGCCATTGAGTCCGTTACCGAGGGTGAAGCTTTCAAACATTTCGGGGTCCGGGTTGGCGAGAACAAAGAGCCTCCCGCCGGAAACCAGGACCTCTTCGACCGCATCCGTTTCCGGGAATGTCCGAAGGACTTCGCCCGTAGCGGCATCGAGCACGCTGAGAGGTTCCGCCATGCCCAGCGGCAAGTAAACCTTGCCTCCCTTTGCAACAAGCCGTCTTGGCAGCTGGGCCGGTCCGCTCTTGAAGGGCCAGAGGTGCGGAAACCAGGAGGGCAGCGGCTTCTTCCAGAGTACCGTTCCATTGAACGCGTCGCGCGCGATCAGGGCATGCTTCGACGGCAGGAGGATAGACGAGGTCTTCCCCTCATCAAATACGTAGAAAATCCTTCTGCCGTCCGAGACCAGGGCTGTCACGCTCGCGACATGGTCATGGTGGCGGGACCACGTCGGGCCGCCGACCCACTGCTGAGATGCGATGGAATCGATCTGCGTATCCATGGATACGGCGTTATTGCCGGCGTCATGTAGATAATGCGTCCAATCGTCGTACTCTTGAGGACGCTCCTTTTGAATCACCTCCAAGCTGTTTCCGTTCCTGACCAGTGCGATTCCGTCGGGCACAAGCACGCGCAGGATTTCCTCCCGGGGTATCCTCGTGGTCGAATCAGCCACCAGCACATTCACCATGTTTGGGATAAACGGCAGGTCGGGCCCGGTCCAGTGGACCAGAGAGACGTTGCCGTAAAGGCCGTCAGCAAGAAGGCGTCTTCTGCTCGCGTCAATGTCGCTGGTCTCCGGGAGCAATCCCCTTACCAGGAACGACTCCCTTGACATATCGGCGAGGTCACTGAGCAAGTCTTGGTCCGGGTTTCCGATATAGACCAGTATCCCGCCCGAAATCTCCCTCTTTACGCAGTGTTGCCGAATTCGTTCTCCAAGCTCTGTTCGTCGCGCATCGGTCGTCCCGGCAAAAGCCGGCGCTATGCCGATCAGCAGCATGACAAGAGCCAACAGTGTGATGTGTGCTTCGATGCGTTGTATTGTTCTCATTGTCTGTCCTCTTCTATATCATGACTACTTATCGTTGTCCCGGCCCAATCCCAGGAATGATATCCGTCGCAAGCCTGCTTAGGCCCATTCTTCTGATCTCCTTTCGAACAAGTGTACAAAGGTAAACAATTAAGTTCTATCGGAAGAGAATCCAGCAGGATATAACGCTAATGACCAACAGCACAATCCAGAGTCGGTGGTCGCGAAAGACCGGCACTTTCTCGACAGGCGCAAAACCCGACCACTCGAAACAAACTCCCTCTACCCGGCTCTTAGGCGGGGGCGCGGTGAGTAAGCTGACGACGACCATTACCGCTACACTGAGCAGGAACGCAACGAGAGAACGGTGCATAAATGAGGCCATAATTGGAATCTGCAAAATTGGTATCAAACCCCCTTTGCACATAGAATCGGCCATCATAACAATCCCTATGGCAATACCAAAGACCATAGCGCTGAGGGCGCCGACATTATTTCCACGCCGCCATAATATTCCCGTCAGAACCGCAGCAGCTATAGGCACTGCCATATAGGCTGAGACTATCTGGAGATATTTCCAAATTGTATCGGCCCTTGCGATAACCGGAGCCCACAGAATACCAGCGATGACGACCACGGCAATTGTAATTCGGCCGAGCCATATCTGCGCTCTCTGAGAAGGTTCGGTTTTGGTGAAACGCACGTAGAAGTCACGAGTTACAAGTGTAGCTGAAGCGTTCAATGTGCTGTCGAGCGATGACATCAATGCAGCAAGCAAACCTGCAAGCACCAGTCCCTTAATTCCGGCCGGCAGCAGTTCCGACACTAAGGTGGGGAAAGCTTTATCATGTTCGATATCAGGGAACAAAACGACTGCAATAACGCCTGGAAGTACAAAAATAAAGACCGGCAGGATTTTCAAAAAGCCACCGAAAATTGCACCTTTACGGCCATGATCGATATTGCGAGCGCCGAGAGCACGCTGAACGATCACCTGGTCCATGCACCAGTAGAAAATCCCGACAAAAAGGTTTCCGAACATAAACCCTGTGATGGGATAGTCGGGATGATCGATCGGCTTTACCATATTCAGAAAGCCCTCGGGAGCAGAGGCTGTAAACTCCGACCATCCTCCTGCTCGCGACAGACCGATTACGGTTAGCAGAGCTGCTCCAAATACGAGAATGACTGTTTGCAGGACATCTGTGTAAACAACCGCCGACAAGCCACCTACGGCAGTGTAAAGTGCTGTGAAGATTCCAATGCCCCACATAACGGCTGTGCGGTCCCAACCGAAGAACTGTTCGATCACAAGGGCGCCGGCGTACAAGGCTATCGAGACCTTGGTCAAGACAATCATAACGGTGAAATAGCCCGAAAGATACACTCTGGCGGTCAGGCTAAACCGTCTTTCCAGAAATTCCGGAATCGTGTAGATGCGAGTTCTCAAATACTGTGGCACGAAAACCACTGCCAGAATAATAAGACAAAGACAGGCCATCCATTCGAAGCCGCCTGCGACCAGTCCGACACGGTGTGCATCTCCCGCCAGGCCGACCAGATGTTCAGTTCCGATGTTACTGGCAAACAGCGAGGCTCCTATGACCGGCCACGTCAAACTGCGGCCTGCGAGGAAATAATTCTCGCTCGTTCGCTCCTTCCTGGCGAAGGAAAGGCCAATTGCTACCACAATGACCAGATAACAAACAATAATAAATAGGTCGATGAATCCGAGCGTAGCCATAATGCTGCATCCTTGTGAATCTGCTTATGTCCCGGTCAATCGTAGTAATACGTTGCCAAACATCATTTATCTTCAACAATTATCTGAAAATCCTCGAATTCTACCACATAAGGGATTTGATCACATGAACCTGCCGCTAAGCCAAGATGAATGGAAGAATTCAAATCCGGGATTTGCGTGGTGTGTTTAGGATTGACCCAGGTCTTCCCATCATGACTGATTGCTTCGGAAAAACTGTTTCCGTGTCTTTCCAGTCTCAACCATAACGGGAAAGAGAAGTTCTCTGGTAAGTTCTGACTATCGCCTTTATGCATACAACCATCACCAAATTCATCCCAGTTCATGCCGGCACGAGCTGGCGTCGTAAACATCAAGACTGAACCTTTGCTGCCGGGCGCCACATCAAAGCTCTTGGTCATATCGTTTCGGGCAAATAGCCCTGCTCTGAACCATTCGTGAGTCCTGTTGCCAAATCCTTTTACCTTCACCGTTGCCACGAAATTTCCTTGTACCTTCTCTGCCAAATAGACGGCAGTGTAGGAATCTTCCGCATGGAAGAAATCAGATCCCGCTGTCTGTATTTTATAAAGATTTTCTCTCTGATTGATTTCAACTTTGCATGGAGAAGCTGTGGCCGATGCGTAGTCCCTCATTTCAGCCTGAGATAGGTCGATTGGAAGATGAGAATAGACTCTCAAATCTTCAGAACGGCTGTTCCCAATCCTTACCGCATATACTCCCGCTTCCGGTTGAATTGCGAATCGGACTCTTTCAGATTTCATTTTGCCGATTCGAACAGGCTTTGAAGCGCGGACTTTGTTGTTCAGGTACAGCTTTGCAATAACTGTCTGATCCGAATCTTCGAGATTGGTTAGAACAGCGGCCACATGAACGGTCTTATCCTCAGGAGCTACAATATCGGAGATATGCAACTGGTCGAACGTCGTGGTAATTCGTTCGCCGACAACAGAGACACTCTGCCAAGGTGCGGATCCAACCGCGATTTGGTGCTCGCCCGGCTTATACAGGCGAAGGTCAAATTCTATTTCCCGGCTATTATTGCGTACTATGGGAAACAGTTTGACTTGGACAACCCGGCGGTTGAGATATAGACGCACCGGCAAAATTCCCGTCCAGCCGGTGTTCGTCACTTCCGCCTTGACCTTCAAAGTTTCTCCGACTTGGATCTCATTAATGTTTGCCCCATTTACCGACTCAATCCGCATATCCTTATATTGGAACTGAGCCCCTCCAAGGATAAAATCCTCCGGTTCATTCTCTGGGGATTCAATCACAAAATTGTTCTGGTAGGTGTTGTCCACAAGGTTGGCGGCGCAGAGTTTCATCTCGCCCTGTCCCAGGTTGTAGTAGATGTTCTCTTCGGCCAGCCATCCGGAAGACATGTTGTCGAACCAGAATCCCACGTTATCGTTGAAATAGCCGGCCTTCACGTCATGGATTAAGTTGCGACGAATTACAGAATCGTGCGTCAGGCCGGCTGTTTTGATCGCCCCGGAATCATCCGCATCTTTTTGAACATGACGTAAGTGATTATACTCGATCCGATATCCACCATCAATCGCTTCCTCCAGGTTGCTCCAACCTCCAACTGATATGGCGTATCTGCCCCGGGTATCGGCAATCAGATTGTGAGCTATCACTGTATGGAGCGTATTGCGCGCAATAATGTTAGTTCCACCGCAATTATCGATGGAATTGTGGGAAACAGTGTTCTCACGGATGATGTCCGTCCAATTGGTCGGATTAGCATCTCCGGCAACAACAATTGCGCCTTTTTCTATGCTTTCGAATTTGTTGCTGAGAATGTGGTTTCTATAACAGCCCTTGCCAAAAAATACTCCTGTACCATCCATGCACCTGACTTCGCCATCCACCAACTCACAATTATGAGTGTATTCATAATGGATAGCCTTTCCTTGCGAGACTGTACCCTCAAACTGAAGTCCATACAATCTAAGGTTTCGTACAGGCTTCTCTCTTGTCCCCCGAATGGAAACCAGTTGATCTAATGTTGGAGCAATAACACTGGCACCATTTGGGTTAGAGATAGTCTTGGGAACAATCAAGCTCAACTGTTTTGACTCCTGATCAAAGAACCATTCTCCCGGTGCATCCAGAAGCGATTTTACATTCTCAACATAATATCGAGGCGGTACGATGATTAGGCCGGGTTGCGGTTTGGCTAAATATGCTATCTGTCTTCTTTCATCGATCCTGGCAATGGAATTAATACCGGTGTGCCAGCGAAGTAGTACAACCACACGGTTGTTTTCCATTGCCGGCCACTGACGAAGTTCATTATGCCTGAAGAACAGCTCCTGTGCACTTTGAGAAAATTTTAGTGGGGTAAAATACCCATCATTCGGAGAACGGGCGAGAGTCAGTTTTTTGCCATTCGCCACAAGGTTTTGTACTTTTGCCCCCGTAACTTGAGCAGTCCAGATTCCGTTGTTGTGACTCCAGTGCCGGATTCGTTTGCCGCCGGAGATAACCGGCATTTCTCCGGGATATGCCGCATAGGTCACATAATGGTCCTTCAATTTGTGATATTCAAATGCGCCGCTGGGCAAATTGGTCTCGATTCTTTCGCCACCGTCAGTTGCCGTGAAACGAAGAGGCTTATCCAGCGAATAGTACCCGCCACGAATCAAGACCAATATATCTCTGCCTGAACCGTATTGATGAGGGGAGCCGATCCAGCGTGTTTCTATGGGTTTTGGCTTGGGCAGGTAGATTTTACTCTTCAGTTCGCGAACAGCTTGCCGAGCTTGTTCTATTGTTGCAAACGGACCGTCAGCTTTCTCGGGATTTGGAGCAGCCAGTTTTCCTGACCAGGAATCATTTCCATCCGGAGCTACATAGAAATCGACTTTCTTGCCCTCGAGAGAAAAACGCTGCCATTTCTGGCCGCGCAGAAGTTTGCCGTCATTGGCAATTGTCTCTATGTTAAAGAATCCCAACAACACAAATATGAAAAAACAGATTGACGTATATTCCGAATTCATAGATGTATCTCCAGTAGCGTTATTAGTGTCCTATTTGAAAACTTGAACACGACAAAATGTGGATGACACGCGAACACCACGGGCATAAGTATATCTCATTTAACCAGGAAGTACACGATACGGCAGACTGTCGGCTGCGTGTCTTCATAGTTGTACAACCTGGTAGTGTTGAGCAAGTATTCTTCGTTGGGTTCGAATTTTGGCTTGTTATGTCGATACAAGTCGAATGTCAGCCAGATAGTCTCGGCCGGTCTTTTCCATCTGAGCAGCACAACGCCGCTGTTTTGAGTATTGGCCTTCAGCGGGGCGCCACTTCGGGTGTCCTAATCGACACGATCTGCCTACACAAACCGGCGTTGATTTTTGCCCCCGGCATATCGACTCGGGGAGTTGCAAGAGCTTCTCTGCGCCCCTTGTGGATAATCTCGAGCATTTCCTGGTAGTGGCTGTCATCTGTCGATAAGAAAGTTATCAACGGATCACCGAACGTGTCGGGAGGAACGTACTCTCGCGGCTTGAAAGAGTCAAGCGGCAGTACATGATGTACATAACCTCCTGTATAGTACATGCGAATACGTTGCCTCCCTGCGGTGACTTTTCGATCGCGACAATTCTCCAGGCCCCAGCCGTCTTCGCCTGTTGCCAAAGGCCCGCGTAGAATTCGACTCATTTCAGGTCGCTTCAAGTTGATCCAGTCACTCTCGAAGACGAATTTGTCCTTGTTCTGGTGGCAACTCATACAACCTGCCGATCGCATCTGTTCGGTCAGCGCACTTTTGGCATCATTGTACGCCTTGAGCTGACAACTGTTCTCGGAGTAGTCCCACGTGCCGTAGTAAAGTCCGTTGGTATCGATCCATGCAAGGATCAGGTCACGTTCGATCCTTGTCAAATCCGCAATGTGCCCGTCGTGGCCACTGATCAGCAGTTCCGCCAGAGGCGCTGCGCCGGAGCCATGAGAGCGTGGTTTGAATATCTGTGCCGACCACCGCGCTGTTCCGTTCATACAGTCGATACCCGCAATCAGATTTGCTGTTAGCTGGTTGTTCCGCCGATTGACGAGGTTCTCATAACTGATATTGAAATGCTCTGTCCAGCCCCCCGATAGATCAAGCCCGCCGGCGATGCCGTTCTCGCCGCCGTGACAACGGACACAACGCCTGTCCAGAATCGGCTGGATCATGCTTGGATAATCGACGAACCCGCTGCCCCACGATTCGGCTTGCAGCTTGCTCGGGGTGCGCTTAACAACCGGGGGATGGCCCGTATTGCGTGGCGTACTGTACTTGTGCTCATGACAGCCTATGCACGACCGCGTTACTCCGGGCGAGGCCTGCACAAACGTCCTCATACTCTGAATCATCCGTCCGTCCGCATCCAGTGCCTGAAGATAGATCGCGCGGCCCGAAGGAACCTCGAAATAGGCCGACCCATCCGGCTCGACCGGCACAATCCCCAGATAGTCCTTCACGCTAAATGCCAGGGCCGCACTGAGCAGAAAGGTCTGATTATATGCCGAACCGTGAGTACCGCTTGCCCTCGACGTCTCCTCGATCACTCGCAACCACTTAATCTCACCGCGTTTAACTCCGGTCAGCCCCCTGTAAATATCCTGTACGAAGAATCTGCCTGTTGTCATGTCCGGTCTGATTTGTCCTTCCAACACGGGTGGCTTGGGTCTCGACTTGACAAGCATCGGAGAGTGGCAGCAGATATTCGGATCCGAATACACAACTTCACGTTGTCCGGTGCGATCGGCCAGGACGATCGCGTTGCGTTTGGACCCAGCGGGCCTTGCGCTCATCAGAATCACATCCTTTGACAAAGGCCACGGCTCACACGAATCCCCCAGGTCGTTGGTTGGCTCATCTGGGTGATCCAGATTGGTAATTGCCGCTGGGTCATTTTTTCCTACGTACACGTCGATAATCCCCACACTCCCACGTGGTGTGGAGTTGTGCCGTGTGAGTGATGCCAGAACGAGGTGACTATTGCCGGGCACCGGCCTGGCATCAAGAAATGCCTCGGGCCGCACAAGATTGTTTGCATAAAACGCCGTCTCATTAGTGCCGTCCGGAAAGATCGTCCACAGCGTCTGCTGCGTCAGAGCGGTTTTGTCGACATATTCCCAGCGACCGTAGAGAATCCGGCCGTCCGGCAGAACGCAGGGATCGAATTCATTAACGTTGTTGACCGAGATGGCATGCATGTCTGAGCCATCGGCGTTCATAACATGCAGAATGTCCACGCCCGTATTGTTACACGGAACCAATCCATTCAGTCGCGTGGATGTAAAGATTATTCGGCCGTCAGGCAGATACGCAGGCCCGACATCATGATGGCTCGTGAATCGTCCTGACGGCTTCACGCAGCCGGTTGGATTTGTAAGCTGTCTGAGACCAGTGCCATCAATCCCGATTTCATAGATGCATGTGTCGCCGTCGGGCTGACCCTTAAAGCAGAACAGTAAACGCATCGCATCCCACGAAAGTTCCGGGTCGCTGTACATACCCTCGCCCAGAGTCTCAGGCGTAGTTGCATCTATGACAGGCCGAAGCTTTTGTTGATCGACCGGCGCGGTTGGATCTTCGCAAACATAGATTCCGCCGCCTGGCCACCACTGATAATATGTATCATAAATGTGGATGCCCTGGTATGAGTGTCTTTTTGCGAACAGCAGTGGTGCGTCTAACTCTGAAAGGTTTGACGCGGCAGGCAATGTCTCAGTCTGCGAAAAACATGGTATTGCACCAACAAGCACCAACACAACAATGAACACACTAGTCGTGGCAAATCCACCTGGTATTATTGTCTTAATATCCATGTCCGATCCTAAATAGTCCTAATCCGATATTGCCAATATTGATCGCTTGGCTATGTAACCTGACCTTCCAATTCAATAACAATAACAATACCAAAATGACCCTTGAATTGCAACCGTTGGAAATCTCTTTACGTAACCCATGTTATGGCCAATCGTTATAAAACAGTGCGTGCGTTTACAGAATAGAATTTGTATCATGGGATCAGGAATGCTATTGTCACGGCATTTAGTGAATCCAACGTAATGTATAACTAAAGGGCCATCATGAAGTTGATCATAACTTTACTCTTCGGCACGTATCTTTCGATCCAGGTAAACACACAGCCGGAAATTCAAGATAATCCCATCTTCCCACTACAGGGAAAGCATGTACACTCAAGCAGCATTATCGAATGCCCCAATGGTGATTTGCTGGCGTGCTGGTTTCATGGCTCCGGAGAGCGAACAGCGGATGATGTGGTGATACAGGGAGCCCGGCTGAAAAAAGGCGGCAATAAGTGGAGTCCTGTTTTCTTGATGGCCGATACACCGGACTTCCCGGATTGCAATCCTGTTCTCTTCATAGATCAGAAGGAGCGTTTGCGGTTGTTTTGGATTGTTGTTCGTGCGAACCGGTGGGAGCAATCCATCTTGAAATATGGTATGTCCACTGACTATCAGCGCTCAGAGGTGCCGAAATGGGATTGGCAGGACATTATTCTGTTGAAACCTGGAGACACCTTTGCCGAGACAATTGAAGCTGCATTTAGAGAATTAGTCACCGAAGAGCCGATGTGGGCTGAATATGCACCGTTGTATTCAACCATGATTACGGAAGCCGCCAGGGATAAGGCGAAACGCCAAACCGGCTGGATGACTCGTACACACCCCATCGTCCTGCCAGGCGGACGGATTCTGCTGCCATTGTATTCGGATGGTTATAATGTCTGCCTTGTGGCGATCAGTGATGATGACGGGGAAAACTGGCGAGCCAGCAAGCCGATTGTGGGATTGGGTCCGATCCAGCCAAGCATCGTTCGGAAAAAGGATGGGACTTTGGTGGCCTACATGCGGGATAGCGGCAATGCTCCCTACCGCGTGCTGACTAGCACATCAACCGACGACGGCGAATCGTGGTCGCCGGCCATCGACACGAAGATCCCGAATCCCGGCTCCAGTCTTGAAACAATCACGTTACAAGATGGCCGTTGGGTGATGGTCTTCAACGATACGGAGGACGGCCGCCACAGCTTAGCCGCGGCTCTCTCCGACGATGAAGGCGAGACGTGGAAGTGGAAACGGCATGTTGGCAGATCAGACAATCGGGAGAAATCATTTGCATATCCGTCACTGATTCAGGCGGAGGATGGGATGTTGCATCTGACATATTCTTACAAAGAGCAGGGGCAGGCCACCATCCGCCATTGTATGTTTGGAGCAGATTGGATAGAGCAGTAACTCAAGGGCAGAGCGAATGAACGAACGCGAACGCTTTCTGCGATGTATGCATTTTCAACCAGTTGACCGGGTTCCGTTAATGGAGATGGGCCTTTGGCCGGAAACCCTTGACCGTTGGCACCATGAAGGGCTTCCCAAGTGGGTCACATCAATTCGGCATCTTGAGGATTACCTCCGATTGGACCGTAGTTTCAACGTGAACTGGCTTGCGATCAACGGCGAAGTATATCCACCTTTTGAAGAGCGAATTCTGGAAGAAACAGAGCAAGAACAGGTCATATCCGACGCCACCGGCGCCGTCTATCGCCAGCGCAAAACTCACAAGACCATTCCACAATACATACGATTCCCGATCGAGAATGAAGCAGGCTATATGGATCTTTTGCCGCGTCTGGATGGCGCGGATCCGGGGCGATACAGCGATGATTTTGATCAGGACCTGCATTGGCGGCGAGAGAGGGGAGAGATCATCGGTGTGAATTTCAGGGGCTTCTTTGGCTTTCCAAGAAACTACATGGGGCTGCAAGCCTGGAGCATGGCTTTTTACGACCAACCCCGGCTTGTACGGCGGATCATCAACGACAGGCTGCAATTCGGAAAAGACCTGCTGAAACGTGTGTTATCGACGGGCCTTCTGGATTTCGTTCAGATTTGGGAAGATATGGCCTACAAGACTGCGCCGATGATCTCCCCGAAGTTTGTTCGTGATTACATGCTGCCGGCCTATAAGGAACTCGTCGCGTATTTGCGAGAAGGTGGCGTCAAGCTCATAATGGTAGATACCGATGGACATGCGAACGATTTGCTCCCGATTTTTCTGGAAGCAGGGATGGATGGGATGCACCCCTGTGAGATAGCAGCCGGGTGCGATCCCGTATTGCTCAGGCGCGAACACCCGAATTGTGCGTTGATGGGCGGACTGG
Source organism: Planctomycetes bacterium B3_Pla (assembly GCA_005223045.1). Classification (GTDB taxonomy): domain Bacteria; phylum Planctomycetota; class Phycisphaerae; order Sedimentisphaerales; family Anaerobacaceae; genus SG8-4. Next base: position 288,870 of record NJBM01000005.1, on the reverse strand, counting down.
ACAAACGTGCTATTGCCGGCGGACGTGAAGGAGTCGAATCTGAGTTAAGGCGGGTACAGCCTGTTCTGGAAAATGGCGCGTATATCCCTATGCTGGATCACTTTGTTCCTCCCGACGTTTCTTATCAGACATATCTCTACTATGTGGAACGACGGCGAGAACTGCTGAGTCGTCTTTGACGGCACACAGATGGAATTCTCCGCCTCGTGGCAATACCGCCCCATACCGTCGCGCAAGTCAATCTGACACATCTATCCCGCTATCTTCCTGCTCCAGACTGCTGCGAATTGCCGAGATATCCTCCTTCAATCTCTGCCGGAACAGAGCGATATCGGAGCTGTGCATTATGATGTTTGCACCTGCTTTAGCCCACTTAATCTGCAATTCAGCCTCTTGGGAGAAATGAATCCCCACGCCTAATCCTTTTTCCCTGACCTTGGAGATGATCCTTGCGACGACAGTCTCGAACCGCGGGTCGCGATATTGCTCCGGCAATCCCAGACTCACGGATAGATCATGCGGACCTATGATTACCCCATCAAGACCTGGTTCGGCCAAAATCGAGTCTAACCTTTCTATGGCCGGGACGCTCTCGATATTGATCATCAAGAAGTTCTCTTTGTTCCAATCGCCCAAGTAGTCTGCGAGTTCGGACCCAAGAGAATCTTGCTTTTGCAATGCTACTTTCAATCGCTCCCCCTTCAGGGGACGCAGTTTCGTAGCGCCAACCAGCTCTCTAACTTGCTCTGGAGATTCAACATAAGGAGCAAGGACTCCCGAAGCTCCTCCATCAAGGACTCTGCGGGCCTCATGCGGATCGGGAGAACCGATGCGGACGAGCGGCGGCAATCCAAACCCTTTGTAGGCCAGACACATTTGAGCAAGGACCATTCTATCGAGAGGAGTGTGTTCCGTATCGATAAAAACAAAATCCACCCCTGTCATCTTGACGGCCAGAGGCCACAGAGGGGAATGGGAAAGAACGGCTGTTCCATACAGGCGTTTGCCTTTTCTGAGACGCTCCAAGAATTCCATCGCTTCCATGTGGTTATCCCAAATCCTGAATATCAACAGTATGAACCGTAGCTAAAACAATTTTATCACACAGGCTTGTGAGAGTAAAGACGCTGTGTTCGGCAAACGTATAAGAGCAGTTCTTGCTGAGGTTTGTGTTGACAGGCAAAATATTGTACAGTACGGTCTATAAGTCGTTCACTTGCGTGAATACATAGATGCAATTATGCCACAAGAGTTTATGCAAAGGAGCGAGGAGACAGTCTATGAAGAAATCAGTTGTGTTTCTAATATGTCTCGTCGGCACGGCAGTCTGTGCCGAAAGCTACAATATCGAGACTTACCGAGTGTTTGGCCCTGAGCACCCAGGCCGATACAAGCATCCCGCGTCCATCACACAACTTACCAACGGGGACCTTTATATCGCCTACTACGGTGGTTCGGGAGAGTATGGCGATGACACCGCCGTGTACGGTTCCCGCCTCGAAGTGGGCGAAACACAATGGACCAAACCTAAAGTCATCGCGAATACGCCTGGCCGGGGCGAGGGGAATCCCGTAGTGTGGCAGGCGCCCGACGGCCGGGTGTGGCTCTTTTACGTAAACCGATATGGCAAAACCTGGTCGAACGCGCGAGTCAAGGGGAAGGTATCCGACGATGGTGCGGAGACCTGGTCGGATTCGTTCATGCTCAACTTCGAAGAAGGAACCATGGTTCGGGGCCAGCTCATAGTCTTAAACAACGGCGACTATCTCCTGCCCATGTACTATGAGACCGGCGACGACCGGGAAAAGACAGTGTCCACAACCTGTTCTTACTTCATGCGGTACAACCCGAAGACGAAAGCATGGACTGAAACCAACCGGATCAAGTTCCCCTCAGGCAATCTTCAACCCCAGGTTGTCCAGCTTACGGACGATTATCTTATTGCTTATATCCGTCGAGGCGGCGATTTCCTGCCTACGGACCACGGCTACATGTTACGCTGCGAGTCCCGGGACGGCGGCTACACCTGGACTGACGCGGTAGAGACGAAATTCCTCAACCCCAACTCCGCCGTTGACTTCATCAAATTGCAGAACGGTCATCTGCTGCTGGTTTACAACGACAACATGAACGATCGCACGCCTCTGACCGTGGCCGTATCGACGGACGACGACAAGACCTACCCTTATCGGCGCGATATTGCGGGCGGCGACAATTCCTTTGCTTATCCCTATGCCATTCAGGCCCATGACGGCAAGATCCACATCATCTACACGACGAACAGCCGAACGACCATTATGCATACGGTATTCGATGAATACGCAATCATTGGCTCACCGCCCGAGCTGTAGCCGACTTTGTGACGCTCTGCAAACGAGTTCTTGGATGAGATTTTTGCCAGAGCGAGGGCAAACTGACACCAAACTGACACAATATACCGGTTCTGTCCCATTTTTGGCGATTCAAGGTTGACAGTATGTTTAGGAAGGTGTTATATTGCAGCAACTTAGTGTTTCTTTGGGAGTGTAGCTCAGTTGGTAGAGCAACGGCCTTTTAAGCCGAAATCACATCTTGAAGCATTTCCCAAAAACAGCGGTTTTCCCAGCAAGAACGATGATTTCCGTAGTTCAACCTAAGACCAGACGAAGATCAAACGTACATAGTTGCGGCGCGCTTGGCGGCGCGCTGGTGACATTCACCGGTAAGACCGATCAGTTGTCATAGGACAGAGTACGGGTAGGGCCGGCCAGGGCGACCGGGCCGGCCTGCTTCCTTTGCGATGGTGTCGTGTGAGACTCCGGCGAGGGCGGCGAGTTCTTTCTTGGTGTCGATTTTTGGCAGACATGACTTGTCAGATTTCTGACAAGTCGTTTTCCGCACACGCTCTTTCTCCTTCGCCCGCACTCCCGCAGATTTCTGCGTACCTTTTTTCCTTCCTGAGCGACGATCTACCGGGTGAGGCATACAACGGGAGTGGGTCGGGGCCACTTCTCGCACAGACGGCGGCGTAGCGGCTGCGTATGGGTAGCGTATGAGGACGGCTGAGAGACAAAGGGCCGACTGCCTGAAACCTACAATGAGAACAAAGAGTAGTCGGCCCCACAGTCGGATTAACGCTGAGATCGATCGTGTATATCACGGGCCGTCTCAGCCGGGACCGTGAGGTTTTTGCTTGGCTTGAACTCACCGCACAATTGGTCTTTATGAGTGAGCGGCCATCGGGTTATCTTAGAAGAAGTTTTTTCTTCGGAATCCTTGCGATCCATACTATATGGCAATGGGGCTCTGCGATGGCATTTCCCTTCTGCGAAGGCGCCGCCTATCGTCCAAAACTTGCATTTTTCGCATGTCTTAATCATGTTCGAGCTCACTTTCTGTAAGGCTACTTCGGCTTTGTCCATCTTCTCGCTCTGTGTATCGGCATCCCGCGGGACCGCCTTAACTGTGGGAATTACGTATTTTTCAATTTTTCAAAAAAGTTCTTGCAATCGGCTCGGGCCGGAGGTAGGCTATCTTTTATGAGAAACACACGATCAAATCTTTTGAATCAACTAACCATGAGCAGGGCGAGTGTACCCGTAAGGATCACTGCGCGCCGTGTGTGCGTTCATAACCCTGCTCACCTTTTTTTCTGAAAGGAGTAGTACCATGAAAAACGCACAAGAAACAACAACCAAAGAATCACAGGAGGAAAAGTCAAGCAGGGAGCAAGCCGATCAGGTTGCCGTAGTGCAGCCGCCTGGAGCGACTTGGAGCGAGGAAGAACAGCAGCTTGCCCAGGAGTACAATGTCGAGCCAAAGACTGTCCGGCTGGTTGGCCAGGTGATCCAGCGGCGCCTTGAGAGCAGGGCAATGAAAGCAAAGAATCAACTGTGCGAGAAGTACGATCTGCCGATGGACACAGTCGAACGCATTGCCTTTATGTGCGCCGAGAGCCTTGACGATCTGTGCAAGCAGGAAAGAGAAAACATTGATATTGACGCAGAGGAAGCGCCGGCGGCGGCTTCTGAGTGCGAAGTCACAACCGGCATAAAACGCCTGGACGATATGTTGTGGCAAGCATCGTATCCCGAACAGGCTTCAAGGTATGCCTGTATGATGTTGGCCAAGAAAGACAAGCAGCTTGGCGAGAAGATCGAGGCACTATTGAGAGTGGAACTACAGCCGTTCTTTAAGTCCGTCTATCCAAAGACAGACAGCACGGGTAGCCCTTTGGACATTGAGTGTGACGTTATGCCTACCGTTAAATGGTTGACGTTGCTGGATGGCTTTGAGGCTGCCCGTGCGACTGACAGTCCAATAGATCAGGAGTCCGAGACCGCACAGGAAAACATCGAAGCAGCCTTACAGTTCCTCGACGTACATCTCTCAAGGTCAACGCAGGAAGATAAGGTTGCATATTTTGTGTTCTTCGATCTTGCCTCGAAGCCGGGCGTCGTGGCCGATAGGATAAGAGACATCCTTTACGAATACGCCAAACCCTATATCGGAACTATCGGGTGGGAAGAAGAGGCTTGTCGGCATGATGATCCTGAGACAATTCTCAATATGCACCGAATGCTCAGTCTATGGCGTCAACTGTCAGGGCAGAATGCGTAAATGAGTATGGCACGGGGCCGGCTGCGAACGGTCGGTCGGTCCCTGAATTTTTTTGAAAGTGAGGCGAATAATGAATGACAATGAACAAGTGGAGTTCTCCCAGAAGCTAAAGAATAAGTTATATCAAGACTTGGTACAAATCTTAAATTCCTTACCAGAAGATTACAAGGGGGACATTGACAGTCTCGAAAAGAAGCTGGCGGGAAATATAGTCATGCTTATTGGGTGTACAGTAGATGAACTAAAACATCGGTATTGTATCAGTAGGGGCTATGATAGGTGGGGTCATTTAGAGGAAGCGATAAAAGCAGAGCGGGATAAATGGGATAAAGAAATGGAGCAATGTGGGCTCGAACTCCAATGGAATCCCGATTTTTATGAGTATTTTAAGAAAAAAATGTCCGGTTCTGAGCCGGACGACGAAAGCTGAGACGGCCCCAGTTTTGAAAGATGAGACACGAAAAGCAAATAGAAGTCTTCGGCGTGGAGGTGGACAAGGACAAGCTCTGGAGCGACAGGCTGTGCGACCCGGAAACAGAGTGGTGGGGCCTGCTTGATACAGCATGTGAGTTGTTGAGGTTATGTTTGAATTGGGGAGATAAGAGAGTAAATGCCTGGAACTTGACGTGGAGGGCGACATTCTCCCGTACTGCTCAAGAGGTAAAAACGTACATTGCTGAGGACCTGACGAAACACAAGTCTTTTACACCGGCAATGCGAGACAGCCTTATCAGGGATTACGGGGCCTATGTGGAAAGGGTCTGGCGTTGGATAGAAAAGTCCGTAAAGCAGGGAAGGCCGTTGAAAGAGGAGTTCGGTCATCTTGAGCATGAGCGGCTTGACTTCTATCATCGAATTGTGCCGTACCTGGAGGGAGGGCATAGGACTGCGAAACGAGGGGCGCCACCGAAACACACTACTGGCATGATAACGCTGGCCGAGAAGATATATGACGAGAAGTATTCCGAGACAAACGATTCAAGGGGTGCCTGGAGCCATGCTGCGGATATTGCGAATTTTCCGAGCGGAGAAGCGGCAAGGAAGGCTGTTGAACGTTGGAGAAAAAAGGCAAAAACAGAGTAAACGTGGACATAAAGAATGTGTCTATTATGTCCAGAGTATAGCCGGAAAGTTTATTTTCACTTCTAAAGCCCTATCATAGCTACAGTTAGCAATTCAGCACACAAATATATTACAGATCATACCGGAGATTGTCTGTCCAGTGTTTCAATGTAGTCAACTGGTTTTGACATAAGGAGTTTCTAATGGTTTTGCAAGTAATTTGGAACACGCGAGAAGTAGCAGGGATGCTCGGCCTATCGACACAAAACCTGAACCAGAAAATCTGGCGCGGGCAAATTCCGGCCCCTGAGAAAGGACCGGGGGGAAGCTACTTATGGACTACGTTAGACATTGCGAACGCATACGAAGCGCTGAGCCGGTTGCCTCAAAGGACGAAGCACGAGCTGGCAATAGCGTAACGAAACACAAAAATAGAAAGGAAATCTGATGTCAACCAACTATGTGCATCACATCTATTATGACCCCGAGCAGGCGGAAATACAACGTGCCCTCGATGCGACCGAGGACAAAAATAAGCCGTTGGTCGGTGGAAGCAAGAATGAAGCGATGGAAAAAGCGGCTGAGGAATATGCAGCCCAGGAGATTGCGACGACTGAGGAAGAATCGGCAAGAGTTGAGCTCTTGGAGCGGGACGAGGCCGACGCCGCCGAGGAAGACACGACGGCAATCGAGACCGCATACGAGGGGGGCGAGTTGCAGGTCAAGCAACTGAGAAGAAAACTGGAATCGAGACCTCCGGAGACCGACGCACAATCGAACGATGCCTTCATGGCCGGCCTGTCCGCCGCCGGAGGGGATGTGGATGTGAGCGAATTCTCGAATCCTGAAATGGGAGCCTTTCTGAGTGATTGATTTCAAAATCATCTATAAGTCACTCGCCTCCGGCAAATATCCGGACATTCGTGATGTCCCTGTCGAAAAGTGGGTGACAGTGCGGCAGGCCCTGGAAGCCGGCAAGCCCGTTGTGATCGACGCTGTTGCTGAGTACATGGCCCGGCACGGGCGGGGCTGTGAGTTGTCGGAGGGTATCGAATGGCAGGAATACTTTGCGTGGCTGGCAGGATTTGAGGATGCGGCGACACTGCCGCCGTGGAACGAGCTACGAAAGGTCATAGAGCTGCGGCTTACAAATATCTTCGGTGAAAGGTCGGTTCCGGCGCTTGCGTCGGAGCCGGCCAGCCCAAAACCGCAAGTCGAAGAGCGCCCGGTAGAAATGCCGGGCCAGCCCCAAAAGAAAGAAACGTACTGGGACGTTGTGCGGAGATTGGTGCCGTCACCGCCGATGCCGCAGGGTCGCAGTTTCGTGGAGTTATATATTGATGTGTAAACAAAGAAAGTGAGTGTGAAATATGGCTTTTTGGAGAGACGATCCTAAAGCAAAATTGTTGCCGCGAACGGGAGAATCAGTAGCTGGCGGCGATTTTTTGCAAAGACAACTACAAGGTACTCCGGATATACCGACGGCAGGTGTGGCCGGTTTGACGCAGACACAACTTTCTGTATTAGGAAGTTTATCGCCGGAGCAGATTCAAGGCTCGTATGACCTGGCCCGTCAAGAGTACGAAAAAACGCTGTCGGGCGGCTACGACCCGACGAAGAGTCCGTATTACGAAGCCCTGCGAGGCGAGGCCGATCTCTTGAAGCGGGAAGGGACTACGGCCCTGAGGCGCGAGCACGAGCTTGGCGGCACGCTTATGGACACAAATGCAATGAATGTTCGCGGTAGTTTTCTTGCAAGATCGAACTCCGCCTTGATGCAAGAACTCGGTAGGTTGTTTGAGAATGAGCGCGGCCGAACGGAACGAGCTGCGGTCGGAATACAAAACGTCGAGTCTAAGAGACTCGGCCAATTATCGGCCACGTCGCAGATAAGCGAAAGACAGCGGCTTCTTGAGCAGCAATTGTTAAATGCGAAATACACTCAGCAAATCGAACAGATCCTGTTTCCGTACAAATTTCAAACGAACATTGCCAACGCCCTGATGAATTACAGTCCCGGCACATATCTAAGGCCGGGCGGATTGAGTGAACGTGGCTATTGGAGCACTATGGGCATGAAGGTCGGCGCCAGAATTATAGGCGCTATTGCTGGCGGGCCTATGGGTGCTCAAGTAGGCGGTGCAGCGGGTGACGCGATGGCGTCCGGTGTTTATCAAGATCCCGGTATAGGCGGTGGCGGCGGTGGCGGCGGCGGTGGTGGAGGCGGCTACACATCTTCTCAAATGATGGCGATTTGAGGGTTTATAAAGGAGTTGCGTTATGAGTAACGGAATCGACTTAGCTATGCTGGATCAGGCCGAGCGCATTGGCGCGGAAATTGGTGATACACTCGTTCAGACTTTCCCGATGTTCGGCGAGAAACGCAAGCAGGCACTACAGGTCAGGCTTATAAACACAATCCAGAAAGGCGTGAGCGAGGGAAAAAAACCCAGCGAACTGAGACGGGACATTTTGCAATTGCCGCACGTTCTGAACACTGAATTCGGGATGGCGGTTCTAAAAGGCGAACTGTTTTCAAAGGACGCCGCATTTCAGCTAACGCCGGAAGAGGCCGAGGAGTCCGCGAAGATAAAGGCCGGCCTTCTTCCGCGAGCTTCCGCGATGTCGTTTCAAAACCTTGATCGGATGGGGAAAATGCAAAAACTCCTCAACATGAAGAAAACAGCGGCGGGCCAGTATTTCGGCCTTGAACACGGTTCAAAAGACCCTCTCGATCAGAAGGGGTATGATTACGCGACAAAAGAGCTGGCAAAGCTGGAAGCGGAAATGCAGAGGGAGCGACAGGAAATGGCAGCGGGGCCTGTGGACTTTCAGCCAGCAACCGGAGGCGGCAACGGGCAAGGGGCAGTCGATACCGATTGGTTCCAGTCGGCGGGGCCTCAAATGGGAGAGTTCGCACCTACGCGCGAGAAATTCATCGAGACGGTTGCAAATCTCAAAGGCGCCGGAAAGACGACAGAGGCAAAGGCGTATTACGACAAGTGGGTTGACAAAGTGACATGGCAGTAAACGCCCCTACATTTGAAGAAATCGAAGCCAGAGCGGCACGACCGTCGTTCGATGAGATTCAGCCGAAGATAGGTGTTATCGAATCCGTAAAAGAGGAATTCACCCGCCCGGCCAAAGGCGCTCAGTACGTGCCGATTCTCGGCGGTGCAGTAGGCGCTGCGGAGAACCTGCTGTACCTCGATGCCGCAAACCGGCTATCAAGCGGATTCGATTACAGCAAACCAACAAGCCCTGCGATGGCTATGCCGGGTGCGATGGGACATAAGCCCGCGAGGTACAGAAGCCGCAAGCAGGACGAGCAGCTTATCTCCGATATGATCCTGCGTCTGACCGACCAGCAGCAGCGCGGATATACGTTCGGCGGCAAGGTTGCCAAAGGCGTTATGCAACTGCCGACGTGGATGGCGGAATTCGCAATGACCGGGGGCCTTGCAAAGATCGGCAGCAAGGCCGTCCAGGAGGCAGGGGAGAAGCTCATCAAGGGTTATGCCAAGACAAAAGCCGGACAGGTAGCACTCAAGACTGCCGGATGGGCCGGCGGTGCCGTAACGAGAGCTTCTTTAGGGCTGGCGCCACGAGTAGCCGAGAAAGCCACGCAGCGGCAGGTGGGCGTTCAAATACTCGGAGCCGACAAGGAAGGCTGGGCCACGTCGTTTGCCAAGGCGTGGGGCGACGTGACTATCGAGGCGGCGTCAGAGACGGCGGGCGAAGCGATTACCGGCGTGCCTCTGAGTCTTGTCAAAAAGACGAAACTCGGGAGCAAGTTTTACACCGGCCTGCGAAACACCTGGATCAAGGCGACGGGGGGAACTACGGGACAGTTTCTTCGCAAGGTCGCAAGCGTTGGCGGGTATTCCAACATTGTCGGGGAGATTGGCGAAGAACGCCTGGGGACGATTCTAAGGGCAATAACAGACACGGAAGATTTCGGGGCGGGCAAAGATTCGACTGTCGCCGAAAGATTGGCGGCGGGGTTAAAACAGGATGCAAAAAATATCGGGGTAGAGGCAGTCGTGCTGAGCGTGCCTATGGCGGCACAGGTAGCAGGCGGGCAGGTAGCGGCGGCAATGACGCAGCCTCGTCCACCGGCGTTCGATAGCATCAAGCCGACGCCGGCCAGGGCAATACCGCAGCATCCACTTGGCCGTGAGAAGATCGACTCGATAGTCGCCGAGATACAGGAGAAGGGCCAGACAAAGAAAAGTCACCGCGCCGAGCAGCAGCAGTTTGCCAAGAGTGTCGAGGAAATGGACGCCGAGCTGGCGGAAATACAGCGAGGCGAAATGAAGAAAGAACGAGCCAAAGTCATGCAGCAGCTTATTGACAAGGGCGCTGAGCGGAAAGTTATTGAAGCCCAGCGGTCCGCCAAGAGAGCGGGCAAGCCGTACTTCCTCAAACAGAGCAAATCGGGAACCTGGCGAAAGACAATAAACGAACCTGAGAGCGGCGACTATTACACGGTGGGACAACAGGGACACGTCTCATTCGGCAAAGCCCCGAAGCTGCCGGACGTCTCAAAGCCGAAAGGCAAGGGCGTCACGGTGACTTCGGGATTCGATCCGAAGCTGGGACAGTTCATTGCCGAGGACGTAAAACCCGCAGCGAAAAAGGCTGTCGAGGCAGCCGGGAAAATCAAGGACGTTGCACTTGCCGTGCCGAAGCTGGCAATGAGTATCCTGGAGCCTGCAAAGGCCGCCGAGAAGGCAGCAGGCAAGGAAGCGTACGCCGTGACGATACGAGCCATTCACAAACCAGAAGCCAAAGCGCTCGAATTCGACAGGGCGAAGCTGGCGGCTATGGACTCGAACATCGGCGAATTGAAAAAGTGGATGTCTCAGTTCACAAAAGACGAGCAGCTCTCGTTTACAGTGGCGTATGCCGGCGTAGCTGGTTCAATAGAGGCAGAGGGAATTCAACAGGTAGCATACAACCGCCTGCCTGCCGCGCTGAAAGAATCGCAAGTAGAGGCGGCAATCCGCGAGATCGCATACCGCAACCACCAATATCTTAAGCGCGTTGTCGGGCCTAACGTCGGAACCGTGTCGGACTATTTCTTCGGGCTATGGAAGGACGATCCGGCCAAGATCGACAGGTTCTACCGCGAGCACTACAAGACAACGCGCAAGATGACGAAGCACAAGTCCATACCGTCACTTGCCGACGGCATTAACGCCGGTCTGACTCCGAGATACGAAAACTACATCGACAACCTGAACGCCGAGTTCATGGCGATTGCGAGATTGCAGTCGATGATATGGCTAAAGAAAGAGCTGATGCGCACGGGCAAGGGCAAATACATAGCCGAATTCGCCGACGCACCCGGCGACTGGGTTTCCGTAAAAGACCCGGTATTTTCGTCGGTGCTGATGAAACCGGAGCTTGCAAAGCTGATAAATTCACTGATTTCCACCAACAAGATTTCACAGAGCAAGGTACTGAGCGGGATCAGGGGAGTGAACAACTTCCTGAGGACCTTGAAGTTCATTTTTAGCGCCTTTCACCTGCGCGTCATAGCAAAGCAGGACATAGCGGACCAGGGCTGGCTGGGATTTCTGCGTCACCCGGTGAAGGCGGCAAAGAGTCCTATCAAGAGAGGCTTCAAAAAGGACGATCCGATCTTCCAGACGCCGGAGTACAGGGAATACATCGAATTAGGCGGGGGACACCGATACAGCATCGAGGTAGAGGCAAAGGACGCCTTCAAGAAGTTTGCCGACAAGCTAAACTCCGGCAATTTCTTGGGCGCTTCGCTAAGGGCGGCCAGAGTGCCGTTGTATATCCCGGTCGAGTTCGTCAACTGGATGTTCGAGTCGTACATCCCGAAAATCAAGTACAGCAAATATCTTGATGTAATGGCGCGGATGCAAAAGAAGCAAGGGCGGGAGCTGACTGATTGGCAGAAGATCAACATCATAAAGGAAACAATGAACCAAATGGGCGAGATGAACGAACGCCTGTTTGGTAGATCGGGTACGGCAACAAGCGTGCTGAGGTTCTTTTTTATGTCACCTGGATTCGCAGAGGGCAACTACAGAACCATCCTAAAGTCACTTCTTCAGTGGGGCCAGGGTGACGGCTGGAAAGCGAGCCGTTCGAGAATGAATATTGTCAACTCACTGCTTCTGACGGCGATAATAAAGGCGGTGGCCGATTTGATAATTACGGGCGAGCCGCCGGAAGAACCGGAGACGCTGGAGGACTACCGCGACCTGTTCAAAATAGACACGGGCCGCAAGGACGCCAAAGGCAAGCGGATAATGATCGACCTGCTCGATTACGACAAGGACTACTGGAACGTGTATTTCAACGTCTTGCAGGGCAGACCGGACAAAGCTGCTTACGAATCACTCAGAAGACTCGGCGGCATGAAAGCGCCGTTGTTCGAGATGTTTCTGGACTTCGCCAAGATGGCCACGGGACAGGCAATATACGACTGGAAAGGCGACAGGGTAACGGAAATCACAGACTCTTGGACTGAGAAGCTGCTGAAGCTCGCAATTCACGAGGCAAAGAAAACCGAGCCGATCAGTGTAAGCGTCTATAAGCAGGCCGTCAAGAAGAGCGACAGTGACAAGGCCATTGATAAACTGATTGCCTTTGTGGAGGCTGTCACCGGAGTGCGTCCAACAATCAGTGAAAAAGACAAGCGCGAGCGCGCTATCCTGCGCAGGTGTTGGAGCTTGAAAGGCCAACAGGAGGAAACGTATCAATCATTGGCCACGCTTCGCAAGCCCAGGGCGGCGGTCAAGTGGTACAACGCAAAAGTTCTCGATGTTCTCGATAGCAAGCTCGTGCCCGACGAGATACGCAAGGAATGGGAGCCGAAGCTGACTATCGACCTTGAGAAGTATCTGCAAAACAGAGCTTACCAGGCGGCGATGAACGCCCAGACAAAAGACTCCAAAGAGAAAGTTGAGCGAGCCGTAAAGCTTCTTCGTAACTTCGGCATAGACGCAAACGAAGCCGAGAAGCTGCTTCGTGCCTATTATGCCAGAGAGAAGCCTGAGCGCCCGGCGGTGTCACCCCTGGAACGTCACCCGGTAATCGGCAAGACGCTAAGGGCAAATCGACTGAAAGAGAGAATGAACGCAAAATGATAATGGCGAATTTTATAACACGGCACCGCATACTAAGCGACGAGTTTAATCTGCCGCAGGATGTGAGCACATGGTTGATCTGGCAGTCCGGAATTACAGAACTCTATGATCTTGAGGAAATCCTTGCACGTCTGGATCAATCTCGGACGCGGTGCGATATGGCAATGGCAAAGAGAATACGTCTGTTTATGGAATCGCCGCAGGTATTGGAATTCTACGACACGGAAGGCCGGATATGTCAAAGTGTTCAATCACCAACTTGAAGAAGCGATTGGAGAAGACCGAAGAACGTCTGGCGCTAAAGGACCGCCCGCCGGCGATCTGTATTTCGTTTCTTTTTTACGACGATGGAACTGTGCCCGATGTCACGGACCGCGAGCTTGCGGACTGGGAATTGATAAAGGGGCATGATGGGAGCTGCTCGGTGAGTCTATGTCCCATCCACGAGTACGAACTGAGACGCGGTTGGACAAAGGCAGCCGGTCCGAATATAAGCCCGGACCTTCCGACTTACGAGCCGGGATCCATGCCGGAAGCTCCTGCAGAAGATAGAATCCCGAAGCCTATTTTTGATGACTGGCTTTGCGGTGCGATAGAACGATTCAGGGAAAACTGGGGAAAACTTCAAGAAAGTTGAGCAAATGGCTGAAAATGGACTGACTGACAAGCAGAAACTGGCAATCCCGATCATCCTGGCGGCCAAGACATTAACGGCTGGCGTGGGCGCCGCCGGCATATCGTTTACCACGTATTGCAACTGGATGGAGAGGCCGGAGTTCGCCGGTGAAATCAACAAGCAACGGGAGCTGCTGGTCCAGGTAGCATACCAGCGTTTGGCCCAGGGCCACGAAGGCGCTGTCAATGTCCTGCTTGAGTTGCTGGAAAATTCCGACAAACGACTGGCGCTGAGGGCGGCAGAAAGCATCCTTGATCGGCACGTGAAGTTCGTCGAGACGTCCGAGATACTGACTCAGATCAAGGAGATTGAAAAGAGGGTGGACAGGCTGGATAAGACCGGCCAGTGAGGTATTTATGGGATTAGACTTACAAGCAATAGCAAAACAGAAGCCGGTACAATGCCCGGACTGCAAAACGGGATACCTGGTGAGCAGGGAACTCGACAACAGTGATATTGAAATTCGATGTTGCCACTGTGACTTATTCAAGGTACTGCCGGCAAGCGATGAGTTCTTGTGTAAGGCCAGGGCGATTGTCGCAAAGTATTATCCACATCAAAACAACTGAGGTTAAACATGAAAATAAAAATGGCGACTGGTCAGAGCCGCCGGGTAGGGAAAAGCTGTAGTAGAAACTACCACGCCCGGCGTTACCTGTCAAGAAGAAAATCCCCGATTCACCCGGACGATCACGAGAGGCGGAAAATGCAGTTGACAAACCAGCTTCTCATGGCCAGCACGCAAGCCGAGAGGGAGCGCATAGCCCGGGCGCTGCTCGAATCGCCGGAACTGAGAGACGAGATAAGGAAGCTGTAACAGAATGACTGAGAGCCAGCCAATTTGGGTTAAGGCACTGCTCGATAACGAGCTGACGCACGCGGACCATCGAGTTTTTTCATACTTGCTGTGGCGACAGGGCAAGAATGGCTCGGCGTGGCCGTCACAAGAGACTATTGCAGCCGACTTGAACTTAACGGATAGATCGGTAAGAAGAAGCACCAAAAAACTCGAAGAAAAAGGCTATATATACGTGACCAGAAAAGAGAGTCAGGGCCGGGGGCAATGCCTGGCATATTCTATCCCAAAAGGCGGACAAAAGAGCCCCCCTTTAGGCGATAAAGGCGGACAGGAGAGCCCCCCTTTAGGGGGTAAAAGGCGGACAAAAACGACCCCAAAAGGCGGACAGGAGAGCCCCCCTAACACTATACAGGAACACTTACAAAGAGAGGGGGGGCGCACACAACGATTTCAAAAGCCTACTGTGGATGAAGTGAGGGAGTACGCCAAGAGCATTCATTACGACCTGGACGCTAAGTATTTCGTGGATTATTACGAGGCGCGAGGGTGGATGTTGAAGAACACCAAAATGAGGGATTGGAGAGCTACGATTAGGAACTGGCGGCAACGAGACGAGAAAGAAGCGGGCCAGAGCAAATCTACACCGAAACCATTGGAGCGTGGGCCGGACGGCCTGACTGCCATTGAGCAATATAGGAAAAAAGTAGGAGAAACAAAATGTTGAGAACAAAATTATCAGAAGTACCACAAGACGCAGTCGCCGAAGGCGCCGTGATCGGTTCACTCATCATCGGGCCGGAAGAAATACCCAAAGTTGTCGAGCATATCGGAAAGGACGATTTTGTCTGCCAGGAAGCGGCAGAGCTGTTCGAGATTATCAGGGAATTGTGGAGTACAGGCAGATCGGTTGACGGCGTATTGGTTCGGTCGGCCTTTGCCGATAGAAATAACGCCGATGACCTGTTCGACTACATGGAACGAGCAATACAGACAGTGCCTCATAGCGTTAATGCTGTGTACTACGCCAAGTGTGTCCGCAAGAAAAGCGTGGAACGGCAGTTGATACGCCTTGTGGACCAGGCGAGAGAACAGGTTGCCGATCCGGGCAAATCGACCGCAGACAAGCTGGAAGCAATCGGCAGGTTGTTGAATGCCTGTCCCGGTGAAGAAAGCGGCGACGTGAACCTGTGCGATCTGATAGATGATTATTTTTTAAGGGGCGATGAAGCCGGCGGAGTACCGACAGGCTTCGCCCACCTGGATCGTCTGACGGACGGCCTCAAGGCCGGGCAGTTGATTCTTGTCGGCGGCCCGTCGAGTATCGGCAAGAGTTCGTTCCTGCTGGATATTTTCATTCACGCGATGCGACTGGGGGTAAATCCGTATCTCGTTAGCCTGGAAATGTTCAATAACGAGATCGCCGAACGCATGATCCGCAACATAGCGCGCGTTCCTTCAGGCTTCGATAAGAAAGAGCCCAACGTCATTGAGGCCGGACGGTTCATAGGCCAATGGGCGGGCAGCCTCGCCGAAAGCAGGGACGCGAATATCGACAGGCTGTGCGCCCAGGTTCTCAGCAAACGCCAGCAAGACAAGATAGGCATTGCCTTTATTGACCATCTTCACCTGATTAACGCACCCGGGCGCAGCCGATACGAGCAAATAACCTACGCCAGCAAGGCGCTCAAGTCTCTGGCGATGCAGGCGGGCATTCCCGTTGTGGTAGCGGCTCAACTGAATCGGGCGCCACGCCAGCGAACGGACCACAGGCCCTTTATGTCAGATTTACGAGACTCCGGCAGCTTAGAGCAAGATGCGGACATTATCCTGCTGCTGGCCAGTGAAGACTATTATCGCCGGCAGGACGACCCGGAGGCTCAAATAGACGGATGCGCCGAGTGCATAGTGGCCAAGAACAGGAACCGGCCAACTGGCCTGGTCAAACTCGTATGGGCGGCGGAGTTTAGCACGTTCGCCGACAGGAGTGACGTTGTTTTGTAACGATGAGCACAGAATTTCACAACAACGCTGAGAGTTTTCCGGAGCTAATGACCGAAACGGAGCTTGTAGAGTTCCTGCGGCTTCCTGCGGTCAGTAAGTCCGGCGACTACAGCAACGTTGTGGCTAATCTCAAGCGTATGCGTGATTTGCCGTGCATTCATATCTGCCGGCAGGCTTTGTATCCGCGAGAGTCCATCCGGCGCTGGATAGCCGAACAGACGGAAAAAGAGAACGGACGATGACTGCATATTGCAATATCCTGGCGGCCCGGCTTATAGTTGTGGCTGATCGGTCTTGCCGGTTCGACAAGAAAGGAGGTTAGTTATGAAAGAACTGGTGAGATTAAGAATGCGACCGTCACGAAACGGAAGGACTTTCAAGTACATGTTGGAGTATGTGGACGAAAAAGGCAAGAAAAGGTGCAAGTCTTTAGGGCACGCGGACGAACGCAAGGCGAAAAAACAAAAGACGGATAAGGAGCTAAAACTGAGAATGGGCTTGCTCGGTCCACGGGCAATGAAGCTCAGCGACTTTCTGGAGGACAGCTTGGCCAGGACAGGCGATCAGACAAGGCACAGCACGCAGTACGAGAACAAGTCGGCGATGAAGCAGTTTATCGAGGTTGTCGGTAATATAAACTACCAGGGCGTGACGCTGGCCCACGGTGAGTTATTTCGACAAAGCTGTTTGGATAAGGGCAATAGCCGGGCCACAGTCTCAAAGAAAGTGCGAGCGCTGAAGCGGTTGTTCGCTTTGGCAGTAGAGCGGAAGCAGTTGCCGGAGAATCCGTTTAAGTATCTAAGGCCGCCGAAGTGGAGAAAAGGAAAGATCGAGGTTTACAAGACCGATGAGTGCGGGCGTATGCTCAGAGTTGCTCGTGATGACAGCGGATCCATGCCGTGGGACTTGTTGATTTGTACGGCACTGATAACGGGCATGAGACGGGCAGAATTGCTCAATTTGGTTTGGGCGGATGTTGATTTCGAGACAAAGGAGATTCATATTTGCCCAAAGAGCAATACGGCGGAAACATGGGAGTGGTTAATAAAGGACACCGACAGCAGGGATTTGCCTCTCACGGACGATCTGGTGGCCATGCTGGCCGAACACCAGGCGAGACAGCCGGACAGATACGCTTATGTATTTGTTCCACCTGAGCGATACAAAGTAATCCGGAAGCTGCGGAAACAAGGCATGTGGACACTCTCGGACGCAAGGCTCAAGGTTATCAACAATTTCCGCCGGAAGTACCGAAAGATTCAGAAACGGGCCTCTGTCGGAATGCACCTGAGATTTCACGATCTGAGGAACACAGCCCTGACGAATTGGTTCCGTAACGGCATGAGCGAGCACGACGTTATGAGGCTCGCCGGCCATGCGAGTTTTGAGACAACACACAAGTTTTACCTTGCCGTCGCCGACGATTTAGTGGACCGCGCCCGGGCAGCTTCGGACGCTGGTGTCGGACAAAATTTGCGGCGCATTAGCGGCGCGCCCTGTTTTTCGGAAAAAGGGAATTGACGGATGTTTGGGAAGTTGTTATATTTACGCGACTTAGAAAGTACCGGGAGTGTAGCTCAGTTGGTAGAGCAACGGCCTTTTAAGCCGTAGGTCTTGGGTTCGAGTCCCAACACTCTCATTCATCTTGCGGCCAAATCGACAAATGCTTAACACGAATTCTTCTAATCAATTCACTTCTCGACAGCATCTTATCAATCTATCTCTACCATACATTCACACCACCGACGCAAATCCCACTTGCCGAATTTCACGTCCGTAGTGATGACGTAAACACTCTTCGATGCGTGATCCGGCACAGTTATCTTGAAGTGGATTTCGGCCTCTTTGCGGGATTCTATGCTCGCCGAAGCAGTCTGCGGTTCCAAGCGAAATCCTTCCGGGACGTTCGGCCTGACTGTAAAGATCTGAGAAGAATTGGAATGGTTCAGGATTTTGACAGCTATTTCCAGACTTTGCCCTGCCCGGGCTTTTTGACCATAAGGATAAATCCTCGCCCAACGTTCGTCGATTCCGTAATTTGGCTCGTCCCATGGGAACAAGTCGGCAAGGATTTCTTTTCGCTTTTCCAATACTGCTTCTATATGTTCGAGCTGGTCTTTGCCAAAGCGAAAAGGCTCGACGACGTGTTGATTCACAAGCAGATGGTTGGGAGGCATTTTCCGGATCAGGTCAAGACAGTAGAAGTACCCCATGCCTTCATGAAGGAAGTTGCGGTTTTGCAGGCAGTAGTCGTCGATGCCGGAAGGCGTGAAAGAGTCCCCGATGAAGAATATTGCCTGGCCGTCATCTTTCTCGACCAACAATGCGCCATGATATATGGTCTGGCCGGGGAAATAGTAAGAAGTAAGGTCAAACTCTTTCCATCGCATTTTGTGCCCGTCAGGAAGATGTGTCAGATTGGCGATCCTGTTTGCCGTCATGGCAGGAAGGCGGTAGGCTTCGGGACGCTCCAGGATGTCTGCCAATTCCCGGCAGCAATATACCGGGCAGCCGAACTGCACGACAGATTCGGCAATCTTATCTGTGTGATCGTCGTGGTAGTGTGTTATGAAGATTCCGTCGAGCCGGGACAGTTGTCCCTCTTTCATAAGTTTCGTAACCTCCGCCATGATAGCTTTGGAGCCACAGTCGATCAGAAAGCCGGATCCGTCCTTCGAGAGCAGAAGTCGCGAATTGCGGATCGGAACGACCCAGTTCGGGGGCGCCTCTTTGACAACAAGAGCGTAAGGCATCCAGTCAACCTGGGAGTCCGCGCCCAGAACTCTTGCGGCCAAGGTCTCATAGCGCTCCTTGAAATACCAATGCCCGGCGTTGATCGAAAGATAGTTCTTATATGCAGCCTGCAGGCGTTGGATCAGGCGATTTACGGCAGGTTTTGGCGATTCAATAACAGGCCCGCGGGCCGGAACCAGAATATCAGGATTCTGCTTGAGCACCTCCCGCAAGCTGCTTATCAGATCACCCAATCTGCCTGCATATCCATGATAGCCTCCAATCTGTGCCTCAGGCACAGCATTCTGCAGGCTGTAAAGGTCCAGAAGCTGCCCGTCGCCGAATATCAAATCACCAACAAACCCATATCTTGTTCCATCAACGTCAACAAAGTACGAAACGGAATTTCGCGAATAGCCGGGCGTATCCAACACTCGCACGGCCAGGCCCTGCCATGTGACAATTTCTCCTCCACGCACAGCCTGATCGATTCTCAAAGGCTCTGCCGGCACTTTGGTAGTCTGCTGCTCATAGTCGTGGTATCTGTTCTTGACAAATGCAGACCAAAACTCGCCGGCTTTCTCAAATTTGTCGACTTCATTCAGCGGCACGACAGACTCGGCTCCACTTTCGAGAAGTGCGCGTCCCGCCCAGGCGACATCGCGCCGGCTGTGTGTAAAAAGAACCTTGTCAGCCTTCTTCAACTTCTTGCAAGGATCGCCATAGACGACCAGCGTGCGCCCTTGTCTTTCGATGAACACTCCGTTTACCGAATCCTGGCAGATTGAAACATGGGGACTCAATTCTTGAACACCGGCGGCACGGCAAAGGCCCGCCAAGGTAAAGATCAGAATGAATCCGGTGACAGTGATAATCTTGTTTCGCATGACAAAAACTCCCAACTCTATTTGTGTCATCTGAGCACCGACAAGTATATTGGATCCGGCGCAAAGAGCAAGTACCTGGTTGGCTGCTTTATCACGCATGACGCATTTATTGTCTGACCGATAGGGAGCCACCTTTCAAAAGAGAAGAACAGAGGTCACGTGCGATCAGGGCGATTTTCGCTGGAAAATCTCACTGACGATGGTATCATCTGTTGTGTAGCCGCAGTATCGCAAAAGAAGCAGACGAAGAAGAGGTAAGATATGTTGTACAACTGGATAGTGAAGCAAGTAATTATGCTTGATCGAAATACAAACAATTACCGAGCGTCTTTGTGGAAAACTGCATTTATTGTTCTGCTTATGACAAGTCCGGCTGCATTGGCGGCCGTAACGAATGCAGGGACTCAAATCTGGGACACGATGTCGCCTTTTGGTGACAAAGTCGATATCAGTGACAGAACCAAATGGAAACTTGTTCCCGCCGATCTGCTTACGCTTGAATTGAACCCATCGGCCGCCGTTTCCGACCCTGCATACTCTGGAAGAGAATACTCTTTCGAGGGGGACGCAGTCGTTGAGAATGGGCATCTTATCGCCGTATTCCGGTCGCAAAGCGGCAGGGTGGTTGTTTACTCGAACGGTGATTTGAGCAGGAAACCGATCGAAGTTGTTCCTCTCAAACTGAAGACAGGGCCGGCAAGGATTACTCGTTGCGAGATATTGCAGAATACGGGTAACGAAGCAGCCCTGGAAGTCTCTTTTTCTGCCGGGAGAGAGGATAATTGCTCTGCAATTGTCTCGTTCGACAAGACAGAGATTATCGATATCAAACCTGCCAAGAGTATGAAAGGCATCAGCCTCGTCAGTCCGATCGAGTATGGCGTGGTTCCCGGTTTCATCGGCGACGATCTCGTATTTGATCCCGAACAATACGCCTCTACGAACACTCTCTGTATTCCAACGGAGAACGTCTTTCTGGGACTACTTGAGGGACAAGACAATGTTCTCGTTGCCACTTGGCCTGATGGAAAGCAACAAATGAAATTGAAGCTGGACAGCGGGCCAAATGGGTCGCGCCTCGTTAGATCCGTCGATTTTGACAATGACGGTAAGAGTCTTTATCTTGCCCTGCTGGGCGCTCCGGGGATCTGGCACGAGGAAGAGTTGAAACCTACTTACCTGGAGAAAGATGTTGCTATCGACTGGAAGAGACCCTTTCCTGCAAAATGGACAACCCAATTGATTGAAGCTGGAGTGAAAACCACCTTCACGTTCAGGGAGTCCAAAGACAAAATCTGGCGCGGCGTAATAGGCCACTATACCTATCCCGTTTGGTTCAACGGAGACACCGCTTTCTATCGCCTCAGCAAGAAGATACCACCGAAGGGCAAATCCCTTGTCTATTTCGTGGAGGGAAAAAACACGCCTGCTTCGGTTTCCACCCCCGTTGATATCATCAAGGCAACTTTGGGCCGACAAGCATCTCAGGCCATACTTGATCTGCCGGGCCGCAGGCTGCGCACTCACCACAGAAGAGGGAGTGCCGGTGTCCGTCGCGCCTGTACGTGCGGAGGCACAGAAGCAATCCAGGCGGTTTTTGAGGCGGGCGAAGAGGTAGCCAGGAGAGAGTATGTCGAAGGGGTCGTAGATGATACGGTTTATTTTGTCGTCCGGCACGTTGAACGAATCGACGAGTATCGGGACTTTGCCAACAACATGATTGAATTTCTGACCGCTGCCAAAAGGTCCGCCGCCGATCTCAAACCTTTTCTTGACGGCATGGAAGCCATCGTGCGGGAGATACCGGCCGAATACAGCAGGCAGAGAGAGAACATGAAAACCCTCGCGTACACCCATGAACTGGCCCGAAAGACCAAAGCTCTTACGCGAAAGAAAGGCCCGAAAAACCTGCCGACGTATTTGGACCTGGGAAAGAAATGGAGAGAGATGGGCGGCGCCCAGGACAGCGTGATTGCACGTTTCCACAGCGTCACCAGAAGACTGTCCCAGGAGGCGGGCTATGGGTGCGTTGGTCAACCGAAGGCGGTTGAAATAGCGAAAGAGATCAGAAAACGCTGTTGGGAATGCCTGAGAAACGCGGACGGCTATGAGATATGGCCCGACTATTGACGAGGAAGTTGGCGGCAATGTTTGATCGAGACTCAAATTACAGGTTGTTTTCGTGCAAGGTGGTATTTGTTTTCCTGCTGGCGGCAAGTCAGGGGACAGCGGCGACGCGGATATGGGATACCATGTCACCATCTCTCAATGAAGAAGTCCTTGCCGACAGAAGCGGCTGGAAAGTTGTCCCCACCGAAACTGACAGGTGGAATGGACCGGAGTACTACAGCCCGGAGCGCTACGCCATGCAGCACTCTTTCAGGGGTGATGCCGTAGTAGAGAACGAGCATTTGGTCGCAGTGTTCTCGTCGAGAAAGGCAAAGGCGATAATATACTCCAAAGCAGATCCCGCGGCAAAGAAAGTGGAGGTCGTCCCTCTTGAATTTAAAGCAAAGCCGGCAAGAATTACCCACTTCGGTGTGCTGCGGAATTCCGGTGACGAGGCCGCTCTGGAAGTGGTTTTCTCCGGCGAGGGTACGGGCAAGACTTTGTCGCTTGTCTTCTCCTTCGGCAACAAACGCATTGTCGAGATTGCTCCTTCTGAGAACGTTAACGGGATAAGTCTGCTCGGTCCGATCCGGTACGGCGTGGCGCCGGATTTCATCAGTGACGACCTCATTCTTGATCTGCGAGAATACCCTTCGCTCAGTGCACTTTACGTTCCCTCGGGAAACCTTTTCGTGGGATTGCTGGAGGGCGAAAACGACATGCTGATTGTCACCTGGCCGGCGGGAAAGCAGCGAGTGCGGCTCGTTCCGGACACCAGGCAACGAGAGCCTCGCCTGATCGAATCCGTTGACATTGAAAATGATGGGAAAAGTGTGTTCCTGGCCGTGTCGAGCGCCACAGGCATTTGGCATGAAGAGGTGTTGAAGGCTTCTTACCTGGAAAAGGACATTGCCATCGCTTGGAAAAGACCCTTCCCTGCGAAATGGATAACGCAGTTGCTTGAGGATGGGGTCGAAACCACTTTCACGTTCAGAGAATCCAGGCCTAAGAGGTTCTGGCGCGGCGGGATCGGTTCTTATACTTATCCTGTCTGGTTCAGGGACGGGACTACTTTCTATCGTCTTGGCAAGAAGATACCGCCGAAAGGAAAATCTCTTGTATATTTTCTGGAGAGAAAAGGCACGCCCGCTTCGGTTTTGACCCCGGTTGATATCATGAAAGACACGTTGGGCGGGCAGACTTGCAGCGCTGTGCTCGATCTGGAAGGTCGCCGGCCGCGCTCGCACAGAAGGAAGGATGCCGTCATCGGCGCCGCGACCTGCGGGGTCACAGATGGGATGCAGCCGGTCTTCGATGCAGGCAAAGAAGCCGAGAGGAAAGAGTACATCCACGGGGGTGTTGACGACATGGTGTACTTCATCACTCGGCAGAGACAGAGGATCAACGAGTACCAGGCCTTTGCCGGCAGGATGATAAAGTATCTCGATCGGACAGGCAAAGCCCGGCCTGACCTGAAACCGTTTATAGACAACATCAGAGCCATCACGCAGGAGATAATTCAGGAGCATGACAGGCAGAGAGAGAACATGAAGACGCTGGCATACGCCGACGAACTGGCCCGCGAGACGAAAGCTCTTACCCTGAGGAAAGACCCCGGAAATCCGGCGCGCTTCACAGACCTCAAAATGAAGTGGAGGCGTATGGGTGGAACGCAGGACTACCTTGTCTGCAAGTTTCACACTATAACCAGAAAACTGTTTCAGCAGGCGGGTTACGGGTGTATAGGCCGACCCGAGGCGGTTGCTGTTGCCGACGAGATCAGGAATCTTTGCAGGCAATGTCTGCGAAATCCCGACGGCTATGAAATATGGCCGGATTATTGATCGCGGCGTACCGGGCGGAAGATTGCATACAGGAGACGGAAAATTATGAGACATCATATTGTGGCGGCATTTGTTTTATCTGTGACTTTAATACTGCCCCAGGGCTGCAAGCGCAAAACTCCGGACGATGCCGTAGAAGCTCCGAGCCGGACACCGGGAGAAACTAAAGCCGAATCCGGTGTTGAAATGGCCCGACTGCCGGGCGGATCGTTTACAATGGGCGATGAAAACGAGGTGGATGCAGTACCCCACGAGGTCGTCTTAAGCTCATTCTTCATAGACAAGTACTTAGTGACTCAAGAACAGTACCAGAAAGTTATGGGAAAAAATCCCTCCCGCTGGAAGGCGGCCGACAATCCCGTCGAGCAGGTGCGCTGGTCCGACGCCGCGCGGTACTGCAACGCCCGCTCCGAGCTGGATGGACTTGAGCCTTGTTATGACCTTGATACATGGCAATGCAATTTCAATGCAAACGGCTACAGACTGCCGACGGAGGCGGAATGGGAATATGCCTGCCGGGCGGGAACCAAAACGGCGTATTTCTTCGGCGACGACGAGTCAAAATTGGCCAATCACGTCTGGTTCGACAAGAACTCCGGCGGAAAACCTCGCCCGGTCGGGCAAAAGCCGCCCAATCCCTGGGGACTCTACGACATGCTCGGCAACGTCTGGCAGTGGTGCAACGACTTTTACCAGGTGGACTACTACCAGCAAAGTCCCCGAGAGAATCCACGAGGCCCCGAGACCGGCGAAACCAAAGTTGTCCGCGGCGGCGCATGGAAATTCAGCGCCGAAAGCTGCCGCTCCGGCTACCGCTACAACGAAAATCCCGGCTACGCCGATGTCTGCTTTGGATACGACATTTACGGCTTTCGCTGTGTCCGCAATGCCGCCGAGGCTGCCGAATAGGCCCTTGTCCTATTCAACTCCCGGCTGCCATAAGTAAAGAAACTGTGTCCCGCCCGAGCTTAGCCAGTCGGGCATCTCAATGTTTATCAACGGCCCCAAACCGCCCGCCTGAGCCGTCGCCGAGCCATAAGCATTCGGCATGTAGCCCAATGGCCGGTGATAAATGACCACCCGCGTTTTTCCCACATCCGCCATTTCCCTGGCCCACTCGATTCCGTCCGCCAGATAGCCTACCCTGTCTATCAATCTTTCCTCCAGCGCTTCCTTTGCCGTGAAGACCCTTCCGTCGGCCAGTTCCCGAAGCTTCGGCTCATCAAGGTCTTTCCGTCCTTGCCGCACGACTGCCAGAAACTGGCTGTAAAGCTCGGCGATAATACCCTCCAGCACTTGCTTCTCTTCGGCGCTTAGATCGTGGAAGGGCGAGGCCATGTCCTTCAACTGGCCGCTCTTGATGGTGACCGCTTTGACGCCGATTTTCTCCATTGTCCCGGCTACGCTGAACGTCTGGAACACCGTGCCGATATTGCCGGTCACGCCGCTCGGCTGCACTACGATCCCGTCGCAGCCGCACGCTAAATAGTATGCTCCGCTGCAACCCAAACCCAGCACGCAGGCCACGACCGGCTTGCCGGTCTTTCGCTTGAACTCGATCAGGCTGTGGTGCATGATATCGCTGGCCGCCACCGTCCCGCCCGGCGAATTCAGACGGAGCACTACCGCTTTGACACGGGAGTCCGCAGCGGCTTTGTCGAGTTTCTCTATGAACAGGCTCACGGGATTATCGCCCCTATGCAGCCATCTATCTTGGCGCCTGTTGACAAGCAGGCCGTCAACGTCGATGATCGCTATCTTATCGAAGACAAACAAGCCGCTGTCTTTCTGCACGAGTGTCTCTTCGAGCCGCTGATCGGTGGGCACCAGCTCAACATTGAACGCCGCCGGCCCACAGCCGGCTAATGTTGCCAGCAAGACTGACAAGACCAAATACGAGCAGATATGTCTCTGGACCATTACGCATTCTCCCAAAATCGATTTTCAGCATCTATCAACGCCGGACCAAAGTTCTTGAAGCCGAACTGTTCGCAGCCCCGGCGCCGGTCATATATTCATATCGGCACAAAACCGCCCAAATCACTACCCCAAAGGTCGGGCAGTCTCGCTCTGTCCGGCGAACATGCCAGCGCTGCCTTGGCAGAGGGTGGCACAGGAGCCTGAAATTGGCCCATTCGACTGCGCTCAGGACATGCTTTGAATTGGCTTTGTTTTTTAGATCCCGAAAGCGGTTGAATTCCTATAACACCTTGTGGGGCAAACGCTTACGCCCACTTCGGTTTTGGGAAATTGGCTTTGTTTCGCAAAATCGCATGACTGAACCCGCCATACGACATGCAACATACCACATACGATATATGAGAGACGAGATTGGGTTTGTTTTTTCGGATCCGATGCCGGGGCATATTGACATAATCCATTATCGAATAGAACTTTACGTTCATCCTGGCTCTGAGGAAATTGGCTTTGTTTTTTCAAACGCCTTTTCGCAGTCCTTGGGACTCCTTACGGAGTACGCAACACGCAGTCCTTGGGACTCCTTACGGAGTACGCAATACGAGATAATTGGCTTTGTTTTTTCAAATTGACTCGCAGCCACGAGACGTCCGGCAGAGCTCAGTCGAGGCCAGCCAGCAACCTGTCCTTCGGTATTCGACGTTCCTTGTTCAATGCTTGTCCCGAGCAGGGTCGAGGGATTGGATATTCCCACGCTCTTCGCTTTTACCCTTTTTACTTTCTCCTTTTCCCTTTTCAGTTCTACCGTCTTCCCAACTCAACACTCAAAATTCATAATTCAAAACTCTATATTCATTAACTATCTATCATACGCACCGGCAGTTGGAAGTCAAGTCAATTCTTGGTGGAAATCCCTGAAAATCTTGTCAATCCTGTCCAAAAAGCCTTTCAAACACCGTCCACGCACGAACCGACGCAGACGTGGTAGTGCTTAATAGCCGATTAACCGGCTGCAGTCGCCGAAATCTGAAAATCCCATCCTCATCTTCCCACAGAGGCAGGTTGACAACCTCTAAAAGGTATCATACGCATTCGATTCAGAACAATGATGAACGTATTCTTGACAAGCAATGGTTTGCGCGCTACTCTTGCCATGATCGGCGCTGGCCTATAGTTCAAGACACGCAAACCTGGGACGTTATGGCGAACAAGCTAAACATCGTTAGGCGGTGGCTGTAAATGATACGAGGCTGTGAATGAGAGCAATTGACAATATCGGCAAGGAGATTGCCGCTGCTGTTTCTTTCTATTGGAATGCTCGAAAGGCTCAAAAAGAGAAGCAGATTAAGGGAGGAAAATCCGACGCCGGCCTGCGTAGCACCGTTACAGGCGGCGCCCAGTTGGATGGGTTTGTTTCCCTGCTCGCAAGAATCATAGAGGAAGTGGGCATAGCACCGGAATGTATCTTCTACAAGAAATTGCTCGAATTGCCAGGCTTTTTCAGGCCAACCAAGGAATGGGATTTATTAGTCATAAAGGACAAAATGCTCGTTGCGGCGATAGAAACAAAGTCTCAAGTCGGCCCATCATTCGGCAACAATTTTAACAATCGGACCGAGGAAGCAATGGGAAGTGCTCTCGACCTTTGGACAGCTTTCCGAGAAGGTGCATTTAACGGCGGCACGTCACCGTTTCTTGGGTACTTCTTCATGCTGGAAGATTGTGATGCGTCCAATAAGCCGGTAAAGGCCAAAGAGCCGCACTATAAAGTTCTCCCTGAATTTGTCGGCGCATCCTATATGAGACGCTATGAACTGTTCTGCAGGAAATTGGTGTTGGAACGTCATTATACATCTGCCGCATTTGTTACTTCAAAGAGTGATTCGGGACTTGACGGAGTATATAACGAGCCAGCCCATGACATCGGGGTAGCGAAGTTCGCCACTACTCTGGCAGCTAACATTGGAGCATTTGCCTGATGGAAAAGTCAACAACACAGCGTCTTATTAACGGCGATGCTCGCGACTTGTCATTCTTACCTGATGAGTCCATACATTTGGCTATTACGTCTCCGCCGTATTGGAACTTGAAGAAGTACAACGATAATCCGAGTCAATTAGGCCATATAGAGGATTATGAACATTTTCTTGAGGAACTAAAGAAAGTTTGGGAGCATGTGTTTAGGGTCCTTGTTCCCGGAGGTCGGCTCGTTTGCGTGGTTGGAGATGTGTGCGTGTCCAGACGACAATTTGGGAGACACCTTGTTTTCCCTCTTCATTCAGATGTCAGTGTTATTTGTCGGAGAATAGGTTTCGATAATCTTAATCCTATTATCTGGCACAAAATAGCCAATGCAAATTTTGAAGTCGAAAATGGCTCGAAGTTCTTAGGGAAACCTTACGAACCAAACGCCATCATAAAAAACGATATAGAATTCATTTTGATGCAGCGTAAGCCAGGCGGTTATCGTAAGCCAACAGATGAGCAGCGGCGGCTAAGCAAAATTGATAAGAAAGATTTTAATCAGTGGTTTCAGCAGATTTGGACAATCACAGGAGCGTCAACCAAAAAGCATCCCGCGCCGTTTCCAATAGAATTGGCGACACGCCTGGTGAGAATGTTCTCTTTCTATGGCGATACTGTTCTGGATCCTTTTTGTGGGACTGGAACGACACTGATCGCAGCAATAAAGAATGGCAGAAATGGAATAGGCATAGAAATAGACCCGGAATATTGCCGGATGGCGGCCAATCTTATGAAGACTGAATGCGTGGACTTGTTTAGCAAAACGAATCTGGTGTTTGAGGACACGAACAGAGAATTCGACGATGTAGTCCAAGCCTGCGGTGACCGCAAGTTACACCAGTCAAGAAAGTTTAGAAGAACAAGTGTGTAAACTGCCTGACAAATCACTGCACCTGATATCTGGTGCCGTATTAATTATTTCTCCTTACAATTGCGGTTATTTTATGCGAAAAATGCGAGCTATCTTGCTATATGAAAATAGACCATATTCGAAGGAGTAATCATGAAGCAGCACACCAAACATTCCATGTTGAGATCCTCACGGCGGCGGTTTCTGGCGCAGGGCGGGAAAGTCCTCGCCGCCTCGGCCCTTGCCGGAGTCGCTGTGCCTCGCATTCACGCAGGCGAGGACAACACGATACGCCTGGCGCTGGTCGGCTGTGGCGGACGCGGCAGCGGGGCGGCAGGCAATGCTCTTTGCTCGAAGACCGGGCCGACAAAGCTCGTCGCTATGGCGGACGTTTTCGAGGACAAGCAAAAAAGATCACATAAAGCGCTTAGCGAGCAGTTCGGCGATCAGGTCGATGTGCCGCCGGAGCGGAGGTTCCTCGGCTTCGACGCCTATCGCAAGGCGATAGACTGCCTGCGCCCGGGCGATGTGATGATCCAGGCCACCCATTCGGCCTTTCGACCGATGCACGTCGAGTACGCAATCGAGAAGGGCGTCAATGTCTTCATGGAAAAATCGTTTGCTCCCGATCCGGGGGGCACGCGGCGAATACTGCGCCTGGCCGAGGCGGCGGAGAAAAAGAACCTGAAAATAGGCTGTGGATTGATGTGCCGCCATTCGGCTTCGCGGCAGGCATTGATTCAGAAGATACGCGACGGCGCGATGGGTGATATAACGTTGATCCGCGCTTACCGCATGGATCCCGGCGCCAGAATGGGGCCGTTCAAAGGCGGTCAGAGCGAGCTGATGTGGCAAATCCGGCGTCCGTACTTTTTCCTGTGGGTCTCCTCGGCATGGTTCATCGAGATGATGATACACCAGGTTGACGAGTGCTGCTGGATCAAGGACGCCTGGCCGGTAAAGGCCGAGGGATTGGGCGGACGCGAGCCTAGCAGTATCGATTGCAGCCAGAATCTCCACACATACGCCATCGAGTACACTTTCGGCGACGGCTCCAAGGCGATGGTCAACAGCAGGTCGATGAGTAATTGCCACAACGATTTCGCTACGTTCGTGCACGGGACCAAGTGCGCAGCGCAGTTCTCCGGCAATGTTCACGCCCCGACCGTGCATATCTACAAGGACCAGCGCAGTGCAAAGAATAACATTGGCTGGCGGCCTGAGAGAGAAAAAATCAGTCCGTACCAGGTCGAGTGGGACGAGCTGCTCGGCGCAATCCGGCATGACAGGCCGCACAACGAGGCCAAGCGGGCGGCGTATGCAAATATGGCTTCTATCATGGGGCGTGCCGCGATACATTCCGGCAGGATCATAACCTGGGACGAAATGATGGCTTCGGACTTTCAGTTCTGCGACAACGTCGCTGAGTTGACGTATGACAGCCCGGCGCCGGTACGGGCCGATGCGCAGGGTCATTACCCGGTGCCGGTGCCGGGCAAATGGACGGAGATTTGAGATGATTGAGCTGCTTAGAGCGCGCAGGAGTATCAGGAAGTACACGGACAAGGCCATTGAGCCGGAGAAGATAGCGATACTGAAGGAGGCGGCCTTGAGATCGCCCACTTCGAGGAACAAGCATCCGTGGGAGTTCATCTTTGTGGACGATGGTGAGCTGCTGGGGCAACTGGCGCTGAGCAAGCCTCACGGTGCGCGGTTCCTCCAGGGGGCGGCGATTGGAATCGTTGTTTGCGCCGACGGCGAGAAAAGCGACGTATGGACCGAAGACTGCTCTATCGCGTCGATCCTTGTTCAGATGGTTGCCCAGTCAATTGGTTTGGGCAGTTGCTGGATACAGATGAGGAACCGCATGTATGACGACCAGGTGACTTCGGAGCAGCACGTGAGAAATCTGCTGAAGATGCCGAATCACATCAAGGTCGAATCCATCATCGCGTTGGGTTATCCTGTCGAGAAGAAAGAACCCATCTCACGAGAGGACCTCGATTACTCCAAAGTGCGAATCAACAGCTACTGAAAACCATAGATGAATGCCGCAATCGCCAGACACTGTGAAGAATTGAACCGCTGCAACCAGAGAGGCGGGCGGATGCTGTCGATTTTCGATCTGCTCGCTGCGAAAACTCTCGACTTGGACTTAGCGGCTTATCTTATGGCGCGGATTAGCAAAGGTTCGTCTTTCATGGTGGGCGCAGCGCCTGGCGGGGCGGGTAAGACGACCGTGATGTGTGCCTTACTTAATTTCGTGCCGGCAGAGGTCTCATTGACAGCCGCTACGCCCGAAGCGGTTTATGCCGCCGCGGACGGGCAAGTGCCACAACGCTATTGCTATGTCTGCCACGAAATCGGTTCGGGAACATACTTCGCCTATTTGTGGTCGGATGCGCTGAGAACCTACTGCGGTTTGTCCGAACGTGGACATATACTCGCTACGAACCTGCACGCCGATGATCTGGAAGAGGCGAGAGATCAAGTGTGCGGCGATAATGGTGTGCAAGTTGAACATTTCAACAAATTTGGGCTGCTAATTTTCTTGCGAGCAGAAGGGGGCTACTTCAATGCTCATCGCTGGATTGAGGAAGTTTATACTACTGACGGTTCTTCCGGCCATGAATTGATCTTTCGTGCAGGCGATAACAGAAAACTTAATCAGAATGCAAAACACTATGCGGCTGATCCCGGACAAGTGATGGCGTGCCGGGACTTTCTGGCGCAAGCGGCCCCGAATACGAAGACTATCGAGCAAGCTCGTCAACGGGTGGTAGAGTTCTTCGATAACAGTCCGGCACCGTAGAAACTACCTTCCGGGTTGATTCGCGAGACGCGCCGGAATTTGTGTGAGGATGTAAGACCTGCGGTCGCGAACAAATTGTTTGATCCCGTCCCGCCGGCCGTTGCCTTGTCCGTCGGCGATTAGTGCGTTGGCGGCATCATCCAGGAATCTATCGAAG
The DNA here is from genome assembly GCA_005223045.1 of Planctomycetes bacterium B3_Pla. Taxonomy (GTDB): domain Bacteria; phylum Planctomycetota; class Phycisphaerae; order Sedimentisphaerales; family Anaerobacaceae; genus SG8-4. Next base: position 257,272 of record NJBM01000005.1, on the reverse strand, counting down.
GCGGTTGGAGGGGCCGACGTTCCGTACGAGGTTTGCCACGGGCCGTTCACCAGGTCTGCAAATGCTTGCAAGTACATCTGCCGGTATTTGGGATGGTTGAGGAACTGATTGACCTCGGGAAACTGGCCCGCACTTATGGAGAACAGGTTGGTGTTAGGTCCGTTGCCCGAACCTAACGTAAAGTCGATGTCCCACGGCAAGAGGTACCACTTTCCCTCCGGCAGGGCGTAGTAGAAGTAATTATTCTTGCCCCGCTGGTATCCGTAGCTGTCCCAGTCACCGACGGCATGGCGGATCGCCAATACAAGTGCGAAATGCTCCGGGTGTAAGACCGACTCGATGATCTGCTCATACCTTGCATTGCTCGACGACGTGTTCAACGCCACTGCCAAATCGAACAGATGGTCCCAGTTATCGTTCTCGCGATGCGAGCGCTTTTCAAATCCCCACCGATAAGTCTCTTTCAGCAGCGGGTGCAGGGAGTCGAGTTTCAGTCCTTCATCGAGGTTCCTGTGTCCGGTGCCGTTGGCCGTGTACTCGAAGTAGTCGTCAATCTTGTGAATATAGCCTTCGGTATCGTTCGGGAACCACTTGTCGATGTAGTCGCCGTCAATTTTCTGCACGTCCTCGTAGATGCCGTTACTGTTGCCGTTGATGATCGGGCGCACGAATTCCTGCGTCGAGTATTGCAGGCCCATTTGTGCATAGAACCAGTACGTAGCGCGTTCCTGGAGCGGGCCGCGATTGCTGCCTTCGGTGTTGTCGAGATTGATCTCCTCCCGGCCCTGGAATTTCCGGTCGGGATTGAAGTCGATACGATAGGCGTAGCGGTTGCGCGGGTCGCGGCCCGAACCGCTCCGGATGAAGGGGCTGCCGCGAAAGCGAATCCGGGCGTTGTAGAAAACCTCGGTATCGTTGTAAACGAATGTGCAGTCCAGCAATTCGTTCGAGAGATTAGGACGTGAACGAAACGTGTTGATAACGTCATTCGAGAGCCATATTCGATAAGTGGCAAAACGGGTATTCAGAACGGTATCACTGACGCGGACCAGGCAGGTCCTGTCGGGCACGTCTGCTGTGGGTTCCAGCCGGGTCGGGAAACGAGTCGATGCCGAGCGGTCCGACGCTTCTATGTAGAACGCCCGCATGGTGCCGGCGGGCGCGCCGGGGATCATTGCCGTGTAGATACCGTCCCCGCTTACCGCATCGCCGCCCGATCCGTCATCGAGCATGGGACTGCTCGCAAGCCGGTTGGAGCCGTCGGTTTGATAATTGAGCATGACCCAGGCGATCTCGTCGTTGTCGGCTACGCGTGCGGTCACAACTATCGGCTCAGAAGCCTTCGGAAGGACGGGTGAATGTTGCACCTCGGTAATGTCGGGTCCGCGATTGGGCACAAACGCCGTGTTCTGCAAACCGGGCGTTCCAAGATTCATCGGCATTGTCAGCTCGAATGCGTATGCAGGGCGAGGCGGTTGAACGGGCGCCTGTTCCCGGTTCAGGCGCAACAGCAGGAACCGGTTTCCGCGCAGCCACCGGGCCCAGCCGCTGAAAGTGACGCTGTGTGCGGTTGCGTTGCCTATTGTCTGGTTGATCCGATTGGCGCCGGGATCACCGTGGCCGGTTGCTATCAAGTGCAGTGACCGCGAGCCTGAGTGACTATCCGCTGTCGTAGCGAATGACTGAACGTGGTTGCCGAGGATTCGCCAGTTCGACTCGGCGCCCTCGAAACCGCTGTTGATGATAATGTTGTAGCGACCCATTACGAGTGACAGGTCATCGACGAGCACCTCGCCCCGGTTGAGCAGCAGAAGGTCAAAGACCCTCACCTGGTCGTGGGTGTAGCTGGGATCGTCGCTGTCAATAGCGAACGAGAATTGCTCCCAGGCGGCCTTGTTGCTCTCATCGCTGTCGGCCCATGCGTCGGGCGAATTGTTGTTGCTGCGCGGGTCGCGCAGCTCCAGGCTGGCCCCCTGACCGTCTGCCCACGAGGGCCATCGGCCTGCGTCGTAGTAAGTCACCTCATCCGCCGTCACTATATGCACTTCAAGTTCGCCCGTATCCGGATTCACCTCTTCAAGCGGCTGAGACAACCGAATACGCTCGCTGTGGTCATCCAGACGCCCGGTATAAGGTCCGAGCAGATTCGAGCCGGCGATCAGATTGTCGTACACGGTCTCAAGCAAGTTCGGATCTTTGGCGATCACGAGGTACGAATCCGGCGGTATCTCGGCGACAGGACCGAACTTGTAGCTGATCCCGTCAGTGAAGGCCCACCCGCCCAGTGGAACTGTGGCGGTCCCTTTGTTATATAGCTCGATGTATTCATAGCGGTCGTCGCGAGTGCCGTGGTGGTACATTATCTCGTTGATCACAATGTCCCCAACCAGCGGCTGCGTGTTCGCCCCGCCAAACGTAGCTGCGCTCAAACAGACAAAGGAGTCGGACCCGTCCGGAAACCGACCGAGTGTCACTTCCGGCTCGGTGGTTCCGTAACGCGCTGCGTCCAGGACCCGGACCGGCGTCGGTAGCGGGTCATCCGTAGCCGCCGTCACATAAACCGTCTCGCCGGCGAAGTCCAGCCCGAAGCCGAACCCGGCAGGCGGCATACCTTCACTGACGGCCCAGAAATGACCCGGCGGCAGGACGGTCCCGTCCTGGATTTTGTACTTGAGCAGGTCACTGCGGTCGTCGCTCAGATAGACATTGCTCAGATCGATAGTAGTCGGTCCCGGATTGTACAGCTCGATCCAGTCGGCACCCGCGGCCGCGTCGCTATTGGCCAGCAGTTCGTTGATCACCACGCGGGCCTGCGGATTGCCGCCGGTCCCGGGCTCTCCGATAGTCGCCCGGAGAATCGGGCTTGCAAAACAGTCCGAACTGCCGCGGATACTCGCATTATGGACCTGGATGGCCAGGATGTTTGTGCCGGGACGCAGCAGGTTCATTCGGCCGGTCAGATCAATGCTGGCCGCCGGCGGATCTGTGGCGGGTCCGCCGCTTTGGTCGAACGCCGGCGGATCGCCTGGTATCTGCCCTGAATCGGCCACACGGGTGCCGTTGAGATAGAGCACGAAGCCATCGTCGTAGTGAACTTCCGCCCTCAGCCCGGAAAAGAACGCGATCGCCTCAGCCGTCAGCGTGAAAGGCAGCCGCACGTACAGGGACATATAGCTGCCGTTCATGTCGTTCGTCTCGGTCCATATATACTGTAGCTCATCGGACTCGCTGCTGTATCCGTACCCGCTGGGCCCCTCGCTCCACGGCGTTCTGCCCGAAGTATCGTCGAATCCAGGCTCGGTCCAGGCCGTCGTGGCCTGTCCGCGCGGCCCCGGCGATGGCTCGGCAACGCCCTTGAAATACAGCCCGGCGTGGCCCAGGTCCATGAGCGTGACCATCACGAGCTCTTCGGACCCGGCCTGTGACTCATCAGCCCCCCCCGGCGTGCCGCCGATGAACGTGCTGGGCGACCAGGTCGATGCCTCCTGTGGATCTCCGCCCGGTTTGGCGAGAATCAGGGAGTGACCTGTGCCGTCCGGCGAGGCCGGCCAGGGCCGGTCGTCGTCGTAGCGAAGCGAAATGACAATTTCTCCGCCGCCGTTGGACAGTTCAATCCGCTCCCCGTCGTTGCTGAGCCGGCCCACAAAAGGACCATGCACTCCGCCAATCCCATACGCCGCCTCCAGCGCAGCCGGATCGCGAGCCACAACTACGTACTGCCTGGCACCGATGATGGTTCCAGGCTCGAAGGCGTACCGGATGCCGTTTGTGAAGGCGTACCCGGTGAGGTCTTCGATCACGGCACGGTTATTGTACAGCTCAATGAACTCGAGCGCCTCCCCCGCTCCGGCCGGATGGTACATCACTTCGGTCACGACTAATCCCATGCCGGGTTGGGTGGTCCAAAAGACAATCAAACAGGCGGCCGCCAAAAGACGACACCAGTGCTGCTTCTCGTAGTTCACTATTCTCAGGTCCTTTCTCCAGCGATGGGGGTCAGATTCCACGAGCCGTCCCCGCAACCGGTGTGATCCGTAGTTTCCCACATAGCCTGCTTGACAACATACCCAATGCCTTCCAAAGCATTATTCTAACAAATCTGCGCGGGAATTTCCAGGGTTTTTACCCTTTTCCGGCGCCAAATCTGGTCTTTCCAACGCGCAGACCTATGTAGTAGTCTGTAACGCCTGAAGTGACGGGTGTCATTGCGAGCGAAGCGAAGCAATCTCAACCCTAACGGATGAGATTGCCGCGGCCTGCAAAGCAGGCCTCGCAATGACAAGCACGCAAAGCAGATGTTACAGAGTAGTAGTATGTAACAGAATAAATGCTAAGCAGTCATTCTGAACGAAGCGCAGCGCAGTGAAGAATCTCAAACCATCGATAGTCAGATGCTTCCCCTTCGCCAGGCAGTTGAGGTGCAGGTTCACTCGATTTGACCGGTCTGCGCGTAGTAGCGCAGGAGCCCCCATGCTTTGGCCGCGATTTTCTTGTCCGAGGCCAACAAATCCCTGATCCCCTCGACATCCAACAATAGCACTTCGATATCTTCGGTGTGATCCAGCCACTCATCCGATACCTGCCCTTCGGCTTCGGCCAACACCATGTGGCAGGATTCGTCGGTAAGCCCGGCCGACGAGAACACCGGCGCGCTGATATGCTTGACTCTCACCAAGTCCAGGCCGGTCTCTTCTTTTAGCTCTCTTGAGACGGTCTGCTCGATATCTTCACCGTCGTCGATCAGGCCGGCGGGAAATCCATACTCAAAATCCCAAATTGGGACTCGAAATTCCTTCGTGACTACAAGCCTTCTGCCTTCATCCGTATCTATCGTGGCGACTATCACAACTGCATCGGCCTTAGCCGCATCTTCCCGGGGCTTGTCCTTTCTGGAGCACATTATCCAGGATTTCTCTACTTGTGCCTTCCGTTTGAAACGAACTTCAAACAGATTGGCCCAATTGCAATTTGTCAGTTTATTGAGCTTGTAAGAATCCGACATAAACATTCTCCAAAGCGCCTCAGGTTTCAAGCCAGCATAGGATACCACGACGTGGCGCACGTCTTCAAGCATCTTCCGGCAGGCGAGCTATCAAGCGAGATTTCGCAAGGGCTTGAGTGCTGTTTAGTAATCCTTGAAGCTTCTCATCCACTCAGGCCAGTCTTCGGGCAAAGCACCGCCGGCTTTGGTCCACGGGCCCGACGTGTTATACGAGCGATACCATTTCAATGCCCATAACTCCTTTAGCCCGACTTTCCTCGCGGAGAAATCCAGGAAAAGGGTGTTCACGAATCCATCGTGCCGATTAAGGCAGATACGCCCCATGTTGTCGCCTTGCCACTGCTCGCCGTCAAACACCGGAGGCGTATCGGTAGGCTGCGGCCAGAAATTGTACCGCTGACCACCTAAGAACAGCGGGACATAACCTGCGCCTTTAACGTTGGGCGTCCTCCAGTGGTTCTGCTCGAAGGTGTTTCCGCCGTTGAGCCCCAGTTCCGGATTATTACACCAGCCGTTTATCCCGTAGCTGCCCTTGAGAGGTTTGAGCCATCCGTCGCGCTGCCAGTAGCCCCAGGCGGAGGTAGAACCGCGGAACGTGCCCTCAAGGCCGGTAGCGTTGCCGAACTCATCGAACCAGGGCTTTGTGGCGTTCGGACAGCAGGCGACGTCGCTTTCGTACTTGTGGTACTCGCCCATCGCTCTGCACCAGCGATTATTACCCGTACCTTTGCTGGTGCCTGCAAAACCCTCCATGAAATAGCCGTTGTATTCCTCCGTGTACATTGAAAACCACAAACCCCACTGTTTAAGAAGCGACAGGCAGGCAACCGCCCGAGCTTGTTTCCTCACGCGCTGCAGTGCCGGCATCAGTATCGCCATCAGCAGAGCAATGATCGCGATAACGACCAGCAGTTCTATCAATGTAAACCCTTTTCGCCTGGGCATGACGGTTCTCCAATGAGCGATGAAGGGCTCGAACCTTCGACCTGCTGATTAAGAGTCAGCTGCTCTACCAACTGAGCTAATCGCCCTTACTCGCGATCAAAAGTAATCAACGAGTGCTCACTCTACAATCCATGCATCAATATTGCAAGAAGAATTACGCGGAAATTCGTACCCGACGGATTCGGTATCTTCAAAGTCACGAAATATCCTTGCAAGGTTATGTTTTTCGAGCTATAAACTGTCCCTATGTTAGCGTGCTCTGAGTTTGCAAGAGGACGATACACGAACTACAAAGACAGAAGGAACAGGACATGAGATACAGCAAGATGCTGATACCGACGGTGAAGGAAATTCCTGCCGATGCAGAGGCGACCAGCCATAAATTGATGATTCGTGCAGGCTTGTGTCGCAGGGTTGCCAGCGGCACATATACTTACCTGCCGTTGGGTCAGCGCAGCCTGCTTAAGATTATAGCAATTGTCCGTGAAGAAATTAACCGGGCGGGCGCGCAGGAGATTTTAGTGCCGTCCCTGCAGCCGCTTGAACTCTGGCAAAGGACCGGGCGCAGCGTTGATTACGGCCAGACAATGTTCCGCCTGGAAGACCGGCACGGCAAAGGAAATGTTCTCGGCCCGACGGCCGAAGAGGTCTTCACCTATCTTGCCGCCGGTGAGATAAGTTCCTACAAGCAGTTGCCAATCAACCTGTACCAGATAAGTCCCAAGTTCCGCGATGAATTTCGTCCTCGCTTCGGCGTGATAAGGTCCCGCGAATTCATCATGAAAGATGCCTATAGCTTCGATGCCGATCCGGGGGGGCTTGAGAAGTCGTACAGGGCAATGTACGATGCATATTGCAGGATCTTCACGCGGTGCGGTCTGGAATACGTTATCGTCGAGGCCGAGTCCGGTGAAATGGGCGGCTCCGGCTCGCACCAGTTCACCGTGCCCTGCGAATCGGGCGAGGATACGATAGTTTACGCCGAAGACGGCTCTTATGCGGCAAATCTTGAAAGAGCGGCAGTTGACCCGCTGCCGAAGGAACAGCCAAGCGGCGAGGTCCAACCTGCGCAAGAGGTCGAGACACCGAATGTAGGCACTATCGAAGCTGTGTGCGAATTTCTCAAGACCGAACGGACTGATATGGTTAAAACGCTCATCTATGCAGTCGCAGATGAGGTGGTTGCCGTGTTGGTGCGCGGCGACCATGAACTAAATCCGGAAAAGCTGACGCAAGTGCTTGGAGGCAAGCACACGGAATTGGCCGACGAGGCGACGATTGAGAAAGCAACCAGCGCCAAAGTCGGCTTTGCCGGGCCGATTGGAATAGCCGGCAACGTCTCGAAACTGATTATCGATCACGCCGTCGCCGCAATGGCGGCCGGCGTCACCGGCGCTAATAAGACCGACTACCACATCAGGAATGTCGTGCCCGGCAGAGATTTTCCGCTCGAAGGGGATAACGTTATTGTTACCGACCTTCGCTACGCTCTCGAAGGCGACACGCATGAGGGCAAGAAGCTGCTCTTTAAGAAGGGTATCGAGATCGGGCAGGTCTTCAAGCTCGGCACAAAATACAGCGTCAAGCTGGGCGCGAAATTCCTTGACGAGCAGGGGGCAGAAAAGCCCTGCCTTATGGGCTGCTACGGCATCGGCGTTAATCGCATTCTCGCCTCGGCCATCGAACTCGGCAACGACGACAACGGCATAATCTGGCCGATCAGCATCGCCCCATTCGAGGTGCTGGTCACCTGTGTCAACCAGGACGACGACGAAGTCGCCAAGGCGGCCGAAACCATTTACCAGCAGTTGCTAAGCGACGGCATTGATGTATTGCTGGACGACAGGGCACAGCGCGGCGGAGGAAAGTTCAAGGATGCCGATCTGATCGGTGTCCCCGTGAGAGTTACCGTTGGCAAGAGATCGCTTGCCGAGGGCAAAGTCGAGATCAAGCTGCGGCGCGAGTCCGAGAGACAGCAAGTCCCTGTCGAAGAGGCTGCGCAGAAGGTGATTGGCATAGTCGAATCCCTCAAGGAAGAACTGACGGCCGAGTGACAGGATAGAGCCGGCAACAAATTGAGCCCTTTGGATCGTGGAAGAACATCTCCGGACCCAAAGGGCTCATTTTCGAGATGTAAAATATCATGTACCTATCGATTTGTGCTTGCGTACACCTTGAGGAACGAGTCCGAGTATATCTGTTTGTCCATCAGCATCTCGGAAGTGGCCACTACGTTCATCAGCTTCTCGTCGAGCGCATCGGCGATGGCTGAATCCAGGCCTCTCGGTATGGCCATAGCCAAGAACACGCGGTTTATCAGGCTTCTTTCCGTCGTGCCCTGCGAGAGGTTCGACAGACCCACGGTCATGTGCGGGGCCGGGTCGGCCAGGTATTGTATCTGCTCCATTGCGTTGAGAATGTTGCCCGGCTGAACCTGTGCGTTCGGCACCTTGACCGGCAGAACAATAGGATCGATGAACAGCCGCTGCGTGGCGAATCCTTTTTCCATCGCCTTCGATACGATCTCGGCGGCTATCGCTACGCGATTGTCGGTATCCTGGGGTACGCCGTTCTTGTCCATCGTAAGCGCGATGATGCTGGCTTTCGGCCCGGCCTGGTTGGCCATTTCGATGAACTTGTCTAATATTTCATCGTCGTTTTTCTTGTTCAAAGGCGTCGAATTAAGGATCACGCCGTTATCGGCGTTGACGGCCTTAAGCCCCGCCGCGATAACATCCGGCTTCTGCGAGTCGAGGCACAGAGGCGTCGAGCAGGTTTCCTGGATGCTTTCGACCAGCCATTGCATCGTCCCTTCCTGATCGGCGGCGGCGGTGCCGACATTCACATCCAGATACGAGGCCCCGGCTTCCGTCTGCTTCCTGGCCAATTCCTGAATGACCTTCTTGTCCTTGTCGGCAATGGCCTGCTTGACGTCGGTGAACATCCCGTTGATTCGTTCTGCTATTATTATCATGGTCCTTCTTCCTTTCTGTTTGCTGGAGCAAGCCTTTACGAGTCGTTCTTCCGCCATACGCTGTCGATGAAGTTCTTGACGGTGGCCACAGCCCTGGGATGCCTCATGCGGATTATGTCAACCCCGGCCTGCAGCAGACAAGTAGCGGTTGCCGTCTCCCACATAGGTCCCCGGTCGGCGGTCTCGCCCCAGCCTGGTGCATCCTCGATTTTGGCCTCTTTCGCCCGCCATGCTTCATAGCCCACGTCACAAATCGCCGGCATCGCCATCATTTTGTCGCCTGTAAGGGCGGCCAAACGCTGGCGTTCCTGGATCGAATATGCGTACTCAATGCCGTAGCCCAGCGCGCCGGTGGATTGGAACGTCACAATTCGCTCTAACGGGAAACCCATGTCGGATGCGAGGATATTGACCTGCTTGGCGATGTTGATATCCAGAGGTGCAAGTGTTATTAGATAGTGGCCGTCCGCCAAAGCTATAGCGGTCAAGGATTTGTAGTTGTCCTCGGTTACAGCCCCGATGAGACATTTTTCACCTTTCGCCGCGCCGCTGACTTTGGGCATGACCTTATTGTCTTTCTCGTCATTTCCACAACCCCAGAGCACGAGAGGTACGCCGACCGCTTTTAGGATATCTTCTGTAACCTTCACGGCATGGTCGGCATCTTTATCGCCTTTGTCGGGGTGAATGCCCTCGAATTTGATACAAATCAGTTCGGCGCCGAATTCTTCCACGCACTTCTTTGCCCAGTCGGCGGGCTTGTCGAGCACGTCTTTGTAAGGCTCGACCAGGGCATCGGGCCAATCGGTAGGCGCGCTGTCGAGCACATCCATCGCAACCACCGGCTTTTCGCCGGTATCTTCCGGGGCGCCGCCGTACACGACATTGCGCGCTCCGCCAACGGTCACCGTAGAGCTTCGCGTACCTCCGTCTTCTTTGGTCGCTCCGAGCGCAACAACGTTTACAGAACCGGCATAACTTTCTGTAATTTCAGGAACTGGCATCTTCACTTCTCCAAAAATGGTTCACAGTTTACGACGAACTCGATTCAAGAATCTTCTCGACTATCTTGCGTGCCGCCGCGAATGCCGGGCTGCTGTCGTCGAGGTCGAAGACAGTCTTGCCCTGCGCCGAGACTCTTGAAACCGCCTCATCATAAGGTATATGTCCGAGTATGTCTATCCCCTCCGGTTTTTTGCCATTGTCGGCTCTATTCCAGACAAGCCCGATCTTCTTGACGGCGATCGGCAGCTTCTTAACGAGTTGATGAATCCTCTGGGCTGTGACTTCCCCGACCGGAGTCGGCTCTGCCACGATGCAGAGCATATCAACGTTGTTGGTCGTGCGGCGAGACAAATGCTCCATTCCCGCCTCATTGTCGATGACCACAAACTGATACTGCGAGCCAAGCTCATCGAGGAACTTTCGCAGCATGTTGTTTACCGCACAGTAACAGTCCGGGCCTTCGGGCCGCCCCATGGTCAGCAGATCGTACCCCTCGGATTCGGTCAGCGATTGCTGAATCCCGTATTCGACCGTCCGGACCCTGTCCATCCCTGCGTTGGTCGGTTTGAGAGCGCGGGCCTGATCGCGAACATCGGCCACGGTGCCGATCAATTCAGCGCCTAAGGTGATGCCCAGGCATGAATTGGAGTCGGCGTCCACGCCAAGTACTGCCTTGCCCGGGGCCTGCTCAAGCAGGGACCTCATCATCATAGCGGAAAAAGTAGTTTTACCCGAGCCGCCTTTTCCACTTACAGCAATAGTCGTTGCCATTTCACGCACCTCATATCTCTTCAAACGTGTCTTGTTCTTCGCTTAGCTCCTTAGACCTCTCGCTTCACGGCTCCTGCTGAGGGAAATAACGACAGGTCCGTATGCGGCAGGAAATTAGCTCTCGTAAATTCATCCATATATCCCGGATGGCTCATCAAATCAAAATACGTCATGCTCTTGGCAATTTCTTCGGCTGTTTCCAGGGCCTTTTCGCTCAAGAGAACAGTTTTGGCCCCGGCAATTGAGGTATTTCCCACAAATTGTATCTTCTCCACGGGCACATCGGGCAACATTCCAATAGTGACGGCCCGCTGGACGTTCAGGAAGTTTCCGAATCCCCCGGCCAGGTAAACCGCGTCCAGGTCTTCAGCCGCGGTCTGGGTGGACTCCATAAGCACCCTGATTGAGGCAAAAACACCTGCCTTGGAACGAATCAAATTGTCGATATCCGCCTGCGTGATTATTATTTCGTGGTGGCCGTTGCCGGCCGGGACTAACTGGAACTGCCGGCCCTCATCTCCCTCGGTCAATCGTGGCTGGCCGTCAACTGCGAACCGTCCCGTTCGATCAATGATGCCGCTCGTCAACAATGCCGCCAGCGTATCCAGCAGGCCCGACCCACAAATTCCAACCGGAGGAGCGTCGCCTATTGTCTTGTAATCGGTAGAGCCGTCGTCACGAAAAGTCAGTTTCTCGATAGCTCCGGCCCTTGCCCTCATGCCCTGTTTGACTCCGCTTCCTTCGAATGCGGGGCCGGCCGAGCTTGAAGCACACACTAACCACTCTCGGTTGCCGAGAACGACTTCACCGTTAGTTCCGATATCGACAAGCAGTGAAATGCCTTTATTAGTAAACAGTCGTGTAGTCAGCACGCCGGCAACTATGTCGCTGCCTACATAAGCGGCCACGCTCGGCAGGCAGTACAGGAGGCCTCGCTTGTTGATCTGGATGCCCGCTTCGGCCGCGCGGATGGGTGGGACAAAACTGGCCGATGCTATGTACGGCTCCCTGCGTATTCTCGTTGAATCAAGGTTCAGCAGGAAATGCACCATCGCCGTGTTGCCGGCGCATATCACCGTTGTTATATCGTGCAAGTCGATTCCCTGCCTGGCTGCAAGAGTCACGATCAGATTGTTCACGTCGTTTACGATGCGATTCTGCATCTCGTCGAATGCATCGTTCTGCTCTGCATAGATGATCCGGCGAATATAATCTTCGCCGAAATTAATCTGGCTGTTGTACGTGGCCTCTGTGTCCAGCGTATTGGCCTGCGTCAAATCCATCAGGTGGGCCACAACGGTTGTCGTGCCAAGATCAACGGCCACGGCATAGTTTTTCTTGCTGTGATTGCCCGATTCGACCTCGATGACCTCGGTAGTCTGGCCTCGACGACCTACGGTTACAGTGGCCTTATACCCGCCTTTCTGCAACAATCGGGGGAGTTTCTGAAGAATCCTGAAACCGGTCTGCATTATTGGAGCGTCAATCTGCTCGCGTATGGCCAGGTACAGGCGTTCGTGGTCCGCCGTGTGGTCGTGTACGGTCGGCGGCGACATTTCAACGTATATCTTGTGCACCAGTGGGTCGAACGGGAATATCCCCGCCCGGACTTCGCCGGCAAGCTTGCTGAACCTGTGAGCATCCGAGTCCATAATGATTTGGCTTGTTTCCAAGGCATGGGACTTCGGCACAGTGACGGTTATGTCGGAGAGGATCTTGGTCTGGCACGCCAGTGCGACGTTTTCCCGCATTTCATCGGCAGTAAGCAGAGTAGTGGGCTTGCCCTGAAACTGCCCTTCGTTAATTATCACTTTGCACTTGCCGCAATATCCGTCTCCCCCGCAGATGCTGTTCAGATAGGCGCCGGCTTTGTGGGCGGCTTCGAGCAGGACCGTCCCGACGGGGACGTCTATCTTCAGACCGCTCGGTTCAAAGCGAATCGTGCATTTTTTTTTCCTGCTCTCTTGCATTCTCGTATTGTGTATCACGTTTGTCGTATGTCGTATCGGGCAGTGCGCGACACGCAATACGCATCACGCACGACGCTTCAGTTCCAGACTTCCTGCAGATATTTGGGCAGCATCGAACACTCCCTGGGGCCGACCATAACTTCCCAGTTCGTGGCCTCTTCGAGTTTTCCGCTCATCACGGCGACATAGCCCGGAATAATCAGCTTGCGGTGCTTGACGAGGTCCTCGACGCCGAATTTAGCCATAGCGTCGGCCACCGTTTTTTCGTTGAGCTTGTCCCCGGAATATGCAGTCAGCACACTTGTGCCTTCGGTATCGACCACGAGGATATAGCTCGGGATCCTGCTGGCCTCGACATCCGATTCAACGGTGTAATACGTCAGCGAGAAGTTGGTCGTAAACATCACCGGCGAATTCTGATCAGGTTCGCCGATGGGATACACTTTCGGCTCCACCTGGACGGGCTTCTGTGGGTCGGTAAACACATTCATCACGGTCGTGAGCATCGCCAAAAACGCATACTGTTCCACGGTATCGACGATTACTACGCCGGAGTACTTGCAGATCAGACTTATAGCCGAAGCGGCCTGCGCGTCGGCGTCGCCGTCTGTGACAAACGAAATCATCGGGTATCCCAACGGCCTGAAGACCTTCTTGAGACCCAGGAGCCGGACCTTTGAGTGATCGAACAGTTTCTCTCGCAGGCCTGGAGATTCAAGGCTCAGTACGATGTCCTCGACTCCTTCGGCCTTTATCTTCTCAGAAAGCTCGGCAAGGTCCTCAATCGATTTGGCCTTTGCTACGAGTGGACAGCCGTTATCTTTTGCGATCTTTGCCATCTTCGAGACCGTATCGAGCGAAGCATGAGACAGAAGCGGCACAGCGTCTTTGACCTGAGCGACCGCCGCGGCCATTGCTTCAGGCGAGTCACTCACTAAGATCATCGCAAGCTCGCAGTTTTCTTTCACTGCCGTTGCTGTCTTGGCAAAAGAATCGGGTGAGCCGCTGTCGTTGACGACCGCAACGGCCCCGGCCCCTATCTTAGTGCCGACCCGCTCGAACTGTAGTGCGTTGACGGCCTCGATGCGTTTGGTCAGTTCGTCGCCGCCGAGCTTGTCCGAAACGGTTGCGCCCAGAACCGTCGGGCTATGAAATTTCTCTTCGTGGCGGAACACAACCGTTTCCTGCCCGATCCGGACCTCGGCCTCGCCGGCGCCGAACACGACCTTTCGCATTGGCGGCGCCGCTGCGGCAGCGAGTTTATCTTTCGCTTCCTGCGAGACATCGGGACAATCATCAAGTTTGGCGCGTTTCTGGGCGAGCGCCATTGCGAAAGCCAGACAAGTAGGCATACCACATTTCTTGCAGTTGGTTTTTGGTAGGAGTTTGAAAATGTCCAATCCTGTCAGTGCCATAATTTCCTCACGTTATTGGTATTTCCTTCTCTCGTATTTCGTGTCTCACGTCAATGGCCGCAAGACACACCGAATGCTCTCTAAAACATCGGTTCCAAAGCTATTGCCGGATGTTCGTTTTTCGTGATGAATTCCAGGACTTCCTCTTCCGTTGTCGCCGTAGTCTCGTCCGCGATCCTGGCAAGAAAATCTTCGCCGCCGAGCCCGAATTCCTCGGCTCTCTTAGCAAATGAGTCTTTGATCTCTTCCTTGAGCATCGTCGGCATCCATACGATACGTCCGATCCCGCCTTCAGCGGCAATGAATTTCCTGGAATTTATGTAGTGCTTCGAGTGGCCGATGAACCCGGGCGTTTGCTGTCCGCCGCCGACCGTCCCGGCGAGCGTGGAAAACTTCATCCCGCAAGGCGTCATCTCGGGATACTCTCTGTTGACAATCATTATCCCGCCCGTGGACGGCAGCACCGCAGCGATACACTCGAAACAGCCGCAGGACGTCATCGGATCGGTGATCATGCTGTACTGGCTCATTCGCTCGATATTGCCGCCGCTGGATTTCAGGACGAACGCGTTTACCTTGTCCCACTGGCCGACGGTCGGCTCGACCGAAGTGCCCTTGGAGATAGGCTGATTCGGCCCCGAAGGAGTTATTTCGTAGGCCGCCCGGCAGTCCAGCCAGCTATAGGCGCCGCATAAACCGGGCCGCTCCGGAGAGACTACGCAAATGTGGTTCGGAGCGAAACTCTGGCAAAGCGTGCAGGAGTAAAAAGTCTCAATGTCTTCATCCTTCATGCCTTCCAATCGAGCATCGCGCTCGGCGTACACAACCTGGGCCTGCTCTCGCAAGGCCACAACCTGCTTTTCCTCTGTAATTATCTTGATCTGTACCTTGTCCACGATGCTCGAATAGTCATCGTGATATTTCGCGTGCAGAAGTTTGCCGATATGCTCAAATGTAAACCCGGCTTTGGCCGCATCCTTGCTGATTCTCACCCAGTTGATGTCTCGCTGGCCCATGTGCCACAGCCCCTGCGCCTCGTTGATGAACGTATGGACCTGCCGTTCCAGCACCGGCTCGAAGTCGGACTGCATCTTCCTTCCGGCCACTTCGATCAAAATCCCTAACGGCAGCTTTCCTCCGACCTCAAGCGTATCGATGTCAGGCCCGACCACTTCGACTTTGGCGTCTTCGACGTCGCCGATGTCCCGCATCCGAAGCCACTCGAAGGCGGGCGTCCTCTGTCCGCCAAACTCGCACTGCATATCGTCCTTGCGGATACGCTCGCCCTCAAAGGCGGGGCTAACAGAGATCGGGATCGGTATTTCTGTAATCTTGACCTTCAGGCCGCGAACCTCGACGGCCTTTTCGACGATCTGGTCATGCGGAATTTGCGAGACCACGTGCTCGTAGGTGCATATACCGGTCGGGAGAATCTCCGGGATGTCGGAGTCGGCGATGGTGGGAAAGCCATAGTTAATAGCGCCCGCAGCCGTGGCGTACCATTCATCGGTCACCTCGCCCAGGGCCATAACGAAGGCGAATATTCTGTTCTTGTTGTAGAGCAGGTTTCGCCTGAAATCGCCTGGCTGAACGCCGCCGAAACTAAGCGCCGCCCGGCTGGCAAAACCGAGCGAATATATAGCCGAAGTGATTTCCCGCCCAAAGGGGACTAATCGCGTTTCCCAGCCTAACTGCACGCCGCCCTCGACGAGTTGCTCGGCAAAAGTGGTGCCGTCGCTGTGGGCCGACATAAACACATACAGGCAACGTTCCTGTAGTTTGCGGGCAATCTCTACCGCAGTTTCCACGTCCGGAGCGGCGCCGGCGATTGCCGCGAATCCGGGTGCTGTCCCGTCCACAAACTGGATGCCGCGTTCGCGCATGATAATGTCGTCGGCGGCTCCGAGCCAGATATCGTCCACAGGATTGGGTCCGATCAGATATTTACACGCCTCAATAATCTCTTCGGCAAAGAGCGTTGCCATGCCTGCATCCAGGGTATGACCCAGGTAGGGCACCCACAGATCATCGTCAACCATTGGGGGCAGCAGGCCCTCGATCTCCCGCATGACCTCTTTGAAATCAGCCAACTTCTCGACTGCTCTGCCGGTCATGGAATAGATGATTGGAATGTAATAACCTGTGTTGGGGAATTGAACCTGACAATCTTCGCCTTTTTCCTTGATTGCCTTTGTTAAAATCTCGTCAGCCTGCCCGGCTATTTTATGTGCGCCGCGTATGGCCGCTGATGCAATGATTTTCGACATAAACTTACCTTTCGTATCTTGTACCACTCAGGACATCGAAACTCGAAATCCGAATTCTAAATCGCGTAAACCTGCTCGCCATTTGATGCTCACTCCACGGTCAACGCCCGCCGGTCCTCCATGTCGTAGAGTTTGCGTTCGGCTTCCTTGTTGATTCCCAGAGCATCGCGTTTGCCTTCGATATGTTCAATTATCATCTCGGCAGCTTTGACCGGGTCGGATTCAATTGCCCAGTGCCCGCCGAGGTCCTTTTCAATTCCATTGAACAGATAATCGCTCACGTTCTCGCTGCCCAATATCGGCATCACCTCTTCGGCAAAAACAACCAGAGCGCCGCTTGCGACGAAATACTGACCGATAGCCAGGGCCTTCTCACTAACCGATTCCAGGCAAACACCGGCCACGGGCAGCTCGGACATATCGTTCCCAAGGCCGCCTTCGCGGACCAACTCACTGCATGAGACCAACAATCGCGTATTGTCCACGCAACTGCCGCACGCCAACACAGGCGCGATTCCTACGGCTTCACAGACTTCTCTCAAGCCGGGACCGGCTAATTCCAGAGCTTCCTTTGGATTCGTCAGGCCCTGCTTGGCGCACGCGATCGTTGCGCACCCGGTGGTCAGCACGAGGATGTCTCTCTTAATCAATTCACGCGTAAGAGTTGTGTGCGTCAAGTCCTGCGGCATTTTCGGGTTAGTGCAACCGACTACGCCCACGATGCCGCGGATCCTGCCGTTAATGATATTGTCATTTAGCGGCCTGAAACTGGACCGAAAACTCCCGCCTAACATATAATTGATGGACTCGAAGCTGAAACCGCCCACTGCTGCTTTCTTGTCCTTGGGAATATAGACATCGCCACGGTTTTTATAGTTGTCGATAGCCATCCTGACCAGTTTCTTGGCGGTATTGAGCGCATCCCTTTCATCTATTGTGACATGCTCGATGCCGGACATTTTGGCCTTGTCGGCGGTAGTAACCAATTTCGTGTGGTAGCAGCTCGCCACGGTTGACAATCCCTGCATGACGCATTGGACGTCAACCGCCATCAACTCTATCGCGCCGGTGGCAATGACCAATTCCTGGTTGAGGAAGTTGCCCGCGATAGGTATGCCATGCCGCATCAGTAGTTCGTTGGCGGTGCAGCACGTTCCGGCAACGGTTATTCCATTGGCTCCGACCTTCTTCGCTTCGCCCAGCAATTCGTCGTCCTGGGACGCCGCCGCTATCATCTCCGACAGGATCGGCTCGTGCCCGTGAACGATGATGTTGACCTCATCTTTCTTGAGCACGCCCATGTTCACTTCGCCGCGCCCCGGGTAGGGCGTGCCGAAAAGAACATCCTGCAACTCGGTAGCGAGCATTGCCCCGCCCCAACCGTCGGCCAGCGCAACCCGGCTGGCGTGGTTGAGGATGTTCTTGTAGTCCTGGTCCACACCCATCGTGCTTCGGTGCAGCGACTCGGTAACCTCCCGGTCCACAGCGCGAGGTGTGACTCCAAGCTTGTTCCAGATTTCCTGACGCGATGCCGGGGCCCGGCGCGCCATTAGCTGCGTCCCTTCCGGTTTGCCGAACTCCCCCAGAGCGATAAGCCCAACATCCACGCCGATCTCATTGACCGAGCGATCCTTGGTCTCCACACCCATTTCCTCGGCCAGCTTGAACAGCTTGGTAGTGTCCTTGAGCTTATAATCGGCAGCCTCACCCCTGGCGGTCGCAATAAACACTTCGGCGACCGTTCGGCCGTGATCGCTGTGCGCGGCTACACCGGCGGCGATGGCCCGCAGAAAATTCCGGGCCACGATCGTATCGACATCGGCGCCGCAAACACCCAGCTTTGCCTTCTTGGTTATCCGGCAGGGTCCCATCGCACAAATTCGGCAGCATACCCCTTGTTTGCCGAAGCCGCATTGCGGCTTTTGTAAGTCAAGGCGATCCCAGGCATTCTGCTGCCCGGCTTTGGCCATACGTTCTATCATTTCCTGTGCTGCTTTGTCAGAACTACGTTCCTTTGCATCCATAAAAACTCCCCATATTGAACTTTAACAGCTATGTGTACATGCTAAAATATTGATAAGTTCGGCCATTTACATAATGGAAATCTAATATGCTGTCAATCGTCGTTTTTCCTAACTGTCGCGATAAGCTCCGCCAGTCGATTTTCAGCCCGTTTAAGCTCCTCGGTAACCTCTGCATCGGCCCCAAACACCGGCTCACGTTTGAGATCCGCTTGCTGCAAGCCCGGACTATATTTGAGGGCCCCCAATAAAACGACGTCATCCAATTGAGACTTGACCAGCTCGATCTGAGAGTCTTCCGTGATCTTGTTGACAATCACTCCAACGCATCCAATCCCCAGTTTTTTGGCCATTTTCGCCATATTATTAGCCGTCTCAATGCTCCTTCCTCCAGGCTCTACGACCAACACAAGTGCGTCGATACCCTGAACGCTCGCTCTGCCCATAAATTCCACGCCGGCAGCCAGATCGACCATCACAACTTCCTTACGCTGCAAGATGGTGTGCGTGAGCAGTGCCTTGAGGAATGCCCCTTCCGGACACGCGCAACCCGCCCCGGCCTGGGTAATCGCCCCTAAAACCAGCAGTTTCAAGTCGTTCGCTTCGAGCCAGTATTCTTCCGGCACATCGCTGACCTTCGGATTGAGCTTGAAGTAGGCCCCAAGTGTGTCTCTTCCGCTGCCGGTACGCTCGGCGATAAGCTCCTTCATCTTGATAAGCGGCTCAGGACTTTGCTCGTGCGGTATGCCGAACGCCGAGGCAAGGTTGACATCCGGATCGGCGTCAATGGCCAGAACATCGTACCCACTCTCGGTAAACAGTTGCGCCAAGATAGCACATACCGTCGTCTTTCCAACTCCTCCCTTGCCGCCTATTGCAATTTTTACACCCTGCAACACAGGCATGAAAAATAACCTCTCAAAATGATCTCTCAGCACCCCCAGGCGCAAAGACATAGGTTCCAATTATGACAAAACAAGTATGTTAGCACCTTGTCGAAATATTGTCAAGCCTTTGTCCGGAATATTTCAGACGCCGCGCCGTAGAATTCAAAAAATCTCAGCAGCAGCCTCTGTCAATGCCTTTACGGCCAGGTTTACAGCCGCTAACAGTGCATCCAACGCCAACTGATCGGCGACGCCCTTGTCGAATAGTATTGACGCTCTGGCCTCAAATTCCTCACATCGGCGCCAAACCACCATTGTCAACGGCACGCGAGGCAAAACGTTCAACTCAATCGACGCATCTCCGAATTCGCAGCCTTTGGCGCCAAACTGCGCTGAAACCTGAAGCAAAACTTCGGGACGGTCACCGAACGTTTCTTCCAATTTCGAGTTGGGCAGGTTGTGTACACCTCGAAAGAAAAACTGCCCGCCCGGCAAGGCCAGTCCGTTAACGAGCTTGCCGACCGGCGGCATATCCCTGGCGTTTATCAGGTAGGCAAGGATACAGAGCTGTTCGAGAAAAACCGCCGGCCGCTCTGACGGAACGACAAGAATGCTCCGACCCGAAAGATCAACCACGTATTCAGCAGTCAGCATCGTAACTACATACCGCTCCGGCTCTTGCACATATTGGCATTTCGCTCGCCGCGCCGTCTCGGCGCCGTCAAGCCCATCAAGCTGTTCCCAAAGACCTTCGTGAGCCATTATTCTCTATTACCTGCCAAATCGATCCGAAACTGATTGCTGCCACCGTTACTCTCCTGCCTGCGTTCTCTTACGAAATCTCTCGTATTCATCCATCGTGTTCAAGTTTACGAGCCATTCTGCATCACCCAGTTCAACGTAGCTGACCTGGCACAGGGCAAATACATCGGTTATTTTCCGGCTCCCGGCCGACAGAACCTTATTTATTGCTTCGATGGCACTCTTTCGATAGATCGCAAAGAGCGGCTCGTATTTTCCGTCGCCGGTGACTGGAACGACAATATCGGCTTTGCTGCCGGTTGCTTCGGCGAGCATTCTGCGGATGAAGCCGCGATCGATACGTGGAATATCACAGGCGATCACAAAATTCAGCTCGTTGGCCGAGGCTTGCAGGGCCGAAGCTATCCCCATCAAGGGTCCGTGCCCCGGCGATTTGTCCGGGACAATCTCACAACCGAGAAATGCGAATTTATCTACGTCGTCGGCACTTATGAGTACCTGCTCGAAGCGGCCGCCAAGCTGCTCGCATATTACCTCGATCATCGGCCGATCTTCAATCGGCAGCATACCCTTGTCGGTACCCATCCGAAGGCTGTTTCCCCCCGCCATTACTATTGCTGTCGCCTGCGCCCTCAGTATCCACTTGCCGTCTTCCAGTTTTATCCGGTCAATATCAAGGTCGAAGCTGCTGCCGTCCGAAACCACAATTCTGTCCGCGTATTTCTTTACCTGCCGGGCCGACTCTTTCCAATTCTCTGCGGCTTTCCTGTGGGCCATGAGAAACAGCCCCGGCTCGA
This sequence comes from Planctomycetes bacterium B3_Pla, assembly GCA_005223045.1. Taxonomy (GTDB): domain Bacteria; phylum Planctomycetota; class Phycisphaerae; order Sedimentisphaerales; family Anaerobacaceae; genus SG8-4. The sequence goes on along the minus strand of NJBM01000005.1, from coordinate 236,456 downwards.
CGACGTGGCGCAGTGAGTTTGACTCGCAAATCGAAGTTACGCCAGGCCCGATTATCTCCAGAAGGGAGGCTAATCCGTCTTCCAGATGTGTTTTTAGAACGCGTACCCAGAAGACCCGCCTCGCGCCCGCGGCAAGAAGTCTCGCCGTATCTTTACCCGAAGTGCGGTCGGTTTCTTCGGTAATGCAGTACACCCCTTCCAGCGAGGAGCAGACCCCGCAGCCTTCGCCGCCGCGAGGACATTGCCCATCTTTCTCTTTTATGGTTGTGACCTTGATTCCTACTATATCCTCGCTCTTGTTGCCGAATTTCCTGAGAATCGCGCAGGCCAGCTCAGTTTTGCCCACGTTGGCTCCGGCAGAACCTATCATCAACATTCCATCGAGTTTAATCATTTCATTCCTCAATGAACCTCGCAGCCGCAGCTTTGAAACTCACCCATACCTTCTTGCCGGAACGAAGTTTCAGCGCGCTGACAGCCTCGGATGTTACTAAAGCCGCAACTTCCACCGGCTTGCTCACGCCGATATCAACAATTACCTCAACTCCACCGCCGGCCGGGGCAATATCTACGATTGACCCTTCAAAGTTATTGCGAGCGCTCGTTGGTCTGGCTGCGTTGTAGAGCGTTACGTCCTCACTTCTGACCATAATACATCCCGGGCCGGCGGAGCTTTCGGTGAGGACTGAAAAACTCAAACCGTCGGTCGTGAAATGTCTCAGGCTTGCTTCTGCAGCGTCCGAGGCTTCCAATTTCCCTCTGAAGAAGTTTCTGATGCCGACAAAGCGCGCGATGAATTCAGATTTCGGGTGTTGAAAAATCTCCTCAACGGTCCCCACCTGAGCGATTCCCCCGTCTTCCATAACTGCTATGTGCGTGCTCAGGGAAACCGCCTCGGTATAATCATGGGTCACATGCAGTATCACCCGGCCGCGGGCGCTGATCTTACGCAAGAGAGCGCGTATATCCGACCGAGATGTTGCATCCAACGAGGATAAAGGCTCATCCAGCAGCAGACATCTCGGCTCGCTTGCCACCGCCCGCGCCAGAGAAACTCGCTGAGATTCCCCGCCCGAAAGTGTTTGCGGGCGAGCGGTGAGAAGGTGGCTGATTGCAAAATCTTCGGCAAGCTCAGTTACCCGCTCGCGGATTTGGGACTTGGTTTTTCCCCACCCGCTGAGGGGATACGCAATGTTGTCGTAAACGGTCATGTGCGGAAAAAGCGCACTATTCTGAAACACCAAACTGGTTTTTCGCTTCTGTATCTTCTCATGCGTGATTTCAGCTCCGTCGAGAAATACGCAGCCTGAATCCGGCTGTGTCAGGCCGGCTATGATTTCGAGCAATACACTCTTGCCCACACCTGTCCGGCCCAACAGGACGAAATACTCGCCCGGCTGCACATCGAACGATACGTTCTCTATGCCGAAGCCCGGATAAGTTTTGGAAATCTGCTTAACGCTGAGCATCTTTTTTGCCCCCGGCCAGCAGCCTCAACACCACAAAGAATACCAGGCAGACTGCTATGAAAAGAACGGCAACTGTCTGCGCATATTTGAGGCCGAAAGTACTGAAGCGCTCAAATATCAGCACAGGTGTGACCATAGGATGATATGCAATAATCAGTACGGCACCAAATTCACTCATACCACGCGCCCACATCAGAATCATGCCGGACAGGATCGGCCTGGCGGCTAAGGGAACCGAGACGGTCAGAAATACCCTCAGCGGACTTGCCCCCAAACTCAGTGCGGCTTTCTCAAGACGTTCAGGGACCGCCTGAAAACCGTCCCGGGCGGAATTGACAAGAAAAGGAATACTCACAAACGCCATCGCCAGCATGATCCCCAGGCTGCTTCCTACAAAGCTGATGCCCACCTTGTCCGCCGCTTGTCCCAGGAATGAGCCGCGAGAGACGACACTCAACAAAGCTATCCCCGCGGCCGAATGCGGTATGACGATGGGCACGTCGATAATGCCTGAGACAAGGCCCTTGAGCGGAAAATTCTTCCGTGCCAGCAGGTAGGAGAAAGGAATGGCGGCGATGCCGAACAGAAGTGTTGCCGCCATCGAGGTCCACAAAGTAAGCCAGATGCTGGCTCGAACTTCAGCCTCTCTTGCCGTCTCGGTAAGCTCCGGCAACGAACAGCTCACACACAAACTGATCAGAGGAGCTATGATAAACAAGAGCACCACTCCGCCAAGGGCGGCAAACAGCAACGAAAGCGTATCTGTTTTTGCTGCGTGCAAAGACCTCACCCCTCACCCTCCCGGCTCATTGGAAGGGCAAAGACCTTCAAAGACTCAGGCAGCTTCTCAAAAGTGTCCGTAGGCGACGGGACTGCCAAAGTTTGCCCGTTCTGTTCGAGAATCGCTCCGCCCTCGTTTGAGTCGAGTAAGAAAGCCAAAAACACCGCCGCAAGCTCCCCGTTCGGTGCGTCCTTTGGAATTGTCACGCCGTAAACTATTGGCTCGCCGACATGCGTGATGAAGGTCCCCCTTTTTTTCCCCGTCAGTTGAATAGAGGCATTCTTATAAAACTCGGCCAACTCGGCCTTCTTGAAGTTGATCTTGTCGGGCAGCGTTATGAACTTTAGTCCGTGCTGTTTGGCGACAGACCGATACGTGAAAACGTAATCCAGTTCGCCAAGCTCCAGCAGAGCCAACAGGTCCGCCGCCATTGGGCGGATATACTTCCTGTCTTTCGCCAGTATCTCATCCGCCAGGCCCGGTATTTCGTAGAGTTTTTCTGCAAGCATTGCCGTGAGCACAGTTCGATAACCGCAGGGATCGGCATTCGGATCGGACCTGCCGAAAGTAATATCGTCCCGCCTCAGAATGTCATACCAATTGTCCATGGCGATTCGACCGGAGTCGCGCGAGCCTTCTCGAAATGCGATTACCATCTCATTGTCTGCAAACCGAATATTCCAATCGGCATGTTCAGGTATTAGCAGGGTGTCTATGACAGCGTAGTCGGCGGAGGCCAGGATGTCGCAGGGTTTGTGCAAATCCGTGATTTTGCGGGCACATTCCCTGCTTCCCGCTACTTCGCGAATGACTTTTACGCCGGGATGGCGCCGTTTGAATTCCTCGCATATTTGTTTGAAGGGAACCGCCAGGCTTCCGGCATGAAAAACGATCAACTTCTGTGAATCGTAATCCGAAACAGTAGCGAGCCGTGCGCTGTGCATAATAAATCCGGCTGTGTACAAGACAACCAGGGCCAGAACGACCAGAGTAATCTTTGCCGCTTTGCTCATCTAAAAAAAGCCGAGTTGACATTTGCAGATCTTTATGTCGTGCTGGTTACAGATGCGCCCGATCTCAGCAACTTCCGTCTCGAATTTTTTCGCCAATTCGAAGGCCTCGCTGCACGTCAGTATCTTTTTGCCGTCCGGGTCTTGTCCGCCATTGGCGGTTTCGAGAATAGCCTCAACTAATTGTTCCTTCCCGTCCATCTGTGTTTGCCCCCTGATACTCTATATGGTTATGCCCAACACGACATATCGCAAATCCTAATTTAAGCCTCTGATCGCGCTGCTGTCAAGACAAGTTTTTCCGGCGGCTACAACTCACTGGTTCAAAGAGGTCGTGTGCAGGCTGCGCGGACGGATATCGCGTTGCGAATCTAAGTGAACGAGGGTGTTACTGCGTCTGGTGAGGCTTCTTGCATCGCTCTCCGGCAAGGCTCGCCGGGAAACGTTAGCCCGCGTCCGCTGAGGAGATTTCCGCAGCAACTTGCCGCTGAACGCACGACTTCGGCACTGTAAAGCAAAGAACGTTATGTTTGCCGTCCGAGCTTTCAGCCCACATTCGGCCGCCGTGCATTTCTACCAGATCTTTGGCTATTCTCAAACCCAGGGCCAGGTCCTCTCGGCCGGCATGGAACTGCTCTTTGATCCAGTCGGAGCGATTGACAATCCTGTGGATTTTATTGCAATCCAGCGGCGGGCCGTCATCCTCTATCTCTACCGTGAGTTCATCGCCGGTGTCCTTGACTCGTATGCTGACATGACCGTTTGCAGAAGAGAACTTTATCCCTCTGCTGAGAAGATTGATCAGCACCTGTGCCATCCGGTCGTGATCGGCTTTTACTATAAACTCGCCGTCAGGCGTGAGGTTCTTCAGTTCGATGTTCTTTTCGCTTGCCATCGGTGAGGAAGCCTCCATAGCCTGTGAGACCAGCGATACAAGATCAAACTTCTGAGGATCGAGTTCCATTTTTTCGGCATCGATCTTCGATGCGTCCAGATAGTCATCGGCTACCCTCTTGACCGCCTCGATGTTGCCCTCAGCCAGCAATCTCTGCATCGCTTCACCCACCATGATGGCAACTTCATTATGGATCTCGTTTTTCTTCTTCAGTTTCTGGCTTGCACTTCTGATTTCATCCTCCATGAAGATGCGTTCGGTAATATCGCGGGCCACTCCGACGATCGCCACGTCATTTCCGTTCGGGTCTTTGATGTTCGATCTCGAAAGGGAAACCGGAAACACGCCATTGTTTTTTCGTCTGTGATAAAAGCCCACCTCCCAACTGCTTCCGACGGTTTTTGTTTGGAAAACACTTCTCGTGTTCTGACTCTGCTGTTTCCCTATCCAGAGAATGTTGCCGTTTTCACCAACGATCTCCTCCTCTTTGTAGCCGTAAGTTTGGCAGAATGCCTTGTTGACGAAGATGATCGTGCCCTGCATGTCAGTAATATAGACGCTGTCTTCGGTGCTCATGACAGCTCCGGAGAGCAATCGAAGCTTCTTCTCCATCATGTCGTGTCTGATGGCATTCTCGACAGTTATCGGAATAGCTTTAAGGTAATTCTGGTCTATATCTTTAACCAGATAATCGTAAGCGCCGGCTTTCCATGTTTTAACTGCTGTTTCCTCATCGCCGGCTCCGGTGACTACTATCACGGGCGTATTCCCGGCAAGATCAAGGATATCAAGTGCCGTGCCGTCCCCGAGCGAGTGATCCGATATTATGATGTCAAATTGGTCTGTGCCCAACACGTGCCTGGCCTCGGACACAGAGCCGGATATCGTACAATCGTACGGGATGGCGTTGCTTTCCACAAAACGCTTGAAAGCCATCTGATCGAGCTTATTGTCCTCGATTAGCAAAATCTTGTATCTTACATTGTCCATGATTCTATTCTCCATTGGGCGGCACTTTGCTTAAGAGCAATTGAAGCTTCTTCTCCATCTTTTTGTATCTGATGGCATTCTCGACAGTTATCGGAATAGCTTTAAGGTAATGCTGGTTTACATCTTTAACCAGATAATCGTAAGCGCCGGCCTCCCAGGCTTTGATTGCTGTTTCCTCATCGCCGGCTCCGGTAACTACTACTACGGGCGTATCTCCGGCAAGATCAAGGACTTCAAGTGCCGTGCCGTCCCCGAGCGAGTGGTCCGTTATTATGATGTCAAATTGGTCTGTGCCCAACACGCGCCTGGCCTCGGACATAGAGCTGGATATCGTATAATCGTACGGGAGGGCGTTGTTTTCCACAAGACGCTTGAAATCCATCTGATCGAGCTCATTGTCCTCGATTAGCAAAACCTTGTATCTTACATTGTCCATGATCCTATTCTCCATTGGGCGGTACTTTGCTTAAGAGTAATTGAAGCTTCTTCTCCATCATGTTGTGTCTGATGGCATTTTCGACAATTAGCGGAATAGCTTTAAGGTAATTCTGGTTTACATCTTTAACCAGATAATCGTAAGCGCCGCCTTTCCAGGCTTTGATTGCTGTTTCCTCATCGCCTGCTCCGGTAACTACTATAACGGGCGTATCTCCGGCAAGATCAAGGACTTCAAGTGCCGTGCCGTCACCGAGCGAGTGGTCCGTTATTATGATGTCAAATAGGTCTGTGCCCAATACGCGCCTGGCCTCGGACATAGAGCCGGATATCGTACAATCGTACGGGAGGGCGTTGTTTTTCACAAGACGCTTGAACTCTATCTGATCGAGCTCATTGTCCTCGATTAGCAAAATCTTGTATCTTACACTGTCCATGATCCTATTCTCCATTGGACGGCAATTTGCTTAGGGTCCAGTACAGGTCAATTGTTCTGATTATTTCCATGAACTTCTTGTAATCAACGGACTTAACCATATAACCGGCGGCGCCAAGTTCAAAACTTCTGACGATATCCCGCTCTGAGTTGGACGTAGTGAGCACAACAACGGGAATTTTCTTCAACATATTGTCCGCCTTAACGGTTCTAAGAAATTCCGTGCCGTTCATCTTCGGCATATTCAAGTCCAGCAGGATGACACACGGTTTGGCGTTATCCTCGTTTTTTAAATATGCGAGTGCTTCCTCGCCATCGCCCGTGGGAACCAGCTCTCTCGTGATCTCCAGATCCCTCATGGCGCGCCTGATCGTCATGACATCCACGATATCGTCTTCAACGAGCAATATTGGCTTCGAGTTTTGCATCGCGAGCTCTCGTTTCTTGTTTTGGCAGCGTAAAGGAGAATATGCTCCCTTCGCCGACTTTCGATTCCACCCAGATACTGCCACCATGCAACTCCACGAGCTTCTTCGCCACCGTAAGACCGACGCCTGTGCCTTCAGACTCTTCATTTGACGGCAGTGTGTGGAACATTGTAAAAATCTTCTCGAAGTGTTTCTTTTCAATGCCGGGCCCGTTATCGGCGATGCTGAATTTCCAGAAGTCACCATCCTCGACGCACCCGACTTTTATCCACCCCTTCGGCTTATCCATATATCTTATGGCGTTGCTCAGCAGATTCTGGAACAATTGCATGATGTGAGTTTCCTCACAATTAATCACGGGCATCTTGTCCTCGATTGTGATTTTAATGTTTTTGGGCGGAGCAAGCATATCAATAGCTTCGGGGATGAAGCTTTCAAGATTGACCTCGAGGGGTCTTTCTTCCGTTCGGCCGACTCTCGAATACTGAAGAACACCGTCAATGAGGTTGTGCATTCGTTTCACGCGATCCAGGAGCAAGTTTATTTGCTCATTGGCCTGCTCGCTGAGCTTGTCCGAACAGTCGTCTGATATCCAACTGGCCAGGCTCTTGATTCCGCGCAACGGCGCTTTCAAATCGTGCGAGACTATCGACGCGAAATCCTTCAACTCCTTGTTTATGTTATCGACCTTCTTGATAAGCTCGGTTTGCCTCTGTTGAGCCTCCTGCCTCTCGGCGATCTCTTCTTTGAGCTGATCATTGGTTCCTGCCAGCTCATTCGTTCGCTCTTCGACCATGCGCTCCAACTGTTCGGTCTTCAGGGACGCCTGCCTGGCCAGAACCCACTTTTCCGTCAGCGCACTGGCAAGCTGCGCCACCTCAGCGCTATCGAAGGGCTTTTTCAGAATCAGTAGGTTCTCCGATTTTCCGAGCCGTTCGGTTATTTCTCCCCAGGAATAATCTGAATAGGCCGTGCAGATGACAATCTGAACGTTGGGATCGATCTTCCATATATGCTCTATGGTCTTAAGACCGTCCCAGCCCGGAGGCATGCGCATATCAACAAAAGCCAGTTCATACGGACGGCCATTTAAGCGCGCCTGATCGATCTTCTCGCATCCCTCTTTTCCTTGAGACGCGAAGTCAAGTTCATATATGCTCCGAGCTGCATCACCGGAAGCCTTGTCGCCAAAGACCTCGCTCCTAAGCACGCTCAAGTCCATGCTCTCTTCCTCTTCGACGAGAATTGTTTGGAAGTCCTTGTGAATGTTGGGATTGTCGTCGACTATCAGAATGCGGTGAATCGTCTCTTTGTCGATGTTGCTCATTTTACAGTCTCCTGTATTTCAAAGGGTAATTCAACAGTGAACACGGCGCCCTTGCCGGGGCCGTCACTGTGGGGTGTTATCGATCCGTTCAATTCGTTAGTAGACAGGGCTATGCTGTGCAATCCGAATCCATGCCCCTTTTTCTTGGTTGTGAAACCGTGCTCGAATATCCGCGTTAAGTTCTCTTTGGAGATTCCGACGCCGTTGTCACAGACATCGATCCGTAGCTGCCCGCTTTTTTGTTCTTTCACGTGTATTGCAAGGATCTTGTCATCTTGACTGCTCCCGGACAAGGCGTATATTGCATTGCTGATCAGATTGGTCAGAATCTGCAGGACCTTATGCCGGTCGAGCAGAATGGTCGGCAGGTTTGCTATATCGCGTTTGATTTGGATATTATTTCGTGCTGTTGTCTCGGCATTTATCTGAAGCGCATCTTCCACCAGCTCGGCGATCGACGTTGGCTCGATCAAGCCTTTGGCTTTACTGTGCGATTGCTGGAGCTGGATAATGTCGCCCACGTGCTGAACGTGTTTGGTCAGCGCCTCCAGCGATTCGAGGCAGCGTTCTTGTTCCTCGACCAACTCTTTGGACAGGTTAGCCAAAAAAGCAGGCAGTTTCTTGCCTCGTTCTTCGACCGTCATGAACGTACCCAGCTCGTCTGCGTGCTCTTCGAGCAGGTTTACAACGTCGGAAAGGTAGGAGATTTTTGAACTACGCACCCTTTTCTGAACCGACCCAGCGGTGACACTGACACTATTGAGCACATTGCCTACATTATGCAGTACGCCGGTAGCGACCTCAGCCATACCCACTTCGCGTGCCGTCTCGAGCAGTTTCTCCTGGGCAGTTTTGAGTTTGGCATCCGCGGCCTTGCGCTCAGTGATGTCCCGGGCAATCGCTATTATGTAGTCTTGTTTCTCTTCTGTTACAAGCTTGAGACTGGTCTCCACGTAGAATTTTGTTCCATTCTTGCGCTTGTACCGGCCTTGTTTAATGATGTCGTTTTTGCTCTTGAGCGCATTCGTCTGCTTTTGCCAGGATGAATCATCCGGCATAGACTCTTCGATGTCCTTAATGGTCATCATGTTGAGCAATTCTTTTCGCGTGTATCCGAGGCTGTCGCAGGCCCGGTTGTTCGCGTCCAGGAACCGACCCCACCTGGGCTCCACGGCAAAGATGCAGTCGTTTGACCCTTCTATCAGATTTCGAAACAGTTGCAGCTGTTCTTCGGCTTTCTTGCGTTCTGCGATACTGCCCAGCCATTCCGCCACCGCGTGCAGCAAATCATCCTCCTCCTTGAGGAATAATTCTTCGCCATTCCTGACCTTTCCTCCAAGGTGATAAACCTCGATGGCGCCCACGTTTTCTCCGTGCGCTTTAATAAGTATATTCCTGCTCAGCTCACTTTTCTTGAAGTTGTCCGTCGTATAGCGTAGGCCGTCAAAAGTGATTCTTACGCACATCGCAGTGGGATACTTGTAGGCGTTGCGAATCAAGTGAACCGTTTCCTGGAAGATATGCTCGAGTGCGATTTCCTGGCGGTTGACAATCTTGGAGAGCCCGTACAGGCAATTGAGATGTTTAAGACGCTGCTGCAATTCTTTCTGGTCCAGCGGGCGCTCTGCAATTTCCGTATCGAGTTTCAGTTTGGCTACTGACAATTCACCGGTAAGCTTCTTCATCTTTTCTTCAAGCCGTTTGTACTTTGCGCGGAGTTCTCTTGCCTCAAGTGTAGCGTCTTTGACCGGAGCCGTTTCTATTTCTATTGGGACCTCGTACACATACCTGTAGTAAAAATATGTCAGAACGACTGCCGCCGTCACGGCGATCAGAGCAGAGAGCGGAACGTCATTTGTCAGTTTCTTTTGTGCCAGCCAGAAGACACCGACAACAATTGCGACAAATATTGCCGCCAAGACATTCTTTTTGATTGTGCTTTTCATATCCATCTTTTGATTGCCCTGTGAACCTGTCACATACTCGCGCGACGGTTTCTTCTCAAAGCTACAGTGACACAGTGCAATTCATATCTCACACAAACCAGCGCTTACTTTGTGCAAACTCACAACTGAGCACTACTCTTGACCAATTCTCGCAGAGTTCCCGGAGAACCGGTCAACAGTCCTAACGCTTGAAAACAGTTTCTACAGCAGCAACTCACGATGTCCTATAAGCACACTCTATTCGTTCCATTTTGAGGATTATCGACATATCAGGGCAGCGGTTTTATAAGAAAGAGTATTTTTTTGGACATTATTGTCGGCCGGCATATCTGCCGCGACGGGCCGAAGAGGCTGTTAAACCGACAATTGACGATTGACTATCCACTACTGACCATTTAGTATTGAAACTGGGTCGTGGATCCCAGGTTTTGGGTTAGGAGCAGAATACTATGATTGGAGTTGTAGGAGCCAAAGCGATAGGGGGGGTAAACAATATGGGACGGTTCGCAAGATTCGTCTGGCAGTCGATGATTGCGTCCTTAAGAACCTGCTTTAGCCCGCCCACGTATCCGCTAATATGGGCACAAATGAATATCATCGGCGTTCACAGCGTCCCGGTTGTCATGGTTACCGGCGCCTTTGTCGGAATGACATTGGCAGTTCAACTGTACGGCCAGCTCGCAGCTATGGGTCTGGAAGAGCACATGGGTAATTTGATTAACATTGCCGTTGTGAAGGAATTAGGGCCGGTACTGGCCGCTGTCATGTTAGCAGGGCGCGTCGGGGGGGCTTTGACCGCCGAGCTGGGCACGATGAACGTCACCGAACAAATCGATGCCATCAGGAGCATGGGCACCAATCCCATACGATACCTTGTCGCGCCGCGCATTCTGGCCTGCCTGCTGCTGACGCCTGTACTTATTATCTACGCGGACTTGATGGGCATTATCGGCGGATACTTCATAAGCGTCGTTCAATATGGAATCAACAGCCGCGCCTATTGGAGCTTCAGTGCTTATGGCGTGGAATTGTGGGATGTATCCGTCGGAGTCGCAAAAGGCTTTTTCTTTGGCGTAGCCATAGCGGCTATTAGCTGCTACAAAGGCTTCACGTGCAAAGAGGGCGCGCAGGGCGTCGGACAGGCATGTACAGAGGCGTTTGTGGCAAGTTTCGTTTCCATATTGGCCCTAAATTTTGCGTTGGCAGTGGTTTTCAAAGCAATTTACAGCACATTTTGGCCGCTAAAGAGCCTGGTTTGATGAAAGAAGATAGTTGAAAGTGGAACAGGGCAAAAACAAGGACGGCAGACAAAACAACGACAGTAACGGCATAATTGCGATTGAAAATGTTACGAAGAAGTTCGGCGACAATGTCGTTCTGGACAATATCTCTCTGTCCATAGAGAAAGGCAAGACCACCGCCGTGATCGGACCAAGCGGATGCGGTAAGACGGTCCTGATTAAACATTTGATAGCCCTGCTCAGGCCAAATTCAGGACGAGTCTTTTTCAAGAATCGCAGGATCGACGACCTCAGTGAAAACCGGCTAAACAAGGTGCGCACACAGTACGGCTTTCTCTTTCAGGGAGGCGCGCTGTTTGACAGTCTGAACGTCACGGAAAACATAATATTTCCAATAAGACAACACTGTGAAATATCTGACTTTAGACAAGTCGAGGACCTTGTAAAGGCCAAACTGGCGATGGTGGGCCTTGACGGTTTTCAAAATTATTATCCCGCCAATCTCTCCGGCGGACAACGAAAAAGAGTGGCATTGGCCAGGGCGATTGCCTTGAATCCTCAAGTCGTTCTATATGATGAGCCGACTACGGGGCTGGACCCCATTCGCTCCGATGTGATCAACGAGCTTGTTCTCAAACTGCAGAGAGAATTAGGCGTCACATCGGTCGTCGTCACACACGACATGACAAGCGCCTACAAGGTGGCCGATCGCATCATTATGCTGCACAACGGCAAAATTGTCGCCGACGGCGACGCCGACCACATTCGTAACCACCCCCACCCCGTCGTACAACAATTCATTCACGGGCAGGTTGATGAAGATGACCTTGCAGTTCTGCGCATGAGCGGAGGCGTTTCGCAAGCTCAGTTCCTGCCTCGCGATTTCGAGCAATAGCCGGCACCAGTCCCGCGCAAGCGATAAACAAGGCACGCGTCCTTACAGTTACTCATATCTAATGCTTTGGGGTTGCCGGCAGCGCTGAAATCTGCAGACTGATTCGGGCAAAGCACAGCAAAGTCAGCAACCCCATATCTCAGAACAGTTTTGACCGGTTCATCTCCTACTGTGGCTGTTCTTGGGCGCCTATGTTCCCGACTTCCATTACCCGGACAGGAAAACCCTTGAATTGCCTCGGCGTGGTTTCCTCAATCTTTCGTGTATTCTTACTGACAAACACCAAGATACAGTCTTTATCGCCTTCTTTGCCTTTGGCAATTCCATTTACTCCATCAATGGCCATCCACCGATCTGCAATTTCTGAGATCACTTCTTCAATGTCTGAATCCTGCATTTCTCACCTGCTTTTTCACGGATGTAACCTGATGCCGAGAAAGCTTTGAACATAAGTGATAGGACTGGCGATAGTGACTCTGGAGGAACCGGCAAATAACAGGGCCACTGCTCCTTCCTTAGTATCGCACACGAGGCTTCCCGAGTCTCCCCCGGCAGACATGTTTGTAGTTACAATCTGCCTGGCGAAACGAGCAACTCGCCCGCCGCCGTAGTTTACATCAATGGTGGCATTCAGAGCAGTAATCCTACCAGTTGTGAAATTGGTCGTTCTGCCCGTTTTCTCCACTATGGTCCCAACCGTGGGCCTGCTGTTGACTTGCTTTATATAACCAATCCAGAATATCTCCCTATTCAAATTATGGAATTGACCTTCAGCAATTGCTGCATCAACGTAATTGAGCGGGACAGATGTTGGCGTCTTAAACCTGATAGGGACAAACCTCGAAAGGCGAGCAATAATGTCGCCCGGTATAGTACCTCCGTCATAACGACCGGGCTGCAAGATCGGATCACCAATCTGCGCATTGTTGGAATTTGCTAATACATGGTTGTTGCTGAGAATGTAATATCTTCTGGGGATACCAGGGAACGGTCTCAGATCATAGACACAAGTCGCGATTGTTCCGGCTGTTACTTTAGGGTGGCCTACACTGAAGCCTCCCATAGCAGGGCGAATCCGCTGTCTGAGAGTCTCAATGCCTATCTCCTCTTGCACGGCTACGTCGGCGTTGCCGCCGGCAAAAATCTCACCGCTTTCAACGACGTCGGTCTCGATTCCTTCCTCTGTTGTCTCTTCAATCATGTCTTCGCTGCTCAGTTCGTCCCTGCCGACTTTGTGTGTCACAAATAACGTTATACAAGGTTTGCCCGTGTCTTTGTCCTCTTTTTCAATTATTTTGTGGCCGGTTGCCACACCAACCACGTTTTGTTTGTCGAGGAACGCGTCTTGCCTGTTTTGGCACACGTCCGCAATTTCTTTGTACACATTTTCCTTTTTCATGGCAATTCTCCCTTTTCTTTCATGTTTCGTTTGGTGGTTTTTCGGCAGAGGCCTTCTTTCAGCACCAAAAGACTCTCTGCCTTCTCCGCTATTTGCCGAGTCATCACGTCATCTCGATCACCTCCCTTCAAAGTGATGGACAGAATGCAATCTCACCTGAGATGGCCCAATTTTGCGCTTGTCCGCGCAGAACTTGACGCACCAGATATCTTGTGTTTATGCACTATGCCCGCTTTCGCAATCTCGCACTTTGCCGCATTTATCAAGTTCGCTTCTATCCGTGTGCTGATGAAAATCATACGCGCGTTGATACAGGTACGCAAGAAAAAAATGGAAAAAAAGTGAAAAAAAAGTAGACAAAAAATCCCAAAAAGTAAGTTCTTGAGAAAATGTGGACATTAAGAAGGCGGGTAGATTCCGAGCTGTGCGACGATAATGGGAGGGAACATCGAACAAGGAATATTGGAAATACACATTACGGGGGGCATTTGGCGCATATTGAGCGGAACAACGTTGTGCTGATGTACCTGTCGCCGCGGTCGGGAAGAATCACCACAATCGTGCCGGAAGTCATCTTCTCGGCAACGCGCAATGCCCCCGCCTGAATCAAACCCATCCGGACACACTTCAAAATTGATTTTGACCTATACATTCGATATAGTAACTCGTGAAAAGTACAAATGGATTTTCAGGAAAACTGAACATGAACCCGGCAAAAGAGAATCTCAAGCGAGCCGTATTGTGGGAGGCTTCTTCCGGCGAGGACAAGAAAGTTGCGTGTAAGCTCTGTAACTGGCGGTGCGTGATAGACCAGGGCAAGTCGGGACGATGTGCGGTGCGCAAGAACATAGAGGGGACATTATATTCGCTGAACTATCACAAGGTCTGCTCGGCTAATCCTGACCCGATCGAGAAGAAGCCGCTGTTTCATTTTCAGCCTGGCTCGCGCAGCTTTTCGGTAGCAACGATGGGGTGCAATTTTCGCTGTGAGTTCTGCCAGAATTGGCAGATAAGCCAGGCCGCGTTTGAGGACGGGCAAATCAGCGGACAGCCAATACCGCCGGAGCAGATAGTCGACAGCGCAATTCGCAGCCGTTGCGCCAGCATCGCCTATACTTATACTGAGCCGACGATTTTTATGGAGCTGTGCAGTGATTGCGGGAAGTTGGGCAAACAGCGCGGCCTGACGAACGTTTTTGTCAGTAACGGCTACATGACGCCTGAGGCGATTGATTTTGCCGGGGATTGGCTCGATGGGATAAATGTCGATCTAAAGGCGTTCACCGAGGATTATTACAGGCGATTGTGCAAGGCACGGCTGCAACCTGTGCTCGATACGATCAGCTACATCGCGAAGGAAACGAATATCTGGCTTGAGATTACGACGCTGCTGCTGCCCGGCGAAAACGATTCGGACGACGAACTCAAGCAGCTTGCCGACTTCATTGTTGACAAGGCCGGCCCTGATGTCCCGTGGCACATCAGCCGTTTTCACCCGCAGTACAAATATCGCGACTCAGCTTCCACACACGTTAGCAGTTTGGAGCGGGCCTTCGAGATAGGCAAATCTGCCGGACTGCGTTACATATATCTCGGCAACGTACCCGGGGCCAGGTCGGAGAGCACATTTTGCTACAATTGCGGCCAAATTGTGATTGAACGAGTCGGCTACAAAATAGTCGCAAACAATATTAAAGACGCGAAATGCCCTGATTGTGGCACAGAAATCGCGGGATTTGAGCTTTAGCGATATGATGAAAATAATCGCGGATGCAAATATTCCGTTTGTCGGTGAGTGTTTCTCTTCCATCGGCGAGGTAGAGGTTGTGGCCGGGCGGGAAATAACACCGGATATTGTTGCCGAGGCAGATGTGCTGTTAGTGCGCAGCATCACACCGGTGGGTGAGGACCTCCTGGCGGGTGGCAAGGTGCGATTCGTTGCCACCGCCACTATCGGCATTGACCACATCGATGTTGATTTTCTGCGGCGGCACAATATCGGTTTTGCATCGGCGCCTGGCTCAAACGCCAACTCCGCCGCTGAATATGTAATTGCCGGGCTGCTCGAAATCGGGCAAAAGTACGCTCTCGATCTGGAAGGCAAATCGATAGGTATTATCGGCGTTGGTAACGTCGGCAGCAGGGTGGCGAAAAAATGTGCAGCTTTGGGCATGGATGTTTATCTGAACGACCCACCTTTGCAAAGGCAGACCGGGGATGCCAGGTATCTGCCGTTAAAGGAACTTTTCAACTGCGATTTCATCACACTTCACACACCGCTGACGTTCGAAGGTCCGGATAAGACATTTCATCTGGCAAATGAAGAGTTTTTCAAATCCCTTAAGAAAGGGTGCGTGTTCGTCAATGCCTCTCGCGGCGGCGTGGTTGACAGCGCAGCTTTGAAAGCGGCGATACGGTCGGAGCGATTCGGGGCCGTTGTGCTCGACGTCTGGGAGAACGAGCCGGATATCGATACGGATCTGCTGCAAATGGTCGATCTCGGCACGCCGCACATCGCCGGCTATTCGCTGGACGGCAAGATTGCCGGCATGATTATGATATACGGTGCAGCGTGTGATTATTTCTCACTTGAGCCGAAATTCGGCATCGAGGACTTTCTGCCCGAGCCGGCAGTGCCCGAGTTCACGATAAATCCGGACGTTGCAAGCGAGCGTGAGGCGATTTTGAGTGCAGTGCAGAAGGTATATAGGATTGACCGGGACGACAGCGGATTGAGGCAGATTCTGGACAGTCCGCCAAACGAAGGAGGCAGGCTTTTTGACGGTCTCCGCAAGAATTATCCTGTGCGAAGGGAGTTTCAGAATACTAAGGTAATAATTGAAGACGCAAGCGCCAATTTGGCCGGGAAGCTGGCGGGGATTGGATTTGAAGTAAAAAGTAACAAGTAACAAGTAAAAAGGGAAAAGTGGAAAATTGCGGCATACATGTTGTTGAGTGGCCGAGAGGGAGGCTGGATTTTTCGGCCGGCTGCCTTGTGATGGGGATATTGAATGTTACGCCGGACTCGTTCAGCGACGGCGGAGAATTCTTCGATTCCCGCAAGGCTGTCGAGCATGGCCTTCAGATGCTTGAAGATGGGGCGGCAATGATCGACGTGGGCGGTGAATCCACCCGTCCCGGTTCTGCGGCTGTGTCCGCAAAGGAGCAAATCAAGAGGGTAGTTCCGGTTATAAGGGCACTTTCCAAAAAAACCCGCGCACCGGTCAGTATCGACACGCACGAGCATGACGTTGCCATAGCGGCCCTGGACGCCGGGGCGGGGATGATAAACGATATTACCGCCTTGAGCGACGAGCGAATGGCCGGACTGGCGGCCGAAAGACAGGTCTCAGTCGTACTGATGCACATGCTGGGCACGCCCGCGACTATGCAGATTCAGCCGAGATATGACGACGTTGTCGGCGAGGTTTTGGATTTTCTGTTAGAGCGGGCAAAACGTGCTGAGCAGTTCGGCATAGCGAAAAAATTGATCTTTATCGACCCCGGCTTCGGGTTCGGCAAGACGGTGGAGCATAATCTGGTGCTTTTGAACAATATTGACAAATTCGTTGCAACCGGTTATCGCGTACTTGTCGGCACAAGCCGCAAAAGCTTTATAGGCAAAATAACCGGCAAAGAGAATCCATCCGAGCGAATTTACGGCACGGCTTCAACGGTAGCTTTGTGTGCGGCAGCCGGGGTATCTGTCGTCCGCGTCCACGACGTGACGCAAATGCTTGATGTGATAAAAGTGGCCGGAGCGGTGAGTCGACATCGTGGGTAGGAAAAGAATACTACATTCCTCTTGCTACGCTGTCTATAGGATGTAAGATATGATCAACCTGGATGTTGGCTGGTTAGATATGTTGCTTGCTGCCTGCATAGGATCTTTGTACAGGAGATGATAGTATATGCCTGATGGTGATTTAACAAGAGAGGATATTATAAGCCTGCTGCGAGAGTCAAGGGCAAGGTTAAGCTCTTTGGGTGTGAAATCGATAGGATTGTTCGGGTCGTTTGTGAGAGGCGATTCTTCATCGCAGAGTGATATTGACATATTGGTGGAATTCGACCGTGACAAAAGGACCTACGACAATTTTATTGATACGTGTTTTTTTCTCGAAGGATTGTTCGCACGTAAAGTTGAAGTTGTTACAACAGATGCATTGAGTCCTTATATTGAACCTCATGTCTTGAAGGAAGTGGAATATGTCTCACTTTCCGCTTGAATATCTGCGCCACATCCTCGATGAAATACATTATATCGAATGTACTGTCTGTAACGTTGAGCAAGCCGATTTTCTTGCCAACGAAACCTTAAAGCGGTCGTTTGTGCGAAGTATTGAGATAATTGGTGAGGCGGCAAAGAAGATACCCTCTGATTTCAAGGACGAGCACAGCGATATAGAATGGAAGAGAATAACCGGCATGAGGGACCAGCTTATTCATGGTTATTTTGGAGTGGACTACTATATAGTCTGGGACGTCGCCACAAACAAGCTGCCGGAACTGAAATACAAACTTACCCAAATAATGGACAGTGAAGGCGCCAGTTGATGTCTGAATCCACAGCAGACACTTCAATTGTCCGTGTCTGTGTTGTAGCTGAATTTTGGAACTGGTTTAACACACAGCAATAGGGTTGCTCAAACACGATGAAATTGTTCACTTATTGTCCTTCCTGCGGCTCAGGGGATATGCACTTCGACGGGATAAAGGAGCTCACCTGCAAGGACTGCTCCTTCACCTATTATCATAATGTTGCCGCCGCAGGAGGTGCAATATTGGAGCACGATGGAAAGATAATCTTGATCAGGAGAAACCAGGAGCCTGGCAAGGGGAAGCTGGATTTGCCGGGCGGATTCGCAGATCCCGACGAAACTGCAGAAGAAGCAATAAAAAGAGAAATAAGAGAAGAGCTGAATATAAACGTCGAAACACTGCAATATTTGGGGTCCTTCCCGAACACTTACGAATACAAAGGTGTGTGCTACCGCAGTTGCGACCTGATATTCCATGCCGGCATAGAGGCATTCCCCACGCATTTTGACGAAACGGAAGTACAGGAGCTGGTCTTGCTGAATCCGTCGGAGGTCCCGGATGATGAAATTGCATTCGAGTCAATAAGAAGGGGCCTCAATCTCTTCAGGCATTTGAAATCTCAAGAGAAATATCGGACCAAGTAGGCTCATATTTTCGGTCGAAATGTTCATTCCCCCTTACCTATCTGAGCTTAACGGGCGAGCGCCGGAGTGAAAGTGGAGTGAAAGTTGGGAGAAGTGCGTTCTGCTTGGATAAAAAAAAACGTCATTCAAGGACGGTATATTCGATGCAACCAGACCTTGAATGACGTTGTTTGTATTATATTACCTGTCGTTAGAATTCCTCGTAACTGGACGGATTGTATGTCAGCACTTTGTAAGTATCGAAGCCGGCAGGGATCTTGACGTTGCCTGCCCGGTCAAACATCATTGAGGGATTGCCCTCTACAACCATTGGTTCGTCGGAATAATTGATAAATGTGCCTTTGACAAGGGCAGATACATTGCCGGAAAAGTGCATGCCGGACAAAGCTATAACACCTTCCACGGTGGAGAAATTGCCCGCGAACGACCCGGCAAAACCCGGCGCTACTATCGACGTTCCTTCTTCCTGCCGGATTGCATCGAATTCAGCGCCCGGGGGATAGGGAAGGCTGGCGAAGTTACCCAAAACGTCGATTCTGTCCGTAACGGGATCAGTCGCCAAATCGCCGTCACCTACTATAATACCCATCAGGGCCATGTTTGAACTGAATATGACGACGTTGGGCGATTCGATAAACAAGATTCCCTCTATTGTCACGTTGCAGTAAAAAGTAGGATTAGTTCCGGCAACTATCTTTGCATTGGTGAGGGTCGCATTACCTGTACCAATTTTATTAGGATCCCCGAAAAAGTTCGGATCGGTCGAAGAATCGATAAGCATCCCGGTTGCGTAAGTCTCGAAATGGGCAGTGTCGGGCACAGGGAACTCCACGTATGCATCCTCCCCGATCGTAACATGATTGTCTACCGCATCCTCGCCGTGTTCCCCGGCTATTTGTACGTCACCATCAAAGTCAACATTCGCAGCGGGATTGCCTATCGTAAGGTCGCCATCGAAGTTTACATTACCATCGATATCAATAGCTATGACGCTGCCTGAACTTTCGACATAGATATCCGCCTCCCAGTTCTCATTTGCGACGAGCGTCGTAGGATTGCCGCTGTAGATTATGGGACCTTTTGTTGCCATGCCGTAATTGAAGATTGGCCATTTGTAATCATCGATATCGAAGGAGACTCCAATTGTCCGTGAAACCTGCCCAGCGCCTCCCGATGCCTGAACATGCAGAGTATTGGTGCTGTTGGCGTCGATGTTGAGCTGTCCTTCGAAATTCTGCCCGTTCGTTGAGTTCAGGACCACCGGTGCAAAGGCGCCGCTATCACTCAGCGTGATATTCGTAATGCCTTCAGCAATCAGATCGTCCTTCACCAGGCTGACTATTGTGCTGAGGTAGTCCGGTTCCGGAGTGGCGCTCGGCATCATGACTCGATTCAGCCAGTATCGTTCCACCTCCAGGCCGGATCCGGCGCTGGCCAGCGCATAATCGACTTTATGCTGGTTCGATGCAAGTTGTGCGTTTGTGCTGGAGAGCGTAAGCATCGAAATAGCTAAGGCCGAGAATATTACTATGAATATCATAGACAGGATGAGTACAGTGCCAACGCGCTTGGAATTGGAATGAGACAATTTTCTTGCATGTGCCATTTTTTTCCCCCCCGGAAAAACCCCATTTAGATGATTTTTTAACAACTTTTGTCCGCTAACCAAAATATAAGAAATATTTGGCCCAAAAGCAAGGCCCTATAAGTATAGCGATGGAAATATAATTATATGCGGCAAAAAGTAGTTTTTTCAGGCCGGGAATGCCTTTAGACGATTTCCCGCTGTTCCGCAAAATAGGAGCTGCGGGCGAAAACGAAGGGCAGGCATCGGCTCAGACATTTGAAATCTCAAGAGAAATATCGGACCAAGTAGGCTCATATTTTCGGTCGAAATGTTCATTCCCCCTTACCTATCTGAGCTTAACGGGCGAGCGCCGGAGTGAAAGTGGAGTGAAAATTGGGAGAAGTGCGTTCTGCTTGGATAAAAAAAAACGTCATTCAAGGACGATATATTCGATACAACCAGACCTTGAATGACGTTGTTTGTATTATATTACTTGTCGTTAGAATTCCTGGTAACTGGACGGATTGTAAGTCAGCACTTTGTAAGTATCGAAGCCGGCGGGGATCTTGACGTTGCCTGCCCGGTCAAACATCATTGAGGGATTGCCCTCTACAACCATCGGGTCGTCGGAATAATTGATAAGTGTGCCTTTGATAAGTGCGGATACATTGCCGGAAAAGTGCATGCCGGACAAAGCCACAACACCTTCCACGGTAGAGAAATTGCCCGCGAACGTCCCGGCAAAACCCGGCGCCAATATCGACGTTCCTTCTTCCTGCCGGATTGCATCGAATTCAGCTCCCGGGGGATAGGAACCGCTGGCGAAGTTACCCAAAAAGGTGAGACCGTCCGTAACGGGATCAGTCGCCAAATCACCGTCACCTACTATAATACCAAACAGGGCCACGTTTCCACTGAATATGACGGTGTTGGGCGATTCAATAAACAAGATTCCCTGTATATTCACGTTGCCCTTAAAATCCGGGTTGGTTCCGGCAGCTATTTTTGCATTTATGAGGACTATACCGGATTGCTCAAAAAAGTTCGGATCGGTCGAAGAATCGATAAGCATCCCAGTTGCGTAACTCTCGAAATGGGCAGTGTCGGGCACAGGGAACTCCACGTATGCATCCTCCCCGATCGTAACATGATTGTTTACCGCATCCTCGCCGTGTTCCCCGGCTATTTGTATATCACCATCAAATTCAACATTCGCAGCGGGATTGCCTATCGTAAGGTTGCCATCGAAGTTTATATTACCATCGATATCAACAGCAATGAGGCTGCTTGAACTTTCGACATAGATATCCGCCTCCCAGTTTTCACTTGCGACGAGCGTCGTGGGATTGCCACTGTAGTTTATGGGACCTTTTGTTGCCATGCCGTAATTGAAGATTGGCCATTTGTAATCATCGATATCGAAGGAGACTCCAATTGTCCGTGAAACCTGCCCAGCGCCTCCCGATGCCTGAACATGCAGAGTATTGGTGCTGTTGGCGTCGATGTTGAGCTGTCCTTCGAAATTCTGCCCGTTCGTTGAGTTCAGGACCACCGGTGCAAAGGCGCCGCTATCACTCAGCGTGATATTCGTAATGCCTTCAGCAGTCAGATCGTCCTTCACCAGGCTGACTATTGTGCTGAGGTAGTCCGGTTCCGGAGTGGCGCTTGGCAGCATGACGCGATTCAGCCAGTACCGCTCCACCTCCAGGCCGGATTCGGCGCTGGCCAGCGCATAATCGACTTTATGCTGGTTCGATGCAAGTTGTGCGTTTGTGCTGGAGAGCGTAAGCATCGAAATAGCTAAGGCCGAGAATATCACTATGAATATCATGGACAGGATCAGTACAGTGCCTACGCGCTTTGGATGAGTCGATTTTCTTGCTTGTGCCATTTTCCCCCCCCCGGAAGAACCCCATTTAGATGATTTTTTAACTACATTTGTCTGCTAAATAAAATATAAGAAATGTTTGGCCCAAAGGCAAGGCCCTATAAGTATCGCGAAGGAAATATAATTATGTGCGGCAAGAAGTAGTTTTTTCAGGCAGGGAATGCCTTTAGACGATTTCCCGCTGTTCCGCAAAATAGGAGCTGCGGGCGAACGGCTCGGAGATGATCCAGGAAAATCCCGACTCGACTGCCTTTTGCTTCCATCGGTCAAACCTGGCGGGTGGGATGAATTCGGCAACATCGAGCGAATTTTTCGAGGATTTCAGATATTGGCCGATCGTGATTCTATCACAGCCGACCGCGCGCAAATCCTGCAAGACCTGCTCGACTTCGGCATCGGATTCCCCTAATCCGAGCATAATTGACGATTTTGTCTGAATCCTGCCGTAGCTTTCTTTGGCCGTTCTCAGCAGACTCAGAGACCGCTGATAGTCTCCTCCGGCCCGGGCGACCGCATATAAGGACGGAACCGTTTCAATATTGTGGGCGAAAACGAAGGGCAGGCATCGGCCCAGGCTCTTTATAGCCTGCGGCTGGCAGTTGCGAAAGTCAGGCGTTAGTATTTCGAATTCCACGTCAGGGCATTGCCGCCTCACTTCGTTTATGCAATCGCAAAAATGGCCGGCGCCGCCGTCCGATAAATCATCGCGGTTTACGCTGGTTATTACCAGGTATTTCAGCAGCATCTGCTTTGCCATTTCCGCCAATCGCGACGGCTCGCCCGGGTCGGGCGGCCCCGGCTTGCCTGCAGTTACGGAACAAAACCTGCAATTTCGCGTGCACACGTTGCCCAGGATCAAGACCGTTGCCGTTCCTCTCTCCCAGCATTGCCCTCGGTTGGGGCAGTTGGCGTTGCTGCATATAGTCTCCAGCCCGAGAGAACTGAGCGTTCTCTCGGTGTGCCTGAAAGCATCATTGGCCGGCAAGGGCCTGCGCAACCAGGGCGGGAGTTTTCCCGCTTTTCGGCTCCGAACTCGTGATTTATCGGTCAGTTCGCCGTTCATTTTTCGCTCGTCGAAAAATATTCTGTAAGAATCCCGGCCAGATTCTTCTTTATCCGGTTCATCGAGTTGCGTTTGCCGGTCTCTCTCAGCACTGATGTCATTTCAACGTTTTCCAGGCCGCAAGGCACGATGAAATCGAAAATACTAAGGTCATTATTGATGTTTATCGCCATGCCGTGAGAAGTTACTAATCTCGGTGCACGCACGCCGATAGAGGCAATCTTCCTGCCGCCGATCCACAAGCCCGGGGAACCTTTTTGCCGTATGCTGTGGACGCCCAACGTTTTGAGCAATTCGGCGCCAATTGCTTCCAACGCCCTGATGTACTCGCTGATCCCCAGGCCCATTTGGTTCAGGTCCAGAATTGGATAGAAGACCAACTGCCCGGGATTGTGAGCGGTGGTCCCGCCCCCTCTGCGGATATCCACCACATCGATGTGCCTTGACGCCAATTCCTCTCGACCGATCAACAGTTTGTTGTTACTCTGCCGGGCGCCAAGAGTGATGACAGCGGGGTGCTCAACAATCAGGACCGTGTTTGTTATGTCGCCTTGCTGCTTTTCCTGGTGCAATGCGTGCTGTAATTCCAGGATTTGCCTGTAATCGGCAAGCCCGCAATCACGAACTTTCAGGGGGCACTTTTTGATCTCTTCAATCACCGGATTTCGCAGACCACACGTTTAGAATTACTGTTTGCCTTTTGCTGTACGGATTTCATAAATCCAATTCTAACAGCCGAATACGTGGGTTGCACGGATTTTGTGCGGGAATGACAAGAACTCATTTGAATTGCAGCAGGCTGTCGCGGCGTCCGAACAACCACCTGTTGAGGCGGGCATAAATAAGAAAGAAGACTGACGCCTGTTTGAGGTCACCAGCCTTTGCTTTCCTTTTTCATTGCCCCGTGCGTCCGATAACCACAGACTCTTCACTACCCTTGAATAATGCCCGAAAGAGTGCTCTTACCTACTCAAAGGCGATGCCGACGCCGATCTCAGCATTTTCGAGCAGATTCTGCCGATCCACTCTGACGACTCTGCCGTTTTTGATGCGAGCAAATTGACCCTTCTCCTGTGCGAGGGCCTCCGTACGCGGAAAATTTAGCTCTACGAGTTTGCCCGTCCGGATAGGGGCCGACACAGGAAGTGTAATAAAGACACCCGTTTTGCTGATGTTGCAGCTTCGACCAATGACAAACCTGTTTGCCTCCGGTATCCAAACACTGACAGGCCAGGAAACACTGCTCCGGTTATTCTTACGCTGCTCAATTAAAGCCTGCATCTTTTCGATCTCCTTAAAACTGTTCAGTCAATGGTAAACTCTATCGGCAATGTTAAAATAGATAGATTAGTATATTTAGGTAGAATATTGACTATTCCCCAAAAACTTTTCACTTATCCGGCTTTTGCCGGGTTGCGAGTTTTTTTATCAGACCTTTCCTGTCAAAATTTACAGAGCGAGGCCCGAAGGATTCATCAAGAAATCCGACTAATTGGGCTGAACATGCCGCAGGTCGGTCTGAGCCAGGCCGAATGGACGGCGTGTGGCAGCCTCAAATCCAAAGGATTTGGGGATGGTGGTGCTGCTTTTGGAGCTTTGCCATCCCCAAGCTGCGCTTGAGGCTGCCACCCGGGATTGAACCAAGCCGAAGATACGACTGTCCGATAGATTATCCTTGACAAAAAGCATAACGTTGTGTAAAAAAGTAGTTATGTAGTTGGAGTTTTTTGGGTCTTGTTTTTGTGAGTCCTATAAAGTCGGCAACCCAAGGAGAGGGGACAAGATAAGGCATTTGAAAGCAATCTCAGCCGATAGCTATACCCGGTGAATATCGGGATGTCGCGTGCTTGCCGAGAATAGTATTTACTCTGGCGTGTAGCCAAGGCATAGCTGTTTTATAACTCTACTTTTTTGAAGGAGGACTATCATGTCTAATCAACTAAGGGACGCCTTACGGCGGAAACTTATTCCTTTGGCCTCTGCCGTTATTCTGCTGGGCCTGGTTCTGACCAGCGCAGCAGAGGCAGAGCTTGTCGGCTGGTGGAAGCTGGATGACGGCTCCGGCACGGTTGCCGTTGACTCGTCCGGTTACGGCCGTGACGGGACCATCACGAATGCGACCTGGGAGGCCGGAAAATTTGGAACGGCCCTGGCTTTCGATGGCACAGCCTATGTGGATCTTCCGGCTGACGCATGGTCGAGCATTGAAATGCAGGCAACCTTTACGTTCTGGGCTTATGGCGACCCGGCCTTTCAGCCGCAGTCAAACTTTATCTTCGGAGCATTTCAAGACCCTCCCAATAACGAATCAAGAGTCATGAGCGCCCATGTGCCCTGGAGTAACAGCAATGTGTACTTCGATACGGGCGGCACGACAGCCGGCGGGTATGACCGGATCCAGAAGGCGGCCACGGCCGAGGAATTTGCAGGCTCCTGGCAACATTGGGCGTTTGTTAAGAATGCCGACACCGGTGACCAGATGGTATATTTTAATGGGGTTCTCTGGCACAGCGGCACCGGCATGACCAGGCCCATGACCGGAGTCACCAAATTCACAATCGGCACCAAGCCCAGTCTCGCCGAGGGTTGGTACAACGGCATGATGGACGACGTTCGCCTCTACGACCACGCACTGGCAGAAGACGAACTCCTGGCCGTACTTGAAGGCGCCGGCGCGGCATACCCGTATGCGCTCGGCCCCGACCCGAGTAATGGCGACGTGCACGAAGACACGTGGATTAATATTAGTTGGCGACCGGGAGAATTCGCGGTCTCGCATGACGTTTATTTAGGCGACAATTTTGACGACGTAAGTGAGGGTACAGGTGATACATTCCGAGGCAACCAAACTTCAACGTTTCTTGTTGCCGGCTTCCCCGGATTTGCTTATCCGGATGGCCTTGTCCCGGGCACGACTTACTACTGGCGCATCGACGAGGTCAACGACACCGAGCCGAACAGTCCGTGGAAGGGGGATGTCTGGAGCTTCTCGATTCCGCCCAAGACTGCTTATAGTCCCGATCCGTCCGACGGCGCTGAGTTTGTAGATGTGAACGCGATCTTCACATGGACGCCAGGTTTCGGCGCCAAGCTGCACACCGTTTATATGGGCACGAGTTTCGACGATGTAAACAATGCTGCAGGAGGCGCGCCTGTGGGAAGCGCCAGCTACAGTCCGGGCCCGCTCGAATCGGAGAAAGTCTATTACTGGCGCGTCGATGAATTCGATCCCCCCTTCACACATAAAGGCGATGTCTGGAGCTTCACGACTCCGGGTGCCGTGGGTAATCCGCAGCCGGCCAACGGTGCGGCGGACGTGCAGATGATCGAAACGCTAAGCTGGACGGCGGCGGATAATGCCACCTCGCACGAGCTATACTTCGGCACGGACGCGGATGCGGTCGGGAACGCCACGACGGCCTCACCCGAGTACATAGGTCCCAGAGCGCTGGGCGCCGAGAGCTATGATCCCGGAGGACTTGCCTGGGACAGCAGTTACGCCTGGCGGGTGGATGAAGTCTATCCGGACGGCACCGTTAAAGGTCTTGTCTGGAGCTTTGCTACAGCAGATTTCATTCTCGTGGACGATTTCGAGGCTTACAATGACATCGACCCCCCCGATCCCAACAGCAACAGGATATTCGAGTCGTGGATTGACGGTTTCGGAACCACGGACAACGGTGCTCTCGTTGGCAATGAACTGCCTCCCTACGCCGAGCAGACTATCGTCCACGGTGGCATCCAGTCGATGCCGTATGCATACAACAACGCCAACAAGACCTCAGAGGCGACCTTGACGCTGGTTTATCCGCGTGACTGGAGCGACCAAGGCGTTACGAAGCTGTCATTGTGGTTCCGCGGCGCTTCCGGCAATGCCGCCGACCGGATGTATGTCGCTCTTGGCAATGCGGTGGTCTATCACGACGACGCGAGCGCAACGCAGATAACCGGATGGAACGAATGGGTTATCGACCTGACGGAATTTACCGGCGTGGACCTTACTAACGTCAATTCCATTACTATTGGCATTGGCACAAAGGGCAGCCCGGCAGCCGGTGGCGAAGGAACGATGTACTTCGACGACGCCAGGCTGATTCAGTAGATTATGTTGAAAAAGAAAGCTAATCGAAGCGGCAGGCAATGGCGCCGCTGAGACAGTAGATTTGCATCATTCAGGGCCTGTACCGGGCAATTCGGTACGGGCCCTTTTTAGTCTGGTCTGACAGAATTGATTGTCAGGCCGGGACAATCGATCACCGTGCTCGGGGGATAAAACCTTGCCATCTCGATTGACCTGATGTATCTTCAGGGGGCCTATGAAAACAAAAGTCGTGAAACTTGACGCCGCAGACATCGACCCGGCGGCAATCAAAGAGGCCGCAGCGGTAGTTGACGCCGGCGGGCTTGTGGCGTTTCCAACCGAGACCGTCTATGGAATTGCCTGCCGAGTCAATTGTGACTCCTTAGC
This sequence comes from Planctomycetes bacterium B3_Pla, assembly GCA_005223045.1. GTDB lineage: Bacteria > Planctomycetota > Phycisphaerae > Sedimentisphaerales > Anaerobacaceae > SG8-4. Next base: position 209,032 of record NJBM01000005.1, on the reverse strand, counting down.
CAGGTTGGATAATCTCAAAGGCAGGACAGCCGGCAAGCACTACACACTACATATAGCCCGGACGGGCAGCATCGGCAGATACGTACCGACCATCGGACTCAACGCTCTAAAACTGATAAGAAGCACCTGGCCCGGCCCTTTGACAATAGTCTTTGAATTGGATGAGGATGACGTTGAGACACAGCACGAGAACCTCGAAAAAGACGTTTTTGAGAACCTATACAAAGATAATTCCATAGGTGTTCGCTGCCCGGACAACGTAATAGCTGCTGAGCTGTTGCGGCAAACCGGCAATCCGGTGGTGGCGCCGAGCGCTAACATTACGGGCAAACCGCCCGCAGTGGACGCCTCGCAGGTTCTCGCCCAGTTCTCGGATCAGATCGAATTGCTTCTCGACGCGGGACCATGCAACCACCAGGAAAGCAGTACGGTCGTTAAGATAGGCAAAAGAGGTATCGAGATGTTGCGGCCCGGCGTATATTTTCTGGAGCAGTTGCAAACGTTGTCACAGGTGAGGTTCTTGTTTGTCTGCACGGGCAACACGTGCCGAAGTCCAATGGCTGAGGGAATATGTCGAAAATATTTGGCAGAAAAATTGCGGTGTGATGTTGACGCCCTGGGCACCATAGGTTATAAGGTTAGTTCGGCTGGTATCATGGCCTCGGCAGGTTTTCCCGCAAGTGTTGAGGCGGTAAAGGCATGTGCAGTCGAGGGAGTAGATATAACAGCTCACAGGAACAAATCATTGTCCAGAGAGCTGATCGAAGAGAGTGACTTTATATTTGCAATGGAGCAAATGCATCTGAACAGAGTCGTTGCTCTTGAGCCAAACGCCGCGAATAAGTGTTTATTGTTAGCGGCTGCCAAGGGGATTCCTGATCCGATGGGGCATCCGCAAGAGTATTACGATAGCTGCCTGCGGGTGATAAACAGAGCCGTGAAAGATAGAATGGACGAACTTGGGATATGAAAATAGCAATTGGAAGCGATCACCGCGGCTTCGAAGCCAAGCAGCAAGTCAAAGCAATAGCCACTGAGCTGGGTCACGAGTGCATTGATGTCGGTACCGACGACAACAATCCGGTCGATTACCCCGACCTGGCCTATCTGGCGGCAACAGCAGTGTCGAACAAGCAGGCAGACGTGGCAATCCTGGCCTGTGCAACCGGCATCGGAATGAGCATGGCGGCGAACAAAGTCCGGGGAATTAGAGCGGCCCTGTGCCATGATGAGCTTAGTGCTCAGATCTCACGTGACCACAACGATGCAAATGTCCTGTGCTTGTCGGCCGATCAAATCGGGGCGGTATTGCTGCGAAAAATGGTTGAAGTCTGGCTCAGCACCGAATTCAGCGGCGGCAGACACGAGCGGAGAGTAAGAAAAATAGAGGTCATAGAAAAAGGCCAGGATCCGCAAGAAGTCAAGAACGGCTAACCTACGACAGATTATCTGTAGGGTGGGCAGGGATGTCTGCCCTATAATAAGTACATTAGACTTTGGCGGGGACTCGTTTTGGCCTGGTGGGAATTTTTTCAAGCGCCGTCTTTACCCTTTCTTTGGCGGCTTTAGTCTTGCGGCGTAACTTCTCTGAATCACTGACGCCAATCGAACGCAGTTTGTCGTACCTGTTCTCGAGCAGTTTATCGATCTTAGTGCGCTTTAGATCCCGCAGTCCTTTGACAATGTACCTCTCGACGTTATAAACGGTATCGTGATGGTTGCGATGCGCGCCTCCGAGCGGTTCGGAGATAACTGCATCAACCAGTCCGAGCTTATGCAGGTCCTTGCTCGTCAATCCGAGCGCCTCAGCGGCTTTGGGGGCTTGTGAGCCGTCGCGCCACAGAATTGCGGCACAGCCTTCCGGGGATATCACGGAATAATATGCGAATTCAAGCATTGCCAGTCTGTCGCCTACACCTATGCCGAGCGCACCGCCGGAGCCGCCTTCTCCGATTACAATACAAATCACCGGCACTCTCAGCCTGGACATCTCAAATAGGTTCGTCGCTATTGCCTGCGCCTGGCCTCGCTCTTCAGCGCCTATGCCCGGATAGGCGCCGGGCGTGTCGATGAGCGTAACGATGGGAATGCCGAACTTCTCGGCAAATTTCATCTTTGCCAACGCCTTGCGATAACCCTCGGGATTGGGACATCCGAAATTGCAGGCAATCTTCTGTTTTGTGTTCTTGCCCTTGTCTTGCCCGATAACCAGCACTCTCTCTCTGCCGATATGGCCGAAACCCGTTATGATTGCTCGGTCGTCGCCGAAGCATCTGTCTCCGTGCAATTCGCGAAAATCCTTTACCATCAGGCTCAGATAGTCCGAGAGAAGCGGCCTTTTGGGATGACGCGCAACCTGGACGGTTTGCCAGGCAGTGAGACTTGAATAGACTCGTTTAAGTTCGGCGACCTGCTGCTGCCGAAGCTTGCGGATCTCAGCGGAGTAGTCAATGCCTTTGACCGAACTGAGCTTGCGCAGCTCACCCATTTGGCGATCAAGATCAGCTACTTTCTCCTCGAATTCGAGGTGGTCGCCGTTGCTGAGATTATTGTTGTCCGGCATCTTACTTATTTTATTATTTCGTTTTGCCATGAGAACATCACGAGAACGTATCGCCATCGAGGCGAGTTTTCTCTGAATGAGCAAATAGTAACATTTTAGTGGCACAAATCAAAGAAAAAAATTGACATCCGAGGAGCGGTACAGTACTTTTTAGTAGACTTCACCCTGAACATTATTTCTATAACTCCTTGAATGTGAGAAACTTAAAGCAAATAACCATTGTTGGACTGGGGCTTCTGGGCGGCTCGATTTCATTGTCCGCTTTGCGCTCTTTTGCAAGGGCAAAAGTCGTAGGTTATACGCATAGGCCCTCCACTCGCGCTAAGGCAAGACAATTAGCCGTGGCAACCGAGGTTGTTGATAGTCTCAAATCAAGCGTGTCAAATGCGGATCTTGTCATTCTGGCCACGCCTATATGTACGTTCGAGGCAATCTTTAGCGAAATCGCCGATGCACTGCCGAGCGGCTGCATTGTTACCGACGTCGGCTCGACCAAGGTTATGCCGCATCGCTGGGCCGCCGGGAAGCTGCCGGAGACGGTTCACTACGTCGGATCGCACCCAATTGCAGGCTCAGAACAAAGAAGCGTAGAATTTGCGAGAGATGATTTGTTCGATCGGGCAATGTGCATCTTGACGACGACGGAAAAGAGCAACCGGCAAGCCGTGCGAACCCTGAAGGAGTTCTGGTCGGAACTTGGCTGCCTGCTCAAAACAATGACGCCCGCCGAACACGACAGAATTTTTGCAAATGCAAGCCACCTGCCGCATGTAACGGCAGTAGCATTGACAAACGCCAACAGCAGCGAAGATTTGAAATTTGCCGGCAAGGGCTTCATAGACACATCGAGAATTGCATCAGGTCCGGCCAATATCTGGGCCGATGTGCTGCTGACGAATGCAAACAACACCGCCGGGAGCATCGATAAAATCATAGCCGAACTGAAGAAGCTAAAAAAAGCAATCAAAAGCCAAAATAAAAAAGAAATCGAGAATCTGCTGCAGAGGGCAAGAGATAAACGTGCCGCAATGATAAAATACAAAATAAAAAGGAAGGAACTAATTTAGGGAACAGTGTAGAAAATATAACCTAACGCTTAATAATTTGCAGCGAACACTCAAATGCCCAAATTTAACTGTACCAAAACTCATTGATGAGTATAATTGGATAACAATAATAAAACTGGCAGTTCCCTGGCAAAAAGACCTTGGAAAAGTGGATCAATTGGAGCAATTAAATGCACCCTTTTCAATCTCCTCAGGTTCACTTTTCGCATATATTATGAGCTTTTGTTGGTATGCGTGAAAAGTCAGAGATTCAATACACACGACATTTCAAAGCTATGTTAAAGGAACGCTCGATTCCAATGTCGTTCATTACAAGCACTCTGACTGAGCCTGACAAAGTTGAAGACCGTGACGATGGCACCAGACATTTTTTACGACAAATACCAAAACGTGGAAACCGATGGGTGAGAGTCATTGTCAATATTACTGTGGTACCCAACAAGGCAATCACAGTATTTTTCGATAGAAGATTGAGAGGCGAGTAATGAGACTTAAAGTTGATAAAGAAAGCGACACCCTTTATCTGCGCCTTGATGAAAGTAAGGTTGTAGAGTCAGAGGAAGTGCGTCCCGGCGTAATCCTTGATTTCGATAGCGAAGGCCATGTTGTCGGGGTTGAGTTTCTTAAAATTAGTTCACGTGCTACATGGGAAGAACTTTCATCGCTGCAATTTCAAACGGTGTAAGATCTCTCGCATCGTAGTAACGCGTTCCAATTCATCGAGCCTGGTAATAAGGAGAGGAAATAATATCGTGAGCCAATGGCGTTTTGAGGTTTTTAGTCGAGCGGGCTTTCCCGACGTTCACGCCCAGAGCGTACTGGAAGATATCAGCGAACTGGGATTGAGCATGGTCCAGGCGGTCCAGTCGGCCAAAGTCTTTCTTATAGAAGCCGATTTCGACAAGGATTTCGCCGAGCGTGTGGCAAGGGAGCTTCTGACCGACCCGGTCTGCGAAGAGTATTATATAGGCAGAAGCAGTGCGCCAGCCGGTCTGGCGAAGGTGACGCTGATAGAAGTACACCTCAAGAGCGGCGTTACCGACCCGGTAGCCGAGTCCGTAATGGCGGCGGTCGCAGACATGGGAGTAAAGGCCGATCACGTCCGAACGGCCCGAAAGTATGTCCTGCTGGGCGAGATATCTCAGAGCCAGATAGATGTCATCGCAAAAAGAATCCTGGCAAACGACTGCATTGAAGATTGTGTCGTAGGCAACGAAGCGGAACCACCAAGTCCTCACCTTGAGCCTTATGAGCTGGAGGTGGTTCGCTGGCCGATATGCGATCTTGGTGACGACGACCTCGTCGCATTGAGCAAAGAAAAAGACCTGTTCCTGAATCTGGTCGAGATGAAGACGATTCAGAACTATTTTCAGAAAATCTGCAGAGAACCTACGGATATTGAGCTGGAGACGCTGGCCCAGACATGGAGCGAGCACTGCGTGCATAAGACTCTAAAAAGCTCCGTTGATATGACATTGGACGGCCAACAAATACACTTTGACGACGTCCTGAAGGATACCGTCTTCAAGGCCACTAAACAACTCGATAAGGACTGGTGCATATCTGTCTTTGCCGACAACGCCGGAGTGGTCGAATTTGACGAGGATTCGGCAATCTGTTTCAAAGTCGAAACTCACAACCATCCGTCGGCGCTGGATCCCTACGGCGGATCGGCCACCGGCATCGGCGGCGTGATTCGCGATCCGATGGGAACCGGCCTGGGTGCCAGGCCTATTGCCAATACAGACATTTTCTGCTTCGGTGAGCCTGATAAGAAACTCGAGGACATTCCCAAAGGAATCCTCCATCCGCGTAGGATCATGAAGGGCGTTGTCGCGGGCGTTCGCGACTACGGCAACAGAATGGGAATCCCAACCGTAAACGGTGCGATTTACTTCGACGATAGATACTTGGCCAATCCGCTGGTCTATTGCGGCAACATCGGCGTGATGGATAGGAACAAATGCTTTAAGAATCCACAAAGCGGAAACCTGATTGTCATGGTCGGCGGTCGCATAGGCCGAGACGGGATACATGGGGCCACGTTCTCAAGTGGCCAGATGACGCACGAGCACGAGACCATCTTTTCGCACGCCGTGCAAATCGGCAATCCGATAACGGAAAAGAAAATGTTGGATGTACTGGTCCAGGCAAACGAGGCCGGCCTTTATGAGGCAATCACCGATTGTGGAGCCGGCGGATTGAGCAGCGCCGCAGGAGAAATGGGTGAGGAGCTTGGAGCAGAGATTGATCTGGAAAAAGCCCCGCTAAAATACGCCGGGCTAAACTATACGGAAATCTGGATCAGTGAAGCACAGGAGAGGATGGTCCTGGCCGTCAAGCCGGAGAATCTGGAGGCCATAACGAAAATCTTCGACGATGAAAACGTCGAGTCCACGGTCGTAGGCAGATTCACAGACGATAAGAAACTGAAGTTGCGATACAACGGCCGGCAGGTCGGCGAGTTGGACATGGAGTTCCTGCACGATGGCGTGCCCAAGTATTCGCGCGAGGCTGTCTGGAAAAGTCCCAGGCTCTCCGAGCCGAACATAGGCGAAAAGGACAACTACAACGATGAACTTCGGCAAATCCTGTCGTCTTACAATGTCGCCGGCAAGGAATGGGTGATCCGCCAGTACGACCACGAGGTCCAGGGAGGTTCGGTAATCAAGCCGCTGACCGGCATCAGCAATGACGGCCCCAGCGACGCGGCGGTGATACAGCCTAAGCTCAACTCGGACAAGGGCCTGGCCATTAGCTGCGGCATGAATCCGCTGTACGGCGACATCGATCCGTACTGGATGGCCCTTGCCGGAATCGACGAGGCAATCCGGAACCTGATCTGTGTTGGCGGCCGGGCCGACAGAATTGCGTTGCTGGACAACTTCTGCTGGGGAGACTGCACCAAGCCCGAAACACTCGGCCCATTGGTGCGGGCGGCCCAGGCCTGCTACGACGGCGCGATGGCTTTCGAGGCGCCTTTCATATCCGGCAAGGATTCGCTCAACAATGAGTTCGAGTGCGAAGATGGGACACAAATATCTATCCCATCGACGCTCCTGATAAGCGCAATGTCGATAGTCGAAGATATTAACAAATGTGTGACGATGGACGCCAAGAGAGCTTCCAACCTGCTGTTTGTGGTCGGCGAAACGAAGAATGAGCTTGGAGGCTCTCACTACTACAAGATCAACGGCCACCTCGGGGCCAACGTTCCGAGACTGGACCTCGATACGGCGCCCAAAATCGCGAAGAGGATTTCTGCCGCGATAGCCGACGGCCTCGCAGTAAGCTGCCACGATTGCTCCGAAGGGGGTCTGGCTGTGGCGCTGGCAGAGATGGCCTTCGCCGGCGGACTCGGGGTAGAAGCAGACTTGCGCGGGCTGCCGAGAAGTAAGGATTGCTGCCGGACAGATGCGCAACTGTTCAGCGAATCGAATTCCCGCTACATCGTGGAAGTTGAGCCGGAGCACTACGATGCCTTTGCCAGGCTGATGCTGAATGTGCCGTTCGGCCAGATCGGCAAGGTCACGGAAGAAAAATTTCTCGTTATAAAAACTGAAGACGGCCGAATCGCTATCGAGTGCAGTATTGCTTCACTAAAGCAAGCCTGGCAGAAACCGTTCGACTGGTAGTGAAAGTAGTTGCGAAAAGGGAAGACAAAAGATGGCAGAAGTCAAGGCGATAGTTTTGCGGGCGGCGGGGATAAATTGCGATATGGAGACTGAGTATGCGCTGGAGCTGGCCGGGGCAAGGACGCAGCGTGTGCACATTAACAGGATAATCGAGAATAAGAGCCTGCTGGACGAGTTTCAGATAATCGTCTTTCCGGGAGGATTTAGCTATGGCGACGACGTGGCTGCCGGCAAGATCCTTGCCAACCAGATCGTCCACCACCTTTACGAACCGATACAGAAGTTCATAGAAGAGGGCAAATTGGTGCTTGGAATCTGCAACGGCTTCCAGGTATTGGTCAAGACTGGAATCCTTCCCGGCAACAATTCGGCAAATCACCACGAAGAAGTTACGATAACTTGTAACGACAGCGGCAAATTCGAAGACAGGTGGGTATATCTGTCCCCACAGACCGAAAAGTGCATTTTTATCGAGCCGGGCAGACAAATCTATCTGCCAATAGCGCATGCCGAGGGCAAGATTGTTGCCAGATACCAGGCCACGCTGGATAACTTGAAGTCCGAGGGGCATCTCGCGTTCAAGTATGTAGATGAACATGGCCGGGAAGGCGGCTATCCCGTCAATCCGAACGGGTCGGCGGATTCAATAGCCGGCCTGACGGATGCGACCGGCAGAGTCCTGGGACTTATGCCACATCCTGAGAGATTCGTAAAACCCACCCAGCATCCTCGCTGGACCCGCTTGGAACACGTGGATAGCGACGGAACGACGATCTTCAACAATGCCGTCAAATACGTGAGGGAGAACTTCTGACAGGCCAGTGACCGTTACTACTGGCAGTGCGCACTTGGGGAAGAACTTGCATTTTTGACAGCCGCCAGGGCGGCGGACTTGTCTTCGACAAAAGTGAAAACCTCACTAAGGCCGGCCACTACGAAGATACATCGCGTCACGGTTCCGACGTTGCAGAGAACAAGCTGATGCCCGGATCCTTCAAGTAAACTGCGCAAGATCAGCAGATTACTGATATTCCAGGAGTTCATTACCTCGACTCCGGAAAAATCGATTATTACATGACGGTCGCTTTTGTTGCTGACAATCTCGTTGACGGCTTTAAGCTCCTCCGCTCTTCTCGGTCCCTCGATAGGTAATTCGACGAAGATGACGTCTTCTGATATATTTTTGATCCCCATGCCTTGCTCTTTCTTCCGGTCAAATACATTTTTCGGGCGCTTGCAGTTTGTATCGGATCAAGTCCCGGGAGAGTTGAGCAAAAAATCTCAGGATTCCAGCCACGTGTGGAGGTTCTTCTTGACAAAATCGTCGTCGGTGAGATGCGGATAATTACGTATTACTTCATCTATCTTATCGGCCTGTCCGGGCGAGAGTTGTTCGCCGGGATTCAGTGTCCTCAGCTCCTCGATGAGTCCCTGCCGCTTCAGCACGTAAGATATGCCGGGTATGCACCCCTTGAAATGATTCTCCGCGTCAAAAATCGCCCTGTTGGCCAATGTCAACTGGCCGGCCAACGTGATAAATTTGTGGGGGATGTGCTTCTTGGTCCTGCACATCGTCTGGACGCGCGTAAGATATTCGACAGCCTTTTTTGTCCAGCACGCCCATTGTCCCAACAATCCGCCGACAATACGGAGCAACACCTTTCGTCCTTCAACACGGAACTCATATCGGGTGAGCAGATCGAGCAAAATGTTGTCGTCGTTGCCGGTATATAACGCAATATCGCCGGACCTGCCTGAATGAGCGACAGCTTCGAGCACATCAAGGGTCTGATACCTGTTGAACGGTGCAATCTTTACGGCGTGCACATTCGGTATCGAAATGAACCTGCGCCAAAACTCGGCGGGCAGTTTCATCCGGCTTATGGCCTCCTGCAAATAAAATCCCATAACAGGTATCACACCGGCAACCTTTTCGCAGTGATCTATCAGCTCGTCAACAGACCTTCCTTTCAGGGCCGTCAGAGAGAGCAATCCAAGATGATAGCCAAGCTCCCGGGCCAATTGTGCCTCCTGCACCGCGCGGTCGGTATCGCCCAGAATCCCTGCGATCATTACCGGTTCGATAGAGCCTATCGACATAGTGAATTGCCGGGCGGTCTCCATCGCCAGCTCCAGAACCGGACGATATAGGCCGATCCCGGGTTCGTGAATGGCGAACTGCGTCGTATGCACGCCTACCGCCAGACCGCCTGCGCCGGCAGCTAAGTAGTAGCGTGTCAGCGCTCGCTGGTGACGTTCGTCAATTCTGTCGTCGGTCTGCAAAGCCAGCGGATGAGCGGGAATTACACAGCCTGATCGAAGTTTGTTTAGGATTAGCGGATCCACCATAGAAACTGTTCCTAAAATTTGCCGTCACGTATGTCGTATTTCGTCGGTTTGTTCAGGGTCTTTTTGCCGGAGGCCACCCACTCGACGATCATAGAGACCATCTGATCGAGCGTTGTCAGCGGCGAGCCAAACTCACTCAAACAATACGTAGCATCCGAAAGCAGGGCGGTTTCGGTCTGGCGGGAGACGAATTTTGGCTCTTTGCCGAGAATGCTGGCGATTTGATCGGCGAGCCGGCGAACGGCGACAATCTCCGGTCCGGCAACGTTCAGGATGGTCGGCGGCGATTTCGCAAGCGTAATAGCGCGGATGATATAATCGTTGGCGTCCCTCTGCCATATAAGGTTGACTGCGCCCGTAGTCAGATCAATCGGCTCACTATTCAATATCTTTGTGGCAAGGTCAACTATAATGCCGTATCGCGGCTCGTTGGCGTAATTGAGCCTGACAATCGTCACCGGCGTGCCGTGGAGCTGTGAGAAATACTCGAACATTCTTTCTCTGCCGAGGCATGACTGGGCATATTCGCCTATCGGGCCGGGATCGGTTTCTTCAGAAGCTCCGCCGCTGTTGATGTCAACAAGAGGATAAACGTTCCCGGTTGAGAATGCGACAATTCTCGAATCCTTATAATGCCGGGCCGCAAGAGTCGGTACAAAACTATTCATCGCCCACGTAAGAGGTTGATTGCCGCTGGCGCCAAACTTCATGCCCGCAAGGAAGAACACGTTCTCGACATCGGGCAACCTGGAGTACTGTGACTCATCCAGCAAGTCCGCCTCAACCGTCTTGATTCCGGTCCGTTCGATTCCGGTTTGGGCTGCCTTGTTACTGAATCGCGAGACAGCGTAGATGCTCCTGTTACTTGACGCCTTTCGGAGCATCATCGCCAGTGTCGGCCCCATTTTGCCGCCCGCGCCAAGGACGACGATGTCGCCGCTAAGGTCCGCCAGCGCCTGTATGGTCGCCTCCGAGGGTTCGCTGAGAATATCTTCCAGCCCGCTCTCATCAAGGGCTGTTATATTATTCATTGTTCGCCTTCCATTATTCGGATTTTCAGCGGAGGTTCAAGACTACCCGGATTAGAACCCTTACCGCCATGACCACCACGACGAGGAAACCAACGCCGCCGAGTATGTTCTGGATCAGGTTGTTGCGGTGTTGGCCCATGATGGCCTTGTTGTTGGCAAGCCAGAGTATTGTCGCGGCCATGAGCGGATTGCCGATGACTGTCAAAGCTGAGCCGAAGATTATCAGGCTGACCGGCTTTTGGCCCGTCCGCAGCGCCAGAATCGCCACAATCATCCCAACGAGCAGCACCGCGACGGTGAATATTCTCGAGAAGCGATCACTGAGTTTGGCTGGTTTGCCGAGACCGTCGGCGAGGATGCTGCCGCCGATTATCGCGTTAATCAGGAACGGATTCATCGCCACGGCAAACAGACCGACGCAGAATATGATGTATGCCGTCGCGCCGAGTAGCGGCTGGAGGGCCTGGGCGAGCACGCCGATGTTCTCGGCCTGCTTGCCTGGGATGACGGTGGCGGTGGTGAGCATGATGACGGCACTGACGGTGGTTATGACCGCCACACCTGCGATAGAATCGCCGATTCCCCTGCTGTAGTCCTTTATCGTCCAGCCCCTTTCGCGCACGAGGTTACCCTGGTAGAAGGCCGCGGCGACTGAAAACGTGGTGCCCAGGAGTGAGGCGATCAGGAGCATAGGATCCTCGATCTTTCCCTCCACTCTGTGGGGCAGCTCGAAAGAGAAGCCTTCGGGGATACCGGGGACAAGGCCTTTTAGGATTGCAATCAGGCTCGGGGCTGCCAGAACCAGGTTGATTACGAAGCTCAGCAGAATAACGCCGACCATTATCTTCATCACCTTTTCGAGCAACTGATAGATGTGTTTGGCGGTGAAGAGGAAGGTGATGACTAATCCGTTCAAGGCAACGAGTACGATTATTGGCGGCACCTTAGGTATGAGGGCTTTGGCGGCGGCAACCACAGCGAGGTTATTGGCGAATTGGAAGGTGGTGCAGATCAGACACAGATTTATGCTGACAACAGCAGCGGCGGCACGGCCGAGCCTGCGGGCAACGAGTGTGCACGGAGTCACCCCGCCTACAACGCCAATGCGAGCGGCAGTCGTCATATACGTGCCCATGAGGACTCCGGTCAAAATCAGCATCCATAGCAGCTCACATCCGTACTTTGCGCCGACGTTCGAGCTGATCAACAGGCTGCCCGGCCCGAAAACAACACAGGCGGTGATTAGGGCCGGACCGATCGAACGCCACCACGGAGAACGCCGCTCGTGAGATTTTTGATTGGCGATTGAAGCTTCAGGTTGCTCAGGCATAAAAGGCCTCGCACAGATTTTCGAACGACGATTTGGCAATTGTTATTCGGCTATCTACATTGTTTTGGACGGTTTATACCAGATGTCCCGGAGAGATACCAGCTTTTGGCGGAGAATTATAACTATTTGTGCGCACTGTCAGGTATCTGTGAGTCGGGATCTACCAACCGCCAGAAGGAGAGGATGCGATCCAGTTGTCCGGATCGTTGCCGTAATCGGCGAGGACTTTCCGCGTGAGCGATTTGCCTTGGCCGTCTGCCTCGGCAGGCCAGAGGTCCGCTGAACCCGGGCTGTCTTCGGGGTGGGATCCGTCGCTGTAGGCGACTCGATCAATGCGAATATAATGACGCTCGCCGGACTCGTCGAGATCGCCGGGCATACTAAGCGCCACTTTCTCGCCTGCATTGCTCAACTTCCCGTCGTACGGGCCAAGAATTTTCTCAAGAGGCACAGTCGGATAGCGCCAGGAAAATGCCGCCGGATTCTTTACTACCAAAAGATGTTCGCTGGCGGGAATGGTAACGGGCAGGTCGCTCGGAAAAACGAATTCGATGCCGTCAGTAAACTTCCAGGGCTCGCCTTTGTCATCGCGGTACAATGTTACCGGCTCAGCGCTGATATTGCAAAGCTCGACGTATTCGTATTGGTCGTTGGTGTAGGGACTTGTGGCGAGGCCATCCTGGCCTTGTGTTTGATTCAAGGGCGGGACGCCCTCGCCACCAGGCCAGTCGGGGTTGTACATGATCTCGCTGATGACTATCGGGCCGACCTTTGGCTGGGCATTTGCCGAACCCGGCGTATTGTGGTCCATTGCCACAAAGTTGTAGTTTCCGGTGCTGCTCTTGTAATAACGCCCGAACGCCACGCCGGTTGCCGAAGCGCCGAAATCCTGTACGTCGCGATAGCCCGTCAACACGCCGTTTTGTGCCGAGCTTAGATACAATTGCTCGCCGCTCTCGCTCAAGGCAAAAAGTTCCACGGAGCCTGGATCATTAGCATTGCCGAAATGTAGGTCCTGGTGGAAAACAAGATATTCGTGCGGCCCAATTATTGTCCCGCCGGCAATCTCGTATTTGAAGAGGCGGGCCTTGCTGTCGCTGAGAAACCAGCCGCCAATGTCTATGGCCGTCCCGGTTGTGTTATACAGCTCAATCCAGTCCGAAGCCTCATCGTGTGAATGCGCCAAAACTTCATTAATAACAACGGCTCCGGGGTTGGGAAGAATGCCGCTATCATCTTGTCCCGGCGAGCCGCCGGCAAGTGCACTTGCGCGCCAGGAGTCTTTCTCGTTCCAACTGTTGCGGTCGGGGTTTGCCGGGTCCACAACGGTAAGAGAGAAACCTTCGCCGTCGGTGAGCGAACGCCAGCCGTCTCTGTAGCGAAAATCCAGAATCGTTTGGCCGATAGCATCTTCGAGCCTGATCGCTTCGCCCGCATTGTTAAGGCCGCCCTGGTACTGACCAGCCACGTTCACGTTTGTGCCGTATCGGCTCTCAAAAGCACTGCGGTCCCGGACGATCACGATGCGCTCGCCCGACGCAAGCTCAACACTCGGGAAAGTGAAATCGATTCCATCTGTAAAACTCACAAGATTGAGATTGATGGTTTCAACTCCAATGTTTGCCAGTTCGATGAACTCTTCGGTGGCGCGGGCATCTTGCCCGCGATCCGAGGGCGGGACGCCCTCGCCACGAGACGGACGGTACATAATCTCGGTTATACGCAGATTATCCATAACCGGCCCTACGGCAAACGCCGCTTCGCTTAGCGCGCTCCAGGCGCGGCCGCTCAACACTCTCGCTTTGACGTTGGCGCTGTGGGGCAGTGTAATCGGCCCGGTGTATAGGTTCGCGCCCATTGAGGTCTCGCTGCCGGAGGGACCGCCTTTGTCGGCGATCAGCTCAACGGAAATGAGAAGGTCGGAGCTGGTGGCCGAAGTGTTCAAACCGTGGACAGCCAGCAAATTATCTCCACGTTGCAACGCGGCGAGCGAGCCGGAAATGTCAATGCTCTCGAACTGGACGGCCGCCGAATCGGGGCGGCTGGCGCCGGCGTTGGAGTTCCAGCTCGGCGTGCCGTTGAAGTTTCGTCTGGCCACTTCGGTGCCGTTCACGTAGGCGACAAAGCCATCGTCGTACCTGACCTTTAGCATCATCGAGTTGAACTCAGCAGGGCTGCCACTGAAAGTAAACGGTATCCGGACATAGCAGGTGGTGGTCTTGCCATACATCTGCTCTTCGAGATCAAGAGTAATCAGTTGCCCATAACCCGATGCTCTTTCGTATCCGACACCGCCCGGGCTGCCCGAACATTCGAGCCATCCCAGGTCATTAAAGGCCGTCGCGTTCTTCCAGTCGTCGGCGATCGGGCGGCCCGGCACCAGCACTCGCTTGTCGGCGTTCTCAGGTATCAGGGTGATGGAGGTGCTGTCCGATGCGCCCGGCCGGCGCGGATCGGAGCCGTCGAGCGTGTAATAGATCGTTCCCGATATTCCGTTACTCTGTGACATGAGCAATTCGAAGCCCGGTAATATCTCTCCGCCATGCTGGTTGAACGATACTAATGCCGTATTTGGGAACATATCCACCGAGCGCATCTGGTTGATAACGATCCGTGTCCGGGCGGGAAAGAATGTGTTGATCATGTAATTGTTCTGGCCCTCCCAATCGTTTTTGGTTCGCGGCGGATGTCTTTGGGCATCGCCCCATCGGGCCGATTCGGCAATAATCGCAAGATCAATCTGGTTTGCCCGGTCCGTCCATCGCTGGATATTCGGTGCTGCCGTCAAGAGACCGCCGTTAGACAAATACATATTCACCCGGTCGGCGAACTGCATGAGATATTCCGGATTGGCCGTCAGGCGTATATGGAGCCAGGCCGGATTAAAATGACGCCACTGCTGGCCGATGGAACGGTCCGTGGTATCGGTGAGGAGCCGGCCTTCGTTGACTCCGCCATTGGCCCCCAAAGAGTGTTCGGCGTCATGACGGTACCAGGTGAATCCCTCGGGGTTATCGCGATTGTAAATGGCAAACACATTGTTTGAGAAATGTGCCCAGCAACTGACCGGCGCATCGGGATCGCCTGTGTAGTAGGTACAGATCATATAGTCCATCAGGTTCTCGGGATCGAGCAGCTTCTGGCCGGTTGGATCCGGCGTTCCGTCAGGCCGAAGGCCCTGCACGGCAAGGTATGCTTCGTCGGAGGAAAAGCCGGCGACAGCAGCGTCGTACAACTGTCGATATGCATCCATATTACCATCCGTTGCATGCAGCGCGCGCGAGCCTGATGAGTCGTTTTTGATGACATCGTAATCTTCTTCGTTCGCGCCCAGGTACGATTCGGCGAAATCGGCGTCGGCACGTTCCTGCGTCTGGTAGAGACCCCAGTAGTGTCCGTTAATATATAGATGGTAGTATCTGCTGCGGGTATAAGGTTGGCCCATGTCACGCTGTACGTCGCGGGAGAAGACATCCCGAATGAGCGTGTTTTGAGGGCTTCCCTGGAACGCCCAGGAGTTGTTCTGGCTGGTGCGCAGATCGATCTTGTCGAACTCGTCCACTCCTTCGTCGCCGAACAGCGGATAGCGGAGTTTTCCCGCACCGTATTCACTGCGAAAAACCAGTCGGAAAGCATGCTTGGGATTATTGCCGGTCCTGCTGAATGCCCCGCGTATCCGCAGGCCCGCGTCAAGACCGAATCCCGGTGTGCCGTCGGGATTGATCAGCTCGACAGACGTGCGTCGCTCCCAGTTTATGCCGTCGTTACGGGCGTTGACGTATATGCCTGTGGATCGGTCAAAAAGATTCGCCAGATCCGTTACCAGCGATATTGTCGGGATATCGAGTAAAGCAGCCTCTATTAAGCCGGCCCACCGGGGAGTGTTAACGATGTCAGGATCCATGCCGTAGTTAATGGCTTGGCCGTTAACGCTGCCTGTCGGCCATTCGGCGCCGGGGGCCTGACCGGTAGGCGATTGCCTTATCACGTCTTTGACAAAAATATATGTATGTGTCTTTATATCGCTGGATTTCCAGCCCTCTTTGACCGCGACCGCCCTTAGACATGTAGTCGTGCTGATTGGAATAGGACCGTTATAGACTGTGCCGCCGACGAATCCGCGGGCGGTGGACTTGTACGGGCTGCTTCCATCTCGTGAATAGTATATCACAACATCTTCGGTCTCGGTGGCTAACGTCAGAGAAAGTGGGGTATCGTAAAAGCCTCGCTCGTGACTGAATTGAACGTCAGCGACAAAACCCTCATAGACACCGATGTTTTCCGCCGCCGGGCTGGGGAAAGCAAAGAACTGCCAGTTATCGCCGGCATCAGGGTGACGACCGTAGGATATGTCGGTGGTCTGGTCGCCGAAGGTAACGCTGTCAATCAGCGTAACGCCGTCACTGCCAAACAGGCCAAGGTCCTCGCCGTCGGCGTCGAGTTTGAAATTCGCATGCAGACCGGCATCGGCAACATCATTGTCGGCCCATATCAACAAATAGCCGCCGGCGCGAATGGTCGTCAGATGCGGGTTGAAGGGAAGAATTCGCCACTTAGTGGGAGCAGACAAATCGTCCGTCAGGTACATGCCGCCTATGTCAACGGCATCGACGCCATAGTTGTACAGTTCGATCCAGTCATCGTACTGTCCCTGGGGGTCCTGGATCGTATCGCTGTTGGACGCCAGGAACTCGTTTATCACCACCGTTTGACCCTGCGCACCATCGACGCTTGCAGCGTTGATCGCACATACGGACAACATCAGGGCCAGTAGCGAGATTTTCACATTTCTGAACATATTCCGTTGATTTTTTTGACGATAAAGCATACTTGCTTTTTCCATCCTTCCATTGGGACACTACGGCTCGCCGCCGGGCGTCGGTAAAACGGCCTGCCAGTTGCCGGGATCGTTGCCGGAATGATACTGATCGGCCAAGATTCTTTGCAAAACGTCGCTGGCGCCATCCGCACTCTCAGGCCAGGGCGGCACATCAGCGTATATCACTTCATCGACAATCACCCTGGAGACCGGGTCGCCCGGTTGGTCGGGAGGCTGCGGCTTCTCCAGAGCAAGCCGTTCTCCGCTGTTGGAAAGATTGCCCGACCACGGTCCCACTATATTCACGCCGGGAGTCAACAGCCCCGTGTTATACCCGGCAACAAACGCATTCAACCGGACAGCATCGGCAGCCGGATCAAAGCCCACGATTATCAACCTGCCGCCGGCAGGAATTGAGGTATTCGTCGGGAACGTGTAATCGACGCCGCCGTCCAAACGCCAGGGGCCTTCGGAATTCTCTAAATAAACCCGGCTTGTTGTAGGATTGTACAACTCGATGTACTCATCATCTGTTTCTGCTAACGGATGATACATAAGCTCGTCTATCACCACGTGCAGGAAAGCATTCACATTGGACGAGTTACGCGACGGCGCCATTTCGAGCCAGTACCGACCGCCGTCCGGGTAACGACCCAGAGATGCATTCTCCGGCTGTCCCTTAAATGTTACATAATCAACGATACGGTCCTCGGATGTGCCGGGAAGATAGGAGAGAATGACCTCCTCGCCGGCTTTGCTCAGGCCAAATCCGCTGTCGATTGGATTATGGAAACCTGTAACCTCGTCAAAACTGATAAAAGAACCGCCTGCAATCTCAACCGCCGGAATGGCCCATTTCGTAAGGTCGCCGATATCATCGCTCAGGTACAAGTCGCGCAGACTGACACTTGCCGATGTGGTATTGTAGAGCTCGATCCAGTCGTTGGATTCGTGCCGTGGGTTCTTAGGATCATGGTAATTAGTATGCGCCATGATTTCGTTGAGGACAACAGTGGTCACCGGCTCGGGATCATCTCTGCCCGGAGAGCCGCCGAGATAAGTGCTCGCGCGCCAGTTGCCGCCATAGTTCAGCGTGCCGCCAGGTTCGCCTCGCACGGCCGAAGCCAATGGCACGAGCGAATGGCCTCCGCCGTCGGCCGGTAGGGGCCAGCCGCGACCGTCATTGTATGCAAACTCAGCCACGGTCCCGTTCCAGAAATCTGAAAGGATTACGTTCTCCCCGTTGTTCGAGAGTCTGCCTGTATATTCGCCGGCGATTCGGGCGGACAAAGTTATGCCGTAGCGAGATTTGAATGCAGCCTCATTCTTGACTACCAGGACAAACTCTCCGGGAGCAAGGCTGGTGATTTTGCCGCCGCCAAAGTCAAACGCAATGCCATTGACGAAAGACACATAAGTCAAGTCGATGGTTTCATCCCCGGTGTTCTTCAATTCGACGAACTCAAATTCGTCATTGTCCTCGGGATTATTGCCCGGCGGGTCGGCCGGATTATACATCACTTCGGTAACGCGCAGATCCTCCACGATGCCTGCCGAGATCGGCTCGCCTGTTACAAACTGAACCGGGTCCGACCAGTGGCTCCATCGATCCGTGTTGTCCTTCATCCTGCAGCGGACTCTGTAGGTGCGTCCCACCTTGACGACACTTGCCGGTATTTGTATGGTGGTTTCGGCAGAATCATTAAGCTCGGCGCTCTCCCAGACGGCGTCGATCTCGTACTTTCCCGGCTTCCTGCTGTAGCTGCGCGGGGCAGCAGGGGGGGCGCCCGGCTCAGCCGTCTCAGCAGTCAATCGAACATCTATGAAGCAATCGGAGCTGTTGCTCAGGTAAGAGTTGATCACCTGTACCGCGACAACGTTTGTGCCGGAGACAAGGTAGCTGTCCGGATCGACTAATCCAAAAGCAGTAAAGCTGTGATTCTCCGAACGGTTGCTGACGGTGGCATCGAATGGCAGTTCAGCCGAAGGGGTGTTACCGGCCGCGACATGGATACCGTTGATCCAGATATTGACACCGTCATCGTACATCGCTTCCAGTACCAGCCTTCCGATGGCCTCGACGTCGGTTACCTCGAATGTCTTGCGGAGATACACCGTCGAGTACCGGCCCCTCATATCGCTTAGGTTAGTTGTGATAAATGATTCGCCATACCCAATTGGCGCATCGCCGGTGAACCAGATTGAGTCATCGTAACCTGGCTGGCGCCAAGAGACACCTCGCATCGCCGGCGGTTCCTGCGTACCTTTGAAATACTTCCATTCGGCGGCATCGTGCACAAGGACCGTGCCGTCTTCCTGTGTAACCGATTGAGAGCCGGGGGCCACCTCGGCAATGCGCCATTTCATCGCGGCAAAAGTGCCGCCGCCCTGAGGATCGCTGAAGGGACTCGTCTGGAATGTCAGGGAGTTAATTGGATAAGCAGGGGGGCAGGTTGCCGTGATGACAGGCCTGCGCGGGATAGCAGTGTCTCTGGATATGGAATCCATGTGGCTGGCTCGCTCGACCACAAAATCCTTCATGACCTGGACCATGCCGGCAAAGTCGCGCCGGTAGCCTCGATCTACGGCCTCCTGGTAGAATCGGCCCTGGCCAGCCTTTAACGAAGCCTGGCGGTTAAGGTATTTCGGATAGGCGCCGCTTCCCACCACCCAGTGGTAGTCCCACATCGCACGGTCCGCATCCACAATGGAAGGTCCCCCGGCGGGATCGTCAATCACGGCAGCGAACTCATCTATCAACTGATCGGTCTGTTCGGAATTGAACAGCAGGTCGCAGATTTCCTGCACACGATTTCTCGCCGCGATGTCCAGGACACTGTGCCTCATAATCCTGCCGCGTTCGGTGAATGGATCTTCCATGTGGGTCGGCCGGTAGTAGCAGGTCCACGTCAGATCGACATCCCACGGCAACTGCCACCAGAGGCTGTTGGTGCCCCATTGGTTAGTGACCGGTTCGGGATTGAGATAGAAGAAGTGGTTCTTGCTGGTGATATCGCCGTGATGGACGGCATGGTAAATGGCGTGCAGGCTGTAATACGCCTCAAGATTGACGTTAGAGCACCACCAATCCGCCGCCGGAGATGACTGGTAACGGCTCCTAAAGCCAAGGACGTCGGACTTGTCCATCGCGCCGGTGGGACCGAGGTTGTTGAGTTTGCAGCCGTCCGGGTAGGCCTGGTCCATCTTGTAGAGGTTCCCGTCAGGCAGACCGTGCTCGTCCAGGAAGCGGCCGTCCATCTGCTCGAGGGTCATGTACAACCCCCAAAAATCACCGTCATATTGAGTCCCGCTGCCGGTCAGCGGCGGGTGCGCTTCGTTTAGAGTTCCACCCTCGAACGCCTCGTCGATAATCCTGAACTGTAGCCAATTGGTTTTTGAAGCCGCAGCGCTGGCCATGTTGAAAAGCTTGTTGGACAGCGCCTCGAACATTCCGTGCTCGCCGCGCTGCCCGAAGCTGCCCTGCTGAATACACGCCGAGAAGTTCAGTTTGTCCCATTTGGTCTTGTACTTTTTGCCGTAGTCGTCGCGAGCCTGGAAGCGGTGTCCCCGGTTGAAGTTGAACTTCCACATGTTTTTGCCCATGGCGTAGCGCCAGACGCCGCCCCGCGCGCGGTAGCGGACGTGGTCATAGACTTTCCCGTCGTAAACTAATGTGCCGTACCACTTGTAATCGCTGCCGGCATACTTCTCGAACCACGTTGAAGTTTCCACGTCCGATTTCTTGCTGATTAGATGATAAACGGGCAGGCTCCGCATTACGTTTGTGCCGTATTCGACCACAGGGGTTGCACCGGGCCGGACGGCTCCGCGCCAGGCCGGCACGCCGTCATAGACAAAATACGCGAAGTTCGGCTGTGGATCATCCCTGTACGGCACCATAAGGCTCAACTGACGGTTGTCCACGACCAGAATACGATAGCGTATCAGCCGGCGGTGTTTCTGCAAGGAACCGGGTAGTTGCACGGTATAAATATTGTCACTCTGCATTTCGTCTCCACCGAGTCCGTCATCGTGCATCGCAACGCCGGTCCAGTTCGAGCGGTATTGCCAATCATCGAGGTTTACATAGCTGCCCGGCTCGACGATTTGATACTCCAAGGTAACATTGGCCACACCATCGGAGTCGGTAACTTTGGCGCTGACAGTCACCACTTCGTCCGACTTGGGTTGTTTCGGCGTGTGCTTTACCTGGCGAATATGAGGCGGCGCATTGTCGAGATAGACCGCATCGTTGAATGCCGCAGGCGTCGGCAAGGCCGAGCGCCAACTGCCCGACAAGTCATTGTCAAGAAACGGATTAATTAACTGGATGGAACGTCCGGCGCCCGGCTGCGTCTCCGGCACGACATCGCCCACAGTCGGCCAGGGGAAGCCGAGCTGATAGTCCACCGTGTCAATTTCCCGGCCGTCGGCGCTGCATAAACGAACTGTTTCTCCGTTGTTGTCGAGTTTGCCTTCAAACGGGCCGAAAACCAGTTCCGCAGGCAGGCTAAGTCTGCCGCTGCTCCACTTGGCGTGGATGAAAACCGGATCCTGGGCCACGATGATATAGCCACCCGGCGGCAACATCGAACCGGCAGGGAACTCGTAGGAAATTCCCCCGGCAAAATACCAGCCTGCGAGATCGACATCCACGGTCCCTGCATTGTGGAGTTCGACAAACTCCACTAATTCGGTCTTAACGTCCGGGTCGTAGTGAACCTCGTTAATTACAATACTATGCTGAGAGCCAAAGCCTGTAGAACCTGCAATCGCAACAGTCGATGCGAGAAGGAGCAGGGAAAGACTCACAGACTTGAACACCTTTTTATCTCCTTCCTCAACGAACACTATCATGCTAACACCTACTGTCGTAACAAGTAAATAACACGTGGATCAAAGTCTCCGGATTTGACCGGCGTTTACCCATCGGGAGAAGGGGCAATGGCTATCCAGTTGTCGGGATCGTTGCCGTAGTCGGCCGGGACCTTTCGTATGAGTGCTTTGCCGTAGCCATCCGGATCGGTCGGCCAGAGGTCTATCGAGCCGGGACTATCCTGAGGATGCGCGCCGTCGCTGTAATTGACCCTGTCAATGCGGATGTAATGACGTCTGCCGTCACTGTCAACGTCGCCCGGCATACCAAGCTCGAGCTTCTCGCCGGCATTGCTCAGCTTGCCGTCGTAAGGGCCGAGAATCTTCTCGGCAGGCACGCCCGGATAGCGCCAGGAAAATGCCGCCGGGTCCTTGACCACTAAGAGATATCCCCACGAAGGTATGGTAGAGGGCAAGTCGGCGGGGAACGTGAAATCGATACCGTCGGTAAACTTCCACGGCAGGGCCTTATCGTCGCGATACAATGTTACAGGCTCTGCACTGATGTTGCGAATCTCGATATATTCGTATTGGTCGTTCGTATATGAACCCCCGGCAGGCCAGTCGGGATTGTACATAATCTCTCTTATGACAATCGGGCCGACCTTCGGATAAGCATTGGCCGAGCCGGGCGTATTTTGCTCCATCGCCACAAAGTTGTAGTTGTCCGTGCTGCTTTTGTAGTAACGCCCGAACGATACGCCGGTCGCCGAAGCGCCGAAATCCTGCACGTCCCGGTATCCTGTGAGCACACCGTCCTGCGCCGAGCTTAGGTACAACTGCTCGCCGTTCTCACTCAGGGCGAACGGCTCAAGACAGCCCGGATCGTTTGTGTTGCCAAAGTGCAGGTCCTGGCGGAAGACAACGTACCCTTGTGGGGCGATTGCCGTTCCGCCGGCAATGACGTATTTGGCAAGATTGTCCCTGCTGTCGCTGAGAAGCCAACCACTGATGTCGATAGTCGTCCCGGTCGTGTTGTGAAGCTCAATCCAATCCGAGACCTCGGCATGTGAATGCGCCAACAGTTCGTTGATAACCACGGCGCGGGGATTGGGGATAATGCCGTCATCGCTCCCGCCGGGCGAGCCGCCGGCGTATGTGCTCGCGCGCCACGACTCTTTCCGGTCCCAACTGCCTGGGTCTATTAAGGTCAGAGAGAAACCCTCGCCGTCTGTAATGGAACGCCAGCCGTCCCTGTAGCTAAAGTCCAGAATCGTCCGGCCGACAGCATCTTCGAGCCTGATTGCCTCGCCGGCATTGTCGAGGCTCCCCGAGTACTGGCCGGCTATATTCACGTTCGCGCCATATTTAGCCTCGAAGGCATTGCGGTCCCGCACGACCACAGTACGTTCGCCCGGTGCAAGCTCAACACTCGGTAAGATAAAATCGATTCCGTCTGTAAAACTCACAAGATTGAGATTGATGTTCTCTGCCCCGACGTTTGTCAGCTCAATGAACTCCTCGGTGGCGCGGGCATCTTGCCCGCGATCCGAGGGCGGGACGCCCTCGCCACGAGACGGATGGTACATGATCTCGGTGATACGCAGGCTGCCGGCTACCGGCCCGACTGCAAAGACAGCTTCATTAAGTGCGCTCCACGTATCTCCATTCAGTACCCGGGCTTTGATCGCGGCGCTATGGGGCAGCTCAATGGGCCCGGTGTATTGGATGGCGTTCGGCGACATTTCGCTGCTATCCGCCGAGGCGCCTTTGCCGGCGATCAGCTTGACGGAGATAAGAAAGTCCGAGCTGGTTATTGAAGTATTCAAGCCGTGTATAGCTAATAAATTGTTGCCCTGGCGCAAGGCGTTGAGCGAATTGGAAATATCGACGTTCTCGAACTGCACGGCAGCGGAATCGGAGTTGCTGGCGCCGGCGCTGGAGTTCCAGCTTGGCGTACCGTTGAAATTTCGTCTTGCCACTTCCGTGCCGTTCAGGTAGGCGACAAAACCGTCATCGCGCCGGATATTCAACGCCATGAAGTTGAAGTCATCGGAGCTACCGCCGAATATAAAGGGGATGCGAATATAACAAGTAGCGTTCTTGGTATACATTTGTCCTTCGAGGTCAAGGGTAATGAATTGTTCGTAGCCTGAGCTTCTCTCATATCCGATGCCGCCCGGGCTGCCGGCGCATATCCTCCAGGCCGAATCGTTGTAAACTCCGCCACTTTTCCAGTTGGAGCTTACCGTG
The DNA here is from genome assembly GCA_005223045.1 of Planctomycetes bacterium B3_Pla. GTDB lineage: Bacteria > Planctomycetota > Phycisphaerae > Sedimentisphaerales > Anaerobacaceae > SG8-4. The sequence goes on along the minus strand of NJBM01000005.1, from coordinate 185,170 downwards.
CCGGTCGGAACGAGCACTCGCTTTGTGGCATCCTCAACCACCAGGGTGGTGCTCATAGTGCGGCCTTGTTGCGATTCGGTGGGCCGGCGCGGATCCGAACCGTCCAGCGTGTACCATATCGTACCCGATGCGGCGGTCATCGAGAGTGAATGGTTCCTTGATATCTGCCCGCCGTGGAGATTCGATCCGTTGATTCTAAAGACCGGCGCGCTGACATTCGGATAGAGACCGGCGTTTTTAAGCCAGCCAAGCACCGTGTTCGAATGACCGGGGAAGAAACTCTTGAGCATATTGTTGTTTTGGAAATTCAACCAGTTAGTGCGGGTGTATGGAGTGGATTTTCGATTATCGCCCCAACGTGCGGACTCGCCGACAATCGCGCGGTCAATCTCGGCCATTCGCATCTCGTACATGTTCGCCGTATTCGGATAGGTGAGTGCTCCGCCGTTGAAGAAGTGACGGTGTATTTGATCGGCGAAGCGTAAACGATATTCGGCATTGCCCCTGAGCTTGTTGTGAATGTCGCTCGGGCTTTCGCCGACGTCGTTGCCCCCCTCAAGGCTGTGCTCGGCATCCCAGGAGCCGAAGCGCCACAGGCCGTCAGGATGATTGCGGTGCGTGGCATACCAGTTCTTATGTGGCCAGTCGTGGTTTCCACAAAACCAGTTAGTCAGCAGATAGGTGATAAAACTGTCAATGTCAAGTTTGCGGGTCAGTATCTGGTATTTGGCGAGATTAGCCGGGTCGGATTGCACCGCACTGGCGGCACTGACCATAGCGTTGTAATTTGTACGGGCGCTGCCGCCGATGCCGTCGTTAATGACGCTGCCGGCATTGTGCTTGATGGCGTCATACTCTTCCTTGTCGCCGCCGAAAGTCTCTGCCGCCCATGAATGGTCCGGTCTTTCATGGACGTAGTACAATCCCCAGTACAATCCGCTGATATATACGTGGGCAAAGAAGGCGTGCGGCGAGTGACCGCCCATAGCGTTGTGGAGGTCCGCCACATACTGATCCTGGATGTATTTGACGGTGTTCCGCTGGCCGCTGCCCGGGTGCAGCCACGAGTGATTGAGCACTGCGTCGAGCACAACAGTGTCGAATCGCTCGGTGGGGGAATCGCCAAACATCCGGAAATCAAGCTTTGTGGGGCCTCCGGTGGGGGTTCCATCGTCGGCATAGGCTTTGAATCTGGGCCGCATCGAGAGCTTGGCTGTTTTCCACCTGTTGAGACTGGTGCCTCCGCCACTGACGCCTCCCTGCATTGCTATTGCACAGTTAATCTGAAACTCATCCCCGCCGGCCGGGTCGATAAACTCCATCGAAGCCACTCGTTCGGTGCCGTCCTGGGACTTGTTCGTGTAGATGCCTCTGCTGCCGAACCAGGTATTCCTGTACATCACCAAAGAGATAGTAGGTACGGCCAACATGTCATCTACGGCAAGGCGGTTGTCGCGACTGTTATGGCCTACGATGTCGGGGTCCACCTGGTAGTCGCCGGCCACGGAACCCCATGAAGCGGGACAGCCGTGCGGAACAACCTGGGCTTGCGTTGACGGATGTGTGGCCTGCCGGAGCACGTCTTCGAGAAAAATATATGTTTGGGCGTCCATGTCGGTCGGCATCCAGCCGGGCTTGAAGGCCATCGCTCGCACAGATGTGGTTGTTGTGATCCGGACAGGGCCGTTATAGACGGCGCCCACCGGAACTGCCCGCCTGACGTCATAAGGTGCTCTGCCGTCAAGCGTATAGTAAATGACAGCTCCCTCGGTTTCGGTGGCGATTGTCAATGAAAAAGACTCATCGTAAAAACCGCGGTTGTGGCTGAACTTCGTGTCGGCGACCAGGCCCAAATGGCCCTGAACGTTCTGAGCGGCCGGGCTGGGGAACCCGAAAAAGCGTCTGTTGTAGCCGGCGTCGGGATAACGACCATACGAAATATCGGGAGTCTGCTCTCCGAAGGCAATACTGTCAATCAAGGTAACGCCGTCCGTATCAAACAGGCCAATCTCCTCGCCGCCGGCGTCGAGTTTGAAATTTGCGTGGAGGCCGGGATCGGTCGTATCATTGTCTGCCCATATCAGCAAATAGCCGCCTGCCGGGATGGTGGTTGCCGCCGGATTGTTGTCCGGAATCCGCCACCTGGTGGCAACAGACAGATTGTCCGTCAAATACATGCCGCCGATATCAATAGCATCGGTTCCGAAGTTGTAGATTTCGACCCAATCATCATACTGGCCTTGTGGATCCCGGTTGCTATTGCTGTTGGAGGCCATAAATTCGTTGATTGCCAGAGGGATACCCTGGTTGTCATCCGGATTCAAATCTTCCACGCGGTACTGGGCCTTCATTGAACCGGTCAGGCATGCGCCCGCCAAAATGGCAAGAAACAAGGTTTTTGTATGTCCTGTCATTAACAATCCTTTGCTCGGCATCGTAAGAGTCGGCGATGGCTTAATCAGTTCACTCAATCACATGAAGCATCAAATGGATTGCCACATTTGAGCCAATCGCCGGCAAATATGGCAAAATCCAGAAAGTCAACGTAACAATCGCCGTTAAGATCGGCGGCTAACTGTTTCTGGCATTCGAATATCGTAAATGTCTCGTCGCTGACGTCACTGATACCTGCATCACGCACATCGGCAATGCGGACAAGGCACTGAGTCGAATCCATTGCGGGGACCGAATTCCATTCGTACAAGCCGGTGTTTGGCCGTTGAGCGACCTGCTGCCAGCTCTGACCATTGTCGCTGGAATAGTCTATCGTAACGTCGTTAACATCCGGATCGTTAAGTGTTTTCCACCTGATTGTGTGCGGACTTGCCGCCGCCAGACTTTCATTGCCGTTCGGCGATAATACGATCAGCTCTGGCACAACCGTGTAACTCCACATATCACGAGGTTCGTATATTCCCGGAACTTCGAGGTCCATGGTCCGGCGTTCCATCCAGGTCAAGGTCACATCAGGCCCGTCGATTTCAACTAACGTATAACCGTAGCCTTCCGCATGGTGCCATTGTTCCACAGTGTAGTAACTGTTATCGCCTAAGTAGGGAGGCAACCAGTGATAGGGCGGCGCCCCGGCGCCTCCGATTATATACTGGTGGATGTCGTTGTCTGCCTCACCGTCACCGTCATCAATACGAGCGTGGTCATAGAAATGGTCGTGACCGCAGAAATACGTTCGCCCGCCGGCGTTTCTTATTCCGGCCCAAAATGCGTCACGGTCGGACGGCCGGTTGTCGAGGCAATCGTAATGCAACGCCCTGAAAGCAGGCTCGTGGCCGGCAACGAAAACATGCGGCTCCGCATTAGCCGCCAACTGAGCATCGAGCCACCGCTGGTTCACTTTGTGAACGGCTTCGTGCCCGAGGCCGGCGTACTGATCGAGCGAGACAATAAGAGAATTCTTGTGCATGACCGAATAAGTCATGAACTTCTCGCCGGCAGGGCCGTTATCCGGAAGCTTTTGCTCAGGGTAAAGGTCGCTGCCGAATACATCGAGCCAGCGCTTGGTAAAGTTGTCGTTCGGATCGATGTAGGAAAGGGGATAAGCACTCCAGACATCTGCGATCTCATGATTTCCACGGCTGAGATAGACGGCAATATCGTTGCCATAGACCGGCTCCATTATCTCCACCCATACTCGTAGCTGATACTCGAACTCAGCGGGACCGCTTGCCGAGTGACCGGAAACCAGGTCGCCGGGAAAGAGAACAAAATCGACATCCCGGCTCAAAATCTCGGTGACAAGCTCACGCAAGACCGTTTTTTCGATGCCGTCGTCGCGGCCTCGGCTGTCACAGGTAACAATGAATCTCCAGGGCTCCTGAGCCAAACCAATTGCCGGGGAGACTGCTAAAAGAAAAGCGATGCAAACACAAGTCGCACGGATTCCCCCGTTGATTTTGGACGCAACTGTTGAGCGAGTTGCTATGGTTTCGGAGCAAAATGCAAACATTTGTCGTGTGAGAATTATCCGGCTTTCTCTTCCTGTTCGGTATGCCAGTCGGCCCGGCGATTGATTTGGATCTGGTCTAAGATTCTTGCCAAATCGGCAGCATCAATCGCACCGTCCGGCTTGATGTCCCCAATTAGATATGTGTCGGGCGAGTTACCGCTATTCAACAAATTGTTGAGCGCGATCACAAGATCGTCCTCGTTAACAATGCCATCGGCGTTAAGATCATACAGGAAAATGTTGTCGGCCTCCGGTTTATCGCCAACTGTCCAGGCCAGGCCGTAGCGCTCGCCTCGGTCCGGTTCCGTTTTCTCATCAATGCCGCTGAAAGAGACAATGATTTCATAATTGGTATAGGCGGCATCTGCGGCGACATAAATGTGCTCTACATTGTCAACGCTGCTGTCACTGTAATCCAACAAATAGTTGTTGCTCGGATTGCCGGGATCAACTGCCCAGATTTCAAGTCGCAGGTTCTCGTCCTTTTCCGCCGCGGCCTTGAAAGGGTAAACTCTCTCATAGTGCCTGTTCCAGGCGATTGTTGCCGTAATCTGCTTGTCGGCAGGCTCTGGAATTGTGATTTTGTAAACATTCTCCGGGCGGTCGCTTCCGGCTAGCCGGTTCAGGTCCCAGCCGGTCGTCAAAACGTCGCCGGGTTCCATTTGACCGGCAAGCAGGTTTTCGTAGGCTCCGACCGCGTTGAGCAGCCCCGCCCCTTGAATGTAATCAAGCGGCACAAGGTGATCGTCGTCGGTTTGGAGCTGCCCCTTATGCCAGTAAGGCAGTTTGGTGGCAGAGTTCAGCAAGATTGCTTTTATGACGCAATTTCCACCCTTCGGCGAGACAGCAGGGCCAAGGTCCGAATCCTGTTTAGCCTTTTGCACAAGCAGGCCGATCGCTCCGGCGACTATCGGCGTCGAAAAACTCGACCAGTCACCGGTCGGCTCAAATCCGTTAGGCTCGTTTACCTCGGCGGCAAGGCAATTACCCGGAGCCACGATGTCGGGCTTGGATCGTCCGTTGCCGGTCGGCCCAAAGCTTGAATGCTCCGGATACGCCAAAGCAAATTCCGCCAGATTGGTCACTGGGTTCCCGGTATTCACCGAATCCACAACACCGACGCCGATAGCATTTGCCCCGGCCCCGGGATATAGGACAGTATGGTAGGCATCGGCGCCGTTGCCTATGCCGGCCACGACAACAATGCCGTAGTGTTCGGCTAATGACTCAATTCCCCTTGTCCACCAGTCTTCAAGCGGACTGCCTATGCCGGCGGCTATGATATCTGCGTCCGGGGGCGAGTGGCCATGAACATTGTTCATTAGAAAATGCCAGAATTCGTAAATGTTCGCCTGGGCCTGCGGCGTTGCGCCCTGGTAATAGAATTGCCCCATGTCGGGATGAAACGCAGCAGGATCCTCACCGAACAGTACGGAGCATATAGCCGTCGAATGGGGTGAAATCCCCGCGGGCAATTCACCGTCGTCGTGAAAAGTAAACTGCGTAGCCTTGAAGCAGCTATGCTCGACAGGCGGCCGGTAGTCATTCTGCGGTTCGTCGCCGACGTAGGTATAACTCCTGGAGACCACGGCAAATTTTACGCCGGCGCCGGTCAGACCGGGGTCTATTTCTCTCAGAGCGTAAATCCCGGCGTATCTCAAGCCCTGCGGCTGGAGGATGTCGATGCTGAGTGAATCCTCGGCTCCGGCAGCAATGCCGGCGGGGTTAAACAACACTGCCAGACAGACTACCAGACTTGATGCAATTGTTCTTCCGGCGCTTTGCGTCACTTTACAACTCCAGAGGTGGGGCGAGAATCCGAGCGGAGCAAGGTTACCCTTCCGACTGCCAACCTCCATAACCAATACTTTCTTTTCAGCAAACTTCACCTTCTATGATACTATAAAAGGGCTTCGTTTTCAAGTAAATTATCTCGGTGGTTCTTATAATTTAGGGCTTTTCAATGCAAAAAACGCCGTTTTGGAAAACTTGTTGAGAAATCTTGCCCTTGTCGGCCGGGCGTGCTATACTCGCGGCAAAACTCAGGTTGTTTTCGCAGAAGGTTTATTTTTAATGATGAAAGTTATCCTGGATTCGGCACAAATTGAGCAGATTCTCAAGACTTTGACCGGTCAGATTATCTCGGATGCACCGGCCCATTCGGATGTTGCCGTGATCGGCGTCCGCAGCAGGGGAGAGGTCCTGGCCCAGAGGCTTTCAAGCCGGCTGGCGACTGAGCTTGGCAAGGACGTTCCGTGCGGAACGCTGGATATAACGCTTTACCGCGACGATTTGAATTCGCCGCAGGGTGCGTCGCAGCCACAAGTCCGGACTACCGAAATTGGTTTCGATATAGACGGCAAAGTCATTGTTCTGGTCGATGATGTTCTATATACGGGCCGGTCAACACGCGCCGCGATGGATGCTCTTATCGATTTAGGACGGCCCACGGCGATAAAACTGGCGGTTCTCGTTGACAGAGCCGGCAGGGAGCTGCCGATACAGGCCGATTACGCCGGCTTCAAAACTGATGCCGCACCCGGCAAGTCAGTACAGGTCAACCTCGTGGAATCGGATGGAAAAGACGAGGTTGTAATTGAATAGCGAGTGTCGAATGTCGATTAGTGAAGCGCAAGGTGCAAATCACAACGACCATGGCCCTGAAACGAAAGAGTAAACAATTCAAGTGGCAGCGAAAACACCTGCTGGGGCTGCGGGACCTCAGCGCCGAGGAGATTACCTATATTCTTGACACCGCTACGGGCTTCGAGCAGGTAAGCAGGCGGTCGGTCAAGAAAGCTCCGCCGCTTCGCGGCAAGGTCGTGGTAAATCTCTTCTTCGAGGACAGCACACGCACGCGAAACAGCTTTGCGCTGGCTGCCAACCGCCTGAGCGCCGATATTATAGAGTTTACCAAGAAGGCCAGTTCGGTCAGCAAGGGCGAAACGCTCCTCGATACGGCCAGGAACCTGGAAGCGATGGGCATTGACATAGTTGTGGTGCGGCATAACGCCGGCGGAGCTTCGAGATTCCTGAGCAGAAACATAAAAGCCTGTGTGATCAATGCCGGCGACGGATTCTGCGAGCACCCGACCCAGGGCCTTCTCGATGTCTATACGATTCGCAAAATCAAAGGGTCTCTCGACGGTTTGAAGATAGCTATTGTCGGCGACATAGCGCACTCGCGCGTCGCTCGCAGCGACATGTGGGCCATGACAAAGCTCGGCGCCGAAGTGACATTTGTCGGCCCGCCGACGCTCATGCCTGCACAGGCAAATTTGCTGCCGGTAAAGATGAGCTACTGCCTTGATGAAGTAATAGAAAAAGTCGATGTGATAAATATGCTCCGGATTCAGTTTGAGAGGCTTGGCGGCAATCCCTTTCCGTCAATAAGGGAGTACTCCCACTATTTCGGGCTGACCGTCGAGCGCATGAAAAGGGCCAAGTCTGATATTCTGGTCATGCACCCGGGGCCGATTAACAGAGGCCTGGAGATCGAAAGTGAAGTAGCCGACGGCCGCAACAGCGTCATTCTGGAACAGGTAACCAACGGCCTGGCCGTGAGAATGGCGGTGCTGTTTCTGGTCAACCAGGCAGCAGCACAACAAAAGGGATAAAGGCCGGCGAAGTTGTAGGGTGGGGCTTTGCCCTACGTAGCAGCTTGAAGGAAGTTCAAATGAAAAGAACAGGTGTATTAGTCGTAATCATAATAATAACGATAGCAAATATCTCTCCGGCAGAGATTGAGATAAAAGATATAAAATGGAAGTTAGGGCCGAATCTGCCGGAGTTTCGCAAAGGCGGGTGCGCCGCAGTGCTGGGCGGAAAGGTAATCAGTGTTTTTGGTATGCGCCAGCCATGGGGAGAAATGGCAACTATGTATATATACGATCCGCAGACCGACTGGTGGTATCGCGGGCCGGACGCTCCCGTCGGTCAGTGCTATGTACAGGGCACTGAGTCCGGCTCATCTTTTTACGCCATAGGCGGACGCGGAGCTTTACAGAGAGGAAAGGTTCATAATGCCTGCTACCGTTTCCAGCAAAAGAATGGAAAGTATGTTTGGTCTCAAGTTCAAAGCTTGAACACACCAAGGGGATGGGCTCCCAGCGTGTCAATAGGCAGTAAACTGTATGTCTTTGGGGGTAGTAAAGGAGGTCACGGTCCTTGTATCAGCAGTGTGGAAATGTTAGATACTGATGACCCTGATGCCAGGTGGCAAAAAATAGCTAATATGCCGGGTGAACCTCGCGGCTGGCTGGGTGCAGCGGCGGTTAAGGGCAAGATTTATGTTTTCGGCGGCTATCATTTTTTTGAATCTAAACCTGAAAATGGCCCCGACCGCAAACAATTCAAAGATGTTTATCAATTCGACCCAAAGACTGCTAAATGGCAAATTAAAAGCCCACTTCCTTATCGCCTTAGCGGTATGGACTCTTGTGTGTATAAGGACCGCTATATCATCATAGTGGGAGGATACGCTGCTATAGATGATTATGATGAGGAATTGATGAAGCAGTACAAAACTGACAGGTTTCATAAGTCTTATTACTGTCCCTTTGTGCCGGTCTATGACACTAAAACCGACAAATGGCGCCGAATGCCAAGTTTATTGCCGGTGCCTACCAACGATATCCGGGTGGTAATAATCGGCAGAAAGCTTTATGCTCTCGGCGGTGAGAACGTTGAGCCTGCCACGAGTAACACAACACCCTGGTTACGGATCGGCGAAATTATTGAATAGATTGCCTTGTTGCGAACTATGAACTCTGAACTTTTGATAAAAAATGGTAGAGTGATAGATCCTGCAAACGGGATCGACAAACAATGCGACGTGCTTATCGTCGATGAAAAGATTGCAGAGGTTGGCAGAGTCGAAAAAACCGTAGAGAAAGTTATCGATGCCGCCGGTAAACTGGTGACACCGGGCCTGATCGATATTCATGTCCATTTTCGCGAGCCGGGCGACGAGGAAGAAGAGACGATAGCAAGCGGCTCTGCTGCCGCCGTCGCCGCCGGTTTTACCTCCGTCGTTTGTATGCCGAACACAAACCCCGTGATAGAGAACGAGACCGACATAGAATACATCCATCGAAAAGCCAGGCAGGCCAGGCAGACGCATGTTTACACGATGGGCGCTATCACAAAAGGGCTTGAAGGGGTCGAGCTTGCGGAGATGGGGTTTATGACCCAGGCCGGGGCGGTAGGTTTTACCGACGACGGCAGGGGGGTACAGGACCCGGCCGTCATGCTCCGTGCTTTGAAATATGCCGCCATGTTCGACGTGGTAATCGCGCAGCATTGTCAGGACGAGCGCATCGCGGGCAAGGGCGTGATGAATTCGGGTTACCACTCTACAATACTCGGCCTGCCGGGGATAGACCCGCTGGCCGAGGAGGCGATGCTGTGGCGGGATATCCAGCTTATCAAAAAAACAAAGGTCCGTTACCACGCGCAGCATATTTCCACCGCCGGGTCGGTTGATTTGATACGGGCTGCCAAGAAAGATTCTCTGCCTGTCACCTGTGAGCTGGCGCCGCACCATCTGCTCTTGACCGAGGAGAGCTGCGCCCAGTACGATACCAACTACAAGGTGAATCCGCCATTGCGAGGGAAAGAAGATGTCGAGGCCCTCAGACAGGCGGTCGCCGACGGCCTGGTCGATGCTTTGGCAACGGACCACGCCCCTCACCTGCAGAGTGAGAAGGAGTTGGAATTCCTGACCGCTCCTTTCGGCATAGCGTCGCTGGAATGTGCGCTGGGCCTTTACGTCAAGGCGCTGATCGAGCCGGGCATTCTGGACTGGCCGGGCCTGATTCGTTTGATGACGGAAAGACCGGCCAGCATAATTGGCATTGACAAGGGCACACTTGGCAAGGGAAAACAGGCTGACGTTACGATCATCGACCCGGAAGCAGAGTACAAGATTGACGTGCACACGTTCCGCTCCAAGAGCAGAAATTGCCCCTATCACGGCTGGACGGTCAAAGGCAAGGTCGAAAAAACCATCGTCGGCGGCGAAATAAGGTTCGAAGCGTAATTTACGATATGAATCGAGAAGAATGATTTTCTCATAAATGTTTTCCCCTCGATAAACGCAATACGCATCACGCAACACGATATACGAAATACAAAATGTTCATTATTGACGGTCATAATCTGTTGCACACAATTTTCAAATTAGAGGGAGACTCCGGATCGATCAGCGATGTTGGTTTGTGCAGGATTTTGGACAGGTACTTTAACCTGACGAGAGAAAAGGGTGAAATTATTTTTGACGGTACGGGTCCGCCTGATAAGAGCGGATTCGATAATGTAAGCAATCTGGAGGTCTTTTTTGCAGGGATGGGAAGCGATGCCGATACGGTCATCGAGGACAAGATAAGTGCAAGCACGGCACCAAAAAGGTTGACAATTGTCAGCAGTGACCGGAGATTGCGATCGGCGGCGCGCACGAGAAAAGCGTCATCCGTAAAATCGGACGTTTTCTGGAATGATGTCCGGAAGCAATTGAGCCGGAAAAGGCCGGCAAAAGAACCGGCAGAGAAACGGCAGGGCCTGAACGAGGGCGAAACCGAACAATGGCTTGAATTTTTTGGTTTTGGACAGTAACTTTTTTGCCGATACATAATTCTGATAACGTATTGCGAACCTTTTTAAGGATACAAAATTATGAACTGTCCTGCTTGCGGAAATGTGTTAGAAGAAGTAACCACAGGGAATGTTGTGGTTGACGTATGCCAGCGTGGCTGTGGCGGCATCTGGTTTGATAATTATGAGCTTGAAAAATTCGATGAGCCGCATGAGTCTGCCGGTGAAGGTTTGCTGGACATCGAACGGGACGAGAGCATCGTAATCGACCATACGAAGAGGTTGGACTGTCCGAAATGTAGCGACGTTGTCATGATGAGGCACTTCTTCAGCGTCAAGAATGAAGTTGAAGTCGATGAATGTCCGGGTTGTGGCGGCTTCTGGCTGGATGCCGGCGAGCTGGGTAAAATTCGCAGTCTGTTCGATACGGAAGAGGAAAGACACCAGGCGGCCCATGATTATTTCTCGGAAGTTTTTGGCGGTCATTTAGCAGCGATAGAAACCGATGACCAGGCCAAACTTAACAAAGTACGGAAAATTTCAAATATGTTCCGCTTTGTTTGCCCGAGCTATTATATACCGGAAAAACAGGGCTGGGGAGCTTTTTAGTCTCCCGGGGCGGCGTTTATATAATTAAACGCCGGTTCTGAATCTTTGCTGAATTACCGTACTGTAAACGGATGACCGGTGCCGCAGCGCCAGGGGTGTTTCGTGTGCCGTCTCCCGCACAGGGATGGTTTTTATCTGCATTTCTATATAGTGCAATTCTCCTTCATTTTCACGATTCTCAATTCTGAAAATTTTATTGCCTAATCAAATGAAAGGTTGTATAAGACTGTTTTCCGGTGCCGCGAGCACCGCGTGAAGGTCCGTACTACCGGCTGTTTTGTCTGTGTATGTCAGATTACACCGATGCCGACAATGGAGTTTGAGGATTTGTAGAGGGGGGCTTTGTTGATGTAAATTGCCCGGAGCTTTTACTTTATGTTTTTATGGAGAAACTATGAAGCGTAAGATGGTCATAATTGACGGAAACACGGCGGCGGCATACGTGGCCCACGCCACTAACGAAGTAATTGCAATATATCCAATTACTCCCAGCTCGCCGATGGGAGAAATTGCCGATGCAAAAACCGCCAAGGGCAAAGCTAATATCTGGGGGACGGTTCCTTCTGTAACGGAAATGCAGTCCGAAGCGGGAGCAGCCGGCGCTGTGCACGGTGCTTTGGCGACCGGCGCCCTGACCACGACTTTTACGGCCTCACAGGGTCTTTTGCTGATGATTCCCAACATGTACAAGATCGCCGGCGAACTGCTGCCCACCGTTTTTCACATATCAGCCCGCTCATTGGCCTGCCAGGCACTTTCAATATTCGGCGACCATTCAGATGTGATGACCTGCCGCCCGACCGGCTTTGCCATGCTCTGTTCGTGTACCGTCCAGGAAGTCATGGACTTTGCGATTATCGCCCAGCAGGCAACACTGGCCTCACAAGTGCCTTTCCTGCATTTTTTTGACGGTTTTAGAACGAGTCACGAGATACAGAAAGTCGAGCAGTTGACTTTAGACGATATGCGGGCGATGATAGACGGCGACCTGGTTGCCCGGCACAAAGCCAGAGGATTGTCGCCGGACCGGCCGATGATCTCCGGCACGGCACAGAATCCCGATGTTTATTTCCAGGGCAGGGAAACCGTAAATAAATACTACCTGGCCACGCCTCAGATTGTCCAGCAGACGATGGACAAGTTCGCCAAGATAGTCGGACGACAGTACCATTTGTTCGATTATGTGGGTGCGCCCGATGCCGACAAAGTGATCGTTGTGATGGGCTCGGCGGCTGACACAACACATGAAACTATCGAACATTTGGTTGCGAACGGGGAAAAGGTAGGCGTGGTGAAGGTCCGGCTGTTCCAGCCGTTCAGTACCGAGGACTTCATCGCCGCGATGCCGGAGACAACAAAAAAGATCGCAGTTATGGACCGTACTAAAGAGCCGGGATCGATAGGCGAACCGCTGTACCTGAATATACGCACAGCGGTCGGCGAAGCTATGGGCAAGGGTGAAGCGCCCTTTAAAGGTTATCCCGTGATTGTGGGCGGCCGTTACGGCCTCGGCTCGAAGGACTTCACGCCGGCCATGGTCAAGGCCGTGTTCGACAATCTCGACGCTGAAAAACCCAAGTATGAGTTCACCACTGGCATCATAGAGGACGTGACGGACACGAGCCTGGAAGTTGACGAATCTTTCGACGTTCCGGACGAAGGTTTCTTCTCGGGCCTGTTTTACGGATTGGGATCGGACGGCACCGTCGGCGCCAACAGAAACTCGATAAAGATCATTGGCGAGCTGACTGACAATTACGCTCAGGCATATTTCGTGTACGATTCCAAGAAAGCCGGCGCAGTAACCGTATCACACCTGCGGTTCGGGAAGAAGTTGATCCAACGGCCTTACCTCGTAAGTAAGGCCGATTTTGTAGCGTGCCACAATCCGGCGTTCCTGGAACAATTCGACATGCTGACGCCGGCGCGCGAGGGCTCGCCGTTCCTGCTGACCAGCAGCCACGGGCCTGACGAGGTCTGGGATACTTTGCCGCAGGAGGTACAAAAGCAAATTGTCGACAAGAAACTAAAGTTCTATGTTATCGACGCGATTGGTATTGCTCAGGAACTCGGGCTTGGCGCGCGAATAAACGTTATCATGCAGACGGCGTTTTTCAAGATCAGTAATATAATTCCGATTGACGATGCCGTCGGAGCGATCAAGGACGCGATTAAGAACACATACGGCAAGAAGGGCCGGAAGATTGTCGATATGAACAACGCCGCGGTTGACGACGCCCTCGATAAAATCTGCGAGGTCAAGGTTCCGGATAAGGTCACGAGCAGCTTGCACATGCGCAAGCTGGTGCCCGATGATGCTCCCGAGTTTGTCAGAGAAGTCACCGCCGAGCTTATGGGATTCCACGGCGATAAGCTGCCGGTCAGCAAAATGCCTGACGACGGCAAGTTTCCAACCGGCACGACGAAATACGAGAAACGCAACATCGCCGTCAACGTTCCGCAATGGGAGCCTGATGTTTGCATTCAATGCGGCACGTGCTCCCTGGTTTGTCCGCACGCAACTATACGAATTAAAGCTTACGACGAAAAGAACCTCAAAAGTGCCCCCTCCACATTCAAGAGTGCCGACGCCAAGGGCAAGGACTTCGTCGGCATGAAATTCACCGTCCAGGTAGCTCCGGAAGACTGCACGGGCTGTGGCTCCTGCGTTCTGGCTTGTCCCGCCACGGAGAAAGACGCAGATAAGAAGCCGACCGGCCGCAAGGCAATCAACATGGTGCCGCAGGAGCCGGTCCGCGAGCAGGAGCGTGAGAATTACGAGCACTTCCTGTCGATTCCGAACACTGATCCGAAACTGTTCAAAGCCGCCAGTGTCAAGGGCAGCCAATTGATCGAGCCTTTGTTCGAGTATTCCGGCGCCTGTGCCAGTTGTGGAGAGACGGCCTACGTCAAGCTGATGACGCAGTTGTTCGGGGACAGAGCGTATATCGGAAATGCAACGGGCTGCTCGTCGATCTACGGCGGCAACCTGCCCACGACGCCTTATACGAAAAGGTCGGATGGTCGAGGGCCAACCTGGAGTAACAGCCTGTTCGAGGACTGTGCCGAATTTGCTATGGGTATGCGCCTGACGGTGGACAGGTTCAAGGACCGTGCGCTTGGTGTGTTGGCAAAAGTAGTTGGCGAAGGCTGCGTGGAAGCGAAGCTGGCCGAGGAGATCCGGACGGCTGCCGCAGCCGACGAGCCGACCCAGAGCGCCGTCGAGCAGCAACGGGCTCGCGTGGAAAAACTCATAGTCCAATGCAAGAAAAGCGATTGCCCGGAATGCAAGCAATTGTTGAGTGTTGCCGACTACCTCGTACGCAAGAGCGTCTGGGCGCTCGGCGGTGACGGTTGGGCTTATGACATAGGGTACGGCGGACTGGACCATGTGCTCGCCAGCGGGGCAGACGTCAACGTGCTCGTTCTGGACACGGAAGTATATTCCAATACGGGCGGACAGATGTCGAAGTCCACGCCGCGAGCGGCCGTGGCAAAATTCGCCGCCGGAGGCAAGTTAATGCCCAAAAAGGACCTTGGACTCTTAGCTATGACGTACGGCAACATTTACGTTGCGAAAGTCGCCATGGGCGCAAATACCAATCATACGGTGAAGGCTTTCGTCGAAGCGGAAAGCTATCCGGGGCCTTCGCTGATAATCGCTTATGCCCACTGTATCGCTCACGGTATCGACATGACAGCCGGCTACGAGGAGCAGAAGAAGGCCGTTGCCTGCGGCCACTGGCCGTTGTACAGATTCGATCCGCAGCTAAGAGCTCAGGGCAAGAATCCGCTTCAGCTCGATTCAAAGGCTCCTACCATTGACTTTGAAGACTATGCATACGGTGAGAATCGTTATCGAACGCTAAAGCAGGCAAAGCCTGAAGTTGCGGCGGGCCTGATGAAGCTCTCGGCCGCTGACGCCGCCCAGAGATATGCTCTGATGGAGCAGCTTGCAAACCTGAAGTGCGATGAATAGGGAATTGGAGGTCTGGAGAAAAGAACATGTACAAAATTAAAGATCAAAATTCAAAATTCAAAATTGTGGAATTGCCGCAAAGCGGCAATGGCTTCTTATTGCGTTTTGCAGCTTGTACCTTGATTTTTGCATTTCTATTTGCGGGATGCGAACAACAACACGAGAAAGAGGAGCCTGTGCCGGCTCTTGCGCCGGACGCGGAAGCAGTGTCTGTCTCGACTGATTATGCCGCCCGGGCAATCGAAGCAACAGGGGGACTGGATGCCTGGGTCAGGACAAAAGAGGTCCGGCTTGACTGCGTTGTCACTCTTTATCAGCCTGACGGCAGTCACTATCTGACCGAGCAGCGTTTTGCAGTTTATCCCTGGTTGAATTCAATCAGGATTTCCGCCGCCGAGCCGCAGGGCACGTTAGTCTGGCAGTTATCGAACGGACAGTTCCAGGTGCTGCAGGGCAGCGGCCGGATTGCTGAGCTGCCGAAAGCAGCGTCGGGTAAATGTTTTGCCGAAGCGGTGCTGAATATTACAACAGCGCCGGCGCGTTTTCTGGATGATTCGGCTCAGTTCGCCAAACAGAACACTGCGGTCAAAATACAGGGACAATGGTATCACCCGATTGAAAGGCAACCCAGGCCCGGCGCCGCCTCTGCCGGACGTTTGACCCCGGCGGCCTTCTACCAGGACAGAGACAATTCTTTGATCGACATGCTCCAATTCGCCTGTACGGACACAGGTAAATCCTTGATTGTACGCGGCTACGACTATGACCGGATCGAGAAGGCTGGCCCTCTGCTGCCTGCCAGAATCGAGATATTCGGCACTGACGCCCGGGGATCTCTTCAGGAGCGACTGGTCAAGATAGACTGTCACCAGTGGAGCTCCGCAAAGTAGCGTGCAGGAATATTGCCGCGCTCGGCAAACTTCCCCGGTCAACCGCGAATTCATGCGCCGAAGTGACTTTTCACTTCAACGTTCGCTAATTCTGCTGCATTTGTGAAAATTTCGCATCCGAACGGCCTTCCCGCCTATGCTGGCGCCGCCGTGATTATAGGCCCTAAACCGGCGCCCGGATAGACCAGGCTCAGCTTTCGGTCACGGCGAATATCTCGTGCGGGATTTCTGCCCAAACCGCCGGAGCATCAACAGCTTGACGCCGGACACTCATGGTCTCATAACTGCTCCATAATCGCGCAATTGCGGGGATGCGAAATCGCAGTCTTCGATGTGATCGCTTCTTACAATGAGCGGGTTCTGATGGAAATCGGTGCCGCTGACGACGCGGCGGAAATGCCGATTGGATCGCCTTGGGGACTCCTCTGCATTGCCTCTGTGATAGTCAAAAAAGAGTTAAGCGGATATGGCATTGAACCGATAAATTTCATCGAGTGTAACGTGTTTCGGCAGTTTTTTCGGGCTTGGGACAGTGACATAGCTCGGTGCTATTTGGAAGTTTTTTGCTATGAAAAGGATGGCAATCGAAGGCCAGGGAAAGAACCTTTCCTTCTTACATGCTGCTTTTTTCCTGCTCTTTTTGGGGTTCTTCTCCGGCTGCGGCAACAAGTTCTGGGACCCCACACAGGTGGGCAGGTTCCGTCCTGTCCCGGCGGTCAACGTAATCCTGGATTCGCTCGGTGTAGCCGAGGAGACGCCGGTGGCCTGGGAGGGAGCGGAGGAGCCGCTGCCGATAGATACAATGGTGACCAAGTCCGATTACACCCTCAGGTCTGGTGATCTTGTAAGTATCGCTATCTTCGAGCTGCTCCGAGAAGGAGTTTACCATACAAACAATTATCTTGTCACCGAAACCGGCAAGATATCCATACCGGAGGTTGGAATAGTACAGGCGGCGGGCCTGACTGAAACGCAGCTTGAAGAGGAGATACGCAAACTTCTTTCTCCAGGCAATTTGGACTTATTAAAAAAGCCCTCGGTTACCGTAGCTTTGGTCAATTCTGAGCAGCGAGCTTTTTCGATCCTGGGTGACGGCGTGCGTTTCCCAAGCAGATATCCTATTCCCCGCTATGATTTCAGGCTTGCCGATGCCCTTGCAACAGCAGGGGGGGCAAGCCAGTTCAATGTAAGTTACATATATGTTTCACGCTCTGTTGGCTACGAAGGCAGGACGCCCGATGCTGTTAATCCGGGGTTCGGCGAGCTGGAGTTGGAGGTCATAGAGCCGGGGGCTGCGGCGCCGATGTTGCAACGGCGGCAAAAGCTTGCACCCCGGGCGCAATATCAATGGCCCAGGAGCAAGGTGGTCGTGGCGTCGTCCGAGATGATAACGGACGGCGAATCTCCTTCGTTGCCGAGCAGCTTCGGCCAACAGAACAACCTGACGCCCATTAGTGCGCAGCCCCGTGGCGCAAGAAACTCATCCGGCTTGAGGACAACGCGGGGGACGTTGCGTGACCACGCAAACGTCGATGAAATCCTCGAAGCATTGTCCAGGCGGGCTGTCGCCGACAGCAGGGCGAATGGGCAAGTGAATGGCCAGAATTCCGTCAATTCGCGCCGGCCGCCGGTCAGTCGCGAAACGAGAATAGACGATCGAAGAAGACTCGAAGATGCGATGAATACTCCCGTTAGCCCAACGCGGACAAGTGCGGCATCGACTCAGAACGAGGCGGGTAATATTGAGTGGGTCTTCCGGGACGGCAAGTGGATTCCCATTCCAGTCGGACCGACAAAGCCGGCGGAAAAAGAGCCGACCGGACACATCGAGTGGGTCTTCCAGAACGGCAGATGGATTCCCGTTCAAGTCGAATCTGCGGAGCCGACAGCGCCGGTGATAAGAGTCGAGCCTGATCAACAATTGTACGCGGTGCCTGCGCCCGGAGTTGAGGCGCCGGCCACCGGATTTCCGCAGGAGGGCGTCAAGACACGGCTCATACGGATCCCCGCCGACAAGCTGCTTGCCGGCGATCCAAAGTATAATGTCGTGATAAAGCCCGGGGATTCGATTTTCGTGCCTGTCGATATTGTCGGTGAATGTTCCATAATGGGCAACGTCAATCGTGCGGGATTTATCAATATTACGGGCCGGCCCATAACTCTTAAGCAGGCCATAGCGGCTGCTGGCGGGTTGGGACCTCTGGCATGGCCCAAGCGTTGTGAAATCATCCGAAGGATCGGCAGAAAGGGGGAAGAAATTGTGATGGTGGATCTGGACAAGATCGCCAGCGGTGAGCAGCCGGACTTCTTCATTAAGCCGCACGATCTAATCAATGTCGGCACACACGCGACGGCCAGATGGCGTGCGGTTCTGCGAAACGCGTTTCGGGCGACATACGGCTTTGGATTTGTCTATGACCGCAACTTTGCCAACAAGGATTTCTTCGGACAAACGTTTAATCCTATAACGCCCTGGAAGTGGGACAAAGTATTTTGACAAGATTGCTCAGTTATGGCCGAGATCACAGCTTCTGGCGCCGTCAATATCCGGCAAGAAAATGCGCACCTCAAAAAGGAGCATTGGCGTGAGTTGCCCCTGCACGTCTTTGTCAAAATACTCCTAATAGGGGGCCTGTTCGGCTTTCTCTTTCGTAATGAAATCGATCGCATCGTCCACAGGTGGCTCACCGATAGTAGCTGGTCGCACGGTTTCTTGATCCCGCTTTTTAGCTTATACTTCATCGATCAGCACAAGCGGGATGTTTTGAACCTTCAAGCCAAACCCAACTATCTGGGTTTGTTTTTTCTGGTTTGCGGAATTCTGTTTTATCCTCTCAACATAGTACACTTCCGGTATGGTTATTTGGGTCCTCTGGACATGATAGCGGTGCTTGGCGCAATTGTATTGTTTCTTGGCGGCTGGCGTTTGATTAAGCATACATGGCTGCCGATTGCCTTCCTGGTCTTCGCCGTACCGCTGCCGCAGAGATTCTATAATGCGTTGACGATACCCATGCGACAATGGGCTGCTACGGTGGCAAGTGGATTGTTGAATCTGGTCCCGGATTTGGAAGCCACCGCCAAAGGCGTGGTTATAGATGTGTTTTACAGGGGCCAGGCCCTTGAACCGGCTCTTGACGTTGCCGAGGCGTGCAGTGGAATGCGGCTGCTGCTGGCCTTCCTGGCTTTGGGAGTTGCCATGGCGTACTTGCACGCCCGACCGCTTTGGCAGCGAATTGTCCTGTTGACAAGCACAGTGCCGACTGCGATACTTTGCAACATAGTTCGGGTCACAGTCACAGGCTTTATCTATATATTGATACATCCTAAATATGCCCAGGGCATCTACCACGACATGCTCGGAATGGCGATGTTGCCGTTAGCTTTTGGTCTGTACGGGCTTCTTGCGTTGTTCATGTCGAATCTGTTCATAGACGAATCGAAGATTGTCACCGAGGACATTGTGGTTCGTAAACGTGGCAAATGATGGTGTACGAGAAAAAGAACATAAGAGTTTATATTCAGCCGGCCTTCTTGATATGCGTGCTGGTCCTCGCCGCAGGGGGAGTGGGCATGTCGGTGACAACCAGGAGACTTGGCATAATCTTGAAGAAAGAGCCGCTGCCGTTGAGAAAATCTCTGGAGCTTTTGGACGAAGGGGACCTGGCGCCTTACAGAATAGTGCCGCCAAAGCTCAAGATCAAGAACGAAGAGATACTCAAGACATTAGGTACGGAAGATTACATTCAGTGGGTCCTGGAGGATACCGAAGAAACAGCCGATAGCGCCGTAAAGAGATGCTTGCTGTTTATTACCTACTACCGGCTCCCCGATAGGGTGCCGCACGTGCCGGAAGAATGCTGGACCGGCGGCGGCTATCAAAAACTAAGAGCAGAGGGCATAAAGCTTGAAATAAACGACAACATGAGTTTCAAAGCGAGTATCCCGGCAAAGTATCTTGTCTTTGGCCCCAAGAAGGCCAGCCTGTGGCAGAGCAGGGTGAGAATCCCGAACCTGTACTTTTTTAAGGTGAACGGGCAATACGCAGGCAGCCGCCAGGAGGCTCGGATGGCTTTGAACAAGAACCTTTTCGGCAAGTATTCGTATTTCTGCAAGGTGGAGTTGGTTTTTAACAGAAGCTCCGCTACCCCGAGCAAGACGGCAGCAGTTGCTGCGAGTGAAAAGCTCCTGGCGGTGATTCTGCCCGTTCTGGAAGAGAATCATTGGCCAAAATGGGAAAAGTAAGGAATCGACAGCACGGACATACAGGGAACTCAACATCCAAGTATGAGGTTAATTTATGGTACAACGGAGGCTAAACAGGAAGGTCGCATTGATTGGCTTTGCGGCCGTCGCGCTGCTGCTGCTGCTTATCATTAGCGCAGTTCTTCACTTAGGCCAGGATCCGAAAGAGTTCATCAGAGATGCCGAAGTCGCGCTGAAGGCGGCCCGGGAAGCGACAGATACTCTGATAAAAGAACAAAACTACCAAAGAGCCGGACACAGCTTTCGCGAGGCGTTCGACAGGGCCGGGACAGATTCGCTCAGAGAAGACATCCTTCTCAAAATGCTGGATATGTATTCCGAAACCGGCGAGTGGAACTACATCCTGAGATGCTGGGAGGGGCTAATCAAGGTAAACCCGAACAATGCGAAAGCCCAGTATGGACGGTTGCAGTACTTTTACTCACTGGCCGATAGCGGTGACCACGGGTTCTGGCCGAAGGTGCAGGAACAGGCGTCGGAGTTTCTCAAAGTGGCGCAGGATACCGGCCTGCTCGCCGAAGAAACGACCCAATGGAATGTCCCGGGACTCGAACGAAAAGTGACCGGCCCAAAACTTCTGGGGCCGTACTTGTATTTGCTCAAGGCCAGAGCGGCTTTCGAGATGGCGCGTCTTGGCGCAGTAACAGATCAGGATGAAGTGCTTGAGCAGGCGGTCACTGATTTGAAGAAAGTCCTGGAGCTTGAGCCAGGCAGCATCGACGCCTACTGGTATCTGTCGCAGGCGGCCGTTACAAGAGGGGAAATTTTCGCTTCACGGGGCGATTTTGAAGAAAGAGACAAAGCTTCGAGCCAGGCCGTGGCGCTTTTGGAACAGGCGGTGGAGATTGCCGGTGATAGTCCGAGAGCACACATTAATCTTCTGACGCTCAAGCTCACGCTTGCCGGGACCGGCACCGCTGAGATGCTGAAGGAACGAATTCAATCGATCGAACCCGAGTACTTGTCGCTTATCGAAAGATTCGGTTCCAGCGCGGAGGCATTTGCCGCAGTCTCCAATTTTTACGGGGTGTACTCTATCTATTCAGGTCCTCTTCTGGGCGCTGGAAATCTCGACAGGGCTATAGAAACCGCAGAGCAGGCGGCCGGCCTGGACAAAGGAAATGTTGCCCACGTTCTGGACCTGGCAAATTTTCACTATCGCAAGTATTGTATTTATGAGAGTGAGCCGGATGCAGACAAAGCGATAGAAATAGCTACGGCGGCACTGGCGCTTCCGGATGCACAGGATTCACCCGGCCCGCGACGCCAGGCAAACAGAAACAACAGGTACAATCTGTATGCCCTGCTCACAAATTGCTATATCGAGCGCATACTTGAAACACGCCAGCAGGCGGCAGAGTCCAAAACCCGGGAATGGACAGCCGGCGCCGAGCAGGCCGTGCACGAAATTGAACAGCTTGTCGGCAGCGCTGAGGACCCGCGGGTCAGACGATGGCAGGGAATGCTTGAGCTTGCAAAGGGAAACGAAGAAGCAGCCGTAAATAAACTGTATGCAGCTTACAAACAAATAAAATCAATAAAGCCGCCCGAGCCGCCCTGGCCGCCGGATCCGGAATTCGCACAGCTTTCATATACTCTTGCGAAGATATTCAAGGACACTCCTGAAATTGGAGCGGCGCACGAATTCCTGATAAGTGCGCTTCTTTCCAGAATCGGCTGGATCAAGCCCGATGCGAGTTTGGATTATGTCGATGTTCTTTTGAAGTTCGGACACTACTCGGAAGCCATACAGAACATAGATGCTTATGAGGGGCGTTCCGGTTCCAATCAGAGAAGTCAGGAGCTTCGCATCAAGGCTCATATTGGGGCGCAACAGTTTGCCGAGGCTGAGGCAGAGCTGGCCAAGAGACCGGAGAACGAACCTGATACAATTAAGCTTCGCCTGGAGTTGATCCGGGCAAGAATCAGGCACATTCAACTGGCTATAGCGCAGAAGAAAACGCAGGAGACTTCGGCTCCTGCTCCCCGGCAAACCACACCGGACAGCGCAGACTCGCAGACCGGGACCGAGCAGTTCATGACGGAAGAACTAAAGAATTATACACAGCTTGAAGCCGACCTGCTGGAAAAACTGCTGCTGACAGGGCTGGACTATTCCGAGCAGCTTTTGGTCATAAACGCCTGCAGGACTTACATAATGCAGGGCCAAACGGCCCTGGCCGGCCGTCTGGTCGAGCGCTTCCTCGAGCATTTCCCCGACAACGCCGCCGCCCTGGTTTACAAGCAGATACTCTCCGAGCCGGCCCCGCTGGAGGTCTCACAACAAAGGCGCAGGGAAATAGAAAAGCAAGCATTATCCAGCATTGCCGATCCTACTCGCAAAGCGGTGCAGCTTGGAGTTTATCACCACCGGTACAATGAACTGGACAAAGCAGTGGAGCTCTTGAAGGAAGCCTTTGAGACACCAGCTCCCTCGCAAGGTCAGATTTCCGACCGGCTAACCCTGGAGCAGTTGCAGCTCGCTGCAAGCCACCTTCTTGATATAGCGGCGGAAACGAAAGACTGGGAGCTGGCCGAGCAAGTTGCAAAAAAAGCCCGGCAGAGCAATCTCGATAGTTGTCAAGGGCAGATTTTTGCCACCCGTTTGGCCATGGCCAAAGGCGATCTCAAAGACGCATTGGCCAGGGTTGACGATTGTTTGAAACAAAAGCCTGTATTCTCGTATGCTTATATGCTCAGAAGTCAGATCAATGCTGCCCTGGGAAATGAGCATGCGTCCATGGAAGACATCAACAGGGCGGCCTCTATGAATCCGTTAGACGGAACGGTTGCAAGAGGGCTTGCCGCCATGTTGTATCGCCGCAATCAACAGCTTGGCGGCAACGTCTCGGCTGCACAGGTAACCGAAGCCAGGGATGCCCTGGAAAAAGCAGTCGCTTTGAATCCCCGCGACCTCGATCTGCTTGGCCTGTACGCCGATTACATAGCGCCGACCGAACCGTTAAGAGCAGTGGCGATGCGGCAGGACTTGCAGAAAGCCCAACCCAGCGTGGAGAACGCCCTGTCGCTCGGCATGTTGGCGGCCGAAGCAGCCGCAAACGAGACGAACCAGGCAAGTAAGGAGGCACTGTATGCCGTCGCCGGCTCGGCTTTCGAGCAGGCCAGGCAGATAGATCCGAGCGACAGACGAATGCTCTATCGCTATGCGGAGTACCTGCGCGCCCGAGGGCAAGGTGACCAGGCTAAGAAACTGCTGCAGGAATCCCAGGACGAACAGTTGCTCTGGGACCATTATTATCAGGCCGGCCAATACGCCGACGCAAGGAGGGTGTTGGAGCGGTTGTACAAGAGCGGCACCAAAGACGGCACTGTGCTCAGGGGTCTGATGTTTGTCGCAGAGAAACTCTTCGACAAGGAAGCCGTGCATAAATATTCCGAAGAGCTTACCAAAGTCGAGGACAGCGCAGAGAACAATCTCGCTCAAATTCGCACATTTCTCAGAGTCGGCCTCATCAAGGAAGCCGAGCACAAGTTGCAGAGTTTCAAAGAGAAGTATCCGAATGAACCGAGAATACTTTTGCTCCAAGCCTGGCTGGTGATGAGGCAAGGACAGTTGGACAAGGCGCTGGAATTAGCGAATAGAAATCTGCAAAGCAATCCGGGCAATCCAACGGCATGGCGGCTGAAAGGCGAAATCAACTTCTTCCGGGGAGATTATGACAACGCAGTCGATGACCTCAAGAAGAGCAAGCTGCTGTCCGATGAACCCGCGACTCGTGTTTCTCTGGCCAAAGCTTACCTGCAAATGAAGCGGCACGACGATGCCGTGACGGAACTCAAGAACGCCATTGACGTACCCGGTGCTCCTCTGGAAGCCAGGTCGCTGCTCGAGCACATCTATTTCCAACTGCACAGAAAACAGGCGTTGACGAAATTATACGAAGAGACCCTTGAGAAATTCCCCGACAGCGTACACTGGCTCAACCAGGCAGGCGCATTCGCCATCAAGACGGGAGAATTCGACAAGGCCGAACGCTTATACAAGAAAGCTCTCGACACCGGTCGTAAGCTGTATGAGCAGGGAGAAATACAAGATGCACTGTATGGCACGGCATTGGACGGGTATCTCAAAGCGCTTATTGCTGTCGCCGGAACGCCCAATACAAAAGGCTGGAATCCCGCCAGGCTCGACACGGTTTTTCAAGAGGGCGACAAATATGCCGACAGCGCCTTTGCTCCCAGCGCATATTTGCGAATGGCTCAGGCCAAGTTTACGCTCGGCGACAGAGCGACCGCAATTGAATACTGTCGAAGGGCTGTTGACAAAGCCGGGGCCGATCAAAAGCTCGCCTCCGAGGCTTTGCATAAAATGTATTTGATGCTGGGAGCCGAGGAAGTCTTGAAGTACTGCGAGCAGAAGCTCACCAATGATCCTGACTCTCTTGCCGCCAATTTTACCATGTTCAGCCTGGCGGAGATTAACGGTGATTATGACACGGCTGTCGATTATATCGATAAATGCGTCAGGCTTACCGAGCCGGATAGTCCCGCCAGGGTAGCTTACGCCATGAGGAAAGGGGGCCTGTTGATTTCAGCTTATGGCAAAACTTCCGATAACAAATACCTGAAAATGGCTATCGCAGATTACGAAAGTTTGCTTGCCAAAACGCCGACTAATATCGATGTTGCGACTGTTCTCAACAATTTGGCGTATCTGCTTGCTGAAAGCAATGAGAGGCTCGGTGAGGCTCTTCAGTACGCCGGCAAGGCGCTGGACGCTAAGCCCAACGACCCGGGTGTGCTTGATACTTATGCCTATGTGTTGCTAAAAAACGGGAAAACTTCGCAGGCTGCTGAGTTCCTCACAGCCGCTTTGCAGCAATATCAACAGGACAGGATTACCGTACCTGCTGAGATATACGAGCATGAAGGCATGATAAAGGAGAAACTCGGAACAAAAGCCCAGGCCCTTGCCGCTTACCAGCAGGCCCTGGAAGCGGGGGCCGAAACGTTGTCCACGAAGGCCAGGCAGCGGATTGAAAAGGCGATTGAGCGTGTTTCGCAGTAAGGACCTTTGGCAGTGTTCGCCTTGGTTCGTTGATTGTAAATGGAGATCGAGATGCCAGAAGGACGACCGGCAGCTTCAAACCGGATGGTAAGGCCCGCCGGGCCGAGCCCCCCGGCAACCTCCTCGATGACACCGAGAGAAGTTTTCGGTATAATTTGCCGTCACATCTTCCTGATCGTTTTTCTCACTCTGCTGGGCCTGGGAGCCGGAGGCGGAACCTGGAAGCTCCTGCAGATAAAGTTTCCGAGGTACACCGCCAAAACATATATCCAGGTCCTGCCGCCTGTAGAAACCGATCCCATGACAATTGGCACCATTCAGTTGCAGAGGGACGTCTTGTACGGGTACCGCCAGTCAATAGCGAACCTCATAAAACAACAGAGCACCATGGAGGATTTGATCAAAAGGGATAACGTCAAAGAAACAAAGTGGTTCGCACGCTCGAGGGGTGACAGGCGAAAAGCCGTCAAGTACTTGAAGAAGCATTTCGGAGCTTACGCCCACAGGGACAGTGAGTTTGTGGAGATATCGATG
The DNA here is from genome assembly GCA_005223045.1 of Planctomycetes bacterium B3_Pla. Classification (GTDB taxonomy): domain Bacteria; phylum Planctomycetota; class Phycisphaerae; order Sedimentisphaerales; family Anaerobacaceae; genus SG8-4. Next base: position 159,308 of record NJBM01000005.1, on the reverse strand, counting down.
AGTTGTCGCGCCGCCCGGGAAGCGGCAGACATAGTAAACGAAATGCTGGGGCTGTTTCTTGCCGGCCGGAAAGCTTCGGAGCAGGGAGAAATATCCAACAGGTTGACACAGCTTGAGCAGCGGCGGCGCGACGTTCAGACAGAGCTGGATGCAGCCGACAAAGGATTGGATGATGTCCGCGCAGCTTATGACCTGACCGATCTTGAAAGACCCGCGGGGAGGTATTTCCAGCACACCATCACAATAAAGTTGAATAATTTGGAGGTTCAAAAAGACGAGCTTGACCTGGCGATAAAGCAACTCCGGGCCGATATCGGCAATCTTCAGGAATTGGCGACCGGTCCTATTACCGAGCAGGTAGAATTCGCAGTCGAGCAGGACTCCGTCATGACCACCCTCGCTCAGCAGCTCGTTTTTCAGGAGGCCGAGCTGTCGAGCAGACTCTCGAAGTTCGGTGAAAACCACAGGGATATTCGCAGCCTGAGAGAATCCATAAGCAAGATCGAGAAGAGAAGGGAGCTGAGGAAGGTCGAAATCGGGGAACAGATCAGGATAGCGAATCTCGAAAACGCGCGGGACAGTTTGATTGTACTGCAAGAGAGATTTGAACAGTTGGAAGCCCGGCGAGAGGAAGCCGAAGCAAAGAAAAAGCAGCTTGATATAGCCCGGGTACAATATGACAAGGGTCTGAAAATAAGGGACGAAAGACTCGCAATGCTCGACTCAATCAAACAGCAGATTGAGAAATTGAAGATAATGCACGACGACCCGAAGACGCCTAAGGTGTTAGCTGTCGGGCAGGCTCCGCCGCCGCTGGAGATGGTGTTCTCCAGGCAGTGGTGGCTCTGGTTTCCCAGCGGGACGATGTTGGGCTTGCTGCTCGGCGTCGGCCTTGCCTTCCTCGTCGAACTGGCTAATGACCTCGTGCGGACGCCGAGCGATGTTGCCAGATACCTGCGCGTTCCGCTTCTTGGGATCATCCCCGATGCCTCCGAGGACCGTCAGGCTCGCCGGGTAGAGCTTTGCCACGCTGTTCGCCAGGCGCCTTATTCGGTAGTAAGCGAATCCTACAGGCAATGCAGGACAAATCTGAAACTCTGCGGTTCTGCGGAATCTATGAAGACTTTGCTTATCAGCAGCGGCATGACAGGGGACGGCAAGACCTCCGTAGCGGCCAATCTTGCAGCAACGTTTGTCGCCACTGACAAGAAAGTCCTGCTGATAGACGCCAATTTCAGGAAGCCAAACCTGCACACGCTGTTTCCCAAGGCGCAAATCGACGACTCGACCGACCGTTTCGACTTTGGGCTGAGCAGTGTGCTGACACACCAATGCGCATCCGGAGAGGCTGCAAGGTCCAGCGGCATAGAGGGCCTGAGCATTATCGATTGCGGCCCTCCGCCGACCAATCCGGCCGAATTGCTCGGCAGCGACCGGATGAAGACGCTGCTGGCCGAACAGAGCAAGAACTATGACTACATCATAATTGACGGCCCCCCCGTGCTGCTGGTAAGTGACGCCAAGGTGCTGGCCAGACTTGTCGATGCGACTGTCCTGGTTATCAATGCCGCCGAAACAAGCAGGGGCGCCGCCCAGCGGACCATTCGCGAGTTGAAGGAAGTGAATGCTAAAATAGTCGGCTGCGTACTGTTTGCCGCAAGGTCTATAAAAGGCGGCTACTTCCAGGAACAATTCAGCTCCTACCGGAAATACCAAAAGAAGGCGAAACTTGCCACTGGCATTGCCTGAACCCCGCAAGTATAATTTGAAAGCGTGGACATGACTCCGAGCAGCATCCTGTCTTGTCTGCTGTTTTTGACTCTGTACGCCAAGTTTCTTTGTTAGAGGCCTGTTTTATGGAGAAGTTTCTGGTGACCGGCGGAGCCGGCTTTATCGGTTCGAACATTTGCAGAAAACTTGTCTCACAGGGCTGTTTTGTAAGAGTCGTTGACAATCTGCTGACAGGCAAGAAGAGCAATCTTGCCGATGTCATCGACAAAATCGAATTTATCCAGGCCGATATGGGCGATTCGGAGGTCGCCCAATCGGCGGTTAAAGATATCGACGTCGTTTTGCATCAAGGCGCCCTGCCCTCGGTGCCCGTGAGCGTTGACGATCCCGCCGCCACACACAAGCATTGTGTAGATGCAACTTTCACACTTCTGTTAGCTGCCCGTGATGCCGGCATAAAACGTTTCGTCTATGCGGCAAGCTCCTCGGCTTACGGCGATGCGCCAACCTCGCCAAAGGTTGAAACGATGCCGGCGAGCCCTCTTTCGCCCTACGCGGTGGCCAAACTTGCAGGCGAATACTATTGCTCGGTTTTTTACAAGGTTTTCGGCCTTGAGACCGTTTCACTGCGATATTTCAACGTCTTCGGCCCGTACCAGGACCCGGCAAGTCAGTACGCCGCCGCCATTCCAGCTTTTGTGACCGCCATATTGAAGGATCAACCGCCGACCATTTATGGCGACGGTGAGCAGAGCCGCGATTTCACATATATTGACAACATTGTTGACGCCAACTTACTTGCCGCACGTGCCGAGCACACCGCCGGTGAAGTTATAAACATCGCCTGCGGCCAGGCTGTAACCATCAACGAAATCATTGACATGATCAACGACCTGCTTGGCAAAAAAATAAAGCCGATCTACGCTGCTGCCCGTCCCGGCGACGTAAAGCACTCCATCGCCGACATCACCGCCGCACAAAGTCTAATTGGCTTCAAGCCGGCAGTACCATTCCGCGAAGGCCTGCAACTCGCGGTAAACTGGTATCGCAACAACCTGATATGATCTATCGGGAGATTGTACTTGTGTAGGTATGCGTGCAGTCGTGCCTGTGATTAGCGTTTCTTGACCCGCTTCTTTATTCGGAGCAGATATTTGAGGTCTTCCAGGTCTTTTGTGCGTGAGGCAGATTTCTTCATTGTTATGAGGTCATCGAGTGAAGCAAACCAGACAAAGGTTTTTCCGAACCGCGCTTTAACCCTGTTCTTCCATACTTTCTCAAATGTTACACCTTCAACGATGGGGTGAATATCGGTTTCTATCAGATACTGGCGAATCAGCACTTTCTTAGTTAAGAGGTCATCTACAGTTATATCTGTGACGTCATATCCGAATTCTTTCAGAGCATTCAAGGTCTTCTCGGCGTTTTCGCTGTCCGGCTGTATGAAGATGTCGATGTCTAACGTTGCGCGTGAATAACCGTGTATAGGGAAAGCGGTGGCGCCAATTATGACAAATTTAACCTTGTTCTCTTTTAACAACTTTAGTAACTGCTCTGTTTGCATTTCTTCTTCTGCGCAGACTCAACATTTCCCGGGTTTTTGCGAACATCATCTGAAACCGCTGGCTGGTTGTCAAAGACATAAGGTAATCCAATTCAAATTCGATTTCCTTGTTCTCATCATGTTTGTCCAGCTTTAGAATAGCCATAGGATGCCTTTCGGGCAATACGTAATTCGACTTGACCGAATTCCATTAAAATCTTAACCGATATCGGCGATACGTCAACAAGAAAAGCAACAGATTGGCAATCTGCGACGCGGCACGGGACATACTCAGCGCCGTCGTTCTGTCCCAATTGAACCATTGGATCCGCGCAGCAAATAGAGAATCTGCTTCATCAAGCGACACCATCCTGTGTCCGGCCGAATCAGTCCGTGGCGGCTTGCTTGTTTAATCGTTCGCCTTCCAGCCGGGCGACTATGGCTGTGCCGCAACTGTCGCCCCAGACATTTACTGCGGTCCGGAACATGTCCAGGATTCGGTCCACCGCCCAGATCATGCCGATACCCTCCATGGGAAGATTCACGGAACGCAAAACGATGACCATTGTTACCAGAGCGGCGCTGGGGATGGCCGCCGCCCCTATCGAGGCGAGCGTCGCCGTGAGCATGATGACCAGTTGCTGACCGAGGTTGAGATCAATCCCGTACGCCTGGGCGATAAACATGGCGGCGACCGCCTCGTACAGGGCCGTGCCGTCCATGTTGACGGTGGCCCCCAGCGGCAGGACAAAGCTCGCCACGCGATTGGAAACGCCCGCGTTCTTTTCCACGCACTCCATTGTGATCGGCAGGGTCGCGGAACTGCTGGCGGTGCTAAAAGCGGTCAACACGGCGCTGAACATGTCTTTGATGAACCGCACGGGTGAGTAGCGAGCAAAGACTTTCAGCAGCAACGGCAGGACTATGACCGCGTGTAAGGCCAGCCCCAGGATAACTGTAAGCATGTGAAAAGCCAGCGGCTTCATGACCGACAATCCTAATGTGCCGACCATCTTTGCCATCAGTGCGAACACACCGATGGGCGCCAGCGCCATGATCCATCCGACAATCTTCATAATCACCGCGTTTAGCGACTCGAAGAAGGCTGCCAGCGGTCGGGCCTTTTCACCTACGCTGATGATAGCCGTTCCAAGAAGGATCGAGAAGAAGATTACCGACAGCACACTGCTCCTGGCCATCGCGTCCACGATGTTCTCAGGGACGATGTCCTCCAAAATAGACATGATGCTTGGAGGCTCGCTCTCTGTCGCTACGGCAGTCTTCGGCGCGTTTTCAGGATCAAAACGCTCGCCGGGCTTAACGACGTTTACGAGCACCAAGCCTATAGCAACGGCTATGGCCGTGGTGCACATATAGTACAAGAACGTCTTTCCCCCGAGTCGCCCCAGACTGCGCGCATCGCCAAGACTCGCCACCCCGGAAACCAACGACGCCACGATCAACGGGATAATGATCATTTTGAGAAGCCGGATAAACATACTTCCTACAAAGTCGAGCTTCTCCAGCAGATTGCCGGCGATCTTTGCGTATGCCGTCTCTTCGTACTGCGCGGCGCCCCCAAAATACCCCAGCAGCAGCCCAACCACCACTCCCAGGACCATGGCAGCCAGAATTTGAGTGGACGCCTTCAGTTTCAAAAACAACTCCTCTACTGCAACTGCTTCTCTAATTCACGGGCGTTTCGGATCAGTTCTTCCCGGCTGATCTGACGCCTGGGCGCAAGCTCAAACGTCCATTCGTACGAATCCACGATCCTGTTCGGATTGACTATCTGAGCGAAGAAATCGAAAGGAAAACCGTCGTACCAGGGGCCTTTTAGCTCTCGGTGCGTATTCAGGGTCTCATAGCCTTGCTTGCTGATCCTGACGCAGTAGTCGCCGTACCAGTTGAAATTGACAGTGACTGGAGATTCGCCGATTTCTTCATCATTTAGCGCGACCAGCGCCCCCTGCGGCTCAGTCTTGATTGTCAGCCGGCGTTCGACACACCCGCCGAGAAACAGACTCGCCAACAGGCAGATGGCCGACAGGCTGAGTGAATTGCGTTGTGCCATATCTAATATCCTTACTGCAAGTAAAAACTTTGCCGGCGGCCTATTATATGGAAAGAGCAAGAATATGAAAGCCCAAAGCTTGCCGGTGCGTTTTTCAATCAGCCGGTACGCACCTGCCCTCGGCCCAGGCACGCAGAGCCTGGATACGCTCGGCCAGCGTCACCGAAAGGGGCGGCGAGCCGTTCAGAGCTGATAGAATCCGCTCTGTGTCCAGACCGGTTTTGCCCGCATACGCCTCATGCAGGGCGGAAACAACCGCCTGTTCGATCTCAGAGCCGCTGTAACCTTCGGATGCGTCGGCCAGGACATCCAGATCGAACTTCTCGGCGAGCCTCTTGCGTTTTTTCAGATGAATGGCGAATATCTCTTGCCGCACGTCCGGTTTGGGCAGGTCAACAAAGAATATTTCGTCGAATCGGCCCTTGCGCAGCAGTTCGGGGGGCAAAGCCTCGATATCATTGGCCGTTGCCGCCACGAACACCGGCGCCTGCCGCTCCTGCATCCAGGTCAGAAGTGTGCCGAACAGCCTCTTGGACAAGCCGCCATCGGTGCTTTGGCTGGCGGCCGAGGCAAAACCCTTCTCGATCTCGTCGATCCACAATATCACCGGCGACATCATCTCACACTGTTTGAGCGCCTGGCGAAGGTTGCGCTCGGAATTGCCAATGTAGCTGTTGTATAGAGTGCCAGGATCCAATCTGAGCAGCGGCTGTTGCCAGGCGGCGGAGATTGCCTTGGCGCATAGACTCTTGCCGGCGCCTTGTACGCCAAGCATCAGTACACCCTTGGGAGGGGCGAGGCCAAACTCAACCGCTTTGGGGGCGAATGAGTCCTGACGCTGGTTGAGCCATCTTTTCAGTCGTCTCATGCCGCCGATCTCACTCAGATCAAGCGGCGTCTCGATGTACTCGAGCAGGCTGTCCCGGTGAAGCATCCGCCGCTTGCCTGCGATTACCGTGTTTATGTCATCGTCGTCGAACCGTTTATCACCGGCGACAGTATCGATGATGATGCGCTCGGCCTGACGGCGGCTCAGCCCGCGGAGGTTGCGGACAATCGTGTCCAGGCCCTTTTGTGTGATAGCAACCTCGATGGGATTATAGCGGTGGAATCGCTGTAGAGTCTTTCGAGTAAGATCCTTTAATTCCTTTTCATCCGGAAAGGATATCTCAAAACGCCTCGTGTAGGACTTGGCAACTTCAGGCAGTGTATCCCCGTTGTCGATCATCACAAGTGTGCTGCGATTTTTATCGAAGCTGTCGATAAGATCGCGCCAGGCCCGCAGCGTCAGTCCTCCTTTAAGATGCTCGGCAAGATCGAGAGTGACACATATAGAATGCGGCTCGGCATCGGCAAGGTGATAGAGTCCGGTAGCGGGTGTCTCGGTATTGTCCACAAAAAGACTGTCGGGCAGTATCCCCTTCCTGACGCCGCCGGCAACGGACCATATCAACATCTCACGCCCCAGATCGATCGCCACCTCGCGCAGTATTTGCAGCGCATACTGCTCTTCATGGGTGACTATAGATATGCAGCAATAGCCGTCCTCGATGAGTTGTCGAATTTGCTCGGTATCATCCATTTGATGCTGTTCCAGGAACCATGTTGCTTCATTTCGCTTTGGTTCCTCTTAAATTGCCTGACCCGGATTAGTAACCTTATTATATGCAAGAACCACAAAAACGAAAGCCCAAAATCTACCCGTTCGCGGGCTTTTGTGCTCATTATGTCAAAGGGCTCCGGACGATAATGTAGGTAGGGTTGATTCCAGGATCAGCCACAAAGTATATGGGGCTGGACTGCTTGAAAGAGGCCTAACTGACACTGTAATGTGGAGTCGCGAATGCGAAATGGATTTCGACGAGTCAATTGCATATTCCATTTTGTCGGGAGTCTGCTGGAAATATTGGGCTTTATTCTGCTGTTTCCGCTGATACCGGCTCTTATTTACTGGGGGCAAAGAGGCGACGGCCGGCTTACTGTAGCCGCTTTTGTTATCGCAGCGGTAACCTCGTTTTCCCTCGGATTGACTTTGCGGATCAAGTTCAAATCCGAAACGCTCGATACAACCGGTTCCATGCTTATCTGTGCTCTCGGCTGGCTTCTTGTCTCGGCGGTCGGAGCACTGCCGTTCGTGATTGCCCTCGGTTCGAGCTGCCTCGATGCCTACTTCGAGGCAATGAGCGGCTTCACCACCACAGGCATTACGGTTTTTTCCGGGCTCGATGAGATGCCGAGGAGCATACTCTTCTGGCGGGCGCTGACACAGTGGCTGGGCGGCGTAGGCATACTCTCCTTTTTTCTGATGATAATATCTCAGGCCGGCGGGGCCCATCACATGTTCGGAGCAGAGAGCCACAAGATTTCTTCCGGCAGGCTCGCACCGGGATTGTTCAACACTCTCCGCATACTCTGGGCAATATATGCAATGTTCACGGTCCTGGCCGCGGCGATTCTCGCAATTGAAAAGATGCCGCTCTTCGATGCCGTCTGTCACGCCCTGACCGCTTTATCCACCGGCGGCTTCTCGCCGCACGACCAGAACATCGCATTCTACGGTTCGACAAACCATCCAAATTACAGGCTGATACAATATACCCTGACATTTTTCATGATGTTGGGCGGAATCAATTTCCTCGTTCATTATCGCGTTCTGACCAGAGACTTTCGGGCGCTCTGGGACAACACTGAGATCAGATACTGGTGGCGACTTATTGCCGCATTCACCGCGATCATATTGATCGACCGTCTCTACCAGACAGGTGCTTTCAGCGCCCTGTTTGCACGCGGCACACCGGTCAAGCTCGCCGACTTCGAGGAATCATTCCGACACAGCATATTCCAGGTCATGTCCATTCTCACTACAACGGGCTTTGGAACAAAGGACATCGGCTCTGATTTCTTCGGCGCGCTGTCCAGGCAATTGTTTCTGGCCATGATGGTCATCGGCGGCTGCGTCGGCTCGACCTCCGGAGGCTTCAAGGTTCTGAGGATCGCCATACTCAACCGGCTCATGTTCAGTGAGCTTTTCAAAATCAGAACGTCCGTCAAAGCATCGACGGCGCTGGTCATCGATAAGAAAACCGTGCCGGAAGATGAAGTCCACCGTGTAGCCGCGCTGTTTTTCACCTGGATGGTGTTGGTGCTGCTCGGCGGGGGAATTACGGCCCTGTTTTCAAACCTGGGCTCGTTCGAATCGTTCTCAGGGATGTTCTCCGCCGTGGGAAATATCGGACCTTGTTACATATCGGCCGACGACATGATAAACATTCACCCTGTTGTGAAAATCACGTATATTCTCGGCATGTTGGCGGGAAGATTGGAGATATTGCCGGTATTGCTCTTATTTTCCAGAAAGGCATGGCGATAAATGGCCGATGCAAAAGAAAAGTAGTGGATTATTCGTAGTTTTAGGAGATAGTAAAGAATGTATGTCCTCATCGCAGGCGGCGGAATGGTTGGTGGAGGTCTCGTTCGCAGGCTGCTGGATAACAAGCATGATGTGGTGTTGGTCGAGCATCAAAAGGATATCTGCGACAAGCTGTACACAGAAACCGGGGTCGTCGCGATTAACGGAAGCGTCACAAACATTCGGGCCCTCACCGAGGCCGGCATCAGAAAGGCCGACGTCGTGGTAGCTGCAACCGGCAGCGACGCCGACAATCTTGCCTGCGCGATACTGGCCAAGAGTTTCGACGTGCCCTCGACCATAGTCAGGATGAGGGACCCGGCATATAAGAACGCCTATATCATTGCCGGCGTTAGCTCGATTGTCCGCGTGACCGACCTGATGGTCAGCCAGATGATGATGGATATCGAGAACCCGGAAGTGCGCCGAATTACGACCATCGGCGGCGGCAAGGCCGACATCTTCATAGTCAATGTGCCTGACGGGGCGAAGGTCGCCGGCAAGAGTGTTAAGGACATTGTCGATAGCCGCCATTTCCCGCACGAGTGTACTTTCATCGCAGTTTACGACCAGCAGACCGAAGAATTCTCCATCCCGCGAGGCAAACAAATAATCAATGAGGGCAACGAATTGTTCCTGATCTCCGCCGCCGAGAACATCAAAAAAGCCGTCGACTTCCTCACCGCCAAAAAGAGAAGCTGAGGCGCCTCACGGCACAGTTTTAAGTGCTTGGTTTTGAGTCTTGAGTTGGATAGATCTTCGGACTAAAGCGACGGATAGAATAAAGTGTTCCGCTGCGATTCAACCGAGCCGTGTCATTCCTGCGAAACATGTCCTGAGCATAGTCGAAGGAGCTGGGTACGTGTTTAGCCAAGGAAAAGCCATCCCCATCCCGATAAAAGACAATCGGGATGAGGCTGCCACTCAACACAATTGAAGGAAAATGGGTGGCAGCCTCAAGCATGGGCCGCCGCACGGCGGGGAGCCATGCTTGGGGATGGTCGCAAACGCCTGTTTGGCTGTTGTTTTATCTCTTGACAGATCAAAGTCTCTTTGTATTTTGTAAGAACACGGCAGCGGCACGGAATTTCTCCCAATAACGTGAAGTTCGGGATGTTATGCGGAAACCATATATACATAGTTGGGAATGAAATAATATGAACAGATCAATGAGACTTGTCATTCTGATTGGGATTCTCACTATTGCTGTTTTCCGGACCTCCACCGCTTTTTGCAGACCGCAGCCGGACCCAGGCGATGAAGCAAAAGCCCAGGACGCCATATCGTTCGATGTGTTCGCAAGTTTCAAGCGGATCCGGAAAGGCAATCCGGTGTTTTACTGCGAGCCGCCGGAGTGGGCGGCAGCAGCCCATGCTATCGTCGCCGGCGATACTATTCATTACTTGTGGGCCAGACGGAAAAAAGACAACTATTGGATGCTGATGCACAGCACTGCTCCCGTGAGCGATCCCGCGACGATTAAGCACGACCCGAGGAACCCTGTCCTGTTGCCTTCAAAGGAAGGTTTTGACGATTTCGCGACCGAATACCCTTTCCCGTTCTGGAATCCTGCCGACCGCAGGTTCTATGTTTATTATCTCGGCAGGCAAAAGCGCGTTCCCAAGCAGACGGGCCTGTTGGTGGGCGACGGAGATTTCGGCAGATGGACACGCGTCCGGCCGACTCCCGTGATTGCCGCAGATACCGAGCACGAGCGAAAAGGCTCGTCCCATCCCTCCGTTGCTGTCGTAGGTGATACCATCCACATCATCTACACGGGCGAATCGGCGGCCCCGCCGGTCATCTGCCACGCGACCGCGCCGACCAGCGATCCCGCGATCGTCACAAAAGACCCCGCTAATCCCATCTTCAAAGGCACCGGCCAAACGTGGGACAGCAGCGGCGTCCGCGAGGCGGAAATCTTCAAGGGGCCGCGGTATTTCCATATCCTGTACGGCGGGTCCGACGGCAAGGTCTGGCGGATCGGGCATGTCCGCACCCGCGACTTCCGCAACTTCGAGCCTAATCCACACAATCCCATCTTCACGCCACCGGCCGACCGCGACGCGTGGGACTGTGACGGCATCCTCACGCCTCAAGTCTTCGAGGCCGGGGATTTCTACTACATGCTCTATGCAGGCAAAAAAGGTAAAGAATGGCAAACAGGCCTTGCCAAAACGCGCAAGCCGTAAGGCGTTGGTGATTGCTAATGAAAGAGTTGAAGTTGTTGAATGGACTTTGGGCGAAGGGGTGTTATACCGACACTCATAGAGGTTTGGAGTCTTATACGGAAACCATATATACATAGTTAGGCGTAAGTGACACCATGAAAGATCGTCTGAGCATCCAATATCTGTCGTCATTGATCATCAGGATTATCCTTTCATTGGTTTGTGCCGGGATTACCTATTTTGTTTGGATGGGTCTCTTTATTCTAATGGCAGATTCTATCGGCCCTCTTATGAAAGGATTCTTTTGGATCGCAGCTCCCGTTACCACAGCAATGGGATTCGCGACAGGCGTCTTCGTTCATGAGCGAGTAACGGTGACGAGGAAAGCCACATTTCCCGCGGTTCTTATCTGGCCATTGCTTGGCTGTTCGGCCGGAGCACTCACAGTATATTGGCGGGGTCCGATGTTGATCGTTTTCGGAATGTTCGCAGTGGGCACAGCGAGTGTTGTCCTGAGAGAACTTGTCCTGCGTAGCAAGGAATCATAGAATCAAGAAATCGCTTAACAAGCAGTTCCAGTGAGACGTCCCTGGCGGGCCGCTCCTGAACCGCGGCGTTATAAGGTTCAATAGAATGACAGGAACATCATAATGAGTATTGAAGTATTGGGAATTTCCGGGAGTCCCATAGAAAACAGTAACACGGACCGACTTATTCAAGCCGTATTGGATGCAACCGAACTGGAATTCGAATTTGTGAAACTGAGCCGAATTAACATCAGACCTTGCCTTGCCTGTAAAAAGTGTGTTCCGGACAACATCTGCAAAGTTAAGGATGATTTTCCGGAACTTGCAGAAACAATCAAAAAAGCCAGGGCATTGATTATTGGCGCATATATTCCCTATAAACAGATAGACGGTTTCACAAAAGCGCTTCTTGAGAGATTCTGGTCGCTGAGACATGTGACCAACTTGCTTAGGGGCAAGCTGTGTGCAACGGTTATAACCTACCTGAGTCCCGATGCGGCGGAGAATGTCAATAGATCATTGGCCATACAGTTGAAGGACATGGAACGTATGGAGCTTATTGGGCAAGTGATGATTAAGGGCAACATTCCCTGCCTGACCTGTGGTGTGGGAGATGAATGTGAGATGAGCGGATTAAGAAAACGTTACGGCCCGGATGCCAGGTCATCCGATTATCCATACGTACGGGTCGAGGACCAGAAAGAAGTATGGGAAGAAGCAATAAGAATCGGTCGCCTAATCGGCCAGCGCGTACGAACAACTGATCGGGGCCAAAAGTCCGTATAACCATCGCATGAACTCGGACGTGTCTTCCGCTGTGCTACAGTCACGCCGGTAATGCGGAGCGTTAAGTGCAATATCGTTGGGAGATCAAGAAGATGAAATGTCCTGCATGCTCCTCTGAGATGGACCAAGGCAAAGCCTATATACGTGGTACGGCACTCGGCTTCCTGTTCGTAGGTTTTTCCCATCAACACTGCTGGTTTAAGTCCCACGCCACTGGCAGAAAGAAGATTATTGCCCGGAGTGGCAGCGGGTTCTTAACACGGGCCGACGCAGAGCTTGTGAATCCACAGGCATATCACTGTGAGGATTGTGGAACGAGTGTCATAATCGGAGCAACGAGCACTTAACAACAGCTTGGACAAGTCGTAGGGTGCGTTGAAACGCACCATTTGAATTATATAAATTCATTTAATCGTCCTACAAAAAATATATCCCGCACGCACGAAACCATCAAATACAGTCCGGCATGATTTTATTCTCTAAGAATCGGTGCGATTCATCGCACCCTACCAAACTTCATTCCAGCCGACGTCTGCGTCCCAAAGCTCCGCAGTAATTCAGCCCACCCGCTGTCCTCTATCAAAACCTGTCATTATCAAGCACAACTCATCGAAAAATGTACCCCTTACACCTTTCGAATATTCCTACCGTCGGGCGCGTCCATCTCCAGGGACTGATGAACGCGGTAACCATTGTAATACTCGAAGTACTTTGTCAGTAGTGCTCGCGTCAATTACGAGAGTCGTACCGAAGGATTATTAGTCCAATATTCCGCAACGACATGAACGTGAGCTGTTCGGAAACCGCAACCTTTGACGCGTACATTCTCGTCCGATAGAACCCGGCGCCAATCGGGTTAGCTGGATCGGAGACGTCAATAACCTCGAGTCCAGCTTCCCGGTCGGCCACGAACGCCAAGGTACCCAAAACAGCAACATCCTGGGCAACTCCTGGTGTTTCGTAGCTGCCCACCTGGACGGGCGCGGAAGGATCCGAGATATCCACGATTTGAAGCGAAGAAGCACCCTTGGCCATCGAAGAGGCTATGTAAGCCATCGAGCCCGAAATGTCAACGCCACGGTTCCAGCGCGCACGTCCTTTGAAGGTGCTGAGCAGGGCGGGTGTCCGCGGCTTCGAGACGTCAATGATCCGTAGCCCACCAGCCGCCGCTACTATAGCATTGGAGCCAGAGACCGCAATGTCGTAGGTTCTTGAACCCCTTGTTGTGTCATATGAGGTCAGCAAGGTAGGCGTGGACGGCTCCGAGATGTCAATAATGTGAAGTTGCTGGGTGTTCGCGGCGAAAACCAAAGAACCTTTTGCTGCCACGGCAACAGGCGTGTTGCGCGGCACCCTGCAGGAGCCGACGATACGCGGAGCCGACTGATCCGAGATGTCGAAGACTTGAAACAATCCAGACGTCCGCTTAACCGCGTAGACCGTGGAGTCTATGACCGAGACGGCATGGTTACGTTCCTGAAGGTTACATAACTTGAACCGGACTAAGAGAGGATCCATGACGTTCAGAATTGTCAAATCCGTGCCTTCCTGGACATAAACCTCGTGGTCTTTAACGTCAACAACTCTTGCAGGGCCAGCGATCACGCCGACCAACTCGACGTTAGGCTTCTGCCGGAGCAAGTCTTCAGAAATACTCGACATTTCGCCGGCCGGTCTCTTGACCCCACTCAAAACAAAAGCTATCTCATCCTCATCTGCCCACGTTCCGACCAGTCTCTCGTCTTCGAGCGATATCTCCATCGTTAACTCTATAGTCACGTCTCCGAAACGCAGCTCGATTGGCCAACTAAGTCCTTTTTCGCTCTTGGAAATCTCGTAGAATATACCCAGCGGCTTCCCACGAGCCCATAGTCCCGCGACCACCTTCCCCTCATCTTCCACGACAAGCAACTCGGCGTCGCTACTTCCTTTGCCGACTTTGTCGGCCCACGATATATCCAAGAGCCACGAGCCGAGATACTCCTCTGCATCGCCTACTGGCAGTGTGGGCCCCGTCACAGCGATTTTGTTCTCCATTCTGCTCGACATTGTCTCGACGACCGTTCTCAGATCCGATTCCGCACTTGTCCCCACCCGCGCGCCACTAACGGGCCACTCCATAGCCATTTCACCAAGCCCCGTGGCAACGTTCCCTGACAGAGTGTCGTTCTCCAGCGTTAGAGACAATTTGACATCCAGTCTTTCCTCGCCAAACTCCACATCGTAGCTAACGAGATAGTTCTCGCCCTCGCGTGCGATACTCCTGACATCTGCCTCGCCGAAAGTGCTGGTCAATTTGGCTTTAGGAATCGGTCCAGTTTCGATCACATTTAACTTCGCAAGTTGCGGTACACCAGATAAATCGACCGACACCGCCCACTCGCCCACCAAATCGTCAAGGCCGGCTCCCTCTGCGACGTTCGCCCGCATGAAAGTCGTGCCAAACACAAGCACCGCAATCCACCGCCATACGATCCTCTTATAATAGTTATAATAGGGACGGACCCTATTATTGATATTATTTCGTTTTCCTAAAATGACGTGCTTCCCTAATTTATCCTTATTTGTCCCATATATATATGGTTTCCGTATAACATCCCAAGCCTCTCGGCATAAAGCAAGAAAGCACAAACTACGACGTTGCCGCTTCAGAGCTATCATATCCGCTGTGTTCAATTATAGATGCTGTCTCGGTGTCGAGCAAGGAAGAAAGGGAAAAAATGTCTTCTTGGACAGGATCTTTCCCTTATTGACTATTTGCGATTTACTATTGACTATTTCTCTGCCTCTCTGCGTTCTCTGTGGCCCTTGTAATTGACTATTGTTCTCCCCGTTCGGCTTCGCTCAGGGCATGCTTCGTGGTTCTTCGTGCCTTCGTGGTGAATAAGAATCCGTGTTTATCCGTGTTAATCCTGTCTAAATTTATCTGATTATTGATTATTTCTCTGTGGCTAAGCAAAGATTTCTCTTGACGGCCGGACTTTCCGGAGTAAGATATGTCTATAACTAATAGAATGTAGATTACAGAAGTCAGAATACAGGATGAGACAGGCGAACAGGAAACCAGGATAACCGGGGGTGGGGATCAGGACAGCAGGGAATCAGAGAGCAGATAGGATTTGAATGTCCAATACTGAACAAGGAATATCGAATGTAGAAAGGTAACTTTGTGCCTTGGTGTCTTCGTGGCTACGAAAAAGTTTTGAAAAAACAAAGCCAATATTCTCGTGCTGCGTGCTGCGTGATGCGTATTGCGTAATAGAATATGGAAAAAACAAAGCCAATTTCAGACGAGGCCAAATGATCGTAACCGCAATGCTAACAAAGGCATATCAGAATGTGGATGCTTTTGGAGTCCGTAAAACAAAGCCAATTTCGTGTCTCGTATATCGTATTGCGTATATCGTATGTGGTATGTCGTATGGCGCAGAGCGCGTTTGACAGAGCGTCATTTGAAAAAACAAAGCCAATTTGCAGGATGTCTAAATTAACGTAAGCCTTATGAAAGCAAAGGATTAGGAAAATGAACGACGCCTTTAGAGTCAAGGAAAACAAAGCCAATCTCGTATGTCGTATTGCGTATTGCGTATAGCGTTTGACAGAGCATCATTTGAAAAAACAAAGCCAATTCTCCTGGATTCCTGTTTTCACAGGAATGACAGTGTGTAAGGGTAACGGATGAAATAGAGAATCAAATCGTTGACAGTAGCGGCGCTGAGAGGTAAGGTATCGCTGAATTAGGACCATGGTCTTTACGTTTGCTTTCTGATTTCTTTACGGTGCTTTTGTTATGAAGATTTCGCTGAACTGGCTGAGTGATTATATCAAGATAGACCGCTCCGCGGAGCAAGTCGCAGAGATACTAAGCGACCTGGGTTTTCCCTGCGAGGGGATAGAATATCTCACCGAAGACGTCGTGATTGACGTTGAGATAACCAGCAACCGAGGCGATTGCTTAGGCTACATTGGCATCGCCCGCGAGCTGTCGGCCGCGACGGGCTTAGAAGTGGTGATTCCGACGGTCGAGCTGGACGAATCCGACAAGGACGTGAGCGAGTTCGCCAGCGTTCAGATAGACGAGCCGGACCTGTGCGGCCGGTACACGGCCCGGATTCTTGAGGGTGTAAAAGTAGGTCCATCCCCCGACTGGATCAGGAAACGGCTCAAGGTAATAGGCCTGCGGAGCGTCAATAACGTGGTTGATGCGACCAATTATGCGATGATAGAGACGGGCCAACCGCCGCACGCCTTCGATTATGCGAAAATAGCCGAGGGCCGAATAATCGTCAGAAGAGGCATTGCAGGCGAACGCATCATCAGTATCGACGGCACGCAATGCGATCTCAACGCCGATATGCTCATAATCGCCGATGCCAAGCGGCCTGTAGCCATCGCCGGCGTCATGGGCGGGCTGGATAGTGAGGTCAGCGAAAGTACGACGACAATCCTTTTGGAGGACGCATGGTTTGATCCCGTCAGCGTCCGCAGAGCCTCTCGCAAGCTCGGCCTGCCTTCGGAAGCGAGCTTTCGATTCGAGCGCACGGTCGATATCGAGTTGATAGACTGGGCCTCTAAGCGCACCGCACAATTGATAACTCAACTGGCGGGCGGCAAAGTAGCCAAAGGTGTGGCCGATGTTTATCCCGCCAAACAGGCCGGGAGAGAAGTCTCGCTGAGACTCTCGCGCCTGGCCCAACTGCTTGGCATAGAAGTTCCCGCCGAAAGAGCGGTTGAAATCCTCTCGGCCCTGCGTTTTGAGCCGAGCGTCGAGGGTGATTTGATAAGCTGCACAGTGCCTTCCTGGCGCAGCGATGTTTACCGAGAGGCCGATCTGATAGAGGAAGTTGCCCGTGTGTATGGGTATAACGAAATACCGACCGAGCGAAAGATCAAGATCGAAGTCGTGCCGGTCGATGCCCGCCAGAAGCTGACCGAGTCGATCGGGACATACCTTAACGGCTGCGGCTTTTACGAAACGATCAACGTCGGCTTTGTGGAAGATTCTATTGCCGAGCTTTTCGCCGAAGCCGGCGCCAAAAAGCACTTGGCGGTGAAAGAGGATTCGAGAAGAAGTGCGAACTTGCTGCGGCAGACTCTTATCGGCTCGCTGCTCGGCGTTTTGAAAACAAACGTGAATGCCAAGAACCTGCCGTGCCGGATTTTCGAGATAGCAGATACTTTCGTGCCGACTGAGGGGCAGGGCGGTGAGTCACTGATTCAGAAGACGAAACTCGCACTGGTCTGTGACAGTGACATCAGGTATCTGCGCGGCGTTATCGAAGGGCTGATAGAGAGTATTGACCGAGATGCGCAAGTTAGTCTGTTCCCTTCGGATTTAGTCTGGGCACAAGACGGGGCTAAGATTATCCTGAACTCTCAAGCCATAGGCTCAGTCGGAACTATTGGCTGGGCTATAAGCCGGAATCTTGACTTTGAAGATGTCCGACCCTGCGCCGCTGAAGTAGATTTTGAGTCGCTCTTGTCGCTTGTCGGCGGCGTCAGAGAAGTAAAGCCGATCCCAAGGTTTCCTGCAATCCAGCGAGATCTTTCGATTGTTGTGGACGAAAAGATTCGCTGGGACGAGATTACCGAGGCGATCAAGCGCAAGGCTTGCGGTGAGCTCGAGCATGTTCAGTTTGTCGGGATATATCGCGGCAAGGGTATCTCTTCCGGCAAAAAGTGTGTCACGCTCTCGTTGCGATTTAGAGATGAGGACGGCACATTGACACACCAGGCTGCCGACCGTCTTCAAGATGAAATTGTCACGAGCCTAAGCGAATCCACGGCGGCGGAACTGCGAACGGCATGATTTGCATAGCGCCGGCGCACGTTTGTATGCTAATCATCTTTTGACGCCTGCGCGGGAATTTCGCTTCAGAAAAGAGCGCCAAAAAGCCGAAGAATTAACAAGCAGGCAGAAGTAAACGGCTGATTTTTAATTGAGATGGGCCGGTATTTTATATTGACTTTTGTTTGAAGATATGCTATAAACTATTGTTGCGGGCTAACCCCTGCAGTGTTCGTACAGGAAGTAATGTTTGAAAGAACCGATACCCGTACTCAGGGAAATCAGGCCTTGATGGATCGGAAATGCCTACTCGATAGGACTTTCGGACACAAGTAACGATTGCCCACTTAGAAGTAATGGGTTCTTCTCAAGCGCTTTCTTACGGCACCGGCGGAGGTGAGCTGCGCAACAGTTAAAAGGCCTGTATAGCAGGCCTTTTTTTATTTTCCCACCACATAGGCGGAAATATAGGACGCTCGAACGTGCCAAAGTTGCGTTTTTGCTCTGTTTTTGCGGTTAAGCCGAGCGAGAGATTTGTCGATTACAAGAACATAGAGGGCAACCGAAAGTCTTTCTCGGCTCGAGTTGCCGTTGTTTGTTAGGAGTTTTGCGTTTTGGAGACCCAAAAATGCCAACTGTGCGCAGTTTCACAGTTTTGCCAGCATTGCCTGATTCGCTAAAGGATCTCGATACTGTCGCGAAGAACATGTTTTGGTCATGGAATTCCGAGTTCCTGGAAGTTTTCAAACGCATTGACAGCAATCTGTGGGCGGCATGTGGTCACAATCCGGTCAAACTGCTTGGCAGTGTTTCACAAGAAAAATTGGATTTGCTTGCTGAGAATCAGGGTTTTCTGGGCCAGTTGCAGAATGCAACCGAGAAGCTCAAATCACACTGTGAGAGGCCGAACTGGTACGAAAAGGTTTGCTCGGAATCCACCGAGCCGACTATCGCATATTTCAGCGCCGAATTTGGCGTCCACGAGTGCCTGCCGATCTATGCCGGCGGTTTGGGAATCCTGGCCGGCGATCATTTAAAGAGTGCTTCCGACCTCGGTGTTCCGTTGGTGGGAGTCGGTCTTCTTTATCAGAAGGGCTATTTCCGCCAATACCTGGACATCGACGGCTGGCAGCAGGAAACTTATGTCGAGAACGATTTCCACAACATGCCGATAGAGCCGGTTCTTAATGAGAGCGATCGCCCGCTCACCATCAGCGTTGAGTATCCCGGCAGAAGCGTAATCGCCCGGATATGGGCGGTTTCTATCGGCAGAGTAAAACTGTACCTGCTGGACACAAACGTACAGGATAACTCCCCGATGGACCGTATGATTACCAGCAGCCTTTACGGAGGAGACCGCGAATTGCGAATCCGCCAGGAGATCATGTTGGGTATCGGCGGCTTGAAAGCTCTTTGGGCAATGGACATCAAGCCAACTGTCTGTCACATGAACGAAGGGCACGCCGCTTTCATGGCGTTGGAGCGAATCAGGGGCTTGCGAAACGAACAGAAGATGTCCTTTGACGAGGCCGTGGAAGCGACCAGCGCAGGCAACGTTTTTACGATACACACCCCTGTAAAAGCAGGGCTTGATGAATTTCGCGTGGAGTTGATGGACAAATACTTCGGCGAGTATTTCCCCAAACTCGACATAAACAGAAATCGCTTCCTTTCATTGGGCAGAATACTGCCTGACGACGACAGCGAGCCTTTCAAGATGCCGGTCCTGGCCCTGAAGCTGAGCAGTTACGCAAACGGTGTCAGCAAACTACACGGCCAGATTTCACGCGGGATATGGGGCAGCTTGTGGCCGGGATTGCCGCGTGACGAAGTACCCATCACGGCGATAACAAACGGTATCCACCTCAAGAACTGGGTGTCGGATGAGTTTGACTCCCTGTGCGAAAGGTATCTTGGCCTAAACTGGGCTGAAGGAACGTTTGATAAGTCGGCATGGGACGCAGTAGATCAAATCCCCGACGAAGAACTCTGGCTGGTGCACCAGCGCTGTAAAGAGCAGTTAATCGTTTTTGCCCGCAATCGGCTCAAGGCCCAGATGCATCGCAGAGGTACTTACCATTCCGAGCTAAACCATGCCGAGGAGGTTCTTGATCCCGAGGCGCTGACCATCGGCTTTGCCAGAAGATTTGCGAGCTATAAAAGAGGCAATCTGCTGCTCAAAGACCCTAAGCGATTCAAGAAGCTGCTCACTAACAGCAGCAGGCCCGTGCAGATCATTTTTGCCGGAAAGGCCCATCCAAAGGATACGGAAGGCAAAGACATCATACGTCAGATCGTCCACTTTGCCAATGAGAGCGATGTCAAGCGCCGGGTCGTGTTCCTGGAAGACTACAACATTGATATAGCAAGGGTATTGGTCTGCGGCGTGGACGTCTGGCTCAACAATCCTCGCAGACCCATGGAGGCCAGCGGCACGAGCGGCATGAAAGCGGCTGTCAACGGCGTGTTAAATATGAGCACGTTAGACGGTTGGTGGTGTGAAGGTTTTACTCCTGACGGAGGCTGGGTCATCGGCGCCGAGGAGGATTATGAGGACAACGACTATCAGGATGCAGTGGAGTCGCAGGCCATCTATGACATGTTGGAGAATGAGGTCATCCCACTGTTCTATACGCGGACGCCTGACAACCTGCCGCGAGCCTGGATACGCAGGATGAAGAATTCCATCAAATGGATAGCGCCGCGGTTCAACACTCACAGGATGATCGCCGAATACACACGGAGATTCTACAATCCCGCCGGCGCCAAATGGCGTTACCTGACGGCCGAAGCCTGTACAAAAGCAAAGGAATTTTCAAAATGGAAGTCCGGCGTCAGAGAGGCCTGGCCGGAAATCGCCGTCAAAGACGTGATAATAGAAGTTGGGAACGGCAACGGAAATGAGCCGTTGAATGCAGGCAAATCCCAACTCAAAGTCGGCTCGCAGTTGTACATCAAGGCACTGATCAAGCTCGGCGATATCGGCCAGGATGACGTCTCCGTTGAATTCTACCACGGCCCCGTAGATACGTGGCAGAACATCAAGAGCGGCTCGGCTGTGCGGATGGATCACGAGACAGTCACCGATCAGGAGGGAGAGCATTGGTTTGTCGGTTCGATGCCCTGCAAAAACGCCGGCCGGCACGGGGTCTCCGTGAGAATACTGCCCAAGCACACGGACCTTGCGGATCCCACAGAAATGGGCCTGATCCTGTGGGAAACGACGACGTAGCCCGCTGACACCGGCCCACAGCTTGCGGACCGTCTATTAACTCTCCTGTTCGCTCAAGAGTTGGTGAAAACCATCCACTTCGCTTACTGCGTTCACTCAGTGGCTGCCAAGCATCGTTGCTTGTTCGGCGATAATTTCTCCAATCCCCGAATTGGAATTGACAATCACCAATCAATAATCAATAATACTGGTTCCTCGCCACAGGCGGGAACAATAGTCAATAGAAAATAGAAAATAGTCAATTGCGAGCCCGGGTGGCGGAATAGGCAGACGCGCTAGCTTGAGGGGCTAGTGCCCTTAGGGGCGTGGAAGTTCGAATCTTCTCCCGGGCATTTCCTTCCTCACTTGTGCGGACGGGGTTCGTCCGCCCGATAATATCACCACTTGACACTTCTCAGTCTCTGTATCACCGATGCTTATATGCCCATAAGTGTTTGTGACTTGAAAAAAAGGGTCTTCAGCATTATAATAGAACGTGAGACAGGAAATAAGCGAAAATTGGTTCAGGCACCTATCGACCTATGCTGCCCTTGGTACGATCAAACTCTACAGGCGTAGGTTGGAGAAGTTTGGCGAATTCTTGACCGAGCAAGATAGACCGCTCGATAGAGAAGCTATCGAAGAATTTCTCTATGGTATCAGGGAACGGGGTAAGTCGAAGCGATACGTCAACGTCAATCTCACAGCAATCAAGTCTTACTGCAAATGGCGGTTCCGCGATGACGAGGAGGCAAATCCGGCAAAATCAGTTAAGATGTGGCCAGAAGACCCGCCTAATCAAAGAGTCTTATCCGAAGAAGAATACCTGGCAACCCTGGCTGTCGCCCAGGGTATCGACCGTGACATAATCGTCTTTCTGGCTAACACCGGTTTACGGGTGACAGAATTCTGTTCGCTAAAATGGGAAGATATTGAGGCTGATAAGAGGTTTCTGAGAGTCATAGGCAAAGGCAACAAGCGACGCGTGGTTCCGCTCAATCCTAAGTGCCGTGACATTCTCGAAAAATACAGAGGGAGCAACGGAGACGGCAGACTACCGATTTCCCGTCGCAGTAGACACTCGGTCAACCGAATCTGCGAGAAGTTGGCCAAGAAAGCCGAAATCCCGAAATTTGGACCACATGCCTGCCGCCACTTCTTTGCCACCCAGCTTATTAGGAAGGGCTGCTCGATCTACAAGGTAGCAAAAATCTTGGGACACCGATCAGTGAAGATTACCGAGCAAACATATTTGCACTTGGTTCCGATGGACTTGTTTGGGGAGACCGATGTATTGTAACAGATGTTGCAGATGTTGCATATCAAGACTTTGCCCGCCTAACAAGCGGCCCTTCGATATGCAACACCTTTTCTATCTTTGTGTTGCAGATGTTGCAAATCGTAGGATTTTGCTTGACTCGGCACCGCACTAATATTATAATAGAGCATGGGTACGCAGTTTCTATTTCCGATGGATGATGGCAGAGACCAGACCTTTGAGCTAAAGAGAGCTACTAAGGTCCAGAGGCGAGAGGACCGAATCGGCAAGACCGACCTAATCATCAAGCTCCCGTACACGTTTACTGAGAAGATTTTCATCGTTTCTCGCACTACTGGTAACGTCTGGTATTGTCAGGCCCATAGTGCAAGAACTTGTCACCACATCAAAGCAATCAAGAGAATACTCAGGCTCAAAGTTGAAGCAGGTTACACCGACCAATCCGACAAGGATTTTCTAAAGCAGGTCCTTCCCACCGCTGAGGTCAGATAGAACTCTCAGCATTATACGCATTTAGCTCGTAGGGCTCGCGTGCGTAGACGATATCACCCTGGGACATGTTGCAGGTGGGCTGAGGTCCCAATAGCATCTCAGAATCGATGCCGAATTTGGTGATTTCCGACTTTGCCCGCATAACAAGGGGACAAACTCCGATTTTGGAAAAATACAGTTGATGCTATTCGTAATGATTTTCTTAACCAAGTGGTTTTCTCCGCACTTTGCATATTATATATTATACTTGAAAAATCATACATTCACAATTATAACAAAGAGACAGATCTTTTTATCTTTCCAATGTCCTTTTCCATGAAGTGACAATCCTGCCCGGCACTCCGCCGCATCATTCCATCAGATATTAACAATTCTGTGCTAAATTACTATTACTGGACATGGCAAGAATTCGTGATAACTCAAAACAGTTGCTCGCTAAAATCGATCAGTTGGTCAGTGACAAGCTTAACGAATCAGCCCAAGTTGTTGAAGGTAAAGCTGCTGAGCTGGTTCATGTCAGGACGGGAGCAACGAAAGAGAGTCTGCAACATGAGGTATCAGAGAAGGTAGCCACGATAGGGGTGACAACTCCGTATGCACCCCATCTCGAAAGCAGGTATCCGTTTCTTCGTCCTGCACTTCATTCCTCACTGAGCAGGATCAGAAAGATATTCAACCGTGGCCCTGGAAGGGCTGCTGTTAGCATAAGAGAATAAGAGGTAGAGACACGGCTTTGATATCAGCCTAATAGATATCTTGACCAGTATTTGGAGAGCGTTAATGAGACTTCCAATTTTTGGATTTGAGTTTGCCGATGACTCCGATATCGACCCGAACAAGAAGCCTTTGACAAAAGAACAGAAGATCGAAGCTTTCCATCAGGCTGATCCAGAAACCTATGCCGCAGTATTTGGCAAAGGTGTCTCGAAAGGCTCGAAGGAAGTGACAGACGCCAAGGTATCTGCTCTGAACGATGAGCAGAAACAACGGCTTTTCGATCATCTAAAAAAAGTCAAAGTGGATCAGGCTCTAATGGAGAAAGCCAAAGCTTTTGGATTCTTCAATCCTGAAGACGCGAAAGACTTCTTGAAGAATAGTTTGACTTTGAATGACGATCTTGAGGTATGCGCCTCAGACGGAACAGAAATTAACATCGACAATGCTTTGCATAATCTGGCACAGAGGTCTCCTCACTTGGTAAAAGCTTCGCCGCAGAAACCGGGACAAGGTAGCAAGCCACCGGTATCTGTGGACACTACGCCAAGAACCGAGAAGCCTACTTTCAAGAGAAGCCAGCTACGAGACAGTACTTTCTACCTCGCCAACGAAAAGGCGATACTCGAAGCCGCCAGAGACAATAGAATTGTTGATGACTGCTAATAAGGAAAACCGATGAAACAACTTACTCTACCTACATTCGGCTTTGAGTTCCATGAGACCGCAAACACCATTGCGGCTGACACTGAAGCTGCTGTATTTATCCCTGAAATATGGGCACAGCGTGTCCTTGGCAGACTCCATGCCCGTTGCCCAATGGTTGGTGCAGTCTTGCATGACTACAAGGACGAAATCGCCAAAGAGGGTGATACCGTCAATGTCCAGAAGCGAGGCAATCTCACTACAAACGACAAGACCCCAAACACTACAGTCACGTTGCAGAATCCAACCGCAACCACGATTCCAGTTGCCCTCGACAACCATAAAGAAGTTAGCTTCTTGGTCGAAGACGTTGCCGAAGCACAGGCTAACGTGGACATCATCGATGGGTACACCCGGGATGGAGCGGACGCGATTGTTGAAGATATTGAGGCTCTTTTGACCGCCCATTATGCCGATGCTCCGGCTGCTAATGTCATAACTTGGGATAGCGAAGATGTCCTTGGCACAATCATGTCAGCCCGAACCAAGATCGTTGTTGACAACAAGTGTCCTGATGCCGTGAAAAGATATCTCATCATCAAAGACATGGCCGATCTTGTTGGAACGACTGCGTTTACCAGCAAAGAGTTCCTTGACCAGAGCTTCGTCGAGACAGGTACAGTTGGTATGATCGCGGGTTTCAACACTAAAGAGTCTGGTAAGATTGTCACAACTACCAGCCCTACGGCAGTCCACCGTATTGCTTTGGCTAAAGAGGCGATTGCCCTCGTTACGAGAAAGCTACCTGACCCACCTGCTGGCGTAGGTGTTAAGGGTGGAACAGTTGAGCAAGACGGCATCGGCGTCCGTGTCCTCATAGGCTATTCGATGGATTATCTCGGCCTACAGGCAACCATAGACATGTTGTTCGGAAGCGGAGTGCTCAGAGCAGAATGGATTTGTGACATCAAATAAAATTACTCCTATGCAGGCTGAGCAACCTGCAAACGGTTTCGAGAGCAGTAGGTTTCCGCAGCCTACTGCTTCTTTTAATTGAAGACTATTCTGGTTATAATTAGGATATGACAATGGATTCATGGGGTGACATCATTGCTGAAAGAGATAATCAAGAATATGATATTCTTGTCCCAACTCCCGGTGTCGATAAAGAATTTCTTACGCCGGTCAGGGCCAGACGCCCAGGTCTTCAAATTCTCGTTGATAAATTCGGAACGAGTTTACCTTGCCGCGAAACCGGTACCAAAAAATGGTTAACTGCCAGTGACCTCGGTTTTAAGGTGACATATCAAAGAAAGAATTTGGCCATTGCAAAGAGGAGACTCCAAGAGAATGGATTGAATACACCGAACTTTGACCCTACTGGTATTTTCAGTTTGTAAGGTAATACTTCTTCAATATTTACGCGATGCTAAATGGAGACAGGAAAGTAACCAACATGGACAACGATAATGACATAACGAGCGATCATCTTTCGCCCAATAGGAGTAACGTAGCTTATAGCAAAGCCATTCTGAATAAAAAGCGAGAGGGAAGCCATAAGAAGAGTGATTTATCAATTTTAGAAAACATACTTAAAGAGAGCAAAGAGCAACAAGCTTCTCTTGTTCCTGATCTACTCTGGACAATAGAGAAACTTGGCGAATCGATCAAAGAATTAAAGCTGGTAGTGGAAGCGAATCGTTATAATTATGAATTAGCCCTTATCAAGATTGAGAATCTTAAAAATGAAGTCAAAGAATACCAAGTTAGCATTGAAAGAATCGCTACAGCTTATGCGAAACTTCGAAAAATCAAGATACCCAAGACTAAATATCACGAAGGTTGTTCACAGTTGCCGGCAGATTCCTAACTGCGTACAAGATCATAGGGCTGCCGTGCAGCCCCGAAATCAGTAAGACCCATATAGCGGGTAGGTATAACAATGAAAGAAGTCTTTGACGCACTTTATACCCATTATGAAGCTGATGTTGCTTTGGTATTGGCTATCGGAAGTCTATCCTTTATGGTTGGTCCTCAGGCTGATAGAGCCAGTCAGCGAACTTATCCATATACCGTTTATAGTTCTGTTTCCCAAGTACATGAGCATATAACCTTTACCGAAAAAGAAGAGTCTTTTCTTTTCCAGTTCACGGTATATACCAAATTCCCTGATGATATAGAGATAGCCCTTCTTGCTTTCATCGGAACAGATGATCCAGCAGTAGGATTTGATGATGCATTACTTAGTCCTGCTGGTTTTGAACCAAGTAAACTTCATCGTGAATCTGTGGTTCGGGGACATCGAGAGAGTAACGACGTTTATTCCATTACTGTAACCTATTCGATTGATCTGGAGATATTGTAATGTCGATCTACAAAAGAGGTCAATCCAGACGAAATATGTTGCGTAGAAATTATCGAGATCGGGCAGATGTCTATAAGGCTACCATTACGCCCGGCAGTCATGGCCAAGGTGTTCCCAGTTACCCAAGTACACCGAATATATCACAAATGAAGTGTGCCTTGCAAGTTAGTTGGGGACAAGAGCGGAAGTTGCAAGACAAGGTTACAGAGGAGGTAACCCATATATTGATCTGTGATCCACAGACCATCGCTGTCAACGCTAAGGATAAGTTAGTCATCGACGGAGTGACTTATGAGATCAAGACGGTAGACACCGCGAGCTTCAAAGACATTTATTGGGAGCTGCACTTGCTGCTAATTGTTTAATGATCCCTTATCTAATCATCGGCATTATCCTCTACGCTGCCAGCAACGCGATAGACCCTGATCCTACCTTCAATCTCAAGACAAGTATCGCCCTGGTACTCCTCTGGCCTCTCTACCTGGCACTCATAATCTACGAGTGTATCCACAAGTAGTCTCTCTCTCTCTTTCACATAACAGTATTCGTTTCTCACTCACTTTTGAAGAAGACGACCGGAGAATGTGTACTAACCCTCGTTCCCTGTCTCTCAAAAGGACTGGCTTTGTGTGAATCTTTATGGGACATTTCAAATTAAAACGGAAAGGGACGTATTTTGTACTGGGACGCAAACCCTCTGGATATAGGATGTTTTCTAACCATGCAACATTCCGTCCCATAATCAACCTTATGTTTCATTAGATATGGGACTTATATCGGTCCTGCGGTCTGCGGGCCTCGATTATGGGGCATTTCGTTATCGGTCCCTACAATGGGACGTTGCAAACATTATTTACGTTATCGGCGTTTTGTTAGGCATTTGTGCAATCTCCGCAAAAGGGACGGTGCATCTAAATTTTACAAGGGCCGATAATGGCCACCATATCCAAAGATACATACTCAAGGTGCAATTCAAAAACTAATCTTCTATATGACTGTACAGACAAGACGACTTGCGGGAATGTGCCGACCCCTGAGACTACATTTTGATGTCATGCACGTCAGGCGACACACAAGTTTAGGTGACAGCAAGGGTGTCAGCCTGATTTTCCACAATAACCCGGTATCGGCTTTGAAAATTTTTGCGAACTGAGTTTTCCAGAATAAAACGAGTAGCGTGGTGGTGACTTGGGAATGTGAGCGGTTCTGCTTATGATATTGTATGAACTATGAGAATTGCCAATCTGCTTGGGTACCTGGCTTCGGCAAACGGTATGCGATCTATTATCAGGATGAGCCCCTTGAGGTTGAAGTCTGGTCTTTTGTTCGCAAAGGTCGCAGACGAAGAAATCAAATAGCCCCTAAACCGATAAAACAATTGATCCCTTTTCTTCGGCATGGATATCCTTCTTTAGGTCTTTCTAATGGTTCTAATTCTAAGAAGTGGTGTAGTATCCACCGTTTGCTATACATCGCTTTCATTGCCCCAATTCCAACAGGTATGCTTGTCAGGCACCATGACGATAACAGATTAAACTTTCGTCTTTCCAATCTAAAGGCAGGGACATACCAAGATAATGCTAATGATGCAATCCGCAACTATAAATTGAAAGGTAAGAAACTTGGATGTCCGGCCCTATGGAATCGAGGTCAAGTTCGTCTTATGGTGACACTGCGAAGGTGTGGTTGGTCTTATGCGAGGATAGGCCGACTGCTCGGCAGCAACAACAAAAGAATCCATGCTGTCTTTAGTGGAAAACTCACCACGTATGCCCGCTGGATCAAACAGATGACACCGTGACTTGGTAAACACAATCCTGCGAATTATCATATTGTGTGACTGATACAGCTATACAACACAAGTGGACTGTAAGGTACGCCAGCATTATTTATCACAAGATGGGGAAACCCAAGCGAGGCGAGGTTGAAGCACCTAACCTCGAAATGGCTAAAGAGAGAGCACTTTCTGCTTGTCCGCCCGGCTTCCAGCTCGAAGCTATTGCTCGCAACGATGTCAATGACTTCTTCCCCTGTAAAGGTAAGAATGCAATATAGAAAGTAAAAATAGTTGGTTGTTGTTGTGCACGGAGGAGAAGGATCTCCTCCACCTCCTTTGACCCTTCTAAACGCGGTGGCCTGTCTGCCAATCCCTCCCCTCCCTGGCCACCGGCCTTTTCTTACTCAAGCCCCTGCCCGCTCCTGCCGATACTCCGTTATGGCGAATACTCGGAAAATAAGCGATGAGCAGGTAGTAGCTGCATATTTAGTAAAGCGAATAGAAAAATATGCCTACTTTGATCGAGGTTCTCCCAAAGTTAAGAGCTTTGATTATGCTTCCCGTTCATGGCGAAGAAAAGGCGGCGAATTTTTGGACCATCTGGAAAAAGCTTTGCCCTGGCCGATAGATTGGAACGATTATTCACTATCCGAACATCGAATTGCCAATTTGTACGGTGTTAATCGTTCGACCTTAAATCGGCGAATTAAAAAGTGGTCGCCCGATTCGGTAAAAGGTTTTCTTAAGAATAAGAGTAGAAGGAAGAAAGTAGCAAAGTTCGTTAGTAGGCTTTTTTATAGTTTGCCCAAAAGGGATTCTAACAGCAATCATGTAAGTGATAGAATAAAAATAGATGCAGTCAAAGACAAATTTCCAATCGAGTTCTGGATTGCATTATTCGATCTTATAAGCGAAGGGATTTATAAAAATATTCTTTCTAAAATGGCTGCCAAAACCGGAATCGAGTTCACGTTGTTAGAGAAAATAACAGATGAATTTCTTAGTTTCGATAGAGATGATATCTGGTCTAATTTTGATGAGCAAAAAGTCTTGGAAAACCAAATAGAGATACTTAATAATTGTGGGGCCAAAATGACAGCTAAATATTTGAAAGCTTCTTTGACGCCCTGACCCTCTCCCTGGAAATTAGAATGAGTGATATCAAGAGCGAAGTTATATTTGGACATGGTACCAATGGATGGAACGCTTGTCTTGATACCTACATAAATTTTTCCCAACTTGCACGGTATTACCGCGAATCTGCAAATGAATTACTTGAGAGATCGGTAAAAAACACTTCCAAATTGGACGTTCATATTTACTCCGCAGTATTTTTGTATCGACATTCTGTTGAATTGTTTCTCAAGGATTTAATCTGGGCAAGCAATTGCCTGCTTGGTAACGGCAAACCATATCCTAAAATTCACAATTTAGTAAAGCTGTGGAATGACCTGAGACCCAAGATAGACTTGTTATGGAAATCCGATGGACCCGTGGATTCAGAGCCACTGGACAAAAAGCAACTCCGGGATGTCAAGAAATTACTTGAGGAGATTACAGAGTATGACCCAGAATCATTTTCCTGGCGTTATCCTTTTGACAAAGAAGGAAAAAGGACGAATTCTGATATTCATTACATCAATGTGCAAAATCTATACGAGAGATTTAACCAGTTTCTTGACAATTTTGAGAGAGTTCTTTGGCTGTTCGACTACCTGGAAGACGCACATCTGAATAATGCTTGCGGCTGAATTATTCTTCTTAATATCTGGTCTTAAGCGTGCTTTAATGAAGGACCAAGAATTTTTCAATCACGCCCAACTTTTTTCTTGCAAACCCACACCCACATTGTTAGATTAGATATTTAGTTAATGTGAATAGCTTGTTTTGTGTCAAGTGTAACAAGCTTGAGGGGCTAGTGTCCTTTGGGACGTGCTGGTTCGACTCCAGTCCCGGGCATGATTCAACTCAGCAACTGCTGAGTTGAATCACCCTGAGCAAGAGTTGACCGGAGGGTCAACTCGCGTCGAAGGGGCTGCCCCCAATTACCGTCGAAGGATAGGCGGGACATGTGGTATCTGTACATCACAAAGAATCGAAACGGAGCTTTCTACACAGGCATAACGACGAATGTGGAAAGACGTCTAAAAGAGCATCTCAGAGGCAAAGGCGGGCATTATACGAGAGAGAATAGACCGCAAATTCTCCTTTACACAGAGCAATTTCCAAGCAGAGTCGAAGCTGAAGCCAGAGAAAAGCAGATAAAACGTTGGAGCAGAAAGAAAAAACAAGCATTGATAGAAGGTGACGTTGATAGACTGCGCAGACTGAGTGTTTCGAGAGACTAATTGCTCTTGCTCGCAACCTGCTCTTTTCAATACTCAGCAAGGTACAAAGCCAAAGCGAGCGTAAGCTCTTACTCATATTGGGCCAAGGATTGGCTCACCTGCAAACATCCCCAGCCCGGAGGTATCAACACTTGGATTATTCATCCTAGCAGTTGGGTTACTTTTCGTGCCTACGATAGCAGTTCCTTAATTTCTTCGTCGATGGCTTCGAGTGACTCCCTCATTGGCTTTGCAAATGTCCCAGTTATCGTAGCCCACTTTGTTCGATCGCTCTTCAGCTCAGAGATCGCAAGGTTGAACGCTTTCGCTATTTCAGATGGTAAAGATATTGCGATAAGAGATACTACTTCATCTGGGAAATCGCTTTCTTGTGCACTTTTTCGCCATGTCACACCCACCTGCTGGTATTGTTCGGCGAGTCTTGTTCTTTCATCCCGTAGATACTTTAGCTTGGTTTCCTTTTTCCAACGACGTTCGGCGTAGGATTGCTGTACTATGCTTGACGCGACGCCTATTATGCCGCCCACGGCTACCCCAACCAGTCCGATTATTGCTTCTGCCATGATATCTTCCCTCAAATTAGTTGTGCAACGTTACCATCTTATGAGTGAATTGTAATCTCTGTTGGGCCAAAATAGAATAGCGAGTATTACTCAGATTTGACTTTTCTTGCCCTCAGGGCTACCATGTAGCCTGAACATCCCCTTGACATGTTCCGACAGCGTGCTAAAATCTGGGGCAGAATGGCCTTTGATCTTGCGAAAACTTGGAAAGAACGGGTTCATCGAGCCGAGGCCCTCCAGAACAAATGCAGAGACATAATTGAGAAGCTCCAACTCCCCGGAGACGATGCACGTGTACTCGGTATCAGCCGTGTGGGAGGCCGTTGTTCGACTCTTGCTGAACTTCCGCTTAGGCTGTTTGACGAGGCTGAGTCAATAGGGGGTCACGCCAGACTTAAGAAAGGCCTCCGCTACCGAAGCGTTGATGACGTGCATACAGTCTTAAGCGATTTGACGTATGATGCACGACTTGCTTTTGTAGCGATAACCCAGTTTGTATTGGAGGATTGTGTTGAGAGTGTTCTCGATGCCATCCCAAACGAGAAGAAGCGTGGTGGTTTCAGCAAGAGCGTTCGCCGTTTGATGCAGGTCACCAACCTGGAAGATCCAGATACGAAATATGAGATTCTAATGGTTCCTGCTTGGATACGTAATTCTCTTCATGCTGTGGGTATACACAACGGTGGTCGCAAGAGCGTTGATATCGACGGTGCACAATATGTATTTGAGAAGGGCGAGAGAGTTGCGTGTGGTTCTTGGGAGCATATCTTACATGCTTATGACCATGGCTTAGATATCTATGGAGAGATGTTATGTTCTCCGACGGTGAGGGCAATAACCCGAATACCCGCCAAAAAGCATCCGTGCTAACCATTTTCCCTTTTCCACAACCCGCAACAATTTTTCAAACCCGCCGACTTTTTTCTTGCGCTCCTTAACCGACTTTGTTAGATTGGATATCAAATGGTGTGAACAGCCTATTGGTAAATGCGCCAGCTTGAGGGGCTAATTGGTAAATGACAATTGATAATTGACAAGGTATAGATGAGCGTGTCGGACAGTGAACAACAGCAAGCCTTGCCTCAAAGCCGCGTG
Source organism: Planctomycetes bacterium B3_Pla (assembly GCA_005223045.1). Taxonomy (GTDB): domain Bacteria; phylum Planctomycetota; class Phycisphaerae; order Sedimentisphaerales; family Anaerobacaceae; genus SG8-4. The sequence goes on along the minus strand of NJBM01000005.1, from coordinate 126,790 downwards.
ATGTCGATCGATGCGTTGCGCGGTTTCGATATGTTTTGGATCATCGGCGGCGAGAGAATCTTCCGCAGCCTGCACGATATATTCGACCATCCAGTGACGGCCGGGATAAGGACGCAACTGAGTCATGTCAGGTGGGAGGGATTTCGCTTCGAAGATTTGATCATGCCGTTGTTTCTGTTCATTGTCGGCGCGGCGATGCCTTATTCCTTTGAGAAACGCCTTGCCAGAGGCGACAGCAAGGCCCGGCTTTACGGCCACATTATCCAGCGAACGCTCATTCTATTCGTCCTCGGCATGATCGCACAGGGCAACCTGCTCAAATACGACCTGTCGCAACTACACATTCTCAGCAACACTCTCCAGGCAATCGCGGCAGGATATTTCATCGCCGCGATTTTGATACTCAATCTTAACCTGTTATGGCAGATGATAACGACGGCGGGCCTGCTGATTTTGTTCTGGGCTTTGATGATGCTGGTCCCGGTGCCGGGGCACGGGGCGGGCGTACTGACGCCGGACGAAAATCTTGCCATCTACATCGACAGGCTCATTCTCGGCAGCTTCATCGACGGAACCGATCCGCCTTACACGTGGATTCTAAGCAGCATGGGATTTGGCTGCACGGTAATGCAGGGAGTAATGGCAGGGCACTTGCTGCGCTCGAAAAAGAACGCACGACAGAAGGTCCTGTGGCTGCTGGGAATCGGCGCCGGGTGTATTGTTCTCAGCCTGCTATGGCATTTGTGCTTTCCCATCATCAAGCACTTATGGACAGGCTCCTTTGTGCTTCTCTCAGGCGGGGTCTGCTACCTGCTCCTGGGCTTGTTCTACCTCGTTATCGATGTTTTGGGCTTTAGGAAATGGGCGTTTGGCTTCGTGGTCATTGGCTCGAACGCAATCGCGGTATATATGGTAACCCGCGGCGTTATTGCCCGGCATTTTGATTTTCGCAGGATCGGCGATATCCTCATCACCGGCCTGGATCAGTGGACAGGGGACTGGACCGGACTGATTCATGCGATAGCCGGATTTGCCGTCCTTTGGTTGATGATGTGGTGGATGTATCGTAAGAAATTGTTCGTCAGAATCTAATGTGAAACTATCTGGAGCGGCAAATGCCGGAGAGTGAAGAGAAACGTGCGGCGACGACTCGATTGGCCTCGATTGATGCGCTGCGCGGCTTTGATATGTTCTGGATCATCGGCGGCGGGACTTTCTTTGCAAGCATGGCGAGAGTTCACAGCCATCCTGTTACAAACACGATCAGGCGGCAGTTGGAGCACGTGAAATGGGAGGGTTTTCGTTTTGAGGATTTGATATTCCCGTTGTTCCTTTTCATTGTCGGAGTGGTCATGCCGTTTTCCCTGACCCGCCGGATCGAGCGGGGAGCGAGCCGGTCGATGCTCTATTTGCATGTCCTCAAGCGCTCGGCGGTCATTATTCTGTTGGGCTTGATAATGAACGGGCTTTTGCGGTTCGACTGGGCACAAATGCGATGGCCCGGCGTGCTTCAGCGAATCGGGCTTTGCTATTTCCTCGCGGCAATGATTGTCATGCACACGAAATGGCGATCGCAGGCAATCATCGTAGCGGCGATCCTCGTTCTGTACTGGCTTGCGACGATGTTGATTCCGGTGCCAGAGCATGGCGCTGGCGTTCTCACAATGGAAGGCTGCCTTTCCTCATACGTCGATCAGCAGTTGATTCCGGGCAGGCTCTATTACGGCTACGGCGACAACGAGGGGCTAATATCGACGTTGCCGGCGACGTGCACGGTCCTTTTGGGCGCTCTGGCGGGCTGTTGGCTGCGATCCGAGAGGTCGGACAATCGCAAGGCGGCCGGCCTGGCCCTTGCCGGTGTGGTGAGCCTGCTCGCGGGCCTGCTCTGGAGCCTGGCTTTCCCTATAATCAAGATCATCTGGACTAGTTCATACGCCCTGGTCGCGGGCGGCTTGAGTCTGCTGCTGCTGGCGCTGTTTTATTGGATAATTGACGTCAAGGGATACAGGAAATGGGCCTTTTTCTTTATCGTGATAGGAATGAATCCCATTACGATATATTTTGCGCAAAGTTTCGTTGATTTCAGCAGAATCGCCAGGTTCTTCCTTGACGGGGTAGCCGGGCGTGTAGAAGTGCTTGCCCCGCTGATCCTGCCGTTTGGCGTTGTGGCGGCAAAATGGCTGTTTCTGTGGTTCTTGTATCGCCATAAGGTGTTCTTCAAAGCCTGACGCAGAGGCTCCATAGCGTGTGGCAGCCTCAAATCCAAAGGATTTGGGGATGGTGAGGCTGCTTTTGGAGCATTGTCATCCCCAAGCTGCGCTTGAGGCTGCCACCCGGCCGGGCGTGTCTTGGCGGCTTTCTTCAGGCAGGATCGCGCTACTGAGCAGTAAAAATTACCCGAAAACGACCTATTTGGCGAAAAAAACTTCGGTTTCTACGTATTTTTTATTGACGTTTTTGGGGAAACTGCTATAATAATAATAGCTTTTTCATTTTTTGCCCCTGCTTTTCTCTTCCTTCTCCCCTCCCTCCGCAAAAAAGCAGGGGTTTTTTAATTTCGAGTCGGCAGACGAGGCATACCTCCGATAAGATATCACGTCAGGCCCAGCCGTTCCGCCTCTGCGTACAGGCCGTAGTGCTTCATTTTCTTGAACAAAGTGGTGCGGTTTATCTGAAGTGCCTTGGCCGTTGCCTGTCTGTTCCAGTGGTTGGCCTCGAGGGCCTCGCGGATAATATCCTTTTCCGGCCCGGCCAACGCCTCCTTGAGGCTCGTTGGAGTGTATCTCTTTGCCTGCCGGCTCGGTTCCTGCTTGATCGTTTCCGGCAGATCATCCGGGCCGATGAACTTGCTCTTGCTCAGCAGAGTCGCACGCTCAATTATGTTCTCTATTTCGCGGATGTTGCCGGGCCAGGAATAGCGCTCCATATACTCCATCGCCTCGTCGGTTATGCCGAGCTTTTCTCTGGAGTGTTGCGCCGAATACATCCGCAGAAAATGTTCCGCCAGCAGCCTGACATCTCCGACTCTTTCGGACAGGGGGGGCAGTTCGATAGTCACCACATTGATGCGATAATACAAGTCCTCCCGGAATCTGCCTTGCCGCACCTCATCGTTGAGGTTGCGATTCGATGCGAGTATTATGCGCGTGTCCACAATTGTGGTCTTGTTGCTGCCGACCGGCTCGAACTGCCTGTCTTCCAGAACGCGCAGGAGCTTTGCCTGGAGACCGGGCGAGGCATTGCCTATTTCGTCGAGGAAAATTGTGCCGCCGTCTGCGGCTAAGAATTTGCCCTCCTTGTTGTTTACGGCGCCCGTGAAAGACCCTCTTGTGTGACCGAACAGCTCGCTTTCAAGCAGCGTCTCCGGAAGTGCTCCGCAGCTCACTTCGACAAACGGTTTGTCGTGCCGGCTCGAACGATGGTGTATCGCTCTGGCTAACATGCTCTTTCCCGTGCCCGACGGCCCGGCCATCAGTACCGTGATTTTGCTGTCGGCGACGGCCTCGACAAGATCGAAAATCTTCGCCATCTTGTAATTGTGGCTGATTATATTCTCTAAGCGGTGTTTGCGTTCGAGCTGCAATCGAAGGCTCTCGTTTTCGCTCATAAGCGACTGTTGCTGAATCGCTCTTTCTACCGCCAGCCTCAATTCATCGTCTATGATCGGCTTGGTAAGGTAATCGTAGGCGCCTTGCTTGATTGCCTTGACCGCGCTATCGATGGTGCCGTAGCCGGTTATCACAATCACCACTGTTTGCGGATAGTCTCTCCGTATAATATCCAACAGTTCGAGACCGTCTCCGTCCGGAAGATTGACATCTGTCAGGACCAGACAGTAGCTCTCTTTTTCGAGCTTAGCCAGCGCGCCTTTGAGCGTCTCGGCTCCGCTGGCCCGGAAGCCTTCCAGTGATAAGAACTCGCACAGCGAATCCAGTATGATCTTATCGTCGTCTATAACAAGAATACTCTTCTCTCTCATGGAGCTTCCCAATCCATTCTGATGAATCCTTATGTGTCGCTGCCGGCTGCCGGCAGGTACACGGTGAAAATGCTGCCGCCATCGGGAGCGTTCTCGGCGGTTATTCGACCGCGATAGCTCTCAATTATGTCTTTGCAGATTGCCAGTCCCAGTCCTGTCCCTCTGCCTTTGTTCTTCGTCGTATAAAACGGCTGGAATATGGCTTGCGCGTCTTCAGGCGGCAAACCTGTTCCCGTATCATGGAATTCCACCATGATGGTACCATCCTCAGTCGGGCGCGTGGAGATTATCAGCTCCCCGCCGTCCGGCATCGCATCAAGGGCATTCCTGGCAAGATTGCAGAACACCTGAAACAGATTGCCGCTTCGGATTCGCGGCATACCCGGAGTGTAGTTTCTCGATACCCGAACGTTCATAGCCCCGGCTCTGGATTCCATTGTCTTTACGGCATCTTCGATTATGTGTTGGATGTTGTCATACGCCAACGGCGTGTAAGTGCTGCGCGAAAACTCCAGCAGTTCGCTCACTATACTGACCATTCTCAAAGCTCCCTGCCGGCATTGAGTTAGATACTCTTTTGGTTTTTCGAGGTTTTCCCGCTCAACGATTCTCATCGCAAGATTGATGTAGCGCAGTATCCCGTCCAGAGGATTGTTCAACTCATGCGCGACCTTGGAGGCGTGCATGCCGACAGCAGCCAGCCTTTCTGCATTAGCCAGTTCTCTTTGGACGTTAACCTTTTCGGTTATGTCCTCGATTATAAGGGTGCCGCCGAGATTTCTCGCCGTCGTAGTTTCCTTCAAAGCCGTGCAGAGAATCCGCAACAGTCTCGTCTGACCCTCAAACGTATAGTCCACATGGTCGAAGCTGTGTGTTTCTCCCGTGGAGACCGCCGATTTCAACTGTTGTGTCCAGCCCGACCATATCTTGTCATCCGTGCCTTTCGCCAGTGATTTGTCGATGTAGTCACCCAATTCGATCAGCTTTGCCGCTTGAGAATTGGCCTGGACGATTCTCAGGTCCGGATCGAAGGCAACAATTCCTACCGGCAATGATTGGACGATTGATTCGCCCAACAGCGAAGATGGGGCGCAGTCGTTTGCACCGCATCCATTCCGCGGATTGCGGCGTTCATGCGACTCTGTTGACCGTTTTTTCGGACTTTTTGGCATGGCTACGATAATAAGGCCTATGTCTTTCACTGTCAATTGATAGTGTTTCAAAAAAGCAACACAACTGTTCTTTTTTCGGACAGAGCAACCTGCTTGTTTAGCAGGAAACATAACATTCTATGAAATAAGCAGCTAAACAAATCCGCCAAGTGTCTGCGACAGTCACAGCGGGATGGCATCACATGCCGGCGTTGACATTTGTCAACGTCGTGAGCCGCTGTTTTGCTGATTCTACAGATACAGGCTTGATGCTTCCGCTTAACTTCATGCTGAGTAAGTATTTGCAAAAGTTAAAATGGGCTACTTATTCGTTTATAGCTTTGGAATGAGTTTTGCACATCTGGCCATTGCGTAATTGTACAAGGACAACGGACAGCAGATTATTATGCAGGGATGCGCATGATGGATCGACCCGAGAAACGCAGGCACATGCGCGTGAGCGCACAGTACAACATCTCATGTCGTGAAGTAGGTTCCACAGTCAGCAAATGTTATGACGGCTGCACGATGAACGTAAGCCCGGGCGGGCTGTACTTCGAGACTTCGGCGGAAACATTCGAGCGGGGCAGCCTGCTGAAGGTGGAATTGGCAATACCGCCGACCGCGGGCCTGCTCGAATTTGGCGGCAAGATCGCCGGTTTTGCCAAGGTCTTGCGAACTGAGAACATCGGCAGCGCGGCCAGGAGCACTGATTTGGCTCCCGGAAGCTATGGAGTAGCTCTGCAATTTTGCCGTCCCCTCAAGCTTTGCGTTTGAGGACTACTTGTCCGGCCAGATGCCCTCGAATACTTCTTCTGCCGGGCCGGTCATATAGACGCAATTGTCCTGCTCGCACCAGTTCAGTTCGAGGTCACCGCCAGGTAGATGTGCAGTGCATGTTCGCTCGGCTCGGCCTGCGAGCATCGCAGCCACGCAGGTCGCACAGGCGCCGGTGCCGCAAGCCATCGTAATTCCGCTGCCTCTTTCCCATGTCCGCATCGTCAACTCCGTCGACGAGCCAACCTGGGCGAAATGGACATTTATCCGGTTCGGGAAAAGCTCGTGGTCCTCGATGGCCGGTCCGAGTTTTTCCAGCTCGACTGCCTGTACGTCGTCACAGAAGAACACGGCATGTGGATTGCCCATCGATACGCAGGTCATCGACAATTCCTGTCCCGCAATCTCGATTGGCTCGTCAACGACTTTTTCGCCGGTTAGATTTACAGGTATGTCTTGCGGCGTGAGAATCGGCCGGCCCATATTCACGCACGCCTGTTGTACCTTGTCAGCTTTATCGAGAGTAAGACCGAGGGTCAACACCCCGTTGCCGGTTTCTATTCTCAGTGAAGCTGGAAAAGACCGCCCGCCAGGCACAGAAAATGCTCCTGCGGCAACGGTCAATTTGTGGTCGTACGTGTACTTGGCCACGCATCGGATTCCGTTGCCGCACATCTCAGCTTCCGAGCCGTCGGCGTTGAACATGCTCATCTTCGCGTGCGCTATTTCCGAAGGTGCTATCAGAATCAAACCATCGCCCCCGACGCCGCGGTGCCGGTCGCTGATTACTCGCGCCAATCCTGCCGGATCCGCAACCTTTTCCTCGAAGCAATTGACGTAAACATAGTCATTGCCCAGGCCGTGCATCTTGGTAAATCTCATTTCGCCGCCCTTGCAAAAAGACCCGCATGAACAGAGTCCACCCCACGCGGGAACATACATAATCCGGATTCATCTTCTTGCTGCCTAATACCGACATAAATTATAAGGACTAAGCCGCAGCAAGTCAAGCTTGCTCGAACCATGAATCTTGATTACCATAAAAAATAATGTGATTTTCCGGAATAAATCTTGACCCGTAACGCTATGCGTTATATAATTGTGATAGTGCATGATTAAAACGTTCAAATGCAAGGAAACAGAGAAGATCTTTCGCCGGGAGTATTCTCGCAAGCTGCCCTATAATATCCAGAGGGTTGCTTTGCGAAAATTACGTATGATTGATCGAAGTGAAACATTGAATGACTTGAAGATACCCCCGGCCAACATGCTGGAAAAACTGTCCGGCAACAGAAAAGGACAGTATAGTATTCGCATCAATGACCAATGGCGGATCTGCTTTCACTGGACAGACAGAAACGCCCGGGAAGTTGAAATCGTAGATTACCATTGAGGTGAAAAATGAGAAAGAAGATACCCCCTCTTCATCCTGGTGAAGTTCTTTTTGAAGAGTTCTTGAAACCTATGAAAATCAGCCAAAATAGGCTGGGCCGGGATTTGAAAGTATCTCCGCGAAGGATTAATGAAATCATTCACGGCAAGAGAAGCATAACAGCAGATACGGCGCTTCGTTTATCGCGTTATTTTGGCAATTCGGCCCGGTTTTGGATGGGCCTTCAAATGGATTACGATCTGGATGTGGAAACAGACAAGATTTCACAACGCATACAAAAGGAGATTGAGCAATTGGCTCCTGCTTAGCATGAGCGACAACGGGCGCGCCCTTCCATGAGACACAAAGCTCAGGCATTGGGGCGGTCCACTCGGCAACCATTAGATCGCTGTTAGCCTAATTCCTTCAGGAGCCGGATTGCCGCTTCGGCCATCTTTTCGCCGCCGCCGGGGGCGATGCGAGAGTTGACCGTTTCGTAGCTGCCCTCGGCAAACGCCTTCCTGGTCGGAATATACCCCGGAGCGTCCTGGCACAATTCGATCACAATCGTAGTTGCAAAGGGGCTGCTCCGCTTGATGGCAAGACCCAGATCAACAAAGACCTCGCCCGGCAGGCCTACAACGGCCACGTCACGACTCAGCCGGAACACCTGAACCTCAAGTGGTATCGTCCGGCTTTGCCGCATCTCAACGGCGAGTATTTTGTACGCCTCGACCTGTTCGAGAAACGACAACTCCCTCGTGCCTACCTTCTCGATGCTCTCGCGCGCCCAGGCGACCTTTTCCGGGCCGTAGTGCTGGAGCGGCACATCCACGATCTCGCGTCGAACCGCCAGCGCTGGTTCGGCAATGGTCTTTAGGGATTCGGCGTTTGCGCATACGGTTTCACCGAGCGTTCTGCCGATGTAGTCTGTCTTCAGGCGTTCTCGTTTCGTGACGTCTATGTGGTTGATATCGCCGCATGTCCCCGTGCCGTACAGCAGAACCAAATCCTTGCCGTACTTTTCCCGGAGAGACTGCTCCACGTAAAAAGGATAGTCGGCCGCGTACTCCGTGCCGCCGACGGTATCGAGATGGAGAGCGAAGTTCACCATTGCGGCAACGTTTCGATCTGCATTAGTTTCGCGAAAGAACACAATCCCAACCTCGGGGTCGATTGGCCCTGCAACGCGAACGATGTCAGGATTCTGAATGCCGGGGTTGAACCGGACCGTCCCGTTCTTCATGTGGAACCGCCGGTTGAATGACAGGCCTTGTTGCTTGGCTTTACCGGCTTCGAGCCGGACAGGCTTTGCCGCCGCGTCGGCTTGAGTAATAGCCTTGACGATCCGCCTGACGAGTCTCGAAGAGTAGTCCACCTTCTCGTACGGATCGCTGCCGCTGGCGGCTATCGCCCGGTGGTGGAAATGCTTTCTCAACGCGCCGAAATACAGCGGCCCGGTGTGCGAATGCGTCGCGGCCAAAAGGATGTTCGCGGCGGGAATGCCGGTCTTCTTGGCGGCCAGCTTTCGGGCACGAGATGAGACTTCAGGCGAGAGGCCTATTATGTCGCATGAGACCATTGCCGCGCTTTCCCGGCCCTGGCGTATAACAACTGCTTTGGCGCGAAGAGGATTTGACGTGCCGGTGCTCAGCCGCTCGCGAAAGTATCCGCTCATGCGATACCCTACGGGCGGAGTAATATCGGTTACAGCGACGCCGGCGGTCAATTGAGCGGCGTTCACGGAAGCACCGCGCGAGGGCGATGTCTTTTGTCCGGTCAGCTCCTCCAGAAACTCCCGGGTTTTCTTCGCTTCGGCTAACGTATGCTCGAGGTCTCCGGGTTCGAGGCATTCGACGACCAGCGGGCCGCTTGTGAAACCGCCTTGCTTGAGTTGAGCGAGAACCGCCGGGAAGTCCACCATGCCCGTCCCCGGTGTCACTGCGACGTTCTTTGGGTGTTTGTAATCCTTGATGCACATGCCGACCACGAGCCCATCGACAGTGGCCGCATCGGTTACCGGATCGAGCCTGGCTTCCGAGTAGAAATAGATGTTCCCCGGATCGTACCATATACGGAAGTTCTTGTGGCCGACCATCTCGATAGTCTTACGGCACTGCGGTCCGGTGGCATTTAGCCCGCCGTGCGGCTTGACGCTGATGCCCATGCCTTTCTCGGCAGCGTAATCACAACACTCGGCGATGGCTTTGTAGTAAGCGTCGTAGAGATCTGCGTTGCCGATGCCGCCCATCATCAGATTGCCGACGTTGCACGCGGCACAGTTATCGATCAGCTTCCTGAGGCCCTCGATGCCCGCTTTGAGCGACTTTGCTACAGGTATGCCGCCGCCGTACACCGAAGGGACTTTCAGCCCGCGTTTTCGGACTTCTTCGCCGACCTGATGGGCTTCGTCGAGCGTCGTGGCAACCGAAATTACAAGATTACTTTTTTCCGATTTGGCCGTCATCAGCCCGGCATACTTAAAACCCGCCTCGGCAATGGCGTCCAGCGCCACGCGGTAGTCATACTTGTCCCAGGGGCGCGTGTAGCAGCCGATCTGCCAAAGCTCGCCGGTCACTGCGGCAGAAGCTGATTCCGCCGTGCAGGAAGCGGCAAGCCCTGCCGCTCCGACCTTGAGTGTCCGGTCCAGAAAATCTCTGCGTGACATTTGTTCGGAAGGACTCATCTGTATCTTCTCCTTGTCGATTCCGGAAACAAGCTCTTATCCGGGGTGAATCTCCCGTTTCTGGGGATCATAGATCATTCGTTGGCCTGTGTCGAAAGACCGCATAGCCATGATGACGGCGACCGCGTGCTGATAGCCGGCGTCTATCGAGGCGTTGGGCGTCTTGCGCGTCCGCAGGCACTGGAGCCAGTCCTGGAAATGGTCGGGACGCTGCACTTCTTCGACCGGTTTCCTGCCGCGTATCGGGCCTTTCTTCTTGGGATTTGCCCCCTCGGCGGTCAAGATCGGCGCGTTCCAGTTGACCATATCGAAAACGCCGGCATCGCCAAAGATTTTGAAGCTGTTGCCGCTGCCGTTGCCGAAGTTCGTCGAGTAGCTGACCATAAAGTCTTCGGGATATGTCCACAGCGCATGGACGTGATCGGGGCAGGTGAAGTTGTGCTCATCCTTCCAGGTGTACGTCCCACCCAGACAGACACAGCTCGTCGGGAAGTTCGCGCCCGTAATGTAGTGTACGAGGTCGATGAAGTGACTGGCCAAGCCGGGAACGGGACCGTCGGAGAACTGTCGGTAGCCGTACCAGCCCGAGTAGAGCACGGGATCGAACCGGCGCACGGGCTGGTCCATCACGAATTCCTTCCAGTCCACGTCCTGTTCCTTGACGTCTTTGACGTATCTGTACCAGTATGGCTGCGCGCTGTTGCGGCACTGCTCGATCCGCCCGACTTTGCCGAGGATACCGGTCTTGTAGAGCTTCCTGCACCCGGTGAAGGTGGGCAGGCTTCGCAACTGCGTGCCGATCTGAACTACGATCTTAGCCTTCTTAACCGCGTCGCAGGCATCACGGAGTCTGTCCATTCTCCGAGCCAGCGGCTTTTCGCAATATGCGTCCTTGCCAGCCTCTGCGGCAGCCTTGAGATGGATGGTGTGCTGGTGGTCGCATGAGGCGATCATCACGGCATCAACATCTTTCAAAGCCATAACGTCGCGATACGACGAGAACTGCCGGGCTGCGCGGCCGTACCATTCCTTGGCCTGGGCGGAGGCCGCTTCTTGCCGCAGCCGCCAGGGGTCGCATACGGCGGTGATTTCGATATTCTCGCTCTTGGCGTGGTTATTTACGCCGGGCATGTGGGCGCCAAGGCCCCGGCCGCCGCAGCCTATCACGCCGATTGATATCCGCTCGTTGGCGCCAATAACGCGGGAATAGCTCGATGCCGACAGCGCAAACGTTGCGCTGCCTGCCGCGGCGGTTTGTAGAAACTTCCGGCGGGAGTAAGAACCTTGCATTGCGAAACCTCCTAATAGCAATAATGTTCAAATTGCAAACTCGAAACTTGGGGCATTATACCAAATCGTTCCGCTGTGATACAGTAATTTTGCTGGATGCTAACCACGAATGAACACAAATTTACACTAATGAACACGGATTTTGGGCCTTCGGTATTTGATATGCGCTATATGCGATGTCCGATGCTTGTCATTCCTGCGGAAGCAGGAATCCAGTTGAAAGCTTTTTGGACAGAGTTTACAGAGATAAAATTTAGCCACGAATTCACACGAATGTACACAAATGTTTAAGGATTTTCCTTGTCATTGACTATTTGTGATCCATTCGATCTTGCTCAGGACAGGTTTACTATTGACTATTGTTTTCCTTGTGGTTTTTCTTGCTTTCGTAGTGAATCTAAAACCGCGTTAATCCGTGGTTCCAATTTTATGGTTGTTCGTGTTCATTCGTGTTCATTCGTGGTTTCAGTGATGAATCGCACCATTTACACGGTCCCACATGATCGGTGCGATTCATCGCACCTACCTGTCTTTAATACTCAGCTTCCCTGTCATTCTTGCCGGCATACCAGCGTTTTGGCACGTCTTCGCCTTCGGAATATGCGATTGGAGATGCGTGGCCGTCTAACCAGAGGGTATTACAAAGGCCGCTCTCGTATTTTCCCGAGCGGTTATGACGATATATTTCAAAGATCGCATTTTCATAAGATTGCCCGCCCCAACTGGCGCCGCCCGGCCGCCATTGAGGTATATTCGATTGCCCCTGCCGATACAACATATCGCCGTTGTCGTCCAGTAACTGTTCAAAGTGGTCCTGGCAGAGGATAAATTGAGCCGGGGTGACATTGGCGCCGTTATTGGTGAGTTTTGTCCCATGCAAATAGCGCATATAACGATTTTGGCCGTAACTGGCGATCTTGGCGTCTTCCTGCGACTCGTTAAACCAGTGCGGCTGTTTGGAACTGGGGCAGCCGAATAATTCCGGCGATTGCACGTATTCATGATACGCCACCCCCCAATAGCTCCTGGAATCGTCTTTATCTATTATTGTGCCGTTGGCATTATGCCACATAATCTGGTTGGAGCCCCAAATCCCGGCTTTCGGCATGTAGAATTTGGCGTCGTTATCACCCAGATATAATGTCAAACCCAAACCCAATCCCTTCAGGTGTGCCTGGCAAACGCTGTTTTTCGCCTGTTTCTTGACGCGTTGTAGCGCGGGCATCAGGATCGCCAGCAATAACGCAATAATCGCTATAACAACCAGCAACTCAATTAGTGTGAAAGCTTTTTTTCCGCGCATGACTGATAGGCCCTTTGATTCTTCAACCATTACAATGATTATACCCCTCTCAAGCAAGGCAGATCAAGGACAAAATGTGCACTCAGCTCTTTTTTTTCGACTCCGAAGAATTCCCGGAAGGTGTGTTAAAAACCCTAAACGCACGTATTTTCAGCTAATCACCATACCGTAATATTAGTGCACAAACCGCAAGATTTTGCTTGACGCGAATAGGGTGAATTTGGTATAAATCGCAGTATAGGCAAGTTCCCGTGGGTCCTTGATTTGCAGCCTCATACACGCTTGAATTCCCCTCGGGATTTTGCCGATGTCACGTATGGCAGGAGAGTAGCGACAAGACCGCCGAAGTCATAATGTTTCGGAGATAAGGGTTCTTCCCAAATCGTTGAAATGAGTTCTTGGGTTGTTGAAGGAAGGAGGCAGTCGAAAGCTCTGAAGAACGAGCTATCCTCAGCCAAAATGTACAAGCCCGGTTGTCGGTGTGTCTAATGTTAATCTTTTTTGAAGGAGGACTATTATGTGTAATCCACTAAGGGACGCCTTACGGCGGAAATTGATTTTCCTGGTATCTTTGTTTTTTGTGCTGGGTTCGGCTTGGACGAGCCCGGCCGAGGCCGCCGATCCGGACCTTGTCGGTTGGTGGAAGTTTGATGAGGGCTCCGGTACCGTCGCAGCAGACTCCAGTGGGCATGGCGTAGACGGTGCGCTTGTCAGCGACCCGGCATGGCGCCAGGATGGTGTGCACAAGGGATGTTTGTTCTTCGATGGAGCCCAGTCGCATGTTCGGGTTCCCAATCAGGACAGTTTGAATCCGGGGGACGGCAGCTTCACGTTTGCTTTCTGGGCAAATGTAGAGCCGACGCTGGGTACCCAGGGATCGACTAACTGGGACCTCGCTGTGAACAAGAGGGACGCAGGCAGTGTAGGGTATTACGTCGGAGCGGACAGAAATCAGGGAAGTGCCGACCAAACCGCATACCGATTCATGCTGGGCGACACCGGCGCGACCAGGAGAGACACACCGTTTGTGGCAGTGCCGCTGGGAGAATGGGTCTTTGTGGCGGCCGTTCTGGATAGAGATCAGAATGCACAGAAGATCTCCGTTGATGGAGGCCAGACCTGGGCCACCGCCACGCCGCCACCCGGCCCTATTGCACCGGCCCAGGATCTCGGGATTGGATGGGATATCGGGCAAAACAATTTCTGGTTCCATGGGAGGATCGACGACGTGCGCCTCTACAACTGGCCGCTGTCGTCGAGTGAGATTCTGATTGCCATGGAAGGCGGCGAAGGATTTCCGCTTGCGCTGCGTCCTGTCCCTGAAGACGGGGCTATGCTTGAAGATACATGGACCAACCTCTCATGGACGCCGGGAAGTTTCGCAGTCTCGCATGATCTGTACTTCGGAGTCAGCTTCGATGACGTCAACGACGGCGCCGAAGGGACCTTTGTCGGCAATCTGGCCACGGCCTACCAAGTCGTCGGATTTGCCGGCTTTCCCGCTCCCGACGGCCTTGTTCCGGGCACTACCTACTACTGGCGAGTTGATGAGGTCAACGATGTGGATCCAAACAGCCCATGGAAAGGTGATGTCTGGAGCTTTACGGTTCCATCCAAGATTGCCTATAATCCAGACCCCCCTGACGGCGAGAAGTTTGTTGACACGGATGTCACCCTTGGCTGGACGGTTGGCTTCGGGGCGAAATTGCACACTGTGTACTTCGGCGACAATTTCGATGACGTAAGCGCTGCCTCCGGAGGTGTTTCTCAGGCAGATTCAACTTATGTGCCAGGCCCGCTTGAGTTGGGTGGAACTTACTACTGGCGGGTAGATGAGTTCGACGCTGTCACGACACATAAAGGCGATGTCTGGAGTTTCACAACGAAACCCGCTGTCTCGATTGTTGATCCTAATCTCGTCGGCTGGTGGAAACTTGATGAAGGTTCCGGGACTACTGCGCTGGATTGGTCCGGTCACGAAAATCACGCCACCCTTGTGGATGGTCCGCAGTGGGTAGAGGGACGTTTTGGCGGCGCGCTGGAATTTAGCGGTTCGAATTATGCCACGATGGATCCTGTAGCTGACGACATAACAGGCAACAATGTTACGCTCAGCGGATGGGTCAAGACAACCGATACCCACGGGCTCTGGCTCTCCTGCAACACCGGCAGTCGCGGCAACGTCGCCCTGTGGTCCATCGACAATGGCCAGGCGACCATGTACGATGGATCTGAGAGTACTTACGAAGGCTACTCCGACACGGTGGTCAGTGATGACGAATGGCACATGCTGACTTATGTCAGGAATGGCGCAACCGGTTATATATACGTCGATGGATTTCTGGAAAACACTCACGCGGCCGGTTACAGCTTCGGCGCAACGGACTTGTGGTCAATAGCAATGGAGTGGGATAGTGGCGGCGCGAGCGACTTTTTGGTCGGGATTGTGGATGATGTTCGCATCTACAATATGGCGATGACGCAGGGGCAGGTTGTGGAACTTATGAGAGGTGATCCGCTGCTTGCCTGGAATCCGAGCCCGGCTGACAACTCGACTTCGGACATAGTGCGTGCCGCGTCTGTGAGCTGGTCACCCGGAGATTCGGCGTCGCAGCACGCCGTGTATTTCGGCACCGACAGAGACGCCGTGGGCGCCGCCGACACATCGGATACGACCGGCGTATTTAGAGATCTCCAGGCCGCCACCAGCTACACTCCGCCCGAAGGCGTCGAGTGGGCCGGCGGACCGTACTACTGGCGCGTCGATGAGCAGAATACCGACGGGACGGTCGCCAAAGGTAATACCTGGAAATTCTCGGTGGCCGATTACATACTCGTTGAGGATTTCGAGCCTTACAACGACATCGAAACCGGCGAGCCGGGCAGCAACCTGGTCTATGAGACGTGGTTGGATGGATTTGGGATCCCGACGAATGGCTCGGCCATAGGCTATACCGTGGCGTTCCAGCCCACGATGGAGACCGTCATCGTGCACGGCGGACGTCAGTCGGCGCCAATGGAGTACGACAACACTACGGCGGCTTTCTCGGAGGTCGCACTAACGCTGGCTTCGCAGAACTGGACCGAGCATGGCGTCAAGACACTGGGGCTGTGGTTCCACGGCACTGCGGGCAACACCGGGCAGTTGTATGTGAAAGTCAACGGCTCTAAGGTGGTATATGACGGTGATGCGGCTGACATGCAGCGAGCGTGGCAGGCATGGAATATTGACCTGGCATCGGTCGGCGCTAACCTCCAGAGTGTCACCAGCCTGGCCGTCGGCGTCGAAGGTTCCGGCGCCACGGGCATCCTGTTGCTTGACGATATCAGGTTGTATGCTCTGAGTCGAGAGTTCATCACTCCGGTGCAGCCCGACCCGGTCGGTCTGGTGGGACACTGGAAGTTGGACGGCGACACGCTGGATTCTTCCGGTTTGGGCAACGACGGCACCGTAAACGGCAACCCGACATACGCGGTCGGTAAGGTCGGTCAGGCAATGAGCTTCGACGGCGCCGACGATTATGTGGCGATAGATGGTGTGGCAGATGACATAACGAGCAACGATATTACCCTTACGGCATGGGTGAATATGCCCCCCGAAGGCGTCTGGTACCCCATTATCAGTTGCAACACCGCCACTGGCGGCAACGTGGGCTGGTTGGCTGTGGACGCTGGAGGAGGCGCTGACTTCGGCAATCTCACCGGCACCATGTTTGTCACTGACAATAATTGGCACCATCTGGCCTACACAAGGATCGCCGACATCGGGAGTCTGTACGTGGATGGAGTTCTGGAAGGAACGCACACAGTTAGTTTCAATTTCAGTGCGGATAACCTCTGGTCGATAGGCCAGGAATGGGATGGCGGTCCGATCGCGAGCAACTTCTTGATTGGCACTGTGGACGATGTCCGTATATATGACTATGGAATGTCATACGCTGAGATCGCCGGGCTTGCCGGCAGGACTTTGCCGTTTGATAAGCCGTTTTGACATGAACCAAGACGGTGCGGTCTATGCCGAAGTAACGGCTCTTTGTAGGGTGGGGCTGGCCCCACCATTATTGATCGGTGGGCCAAGGCCCACCCTACATGCTATTATCGCCGTAACAGCGGGCGTGAACGCCTTCTTGGGGGATGCCAAGCGCAACTTTATGTTCCTCTCTTCTTCCGACATAGTCCAACATCTCCTTGGTTCAGAGGGGCATATTTACCGATTTCGTGTATTTAAGTTCTTTTTCGTCTGTTTCTATACGGCTGTGGAATCCCTTTTCTCCTTCAACCTCATACATTGCTAAACATCACTAATAATTTCTCGGCCCTTAATAGGTGGCTGTGGGGCTGTCCCTAGTTTTCCCACTGCCCAACTGTCGGCATAACACCCCATCTTCCTGCACGCATAAGCGCTGCTCTGGAAAAGATTTAAGGTTAGAATCTCCAACTCAAACCCGCGGCAAAAACAACGGCGTTGTCGGTCCATTGTTGTTCGATCGCGATGTTCGCAATCTCGCTGATCTTCAGCAGCACACCAACATAGCCACCCAGGACCGATTCCTCCTTGATGTCGAATGACGATTTTTGGCCGGCAATATTGATGTCTACGTCGCCAGAGACCACATGCGCAAAGGGCCCGCCATACAGGCAAACGTTGTCTCCTCCCAGGGTCGGCCCTACCGCGATCTGCATCTCATAGATGTCAAAATCCCCCCTCACGGAAAAGCCTTTGATGGTCGCAGTGTCATCTCCTGATGCGACTATTATCTGGAACAACATACCCCAGTCTACATCGCCAGTCTCAGTCAGCTTGCTTTTGAAACCTGCTCCCCAGGCGAACTCATCACCCATATCCGCGACTTCCGAAAGGCCCAATCTCCCGAATACTTGCAGGTTATCGTATACGCCATAGCTCAATCGGCCAAAGGTCGAATCGTGTTCGACGTCGTCCAACGTCGCTGTCGTGCCGGCCACCGAGAATTCAACATCGTACTCGCTGTTAGAGTAGTCGACTCCTCCCTGCACCTGGCCCTGGCCCAGGTTGCTTGTGGGCGGCCCCATGAATGTCAACGACCATGCCGGGCATGCAGACAATACAACAATTGCACAGATCAAACGTCTCATTTGTCCTCATCCTGTCATTGCGACGAGCGGAGCGACGAAGCAATCTCACGTTTTTCAACAGCCCCACGAACACCTTTAATTCTCCCTCTACCTATGTTTTCGTCGTGGATCGTCACTTGAGTATGCTATCCCTGTTAAGCGTGAGGCTATCATATCTAATATCTTTCGAAGGGGTGTCTCGCCCTTTCGAAGAAACCGTACCCCCAAGTCCTGTATATATCGGATCGTTTCTTTGTCAGTCACAACGCTTATGCAGAAAACATCCAAACTCGGAAAACGATCTCTAATCTCCTCACATAGGAGTATACCAGTTTCGTGGCTATAGACTTCTGTTTCTAGCGAATCACCC
This sequence comes from Planctomycetes bacterium B3_Pla, assembly GCA_005223045.1. Classification (GTDB taxonomy): domain Bacteria; phylum Planctomycetota; class Phycisphaerae; order Sedimentisphaerales; family Anaerobacaceae; genus SG8-4. The sequence continues at coordinate 108,768 of NJBM01000005.1, read as the reverse complement.
GGCGGCATCATTATATCAACCGTGACAAAATCCACCTTATTGGATTCCAGAGTGTCCAGCGCTTCTTCGCCTGTCGATGCTGTTAAAACCTTATGCCCCTCATGTTCAAGCGCATCTTTGAGCGGTCTGATAAATTCCGGTTCATCATCAATGAGTAAAATCGTTCTTTGTTTCACTCTGTCTACTTCCCTTTCCACGAATGTAATCGGCCACTGGCTCTACGGAAAAATCATCATCTACTATATAAATCTGACTCAATTCCAGATACTCCCAAAAGAAACTAACCAGTCAATTATACGAATTCATGTTTAGAGTTCAATGATATCCCGGCCAAGATGATAACATAAGGTCCATAACAAGCTGCCGCTAGGAAGACTAAGAAAACTAGGTTGCCATTTCACATTATACCCGTTTTCCCAGCCAGGAACTAACACTTTCGGCCACAATCCGTGCCGCATGGCCATTAGGGTGCACATTTTGCCCTTCTACTAATAAAGGCGTTTGTCAACAGGCAAATGTTGACGACAAAATGCAAAAAAAGTAAAAAAAGCGGGCAAAGCGAGAATTCAGGAGACAGGATACAGGAGGCAAACAGCGTTGGAATGTCGAATATCGAACAAGGAACATCCAATGTCGAAGTTTAGCTTTGTGCCTTCGCCGTGAATCTAAAACCGTGTTAATCGGTGTTAATCCGTGTCTAATTCTAATGGTTACAGAATAGACTCTTTGTAGGGTGGGGCTCGCCCCACCATTGTTGATCGGTGGGCCAATACCGTAAGGCATCCCCAAGGGAGGCCCACCCTACGTGCTAAACGTGCCAGACGAGAGATTGCCACGGCCCTTCGGGCCTCGCAATGACCATTCTCAAAAACAAGATTATCTTCGGCGGCTACGCTAATTGATCTTTGTTTTCGGCGACTTTCGCTATCGCGTTGGCAATGTCGTCCATATCCTTCTTGCCGCCGAGCAGCATGTTCTGGTAGAGCCATACGGCTTCTTTACAAAGCTGGTCGTTGGCCGGAAGGTCAAGCTCCTTACGGTATTGATTCAGCCTGGCCTTCGGGAAGCTCCTTGTGAAGTTCTTCGATTGCAGGGCGACCTCGATCAGTTCGTCTCTGTACTGTGGGCCGTATCCGCCCGAGCAGGGGATGCCTTCGGCGGTGAGGGCGGCGAGGAATTTTTGTCTGGGTGCGCCGTTGAACTGCTCCTTCTTGTATCGGAACGGGTACAGGTGATATGCACATCTGGTTACGCCGTCATACAGTTTGTGAGGAACAATGCCCGGGATGTCTTTGATTTTGGAGGTCAGGTATTTGGCGTTTTCGTTGCGCTTCTGCGTGTCGCCTTCCAAGCGCTTGATCTGCGAAAGCCCCACCGCCGCCTGGTATTCCGTCATCCTGCGGTTGGTTCCGATGATCGGATAGCCGCTGGTCTTCTTTACGCTGCGGTAAGGCCTGCCGCAGTTATGGTAGGACCACACTCTGTCCATGAGTTCATCGTCGTTTCCGACCACTGCGCCGCCTTCGCCGATGGGCAGATGTTTGGAGTTCTGGAAACTGAAGCATCCAAGGTCGCCTATTGTACCGAGTTTCTTGCCTCTCCATTCGCCCAGCCACCCCTGGCAGGCATCTTCGATGACGACGAGATTGTGCTTTTTGGCGATGGCCATAATCCTGTCCATATTCGCGGGAATCCCTAGGATATGGACGGGCAGAATCGCCCTGGTTCTCTCGGTGATTCTCTCTTCGATCTTGTCCGGATCGATCTGGAAGGTCTCAGGATCGGTATCGGCAAAGACCGGCAGGGCGACCGAACCTATGACAACGTTGTACGTGGCGATAAACGTGTACGGCGAGACAATCACCTCGTCGCCCACTCCTACGTCAAGCGCGTGCAGGGCGGTGAGCAGCGAGTTAGTGCCGTTAACAGTGCAGACGCAGCGCTTGGCGCCCAACAACTCTGCGTATGCTTTCTCAAATTCTATTACCTTTTCCCCTCTTCCCCGGAACCAATCTCCGCTGCGCAGGATAGCTATGACGTCCTTCTCAGCAGATTTGTCCCAGATAGGCCAGCTCTGGAACGGCTTGGTTCTAACGGCCTTGCCGCCTTTGATTGCGAGTTTCCCCGATTTGCTGCTTTTTCCGGCGTAAACGGGAAGCGCTCCCGAGGCGACAGCCGCTACGGCACCTGTTGAGGCGGTGGCAAGAAATTCTCGTCTGGTTAGATTTCCTCTAATCATCGTTAGCTCCCTTCAATTTTGTAAGAAGTATATGATTTGGTCAAAATCCTGTTTCCTCGAAACGTGTCACGACACAAAGGATGATACTTGCCGACCATCACCACACGGCCGGCACGATTATCTAATCCTCACTATATTAGCTATGTCGGGCGTCGAGTGCCAGAACAATTTGGCGGTATCTGACGCCGGGCTGAAAAATCTTGCACTATACGCTCTCTACGGATATTATCATGTTCTGCCATTTAGGCAAAGAATTTTGGCTGCTTACGGCATTCAATAGGAGAATAATATGAGATCGCTAAATCGTAGAGAGTTTGTTAAACGCACAGTCGGAGCCGCGGCGACTTTCGCGGCGTTTTCGCCACCCAGGGTACGCGGCGCCAATGACAAGGTCGTAATAGGCGTAATGGGACTTGGCGGTAGAGGAACATACCTGGCCGAGAGTTTCGCAATGCGGCCGGATGTAGAGATTGCGTATCTATGTGACGCCAATACCAGGCGTTTCGCCAGGGCGCGCGAGGCGGTTGAGGAAGCTCAAAGCAGAAAACCCAAGCTCGTCCAGGATTTCCGCGAGATGCTTGACGACCGCAGCGTTGACGCCGTCGTCAATGCCACTCCCGATCATTGGCACGGTCTGGGGACCATCATGGCCTGTCGGGCGGAAAAAGACGTTTACGTCGAAAAACCAATGGCGCATAACGTCTGGGAAGGCAGAAAAATGATCGAGGCGGCCCGGAAATACAAGAGAGTCGTCACGGTAGGGATGCAGACGCGCAGCGCTCCATATACGAAGAAGGCCAAAGAGTATATCCAGTCCGGCAAATTGGGTGACATATATCTTGTGCGCGTCTTCAATATGATGCAGCATCGCAAGCAGAGCGTTAGTCCCAGCCAGCCGGAGCCGGAGGGATTCGATTATGATATGTGGTGCGGGCCGGCGCCTAAAATCCCGTATAATCCAAGCCGGCGTTGGCTGAACCAGTGGGAATTCAGTTGCGGCCCCATTGCGGGCGACGCCGTCCATCAATTGGATTGCGCCCGCTATTTGATGGACGATCCTCCTTACCCCAGGACGGTTTCTCATGCCGGCGGTGTGAATTCGTTGAAAGACGGCCGCGAAACTCCGGATACTCAAATGGCAACGTTTGACTACGGCTCACTCACCCTGATGCTTGAATCGGCTTTGTGGACGCCTTACATGAAAAAGACGCCCGGCAACGTCCGGGATTCGGACCAGTTCCCCAACTTCCCATTCAGCAGCACCAAGGTCGAGATTTGCGGCACAGAAGGCTTCATGCAGTACAGCCGGCATGGCGGCGGCTGGCAGGCTTTCGACGCCGGCGGTGAATTAGTGCATTCCGAGTACGGCCGGCAAGCCGACAAGGAGCACAAGGATAATTTCATTGATTGCATCAAGACACGAAAAAGGCCCAACGCCGACGTGGAAATAGGCCATCAAACCGTGCTGCTGTGTCACCTGGCCAACATTTCGTACAGGGTAGGCAACAAGCAACTGGAATTCGACTCGCAGACAGAGACATTTGTCAACAACAATCAGGCCAACAAGTATTTGAAACGCAAGTATCGCGAACCCTGGGTCGTGCCGGAGAAGGTGTAGGGGCAAGACATAGCGGGCGAAAAAATGATGCTACACAGGCTTCTGTTGTCCATAGGCGCGGTTTTGGCGTGCTGCCAATGCTGCTTTTCGGGTTGGCTTGAAATCTCCAATGTAAAGATCAGGCAGGATCCGACGGAATTGGCCGGCCCCAAGACGATCATCGAGTATGATATTGAGGATGCGAATATCTCGCCGGAATCTCCGGCGTATGTTTTCGTCCGCTACAGCAGTGATTTCGGCAAGACCTGGCAGTTGGCGCCGATGGACTCTCTTCGGGGCAACGGTTTCGATCTTGTTGACAAGCCCGGGCACAAGCAAATCATCTGGTGGGGGACAAGCCAGACTACTTTCAGCGATCTGAGCCAGGCGGAAATTCGCGTTCGCGCAATAGCGATGGCGCGAATCCCCGCCGGGAAATTCACGATGAAGAGCCTGCCCGGCGGCGGGCGCGATGAGTCGAAAGAGCACAAGCCTAAGTCCAGTCTGCCCCTGTTCTACATGGCTAAGTACGAAACCACGATTTCCATGTACACAGATTACCTAAACGAGGTCGGCGGCGAGGGTGCTGGTTGGAATGACCGTATGGCCAACAGTGAACGCTGCGGCATCGTTCGACATGAGAACTATACCTACAGTGTCCAGCCCGGCCGTGAAGAATATCCGATCAATTATGTTTCCTGGTATGACGCGGCCAGCTTCCTGCAGTGGTGCGGCCTGAGACTGCCTACTGAGGCGGAATGGGAAAAAGCCCTTCGCGGAGGACTTTTTCTGGACGGCGATGAAACTAAGAACAAACCTAATCCGCTGCCGCAGCGACGTTACGCCTGGGGTAACGAAGCGCCGAACGCCGATGGTGTTTTCAGGTGCAATTACGACGGCGGGGAAGATGGATTTGAGTATTCCGCGCCGGTGGGCAGTTTCGAGAAGTTCAGCAGTCCTTACGGGATCTGCGACCTGGGGGGGAACGTTGCCGAGTGGACCTTGGACTGGTACACAACTTCACACCACGCCGGTCTGGATGGCTTCCGGGTCGCGCGGGGCGGCTCGTGGATGGCTGTCCCGGTGGCGTGTGATGCCATCACTCAGGCCACCCAACTGCCGCTCAAGGAAAGCAGCATCATGGGATTTCGCGGCGTCAAAGGGCCAAGTCAGCCTTGATGCCCGACCGATTTTTCTCGGCCTTCGCCGTATTCGCAGATAATGTCAAACATTGCCAGCACATTTTCAACGGGCGTCTCTTCGAGGATTGTGTCGTGGCTGGCCCCGGCAACGTATCCTCCGCCGGGGGCCATGATATCAAGGACCTCCCGCGTTTGCTCCCGAACCGTCTCGGGTGTGCCCTCGATGAGAACATGATGCGAGTCGATAGCGCCGTTGAAAAGAATCTTGCCGCCGAAACTCGCCTTCAATTCCTTTAGATCCATGCCGTAGCAGGAAGGTTGAATCGCATGAAGACCGTCGAGACCTGCTTCAATCAGCGAGGGAATCAGCGGCGCAAAGCCGCCGCAGCAGTGAAGCTGAACTTTCAAACGGTACGAATGGCCAAGATCGATTAGTCTTTTTAGGTGTGGCAGAACAAATCGCTCGAAGAGTTCCGGGCTCAGCAGCGGACCTGTTTGGCTTCCCAAATCGTTACCGATAAAGAATATGTCAATGACGTCGCCGGCTGCATCGAATATTCGCCGGCTGACCGCCGCGTAGTAGTCAACGAGGTGCCGCATCAACGCATCGACAAGCTCAGGCTCATCGTACATTTTCATGTAGAGATTCTCCATTCCTAACAGATCGATAGCATCGTGCCAGAAGGGCGACCAGTCGCCGCCGAGAATCGCGTACTGTTCTTTGTAGGTCTCTGCGTCTGGCCTGATTCTCGCAACGTCCATCCACTCCGGATCGGGCCAGGGATAATCATGCACACCCTTTAGTTTCGCATCAGCCAATGGATGGCTCATAGGCTGGCCGTAACCCAGTCCCTCTCGCTCCACGCCGAACGCCGTTCGATATGTGGCGCCTTGGGACAATTCGAAATCGGGGCCGCAGTATTCGGCAAAGACTCGCCTGAAATCGTCGCCGAGCCGAACGCGCAGGCCTTCGTCGTCGAGCTGCAACCGGTGCTTCGCTTTGTCCCAGAACTCGACCGACGCCCCGCACCAGCACGGAACGCGGTCGGGCTGTCGGTGCTCGAAGGCTGCCAGTACACGTTCTCGAGATGTCATTTGCATCGTTGTACCTCTATCCACAGTCGCACATGTAAGCAAACGCATCATAGCATCAATCCCCCTGATCGCATACTCTGTTGTGCGGCTCGTTCATGCTTTTGCACTTGACAGCGTGCGGTCAGATGCTATCGTTCATTGCCTATGAACAACAGGCAGACAGAACCAGGAATGAACCTCACGCCCTTCGTCCTGTTCTCTGCCGTTGCCCTCACTTTGGTCACAGCGTGCTGCACGGTTCCTGCGAGCTTTTACCGATCGAAAAACAATGAGTGCTGGTGACAAACTGATCTTGGAAATGCGGGGAATCGTAAAGGACTTTCCCGGTACGCGGGCGCTTGATAATGTTGACTTCGACGTCCGGGCGGGAGAGGTACACGCACTGATCGGGGAAAATGGAGCAGGCAAGTCAACGCTGATGAACGTCCTTGCCGGGCGATTTGACGACTATCAGGGAGAGACCGTTTTCGACGGGCGTAAGATCAGGATCACCAATCCAAGGCAGGCCCGCGATATGGGGATCGGCATAATTTATCAGGAGCTGAGCGTTCTGCCGAATTTGTCTGTGGCCGAGAATATCATGCTCGGGGAGGAACGAAGCGGCCGCTGGACACGAAAACTCGACCGCGGATTCATCAGGCGGCAGGCACGCAAAACGATAGATTATCTTGGCTTTGACCTGGACCCGGACGAGCCGGTTGAAGGGCTGAGCACGGCGCATCAGTGTCTGGTCGAGATCACCGGGGCTGTGCGGCGAAACGTCAAGCTGCTGGTGTTCGACGAACCGACATCGTCGTTGGGCCGGGAAGACGCCGAGAAACTGTTTGAAGTCATCAGAGACCTCAAGGCCAGAGGACTGGGAATAACCTACATTTCGCACAGGCTCGCAGAGTTGCCTGCAATCGCAGACCGTGTAACGGTGCTTCGAGACGGCAGAAAAATGGGAACCAGGACAATCCAGGAGTGTCCCGTCTCTGAGATGTCCCGCATGATGTTGGGGCACGTTCTATCGGATGTTTTTCCCCAGAAGACGAACAAGACCGGCAAGTGCATCCTCAAGGTCAGAGGTTTGACCGGCAAGGGAAGATTCGAGGACATTAGCTTCGACCTGCACGAGGGTGAAGTGTTGGGCATCGCCGGACTGCTCGGCTCCGGGCGCAGTGAAATTGCCCGCGCTTTGTTCGGAGCAGATAAGGCAACCGGCTCGGTCGAATTTCAGGGTAAACCGATAACAAAGCGGAGCCCCGGGATATGCTGTATTCGCGGGATCGGAATGGTATCGGAAGACCGCAAGCGGCAGGGAAACATCACAGGCAGACCGGTCAAAGAGAACCTGAACATAAGCATCCTGGATCGACTATCAGGCTTTCTCGGATTTCAATCTCCCCGGCGGCTCAATGCTCAGGCTCGGTCGATGATCGAACGGCTGAAGGTCAATCCCCCGGCCCCGGACATGAATATTCAGCAGCTCAGCGGCGGTAACCAGCAGAAGGTCATCGTGGGACGCTGGCTGGCGGTGAACCCGAAAGTGATAATCTTCGACGAGCCGACACAGGGAATCGACATCGGCACAAAAGCGCAAATCTACGAATTGATCCTCAAGTTAGCTCGGGGGGGCAAGGGTGTTATCCTGATCTCCTCGGAACTGATCGAGCTGGCGAAACTGGCCGACCGGATATTGGTGATTCGGGATGGCCGCCTGGAGAAAGAAATGGCCGGGCCGTTGGATGACGTGGACGTGCTCTTCGAGGCCTGCGCACAAAAGAAGGAATCTGCATGACCACTGAACCGGCAAAACTGACGCGGCAAAAGCCCGGAAGGTTTTCATTTCAAAAACTGCTCCAAGCTTCCATCCTGATGCTGCTGGTGGCACTCTGTGGGTTTGCCTCTTTTAAAATCCCCACGTTCCTGACCTGGACCAACCTCGTGGACAACCTGCTCACGAATGCGGCGGCTATCGGCGTCATCGCCCTGGGAATGACCTTCGTGATGATTGGCGGCGGCTTCGACCTTTCGGTAGCTTCGACGACAGTAGTTTGCAGCGTGGTTCTGGTAATGACAATGGACCGCCTTTCGCCGCACGGGGCGCTGGTGGCGATCCCGGCGGCGCTTCTGGTTACAGCCCTGACGGGCATGGTATTGGGCGCAATCAACGGCGTGCTGATTGGCTACGTCAAGGTGAATCCGTTCGTAGTGACTCTGTGCACCATGCTGGTATTCCGAGGCATTGCGCTTATTCTCACCGGCGGCGGACAAACCCAGCAGGTGCAGGATATTCCCCTGCGCAGGCAATTCGACTGGCTCTATGACGCTCAACTGCCGCTGTTCGGCAGTCAGTACCAGATTTCCCTGCCCATCATTATCTTGTTGGCTGTGTTTGCCCTCGGGATATATCTGCTGCGGTTCACTCGCTTCGGACACTATGTTTATGCCATCGGGGGCAATGAAGAGGCAGCATGGCTGGCGGGCGTAAACACGCGGCGGATCAAGGCCGTCACATATATGCTGTGCGGCTTTACATGTGCCGTCGCGGCAGCCATTTTCGTTGCAAAAACCGAGACCGCCGGAGCCGAGAGCCACGTGGGGATGGAGCTGGTCGTGATAGCCAGCGTCATAGTCGGCGGCACACCGCTGGGCGGCGGAAGCGGGGGCCTGGCCTCTACCGTTATTGGCTTGCTATTGCTGCGCATAATAGATAATTTATTGACGCAGTTCAGCATCGGACCTGAGTACCGTCCCGTTGTCACGGGCCTGATTATCCTGACAGTCGTAACGATTGACGTGCTGGCCAGGCGGAGGACGGGCAAGTGAGGCTCTGCCGTGAGGCCTTAATATGAGGACAAAATAAACATGAGTGATAAGAAGACAATCCTCGCCGTGCTGACGGCAGTGTTTGCGGTTACGCTCGCCGGATGTGGCAAAGACGATAGCGAGCAGGCGAGAAAGCAGCAGATAGGCTTCCTGATGACGCTGGACCATCCTTATTGGCAAAACATGCGCTTGGGGGCGGAGGATGAGGCGGAGAAACTCGGCGTGGAGGTGACGATTCTCAATGCCAAAGAGGACCCCGTTCTTCAGATCGAGCAGATAAACGACATGATCGCCAAGCGTGTGGACGTGGCGTGCCTGGTGCCGATGAAAAAGGAGCCGTTAGTGCGCGGCGTTCAGATGCTGAACCGGGCGAAGATTCCCGTGATTATCGTCAACCGCGAGATCGGCGAAGGTTGCGAATATATATGTTACACCGGCACCGATACCTATGCCGGGGCGGTGGTTTCGGCAAGAATCCTTGCCGAGGCAATGGGCGGTAAAGGGCAAATCATCGAGTTTCATCAGCATCTTGGGACCGGCCCCGAGGTTGCGCGCAGCCAGGCATTGCGTGACGTGCTCGAGGACTACCCCGATATCGAGCCAGTAGCACGGATACCTCACAACGGCGAGCGCGACATCGTTAAAACCGAGATGCAGACACTGCTGCAACGGTATCCCGATCTGGCGGGCATCTACGCTCACGGCGACAATTTTGCGATAGCAGCGGCCCAGGTATGCCAGAAAGCGGGGCGGGCGGACATCAAAGCCGTGGGAATGGGCGGCAGCAAGGAGATGATCGAGGCAATCAAGCAGGGGCTTGTGACAGGAACCAGCTACCAGCAGCCGGAGGAGGAGGGTCGCAGCGCCATTCGCTTAGCGGTGAAGTACCTTGCCGGCGAGAAACTCGAGAAGACCTATCCTATCAACTGTCCGGCAATCACAGCAGACAACGCACATCAATTCAAGGGGCAGTTCTGAAGCCTGTTCAGCCGAACGGGCGGCAAAGATCGAACGCTCGACTATATGCGAAAAGGGTAAAACGATATGGCCGGATCGAGAGTCAGCAAGAGCGTATCCATTACTGTCTGTGCAGTATTGCTTCTGACGCCCCGGGCAATCGCACAACGGCAGATGGAAGACCTTGGACGAGGTGTGGTTGCAATCAACTGCGGCGGCGGAAAGGTGTACGTCGGATGGCGCATGCTCGGGACCGATCCCAACGAGACAGCCTTCAATCTTTACCGCTCTACAGGCGGCGGAAATCCGGTCAGGTTAAACGAGCGACCCATAATCGAGTCCACGAACTTTGTCGATAGCGGCGTAGAAGTGGGCCGGGCAAATTCCTACTTCGTTCGGCCTATACTGGCAGGTGACGAACAGGACCCAAGCGTCTCTTTCACACTGCCGGTGAACGCACCGGCAAGACCGTACATCGCAATTCCCCTTCAGACTCCCGAAGGCTGCACGCCCAATGATGCATCCGTCGGCGATCTTGACGGCGACGGCGAGTATGAGATCGTGTTGAAGCAGGAAATGAGAGGTCGCGATAATTCGCAAAGCGGCACAACGGGCCAAACGAAACTTGAAGCCTATGACATGGACGGCGCTTTTATATGGCGGATCGACCTGGGAAGGAACATCCGCGAAGGCGCTCACTATACTCAATTCATGGTATATGACCTCGACGGTGACGGAAAAGCCGAGGTCGCCTGCAAGACGGCGGACGGAACCGTCGACGGCAAGGGCAACACAATCGGCCGGGCCGATGCCGACCACCGCAATGAGAGGGGCTATGTACTGGATGGGCCGGAGTATCTCTCGGTATTTGACGGCCGGACCGGCGGCGAACTTGCCACAACCGATTACGTGCCGGCCAGAGGTGACGTCTCTGACTGGGGAGACGACTATGGCAACCGGGTGGACCGTTTCCTTGCGTGCATTGCATACCTTGACGGCCAAAAACCGAGTCTCGTGATGTGTCGCGGCTACTATACACGAGCGGTACTGGCGGCATGGAATTTCAGAGACGGCGAACTTGTGCATGTATGGACCTTCGACAGCGACGACGGCGCCGCAGGCAACAGCGAGTATCGAGGACAAGGCAATCACAATCTCAGCGTCGGTGATGTCGATGGCGACGGCAAAGATGAAATCGTGTACGGGGCCTGTGCGGTTGATCACGATGGGACAGGACTCTACTCAACGGGTTTGGGGCATGGAGATGCAATGCACCTATCCGATATCGACCCTGACAGGCAGGGCCTTGAGGTCTGGGCTATCCATGAGAGGCCGCCCCATCCAAACGGCGCAAACCTCCGCGACGCCGCCACCGGAGAAGTGATATGGGGGCTGCAGTTGCGCGATCCGGGAAGGGGGTTAGCTATGGACATCGATCCCCGTCATAAAGGCTATGAGTGCTGGGCAAGCAATTCGGACGGACTGTACAACTGCAAAGGCAAGAGAATATCTGAGGCTAAACCAAGGTCATGCAATATGGGTGTCTGGTGGGACGGCGACCTGCTTCGCGAAATTCTCGATGGCAGCCCAGGGAGAAGGGGAGGCGGGCAAGGCGGGGCTTTCATCGACAAGTGGGATTATATCAATGGCACAACTACCCGATTACTTGACGGCGGCGATTATGACTGCGTGACAAACAATGGGACCAAAGCGAATCCTTGCCTCCATGCCGACATTCTGGGCGACTGGAGAGAAGAAGTCATTTGGCGTACAAGGGACGGCAAGGAACTACGAATATTCACTACCACGATACCCACAGACCGGCGTTTCTATACTTTGATGCATGACCCTGTATACAGGCTGAGCGTGGCATGGCAGAATGTGGCGTATAATCAGCCTGCTCAACCGGGCTTCTATCTGGGACATGGCACAAAGGCGCCGCCTCGCCCCGACATAACAACAGTCAGGTGAAAAGTCCGCGAACGAGAATCTTCTTTCAATTCTTCGTCATTTCTGATAAAAGGGCAACCCTCAATAAAACATAAGTAGCTCAATATTCAAGGCCATGAAGCTGATTGTTGAAAAATCTCGGTTGAAAGGGACGGTGGCGATCCCCGGCTCCAAGTCGCATACTATTCGCGCTGTTGCGATCGCGTCTTTGGCCGGCGGAGAAAGTCTCATCCGCGGCCCATTGGACTCGAGCGACACACAGGCCGTTGTGGCCTGTTACCGGGCTTTGGGTGCGGATGTCGATGTGTCCGACCCTAAATGTTGGAAAGTGACCGGCACAGGCGGCGAAATCACCGCTCCACAAGAAATAATCGATGTCGGCAACTCCGGCACGACATTGCGTGTGGCAATGGGTTCGGCCGCCCTGGTTGGGCCGGGACAGACCACGACCTTCACGGGCGATGAGCAGATCCAGACCCGCCCGGTCGGGCCGCTGCTGGACTCGCTCAACGATCTGGGAGCTAAATGCGTTAGTCTCAAGGGAAACGGCAAAGTTCCAGTCGAGATAACGGGAAAGCTGTCCGGCGGAAAGACCACGATTGCGGCGGCCACAAGCCAATATCTGTCCAGCCTGCTTTTATGTGCGCCTCTGGCTCCTGAAGATACGCAGATCGACGTCAGCCTTCTCAATGAGCCCGGCTACGTACAAATGACGCTCGATTGGCTCGACAAGCAGCAAATCGAGTACGAAAACCAACAGATGCAGAGATTCACGATCAAGGGTAATCAGAGCTACAAAGCTTTTGACGCCGGAATTCCTGCCGATTTTTCCAGCGCTACGTTTTTTCTCTGTGCAGCGGCTTTAGCGGCAGATGAAGTGACCTTGCTGGGATTGAATTTTGCCGACAGCCAGCCCGACAAGGCCGTGGTCGATTACCTTGTGAAAATGGGCGCTGACATCAGCGTTGAGACGGATTCGGTGAAGGTACGGGGTGGTGTGCTTAGAGGGGCGGAGCTTGATATGAATGAAACCCCCGATGCGCTGCCTGCGATGGCTGTAACGGCGGCCTTTGCCGAGGGGACAACGAAGCTGCTGAACGTCCCACAGGCGAGAAGCAAGGAGACCGACCGCATCAAGTGCATGGCCGAAGAGTTGAAAAAAATGGACGTAGATGTTGAAGAATTACCCGACGGCCTTATAATACACGGCGGCAGGCCCTCCCGAAAGGGATGCCTTACGGCAAAACCTGCTGAACTGCACGGCTGGGCCGACCACAGAATTGTTATGGCATTGTCGTTAGCGGGCCTGAACATGGACGGTCAATCCGGAATCGATACCGCCGAGGCAATTAGTGTTACGTTTCCGGATTACGTGGAACTGATGAGAAGTATTGGTGCGATAATGGAACTGGCGAATTAAGCCCGATGAATCGGGCAACCACACAGGGTTGCCCCTACATAGATAATTCTTGGAGATTGAATAAAAATGATTGGTTGTCACATTGGACGCGTTTTTCAGGTAACCGTTGCCGGCGGCTCTTATCAGGAGGGCCTCACATCCATTTTACATGGCGTCCCGCCGGGGATGCTGCTGACCGAGCAGGAGATTTACGGCGATTTGCTTCTGCGAAAGCCGGGCGCCGACGAATTGAGCAGCCCGCGAAAAGAGCCGGACCTGCCGATTATCTATTCCGGCATCAACGTAGCCGACACTATCGAAGGCGCCGGCAATAAGGATCATACTAACGGCACGCCGCTGGTGATTCTTATTCCCAACCTGGATCGTCACTTCATTCACATCAAGCAATACCAGGACACGAACCGCACGCCTCGTCCGGGTCATGCGTCTTACGCTTCGTTTATGAAGTACGGCCCCGACGATGACGCCATCGGCGCCGGCATCTTTAGCGGACGCTACACCTCGACGATTGTTGGGGCGGGGTACGTAGCCAAGAAAGTGCTCAAGAGTTGCGGCATCAACGTGTTTTCCTACGTCAAAGAGATTGCCGGCGTCCGATGCCCCGACGTCGACGCTGAGAAGGCCTTCAAGTACACCGAAGACTATAAAAAGATGCGATGGGACATGGACCCGTTCTATCAGGAAGTATATGTCAAGAACCGCATCAATATGGAGATGAGATTCCTGGAAAAGGCCGGGATATTGGCTGAGATCGAGCAGGAAATCGACTCTATACGCGGCAAGGCTCCGAAGCTCAGCCATACCGAGATTCAGGACAAGTACGGCGTACATCCGGTCGTAAACTGCCCGGACATCGAGGCGGCCCAGGGCATGGTCGATGCATGTAATCGCATCGCCGCCACGGGCGATTCGGTGGGCGGCACGGTCGAAGTCGTCGTGACCGGCGTGCCGGCAGGTCTTGGCGAGCCTGTCTTTTACAAGCTCGATGGTGAATTAGGCAAGATGCTCGGAATCGGCGCCGTCAAAGGAGTCGAGGTCGGCGCAGGTTTTGCCGTAAAAGACATGACCGGCTACGAAAACAACGACCAGATGCACGCCGAAGACGGCAAAGTCGTCTTCGAGTCGAACAACGCCGGCGGGATTACGGGCGGGCTTTCAACAGGCCAGCCTATTGTAGTCAGACTTGCCGTCAAGCCCACCCCGACAATCGACAAGCCGCAGATGACCATCGACAAGTACACTTTAGAGAACAAGCAGCTCGCCGCTATCACCAGGCGCGACCCGACCATTGTGGCCCGCGTATGGCCCGTTGCCGAGAACTACACCGCGATGGTGATACTCGATCACCTGATCGCACATTACGGCTACCAGGCACTCAAAGCAAAATTATGAGACTGCGGGGCTGTTGAAAAACGTGAGATTGCTTCGTCGCTGCGCTCCTCGCAATGACAGGATGTGCATTTTCTCGTCATTGCGAGCGATTCGCAGAATCGCGCGGCAATCTCAGGCGTTACGGTGGGACTTCTTTAACAGCCCCACTGGCGCCAACGGCGCAATCGCCGGGTTTCAGTTCAAGCAGATATGTAGAGTTAAATATGGGGCCTTCCTGCCGGCGCAGAAAGGCCCCTTCATGTATTTGATTCCGTTAGTCGGCCGCGTCAATGGGTGACCATGCTGTCTCGTTGTTGAACTGATCGCGTGCCTTGACGCGGAACAGGTGGCCTTGTCCACTCCTGCCTACCAAGACAGTGTAGATCTCGGATGCCTGCCAGCCGCTGCTAAAGCCGCTCTCGGTAATGCACTCGAAGAAGTACTCCACCGGGCCGCCGCCGGCATCTACGGCTATCGTTGCCGTCATCATGGCCCAATAATCGAAGCTTGTGCCGTCGTCGATTTCGAGCTCGCGCGGCGTTCCGTCGAAGCCGTTCGGGTCCACCGTCGGGTCCCATTCCATCGGATCCGGCGTCGGAGCAATCAGGTCCGGCGCCACGAGTGTCGTGACTCTAACCGTATCGGACCAGTCGGTTACGTTGCCTGCTTCATCTCGTGCCCTGACCCTGTAAATGTACTCGGTGTTGGGATCGAGTCCGACGTCGGTATAGTTGGGATCAGTCTGCCAGTCGCTGTCGTGTCCATCTACGGAAGTGTTCTCGAAGTAATACTCCACACCGCTCTCGTCGAAGACGGTCGTAGCCGTCATCGTAATCTCATTCGGCGAATTCGAATCGATTGTGTCTATGTAGGGAGCTGGCGCCGGCGGCGTACTGTCTATGCCTGCATAGCGTATTGGCGACCATTCGGTCTTGTTGCCCCGCTCACCTGTTCCATCGTCCGGAATCCACGGGACACCGTCGCGAGCCCTTATCCTGTAGCCGTATTCAACGCCGGCGGTAAGACCTGTATCTGTATACGTCGGGTCTGTCTGCCAGTCACTGTTGTGGCAATCGCCGCCGTTATTGCTGTCAATACATTCGAAGAAGTACTCGACTTCCCAGCCCCAGGCATCCAGGGCGGTCTCCGCAGTCATGGTTATTGACGATCCTGAGCTTAAATTAGGTTCTGTTTCCCATCGGCTCGGATCGGGAGTCGGCGCCAGCGTGTCCTGGACGAGCCAGCAGTCGGCCAGGAAAAGTACGTCTCTGAAATCAACGTTCATATCCGACGTGAGGTCTGCGCCCTGGCACCAGGCATTTGTCTCTGAACATGCCTGCTCAAGCCACGAATCGGCAACTTTCGCGAAATCGGCGAAGTTAATAATGCCGTCAAGGGCAAGGTCGCACAATCTGCATGGTTGTGCCTTCGGGTGGTGGTAGCCCATATCGACCAGGCCTGTGTCGTGCGCATCGTCAGTGCGGGTCGTGTATCCGATCAGGCCAACGGAACTGGCATAATCGCTGCCGGCATCGACACCGGGACTGTTTTGAGACTGGCCGGCGTCGATCTGGCTTAGATAGTAGTCGTCGAGCGGTCCAGTGACAAACAATGGGTCCTCGTCGATATTGCCTGCCTCCCAGTCGAGCGTCGAAGCGATATCGACCCAGACAGACGCTCGTCCATCCTTAATATCACTGTGAGAAACGGTGAGCGTCGATGGTTTCGTGCCGACCTGGGAACCGACTCCCACTGCGATTGCGTTGCCCTGCAGGGCGAAATTGTTCCAGAAGATGCTGTCGGTCACCAGGCACTCGGTCTCGTGGAACAGCGACAAGGCGCCGCCGAAGCCTGTCTCGTCGGTTTCCCCGATGTTACCCGGACTGGCGTTGCTAAAGAATGTGCAGTTGGATATGACCGAGTCGGTAAACCAGCTCAATGAGATGCCGCCGCCGTCTCTGCCGGCAGCGTTGTTCACAATCAGGTTATTGACAATTGAGGCACTGTTTACGTCGCGCAGGTACACGCCGCCTCCGGAGAAATCAGCTATATTACCGGTGAAGTTGCAGTCCCGGATTTGTATGCCTCCCAGCCAGCAATACAGACCGGCCCCGCTGGCGAGAATATCTCCGGCAGTATTGTTGGGATCGTTCACATCTACAGTCGCCGTGTTATTCATGACTTTGGTGTTTAATATGTCTATAAAGCTGCCGGAGCTGGCCAGCCCCCCGCCGCGAATCGCCGTGTTGGAGACAATGTTGGAGTCTATAATTGTAACAACGGTGTTGTCGAGACACATCGCACCGCCGGAATCGCCTTCATTGTCAACAAAGTTGCAGTCGATAAATGTAATCGCAGCGCTGTCCTCAGCACATACACCGCCTCCATATCCGATATAGGGGTCAAGACGGTGATTCGGGTCGGCCCCGGCCTCGACTCCCGATGCAACATTGTCTTCAAATGTGCAGTCTCTGAAAGTCACCGTAGAATCGACTGCACAATAGACACCGGCTCCGTAAGTCGGCATCTCATAAGCGACCACAGGCTCCGTGGCCCCGCTGCCGTCACCGCCGATTCCACTCATCCCGCCGACAGTGCTATTGCCTCTGATTTCACAGTTTACGAAACTAACATTACTTCGGACGTCACAGTATGCGCCTCCTCCGTATCCGGAGTACCATCTATAGTCGCCGAAGTAACCGGTCAAATTGACGTCATAAATAGGCCCGTAGAAGGATGCGTAGTCCCATAGCCAGAAATCCCAGAGGTCACCGAGTACGGGCACAATGGCAGCGCTGAAGGGGTCAATGTGGAGCGCCTGAGCCCTGCTCCAGTTTCCTCCGTAGTTAGCTGCGCCGCCCCCACCAGCATCGCCGCCGTCGCCGCCGTTGCCGCCGCGGGCTTCATTGTTCTCGATTATGCAGTTTATGAATTGAGGGCTGCTGTCCACGCCGCAGTATATGCCGGCGCCATGTACCCAGCCTCCCCAACCACCTCGGCCTGCATTCTGAATCGGGTTACTTGCCCCATTCTCGCCGTCGCCTCCGTCGCCTCCCTGGAACCAGTTGTCTCGTATAATACAGTTCATGATAATGGGGCTGGCTCCTTTTTGGATCGCTATTCCGGCGCCGTCCCCGCTTCCGCCGTCAAACCCGTCGGGATGACCTAAATCCCTGTCGCCGTCACCACCATCTATTATGTCTCCACCGCAGTTCTGTATAGTAACACCGTTTAGAACGGTACGTGAATCGGTGTTAGATGCAAATGTGATGCCAGTGTAGGTCCATGTTCCACTGGTGCCGATGTAGCCGTCAATAATCGTTGCCGAGACAACATTGGGATCTTCGGGATTCCTCGATTGGATAGTAATAGCCTTGTCCACCACGACAGCCCTACCTGCATATCCGCCGAAATAAGTGCCGGCGTCGAGTACAATCGTATCGCCATCTTTGGCATGATGAACCGCGTTCTGGAGTGTCAGGAAGTCGCCCGGCACGGTGACCGTCCTGCCGACTGCTTCTGCGAATTCAACAATGACAGTCTTGTCCGAATCCATTGTGACCGTGTTGGCAAGAGCATCGGAACTGTCATCATCGGTACCTATCCACCTGATCTGATAGCCCGTATCGACAGTTGCCGTCAGTTTTACGACGGTGAACCTGTCGAACGACCCGCCGCGAGGCTCGACCGTGCCGTGCTCGCCTCCGATGACCCTTACGGTCAACCGAGTCTGGCCCGCGCCGGTGAGGTAGTGAAGCCCCATATCGACTACACCGGTATCACCGACGCCATCCGAGCGTGTGGTGGTCTCGTCGAGGCCGAGGTTGGCCGCCGAATCACTGCCGGCATCGACGGCCGGGCTGTTCGCCTCGCCCGCAGAGAGCTGGCTGAGGAAATACGACGATCCGACGAAGAGCGGGTCGGCGTCGATATTGCCATCGAGCCAGTTGAGCACGCGTTCGGGTTCGATATAGATCGAATCGCGACTCCTGCCGCCCTGGATGTCGCTGTATGATACCGTCAGAGAGGCGGGTCTGTCCAAAAAGATCGGCTCGTCATCGCTGCCAATCGATATCTGGTTGCCGTTGGCGCCCTTGTTGTCCCAGAGGATGCTGTCGATAAGAGTCGTCTGGCTTTCATAGGAGCAGGACAAGCCGCCGCCTCTTCCGTGCTTGTCGTTGTCCGGGTCATGCGTGCTATTCTGAACAATCGTGCAGTTGGAGATTGTCGGGGCAATATGCCAATAGGAGACGATGCCGCCGCCATCCAGGACAGCGGAGTTTCCTCTGACCAGACAGTTCTTGAGCTTAGGCGCGCCGGAGTCGCCGCCGAGATACACGCCGCCGCCGGAGCCGGCTGATGAATTGCCGGTTATGAAACAGTTCTCAATTATCGCATCGGAAGACCAGCAGAAGATTCCACCTCCTCCGCCGAAGGGCTTTTCAAAACTGAAGAAACTCCAGAACTGCCGGAGAACACGATCATCGGGGAGGAACCAGCCTGTTTTGGCACTGTTGCCCGTGAAGCTGCAGCCCGTGATCACCGGCGCGCCGGCGCTCCAATAGATACCGCCGCCGTGCTCGGCGATGTTGCCACCGAAGACCGAATTGGAAATCGATACATCTGTACCCTCACCGTGCCAGTACAGGCCGCCTCCGAAGGATGCTTTATTGGTGCCGAAGTAGCTGTTATTGACTGTTATGATGCTGCCGTTGAACCATTTTCCACTGGTCCAGTCCCATACCCCGCCGCCGTATATTCCACCTCCCGCGCTTGCCGAACCGAAGGATCTGACACTCGAATTACCTACGAAGCTGCTGTCATTGATGTCAACTACGCAGTCCGACGGGAAGAACAATCCGCCGCCGTCGTCACCGGACGAGTTGTCCACATAGTTAGAGTCATTAACCGTCACGGAGCAGAACGCGCTGAAGTACTGGCCCCCTCCGCTTCCGCCCGATCCGGCCAGATTGCCTATAACTTCACAATGATCGAGTAGGGACGTGCACTCGTCTTCATAGAATTCACCGCCCCCGTCTTCTCCGCTCTCGTCAAGCTGTCTCGAAGCGTTGAAGCTTATCGTACAGTTGGTAAGCTCCGCCTGGCAACCGAACTCGTAGTAGTTGCCGCCTCCGAGGCTCGGGGTGAAACTGGTCATGCCGAAACCATCAAAACCATCCGCGCCGTCATCGCCACCGTCGCCTCCGACGCCTCCGCCACCGCCGAAGCCCGGACCACCGAAATTCGGATCGTTCGGATCTGCGAAGGGGTCTCGCGGGGGGCCGCCTGCTCCGCCGTCGCCGCCGGCACCGCCTGCGCCGCCCGCAGCGTCGCCTTCGCCGTCACCGCCGTCGCCGCCGTTACCGCCGTTGCCGC
This sequence comes from Planctomycetes bacterium B3_Pla, assembly GCA_005223045.1. Lineage (GTDB taxonomy): Bacteria > Planctomycetota > Phycisphaerae > Sedimentisphaerales > Anaerobacaceae > SG8-4. The sequence continues at coordinate 88,810 of NJBM01000005.1, read as the reverse complement.
CGAGGTACTCATAGGCTGGAACAATTGTAATAGCTGCGTTATCACTTATTATAGTGTCGGACATGGTCACCTGGCAGTTTTCGCGGAAGAATATGGCGCCTCCCCACGACCTTAAGCCGTTTACACCCATGTCGCCGCCTGTAGCGCCGTCGCCGCCGTTTCCGCCGTCACTTTCGGCTCCGTCCGCACCCGCCGCGCCGGCTGTAGAACCGTCACCGCCGTCTGCGCCTTCGCCTGGTTCTGCTCCGACGCCGGCGTTGCCGCCATTGCCGGCTGCCCCGCCCGCGTTGCCAAGTCCCTGCCGTGTGAAGCAGTTCAAAATCTTGCAGAAGCGTATTGTGGGCGTGCAGCCGGGGCCGAAATACATTGCGCCGCCGAGGGCTTCGCCGCCCTGGCCGCCTTTTCCACCGTCGCCGCCTCTTCCACCGTTGCCGCCTACTCCGCCGTCACCGCCTGCGCCGCCTGCGCCGCCTGCGCCTTCGGCCCCGTCGTTTAGACCTTCCCCGCCGTTCTGGCCCTCCTGGCCGTCCTGACCGGGCTGGCCGTCCTGACCGTCGCCGCCGTCCTGGCCCAAACCGCCGTAGCCGGCATCGCCACCGATGGCCAGGCAGTTGATGATAGTGCAATTCAAGATAACCGGGCTGCTGTCGGCATCGAAATACATCGCGCCTCCATAGCCTACTCCGCCGTCGCCTCCGGGCAGACCCGGCAAGCCGTCAAGACCGTCTATGCCGGGATCGCCGGGCAGACCGGCATCGCCATCCTGACCGGCAAAACCGTCCACCACCGCATTAGGATCGTTCGGATCGGGCTGGTCGGGCCTGTTCGGGTCCGCCGGCGCCCATTGGTTCGGGTCGTTCGGATCGGGTATGTCGGGATCCGGCAACGGATCGAGCGGATCCAACGGATCAAGCGGGTCCGCAGGTGGATCTTGCGCGGGCATTATGACGGCGTTGTTTAGGCCGTCCCCACCTCTGGCGACGGCATCCCGGATGACTAAGTGAGATAGAGTGGGACTGCTGCCGTTGAGGCAGGTGATTGCTCCGCCAAAGGTGTCCACGCCGGGGCTCCCGTCACCGTCGGCTGTTGGGAAGGAACCGAAGTCGCCCAGGCCTGTGATAGTAAAGCCATCGACGACGGACTCATTGCCTTCACCACTTACGAATAGGAAAGCGGGGAAGCCAAAGGTCTCAATGATCGTGGCGGCCACAGAGCGGGGATCGTCGGGATGTTCGCTGGCGACAGTAATCGCCTTGCCCTGGAAGTCAATGAAGCCGAAATATGTGCCGGCAGAGACAACGACCTTGTCGCCGTGCGTGTAGGCGGCATCTACCGCCGATGCAATGGTCGGGTATTGCCCCGGCACGAGCAGACTCTTCGACTGCCGGAACAGGACGGTGACGTCCTTATCGGAATCCATCGTCACCGTGTTCGTGCTGGCCCAGGATACGTCGTCATCGGACCCGCTCCAGCGGTCCACGATATAGGTCCGGTCGGCTATTGCGACAACGGTCACTACCGTGCCGTCTGGGAAATACTCACCTCTCTTGAGGTAGGGGGATATCGTCCCTCGCCCGCCGACAACTTCTGTGCGCAAATGAAACAGCGGAACCTCTTCGAATTCGACCGTAATAACGGCGTCGGTAATCATCGTAATCGTATTGTTGGGACCCGTCAATGAATCGTCGTCGGTGCCGGTCCATGCCTTGACCCGGTAGCCGGGTTTGGGATGCGCGGTAAGCTGTACTACCTCGTACTGTCGAAACGTACCGCCGTTCGGATCGACATGACCGTTTGCTGTGTTTGCGTCAACGGGTACATTTGCGTCCATTACGGTTACGGTAAGCTCAACGGGCATCGCCGGCAAAGCCGGGTAGTGAGCGCCTATGTCAATGACGCCGGCATCGGCACCGCCGTCGGTCCTTGTGGTGAAAGTTTCTATTTGAAGGGCCGGGTCGGTATCCGGGTCGCCAAGATCAACACACGTGCTGTCGGCCAACTGACCGGCAACGGTCTGGCTCAGATAATAATCGCCAAATGGCCCGGTCACAAAGGTTGGCTCGGCATGAATGTTGCCTGGCCCGGCGTCATTGTCTTCGATGCAGGAGTACGCGGCTGAAACGTTGTACAGATCGTCGCCGTTGCCCCACAGGATACAGTTTGTGATTGTCGGGAAAGAATCATGATTGCCGGCGATACCATCGTCCTTGGGGGCGTCAGGATCGTCAACGACAATAGTGCAGTTGGCAATGACCGGCGATGAATTATCCAAATCGATGCCGCCGCCATGGAAGATTGCCGAATTGTTCGCTATCACGCAGTTGACGATGGTCGGGTCCGACTGGTAGCAGGCTATTCCGCCGCCTATGTTGTTTGCGAAATTGTTGCTGATAAGACAGTTGGAAATCACCGGCGCAGCCTGCTCGCAGTTTATTCCGCCGCCGATGCCGGCAGTGCCAAGGGTCCGGTTGTCCGTAATGGTGCAATTTCTTATTGTAGGAGAAGCGTCATAGCAATCGATACCGGCGCCGTAGTAGTTTGCGAAGTTATTGGTTATAATACAGTCTTCGATTATGGGGGATGCTCCGTAGCAGCCGATGCCGGCTCCGTAGTCGGCGCTGCCCCAACTGACGGTCATACCTCTGATGATCGTATCGGGGCCTTCGTTGTTCTGGAACGTCACCACCGAACCCTCATCCAGCAGGCCCAGCATAAGTGTGTTTTCCGGGCTGATGTTGGGATCGCTCGGGTTGGTAATGTCGCCGCTGCGAAGTGTTATTGCCTTGCCTTTGAAGTCGATGGCCTCAATGAACAGGCTGTTCGCCTCGGCAATCAGCTCATCGCCGTCATTTGCATCGTCGATAGCGTCCTGGATTGTCGAGTAGAGATTGGCCGGGTCGCCGGGGTCGTCTTTGGCATTGAGCACTTTGCCTGCTTTGCCCTTGGGGATTAACGTTAGTGCATTGTGCAGGTTGATGCGCCCACCCGACAGACAGCAGTTCGGGGAACCTACTATCGGATCAACCGCCTTCAGGAGGATGCCCTTTACCAACCCGTTCGGCAGCGTTGGAAATTCCGACCATATCAATGCGCAGGCTCCCGCAGCATAGGGAGCGGACAACGATGTCCCGCTCAGCGATGCGTAGTTGGTGGATACGTCGAAAACGAGCATCGGAAAAAGCTCGGTCGTCGGAGTGGTGCTGAAGATTTCTTCCCCCGGCTCAGCTATATCCACGGAAGTGGCTCCGACATTTGCGAAAACCGCCAGATTGTCGTCGTGATCCGTGGACGTTACAGAGATGATGTTATCGAGGTCATAACTCGCCGGGTAAAGAGGAAACACATCGTTATCATTGCCGAAATCGTTACCCGCCGCGGCTACGAAGATCAACCCTGCGTCGCCGGCCTGTCTTATTGCATCGTAGAGAGCCTGTGAGAAAAAGCCGCCGCCCCACGAGGCGTTTATGATCTTGGCGCCATTGTCAACGGCGTATGCAATGGCTTCGACCGCATCGCTGGCAAACGCCGTGGGCTCCGTGACGAAATCGTCGGCGAAAATCTTCAGGGACATCAACTGAACATTCCAGCAAGCGCCGGCAATGCCCTCGTTGTTATCGGCGACCGCCCCGGCGATGCCTGCCACGTGAGTGCCGTGGAACCACATATCGCAGGGATCGCTGTCGCCGTCGTCGAGGATGGCGGCGCCGGCGCCGGCGAAATCGTAGCCGTAAATATCGTCAACATATCCGTTGCCGTCGTCGTCAACGCCGGGCGTGCCGTTTTGCTCGGCGGCGTTCACCCACATGTTGGCCGCCAGGTCCGGATGCTGATAGTCAATGCCCGTGTCGGTAATTGCGATGATAATGTCAGGATCGCCTGTGTTAATATCCCAGGCATCGTTAGCGTCAATGTCGGCATCCGGCGTGCCGCCGGTCTGCCCGGTGTTGTCCAGCGCCCACTGCTCCGGGTAATTCGGATCGTTCGGAACAAGGAACAGCTTGTACTTGTAGTTTGGCTCGGCGTACAAAACGTTGGCCGAGCTGTTGAACCAGGCCAGGGCGTCCAGAACGTTCGTACCCTCGGGCAGGTTCACCACGGCCAGGCCGGGTGTGACGTCGTCATAACTCTTGCCGACCTCAGCCCCGGCCAGGATTGAATCCGACATCATGGTTCTTATCGTGGCGGTGGACCAGGGACCCGTTATCGCCGGTCCGTCGGGCGGCTGAGCGCCTGCATCCGGATCGGCGAAGCGCACGATAAGTTCGTTTTGTTTATAGACATCCGAGCCGCTTTGCGTTACGTCGGAGAATCCAAACAACGGTAAGTTAGCCGCCCCGGCAAAACCGGATGCAGATAACGAAACCAATAAGCTAATCAGAATTTGCCGTTTCATACTCCCTTTTCTCAAGAACAACTTCTCAATGCCGAAATCGTTAGTGGCCGGAATGCCCCAACGTGTTAGAACACCACCAATTACGTTTCACAAAAAATGTGGGAACAATCGCAAGAGACCATGCAAAAGCCCGGAGTTTATTGCTCGCCTTCCAATGCGGCGATTGCCTCGGCTTCGCGCTCCTCCTGCAGAATAATGGTCGGTTTCACCAGTATCAATAATATCTTGCTGTCTCTGATCGTGCTGCGGTTGCTGAACAGTCTTCCAATAATAGGTATCTTGCTCAATATCGGGACGCCGGATTCCTTGTCAACCTCCGCGGTTATTCTCTGACCGCCTAATAACAGAGTCCCGCTATCGGGCACACTTACTCGTGTCATCAGCGAGGATATTTCTGTCTCAGGAAGACTCACCTCCCATGTCTGCACCTGCCCGCCTGCGGCCCCGCCGACAATAGGCGCCTGGACCTCACTTGTCTTAATCCCAAGAAAATCGCTCTGTGTCGTGATGATACTGAGCAGCACATTCTTCTTATCTTTGGTGATAGTCGGCGTAATGACCAGAGCACTGCCGATCTGCACCGGCAAATACTGCGGGACATTGGCCCCGCCTGTACCGGTAGTTGTGCCGGCCTGCCCGCTGATTTGCTGGACCCCGGGCGACTGAACAGGAGGCAGCGGAAAAATCAACGTTCTATTAATGTTGAAGTTGGCCGACTCGCCGCTCAGAACAGTGGCTAAAGGAGCGGTCAACGACTTTGCATCTCTGTGAGCCTGGGTCGCCCGGATGAGGAACGCAACCTGCAAATCATCCAGTATAGAGCCGTATCCACCTACCAGGGACCCGGCAGCCGCGCCGATACCACCCAAACTCAGAGGAACCGCTGTAGGCCCAGGCTCAGTAATAAAGGAAGAGTCCTGCTCGAAGCCGATCTGACCCCACTTGTTGCCGGCGTTAACCGTGAAATCTACGTCCATACCGACGTCTTCGAGGAAGCTCTCACTGACGACCAGGAATCTGGCCTCGATAGAGACTTGATGCCCGAGTGACTTGCGCAGCGCCTCAAGCAGCTTATCGACTTCTCGATGGACCTCATGTGTATTGAATACGGCAAGTTTTTTCGGCTGCTGGATCGGATAAGGTGTCACAGTCCCCTCTCCCGTGTCACTAAGATCGAACCAGCTCTCCGGCTCGATGCTCTCCTGAATAAGCTGTACGAGACTTTGTGCCTGGATCATACCGGCCATGCCGCCGCCCATCATGCCGCCGCCCATGCCGCCGCCCATGCCGCCGCCCATCATGCCGCCGCCTCCGCCACCCATCATGCCCACCATCCTGCCCATCATCAAGCCCTGCATACCGCCGTATTGGGCCGGCTCACCGACCAGGTCGGTAATGTCATAGACACGAGTCACCAGCTTCTGCGGGAGTGCCTCTACGGTTGCTATCACAATCACTCCCTCATCCACAACGTAGCTGACTTCTGCGAATTCGCTTGAGACGCCGGCTAACAGGACCTCCAATGCTTTGCGCAGCTTAATGCCCGTCAGTGGATCCATCCCGGCCGGGGTTGTCGGCTCGAGGTCGGCAATTTCGAGCAAATCCTTCCAGTTGGGCTGTATTTGCAACGGAGGGGTCACGGAATTCTCTAACAGGTTTATTACTTCGTCGAAAGGCATGGTGGCGTCAAAGCCCGACAGGTCCACGGTCTGCTCCATGCGATCATACACTTCCTTGTCAACCTTATCCAGCCCGATTGGCTCATCCGGCTGGCGGGTCGGTTTCTCGACGATCTCCCTCCAATTCTTGGGATAGGTAAGCTCGTCGGCGAAGGGAATTTGCGACTGCTCGGTTTTTAACAGGGCTTCCGCCGTCTGCCTGTCCGACTCTTTCTGCACGTCCAATTGCTTTCGGAAGAAAATTGTGTCTTCCAGCACATCCTTCATTACCAGCGCCTGGTCATGCTGAGGATCGAGCGCAAGCAGGCTAACCAACTGACCGACAGCCGCTTCGTAACGCTGCTGTTTCTGATAAGCGATCGCGTTTTCCAATAAATCGGCTATCCGCTTTTGCCTGTCAATGTCCGCTTGCTCTCTGAACCGGCTTTGTGCCGCCTCGGCCGCTTTGCGTTTCTGCTGCTCGTCCTGCCGGGCCTTTTCGGCCTCCTTGGCCGCTATCTCCTCGGTCAGCGCTGCGAGCCTGCCGCTGTGTGTTTTGAAGAGTTCATCTCCAAGGTGTATCTGGTTATCGTTGACGACAAATGCCGCCGCCTCGACAGTTTGTCTGGCCTTCCCGAAGTCGCCCTTGTCTATGTAGCCGCGTGCCTTGACCGCCGCGTCGTTGACGACCGTTGCCGTGTAGGTCCGAAGGATGCTCCTCTTCGTGTTCATCTTATCGATGTAGCTGCCCTGACCCGTCACGGGCGAAGCGACCTTAGGCGCAGCCTCGCGTGGCTTGGCAGGCGCCGGCTCAACAACTTCCGGCTCAACAAGTTCCTGCTCATCGGACTCCGAACCCGTAATTCTTGTCTCAGCAACCCTTAGCACCGGAGTTGCCGGTTTAACGACCTTCGGCCCGGCAACGTCAACCATCTTCGGCCCCTTCTTTGCCGGCAATACCTTGTCTATCTCGGCAATGTAGCCGTCAATTGTTTTCTTCATGGGAGGGGGAATCAGGCGGCTTGCCGCCACTTTGACAAATCCCGGCCTGGCCTTTTCGAGTTGCCCGGCGCGCTTATAATCCATGCTGCGACTATAAATCTGAATGATCTCCTCGATGGTTAACTGCTCACTGGGTTTGCGGATCCCCTGTGCGATCTTATCGAGCTTCTGTGTGGCCAGCAGCTTCGCGCCTTTGGCCTTCTCAGCCTTTGCTCCATCACCGACCTTTTCGGCGCTTATCTGCTTTAGCACTTCGGCAATTTCTGCCTGCTCGTGTTTGATCAGGAACTCACTGTCTTTTAGGCTCTCGAGCTGTCGCCTGGCTTCTGTCAACTGGTTCTGCTGGATCAGTTTCTTGATCGTCTGCAGTTTCGCCAGTGCGAGCTTCCTCTTGGCTGGGGCAGTCCGTGCTTTTTCCAGAAGCGTGCTAAGCTGCTCACGCCCGGCAGGTGTCAGATACTCCCGCCACGGCTGGGCCATCAGGAAGGTCTTCTCTGCCTCTCCAAAGTAGCCTTTTTCATACTCCTGCTGCCCGGTCTGGACGTAGTTGCCGACTATTCGGCGGAACATTTCCCGCCGGTCAGCCGTTGCGTCTTTGGCCGGCGCCGCTACTCCGGAGACAGTTGTTAACAGTAACAAAAACGATGCCGCGACGATGGACAGGGACCTCCTGCCATAAGATTCGGTCAAGAAACTCGGCTTGCTCAAAATAAACCTCCTGCCTAAAAGAACCACCCTCGTTAGAGAAACTTTTAACAAATTGACGTTACTTACAACCTCCGTTCTCGGAAAAGACCGGACTTACAATATCTCAGTTTATAAGAAAGTATCTATTTTTGCAAGAGAAAAATTTGATTTATCCCCGTCTGGCCAATAATATCTCCACTATCAGTACACTAAACTTAAATAACGGGCCATAGTGACCCCAAAAATAGTGATCGTTGAAACGGCTTTTTTATGGCTACAGTGGGGCTTTGGGGGGCAAGTAAGTTTTACTAAATGGTAAAATGGGCAATACAATAAAAGACAACCTCATTTTGGCGGTAGAGACATCCAGCAGAATCGGCTCGGTCGCAATCGCAGCGGGCGGAGAGGTGCTCGCAGAAGCCACTTTTTCAGTTCCGTTAAGGCACAGTGCCGAGATTTTCACCGCTATCCGTGACTTGCTGGACCGCTTCGGGCGAAGGCCCCGCGAAGTCGAGCAAGTTCACATCTCTGCCGGGCCAGGCAGCTTCACAGGCCTCCGCATAGCCGCAACTTTCGCCAAGACAATGCACCTGGCAAACGCCGCACGAATAGTCGCCGTCGATACGCTCGACGTAATCGCCGCCAACGTAATCGATCTTGCCGACGAGGACACCTACCCTGCTTCGGATCCCGACCTGCAAGCCATCGGGCACGAGAGAGTCGCCGCCATCGTTGACGCCAAGCGAGGCCAGTTCTTCATCGCCGTTTACGAGCGGCGCACGCCCGGCGGACAACAAGTAGCAGCAGGCTGCGGTTGGGTTAAGGTCGGCTCCGATTCCCTGATGAGCGCTGAGCAGTTCCTCACCGAATTTGTACTGGAAGAAAAGCCTATTTGGCTGCTCGGCGACGGCCTGCTGTACTACAAGGACAAATTCCAGGCCGACGGCATTCGTTTCTTCGACGAGCGGTACTGGAGCCCCCGGGCCGGCAAAGTCCACCTGCTCGGCCGGCAAATGGCCTTGAAGGGACAATTCGCCGACCCGGTGACGCTGACTCCCAACTACCTGCGCAGACCGGACGTCAAGATAAAGACATTCTGACCATTCTGCACTGCGGGCTAATCTACCTAATTAGCCGAATATCGTCGAAGTACATCTGACCCGGGCCGCCGGCCGCCGGACTATTCTTGGTGCCGAAGCCAATGGTAATGGTATTGACGTTGGTAAGATCCACGCCCGCAAACTCCGTCAGGTCGATCACCCACTCGTTCCACCCGGTTTTCTGCGTTGCAGCAGGATCGTCATGATAGACCACCGCGCTGCCGTTTAGAGCAACAAACATCCGGTCGGCAGCATTAGCCGCATCACCACGGAACCACAGCAACAATTTCGTAACGCCTTCTTCAGTCCAATCACGCGGATAGACCAATGTCATTGTTGCCTCAGAGGTCTTTAGATCGTTGTCGTAGGCATACGGCATCGACTGAGAGCCGCCGTGAACGATCTTTGTCTCAACGTAATGCTCACCGGCTGTAAAATCCGGGTTGGGATAGCCTATGGTTGCACCGTTCGTCGTGGTCCCGAATCCGTCAATCCACGTACTCCATATCTCGTCCGGTGGATAGTCGTTATAGTCCTCAAAGTTGTCCACAACAAGAAAATCGGCAGTCGTAAAGCTCCAGAGATTGCCTGCCCACGGACTGTCGGAATCGGAGTCATTGACCTCATCAACACGCCAGTAGTAATTAGTATCCAAGAGAAGTTTTCCCGGGTCATAGCTCTCGGCACCAAGTTCCTTGGCGCCTTTATACTCGGGCGAATCGGTGTTTGCATTACGTACGGTCTCTTGGTCTGTGCCGAAATAGACCTGGTGTGAAACAGCATTATCTCCGGCACTCCACTTGAGAATTTGTGTATGCTTGACATTCACGGCGCCATTGGGCGGCTTCGGATCCCTGGCCCTTACAGGTGGCCAGAGCAGGTCTGTGGGAATAAGTTGCTTTGTTGTGTGTGGACTTTCCCAACCCAACTGTGCGATTGATCCACCGCCGGCCTGGAAATATTCAATTTCAATGCTGTAACCGTTGCCGGCGACAAGGTCGATAGTCCCTGTGTCCTCGGTGTCTCCATGGTGGGTCCAGTTTTCAATAATCAGTTTGCCATTCACCCATACACGTATGCCGTCATCGGTGATAGTATAGAAGGCGTAGGTCTCAGTAAACTGCGCTGAGACATCACCGGTCCATCTGACCGAGAAGTTACTGCCGCCAACCGCATCATCCGGCGGGCTGGCGCCGTCGGGATAGTCGACTTGAGGATCTACTCGGGTAAGCACGAGTTTGTCGAAGTTCTCGCCGGTGTAATAGTCTCCTCGCAAACCTGTGCCTCTGGCGCCTATAGTCGTAAAGCTCAAGACATCGCCTTCATGCGTCTCGACTCCGTCAAACTCATCGATACGCCAGTAGTAAGTTTTCTCTGATTCGAGCGGACCGGGGTCATAAGTTGTGCCTGCCTGGGGGAGGCCTGCAACGGCGCCGTTCACATCGTCAAAATTGTCAGCGAAGAACACGGTGTGAACTTTCGCGCCGGAACCTGCCGTCCAGTTGAGGTCAGTATGCGGGTCTATAAAATATGCGCCGTCGGACAGGTTGTGGTTATAGGCCTTCTTGGATGGAACTGTAAAGCTCCAGATATCACCTTTGTTTATCGTAGTGCCGTCTGCCTCAATCTCATCAATCCGCCAGTAGTAAGTTGTGCCGGGAACGAGGCCATCCGGGACAGGAGTTCCGGGAACACCGACAGTGAAAAACACCTCAACCTGGTTGCCCTGGAATCCCGGCGCGCCGGGAGTGCCGTCTTTTACATCAGCAAAATTCTCGCCGAAATAGACATCGTGTGAAACCGCATTGAGTCCCGGCAGCCAGTTTAGAACTGCCGATGTGTCCTCATACAGGCCGCCGTCAGCCGGAATGGGTTCCACGGCAAATTTACCCCTGAATTCTATGTGCAGCAGCGGTGCGTTAGCCTTGTCACTGGCAGACTCGGCACATCGGATGCCTTCGGAGGGATTATCCGGGTTGTCTCTGAGGATTAGCACCAGGGCATTACCCATGGTCCAATCGGCCTGGTCGATGATCTCCTGGATGATAGAGGTGATGTTCGAGGTCCGATCCTTTTGACCAACTTCAGTCCAATTTTCAGGAATCCACACCACGTTCGCTGTCGTTGTCGGCCGGCTGGAAATATTATTGGTGACGTTGGCAAACGTAGGGGGATTAGGATTCAGTTCACCCTCGATGATAACACTAACGGGTTGAGTGCCGCTTTTTGTCTCATCGCAAGTGAGCTCGACAAATGCATTATCCACGACGGCGCCCTTCGGTATGGGGATATCTACGAAGCGCAGACCTATTACCTGCACACCGCCATCGTTAAAAAGCTCCAGGTCGCTGCTGCTTGGATCCATACCGCCGCCGCTGACATCCTGTTCGGCATCATCAGTGCCGCTGTTGACTCTGCTCTCCCACACCTTACCGCCGAATGCTACATTTGTGCTGAACAGGCCCAGCACCAAAACAAAAAGAGTTAGAAAAAGCAATTTCTTAAACATAATAATCCTCCTACAAAAGGTTAAAATAAAGAACGTTTGTTGCTTGGCGATTGCCGATTGCACCGTAAGGCGTCCTCTATGGAAAAATAGACAATCAAGAATCGAAAGTCGAAATTGCGATTATCTCCTTCCTTCCAATACCAATATGGACGGCTAATTAGCAAGTGAAGACATAAAAACAGACTGCCGCAACTTCACTTGCCGAAAAGACCGAGAATCCATAGATTACAGCCATTCTACTTATACTAAACAAGCCAGCTTGTTGTCAAGAGAAACCTCTGCTCGATCTGGAATTTTAAAGGTGTCCGGTGTTTTCTTACTTTTGCTTAGTCTGTATAATTATCCTGATGCCCAGACCAAAGAGGATAGCATTAGGCGAATATGTTTATCACGCACTCAATCGTGCCAACGGCCGCCTGCGTATATTCCGAAAGGATGACGATTTTCTCGCTTTTGAGCAGATATTGGCCGAGGGTGCAGAGCGATTCTCAATGCGTATCTGCGGCTACTGCATTATGAAGAGCGTAAAACGAGGTGCTCCATTTGGCCGGACTAACTGGACAGAAAGAACCGCAGCTCGCTTGAAGTTGCAGTCAACATTGAGACCGGGAAGATACCGGATCCCCTTTAATTCCCGGAAGGTGATATCGTTAAGGAAGATGTCAGTACGGAAGAAGCAAGGAAGTGTTTTAATATGCTGGCATGTACCTGCAAAAGTCCAGAGGTTTTGAAGCAATTGAAGCATATACTATTCGGTAATGTCACTCCAGATGTCATTATGGACTTACGTCAGGCAGTTAGGGTGGAGCTGAAGCTTGGCAAAAAGTGTATTGATACTGATAGAGAAAAAGCGTTCATAGGGAAGCTGGGAGCTGATCAGCAAACGTAGATGAAATAAGAGTTATAACCTGCGGTTTCAGTGGGAAACTCGGGACAGCCTTTGTCATTGATTATTGACTATTTATTATTTCTTAAACAACGCCACCCCAACCAGTAAAATAAACCATATCAGTATCTGAGTTGCTCTTTTTTTTGCCGTTTAGGCGGCTTCGGATTGGCTGCAAGGTAGTCATTTATGTACTTTTGAACGTGAGTTTTGACAACTGATCTCATCACGGCTGTTCTTTCCCTGCCTATATACAGGCCGCTGTCCCAGCAGACGCCCTCGGCATATTTGTAGTTTCTCGCCAGAGATGCATCCTCGAAATGGACCACGCGAAAAGAAAAAAGATACATATCTTTGAGATTGGGCTCTTGATACATTACAAGATATACTCCCAGGCGGGGCCGGCCGGGGGCATATTCTAAATCCTCTTTCGGTATAATCTTTATCTCCGAATTCTCCAGTTCTCGTTCGACATCCTCCTGTAATCGACTCGTCATAGATTCTTCTACGGATTTTTCCTTCGTAATAACGCTCACAATCACAGAAATCCCATCGGACTCGCTCAGTCGTCTGCGAAATTCCTGCTGGATTTGTGCCTTGTCTGCAACCTGGGCGAAGGTTATCACTCCGGCGAAGAAACTCAATAAAAACAGCATTCCCGACGTAACATAAATCCAGCACCTTTTAGCTTTCATGAAATCACCTTTCGATAAAGAATATAACCGTAAATTCGCCAGATTATTCTAACCGCTGCCCACCTTAATTCAATCAGAAGATTCACCACGGGGAGAATTAAAGGAAAGTGTCCGGTAAAGGCCAGCTTTTTCAACAGCCCCGCTGTCCCTAGTTTTCCGATTAGGGGAGTGAGGGCCGAATTAGGCAGCCGGGGGGTAATTTGGACCTCTGGGGCACGAACGATTTTTCTCGGCTGTTTCTGATACCTTATACACCATCATATTATCCGAAATAACCGATATTTTAAAAATTTTAATGGAAAAGTCTTGACAATGATATCACATTATATAAATATATTAAGTATATCTAAGTTATTTGAGGATGAATTGATGCTAAGTACTATCGAAGCAGCGAAGCGTATTGGCGTATCCAAGAGTACTCTTCTAAGGTGGCTGGATGAGGGGCTGGTCGATGATGTTGAACGTGATTGGCGTGGCTGGCGGATGTGGCGCAGCCGCGACATCGAGCGCATTAGAGCATTTCAGAAGGCCTATCACAGCAAGCCGATAAGGCGTATCAGGCGAGGCACGCTGTCCAGGGCCGAGTACGCCAAAGCGGCGGCCCAAAGCATGGGAAGCTTTGCGAGAGGATATTCTCTGAGGCCGGGAGTGGGAATGTGAAGATTCGCCGGGCAAAAGCAAGTGATGCCGCACGCTGTGCAGAGTTCAGTTGCGTACGCACTGCAGAGGAGCTGAAAAAACTGCTCAGGCGGGATGACACCCAGTGGCTGGTGATTGAGGATGACGGCGGGACCGTCGTTGGTCTTGGGATCATCAACTTTTGGGCATGGAACAAAATGGCGTGGATATGGGATTTGTGGGTGGACGCGGCCGAAAGAGAAAAAGGGTATGGCAGAGCCTTACTTAAAGGAATGCTCAAAGCCGCCAAAAAGAGCGGTGCCAGGGTCATGATGCACTTCGGCCCGCCTAATCCTCATGACTGTTCTCTGTGTGAGTTGCTCGTCTATAACGGTTTTCGCGTCTGCGGCACAAACGACCGCTGGTTTGCCGATCAAAAGAACGCGACGGCTGTGTTTTATGGTTACGATTTATAAAAGGAGAGATCATGGCTAAAAAGAAAGATACATTAGTGCCCTACGACCAGGTATTCCCCGGATTTGAAGCGGTTTATACTGGTGAGACCTCCTCTACGCCCGTCCGGGAGAACCAAATGGTTAGTACACTCTATTCAGATGAGGATGGCAACCTCATAAGCCAGTGGTGTACTATTCCCTGGATCTTTCCGAATGAGGAAGGCCAATGGAAGGAAGATGAATGGGACGATACGGTCAAGCACTTGTGTGAAATGCAGAGCAAGCTGGGACCACTGACCGATAGCATTCGTCTGCTTCGCTGCCACATCACCGGTCTTATTCCCTGTGATAGCGGCCTGCCGGTTACCGTGGACGAGTTACTGTTTGCCATTGCTCGGGGGAAACTGGAACGGTCATCTTTCAAAAACGGATGCTTGTGCTCGGGCTTGGGGTGTGAGCAGCTGAAGACCAGCCAGCCGCGACATGCCGAAAGTATCAGAACTATCCATGCCGTACTGAACGCATATCTTGCGGGTGAACCCGGGCAAAATGTCGTCAAGGCGCACCCGGAAGCGGCGGGATTTATCAACCGGTCCTACGAATGGCTTGGTGCGGTTACGGACCTAAGCAAGGTCCAGAGGAAGATGCTGGATCGGATGCTCCTGACGTTTGACTTTTTCATCAAACTCAATTACACCGGGACCGATCCCCAATCCTCCCTGGATGGATCCGCACTACAGGACATGAAGGCCCTGGAGGCCCTGGGAAAGGATGTGTTTTATGATGAAAACGGGCGCGGCCTATGCCTTGATGCCGAGATCGCCGACCAGGCCGGGCTGCCGAAGATCCGTCCTGAATGGGATCCCGCATATCGGGAAACGCTCGATGAGCTCAAGGATACGCAAAAGCGGGAACTGTACGAGACCTGCTGCGCCATCGCGTCGGGAATCCACACGGCCTCCGACTGTCACCATAACACGTTTCGCTACATAGAAAACTGGATTCACGGCATCGGAACCGGCCGATTAGGTATCCCCACGCGCAAGGCGCAAAGCGAAAAACAACGTCTGGGCCATATGCTGTTTGGCTATGCACTGGGCCTGGACAGGTGGCTGATGCGTGTCCCCATGCAATTCCTCCTTTTGGATCTCGGACACAGCGACCTTGGCTTCGATCCAAGAAACAACATCCTTCGAGTTTACGCCTGTCTGGGCGAAGAGGTGACAGACATAAAACAATGGCTGGCGGCCTGTCTCTGGTACAATCTGGTTCACAACCAGCAAGGTGGACTGATCAGTCACACGGACCTCATTCAGCGGTGTAAAGACCAGGGCATCACCATTCATGAGTGGATGGATAGCCGAAGGCAGAGGCAGACGCCAAGGGAATGAAGAAATCATAGAGTGGGAATGGTCCGGGACCGGCCAAGGGGCTACAAGTGTAGGCATCATGGAGAAAATCAACGACAATAAGTTTACCGGTATTCACAAGTATATTCTGCCTAACGGTAATGAAATGGAAGAGAAAGTGGAAATGATCCGCAGGAAGACAGAGACCGAAAAGCACATCTAATAAGATGATCAATGGAGATCAACATGATCGAAGACATTGTCGTTGAACCGATGACGGAGGAATTTATTCTATGGCGCTGCCTGCATGGAGGGCCGCTTTCATGCAAGACGATCGATCTATGGCCGCAGACGAGTACGATGCCATGGGAACGTTATCGCGACCGGAACGTGCCGCTCTTAAGGAAGCTCATCCAAACGTATGGCACTTGCGCTATTGTCGCGCGCGATGGCGACCAGGTCGTCGGACAGCTTCGTTTCTATCCCAAGGTGCTCTGCGCTATGAACGGCGGATACCTGTGCCTTCAGCAGGATCATCCGTTCGGCCCGGCCGATGGATTTGCCGACAACGATTTTCCCGAGCCGGCGGCCATCGAAGACAAGACACTCTCGGTTCATTGCCTGATGACAGGGAGTTCTCAACAGGCTGAAAATCCCTACCAGCGAAAAGGTATCGGAACACGCATGGCCAGGACTTTGATCCAATGGGCCGGGGCAAACGGTTGGGAACATATTGAGGCCGATGCCTTTGAGGAGCTTCCCTTGATCTATGAGATCACGGGAAGCGCGGGTTATACGTTCTGGGAGAAGCTGGGATTTTATATCGCCGACAGGCACCCCCATCCGCATTTGCAGGGCCAGGATGAGTTTGTACAGAAGCTTGAGGAGCAGGCAAAGGCGGTTGGTATTTCACCAGAAAGGGCGAGGGACCGGATTATCATGCGTCTTGACTTGATTTGAAAATGAATGATATTGGCACGATGGATGGGGGATTAAGGTTTTATCAAGTTAAATGGGAGATCTCAGTTATGAAGACATCTAAGAAACCGCAGGCAAAAGTCCAGATAATCGAGATGACACCGAAGGACGCTGGAAAGGTGCCATTGTGTGGGCATAAAAATCCGAGCAAAGAGAGCTATCAACACAAGTTCCAGTGGATAAAGAAACGCATGTCCGAAGGATTGAAGGTGAAGATGCTCAACACGCAGGATGATGGTATAGTAGGTTACATTGAGTATGTGCCTGGTGAACACGCATGGAGGGCTGTGAACTCTGAGGGTTACATGTTCATTCACTGCATATACATCCAGTGGAAGAGGTGTAAGGGCAGAGGTTTTGGCACACTCCTTATTAAGGAGTGTATGAAGGATGCTAAAAAGGCAGGCATGAATGGTGTGGCAGTCGTAACACGCGAGGGTACTTGGATGGTTGGAAAGGAATTATTCCTTAAGAACGGATTCGAGGAGGTGGACAAGGCATTTCCAGATTTTTCACTGCTTGTGAAGAAATTTAAGAAATCTGCTCCAACACCGAGCTTTAAGGGCCAGTGGGATAAGAAGCGAAAGAAATTCGGTAAGGGCCTCACGATTATAACCTCTGGCCAATGCACTTATAACTTAAGAATGGTTAACGATATTGCTGAGATTGCGAAAGACAGATACGGAATAGAACCAAGATATAGTAGAGTATAGAAGTTACAGGCAAGCCCAGAACGCACCGTGGCCCTATGCTGTTTCTGGCGTGCTGTACGATGGTAAGCTGGTCGCTGACCATCCCATAGGCGGCACGAGATTTCAGAACATCATGGAGAGAGAGATAGGAATAGACGTCAAGAAGAGATGCTGATTTGAAAGGACCAGATCAACTGTAGTGAGATATGTCTACTCCACCACCAACTTCAATCCTAACAGGGAGAAGCGTTCACGATTCTGAGTCAAAAGCTTGGATTTGCCATTATCCAACATTTTCAGGTGGATATTTGTTTGACAGCATGCGTGGTGTAGCTGAAGGCAAGGGTAAACTCCAAGGAAATAAAGAAATCGTGGAATGGCAGTGGTTCGCCCAAGGTCAAGGGGCTTCAAGCATACGCATTATGGAAAAAGTCAGCGATGATAGGTATATCGCTACTGAAAAATATATCCTGCCAGACGGCAGTACAAT
The DNA here is from genome assembly GCA_005223045.1 of Planctomycetes bacterium B3_Pla. Taxonomy (GTDB): domain Bacteria; phylum Planctomycetota; class Phycisphaerae; order Sedimentisphaerales; family Anaerobacaceae; genus SG8-4. The sequence continues at coordinate 71,298 of NJBM01000005.1, read as the reverse complement.
GGAAGGCAAAGGGGAAATGACTCGCAAGAAGATAAAGACCGAAAAGTAGGGGAGAATTGAAGGTGTCCGGTACTTTTTTAGTTTGAATACTTACAAATCTACATTTCAGTTTTCTGCATCCCAAGCCGCCAGGGGCTCTCGGCGATGCGGTGGATTCGAGCCTGAAATTCACCGCACTTGAGCCATATAGCTGGTCCGTTGACTCCGACATCGGCGCCGAGTCCTACTACGAAAGACAATTCAAACCCAATCTCCAAATCCATATCGGTTTTCGAGACTGAATGTGGAATTGGGGGACTTCTTGCGGTACAATCCGGCTGTTGGAGCCTGATAATGATGAGTGGTCCGCCGATGGTGGAGACGGGATAAGCTGATGAGTGAAACGAAAGTACTTTTGCACGCGTATTATGAAGTGCTGCATGAGCGGCTGGAAGCTCAAAAGGAGCTGCTGGCGGGCAGAATCGAAGAATTGTTAGCCGAAGAGGTTGCCGCACGCGGATTTGAGGATTTTGACGAAGAAAAGTACGCCGCGTATCGGGATGCGTGCCTGGCCTTCGTGGATGAGCGGGCGGAGACTTATAATCCAATTGGAATACAGTATTTATATGGCCGCGACAGGGCAAAGGATGCCTTCGAGCTGGAATTGCAGCTTGACTGGTACGACAGCCGGGCGGAATTTGAGGCTTTGGTGGAAGCGGCACGCGCCAAGGCTCAGGACGTGAGCGAGCAAAGCCTGCGGCCGCTGGCTGAGGAATTGATCGAAGAGGTCGGGGTGTTCCCTGACAAGAGCATAATAGCCGCCTATCAGGCCAAACCGGCTTTGAACAAACTGCCGGATTACATAGTCGCACGAACGATTGAGGAGATCATTGTATGAGCAGGGGGGGCGAATCTCAGGCGTTTTTGCACTTTGTCCTTGCTGTGCGGTTTGCGGATGATTATTCTTGTCTTAGTTGGTTGTGGGCGACCGGTTTCTCACAGGGCCGGGCAGTCCCAATCGCGGTATAGCGATGACATGACAGGTGGGGGCCAATGAAGGAGATTGATTGTTATCCCCTTTAGGTTTTAACTTGTGTCCAGTGCGACTCTTTAGCTCTTCTCGCCGCTTTTCAACACGTTCGATCTTTGCATCTGTCAATTCTTTGTATTGTTCTAACGCCTCGAATTCTGCCAGAAAGGCTCCATCCAAGCACTAACCCCGCTTCATAGGAAACGATGCTTGACACCCAATCAGTGCGAAACGCCTGAAAACATCCGGCCCAAAGCAATAGCACAATCCAATACGGTGTGATCTTTCTATGCATCATAAATAATCTCCCTTTACGAATAGAAAACCATTAGTGGTTTCTATTGTGATCATCCCGCAAAGACAGTTTTGTTTCAGAGAAGGAGGATTTTGGTAAAATATCCTATTTCCGGGTAAAAAATGTAAGGCCAATTTGTCCTACTAACAGACAATCGATTGTTCTGATATCAGAGAAGAAAAGAAGCATATATGCTTGAAGACAAACTGCTCATATTGAGATGCAAATGCGGCAGTAAAGCAGCTTTTCAGTGTATTTATGAGAAATATGAAGGTGATTTGCGTACACTGGCTGCGAACCTGATTTTTGACAAAACAGCCGCTGAAGATATTGTTCACGACGTATTTGTCTCGCTCTTGCAGATCATGAAAGATTTTGAGCTTAGAAGCAGTCTGCCCGGTTATCTAAGAACCTGTGTTGCGAATAAAGCACGCAACTACAGAAAGAAGAAACAACCTCGCATACTTGCAAAAAGTGAAGCTGAACAACTGGTATCAAATGAAGATCCGATCCAGTTGGTTGAACAGAGTGAAGCACTGCAAAAACTGAATTTTGCGATGGACCGGCTACCCTATGAACAAAGAGAGGCGATTGTTTTGTATCTACACGGACAGATGAAGTTTAAGGCTATTGCCAAGTTACAGCAGGTGTCCATTAAAACGGCCCACTGCAGATATAGAGCAGGACTTGATGGTTTAAGATCGATATTGAACGGTGAGTAGAATGATGAAACCCACAAACAACATCGAACGATTAATGAAACAGAACCGTTTTAAGGCCACTCCGGAAACATATAACCAGACGCTTCAGAGCTTCCTGCAGGCCGTTGACGAAGAAAATGAACGAGAATCAAATAACATGAAATTAAAGATCTGGAGAATGATTATGTGCAAGCCTATCACCAAGTTATCTATTGTTGCAGTCGTTATTGTCGCCGTGTGCGCATCGATACCACTGTTGGACAACGGTGTCAAATCCGCCTATGCAATAGACCAAACCATTGCAGCCATTCAGACCATACGAACACTTCATATGAGGGTAACAGGTTATGAGGGCGAGGAGGACGAGATAGACAATTTTCAATACTTGGAGGCCTGGATCAAATGTGATGAGACGGGCCGATTGACCAACTTTCGTGTGAATCTACACAAGAATGACCTTAATGAAGATATTGAATATCTTGCCTGTTCGGTCTGGAACAATGGTGTTGTAAAGGCATGGATACCATCGGAAAATCAAGTGATTATTTACAGGGGTGAAGAAGATGGAGAAATAGACGAGTTTCTCGAGGTCATCGATCCTAACCGCATGCAGCAAAGGCTCCGAGATGCTTCACAGAACAAAGAGCAATATGACATGACCATAGATGATTCCGCGCATGACATGATTCTTGTTGAATTAGTAGATCATGACGATAACGCACGTTTGGAGTTGCTTGTCGATCCTGAAACCAAGCTTGTCACCCAGATCGATGCGTATGATCTCGATAAGCAGGGGGATGAACCAAGCACGCGAATTGAGTTTCTTGCATACAATCAGTCTATTGATCCGGGACTATTTGAACTCAACGAAATACCGGATGATGCTCGTGTTATTAATCAAGTCAATGAGTGAAGTTTCTAGAAGATACAGTGTAAAACTTTCTTATCAATTATCTCCACAGGCGTGGTGGGGCTGGTTCCTGTACCCACCACCCTTTCTTCTGCTTCTCAACATTGATTCGGGGATGTGACTTAAAGAAGGCCCAGGCAATCTCAGGGATGTTGCAGGTCGAAGGGACAGGCATGTCATGGTCTTGGTTTTTGAGCTTGTAAAGGACAACGTCACCTGCCTCCCTAGGAGCGGCCCATCTACGCCTCATCAGACTTATGTTTGATACGCTGATATGGACGTTTACTGTAAAGTGGGCATCCCAAGTCGGTGCAAAGGTGGACTTCTGCTCGGACCCACCCTACGCATTCCAAACACTGGGCGTTGACACTCGCTCTCATGCTCTTGCCCTCGACCGCACGCCAGTAGATGCTCTTGTAAAGGTCTGGTATCTGCGCCAGCCGCTCCTCGATGGCCGCCTGCCGCTTAGCGGTCATGCCGGTGCGTTTTCGTTTCGATTTCACTCCTGTCAGTGTCATCATACAAATCTCCATTGCGTCTATTTTCTGTCAGTCATCACCTATATTATCGCACACCGGCTGTTGGCACGCTTCGAGCGCGGAGCAAAGTGCCTTCGCTGCTGCGCCGGATCTCTTATTCTCCATGCCTGGCGGGCCAGCGAGACGACCAGGCGGCGGTGTCCACGGACACGCTGCATGGGCATGATGAGATAGGGATTTGCGGCGAGCCCTTCGTGCCGCAATTTTTTCCTGTTTTTCTTTTCCATATCATCCAGCCTGTAGTACGATTGTGTTCTGGAATGGAATACAGATTCTAAAACTTGAAAGGGATAGCTTATGAAACGTTTAACACGCCGAGATTTCATGAAAAGTTCGTTGGCAACGGGTGCGGGTTTTGTGCTGGCCAGTCCGTTTTCCCGCGTGCGTGGGGCAAATGAGGCAATTCGAGTGGGTGTAGTGGGTATCAACGGGCGGGGCAGCGCGCATATCAGCGCGTTTGACGGCATGGAAGGTACGTGCGTGTCGGGGCTTTGCGACGTGGACAAAAAGGTCATCGAGCGTCGCGGCAAGGTTTTCAAAGACCGCAACCAGCATGTCGATACATATATTGATATTCGCGAGCTTCTCGACAACAAGGATATCGATGCCATATCTATTGCAACGACCAATCACTGGCACTCGCTTGCGACGATCTGGGCCTGCCAGGCAGGCAAGGACGTGTACGTGGAAAAGCCTTGCAGCCACAACGTGTTCGAGGGTCGCCAGTGTGTCAAAGCCGCCGAGAAATACGGGCGGATAGTCCAGCACGGCACGGGGAGCCGTTCTAGCAGTAGTTGGGCCAGGCAGATAGCTGCCGTTCAGAGCGGCAAATACGGCAAGCTGCTGGTGTCCAAGGCTGCCGCTTCCAAGAACGGAAGGGGGCGATGGAGCATTGGCTTTAAAGAGCACAAAGAGCCGCCGAAGAACCTCGATTTCAATATCTGGCTTGGCCCGGCGCCGAAACAGCCTTACCATGAGAACATCGTCCACTACAACTGGCACTGGTTCTGGGACTTTGGCAACGGGGAGATCGGCAACCAGGGTGTCCACCAGATGGACATCGCCCGCTGGGCCATCAAAGACTCGGTGCTGCCGGTCAGCGCAATAAGCATGGGCGGGCGATGGGTAGAATCGATGCCGGGCCATCCGCCCTTTACCGACCAGGCACAGACTCCCAACTGCCAACTGACCGTGATGGACTTCGGCGGGCCGCTGCTCGTATTCGAGGTCCTTGGCCTGGTTGACAGGGCGGGCCTTGACGGCAAGAAGTATCCGAAGAACGTCGGCAACGAATTCTATCTTGAGGAAGGAGCGATCAAGGGCGGCAAGTTCTATCCTAGGGGTAGCGACAAGGCCGAGCCGCTCGTGGAAGTCGATTTCGAGATGGGTCCCGGTGACAATTTCGAGAACTTCATCCACTGCGTCCGCTCGCGCAATCGAGGCGATCTTAACGCCGACATTACCGAGGCACATCCTTCCTCGGCGTGCTGCCACCTGGGCAATATCTCTTACCGCATGGGCGAGCAGGTCTCCGGCGCGACCAGGCCGGATGTACTCGACAGGCACGAGGAAATCGCCAAATCCTGGGAGAAGATACAGCAGACCGTCAAGGGCACTATAGGCTACGATGTAGCAAGGAACACGTACCAGCTCGGACCGATGCTGAAGTTCAATCCCGGGAAAGAAAAATTCGTAGGCAATCCGGAAGCTGATAAGCTGCTGACGCGGCCGTATCGAGCACCGTTTGTTGTCCCGGAAAATGTATAATATCGGCTTTTATTCGCGGGCGGTTATAATAACCTGCTCGGCCGGTGACAACGGTTGGCCTTGTGTGTCACTCAGGCAGAACACATCGCCGCTAAGGGTCGATATGTAGAGCCGACCGTTGGCTGCGATCAGACCGTCGAAACGCGGCACGAAGTCGAGGCCGTAGGCGGCAAGCTTTTGCCCGCCGTCACGAGAGACGGCAACCAGCAGTGCACCGTGTTTGCCTTGGAAGGCTTCCGATTGCTCGGCAAGCTTCTTCTGTGTTTCGGGATCGAGCAGTGTCTTGACGGCTTCTTCTTCGTCTTCGACATCGGGCGGACCGGCAACAAATAATACTTTGTCCGTCAGTACCATCGAGTTAATCTGGACCGAAATGTCATCGGACCAGTCCGACACGAACCTTGTGACGGATATCTTCCGTGAACCAACCCGCTTGCCGGCTTTCTTGACGGGTTTTCGCTCGATGCCCGCTTTGACGATTTCGGGTTGCTTTTTCGCGGCGAAAAGCTGGAACTCGAGCGGCGTCGTCCAGCGGTAATATTGCCATAGCCGGCCATAGCCGTAAACCATTTTGTCGTCGTAAACGAGAGGCCGACCGGCGGGAATCACTCGACCGGCCTGGTGGTAGCCGCCGGCGCCGGATGCCCAGGCCCGGCCATAACCCCAGTATGTACGGTGCCAGAGGGAATCATCAAGAAAGCCCGTTGGGCAGAACAGGTGCAGGTCGTCGCCCTGTTGCTCTTTGACGGGAATATAGGATACGTACTTGCGTTTGCCCTGCATGTCGAACGGCAGCGATCTCATGTACACATACTTGCCGTCACTCGACAGGATATCCGGCAGCGCAACGGGCATATTGAGAGTCTGGATGTGAACCTGCAGGTTCTCTTGGGTGACGGGATCTTTGTCATCGAGAATAGTCTCGGAGAGCTTCTGTCCCGTCCTGGGATCGAGACGCAGCAGCCGCAAGCCCCCATCGACGAACATCGAGCGGCCGGCAACGCAGTAGAGCACGTCGTTTAGCACAAGAACGCTGCCGTGCACCGGCCATAGCGACTCAATCTGATCGTAGGCCATCATTCGCCAGTCCTCAGGCGCAGCGCGATATCGCCAGACGATTTTGCCGTTGCCTGCGTTAAGGCAGTAAACGTGACCATCGGCGGAACCGAACAGAGCCCGGCCCTGCCAGATCGTCGGCGGCGAATCGACGCGACCGCCGGCTGTGAAGCTCCAGACCGGCTCGCCTGTATCGGCGTCGAGCGCGTGAATGCTGTGATCCTCAGCCGAGGCGATGAAAAGCTTGCCGGCGGCAACGACCGGCGTGCTGAGCTTGCCGTTCAGCTTTGTGCGCCATGCGCGTTTCAGGCCGGCCGGTTTGATTGTTGTGTTGACGGTGCCGCTTCGCCCGGCGTCATGCCTGAATGTCGGCCAATCAGCGGGATTTTCGATTTGCGATTTTCGGTTTGCGATTTGATCGTAGGCGGGGCCGCGAGTGAGCCGCTCGCTGTCCGGCACTTTGCGACGAGGCTGCATTGTCGGCGATGGCGGCGCCAAGGCGGTAAAGCCGGAAAGCTTCGCCTCGATATAACATGCACACGGGTGCTGCGGTGCGTAGATGAGTCCGTTGCACGGCATAATGCCGTAATGGCACGCGCCTCGTACCCAGTGGTGACATGTCCAGTGCTCCGCGGCGTGGTCGATGAATTCTATGCCGGTGCGAGAGAAGAGCAAATATTTGTCGGTCGCTTTGGCCCGGTAGCAGCGGTGGTGGAACCAATGGGTTTCCACGTCAGGTGTGAACTCACTCTTGATTTGCCCGGTGTGCAGGTCGCGGCCGGTCATGGTACCCGAATCGCGCCCCTGAGCTACGGCGCCGTTCCAAACGAGGCCGCCTGCTACGATGATATCGTCCGGAGTGCCCATGTGTCCACACGGATGGTGCGGCACCTGCCACAAAGTCTTGCCGTCTTTGATCGAAAGAGCAAACATGGTCGTTGTGCGATCTTTGGGTTTCTCGGCGGAGACCTGACCGCTATAGAGAACCACATCGCCGTACAGCACAAGTGTCGCGCCGCCGGAACTTCGCATGCCTTCTTTCTTTGGAAGCGGCTCCGACGCCCACAGGGGCCGGCCGGTGCTGCGGTCGAGGCAGCGGATTTTCATACCGTCATGGAAGAGGACACGCTTATCGTCGGCAGCAAGTGATAGCGAGACCAGTCCTGATTTTTTCTGCCACAACACCCGGCCGGAATCCGGATCAATCGCCATGATAGTTCGAGGCGCCTGTGTCCAAAGCGGATTCGTAACGTCGTTGTTCATGTCGGTCAATGTGGCGTAGCGTTTTTTCGGATCGCTCCGCAGGGGCTGATCTTCGCCGGCGACCGACAGCAGCAGCACGCCGTCGGGACAGAGAATCTCCTCGGTTACCTTCGTGCCGTCGTATGTTCGGATTGTCTTGCCCGTGGCTGCATCCAGAACCGACAGCGGCGCATCGATGCCGAGGGTTACATACACCCGGTCGCCTTTCGCCACCAGCCGGCGAGCCAATAGCTGGGGGCCGCTCTTGAGCCGCCACAGGTGCTGATGCCATAGCTCGATATTCCGTTTCCAGAGCAGCTTACCGTTGAACGCGTCGCGTGCAATCAGCCGCCACTTGGGTGGTATTAGAATGGATGCCCGGGGTGCTTCGTCGAAGACGTAGAATAGCCTTCCGTTTGCCGAGACGACCGCACTGACACTCGACATGTGATCGTGCTGCCGTGAGTAACGCGGCCCGGCCAACCACTGGTATCGGCTTGGCGGCTCGATGACGCTGTCGTGGGCGACGGCGTTGTTGCTGGGATCGTGCAGGTAGTGCGTCCACTCGTCAATCTCCTTTGGGCGAGGCTTCTCAATTTTCGTCCAGCGGCCATCCGACTTGAGATAGGCCACGCCGTTAGGCACTAAGACGCGCATTACTTCGGATTTCGACACGCCGCTGGTGCCCTCGGAGACGACGAGGTTGACCGAGTTGTCGATGTAGGGCAGCCGGTCGCTGGAGCATAGATCTACGGAAACGTTGCCGTATTGACCGAGCGATTTGATGTGCCTGCGGGCAGCGGTGATGTTTTCCGCCTTACTATCAAGCCCGTGGACGACGTAGCTGTCATTGGCCCGCAGCGCTGAGGTCAATTTTCCGTCTCCGCAACCTATGTGGACTATCAGGCCGCCCCTGATACCTGTAGCATCCAGTATCTGCCTGGCTTGCTGCGTGTCCGCCCGGCCGGGAGTGACAAGCAAAGTCAATGCTGAAATAATGATTACAATAATCCGAATGTTCTTTGTTTGATGGTTTCGCATGACAATCTCCTTCGACAAGTAGTTTTCAATATATGCCTCAAATAAAATCAGAGTGCATATCGGTTTTGCATCATACCAAAAAAGCTGTTCAACTCCAATAGTTTTAGCCATGAGAAACATTCGGCCGATGTTCAGAGTCTCTGTAAAATGATGCCGCCGACGATAAAGACGGCTCCGATGATAGTCGAAGGGAGTATTGTTTCGCCAAGCACAAAGTATATCACTACCAACGAAAGAAAGGGAACCAGGTAGATAAGGCCGGCGACGTTAGCGGTTGTTTTGGAGAGCTTCAGGGCTTTGAGCCAGATCAAGAACGTAATTCCCATCTCGAAAATGCCGACATAAGTCACGCCGAGAGCGCCCTTCAAACCTGGAGTTTTGAGTTCGCCGGTCACCAACATCAGCACAAAAACGTAAACCGATGCGCACGTGAAGTTCAGGAACAGACCGAGGACCTCATCTCGTTTGTCTTTGACGTTGTAGATCCAGTACAGCGCCCAGGGGATTGAGCTGCCTGTAGCCAGCGCGACGCCGAGCGGATCGGTGAGTCTGAAGCTCAAAATATGTCCCTTCGTTGAGATGGCCAGAACTCCGGAGAAGCTGATCAATATAGCCAGGATGTCCCTTCGTTTGATTTTGTGCTTTAGTATTGGGACCGACAGCAAAACAAGCGTAAGCGGCCAGACAAAATTGAGCGGCTGGGCCTCCTGGGCGGGTAGAATCGAGTACGCTTTGAAAAGAACAATATAGTAAAGAAAAGGGCTCAGGAAACCAAGAAATGCCGAACGTGTGAGATCGTCTTTTGAAAGGGCTTTGAGCAGAGCTATTTTGCCTGACAGTAACAAATGAAGAAACAAAGCAGCGCTCGAGACAAGCGAGGCGCCGAACAGGAGAGGCAGGATCGGCACGTTAAGACGTTCCGGCGACAGGCATATCTTAAAGGCCGAAGCAGAAGTTGACCAAAACAGAACCGCAACAAAAGCAAAGATGTATGCCCTTTGTTGTTTTTCCATATATACCATTTCACAACGGCAAATCGCGGCGGGACCAGATTATGCCGCCGGCCACGGTGGAGACTATGAGCAATGAGATCAGAACACACATATCACCGATGGGCCAGCCGGGTTTTTCGAACATGGCGGGGCCGTCAACGTAATTGAAAATGGTCGCTGGTTCCATCCATTTCATTCGCGGCCACCAATCGGCGATAATCGAGATAAAATAGTTCACGACCAGATACCCGACCGTCAGCGACACGGCAAGGCCGCGCCGGAAACAAGCTGCGGCCAGAAGCGCGATCCCCCCGACGGCGCTGGCGAGCATTCCACCAACGATCGCTATTTTGAAAAAGGAGTATAGCGGCACCTCTTGATAGAAGTCATACAGTCTGGTCGCGACGACTGTTCCGGTGAACATTATCAGGACGAGTGCATACATGCCGACGATGGTGATTAGTCCCGCGCAGATGTAGATCTGCGTTTTTGTGGTCTGCCGGCTCAGTATCAGTTCCATGGTTCCTCTCTGGACTTCGCCGGCAAGCAGAGCGGTTGGGACACCAACAGCATAAAGCATGTACAAGAGCAGGACGAAGGGATCTTGATAACCGATTGCGATCAGTCCGGCAATGTTTCCAACTTCCAGAATCTCTCCGCCCATGAAGGCTTTTATAAAATCAGGAAGCATCTCAACATATTGAAGTAAGGCCTTGACACGCTCGTTGTCATGCACAACGCCGCAGATAGCTATTTGAAAAAGGAATATCATAAATGCAATCAAGCACCACGCCGGCAGAATGCGGAGCGTCCAGAAACGCAATAAGGGCAACGGAAACGGAGAACGGCGTTTACTATTCATTACCGGCCTCCTTTCTGTAATACTGGATAAAAGCGTCTTCCAGCGACGTCTGGGGTGTGGCGATGCGATCAACCGGAAACCGGGCGAGCCACTTGAGCACGGCATCGGCCGATCCCTGGTAGGCGATTTGGAGCGACGCCTCGTTCTGTTGAATCACTCTTATGCCGTCGATGCGGTCCGCCGGCAGGGGAGGGATCGTAGCCCCTTTTGCAAACCAGACTTTGAGACGTCTTTCGCCTTGCTGGACGATTTTTGAAATCGGGGCCAGCTCGACAAGACGTCCCTCGCGCAGGATGGCAGCGCGTGCGCACACCGCGGCGACCTCACTGAGATCGTGAGAAGACAAAAGCACAGTTGAGCCGGCGTTTGCGACTTCACGAATCAGATCGAGCACGACTTGCCGCACGAGCGGGTCGAGCCCGATGGTCGGCTCATCCAGTATAAGCACTTCGGGCTGATGCTGAAACGCATAGACGACGCCGACTTTCTGCCGATTGCCTTTCGAGAGCGCACCGGCCCGTCGATCCAGATCAAGATCAAGCTTCTCGGCAAGTTCCTCCCGCCGTTTATCGACTTCGTTGCCGTTACCAAGTCTTGCCAGAAGTCTAAGCGCCTTTCTCGCCTTGAGCCGGGGCCAGATGCGAAACTCGCCCGGCAGGTAGCCGATTCGCGTATGTTGCGTCGCACGACCCGGCACGACGCGCTGACCCAGAAGGATGCACTGACCCAGGTTCGGCCTGAGCAGGCCCATAAGGCAGCGGATGGTGGTCGTCTTGCCCGATCCGTTGGGGCCGAGATAGCCGAATATCTCGCCTTTCTCGATGCCGAACGACAAGTCATCGACACCCCGGGCTGATCCGTAATGTTTTGTCAGTGTCTTGACCTCGATTGCCTTCACGGAATCCCTTTCACTTTACTTTCGGTCTGATTTTCCTTACTTGTTCCTTCTTTGTCCAGCAGAAATCACAATGCCGAACATGTTTCCGATTGGACTGATTCTCGCCGTGTGACTCAGCATTGGTGAGCTTCAAGCCAATCTGCCAATGGTTCTAAGGATTGTATTTTCTATTCAAATGTCACCTGAACTAAACGAATCTCTCCTTTTAACAAATCTACCTCGCGACAATACGTAAAGTATTCAATCCGCCCCCCTACTTTGGCGAATGTCGGATGCGCCATTCCGCAATATGACCAGGCCTGCTTACTTGTCGGAGCGAGACATTCAACAGCAACTGTAGGCTGCGACCAGGGGCCTTCAGGGTCGTCTGCGGTTCGAATAGTGATATTGTTTATGAATTGACGGCTGTAAACCGCAATATATTTCCCGAGATATTCATTCCAATGAATACTCACTGCTGGTGCGGCATCCATTATAGCGACAGCATCACTAAAGTCGCTGTTCCACCGGCCATTACCTGCATAAAACCGCCATGCATCTCGCTCCAAGGCCCTCTCGTATTTGACCCTCCCTACAATGCAAGGCCAGGAAACACCGTTAGCATCCTTTTGTGTTTCGCTGCCATATGCATAAATCCAGTCACCTGCAACCATAGCTCCATGGCCGATTTTCACATCGCCTTCCGGAAACAGAATTGTCGGATATTCCAATTTCGATCGTACTTCCGACCTGATTGGTGAGGCATCAGGACTCTCCCACGTAGCCAGAGATGTTCCAAGCAGCCTGAAATCAAACGGGCCTTTGCTTCCGACTCTAAGCTTCGAATAGAAGACCATAGCCATGTCGCCTTTGGGGCTGACAAGAACCGCTCCGGGCCATAACGCGTATCGAGAGCGTTTATCCCCCGGGACATCAGGCCGAAAGTGTGCCGCATTGTAAGCCGACTCTTTCTCGGTAAACGGCAGAAAATGTTTTGCCACACCATCAGAATTCAGCGGATCTGTAAGATCACTGAGATTATCTTGTGCATCGAAATCACGAGTCCGGCAAAAGCTGTTCGATAGCCAGTTCATTCCGTCGTCACCAGGGGTATTAAGAACCGTGTCGCCGAAAACCATTATGGCACAACCTTTGAAATTAGCACTAAAACCCCCATCGCGTCCTCTGATAGATTCGTGAAACTCCAAAGGCCCAAGGTCTCGGATTGATGCGATTTCTACCGACAAAGGAACTCCCAAGTGATTCTGGTTTCCCTTATTAGAAGAAATACAGTCGGTTGGCAAAAGAAGAAAGAACATGGTCGTTGTTAACTTCAGGACTCGACTCATAAATATAGCAATTCGTAAACGTAAGAAGTAAGGCAACATCATAATCTATGTCCTAAATCGCCGGTAGGCGCAGTTTCATGTGATGAATCATTGCCTTGTAGCCGCTGCGTGGCGGCTACAAGGCATGCTGACCAGAAAGACGGATGGTGGACTAATATTCCATCGGTGTATAATAGGGTGGAATATTGGGTTCAAAAGTTTCTGGTTCGAACTCTACATTCCACTGAAATTCATTTCCTACTACCTTGACCTCCACGGCTTTTCCCCCTGTGAAGAAGGTAATGTGCCTGTCACTGATGACCAACTCGGCCTCATACCGGACGGGCAGAGAAGTCTCGACATCCACCCAGAGGCGTGCCACCAGGCTGTCGAACGTAACGGGAACGAATGCTCCGGCAATCTCCGAATCTCTGAACTCGAATCCCTCGGCCTCTACGCCATCGATCTGCTTGCGTCCCAGTTTCTTTGGTTGTTCTACCTTTAAAAACTTCTCGATAGCAGCCTCAATGTTCGCCTGGCTCCAAACAACGCGCTCGGCCTCAGTCAGTTTCGCGCGCTTGTACTGGTTGAACAGCGGAGCCACCTCGATACGTGCGTCTTCCTGTGTAAGCCAATAGACGTGGTGCATGAGCCATCCGTCTGTAGTATACATTTCTTCCGTGCTTCCATACTCCGATGAGAAGCGTCTTACCACGTTTGAATTCCAGAAATCGATTTCGTGATCGTCGCATGTTATGATTCGCTGCTCGCGCCATAGGGCTGAATTTGCTTCTTGAATACTTCTGAGCACGTCAGCGAACACAACGCTGCTTCGATCGACAGAGCTGCCAAGATGAACGACAGCTATCGTCACGGCGATCATCATCAACGCCGCGGAGCTAAAACTTGTTACTTTACTCTTCATAATTGTTCTCCAAATAGAAATACGGTGGACTTGCCGATTATCGACCACCGCCTTTCTCATATTCGTGAAGGCGTCACTGAGGATACGTTCATCCATCCCGACGAGGTCGGTCCCTTCGGCAGACCCTCGAAATGTCCTTCTTAGCAGTTCTTTGGTTTTCTCTATCCGATTCATGCGTCTACCTCGCCGTTGAACATAGACTGTAGTTTTGCCAGTCCGTAACGGTATCGACTCTGAACGGTATTGATCGACACGCCGGTCTGCCGGGCGATCTCGCGAAAACGCAGGGAACCAAGCACGTGCAGGGCTATCACCTGACGTTGATCCTCGCGGAGTTCAGCAAGGGCTTCGGTGACAATTCGATGCCGTTCTTTGTATCTCAGAGCTTCTGAAGGATCCAATACGTCCGACTGATCGGTCTCGATCTCATTAAGTTGTTCGGGGAAGGCATGCCCGCTTGCACGATTGATGTTGCGAGCGCGATTTGCAGTGCAGACGGCCAGGTATCCTTTGAGGGACCCACTTAATCGAAACCTTCCTGCTTGGGATGCGAAACGGACGAACACGTCATGCAGTACGTCCTCGATGTTTGCCGGATCATTCAGCAGTGATCCCGCGACACCGAGCAGGTTCGGCTTGTACTTCTCATAGATTCTGCGCAAAGCATCCATATCCCCTGCGTTAAACCTCCGGATTAACAGTCTGTCTTCCATCAAAATGGGCTTGCCCTTAGTTCCGTGAGCACTCACACGTTATAATAGAAACACATGGAACCTCGCTTTTAGTTTACTTAAACAGAAGTTTTCCGATAGAGTCTTGCTAAAGTAATGCGAGACGGCATTCTTTAGGAAATTGAGCAGAGATAGAGAATGATAGGCATCAGAATCGCAATATCAGTTGAACTTGTGTTTCCCAGTTCATTATTCGTAGTTTGCCAGGATGCTTTTTGCGACTCCTTCGCTGATTGTGCCGGCTTCGAGAAGGTTGTTTACCGATTCGGACATTGTCATCATCCCGTGTTTTCTGCCTGTTTCGATAACAGACCTCAAGAAGAACCCTCCCTTTCTCCTTATGATGTTCTTGGCGGCGTTTGTCACAACCAACACTTCGCAAGCCACCCTCTGCCCGCCGTCTGTTGTTGGGATCAGCTCCTGATGAATCATGCCTTGAAGGGATTCGGCCAATAGAAATCGCAACTGGCCTTCATCGGTGGCGGGGGCGTAGCTCACGAGTCTTTCGATGATCTTGTCGATCGATATAACGTGCAGGGTAGAGAGGACCAGCACGCCGGTCTCGGCAGCCGTCAGGGCGATCTTAATCGTCTCGTAGTCTCTCATCTCGCCTATCGCTATGACATCCGGGTCCTGCCTGAGAGCGGCCCTTAGTCCGCTGTAGAAACTCTGCGTATCTTTTCCGACTTCTCTTTGCCGTACAACTCCAACCTTGTTCTCATGCACGTACTCGATCGGATCTTCAATCGTGACTACGTGCTTTTCACACGTTGCGTTTATGTGATCGATCATTGATGTCATCGTCGTAGTCTTGCCCTGACTTGTGCTTCCGGTTATCAGCACAAGCCCCTTCGTTCTTTGCGCAAGGTCTCTGGTGATATCGGGCAGAGACAATTCTTCAATAGTCCTGGGTCTTGTGGGGAGGATTCTGATCGTAGAGCCTACCTCGCCGTTGAAGTAGCCGACGTTTATCCGGTACCTTCCGGCTCCGTTGGCTAACATCAAGTCATAGTCCAGGTCTTTCTCGAACCGGACTTTCTGATCCTCCGTCAACAACTCCAGCGATATTTCCCGGCTCTGCTCGGCAGTCAACTTCTCTTTTGTGATGGGGATCAGTTTTCCTCCCATCCTGAACATGATGGGAGCGCCGGCGCAAACGTGGATGTCAGTCGCCTGCTGGGCTTTTGCGTGTTCCAGGAGTTGTTTCCTGCTTATCATGTAACTCGATTCTGTATTTGCCGCCGCCTGTCAGAGTTTGCCGTCCGCGGGTGCACGAGCTGTTTATTTGGACTTCTGCTTCTTCGTCCGGTGAAACAGTTATTGTAACATCCAGGGCCGAGCCGCGAATATTCATTCTGCCGACGTCCAATTGTATCGTCTTGTCGAAAGTTTCTCTACTTTCATTTTGGACATTTTGTTTTGCCCACGTCAGGCCGCTCGCCAGCAGGTTCCGCTCACATGCCTGGAGATAAGCGCTGTGTGACTGAAATTGCATAGTGTTTGCAATGCCCGCCAGGGCAAACATCTCGATTGCTATTACGGCCATCGCCGTTATCACGAGCACCAAAACAAAACCGTTTCGCTTTCGTTTCTTCATCTTTGTACCGGAGCCTTTCCAAACGAACCTGCGAAATAAAGATGCGAATTGGCCATTTTCTGTTTCCACTGACCGCGAATGTTCTGCTCTATGTGGGCTTTGGTCTCAACGGCATAACCTTTGCCGTCTTTTGTCCAAACCTTCCAGACGACTGTAGCATGGGGCAGCGACCAGACTCTTGATTCTTCGGCGCTGTCCCGCTGAGCACCTGTTAGCTTTCTCCTTACAGCCTGGCCGTCTTTCAACTGGTAGCTGATCACGCCGTCCTCCGATGCAATCAGGAGCATATTATCATTTGCGGCAAGCTCTGCGAACGATTCAGGCAGTCCTTGTGCTCGCTCAATGTCCTGCCGCAATTGCTCCAACATATTCAGCAGAGTCGTGTTCTCCTGTGCAACGCTGTAGGACCGCGGGATGTCTCTAAGGAGTGTCCTGAACAAGCCGTCCATGATAACGAACACAAATGGAAGAACCGTTATTACCACCAATATTTCCACCAATGTAAAGCCTTTGCGCATATCTTTCACTTCCCTTCGGCAGGGGGGCTGTCCCCTGGAAAGTATCTGGACAACTGAATTTTGACTTCTTTGCGAAAGCTCTTGCCGGCCGCTGTTACCTCCACCAATTGCATTGACGACCATTGGCCGGTCCCGGGCGATTTGGCGGTGGAGACACTGATATTGGGCCAGAGACGGGCAAAATCCTCATCGGGAATCGGCCCGCCGGTTGCGGCCATGCTTTCAAGCTCCGCCTGAGCGGCCGCTATGCACTTCTGTCTGACCAACTGGTAGCGATTGAACTTTGCCGATCCGTGTAACGACATCGCCAGCCCGGCTATAAGTATCGCCATGATAATCAATGAGACCGTCATTTCGGTCAATAAGAAGCCTTCACGTGTTTTGTTTCTGCCGGACATAAGCGAAGCTCCATTTATACTCGTTACGGCGTCACCAGCTCCGTCAGATGACTGATAATCAGAATACCGGGCGAAAATACTGCGTAAACGAGAAATCCTACCGCCGCTCCGATGACAAGCATCACGCATGGCCATATTATGAACCTGGCCAGGTTGATGCAGTAGCTGTAGTTCGAGCGATAGAACGACTCAAGCGTTTCCAGGATAGACAAAGTATTGCCCTGATTGACCTTTTCGTCAAAGGCCCAGGCCAGGGTAGAGCCTAATTTACTTTTGTTGATTGCGGCGGCGATGTTATCCCCGCGCTCTACTTTCTCCAGGCACCTTCGCAGCCGCTTCCTGAAACAATTGTTCACATCCAGACCGATTGTATTATCGAAAGCGTCATTGACCGTGCAGCCGGCATTGAGCGAGAGCCGCAGAAGCTCGACAACTTGTATCATCGAGTAATTCTTCTCGAAGCGGTGCATAATCGGCAAGTGCCATTTGACAAAGTCGGCAATTCGAGAAAGCAGATAAGGTTCCTGGGGCCGGCGAGGCCTGAACCTGATGTATATTTCGACAGGAACCACCATAAGTACTGCTATTGCCAACGCAAAACCAATTATCCACCCATGGTCAACCGTAAGAAAACGAAATATCCTAAACAGAAATCGAGTGGAAGCCGGAAGTGATGAGTCGCCAACCATTTCCGCCAACGCAGTCTTGAATGAAGGCATCACAAACAACATGACTCCAAACAGCATGAAAAACATAAAGACAATCAATATCATCGGATACAAAGGGTGAACCGGCCTGATTTTTCTGCCTTCGTCGGCCTTGGCCACCATGTCGGCTTCGATCGCTCCGATTGCAAGGGGAAGCTGGTCAATCCGCTCGGCGGCGGCTATCATCGCCACCGCATGACCGGGGCACTTGGGATAGCCTTGTTTGATGGCATCGCTCAGCGGATACCCCTGAACCAACCGTTTTTGAATTCGTCGCAGGATTCTCGAGCGGTCATCTGCAATCCCGCTGGCGGCGGATTCCAGCGCCATTGGAAGCGGAAGATTCTGCCGCATACTTGAGCCGATTGTCGAAATAACGTACGCAGCGGTCGCATGTTGCGATGTCAGACGATACGCTACGAGCGAACCGAGCAAGAGGGCCATGAACACGATGCCGCTTACGCCGAGAGGAGCGAAGACACCGCATGCAGCCACAAACAGAATCAAAACCATCAGGATTACCAAAATCCATATCGAGTATGTTTGGGGCCAGCGTTCAGAATCAGGATCGCGTTTTGAGGTCGCTACCGTTATGAGTGCCGCCAGGCAAATGAAAGGTGTGACCACCAGGGCCGCATAGTCCTCTTCCGCAGCTACGACGACGAACAACGTCCCGGCAACAAACGGCGACGTCACCAGGGCGATGGCCGGCTCTTTTCGTCCGAGGTATATGTACAAACCCAACAGAGATATTGTCACTATTACAAACATATTCTAACTCGCAGATAAACTCGTAATAATACTTATCATGGGCATAAACATCGCCAGGATGGTCATCGCTATAAAGCATCCTACGCCAATGATCATAGCAGGCAGCAGGACCGCCTGTAGTCTTGACTGGCCGCATCGTGCCTGCTCGGCGTACATCTGACCGAGACTGTAGAGATTGTCCTGCAGCTCATTGCGCTGCGCGCCCAACTGGACCGAGTACAAGAACAGCCTTGGTATCACGTTACAGAATTGCCCCGCCTCCAAAATATTGTCCCCGCGCTCGATGTGACCCGCGAGGGCCTCGCTTTCAAACATGAGCATTTCGCTTCCCGTGGCGCCGGAACTCAATCTCAGGGACGCAGGCATGTCGGAACCGGACGCGACCATGATCGCCATCGCCTCGGCCATCCTGCAGAGCATGCTGCTATGGTAAACCCTGCCTATAACAGGCATGTTTAGAAGGAGCGATTCTTTGAATCTTCGTCCGGCCGTGAACGTCGAAAGCACCATGAACAGGGCAACTATCGCGGCAACAATCAATCCCACAATTATCCAGAAGGGCACCACATTCGCAGCCAGGTTGAGAAACAGTCTGGTTAGGGCCGGCAATTCGCTCCCGGTCATTTCGCTGAGTAGCGGCCCGAACTGCGGGATCACGAACAAGAACAGACCTGTCAAGATAATCGACGCGAGAGTCAGGATGACGGCGGGATAACTCATCGCTTCAAAAATGATTCTTCTGGTCTGAGTGGCCATTTCCAGGTGCCTGTTGAGACTTGTCAGCATTTCGTTCAGTCTGCCGGTTTCCACCCCTGCTTTTAGTATTCGTCCGTATAGAGGCGGAAAACGCTTCTGTCTCTTCTCAAAGGCGTCCTCAATACTCACGCCGGCCTCAAGCTCCTCGGCTATCGCTTCGACAAGCTTGCGCATGGACTTCGAATCGACGTCGTTGGCAAGCTCCCGCAGACCTCTTTCCAGGGGGATGCCGGCCCTGGTTATCGAAGCCAATTGCTGGTTGAAGAGCATGAACTCGTTTCTGCCGATAGCCGTCTTGGGTTTCCTGGGCTTGGCTTTCTCGACGGAGTTTACAACAAGCTGCATCTGCCTGAGCAGCTCGTCCGCCTCATCGCGCGAGCCCGCCTCAATAGTGCCTTTCATCAGCCTGCCCGCCGACGTCAGTGCGTTATATTCGAATGTTGCCATTTCGAGTTCCTTTAAACTATCCAGGACACGTAGTTTCTTGATCTTATTCTTTTAGGATTAGCCGGTACTTAATTGCATCTTTTGCCGTTGCCCCGTTCGGAGCAGGTGCTTCCAGAACGGCTTTGGAACCGGTCCGGCGGTAAACGAACGGTTTCTTGCTAACAGGGTCTTCGGGAACAACCACTTCTGTGACGTCACTCAACTTGTCCGGGAATTTACCATCGTGAGCGCCGGCATATAAACGCAGCGCTTCAACACATTGTAACGCAGCAACGTGACGGTCGAGTCGATTCATCAGCAAGCGAATACGCGTGTACGAAGATTCAAGATGACGTATCAGTGCCCTTCGCACTATCACATTGTATTGTCGACTTGATTTGGCGTTAGACATTTCAACCGTTATAGGTATGTTAAGGTCAACCAACGGCCTTGGCAATTCCTGCAAGGGTAGGTATATATTCGGCGCGTCCTGGGCCTGGATGAGCTGCTCAAGTTGTCGGCACATCGATGCGGCGATTGCCACGCCGGTCATGCCCTGGGTTACCGTGGGGCTTTCGCCTACATGTTTAGCCATAGCGAAGCCGATTTGTATTGTTCCGATAGCCTGCTCATAATTTCTCTCAGCAATTTGAAGGCGGGCTTTCGCTGCGAGCACAAAGCCGAGTTCTCTGTATTCGGTTAGGTTTGGAGGGAGCGTTCCTTGTACGAACTGAGGCCAGCTACGCGGCTTACATTTGATAGCCTGTTCAATCAATTGCAGAGCGGGTTCGAGCTTCTCCAAAGTCGATTTCACCTGCTGACGGGGTAATTTGTCCAATGGAGTGCCGAGCCACTGCCTGACCTGATTCATATCAAGGTTTTTCGGCAATGATTGAACCGCTTTTTCATACAGCGGCACAGCATCCGCATCCGTTTGCCCGTAGGTTTTCGGAAGAAGCCGGTGTTTTTCCGCAGACTCGGGAGCCTTGGCCGGGTAAAGCGTTAATTCAACAGGCTCCGAAGGAGAGCGCCTCGCAATCGCCGGAACTACGCATAGAAACACAATGACCAGGCAGACAAACGTGGCTTTCAGCAACCTGCCGGTTATCGTCGCTACATTGTATTCAAATGCTGCCATAGCGTGTCCTGTACGTGGGCCAAATGCCAACTATTTCTTCAAAATAATCTCATACCGAACTGCATCCTTCGGTCTGCCGTCTTTCGGTACGGCTGATTGCAACACTGCCCCTGCGGCATTGCGGCTGTACTCAAAGGCCTTGCCGGCCAACAAATCCTTCGGAACATCGAGATTGACTATATCACTTAGGGTTTCCGGCAACTGACCATCATGCGCGGCCGCGTAATCCCGTATTGCCTCCAGGCACTGCAACGCATTCAAGCGAGTGTTGGCTCTTCTCTGAATCATCCGCACTCTGTCATGAGACGGTTTCAATTGTTTCTCAAATTGCTTTCGGACCAGAACATTATAGTTTTTGAGATTTGCCAACTCGTTCTCTATTGCCCCTTCCATATCGACAAGCGGCCTGGGCAGATTCGCCAGCGCCCGGTACAGATTCGGTGAATCCTTTCTCTGAATGAACTGCTCAACTTCTTTGCACATGAGCGCTCCGATCGCCGTTCCCACCATGGCCTGTATGCTCGCAGGCCCCTGCCCAATGTGTCTGGCCATCCCGAATCCCGTCTGCATCGCAGCCAGTGCTCCCTTGTACTGGCCCCGGGAAATCTCCAGTCTTGCCCACAACTCAAGGATAAAGGCAAGCCGCCGATACTCAGCCAGATTACCAGGTAGTTTCCCCGGCGTTGGTTCAGGCCAGTTGCATTCTTTGCATCGCGCCGCCCGCGCCACGAGTCGCAGGCTCTCAACGTATTTCTGTATCGCCGCTTCGGCCTTCTTCTGGGGAAATTGTTCGATGGGCAGCTTCAGCCACTCCTGTATCTGCTCTTGCTCGAGATCTTTCGGCATCGATTGAATCGCTTTTTCATACAGGGGCACTGCATCGGCGTCGGTCAGCTTGCCGGCGCCTGGAAGAAGCAGGTACTCCTGTGGATATTCGGCAATTTTCGCCGGATAAAGCGTCAGTTCAACTGTGCGAGCTTCTACAGGCGCCACCGCCGAAAGTACAATCGTTATGCAAATCAAAGTGCGTTTCATAGCACAGTTCCTAAAGGTCAGGGATTGTCGGAGACTATCCCACAGGCTTTATTTAATTCATCGAGCGTTGTGATGCCGTCGTTGACCAGGCGTTTGCCGTCGGTGAGCATCGTCGTATGGCCCTTGTCTTTGAGGATATTCTCAAGCTCATCCAGGTCGGCTTTGGCTAAGATGGCTTTTCGCAGCGGACTGTCCAACTGGACGATTTCCGCTATCAGCGCCCGGCCCTTGTAACCCGTGTTGAAACAGTGGTCGCAACCGGTAGCTATAAACGTTACCGTCTCGCTCCGGTCGTCACCCTTCACTGATGTTCGGGACTTCGCATCCTGTCCTCTGCCCACGGCCTTTTTGCATCCGGCACAGAGTTTTCTGACCAGTCTTTGGTTGAGGACCGCCGAGATGCTCGATGTTACCTGGTAAGGCTCGATCCCCATCTCCAGCAGCCGGAGCAATGCCCCTGCGGGCGAGCCGCTGTGCATTGTGCTCATCAGCAAATGTCCCGTAAGCCCCGCCTCGATAGCGATCTTGGCCGTTTCAGCGTCCCGAATCTCCCCAATCATCAGTACCTGCGGGTCCTGCCTGAGCAGAGAACGCAGAGCGGTGGGGAACGTCATTTCACCGTGCGGCGTAATCTGCACCTGCGTGGCGCCGTCAATCATGATCTCCACGGGGTCCTCAAGGGTCACGACGCTCTTGCCTGCGCGGGATTTAAGAATGTGTCTCAAAAGGGCGGCCAGCGTTGTGCTCTTGCCGCTGCCCGCCGGGCCGGTCAGCAACAAAACGCCCTGGTTTTGTGCCGCAACATTTCTCAACGCTTTGTATGTTAGTTCCGAAAAGCCCAATTGCCCCAGTTCTATAAGCTCGGTATTGTTGTAGAACAGACGCACAACCGCCCGCTGGCCGTGTATAGTAGGGAAGACCGCAAGCCGCTGGTCCATAATCTGGCCGTTCCGGTCCTCGTTGATTTCGATCCGGCCCTCCTGGGGTATGTCGTTGCGATAGGTCAGGAGCCCGCCAAGGACTTTGAGCCTTGCGATTACATTATCGGACAGCGAGCCCGGCAGCCTTTCGACGGTGTTCAGGACCCCGTCGAGCCGAAATTTTACATCCAGTTCCGCGTTTGTAGGCTCGAAGTGTATGTCGCTTGCTCCATGCTCGACTGCCCGCCTTAGCAAATCATCAACCAGGGACACTGCATCCGGCACGTTATTTTGATCGTATGAGGCTCTTTTAAAGTGGCCTGCGCCCATGTTCATGCTGTCTGATTCTGATAAATTCCTGGTTTTCAATGCTGCATTTCAGAACATAAGACGCGCCGGCACCTTGAAACGTTATCAAAAAAAGCGAAAATTTTCTCATATTGCCGGGAATCTTGGTAACGTATTGTCAGGTAGTGCGTCTTAACAGTTTAGAACAGGGTATGATAACGGAAATGGACGCTCATGTTTGACAAGGCCGTAAGTTGTGGATCGCTGTGGGATTTTGCCGTCACTGAGACCGTTGCCGAGAACCAGCGGTGGATACTCTCGGCCATGCAAAAGGACGGCCCGGTTCTGGTCATCATGCTCTGGCGCATACTGGGCAACGAACAGGATGTCTGTGACGCTTATCAGGACACTTTTCTGCAATTGGCCCATCATGAAGGGGGACGAAAACCCAAATATGTGAGGGCATATATTTTCCGTGTGGCGAATAATATCGCGATCTCTATGTTGAGACGCAGGATTGTTGAAAGAAACAGGTTGTCGGCGCCTGCGGCGGCCGCAAAAATCGCAAGCTCGCCGGCTGGGGAGCTTGATTCCAGGGACCTGCAGGAGACTCTGAGGAGTTGTATAGCTCAACTACCCGAACATCTGAGGAACGTCTTGACGTTGCGCGACCTGGCGGAATTGTCTTACTCTCAGATAAGCAGGATATTGGGCATTTCGGCGGGAACGGCGAGGGTGTACAGGTGCAAAGCAATCCAGTTATTGGCATTATGGATGAATAAAGAAGACTAACAATGTTAAGAGCAAAAGTAGGTAACAAGTGCAGACGAATTAGAGCTTTGTTGAACGCAACTGTGAGCAGGCGTTTTGGCCCGGATGCGGGCTGGCTGCAAAATCATGTCGCAAGATGTCCGAGATGCCGGCGGAGGCTCGTTTCGCGCGGCAAAGTCAATCTCGCGATGTCGTTTGTGAAAACCCAGCCTCACGGGCTTGATTTGCTTATGCGCGCAAACACGCAGGCCATTCGTGTGTTCAAACACAGTCTCCGCAGCGAGCCCCAGGCTCAGAAGCTCAGGAAGAAGCTGCCCGAGCCGAATCCGTTGGCGGTGTTCGGCAAATACGGGCACACGGCCGCAAACACCGCCGCTTGCCTGGCCATACTGCTTCTTATGAAGATCGGCGTTTTGTCCTCAATGGATCAGTTCCGTTCCGAGGGCCGCAAGACCATCAGGCAGTACTACACCAACCAGGTGGGCGCAGATCTGGCGGATGATGTCTTCATGTAAGACCTGAGGCCTCTGTTGCCCGCAAATCACGGCGGATTCTTCGGCGTCTGGCAGGTTAGCAGCTAAATACGCCACAAGAACTTCCTATAATCATTTCGATACCTTCGATTTCGTCGTCTTATCCCGCAAATCGGGGCAGAGTTTCATGCTGCGGCCAAAAAATGCCGATTTACTGCCCTGAGCCGATTTGATTGGCTGGAAATTATTACTTATATTTTACTTGACGGTGCTCACCAAGGGCATTTTGCACTTGCTGACAGTAGCGATGCACGCTCTTGTTTTGGAACTGACCGTCCTGACTCCCGGAAATAGGAGCTTCTGATTGAATTCGGAGGCATGAAACCATTTAATTTGGGGGCATTGTAAGGATTATGGCGCGAATTTTTGGATTAAGATTCAAAGAGAAGCGGTCAGCTGAAGAGAAGTGGCCAGCCAAAGAAAAGCAGCCAGCTAATGAACAACCAGCTCCAGCTAATGATCAACCAGCTCCAGCTAATGATCAACCAGCTAATGATCAAAATGATCAAATTGGTCAAATTGGTCAAATTGAGAGCTTTCCGGACAATGGCGGCGGCATCGAGGAAATCAGCGGCTTGTCGATGCTTTACAGCCCGGAGCAGGACGCTGTCTCCCAGGTCAGGGATGTGGCGGATGTCCTCTCCGAGATGGGAAAAATCACGGCGGACCAGCTCTCTGAACTGAGGCGGATGCAGAAACGAAAGGGAAACTGCGACGTCTGCCAGGTAATCAAGGAACTGGAGATGGTTGACGAGGCGGATATCTCAATGGCCACTGCGGGCCTGCATAATTTGGAATTTCGCCGGATCGATCTCAAGCAGGTCAGCAAGGATGCATTCAACAAGCTCGAGCCTGACTATATAAAGAACAACCGCATCATGCCCATTGCGATGCGGGATGATACCCTTGTGGTTGCGACGAGTCATCCCGCCGACCTTTTTATTATCGAAGATGTCAAAAGACAAGCCGCGATGAACGTTGAAACCGTTGTCTGCCTGGACGAAGACATAGACAAAGTCCATGAGGCCCTCGTCGATGAAAACACAAACTACGATCTCGATGAGATCATAAACGATATGACTGAAGTCGAGGTTGTTCAGGAGCACTTGGATGATACCGGGGACCTCGAAGAACAGGCGGGCCAATCGCCTGTCATCAAGTTCGTCAATTATCTTATCAGCAACGCGGTACGCGAGGGCGCCAGTGACATTCACATCGAGCCCAAGCAAAAGTTCATGAGGACGAGGTACCGCATAGACGGCGTACTGTTCGAGACGAAACAATCCCCGCTAAAGATGCATCCTGCGATTGTCTCACGCATAAAGATCATGGCCGACCTCGACATTTCGGAAAGGCGGCTGCCGCAGGACGGCAAGATCAAGGTCTCCGTAGGCAACAGAGCGATCGATTTGCGTATCTCGACACTGCCGACAACTTATGGAGAAAAAGTGGTTGTTCGTGTGCTGGATAGTGCATCCATCATGCGGGGCCTCGAACAGTTGGGCATGGAATCGGATGTGACCGAAGCTTTCGGCGAACAAGTAGCGATGCCCCACGGGATATTGCTTGTAACAGGCCCCACGGGTTCGGGTAAGAGCACGACGCTGTACTCGGCTCTTTCCCAGATGGACGGTGACAAACTGAATGTTTCGACCGTCGAGGACCCGGTTGAATACGAGCTCGGTTTTTGCAATCAGGTACAGATCATCGATAAGATCGGCCTGGATTTTGCTTCGGCGCTCAGGAGCCTGCTGCGTCAAGACCCCGATGTGATAATGATAGGAGAGATTCGCGATAACGAAACCGCTCGCATAGCGGTCCAGGCGGCTTTGACGGGCCACCTGGTCCTCTCGACGTTGCACACAAATGACGCCGCTTGCAGCATCACAAGACTGGTCGATATCGGCATCGAACCGTATTTGATAGCAGCATCATTGAATGCGGTGCTGGCGCAGCGATTGGTCAGAAAGATATGTTCGAATTGCAAGCAGGTACAGCCGGTCTCGGAGCACGTGGCCAAGTATGTGAAGTCGGAGGGGATCAAGACGGGACAGATTTTTCACGGCGCCGGCTGTGACCAGTGCCGGGGGTCGGGCTATGTAGGCCGGGTCGGCATCTACGAGTTCCTGGTCATTGATGAGCTGTTTAGAGATATGATTAACAAGGACTCATCGGTGAACAACATGCGCCGGGCCTTTCACGAGAGCGACCGGCGGAGCCTGTACGATGACGGGATTCTAAAGGTCAAGCAGGGTATGACGACAATGGAAGAAGTGCTGCGTGTTACCAAAGTGTACGGCACGAATGAGGATGAAGATTTTGTCGAGAACATTGGTTCCGACTGATGATGAGAGTGCGATTGCAGATGTACGTGATGCCTGTCAGGCCGCGCATCTGAGCCATTAGTTAATAATTGAAATTTGAGATTATGGGCAAGAAACTTGCTATAACTGCTTCCTTACTGCTTATTGCCGGCGTCTCGGCGCTTGGGTGGGCGCTCGCCGAAGACAGAAAGGATGAGAGGGAAGCTGCCCTCTACAAGTTAAAGTACAGTGACCGGACCGCTGAATATCAAAAGCAGTACGATAAGTGGTTGCTGTTACCGCCTCAAGAGCGGGCGCAGCTACCCCTTCTATTGGACGAGGACGGCAATCCCAAGTCGAGAACTCAGCTACAGCGTGAAGAGCAGGAGAGACTCAGAGCCGATATGGCCGAATTGGCGGCCGGTGAAATAACCGCCAGTCCGTTCTCAGATGTTCTCTACGGCGATAACTGGCAGCAGCACGTGGTCGAGTACAGGAAGCAAAAAGGGCAGAGACGGCAAGTTTTCATCGGTTCTGCCGTGTGCACATTGATGGGAGGACTAATCTACATCTGGTGGCTGCTGCTGTGCATGGTCCGGATAATTTTCAAGGGTTCCTCCGGCTCGAAGCAATTGTCCGCCGGCGGTCTTGAAGAACTGAAGCATGTCAAGACCAGAAAGCAGCAGGTTCCGGGCCGGGGAAAAAGTCCGCAGTCGAAGCCGAAAGCCAAAAAACAATTGTCTGGAGACGGTGAAGACGAAAAACATCGGAAGCTTCCGGTTGCTACTGCTGCTGCCAAGGTAGTCAAGGCAGAGGCCGAGCAGATAAAGAAGATTTCCGACGAGGCTGATAAAATTGCCGTGATGATCTCTGACGAAAAAGCTGCCGCCCTGAAGGACTCCACCAAGTCCAAGGAACCGCAGGAGGAGGGGTCTTCAGAGCAGCTCGACAACACTCTGAGCGCACTCAGTGAGCAGGTTACGGCAATTCGTGAATATACCTCCCACCAACAGGACAGACTGGAAAAGCTCCAGGACGGCTATGACTGGAACATTATCAGGACTTTTTGCCTGCGTGTTATTCGCTGTATAGACAATCTGGACGGCCGTATTAACCGGCTGAACGGAGATGGCGACAGCGCGGTCCATCTTGAGGAGGTGCGCGACGAGTTGATCTTTGCTTTGGAGTCGAGCGGCATCGAGCAATATAAGCCCGAAATAAACAGTGAATATCGTGGGCAGGAAAAGTATGCCGAAGCAATCAAGGAAAAGCAGAGCTCTGATGACCCGAAGCAGGCCGGCAGAATTGCCGACGTCATCAGGCCGGGCTATCAGTATTTTATCAACGAGGGGAACGTCAAGGTAGTGCGTACCGCTCAAGTAAAACTATTTGCGTGAATATTGAATCGTGAATCGAGTCACGATAACCGAATCGTAAAATAAGGGGTGTACAATGGCTACTATAGCGGGAATAGATCTCGGCACGACTTTCTCGGCGTTGGCAGCTCTCAACGCCATCGGCAAGCCGGAGATAATTCCAAACGCGGATGGTGAAAGACTCACGCCGTCAGTGATTTTCTTTGATGAAGAAAACCCTGACGTAGTCCGCGTTGGTATTGAAGCGGTCAACTCGCGTCATCTGAATGCCAACAGGTCCGTTCGCTGGGTAAAGCGCCACATGGGTGATGTGAGCTATCGCAAAAATATCGACTCAAAAGACTGGACACCTTTGGAACTGTCGGCGCTGATTCTCAAGAAGCTCAGGCAGGACTGCTCGGGGGAGGATCGTAAGATTCATGATGCCGTTGTTTCCGTCCCGGCACACTTTGACGAAGTTCGAAGAAAAGCCACCATGGAAGCCGGGAATATGGCGGGCCTCAACGTGATCGGAATCGTCAACGAACCAGTGGCTGCCGCCCTGTATTATGCCACAACGTGCACGGTCTCAGGAAAAGTCCTGGTATATGACCTTGGCGGCGGAACGTTCGATGTAACCATAATGGACGTCAAAGGCCGGCAGATGGACATTGTCTGCTCGCAAGGCGATCACGCGCTCGGCGGTGTTGACTTTGACCACAGGGTTGTGGAACTGCTGGAACAGATGTACCGAGACAAATTCGACGCCGAGTTGATATCTTCCGAAGAGGACAGGGCAAAGTGTGAGGATGAGGCCGAGGACATAAAAAAGACATTGTCGCGTCGCAGCGTCGCAAAGAAAATGCTCTACGGCCCCGCGGGCAACTTGCGAGTGGAAATAACACGCGAGATGTTCGAGCAGGCCATTACCGAGTTGATGAATCGTGCGGATATACTGGTAGAGGTGGCCCTTGAAGAGGCCTGCATCGAACCCGGAGCGATCGATAAGGTGCTGCTGGTCGGCGGCAGCACTCGCATACCATTGGTCCGGCAGCGGCTCGAGAAATTGTTTGGATTTCTACCGGAGACGGCGGTAAATGTCGATGAATGTGTCGCCCTCGGCGCCGCTTTGCACGCCGGATTGACGACGCTCAGGGAAACGCCCGACATTGTGCCGGCGGGTGTCGCCAGAGGACTCGGGGACATTAACCTCACGGACGTCTGCAATCACAGCTACGGCACGGTTTGCGCTCCTATTGACAAGGAAACGGGCAGGCGCATAATTGAGAATCGCATCATCCTGCAGAAGAACACACCGCTGCCCTGTGAAGCGTCACAAACGTTCTACACTGTCACCGATGGCCAGGATGCGGTAGAGGTGACCATAACACAGGGAGAAGACGCTGATGTCGATTACATAAGGAAGATTGCAACGCACAAATTTGAGCTGCCTCCCGACAGGTTGGCGGGATGTCCGATTAAAGTCACTTACGGCTATGACGTAAACCAGAGAATGCGCTGCAAATTCGAGGACCTCGAATCAGACAAAGTCCTTGAGGTCGATCTTCGCCTGGGCCAGGACGGTACGATGTCTCAGAGCGATGTAAAACAAAGTGAAATGCAACAGTCTGCCGTCAGTAAGTCGAAAGTCGAATAACTATAGTAAGTATGCAGGTATTTTTATGAGCCTTTTTCTGATTATAATCTTGGTTTTGCTGGTGGCGTCTGCGGTTGTGATTTTTCCCGGATTGCGCGATCGTTCCAAACTCTCCGGATTGGCGGGTAAAATCAAGACCGGAGTAGCGAAACCCCCGGCGGGCCGGCCCGGATCTCCTGCGCCATTCAGAGGGAACATTGAACGTCAAAGTCCGCGTGCCCAGGAATTCGCCGCATCGCCTGATATGACCGCTCTCAATTGTCGTATCCAACTGACGGAAGTAACAGAGAACAACATTAGCCTCGATGCTTTCGGTGTGGAGATTTGCGGCACAATTCATGTGCCGGATGACATGAACAACGCAATCTTGAGAGTCTCGATTCTGGATATCACTGACGGCCCGTCCGAATCCAAACCGGTGCGCTCCGGCAACAAAAATGGGACGCCCCCGGCCGAATCGGAAGCCCCGGAGTTTTGTCACGAGGCCGATCTCGGAAGGCTTCCCCAAAACCAAAAGGTCACTATGTTGTCGAACTGGACCCCCGTCGCCAAACTACCCGCCAACAGGCAGGTATATCCCCGCAAAGGAGGAAGGAGCCTGCAGTTCAATATATCAATACTGTCCGCCAACGACAACCAGGCGCTTGCTCATTCCCAGTGCACGTTTGCCTACAAAAACCGTTCCGACGGCTATATGGATTTGCAGGAAAATACCGAGCGAACAAATGTCCTTGCGGTCGCCCTGGCATTCGCCGTCAGTGCCGCAAACAACAAACTTTATGAATGCGAGGTCGAACTCATAAAAAACTGGGCAAGGGACAATATTCTGGACAATTCGGGACCGGGTTCCAATCAAGCGCGGCAACAACTCGACACGGCTCTGAACACGACCGTTGCTTTTTTCAGCAAAGGCAGCAAATTCGACATGTACGGTCTCTGCGATGAAATTGTTGAGATCGCATCTGTTGCGCAGCGTTGTGATATCCTGAGCCTTTGCCTGTGCGTGGCCCAGGCCAGCGGAACGGTTAGCAGCGAAGAAATCGCCGTCCTAAAGGGCATGGCAAACTGGCTCGAAATCGATTCCGACAGGTTCCGCGCCATGATGGAAAAAGCCCTTCCGGTTAACATGCACGAAGCCCTGGATGTCGAGGATGTGCTTGGAATTACCTCGGATATGAGCAAAGAAATGACCCGGAAGCTCTTGAACAAACAATTCAGCAAGTGGAATTATCGGGTAACAAACGCCGATCCCGAGATTCAAAGTCAGGCCGATCAAATGCTCAAGCTCATCGCAGGGGCCAGAGGCCAGTATGTCACCGAAGATTCCGCTGAGCAAGAACCAGCTAAGACTAAGTAGATCACACGAAATTCAAGCCCTTACGAAGCATTATTCACACAAGCAACGCCTGCCCCATGAGAAATTGCTGTCTGTCCGGACGGCTCTATTGTCTCAATTGAGCTAATAAGTTATCATTGCCGCCATGAAAACTCCGGTAATAGCCATATTGGCGGCGATTATTGTACTGGTGCCGTGCGTGATTCTCGCGTTGATGATCGTCTATCGGTCTGAATCCGGCTACAGGCAGACCGCCGTGGAGGCCGAACAGCCAAAGGCAACGCTCCGGAGCGGACCAGACTGGCCCATGTTTCACGGCGGGCAGGGCCTGTCAGGCAGAGCCGCCCCAAGTCTGCCCGATTCGCTGAAAGTCGTATGGAAATTCAAAACGGACGACCAGATCAAATCATCCCCCGTAATCGTCGATGACCGCGTTTTTGTAGGCTCATCGGACGGCAATATGTATGCGATCGAATTAGCAAATGGAAACCAGGTCTGGGCATATAAGGCCCCCGATGCCATTGAAGCGACACCTTGTGTGATTGCCGGGTCGGTTTATTTCGGATGCTCGGACGGCTTGCTGTACGCTCTGGATGCCGGGACCGGCTCGTTCAAGTGGAAATACGAGACCGACGGAGAAATCCTCGGAGCCGCCAATTGGACACGCTCCCCCGATGGCGAGAAGATATGGATACTCGTGGGCAGCTATGACAATATCCTGCACTGCGTAGATTCGGCAACCGGAGAAGCGGTGTGGACGTACGAGACCGATAACTACATCAACGGCTCGCCCGCGGTCGATGACCAAAAAACCGTCTTTGGCGGCTGCGATGCCCTGATTCACGTCGTGTCTCTGACTGACGGCAGCAAAGTAAGCGAGATTGACAGCGGCTCGTATATCGCCGCCTCGGCGGCATTTGTGGATGGGCAGGTATATGTCGGCAATTACGACAACGTGTTCATCAGGGCCGATATTGCCGCCGGCAAGATTATCTGGGAGTACAAGGACAGTGATTCGCCGTTCTTCTCTTCGCCTGCAATCGGCGAGGACGTCGTTGTAGTAGGAGGGCGCGACAAACGTGTGCATTGTCTCGGTCGCGACGACGGAAAAGCCGTCTGGACATTCCAGACGCTCGGCGAGGTTGACAGCTCGCCGGCGATCTGCGGCGACAAAATAGTCGTAGGTTCGGAAGACGGACGGCTCTATATGATAAGGCTCTCGGACGGAAGCAAAGTCTGGTCATACGAAATCGGCCAGGCGGTCACTTCCTCGCCAGCGGTGGCAAAGGGGATGGTGGTTGTAGGCTGTGATGACGGTTACGTGTACGCGTTCGGTCCCGAAGAATAGAACAGAAGTGGAAACCTATGCGAATTGTCCAGATTACCCCGAGCGCTGGCGACAGCTTTTATTGTGAGAACTGCCTGCGCGACGCCACGCTGGTCAGGGCGATGCTGAAGCTGGGGCACGATGTGCTGATGGTCCCGCTTTACCTGCCGTTGCAGATCGAGCAAAGCGTTTCGTCGCACGTCTCCCCGATTTTCTTCGGGGGGCTTAACGTGTACCTTCAGCAGAAGTCGGCGCTATTTAGAAAAACCCCGCGATGGCTCGACCGTATGTTAGATTCGCCGAAGCTGCTGAGCTGGATCGGCCGAAAAGCCGGAATGACCAGCGCCAGAGATTTGGGAGAGACGACGCTCTCGATGTTGCGCGGGGAAAAGGGACAGCAGATAAAGGAGCTGAACAGGCTTGTCGAATGGCTCGGTACACAAGAGAACAAACCTGACGTCGTATGCCTGTCCAACATTCTGCTGGTTGGCCTGGCTGCGCCCATCAGGCAGAAACTTGGTGTGCCGGTAGTGTGCCTGCTCCAGGACGAGGACGGATTTCTGGACGGATTGTCGTCGCCGTATTCCGAACAAGCCTGGGAAGTAATCGCCGAGCAGTCGAACGATGTGAATGCCTTTGTAGCCGTGAGCAAATATTATGCGGACGCTATGCGCAAGAGACTTGGCTTCGCCCCTGAACGAGTTCACGTAGTATATACAGGCATTTCCTTAGAGGGGTACGAATCACTCCAACCCGGCCCTGAGGTCCCGACAATTGGCTATCTTTCGAGGACCTGCTCCGACCGTGGTCTGGACACACTGGTTGACGCATTTATCAACCTGAAGAAAAGGGACGGATTGAGAGAGGCGAAACTGCGCATAACCGGCGGCCAAAGATCCGACGACAAAGCTTTCCTGGATCGGATTCAACGAAAACTAAGCTCTTGCGGCATGGTTGACGACGTGGAGTTTCTGCCTGAATTCGACGGACCGGCCAGGCTCGCCTTCCTGCAGAGCATCTCGGTACTCTCGGTGCCTGAGAAACAGCCCGTTGCTTATGGTTTGTACGTGCTTGAGGCCCTCGCAGCCGGTGTGCCGGTCGTAGAGCCTGCCAGCGGCGTGTTCCCGGAGCTGCTGGAAATCACCGGCGGCGGAGTGCTGTGCGAGCCTAACAATCCCGATGCTCTGGCTGATGTGATAGGACCGCTGTTGCTCGAACCGGACCATGCGCGAAAGCTGGGAAAGCAGGGCAGAACCGCAGTTTTTGAAAAATTCAATATTGAGCAAACCGCCCGGGAAATGGTGCGTACATACGGTGAAATCGCAAAACAGTTTGTGTAAGGACGATTATGCTCGAACTTGTTGACGTGGGGAAGAGTTACCCGGCGCCGGGGGATACAGCGGGCGTCCGTGTACTGAAGGACATAACGTTGAAGGTCGAGAAAGGCCAATCACTCGTGATAGTCGGCCCTTCCGGCAGCGGCAAGAGCACGCTGCTCAACATCATCGGCGCTCTCGATCGTCCAACGCATGGACACGTGCTGTTTGACGGCAAAGATCTTGCCGGGCTGGATGAGATCGAGCTTGCAAGAATCCGCAATAAAGAAATCGGATTTGTTTTTCAATTACATCATCTTCTGCCGCAGTGTACGGTGCTCGAAAATGTTTTGGTGCCGACGCTTGCCGACAAAAACCGTCCCTCAACGAAAGAATTCAGCGAGAGGGCGAAGAGTCTGCTGGAGCGTGTGGGGCTAAGGGATTTCATGCTGTATCGTCCGGGCGAGCTTTCCGGGGGACAACGCCAACGCGTGGCGGTTGTAAGGGCTTTGATTAACAGCCCCAAACTGCTGCTTGCCGATGAGCCGACCGGGTCATTAGACAAGGATGCTTCCGAGAACATAGCCGATCTGCTTATCGAGCTAAACCGCAGCGAACAGGTGACGCTGATTGTCGTGACACATTCGCTCAAGCTCGCCGAGCAGATGGGGCAGGTGATGGAATTGAACGACGGCCTGTTGGAAAGCAGGAGCGGGACATGAATCTGTGGAGACTTGTCAAAAAGAGTCTCGGCTTCTACTGGCGGACGAACCTGGGGGTGCTGCTCGCCGTGACCGTTAGCACAGCCGTGCTGACGGGCGCTTTGGTTGTGGGTGATTCGGTGCGGCACAGCCTCATGATGATGGTTGATGCCCGGCTGGGAGCGACACAGCTTGCTCTTGTCTCACAGAACAGATTTTTCGGGGCCGCTCTGGCAGATGAGCTGTCGGATGAGTTGAACGTCCCCGTAGCGTCCGTATTGCGGCTGCGCGGCATGATAGCCAACAGCGACGGCACAAGGCTGGCAAACAGGGTCGATGTACTCGGCGTCGACGAGCGATTTTTCGAGATCGGAGCGAAGGAGGATGCCGGGGATTTTTGGCGGGATTGGACCCAGGGCGTCGTTCTCAACGAACCGCTGGCCGAAAGACTAAGCGTAGGACCCGGCGACGAAGTTAAGCTTCGGATTGAAAAACCCGGTCTTATGCCGCGTGAGGTACCCCTGACGCCGGATTCGGATTTGTCCGTCCTTTTTCGACCGACGGTGCGGGCGGTTGCCGGCAAGGCGCAGTTCGGCCGATTCAGCCTCCAGGCCAACCAAATCGCGCCGCTGAACGTTTTTGTGCCGATCCGGTGGCTCCAGGACAATACGCAGCGCAGCGGCCGGGCGAACATGCTTTTGGCGGCAGCGGACCGGGAAGACAGCATAACCGTTGATCGGGCCAATGCTGCGATCAAGAAGCGATGGCGGCTTGCTGACGCAGGCATCGAGCTTCGGACGCTTGACCGGCAGAAGTCACTCGAGATGCGCAGCGGCAGAATCTTCATCGACCGCTCTATATCTGCCGCCGCGACCCACGCCGCCGACGGCGCTGTTGGAATTCTGACCTATTTCGTCAACGAGCTTCGTGTCGGTGACAGAACGACTCCGTACTCCATTGTGGCCGCAATGGCGCCGGCAGACGGCCGAGGCAGTCTCATTGCCTCCGACATGCGCGACGGCGAGATCCTGATAAACAAGTGGCTTGCCGATGACCTCCGGGCCAAAGAAGGCGATTCGATGGAAATCACCTATTTCGTCGTTGGGCCTATGAGGAAACTCGTGGAGAAAAAGTCCGCCTTCACGATCCGGAAAATATTGCCGATGGAAGGGCCGGCGGTGGATCCTGAATTGATGCCGGACTTTCCGGGCCTGGCGGATGCCGACAATTGCAGGGATTGGGAGCC
Source organism: Planctomycetes bacterium B3_Pla (assembly GCA_005223045.1). GTDB lineage: Bacteria > Planctomycetota > Phycisphaerae > Sedimentisphaerales > Anaerobacaceae > SG8-4. Next base: position 35,924 of record NJBM01000005.1, on the reverse strand, counting down.
TGGAATCGATATCGACCTCGACAAAATTCACGAGGAGGATGAAGCCTACTGGGACGAGTATCGCGGCACGCCCAAGGCCTTTATCACGCTAAAGGCCGGCCGGGCTATATGGGCCAACAGGTATGGGGACCTGACGGCGGTGCGATATCCGGCCGGCGACAAGGCGCGGGAGAAAATCGAGCGGACTTTGCTCGGTGCCGTCGATCCTGCTTCTCTGGGGTTGTTCTTTCAGCCTGTGCGCCGGCTCGGCACAAAAGCGGGGGCCGAAGGGACTTATTTCGGCTGGCTGTTCCTGGGCCTTAGCATTTTTCTTATAGTTGCGGCGGTCGTCCTGACGGGCCTTCAGTTTGTGTTCGGCGTCGAGAGCCGCAGCGAGCAAGTCGGGATGTTGCTGGCGGTCGGCCTCGTACCGGGGATGGTAAGGCGGCTGCTGTTAATTGAAGGTGCGGCGGTGGCGCTGCTTGGAGCAATCGGCGGAACGGCAGCGGCGCTGCTCTACACCAAGATCATGATCTACGTGCTTTCGGGGGTGACGAGCGGCTCGACGATGTATTTCCACGCGAAACCACTCACCTTGATTGCCGGTGCGTCGGTTGCCGTTGCGATCTCGGTGATTGCGATATGGCTGACTCTGCGCAGGCAGGTCGCCCGGCCCGCCCGCGAGCTTCTGGCCGGGGTGGCGCGGTGGCAGTTCATCACGGCTGCATCGACATCACGGGGCAGGCTCGGACTGATTATTGCCGTAATCGCAACTGCCGGGGCGCTGGTGCTGCTTGCCGCTGTGGGAACCGGCGACAGCGGCGCCGTGGCTGGGGCGTTTTTCGGGGCCGGGGCCTTGCTTTTGACTGCCGGGCTTGCACTTACCTCAGCATTGCTGAAGATGATAGCGGGCAGATGGAAGGCGCCGGCTTTATCGCTTGGCGGGCTGGGACTGCGCAATTCTACAAGACGAAGCGGCCGGAGTTTAGCGGTTGTCGCCTTGCTCGCCTGCGGCATCTTTCTGGTCATAGCCGTCGAGGCATTCAGGCACGATCCGCTGGCCCACGCCGATAGGCGCGACTCGGGCACCGGCGGATTTACGCTGTTTGGTGAGTCGTCAATAGGGATTCTGCATGATCTGAACACCGATTCCGGCCGTGAATCATTGGTTGTTGACAACGACGTCCTCGAAGGTGTCGAGGTGCTTCAACTGCGCGTCCGGGATGGGGATGATGCGAGCTGTTTCAATCTCAATCGGGCGCAGACGCCCCGGCTGCTTGGTGTCCGGCCCAATCGATTGCTGAATCGCGGCTCTTTTAGTTTTGCCGGAAGGGAGGCCGAAGCCAACTGGAACCTGCTCAACAGCCGCGAAGATGACGACGTTGTGCCGGCTATAGGTGATTATGCCACTATCAAATGGGCGCTGGGCAAGTCTCTCGGGGGCGAAATCGAGTACAGCGACGAGAAGGGGCGGAAATTTCGGGTTCGGCTCGTCGGAATGCTGGAGAACTCGATCTTCCAGGGCAGCTTACTTATTACCGAGGATCGGTTTGTAGAGCGTTTTCCGTCGGAGGAAGGGTATCGATTGCTGCTGGTCGATGCTCCCGACGCGAGACTCGAGCAGGTGGCCGACCATCTTTCGGCCCGGTTGAGCGATTTCGGATTGGGGCTAACGTCGGCCCGGCGGCGGCTGGCTGCCTTTAGCGAGGTCGAGAACAGATACCTCTCGATATTTCAGATTTTGGGCGGTCTGGGGCTTATTCTCGGCAGTTTGGGGCTGGGGCTTGTCGTGCTGCGCAACATGCTCGAGAGGCGAAATGAACTTGCAATGCTGCGGGCCGTAGGATTTAATAAGATGACGTTGAAACGCATGGTTTTTTATGAGCACGCCGGGCTTATGCTCGGCGGCCTGCTATGTGGAGTGGTCGCAGCGCTGGTTGCCGCCGGTCCCGCTCTGAGGTCGCCCGGGGCGTCTGTGCCGTATGCTTCACTGGCGCTGACGGTAGCCGGCATTGCCCTGAGCGGCGTGGTATGGATATGGGTTGCAGCGACCTTCGCGCTGAGCGGAAAAATGCTGGAGGCGCTTAGAAATGAGTAGATGCAGCGAAGTCCCGGCGGGGAGTGCATGAAAAAATCTGCTATTGCAAAGACGATACCTTTTGGCTTAGCCACTGCGGCGGTGGTATTGCTGTACGTATGGCTTAGCGCCGACGCAGGTGTGGACTTCACCCAGCGGCTGCCTGGCCGCGACGGCAGACCAATAGAGATCGTTGACGCCAACGAGCCTATAAAGATAACGGGCGCACTGGCCGCATTCGATGGCGTTCCGGCGGATCTGCCCGGTGCGTGGCCCAGATTCAGGGGGGCAAACTTCGACGCAATAAGCACCGAGGATGTACCCCTTGCAAAAACATGGCCCGCGGAAGGCCCCAAGGTCCTTTGGTCTATTGAGGTCGGGGAAGGTTTCGCCGGCGCGGCTATCTTTGCCGGGCGGGTTTATGTCATGGATTATGACCGCGAGGCTCAGGCGGACGTAGTTCGATGCCTGTCGCTCGCGAACGGCAGGGATATCTGGCGGTACTCCTATCCGGTCAAGATAAAACGCAATCACGGCATGAGCCGGACTGTGCCGACAGTGACGGAGAAATACGTCGTTACAATGGGGCCCAAAGGTCACGTGACGTGTCTGGATTCGACGACGGGCAATTTTCGCTGGATGTTCAACCTTGTCAGGGAATTCGGCACGAAAATACCCATGTGGTACACGGCGCAGTGCCCGGTAATCGAGGATGACAAGGCTATCGTCGCCCCGGCAGGCAACATCAACGTCGCCGACAGCAACGAAATTACTGCTCTTGAGGGTGGCGTCCTGATGATGGCTGTCGATTGCGAGAGCGGCGAGATCGTCTGGCAAACGCCCAATCCGGACGGCTGGCTAATGACTCATTCGTCTATCGTTCCCATGGAGTTTGGCGGTAAGCGTTTTTACATATATAGCGGCGGCAACAACAAGAAGGGGGGAGTCGTAGGCGTCTCGGCCAAGGACGGCAGCGTCCTGTGGAAGACCGAAGAGTGGAAAGTAGGCTACAGTGTCCCGATGCCGGTTGTTGTGGGCCGAGACAGGATATTTCTCACAGCCGGCTACAACGAGTATGAACGCGGCTGCATGATGCTGCGACTTACCGAGGTCGATGGCCGGATTACTGCCGAACCGCAGTTTCTCCATCCGACGGACGTGTTTGGCTCAATGCAGCAGACTCCGATCCTTTACGAGGGCTATATCTACGGGGTCAGTCCGGTCGTGCGGGATGAGCAACTGATCTGCCTTGACCTGGAGGGCAACGTCGTCTGGACCAGCACAAGCGCCAACAAGTTTGGTCATGGCCCGTTCACTATCGCCAACGGACTAATCTACATTATGAACGACTCGGGAGAACTGAGCTTAGTCAAGCCCGGCGGGTCCGGCTACGTCGAGCTTGCCAAGGCAAAGGTGATGGACGGGCACGAATCGTGGGGCCCGTTGGCGATTGCGTCCGGCAGGCTGATTGCACGCGACATGAACCAAATGGTATGCCTTGACATATCCGGGCAGTAGGACCGCTGCGTTGAAGAGAAACGCTTTTTGTGCTATAATGATTCGCTTTTAGAAGCGACTGAGGTGCCAATATGAACAGTACATCAGGAAAACTAAATATCAACATCTTGGTCGGTGTGCTCATTGCGCTGGCAGTTGTGGTCGGCATTATCGCCGTTGTCGGGCTGGACGTGCTCGGCAACAAAGGCGTAAAAGAATTTGCATACGATATCAAAGAGCTGGCGCACGTCGATCCCAACCTGATTCTCTACGAAGAATCGGCCAGGGCGATTGTCACCGGCTTTGCCGAATCGCACGCAATAGCTTTGGACTCGACCGGCTCGATCTACGTGGCCGGCGACAGATCAATTCGCATGTTTTCGGCGAGCGGCGATCTGCTGGGTGAGATCAAGCTTGCCGATATGCCGCGATGCCTGACCGTTGCGGCCGACGGCGATGTATTTGTCGGGCTAAAGGACCACGTGGAAATCTACAATGCTCAGGGCCAGCGCCGGGCGAGGTGGGACAGTCTGGGGGATGATGCGATATTGACGAGTATTGCCGTCTCACGGGACGATGTTTTCGTTGCCGATGCGGGCAACCGCATAATCGTCCACTATGATGCGGCGGGCAACGTTGTAAAGCACATTGGCAGGAAAGACCCTGAGAGAAACGTGCCAGGATTCGTAATCCCAAGTGCCTATTTCGACCTGGTTATTTCCAGGGACGGCCTGCTTCGAGTCGTCAATCCCGGCCGTCTCCGCGTCGAGACATACACGTCCGACGGGGATTTTGAGTTTTCATGGGGCAAGGCTTCGGTTGCGATCGAGGGCTTCTGCGGATGCTGCAATCCCGTGAATATCGCCATGCTGCCGGGGGGCGGCTATGTTACCTGTGAGAAGGGCCTGGTCAGAGTGAAAGTCTATGACGCCGACGGAGAATTCCAGGGCGTCGTGGCCGGCCCCAAGCAGTTGGTCAGGGACGGCGAATTGAGGGTTTGCAACCTGCCGGAGGAGTGTCAGGCGGGCGGTTTCGATGTGACTGTCGATGCGGCGGGACGCGTGTTAGTGCTCGACACCATCAAGAATATTGTCAGAGTGTTCACCAGGATGAAGGGCCGCTAATGAGAAAACGTTTTGGACAGAGTCAAAATCGCAGAGAGCTGTTTGCCGGAGTGCTGCGATATGTCGCTTTAGGACTTCTGACGGCCGGCGGGGCGGGCATAGTTGCCAAGAGACGGCGACTGGTGCGCGAGGGCAAGTGCATTAACAGTGGACACTGCACTGGCTGTGAGGTTCTGGAGCGGTGCGGTCTGCCTGCGGCTTTATCGGCGAGAGAAACTTCGGCGGGAGTAGAAAATGACAGAGGATAATAAAACAATCAACAGGCGCAACCTGCTCAAAGACGGTCTGTGGGGAGGCTGCCTGGCTGCACTGGGGATGGTGGCCGGGACCTCGGCCCATAAGAACCGGAAAACCGACATGGTCTGGCAGATCGATCCTGCTCTTTGTGTGGCGTGCGACAACTGCGCTACCTGCTGCGTGCTGGAGGACTCTGCCGTCAAGTGCGTTCAGGTTTACGCGATATGCGGATATTGCGATCACTGCCCGGGCTATTTCGAGCTGGGGGCGACAGGCCTGGACACCGGCGCCGAAAATGAGCTTTGTCCCACCGGCGCGATAGAACGAATATTTGTGGAGGAACCGTACTTCGAGTACACAATCGACGAATCACTCTGTATCGGCTGTGCCAAGTGTGTCAAGGGCTGCGCCGCCTTCGGGAACGGCTCGCTGTTCCTTCAGGTCCGCCAGGACCGTTGTCTGAATTGCAATGAGTGTTCCATTGCCGTTGCTTGTCCCTCAGCGGCGTTCAAGCGGGTCCCCGCCGACGAGCCTTATCTACTTAAAAAGGTGGACCACGCTTAATGATACGTCCCGGCAACATTGTAATCGGCATGGTTCTGTCGGTAGTTCTGTGCGCTGTGGCCTCGGGGATCGAACGCTTTCCCCCGCCTGATTTCGTCGAGACCCATCATGTAATACCAAGCCCGACCACTCCCGGCCCTCGTCAGGACGTGTACGAGTACATCGATGCCGTAGTGCTCCTGGCGGCACTTGGTCTGTCGTCATACCTGGTCTTGAGGAAGCGCAGCCGGCGGGCGGTGTTTATCCTGATGCTGTTTTCGTTGTTCTACTTTGGCTTCTGGCGGGAAGGTTGTGTCTGCCCGATAGGGGCAATCCAGAATATAGTCTTGTCAATTTTCGACCGGGACTATGCCGTACCGGTTGTAATCCTGGCGTTTTTTCTGCTGCCGCTTGTGTTTACGCTGTTCTTCGGAAGGGCTTTCTGTGCAGCGGTCTGCCCATTGGGAGCGATACAGGATGTGGTGCTGTTGCGTCCGGTCCGGGTGCCGAGGTGGGCCGAAAGTGCATTGCGGCTGTTCGCGTATATCTATTTGGGAGCGGCGGTTTTATTCGCGGCAACGGGCAGCGCTTTCCTGATTTGCAGGTATGATCCGTTTATTTCGTTCTTCCGTTTAACAGGCAGTTTGAATATTCTGATACTCGGAGTGTGCTTTTTGCTCGTAGGCGTCTTCGTGGGAAGGCCCTACTGCCGGTTTGTGTGCCCGTACGGCGTGATTCTCAGACAACTGTCACGGCTCTCAAGATGGCGGGTGACAATTACGCCCGACGAGTGTGTTCACTGCAAGCTGTGCGAAGACTCGTGTCCTTTCGGTGCTATAAGAGAGCCGGCAACCGAATGGCCGGCAGATATCTATATCAAGAGCAAGAAGCGGCTGGCGTTTTTGATTCTTCTTTTGCCCGTATTGATATTCTCGGGCGGATGGATGGTGTCCGGTCTCAGGCAGGTCACGGCGCGCATGCACGAAACAGTCAGGCTCGCCGAGCGAGTCCAGTTGGAAGAGACCGGCAAAGAAGAGGGGACCACCGACGCCAGCCTGGCCTTCAGGGCGTCCGGAAAAGAAATCAAAGAGCTTTACGGCGAGGCTTCGAGCATCCGCGCCGATTTCGGGCTGGGCGGCTGGATACTTGGAGGATTCATAGGGCTGGTGATCGGGCTTAAACTAATCGGCCTGTCCGTCTGGCGGCGAAGGACCGACTACGAAGCCGAGAGGGCAGGCTGCTTGGCGTGCGGTCGGTGTTTCAAATACTGCCCGAGAGAGCACGTCAGGCTCAATAAAGCAAACGAAACGATTGGATAACTCAAATGAATGCCAATACTGAACAGACGGCAGGAAATACCGAAGAGCAGAATCCGTGGCGCAGATGCGCTGTCTGGACAGCCATCATCGGAGGGGGATTTTCCCTGATTGTGCTTGTACTGATGACGGTCAATTATGTCCAGGCAAGGATAAATCTACCCAGGCTGGAAGAGGAGTTGTTGGCGATGAAAGCAGCAATTGGCACGCAGCCCGACAATGAGCAGCTCCCGTTGAGGATCCGATTAGCAGATTTGCAGTTCAGGCATCAAAAGATGCATCATCTGGCTTATGCCCACCGAGGCGGCTATCTGCTTCTCGGCGGCATCGTGGTATTCCTGATCGGTGTAAAGTGGGCCGGCGCCTTCAAGAAGAAACTTCCGGCCCGACCTTTGCCGGCTGACGAGCGCAACGGACAGGTCCGCGAGGCGAGGTGGAGTCGATGGGCCGTTACTACCGGTGTGGTAATATTGGCCGCCGGCGTTCTGCTGCTGATGATGGGGCCGAGCATTGATCTGACCCAGGCGGACGGGGCGAGTGTCTCTTCGCCCTGGCCATCCTTCCGCGGGTCTGGCGGGCAGGGAATAAGCACCCATGCAAACGTACCGACTGACTGGGACGGTGAAACGGGCCGAGGGATTCTATGGAAGACCAAAGTGCCGCTGCCCGGCAACAGTTCACCTGTCGTCTGGGGCGACCGGGTTTTCCTCTCCGGCGGCGATCCGAACGATCTGCAGGTTTACGGTTTCGACGCTGACTCGGGCGATCTGCTCTGGACGGGGGACGTCACGCGTGTGCCCGTCAAAGACGATGAAGATCCCTATGAGCCGATGTCGGACACGGGTTATGCCACGCCTACGGTCGTGACGAACGGCCGATGGGTTTGCGCCATTTTTGTCACCGGCGATGTTGGCTGCTTCGACTTCACCGGGCGAAAGATATGGGAGAAAAGCCTGGGGATACCCGAAAGCATCTACGGATACGCAGCCTCGCTGGCGATATACCGAAATTTGGTCTTGGTCCAATTTGACCAGGGAGGCGCCGAGGACGGAATCTCCGAGCTGATCGCTCTGGACGGATTCTCAGGCAACATAGTATGGAAAACGAAGCGGCCGGTAGCAAATTCATGGAGCTCGCCGGTTGTTACCGAGGTCGGGGACGCACATCAGCTAATAACCTGCGCCGATCCCTGGGTCATAGCGTACGATCCGGCCAACGGCGCAGAACTCTGGAAGGCGCAATGCCTGGCCGGCGATATTGCCTCGACGCCGATTTATGCGAACGGAATGGTATTTGTCATAGAGCCATATACACATTTGGCTGCCATCCGCGCCGACGGCCGGGGTGATGTTACCAAAACTCATGTCGCATGGATCAACGACGAGGGCGGGCCGGACATCTGCTCGCCGGTAAGTGACGGTGAGTACATCTTTCTGCTGGGCGACGGCCTGCTATGCTGCCACAAGACCTCGGATGGAACGATGCTGTGGGAGGAGGATTTGAAGGCATATACACTGGCCTCGCCGAGTCTGGTTGGTGACAGCCTGTATCTGCTCGACGACGACGGCGTCATGCACATCGCTGAATACAAGCCGAAATACAAAGAACTGGCCAAATGCAAGCTGGGTGAGAAGTGTCATGCCTCACCGGCCTTTGCCGACGGACGCATCTACATCCGCGGGCTGGAGAATCTGTACTGTATAGGGAGCGAAGCAAAACAGGAGCCTTGACAGCGATTGGGCGCGATTATCCGTATGAGTGAATTGGATTTGACATTTATTGACCAGGCAGTCGAGAGAATCGGCACGGCGAAAGAGAAAGTGCTCGAGATACTCCAGGCCGTTCAAGGCGAGTTCGGCTACCTGCCCAAAGAAGCGCTCGAGCGTATCTGTGAGCTGACTGAGATTACTCCGGCGTCGATTGCCGGCGTCTCGACTTTCTACAACCTGTTCAGACATCGCCCGGCCGGCCGGCACATCGTTAACGTCTGCGTCGGCACCGCTTGTCACGTCAAAGGCGCCGAGCAGATATACGATGCGTTTCGGCGGCACCTGAATATTCCCGATGACGATGATACCGACTCGGACAAACTGTTTACCGTTGAAAGAATAGCGTGCTTAGGCTGTTGCACGCTGGCGCCGGCCGTTCAGATCGGCCAGGTCACATACGGCCATCTTACTCCCGACTCGGTTTCCACGGTTCTCAGCGATTATCTCAGGCACGAAAAGGCCAGGGCCGCCGAAGGGGCCAAAGCAGTCAAATCGAAAGCTGCACAAGTTAGCCCCGGCGGCGAGATCCGCCTCGGCCTGGGTTCCTGTTGTGTGGCCCGCGGCAGCGGCAAACTGCAAAAGGCCCTGGATGAAACATTAAGCCAGACGGGGATCAACGTACCGGTCAAGCGGGTCGGCTGCGTGGGGATGTGTTACCAGACGCCGCTGCTGGAAATCGTACTACCCGGCGACAGGTCCTACCTCTACGCAAAAGTCCAGCCCGAAGATGCAAGGTCTATTGTGCTGCGTCATTTCAAACTGCCCGGAACAACGAGAAGAATCTCCAACACAGTCTCCGGCGTGCTGGACAGCATCCTGACCGATCAGACGAGTGAACCTATAACGCGGCACTCCATCAACGTGCGAGAAGGACACGTCGCCGATTTCTTAGGCAAACAGGTGCACATCGCCACCGAGCACTGCGGCGTTATCGATCCGGTTGACCTCGATGAATACTTGAGCAAGGACGGGTTCAAGGCCATGAGGACGTGCATCGAGGACCTGGACGGCGAGCAGGTCATCGCAGAGATTGAAAAGAGCGGGCTTCGCGGCAGGGGAGGGGCGGGCTTTCCAACACACTTGAAATGGGCCGCCGTGCGGAGCCAGAAGACCGAGAAGAAGTATATAGTCTGCAACGGCGACGAAGGCGATCCCGGCGCGTTCATGGATCGCATGTTAATGGAGTCGTATCCGTACAGGCTCCTCGAAGGCATGGCTATAGCCGCTCACGCCGTCGGCGCCCACGAAGGCTATCTCTACATTCGTGCCGAGTATCCGCTGGCAGTCGAGCGGGTGAGCGAGGCCATAGACAAGTGCATCCGGCACGGATTTCTCGGCGACAATATTATGCAAAGCGGATTCTCGCTGAACCTGCAAATCATGCCCGGCGCGGGCGCTTTTGTGTGCGGCGAGGAAACGGCCCTGTTGGCCAGTATAGAAGGACGCCGGGGAACGCCCCGGCTCAGACCTCCGTTCCCGGCCCAGAGCGGGCTTTGGGAAAAACCCACGCTTATCAACAACGTTGAGACGTACTCGGCGGTACCGTGGATTATCCGCAGCGGCTCTGCGGAGTTCGCCAACCTCGGCACGGGAACCAGCAAGGGCACGAAGGTCTTTGCCCTGGCCGGGAAAGTCGCGCGGGGAGGACTCATTGAGGTCCCCATGGGTATTTCCATACGCGAGATTATTCACGATATCGGCGGCGGGATAGGAGGGGGGCTGCGCTTCAAAGCCGTGCAGGTCGGGGGGCCTTCGGGAGGATGCGTGCCCGCAGCTCTGGCCCATACACCTGTTGACTATGAAACGCTCAAAGACGTCGGGGCAATGATGGGCTCGGGCGGCCTTGTCGTGCTGGACGAGTCGGACTGCATGGTGGACATCGCAAGATACTTTCTCGAATTTACGCAGAACCAGTCCTGCGGCAGGTGTACTTTCTGCCGCATCGGGACAAGGCGCATGCTCGACATTCTCGAGAGGCTGTGTGCGGGCGAGGGAAAGAAAACCGATATTGATGAACTCGAGCACTTAGCGGAGATAATCAAAGCTTCGAGCCTCTGCGGGCTGGGCAAGACGGCCCCGAATCCGGTCCTTTCGACAATCAAGTATTTTCGCAGCGAGTACGAGGCCCATATCGAAAAACGCTGCCCGACCGCCAGGTGCAAGGCGCTTATTGCGTATTCGGTGACCGATGACTGCATCGGCTGCACGCTGTGCGCTCAGCACTGCCCGGTCGATGCTATCGAGTACAAGCCTTACGAAAAGCACGAAATCGACAACGAGAAGTGTATTCGCTGCGGCACCTGCAAAACAATCTGCCCGGCCGATTCGGTGAAGGTTGAGTGATAATGCCGAAACTGACAATAGATAATCGCGAAGTTGAAGTTGCCGACGGGGCGACGATTCTCGATGCCGCCGGGAAACTGGGGATAGAAATCCCTACACTTTGCTTCCTGGAGGTCTGCAAGCCGTCCACCAGTTGCATGGTCTGCGTGGTTAAAGTGGAAGGCCTGGTGAGTCTCGTGCCGGCATGTGCAACTATTGTCCGGGATGGTATGCAGGTTGAGAGCGATTGCAATCAGGTGCATGAGGCCAGAAAAGCCGCCCTGGAGCTGCTGCTGAGCGACCATCTGGGTGACTGCCTCGGCCCCTGTCATACGATATGCCCCGCGCAGATGAACATTCCTTTGATGATCCGTCAAATTGCGGCAGAGAAGCTGAGTGATGCGATTGCTACGGTGAAGGAAGATATTGCACTGCCCGCGGTATTGGGACGGATTTGCCCAAAGCCCTGCGAACGAGGCTGCAGAAGGGCGGCAATAGATGAAGCGGTCTCAATCTGTCTTTTGAAACGGTACGTGGCTGACGTCGATTTACAGTCTGCGAGACCCTATTCTCCCACTTGTAAGCCCGGCCGGGACAAGCGCGTAGCTATTGTCGGCGCCGGCCCGGCTGGTTTGGCTACCGGATACTATCTGCAACAGGCCGGGTATGGCTGCACGATATTCGATGACCATGAAAAGCCGGGAGGGATGCTGCAATATGGGGTCCCGGAGCAGGAGCTGCCGAGATACGTGCTCGACAATGAAATAGCCCTGATCGAGAAGCTCGGCGTGAAATTTCTGTGCAAAACCCGGATAGGCGACATGCTCTCTATGGAAAGCCTGCGCAGGGACTTCGATGCAGTGTTCGTAGCGACAGGCGCTTTGGAAACCGCAGATGTCGAATCGATGGGTCTGAAGGCCGGCTCCAAAGGCATTGCGATGGATGGCAAAACGTATCAGACGAATCTGCCGGGCGTGTTCGCAGGCGGGGACGCCGTTCACAAACGAAAACTTGCCATCCGTGCCGTTGCCGACGGCAAGGAAGCAGCGGCATCCATCGACCAGTACCTGTCCGGCCAGCCTGTAACCGGTCCTGCCAAACCGTTCAACACCCGTATCGGCAAGCTCAAGGATGATGAAAAAGAAACATTTGCCGCCTGCGGCAGCGAATCCCCCCGTGTTACGTTGCCGGAACAGGGTGACGGATTCACCGACGAACAGGCTCGCATCGAGGCTGCTCGCTGCTTGCATTGTGATTGTCGGAAAGCGGACGACTGCAAACTCAGGCAACATTCTCAAAGTTACCAGGCCCGGGCAGGGCGATACAAGGGTGACCGAAGATCATTCACCCAGCAGGTCCAGCATCCGGAAGTGATCTACGAATCCGGCAAGTGCATAGACTGTGGGCTTTGCGTGCAGATTGCCGCCGAAGCGGGTGAGAAGATCGGGTTGACGTTTGTCGGTCGAGGCTTCGATGTGCGCGTAGCGGTGCCGTTTGACTACTCGATGGCTCAGGCACTCGAGCGGGCCGCGGGCAAATGCGTAGCCGCGTGTCCCACCGGAGCATTGGCATTCACGGGGTGATTGGAATTTTGACAAGTCCGGAGCATTGACAATCGAATGATAGTTTAGTATATGTGTCTCTCTTAATATCCACTTTTTTTGGAGAATAAGAATGAAATCGCAGAAAGTAGTCAAAGATTGTGTCTCGGCATTGATCTTTGGGATTTGCATAAGTGTATTTGGGGCAGGGTTTTACGGTGCTGCTGATGCGGCGGATTGGCCCAACTATCGGGGCCCCGACTATAACGGCATAACAGGCGAAACCGACTGGAAGTCAAATTGGGGAGATGACGGTCCGAAGGAACTCTGGAAAAAGTCTATCGGCATAGGTTTCTCTTCGATGGCGGTCACCGACGGCCGCGTTTATGCTATGGGCAACACCGGCAAGAAAGGCAACACCGACATCGTCTTTTGCTTTGACGCGGCGACCGGCGAGGAAATCTGGAAGCACTCGTATCCCTGTCCGTTGCAGCCCAAGTATTACGAAGGCGGCACTCTCACTACCCCCACGGTGGACGGCGGCAAAGTCTATACGCTTAGCAAGATGGGCAGCTTGTTCTGCCTTGATGCAGCCAAAGGGACGGTGATCTGGCAGAAAGAGCTAAGCAAAGACATGAGTAACGACTTGCCGACGTGGCATTTCTCCGGTTCTCCGCTGGTTGTCGGCGAAATGCTGGTTCTAAACATCGGCGACGCCGGCCTGGCGTTGAATAAAAATACCGGCGCCACGATCTGGGCAAGCGGCAAGGGCAAGTGTGGTTATGCCACGCCCGTGCCGTTCGTCATGGGCGGACAACGCGGCCTGGCGATCTTCGGCAAGGATTCGATCATCGCTGTCTCACCGACCGACGGCAAAAAGCTCTGGCAGTTCAAGTGGAAGACCAAGCACGATGTCAACGCGGCCGATCCGGTCATTTATGACAAGTACGTGTTCATCTCCTCGGGCTACGGCAGGGGTTGCGCACTTATCGAAATCAACGCAGATCAGGCGACCAAAGTCTGGGAAAGCAAGGTAATGCGGAACCAGTTCAGCTCTTCTACGTTGTACGACGGGTATCTGTACGGTTTCGACGAGAAGGAATTGAAGTGTATCGCACCGCAGGACGGCGCCGAAAAGTGGGGCGACAAGAGCCTCGGCAAAGGCTCATTGACGATGAGCGCCGACGGCAGAATGATCATAATGAGCGATAAGGGCGAACTTGTCATCGCGCAGGCCAATCCTCAGCAATTCAAAGTCCTTGCCCGGGCAAAGATACTGCCCAAGGGTAAATGCTGGACGACCCCTGTGCTCGCCAACGGCAGGATATACGCCCGCAACGCGGCAGGCGACCTGGTCTGTGTCGATGTCGGCGGTTAAGATTGGAGACGAACTACCAGTGAATGAGAAAAAATTAGACGACGGCACAAACGACGAGAGCTGCTCACCCATGCGGCAGTATTCATCCGTCCAGACGCTTATCAACAACATCCCGTACATAACCATGACGGTTCTGGGCACAGCCATTTTCGCCGTAAGTTTTGGCGGGTCGGCCTGGGGGCCGGCAACAGCGGCTGCTTACCTGGCTTATGGTGCGGGCGGAGCTTTGTGGATTATGGTTTTCGTATGTCCCTACTGCAGGTATTGGAACTCGAGCTCGTGCCCCTGCGGCTACGGTCTCATAGCAGCGAAGTTTCGAGAAAAAAGCTCCGTTGAATGCTTCGATGAGAAATTCAGGAAGCATATACCTGTGATAGTGCCTCTGTGGTTTCTGCCGGTACTGGCCGGTCTGCCGAGCATCATACGCGTTTTCTCGTGGCCGCTTTTGGTGCTGCTCGTTCTGTTTGCCGTCGATGCGTTTATAATCCTGCCGCTCGTCTCGACCAAACACGGCTGCAAAGAGTGCCCCCAGAAAAATTCATGTCCCTGGATAGCAATCAAGAGCAAAATCGCCAGTTAATCAGAATCGCAGGGTGGGGCCAGCCCCACCATTATTGATCGGCGGGCCAATACCGTAAGGCATCCCCAAGGGAGGCCCACTCTACAAGACTGCAATCACGATTTGCAATCGTGTTCATTACGGAGACGACAGCAAGTTCAGACAGACCGGAATAAATGTTCCATTCCTGACACCTCATGCAATTATACGCCCCTAAGTCAAGTACTGGTTGCCCTTTGTCTGATATTTGGCCAGCTCCTGCATGATTTACGGGCCTGACAGAGGAAGAAGTGAATCTCTACGGGCACACACCTGCAGAATATCCGAAAAAATGAAAGAAAGACTGTTGATACGATCATAATGTATATTATAATATGTGGGTATGCACATATATACAGATAATGTAGTTGGGGACAAACATGGAAAATGAAGCTGCATTTTTCAAAGTGTTGGCTGACCCGATTCGTCTGAGATTGGCAGTCTTGCTCTCGATCCAGGGTGAAACTTGTGTCTGTCAACTGGTCGAGGCTTTGGAGACGCCGCAATACACTATCTCACGTCATTTGGGGATAATGCGTTCGGCAGGTTTAGTTGAACAAAGGCGTCAAGGCACATGGATGTATTACAAACTCTCTGAAGCCCGAAACCGATTGGAAGAATGTTTGCAGGAATGCTTTCGAGACTGTCTTGCCGATCACAAGACAGTCAAGACGGATATGAAGAGGCTGTCAAAGGCAACGTGCCAGAAATAACCAATGGGCAACAGATTATTAATTAGATGCATATCAGGGAGTCTGTGCGAATGAAGACGGAAAGAAAGAAAAAGGGGTTATTGGCAACAATCTGGGAATCAATGACCAAGACTGGCGGATGCTGCGGTCCCGGTGAAGACTGCTGCGGTCCTGCCAAAGAGAGTGACAGAAAGACCCGTGCGAAAGAGACAGTAGAAGAGTCGAGTAAGTGAGAAAAAATACACTTGTCGGTTGAAGAAACCTCTTTTCGAGGGAGGTGCCTTTCCGTCTAGACAGGAGATTGCCTCCATGAGCAACGAACAAGATGATAATGCCGGGAAATACCGGGAAATTGCCGTTCTGAGCATTGTCCCTGGCATTGTCGGCCTTCTAATATTGTCAAGCTGGGCACTGGCCCATTGGGAAATCGGTCCCCGTTGGCTGAACGCAGGATTGGCGCTTCTTGCGACTTTGTTCGGCGGGTATCTACGGTTTGTTGCGGGTTTCAAGGACATCTTCAAACGAAAGATAACTGTCAATGTATTTGTCACCGTTGCTCTTATTGCTACCATTGCAATTGGCGAGTTTCGACCTGCGGCGCTGATCGTGTTCATTATGGCCGTAGCCGGTGCGCTGGAATCCTATACTCTTGATAAGACTCGCCGGAGCATCAGGGCTCTGCTGGATTTTACCCCTAAGATGGCGACGGTGCGGCGAGGTGAGCAGGAAGTTGCAGTACCTGCCAGCGAGGTCCGGATCGGAGATGTTGTTGTCGTCAGACCTGGCGGCCGTATCCCAGTTGATGGTGTCGTCGTTGACGGCCACAGCTGTGTCAATCAGGCTCCCATTACAGGGGAATCAATACCGGTTGAGAAATTCAAGGGCGGTGAGGTATTTGGAGGAACTTTGAATGAAGCTGGCCGACTTGAAATTCAGACTACTAAGGTCGGTAAGGATACCACGCTGGCCAAAATTGTTCATCTTGTTGAGCAAGCTCAGGGAACAAAAGCTCCTATCCAAAATCTTGCTGACCGATTTACCGTATGGTTCCTGCCTACCGTGCTGGCAATTGCATTCGTAGCTTTTTGGACATCCGGAGATATCAAGGTTGCGGTTTCGGTCCTTCTGGTTGCCTGTCCATGCGCTTTCGCCATTGCCACTCCAACGGCTGTAACTGCGGGCATATCTAATATGGCTCGCCGCGCGGTCCTTATCAAGGGAGGTGTGTTTCTGGAACTGGCTAAAAAGATGGATGTTCTCCTTGTGGATAAGACGGGCACATTTACCTTTGGAAAACCAAAAGTGGTCGATGTGGTTGCCTTTGACGGCATATCAGGAGAAGAGGTGTTGCGTTTAGCTGCGATAGCGGAGAAGTATTCTGAACATCCACTCGCACGATCGATTATGACTCGTGCAAAAGAATGTGACATCACGGTTCCTGATCCTCATGAGTTTAATATCGAAGTTGGAATGGGTGTTACTGCCCGATTGGATGGCAAGAAGATATTAGTTGGTAAAAATGAATTTCTGCGTAACAAAGGAGTGCCTGTTGCCGAACACATCGAGAATGCGGTTTCAGGGCAGACTGAGCAGGGTAGAACCACGATTCTTGTGGCTAATGACCGCAAGCCGGTCGGCTTGATTGCCATTGCCGACGAGATTCGCCATGAGACTCCTCGTGCAATTGCATCCTTGAAAGCGATGGGCATTGAGAATATTACGATGCTTACCGGAGACAATCACAAGGTAGCCAGGGCCGTATCAGAGGAAATCGGAGTAGATGACTTTCAAGCCGAGCTTCTTCCGAAACAAAAACTGCAATATGTCGAAAAGCTGCAAAAACAGGGGCTTGTTGTCGGCATGATTGGCGACGGTATCAACGATGCCCCGGCACTTGCCCTGGCTGATGTGGGCATTGCTATGGGGGCGGCAGGGACAGATGTAGCTGTTGAAACAGCAGATGTGACTTTAATGAATGACGATCTGTCGCGGGTCGTAAATTTCATGGACATGTCCCGAAAGGTCATGTTACGCATCAAACTCAATATCTTCTTCTCCATCATGTACAATATAGTAGGGTTTATCCTTGCAGGTTTTGGAATGCTCACCCCTGTGTTGGCAGTCATTTTCCAGGAGGCGGGCTGTATTACCGTGGTCTTCAGCTCAACGCTGCTGTTGTGGTCCAAAACAGGATCACGGCTGAAAAACGAAGATAGCGGCAGTCTTTCTGTCGCACCCATGGCTATTGACAATGTCGCAAGAGAAAATGCTTCCCAGTGTGCATAACGATTACAGGATACGATTCAGTTCCAACCTCTTTTTGAAAGGATGATAAGATGAACGACAAGAACGAACAGGCTGGTAGCCGGCAAAGCGACAGTAACCTCCAACCGTGCTGTGACGGAGGAAGTTGCTGCCCGTCAGGCTCTGATGGTGGGGGCAAGAGCTGGAAGATTGCGGTGTTTATTCTTATTGTGCTTGCGGCCGGGGTAGTCTTGGCGCGTTCGCTTTTCAGGAAATCGGATTCGCCGACAGAGCAAGGTCAAAATACGTTCGCTGCAATCCAACCTGAGATCGTGGGGGATGCTCCTTCGCCTCAAAACACCGAAACCACGATGCAAAATCCCACGGCGTCAAAGGGCGATGCAGAAACTCCTGCCGTAGCGAATGAAAAGACAAAGGAAAATATTTCTGATGAAGCTTCGCTAGCTCTGTGGGGGCCTGAGTTGGATTCATTGGCTTCGCTCAACAAGGCGGCGGCTAACAGTGCCGCTGTTTTCATCCTTCTTGCCGCCGAAGACCAGGAAAGCAACCAGGCCGCCACCAAACAGATCGAAGCCGCCGCCAAAATGATCCGGACCGGCGGAACTAGTATCTCCGCTTTCAGACTTAAGCAGGGCGCACCCAATTATGCGAACTTGACAAAGCAGTTGTCCGTCCCCTGTGTGCTTGCCATGGTAAAAGGCGGCGGGGTGAGCGGAGTTTCGGCGGACCAGCTCACTGAGACGAAGTTGGTCCAGGCCTTTGTAACTGCATCGAGGCCGAGTTCAGGCTGTTGCCCGCCGGGCAGTGGCGTTACATGCGAATAGTGGAGACCGGCAAGAAAAGTGGAATGGATTCAAGGAATAATGGATTGGGCCGGGACCGTACTCGAACAGGTCGAATTAAGGCCCGTGGCCCTGCCCCTGGCATTTGTTCTCGGACTGGCCAGTGCCGTTGCAAGTACCTGCTGTACTCTGCCCCTGCTGGGCGCGATAGTAGGGTATTCGGGCACGCGGGAGGACAGCAATCGCCGGGCAAAATTTCTCGCCGCTCTTTTCTTCATGTTGGGGACAACTATAGCGCTCGTAATTCTTGGCGCTGTGGCCGGATTAATTGGGCAGGTAGCTCAGGACGTGATGGGTAAGTACTGGAAGGTTTTTGCCGGGCTGGTTGCGATCTTTGTCGGCCTCGCCGCGCTCAAGTTGTTACCATTCAAGCTGCCCACAAAAACTGCGGCTGCCGGCTCCCGACCGAAGGGGCTTCTGGGCGCAGCAGCATTTGGACTGGTCATGGGAGGAGGTGTCAATGTGGCGTCTCTGGCCTGCAATCCCGGGATTTTCATCGTGTTGGGGGTTGCAGTGTTACAAGGCTACACTTTATGGGGGATGTGCATAATGGCGGCCTACGCGGTGGGATTCAGCCTGCCGCTGGCTCTCATTATGCTGGGTGCATCTTTCGGCAAATCGGCAATCAAAGCAAAGAGAACCGAGACCACGATAAGAATCATAGCTGGAATCCTGCTTCTTGTCGCTGGCTTCTATTTGCTGGGGACTTTCTGATGTGGATGAAGACCATCAGAAAGTCGGCTGAAAAAATCACATGAGGAGTTAATAGTATGGAACCAAATGACGCCGCCGGGCAGGAAAAGGGACTTAACATCTTCGAAAAGTATCTGACCCTATGGGTCGCTTTGTGCATCGCGGCGGGAATTGCCCTCGGCAAGGTCGCCCCCGGATTTGCCGAGGGCCTCGACAAGATAGCGATTTATGTCGGCGATGCGCCGGTCGTCTCGGTGCCGATAGCGATTTGCCTGTTCTTCATGATGTATCCGATCATGGTCAAAATCGACTTTGCGGAAGTCCTCAGAGCAGGCAAGAGCATCAGGCCCGTGGGGCTGACCCTCTTTGTCAACTGGGCGATTAAACCCTTTACGATGTACGCCATATCCCTGCTCTTTCTCGGGACGCTCTTTTATGGCTTCATCGGCCCCGACGCGGTTGACCACGTCAAGATGCCTTTCGGACTCAACCTGCCGGTGGGGGCGAGCTACGGCGCCGGGACAGTTATCG
Organism: Planctomycetes bacterium B3_Pla; assembly: GCA_005223045.1. GTDB lineage: Bacteria > Planctomycetota > Phycisphaerae > Sedimentisphaerales > Anaerobacaceae > SG8-4. The sequence goes on along the minus strand of NJBM01000005.1, from coordinate 16,520 downwards.
CAGCCGAGGGCGGCAAGATGCTCGAAGTTCCCCTCTGGAGGAGCTACCTTGCAGGCTGCATACTTCTCGGAATAGCGCCGTGCACTGCTATGGTTCTCGTCTGGGGCTATCTGGCAAAAGGCAATGACGGCCATACGCTGGTAATGGTCGCGATCAATTCTCTGACAATGCTGCTGCTCTACGGCCTGTTGGGCGGATTCCTTCTTGGCGTCGGCAGGCTCCCCGTCCCGTGGCAGGCGTTGGTGCTGTCTATCGCCGTATATGTCGCTCTGCCTCTCGCCGCCGGCTATGTCTCCCGCAAATGGATAATCGCGACCAAGGGCGAGACGTGGTTCCGCCAGAGGTTTCTTCACTTTCTCACGCCGGTCACGATAATCGCGCTGCTGATAACACTTGTCCTGCTCTTCTCGTTCAAAGGAGAAGTCATCCTCTCCAATCCCCTGACAATTCTCTGGATAGCGATTCCGCTTTTCATTCAGACGAATCTTATTTTCTGGTTAACATACGGACTTGCCAGGCTCTTGAAACTCCAATACCGCGATGCGGCCCCGTCCGCCATGATAGGTGCATCCAATCATTTTGAGGTCGCAATAGCTACGGCAACGATGCTCTTCGGCCTGCGCTCGGGCGCTGCGCTGGCCACTGTCGTCGGCGTGTTAATCGAGGTCCCGCTGATGTTGATGCTCGTCAAGATATGCCTGAAGACACAAAAATGGTTTGCAAAACCTCAAGACTTGACTGCGTGAGTGCAGTTGCGGCACAGTGTTCCTCAAACCTCCGGTCATTTGCGGATAAGCAAATGCGCACTATTCCGGATGGACCCTTATTTTGAGGCTTCCTGCAGATCCGGCGTCTCGGACGTCGTTGCCGGAGCTGGTTTTGCAGCGCCTTCGGCCTCCCGCAGCACATTCAAGTTGTGCTTTGCCTGATCTTCCGGAACCACTTGTTTGAATAGGGCCAGGGCTTCTTCGTAGCGGCCCAGCAGGCCCATTGCCACTGCCATGTTCGCCCGGTATCTCGCATTTTCGGGCGCGACGCCGGCGGCCCTGGTGAACATCTTCAGAGCATTCTCGTATTCGCCCAGGACTATCCGGCACATACCAAGATTGTTCAATACCACGGGGTCCTCGGGGTTGATATCGAGGGCGCTATCGAGAGTCTTGATCGCGGTGTCCGTGCGCTGCCGGCGCATTTGCAGCTCCGCCAGGCTGTTGTAAGCGGGTGCGAATTCGGGATACTCATTGATGATCCTCTTCAGGACAAATTCACATTCTGCGTCTCTGCCTTGCGCAGCGAGAACATCAGCCATGGCCCAGAGCGTTTTCGCAGTAGGGGGGCGATCAGCCTGTACTTGAAAATCATGCTCGGCTTTGTCCGGGACCGAACTGACATTCGAGTCGGAGGCCGCCGGATTTGAGCAGCCGCCAAAGCAGAGCACGCAAATGAGAACGGCCCCGCAGACTAATACAGTTGGATTCAATCTTGCCGTGCTAATATTTTCCATTATCTTATCCCGGACTGGAGCGTGGTTGAGTCTCCGGTGGAGGTGTCTTCGGCTTCTTTCTCCAGGATTACCAGGACACGTTCCGAAGGCATGCCCGAGCCTCCCGGCATATCATCGGAAATAGTCATTCGTTTCATGTCGATGCCTGCTTCCTGCAGCCTGTCGCGGATGAAATTCACTCGGGCCTCGTAAAGGGCCGCAGGAGTATTGTGCCGTCGAATATTCAGATGCCCGGCGTTTTCGACAAAGTGCGCGTTTAGTGCCGCGAGATCTCGTTGGCCAAGCTCGTTAAGCTCCGCTCCGTTTGTGACAAAATGATAGGGAAACAGTGTATGTTGAGAGACGATCGCATTCTGAATCGCGATATCGTTGTAAGAGTTTACGAGCTGCTTGTTTACGAGACCTCTATTCTCCTGCAGGTCCTCTTCACATCCGGCCATCAAAATGCAAAACAACACTGCAATGACGATTGTGTTCGACTTCATGGAACATTCTCCTTAATTTAAGGCTGTTTGCTTATTGTGTTGCCATCATTTTGGCGATGGCCAGCACGGCCGGTCCGGCCGTTATAATGAAAACCGCAGGGAATATAAACAGGACCATCGGTATAACCAGTTTTACTGCCATTTTTTCGGCTTTTTCCTCAACTGTGGCATAACGTTCCTCCCGCATAGATGCGGCGAAGACTCGCAGCGCCACTGCGACGCTCGTGCCGAACCGCTCGGTCTGGACCAGTGTGGCCCCCAAAGAGGACAGATCATTTACACGCGAGCGAGTCGCCATGTTTCGCATAGCCTCGGAACGGCTGACTCCCAGGTGAATCTCGAAATTTGTCAGGGCCATTGCATTGGCTAACGTCGGACTGACGTTTTGGATCTCATCGGCGACGATGTTCCAGGCCATGCCCAATCCTATCCCCGAGGAAACGCAAATCTCGAGCAGATCGATGGCTTCAGGCAGGTGGTGGGAGATTTCGTCGTGACGTTTCTTCAATCGCACCGATATCATGATGTTTGGAACGAAGAATAGAAAGGCGCCGCCCAAAAAGATCAGAATTAGTTTTGTTGTAATGTGAACCTGTGTGGGCACAAGCAACATCGCCGAACACGCAAGCCCGATAAAGAACAACAGCATCTTAATTCCCGTGTATATTGCAGGTGCGTTTCTGCCGTAATATCCGGCCCGGACGAGCTCTTCCCAGAGGCTCGTGCTCGCACGTCCGTGAGAGGCAATGTTGCCGATCTTTTCGAGGAACTGCAGAAGGCCCGGAGTTTTTTTCTTCTCAGCTTTCGAGTCGGGTCCCGTCCAGGCCCCCTCCTGCATTCTCTTCTCCAGTGCCTTTCTTCGTTGTGCCTTTGCCAGGAGGATCGAGATGCCGATCGCGGTTATGGAAAAGAACGTCAGGCCGGGAATTATTATTTTGTCTGCTATGCCATCCATTATTCGCGGTATCCCAACAAGGCGATACATTTTGTCACAATTTAGAAACGCAACACGGCAAGTCGATTCATCACCATTGCGCCAACTGAGACAATTATAGCGGCCGCCATCAGCATATACTTGCCTTCCGCCGTTGCAAAGAACGTTTCCGTATATGAGGGGGCGACAATTGCCAACAAAAAGAATAAGACTATGGGAAGTGCGATCAGAACCTTTTTGCTCAGTTGCGTCTGTGCTATCAAAATACGTGCTCGCCGATTCAATCTCATTCGCACCCGTATGACGGAGGCCAGACTGTCCATCAGATCAGCCAGGTTCCCTCCGCTCTTTAACTGTATGGCCACGGCCGTGGCGAAAAGCTTCAACTCGGGATTGTAAACGGTTTTTGCAACCTTGCGAATGGAATCTCTCAGGTCCAAACCCAACATCTGCTCCTGGCATATCCTGAAAAAAATGTCCCCCAGCGGCTTATCGATTTCTTCTGAAATCAGTTGAAAAGCTCCCAACAACGGCAGTCCTGCCCTAAGGGCGCGAGCGGCGATACCTAACGCATCCACAAGCTGTTTCTCGAACAGAGCCGCATGCTTGGTAATGCACGCCCGCGTGTAGCTCGCAAACACAGCCAGAATCGCGATAAAAACACCGATTCCGAGCGTTAAACCGCCGCCAAACAGATATGTAAATACCAAACCGAGAAGGGCGACTCCGATGACTCCCAGGATGACTGTTTGTGCCGGCGCACGCCACCCGGCGGTGTACCGCAACCTCTCCAGTGATTCGGTGAAAGTCAGCTTTCCTTCCAAACCGGCTTTTTCCGTTTGCTGCTGCGATTCACGCCACAGGCGCAAAGTCTGAGATTCGCCGGTTTCCTTCTTGACAATACCCAATCTTTTCTGCACCGACTTCAAGCCGGTTATGTATTGGCCGAACCAAAGAAGAATGCAGATACACCAGACCGAAAAAACCAATCCGAAGATTGCCACCATGGCGATAATGTTGATAAGACGTTCCGGATTCATAATTCCAACATGTCCTTTGTGTTCGCCCTTTGACAAAGCTTGCAACTTTTGAAAGGGAGTTTCGACCGCATCCACAGCGGGAGTTTATCGGTCGCCATCGTTAGAGCCGGCTCCTGTAAGAATCCTGCGCTTGAACAATTCATTAGGCACCTGCACGCCTTTTGCATGCAGTCGCTCCAATAACAACGGACGGACTCCACATGCCTCGAAATGTCCGTTGGCGTGCCCCTGGTCATCTACGCCGGTCTGCTTAAACTGGAAGAGATCGTGAAGGCAAATCGTGTCACCCTCCATCGCCGTTATTTCCACGATGCTCACCACTTTTCGTTTGCCCCCGGTCATACGTTTGAGATGAATCAACACGTCCATCGCTGAACTCAGTTGCTCTCGAATCGCACGCATCGGATAGTTGATCCCGGACATGAGCACCATGTTCTCAAGTCGCCGCAGGGCATCCCTCGGGCTGTTGGCGTGCACCGTTGTCATCGATCCTTCGTGTCCCGTGTTCATCGCTTGCAGCATGTCCAGTGTCTCGGCGCCGCGAACCTCGCCGACGATGATCCGGTCGGGGCGCATACGCAGACTGTTTCGCACCAGGTCGCGCTGAGTAATTGTGCCTTCGCCCTCGATGTTCGGCGGCCTGGTTTCCAGTCGCACGACGTGTCGCCGCTGTATTTGAAGCTCGGCGGCGTCCTCGATGGTCACCACTCGCTCGCCGGCGGGTATCCATCGCGACAGGGCGTTAAGGAAAGTGGTCTTTCCTGTTCCCGTTCCGCCCGATATCAGTATGTTCATCCTACATTGCACACAGGCTTCCATGAAGTAGGCCATATCTTCCGTCAAGGAATCTAATTCGAGCAACCGGTGGATATCAATCGGGGTTGTGCCGAAGCGCCGAATACTCACCATGGGTCCGTCGAGGGCAAGGGGCGGTATGATCGCGTTGACTCGGGAACCGTCCGGCAAGCGCGCATCGAGCATGGGCATACTCTCGTCGATCCGGCGTCCGACGTTTGCGCCGATCCGGTGGATGATGCGCATGAGGTGCTTTTCATCCATAAAAGTGACGTCGGTGGATTCAAGCTGTCCCCTCTTTTCTATGTAAATCTGAGACGGGCCGTTTACCAGTATGTCGCTGACCAGCGGATCGCGCAGAAACACTTCCAGCGGCCCAAAGCCGAAAACCTCGTCCATCACCTCGCGAAGCAGCCGTTGTTTCTCCGGGCCGGACAACGGATACTGCCTGGCCGTCAGTAAGGCGTCGACTCTCCTGGAACATTCCTCGTGCAACTGTTCGAGGGGTATTCGCTGCGCCTCATTCAGGTCCAGCACCTCCAGCAACTGGCGGTGTATATCCACTTTTATTTTTTGCAAAGCTGCGTTATCGCTTTGGCTCTCGTTTTCCAATTTGCCTGACAATTCTTCGTTCACCTGTGTCACCCTCGGATTTTACCGCTACTATTTATTTCGTAAGCACGTATTTTAGCTGCGAGTTTTCGATAATCGTTCCGCAAACCCGATCTTCCGGCGGCTTGAGCCAGAGGCTGGGCCTTATTAACGGATTTCATTGCCTTGAGCCAGTCGTTGCGAATGGCCTGGCAGGAATTCAGCCCTACCGCCTTCTTGCTGTCTTCCAATCTGACTAACGGCCCCCGCTTTTTGACACGGTTTGCGACAAGCATCAATTTCTTTCTTGCCACCCCGGATTTGGTCAAAGACGACACCATTGATCGGGCAAAACTTACGTCTTTGACCGTGAGCTGAAACACAACCAGCGCGACGTCGCTCAAATTGGCCAGATCGGCCGCCGTGTCCTCCGGCAGGCGGGGGGCATCGATCACAGTGTACTTATAGACGCGCCTGCACGCTTCGAGCGCGCGGGGCAGATTCTCGTACTGAATCGACAGCAACCTGGCCTTTGGAGATTCCACGCTGGCGGGACTTGCCAGCACGTGAAAATCTTCCTTGTAGTTAAAAGCGCTTGATTGTATCAGATGTTTGTCGATAAGGCCCTTGCGGGCCAGAACGTCTGCGATGCCGTATTGGCTCTTCACTCCCAGATACGCCGATACGGTCCCGTAGCAACTGTCCAGATCGATCACCAAAATCGCTCCGGGTGACATGAGCTGCAGCTCGCTGGCAAGGTTTACAGCGACGGTAGTTGCGCCACAGCCCCCGCCGGCGGAAAACACCGAGATCACTACCGAGCCTGATCCGGCCGCTTTTTCCTCGTCACCCCGGACGAGCACCTGAAGCTCTTTGCAAAGCTCGGCTGCCATGGTCTTTTTCTCTAAAAAGTGCCTCGCACCTTTTTGCATGGCCTGGAGAACCAGTTCCTTGGTGAAACTGCTGCATATTACCACAACGTATGTTTCAGGATGTGCCGTCAGGATCATACCCACTTCGGACAAAACTCGTGGAGGATCAGGATCGATATCGACCACCACCGCCTGGACTTTTGCACTCGACAGTCGGCTCCTAAGCTCCGGCACATCTCGACAGACGCCAACCAGGTTCATCTGTCCACTCTCATCCAGCACCGATTTGATCGTCTTTGCCGTGGAGTCTTCCTGGGTTACTAACAATATGCTTATGCCTGATGTCACCTGGGGTCTCACTTTTCCATTTCTCTTCCGTCAGCAGGATCGGCCAATTCAGTCGCATCCGCAGGACTCGAATCCATCACAGCCTTCTTCTTCTGGCTCTTGCTTTTGTCTGGTCTCCGCTTTCCGGCGAGCTTTGTGTTTCCGCGTTTTCGGTGTCCCGGCCCGACGGTACGCCGGCTTGGCTCGAAGGAACCGGCTCGCCGTAAGAATCCCAGGCGCCTGTCCCCGTAAGGCGATCAAGCCCCATTTGCCTGAGCCACTCGGCGTCATTCGAGCTAATCTTTGCCGGTTCCTCACTTTCGAGCCGCCCGTCAATAAAGAACTCCCAGTCGTTGGGATCTTTGTGCAGGAAACCCGGAAGAGGCGGTGTCTCGGCAAGTGACATTGGCTCCACCAGCGAAGCGGTTACCAGCACCACCAGCTCGGTCTCCTTCTTCTGGTACCGGACGGACCGAAACAACGGGCCAAGTATCGGCAAGTCCCCGAGGCCCGGAATGCGGGAGTTCACTGCCTGAACACTGTTCTGGAGCAAACCTGCCATCGCGAAAGTCTGTCCGCTCTTTAGTTCCAGGGTGCTTGCGGCTTTCCGCGTTATCAGGGCCGGAACACGAAAGCCCTGGATGGTAACGGCGCCGACATCCGATAATTCGCTGACTTCGGGAGCCGCTTCCAAACGAATCGTGCCGTCGCCGAGAACAACCGGCTTAAACGACACTCGCACGCCGTACTCTCGATACTCGATCGAGACCGAAGTTCCTCCCCCGGCTCCGCTGCCGCCCTGCACTACCGGAATCGGAAACTCACCGCCGGCCAGGAAGCTGGCTTCTTCTCCGCTTAGAGCCACAAGCGATGGATTCGCCAGAAGCCTCAAATGTTGATTTTCAGCAAGGGCGTTGAGAAAAAACATGAAATCGGCCCTTGGAACGCCTGCAAAAATAGTGGTCAGCGGGCCTGCCGTCACATCCTGTTGAAAAGTGAAAGGTGTAATATCCCCGGCAACAGTGCCCGCCGGAACGCCGATATCAATCGAGGTGTTCGTGGCCCCACCGGAAGAGACGCCTCGCATGGCGCCGAACCAGTCGTCGTCCGTATGGAAATAACTTATGCCCAGCGCCCGCAGCGCCTGCCGGCTGACCTCCGCGACACGGATCTGTAACAGGACCTGTTGAACACCGGCCACACTCGTCGTGTCCGTGAAAGTGACTCCGGTCTTTTCCAGGAAATCGTGAAGCTGTACCGTCTGGTCTGTGCTGCGCAGCAAACCTGTTACCACCAACGTCTCGCCGAAGTCGCTGACTTCCAGCGAACAATCGGGAAACAGCTCATCCAGCTTTTCCTGATATCTGGCCACGTCCAGCCTGACCCGAACCCTCCACTGCTTTACCTGCTGCTTGCCCTCGCTCCAGACAATCAGGTCGGTCGAGCCGACCTTGCTGCCCTGGAGCAGCACCTGGTCGAGCGTCAGGACCTGCACGTCGGCAACGGTGGGATCGGTAACGGCCACCTGGATCGTGGGCCAGGGGGCTTTGATGATCGTGGACTCACCTACGATGAACGTTATCGTTTCCGGTTGGACTGAAATATTGCCGGGATTGCCGGTAGCCGCGAACGCCGATAAAGCGCCGCCTAAAGCCACTACGACAAGGGTACATCCTATGCTACGTACCCGGCTTCCTGCACTCTTTAGCGTCGATTTCATTCTCTGTCCTTTCCCACACTGACCGTAGTAATCTTGCGCCGGTCGTTAAGTATATATCGTCTGCGCAGGAAAGGAACTGTATTTTTATTTTTTTGCGCCCGTGCCCGATTCACCTTCCGGCAGGTCCAACTCTTGGACTTCCGTCTTACTGCCGCGGATTACGGTTATACCCCAGCGCGGACGTTGACGGGTCTGATATTCTTTGGTTGATTTGGCTTGTAGTGCAGGAGTATGAAGAGGACCGCCAACAGGAGCTTCAAGACCGTTCGGATCGGAGTCGCCGGCTTTCGGCGCCGGCTCTTGCTCTCCGTTCTGATCGGGCGTCAAAACGGCCGATTCCAATGTAGAGCCATAGTTGGCGAGTTGTCCCTGCCTCAGCACGGTTCCCTCTCCACCGAAGATTATCTGGTCCAGCGGATTGCGGATCGACAGCGATATACTGCTGCCGTTGTCCACCGCCAATTGCAGCGCTTCTGCCTGGTTCGGAGAGACCAGCAGCGTAACCGTTGTTGCAGTAGTCGCACGGCGTGGTCTGGCTGCCGCGTTCGCTTCCTCTTCGGCCGGACTCGATACGACCGAATCGCCCGCCACAGCCACCACCTGAATTTCTCGAAGCATGGTATGCGATAGCGCTTGTGCCTCGCTGCCGCGCGATTGCAGCCTCCAGGCGACCAGCACATCCACAACGCAGCCTGGGTATAGCAAGATCTGGTCCGGAATTGCCCCCCTCGAAAGATTGATGGTAAAAGCACGCATGCCGGGGGGTATCATTGCGGCCAGTTGTGCCCCGGTCCCATCGGTCACGAAACACGAGTCGGTCAGGACCTGACCTTCGACCACGGGTATAGCAAGGACCCTGCCGACGATCCGTGTCGGGCTGGACAATCGTCCATCCGGCAGCTCATCGGCCGAAACGGTCTCCATGATGATGTGATCGCCCGTGAGCAGCGTCATTGCGGGCAGAGATGCCTTCGCCATCGCCACTTCAATGCCCGGAGCCGTATTCTCACCGGCCGCCGGGTCCACGCGCAAAGCGCCCATTAGAAGTGCCGAACAAACCGCCGCCACCAGTCCAAGCAGCACAAATATTATAATTCCCCATTTCATTTTAGTATCTCCCTTAGTTTGATTTAATTATCGTAGCTTTCTCAACACCTGTTTCAGCGCTACTATCATGGCACTGCACTTTAAGGACCTTCCTTGGCCATGGTGACCGAACCTTGCAGGTTCCAATCGTCCGAAAATCCCGGCAGGGGCATTATGTTCACATTTGCGGCCGGAACCGTTATCCGGACCGTGACAGCGCCGCCCGATTCCACCATGGAAGGATCCCCCGGCGTGACCGTTACCGTGTAATCGCTGCCGCCCATCCCCGCCGATGTCATCAGACTATTGACGGCGGGCAGTACGTCATCGGCAACTGTTACGCCGGGCAGGATTGCGATCCGGGCCCCCGTCCGGGCGGCATTTGTGATCTGCTGTGCTTTGAGAAACAGCCAGCCGAATTTGATCCCTCCAAGCGTAAGCAAAATCAATATTGGAAATATTATTGCCGCCTCGACCGCTACTACACCGCGGCGACGATTTGTTTTTCGCGTCCTTACCATAACCATTCCACTCCCCATAACCATACTATTGCGCCCGTCACACAAACACCCGCAAAAATCGCGATGCCGTACGGGATGTCCAGTTTATTACCGGACATATCTTTATCCTGTCGCTCAGTTGCCAGTTGCGGTGTTCTGCGACCTATTATTAACAACATGAAAGTATAGATAGATACCAGGATACTCGTCAGGACCGATTTCAACTGCTTTTGCTCTATCGCTTTGGCTATCGCCAGCACAACGCCTGCCGCAGCCACGCACACAAATACAACCGCTCCCTGTCTCAACCCGAGCCATGCTCCGATCGCTCCCATTAACTTTGCGTCCCCAGCTCCTCCGCCGGCGAACATAAACATAAGCACATACGGCAGCGCCAGCAGCACACACGCACCGGCCGACTCTGCCAAACCCGGCAGACCGCCAATCCAGGTCGCCCAGATCAATCCGACCGCCAGCAGCGGGAAAGTCAGCGCATTAGGTATGCGCCGCTCCCGCAGGTCGCCACGTGCAGCAACCAGTGAGGCGCAGATTACAACGCCCCACTGGAATACAGCCATTCCTTCATCCGCAATGTTTGATAGCAAGTCCACAAAAATCCCCCCGTAACTTCTTTCTCAAACTGCGGTTTCACCGTCCTGGCGCGCTTCTCCGAGCCTCGGACCGGCTTAGGTAGTTGCAGTTTCAGTTGTAATGTCGGTGTTGATACCTTGGAACTGATCCAGTACCCAGCCGCCAAGTGTCATAATCGCACCAATTGTTCCCACAACGATGAGCCCGAGAATTATGGCGTATTCCACGGTCTCAAGCCCTTGCTCGTCCCTGACAAATCTTTTCAGCATTTTCGTCACCTTTTTCATTTTCTTTCTCCCGATTAAAAAGAAACCTTAATTTCAACACACGCTAACGTTTACAGCCGCAAAACACGGCAACAATACTTAATTACTTGTTCTTCACAAGGGATGGATGAATTGAAAAGTCAGTCAAGATTTACACCCCCCCATGCAGCAATCATCCTTAATCATCCTTGCGAAAACCAACACCTGTGAATGGCGAACCCGCGTGCAGCCTCACGTCTTAACTTGCCGCCGCGTCCATGATTCTGTCGCCGACTTTCTCCCTCACTATCCGTGTGAGTCCAAACCTCTCATCCATGATTGACAACATTGTACCATATCAGGCGGGCTCACGTCAAGCGAGAAAATAAAAAAATCTTCGCCGGTGCACAAATACGTATTTATACTTATACACCTGCTATGCATCGCCCAAAGGGGCGCAGGACAGTCCGACAGACCGAAAAAAACGGGCTTTCTGGTGATAATATCGGAGTTTTCGCGCCCTCCGGCTGAGCCACGGTCGGCATCACGAAACTACCCCCCCGGCAGCCGGTCCGTCGTGCAGAAAAAATTGTGGAAAAAAATGCGAAAAAAGATTAAAGAAAAACTCGACTTTCGTGCCGTTTCTGTGGTATAATAATGAATTAACATGAGTGCGTTTGCGGGCACTCAGTTTGTCACGGATGGCTGGAAGGTAATTAATCGGTAAGGAAAAAAACCGGTCGCGAGGACCGGGAGGGGAACATTATGACTTATGAAAACAAATTCTGCTCGCCTGATTTTGTTTCAGATATGCGCTCGACAGTATTGGCGCGCAGACATATTCGGCGCCGCGGCATAGTGTTGGTCTGGACTGCAATCTTCATACTCTTGATCATTCTGTTCTTCGGCCTGATGATCGACACGGCCAAGGTGGCGTACAACTTGCACGAACTCCAGAACGCTACCGACGCGGCGGCCCTGGCTGGCGCTCTGGTCGTGAAAGCCCAGTCGCCGGACGCTGCGCGCCAGAAAGCGTACGATATAGGGTTCGCGAACGCGGTCGAGGGTCTCGGGATGACGCTGAGCATGACGCCGCTGCAGACGTCGCTGGCGCCAGACACAGACCCGTTCACCGAAGATGAGGCCCCCTACGACATCCTCGTTGGCCGATGGGTCCGGTACAATCGCACGTTTGTGCCGACGCTCGACGCCCCGAACGCGGTCAAGGTATTTGGGCGGCGGAACGCGGCCCTGGGTGACAACCTGCGGCCGCCGTTGCAGATGAGGTTCGGGCCGATTGCCGGGGTCAATACGGCAGATGTGGCGGCGGTGGCCATAGCCTTTAACGCCAGTTCCGGCGGGGCCGGCCTGATTGTTCTGTCGGATCTACCCAATCAGGGGGCGGAGATCGGGGCTACTGCCAAGCTTGACATTGATGGCGGCGGCATCCACATCAACTCGACCAGCATGGGCAACAACAACTTTGCTGGGGCGTGGATACATGGAAGTCCCGTGCTCGATGCCGGGTTTTTGAACGTCGTCGGCACGGTCAGCCCGCCGCCCGACGACTCGGCCTGGGAGGCTATCTTTGCGGACGCACAAGCAGCAGGCGAGGCGGGTGGATACCCTGTCATGGACTACATGGATGGTATCCAGCACATAGACGACCCGCTCGCAGCCGCAATGATCGCGGAGGGGGAGCCTTATGTGGTGTCAACAGGCGATTACGCAGGCATGCACCTGAATCTGCCCGATTTGCTTGAAAACGACATCCTGACGTGGTACGCGGGCTGGAACAGTTCCAGTTCCGGCTATGACCTTGTTGATGACCCCGATAATCCCAGCGTGTACATGCAGTGGAACGGTTTAAGCTATGAATCAGTTGTGGTTGACTCCGCCTTTGTTCCCAGCGATTCCGGCGTTTTTCGTGATACGACGGTGGGGAAAGTGATCGTGAAGAATACAGTTACAGATCCGAACACCGGAGAGATTACCTACACCTACACGGGCGGTAATCTGGATGTGACTGTTTCATTGCCGCCGGGTTATTACCCGAACGGGATGACCATACAGAACGGCGACGCGATCAATCTTGAGCCAGTCGAAGGCGTGTCTCGCGCCGACAAGTTATTCCTATTTGGTGGTGGCCAGACTCCAGGTAATAACAATATTGGCCTATATATGACCGGCGGAACGCTGACAGGTCATGGCGTCACGTGCTACGTGACGGAGACCTTCGATAGTGACGGCGCCGCGCTCGGGGTGGCCGGTGTGACGAAGATTACCGGAGGTGTTGTAGACTTGGATTCTCCCGGGGATTGGACGAACCAACAGGCTGAACTGCTTGGTCAGCCTGTTGATATGTCGTTAGTGGAAGGCATCAACGGGATCGCCATCTGGCAGGATCCGGATATGAGCGTCCCCTCCCCGGAGGCACACCTCAACGGCAATGGCGATTTCATCCTAAGTGGCACGATCTACTTTCCCGATCCGATCCACCTGCGGCTTGAGGGCGACTTGGGCGATACCGGTAACCAAATTCTCTGCGGCACCGCGAGCATCTTGGGTACCGCAAGGATCAGCGTAAATTACGATGGTCGCAATTACGGCATTTCGACGGCTATCAGTTACCTGGTCCGGTAGGTGGTCCGGCAGCTTGATCGTTGATCCGGGAGACTTTCTGCTGGAGGGCACACTGTATTTCCCGAATAACCACCTTGAGGTCGGCGGCACGAGTTTTGACGCCGGCAACCAGCTCATAGCGGGCAGCCTCGATCTGCATGGTGGCGGGGTGTTAGGCATCGCTTATGACGGCCGGAACTTTATCGAGAACTTCAGTTCATATCTTGTCGAGTAGCTCTTAGCCGCAAACCGCGGTGTGCCGGAATCTTGCTCAGAAGGGCAAATTGAGTCTGCACCGAAGCGATCGTCTCGCCTCGTTGGGAGATGTTGTTCTCGCGAATAGTCCCAAGCCAGCCGGATGCGGCTTTAAGGTGGGGTACTTTTAGAGGATTGATTCCCATGACGCGGGCGGCGGTGGCGTCAACGGCAGGCAGATTCCGCCCGATCACGATGACCCCTGCCTGCTTTGCCGGTCCTGCGAGCGGACCGTCGCCTTCCATGCCTGTGATGCCGTCAACGATAGCAAGGTGCGACGGCAACGTGGCGTTGATGTCGAGGATGGATCTGTTTATGCCGGCGCAATGAAAGGTGTTTTTGGGCCATCCGTACACGATGCCGGGCATTAGCCCAAACATGTTCTTCATCGACAAAGTCACGCCGGCCCAATGGTGCGTTTTCATTTTTGGCATAGACACAACGAAATCGACTTTTTCAGTGACGGCCGGAAATGTCAAGGTCTTCAGGCTTGTCATTCCGCCGGCATTTGCCCGCACGACCAGATCATCGCAATTGAGATCAACAATCGGGATGTTGTCTTCGGCCAGCAATTCGGCCAATCCTGATTCGTCAGCCAGCCGGCCGATTTCCCGGTAAGACGCCGAACCTTCGCCGACGATAACACGTTCGGCCCCAAGTTTGAGCATGGCCTCGACCGCCCCGCGAATAACGTGTGGGTGTGTGTAAATATGTGCAGCCCCTTCGGGTGTCTCGAGCAGGTTCGGTTTGAGCAAAACTCGTTTTCCGCGAATATGTTGCTCACCTATGCCGAGCTGGCGCATACCCGCTTCAATCAGCGACGTCAAGTCCACGTCATACGACGCAGCCTTGGCAATGAACGTCCGGGCTTGTTGCTCTTTTCTCTTGCGCAGCTTCTGGAATATGAGCCCCGCCGTGCCGGTCGTACCGGCAGCCAACAGACCCGTCAGAACCGCTCGTCTGGAAATCCGATGCTCGCGCCGAGGCCCTTTTTCGGGATTCGTCATGTCTTGTTTCATTGCCGCTCTCGATCAAGAAAATCAATTAACCCGCGCCGGCAAAGCTGGGCGAGAAGAAAGACGCCCAGGGAAGCCGTATCGAAGGGCCCGTGTTTGTCTTGTTGTTGCAGGACATTCAACACCATTTCATCCTGTTTCTCAACGCTGTGTCCCCATGCGCTGAGGCCCAAAAGCGACCAGCCGAGTGTGAAAGGCGTCCGCAGGCGCCCGACGCATGAGAGAAGGTATCGGATGCTGCTCTCGACACGCTTCTTCGGCACGAGTCCGGACAGCGCCTGCAGTGCCATGCCGGTATTCTCGGGCATCGGGTTAAGTGCGTTGCCGAAAACTACGGTAGAACCGACATTCCACCCACCGTCAGGAAACTGCCGATCCATGAGCAGATCCACGCCATCCTGTACGCGCCGGTGGCCTTTGTGTCCTGCGGTTCGCAGCGCAATCACAGCCAGAGCGGTGGGCTCCACCCAGGAGTACGATTTTTCCGTCCAGGACCAGCCTCTTATTGTTGTGTCGTATCCGATTATTTCTTTCGGACTGCTTTCGCTTAGGATTTCCGAATAGCCGACAATAAATCGGATGGCTTTGGTCCGAGCGTCTCGGTGCTCAGGCGATCCCTGCCAGGCGAGGATCGCAAGAGCGGTGGGCCAGTAAACTTCCGGATGTTCGGGCGTCAGGCCCACTCGGCCGTCTTTGGATTGAACCGATGTCAGATGCCCTCTCGCTTTATGAATCAACTGCTTCTGCGCCCGGGCGGCTTCCAGCGCCAGGATAGCCCAACATGTAGCGTCGGATCGAACACTACCGCCGGCGCTGTGCTCAAAGCCGGTTCCGTCAACAAACCGCTGGGTCAAAGTCTGTACTTGCTGATTAACCACTCAAGTTTTCCCAAATCACCGGGCATTTATCGTTGAAAATCGGCAGCGTCCGACTGCACTAACCGTGCATACGACAACCGCTCCGGGCGGTTCACTGTTGCGGGCAATGTTGTGGACGTGCTAACGTTCTGCGCCGTCCCCGCTCACTGCCGGCTACGCCTTGTCAGCCCTTTGCTCAAGCGATTTGCGTATTTCGGAAAGCTCGGATATCAGCTTCTCCTGGCACTGCCCCAATTCCCGGCGGGTTTTCCACAGAGTCCAGTATACTGCCAGGAGCAATATGAGCACGAAACAAAGTAAATTGATTGCAAGCGTCATCGAGAAATCTCCTTACAGAAAAGTATTTGAACTGAATAATATGCCGCTCGGTGGTGCCGACATCCTCCCGGATGGCCTTGTTGCACCTGTCAGTTTCACTTTGACCAACGGATTTTGCCCCGAGCATTCCACATTCACTACCATCGGCATTATCCGGCAGCTTCCACAGTTATTTGGGGGAAAAAAGGGGACATTGTACTTTCCTGTCTTTCCAGATACTGAGCAGGTAGGGTGCGATGAATCGCACCGATAATGTGGGAACATGTCAATGGTGCGATTCATCGCACCCTACGTGGTCCGTCTTTACGCCGTACGCAATACGACCAAACAATCTGCGTCCATCTGTGAAATCTGTGGCAAAATATTATTTTTTGAAAATTTCTCTTGACAGATAACACATACGTAAATAAGATATATAGAAAACATAAAATATTAGATCGTTATGAGAATTATCAATAATCAATAATCATTCAGAAAGGGGTACTCCTTATGTCAACCGAAGCTCAAATCAATGCTAATCGACAAAACGCTCAGAATTCAACTGGCCCCAGGACCGCCGAGGGAAAGGCGGCGGTATCGCAAAATGCGCTCAAGCACGGGCTCTTTTCAGCCGTCGACGTTGTCTTCGACGAGAGCCGGGAAGACTACGACCTGCTGAAAGAGAAAATGCTGGCCGAGATGCGCCCCGCCGGCTACATGGAATTGATATTAGCCGAGCGGATTGTCAGCCTCTCATGGCGG
>NJBM01000022.1 GCA_005223045.1 Planctomycetes bacterium B3_Pla | reverse complement strand
AGCAACAAACAACTCTTCCTGCCAGCGTTCCTGATTGCCTATCACAACTAAGCCTCCGTGCTTGAAGTTGGCCCCCACTACTGATAATATATATATATCAGAATCAGGGGACTTTTTCAACAGCCCCGCTGTCCCTAATATCTCTCACCGACTCTGAACGTAACACGTCAGGAAGAGTTCAAATTGCCGGTGAGCATACCAAGCAGCCAAAAAAGTCGCTTGAAGATCCC
Source organism: Planctomycetes bacterium B3_Pla (assembly GCA_005223045.1). Lineage (GTDB taxonomy): Bacteria > Planctomycetota > Phycisphaerae > Sedimentisphaerales > Anaerobacaceae > SG8-4. The sequence continues at coordinate 95,126 of NJBM01000022.1, read as the reverse complement.
AACTGGATTTGGTAATCTAATTGAATCAGAGACCGTGGCTGATGTATCAGCTCCCGAATATGGCAAATGCCGCATCGAAAGATCGCCGACTGAGATGTCACGAGATATGTGTTTCGGAGTCGTGCAGAATTAAATCGTTTTTGTGAGCGCATGCTCTCAGGAGGATTGCTTTATGAGGAAGCTTGAACTGTTAGCCTGTTGTCTTGGGGTTGTTTCGGCATTGGGATTAGGTAGTGCGTGGGCGGAAACCTTGCCGGCAACTCCACGAATTGACAGCTTGGTTTCGCTGCGGCCAAGTCCCTTGGAAACCGATGCGGCTGTCATCTGGTATGATGATTTCGACGGTCCACAAAAGCAGTACACGGAATCGCAGGGTAGAATCGATACGAGCCAGGGATTTGGAGGCAGTGGCGGCTCCATGTTGAATTTCTACAAGAAGGGAACTCGAGGCGTGGGCAACCGCAAGGTATTTTTCGGTGACAGTCCCACGGGCAAGGTTGTTAACAGGGGCCGGCAGTACGACGAGATATATTGGCGCGTTTATGTGAAACATCAACACGGTTGGACGGGGGGCGGCCCCGCCAAGCTGTCCCGGGCGACGAGTATTGTTTCGCCGACGTGGGCGCAGGGGATGATCGCCCACGTCTGGAGCAGCGGAGAGGCGCTTACTCTCGACCCGGCGACTGGCGTTCGGGGCGATAGTGTGGTGACCACGAAATACAATGACTTCGGCAATCTAAAGTGGCTGGGAAACAGGCCTGCATCCAGTTTCAAGCTCCACAGCACTGAAGAATCCGGCCGATGGGTCTGCGTCGAGGCCAGAGTGAAACTCAATACACCCGGCAAAAAGGATGGACTGAACCAGTTATGGATTGATGGACGCTTGGAGGCTGAGCGCACAAACCTGGATTGGCGCGGCAACTATGCCAAACATGGCATCAATGCTGTTTTTCTTGAGACTTATTGGAATCGGGGTTCACCTGTCACCCAATCTCGGTGGATTGACAATTTCGTCATCTCCACGAAGCTGATCGGGCCGGTGATTTGTCCCCGAAATCCCGTCCTGATAAAGACACCATATCGCGGATTGGGCAAACAATGTGCATGGGAGGTAGAGATTGCAGCAGATGATGTGGGGAAGGCTACTGTTTGGAAATCCAACCTGCTGACGATACCGGAGCGCGTTGAGGTTGGCGAGGATACCGGGTGTTTCGTCGGCCCGCTTTCAGGCAGGAAACAGCTTGATTCTTCTAAGATTTACCACATCCGTGTCCGTCAGCAAAGCGAAACGGGCAAGTGGTCAGCTTGGAGTCTATGGCATCAGCCTTTTAAGACAGCGGAGAGTCCATGAGCGCCTGTGAAAATAAAGTCTCTCGGAAAGTATACAATGAAGAAGACAATCCTTTTACTACTGTTTGCTTCAACAATCTGTCACGCTGAGGATCTTCTGTCATTGCGAGGGGCGTAGCGACAAAGCAATCTCAATACCCAACCGCTCCGCTTGGCGAACGGCGTAGGCAAAGAGATTCTGCCACTGTTCGCTCATGAAATCCACTGGACCGCGCGGCACGCCAACATTGACCTCCAGAAAAACTAGATTGCCAATACCGGCCTCCTTCATCGCTTCCAGATCGGCCGTCATTTCTTCTCGATTCAGATTGCCGTCCATGAAATACCAATACACGCCCGGGCGGGCTGAGTCTGGTGGATATTGGAATCTTTTGGCAAGTTCATTGTGCTCAAGGCTGTTTTCTTGCCTATTGAAAGTAAGTTCTCCCGATTCGACACTGTTGTTCTTCGATGACTCCGCCAAAGCCAATTGAGCAACTAACAGGATGCTCATTAAAATGACGTTCGACTGGATAATAATTCTCATTGTGTCCTCCAAACAGAGTCCTGACGGTTTGTTGAAAAAGTCCCGCCGTAACGCCTGAGATTACTGTGCGATTCTGCGAATCGGCTCCTTGGGGCCTGGCTCACAATGACGTAAAAATGGACCTTTTGTCATTGCGAGGAGCCCTTCGACCGTGCTCAGAGCCTGCCCTGAGTGTGTCGAAGGGATAAACTGCGCGACGAAGCAATCTCACCTTTTTCAACAGCCCCGTTGTCCCTAGTTTTATTAAGAATTGTTGAGCCGTTTAGCAGCCTCCCATCGACTGTTATGGGCGGGCCGGGACGCGCTATCGCGCATCCTCCGTGCCCAACCACTGTTCCTTCCACTTATCGTAGGCTTCGGCGACGTTTTTGCCCCACCCACCGTACCAGGAGTAGCCACCCCGGCGTTCAGCTTCGATTTCGGACAAGCGATACTTCTTGACGCCGTCCCGGCCGCAGAAGAACGGGCGATTGGTTTTGATCTCGTAGAACCTCGCCCAGATCGGAGCAGCCTTCGGATCTTCGACGACCACGCGGTCACGTCGCACTCGTTCGATTCGGATGCCCGTGATCTTCGCGGATTCATACCATGCCGCGCCGGCTCGGATCGCTCGTTGAATCTCGGGGCTGGGATTGTCGAGGCTCATGAGCAGCTTGAGGATCGCCGCGCTTTCTGCGCCGCTCAGTGATTCCAACTCATAGGAGCGTGCCGGGCGGGGACGCAGATCCATTTCATCATGTTGAGCACACCAGACCGTCCGCTTGCCGTTGACGACGATCTGACAGTCCAGAATGCACTTGATGCCTCTGTCGAATGCGGCCCTGGCGGCGGCGCGGCGATCAGTTTCCAGGAACGCATAGTCGGAGGACTCGGCAACATCCCTGAGAAACTCGAGAATGCGCACCATGGAATTGTCGTTGAACGTGATGTGGCGATGATAGCCGCGACTTGGCGGATAAAACTGAGGCCATCCACCGATCGGGTACTGAGCTCTAAGAATGTGATCGAGACCTTTGAAAAACGCCTGTTTGTAGCGTGGTTCGTTTGTCGCGCGGAACGCCCGGGCCAGAAACCACAGCTCGCCGGTGGTGGCGCCGTTATCGAACGTTCCGTTCAGATCGTCGCTCTCGCCTTCAAACGGGAGAGACGCCGTGTCGCGGTTCTTGGGCCAACTGCCGTGCGACGACTGCCACGTGACGACATTGTCGGCAATCCGGCGGCCTTCCTCGCTCCGGAGCCATTCGGCGGATTTCCTCGCGTATCGGGAAGGGACCGTTGCATTGGCCGATGACAGAGCCAGGAGGAACGAGACGCAGATAATAGTGAGTTTTGGCCTCATAAAAGCGTCCTTTCTTAGGAAAACTATGGATAGTGGGGCTGTTGAAAAAGTCCCATCGTGACGCCTGAGATTGCCGCGCGATTCTTTGAATCGGCTCCTTGGGGCCTGGCTCGCAATGACGTAAAAATAGATCCTTTGTCATTGCGAGGAGCGGAGCGACGAAGCAATCTCACCTTTTTCAACAGCCCCACAGCCACCTATTAAATTCACCTATTAATTACTGTTTTCTTTTGTTTTCTTGCTCTCTTGTTCTATCTCAGCCTGTTCCGGAGTCGTGCCGTTTCTATACCTTCTCCGGTACTACAAATGGTTTTCGATAATCGCGTGACACCAGCCTGTTTGCGTCTTGACTGAACTCACCCACGAATTTTTCCGCCCTGGGGTTGAATTCCAGCATGGGACCGAGCGCCGCGGGCGTTTCTTTCAGATCGACGCCGTTGGCATCGAGATGGGCCGCGATGCGGTCGAACGATTTTGCGAACACTTTGTTGCCCCGGATGGTCTCGCGGATTCGCCCCGGGCGTGTTTCTCTGCCGAGACGGTAGGAGATGTTCGCCATGTGGAGCAGGCCGCAGGAGAGATGCCCGTCGAGGGCGTCGGTGTACAGCTCGCCGGTCTTTCTATTTCGCATCACGTCGATGAAGTTCTGCTTGGTGCTGATTCTGTCGGATGTGAATTCCTCGATCAGCTCGCCCTTCTTGTCGTAGGCGGCGCCGTTGAGGACGTAGCCGTTTTCGCAATGGACGACCGCCCCGAATTTTTCGCCGAGATACGTGTCCATGTTCCGGGACCACTTCTGGTCGTGGACAGATTTGCTCTTTGGCAGGCCGCGAACCTCGAACAGTATCGGCACGGGTTCGTAGTCCAGCAGGGTAATCAGGGTGTTGGGTGTCTGGCCGTCGTCGTCGTAGGCGAATCGTCCTCCGATGCCGATCACGCGTTTGGGCAGTTCCATCTGATCGACGGCCCAGCGGCACGAATCGACAAAGTGAATTCCCATGTTCCCCAGATCGCCGTTGCCGGTGTCCCAGTCCCAATGCCAGTCATAATGGAGATTCTCTCGCATCAAGGTTTTCTTCGGCGCCGGGCCGCACCACAGATTATAGTCACAGCTCTCGGGGACAGGCTGCGGACCTGTGACTTTGCCGATGCTCATTCGCGGCCTGTAATTGAGGCCGTGCACGTAGAGCATTTTGCCGAGATTGCCCTTCCGCGCGTACTCGAAAGCGGCCTCCAACGCACCGTTCGAGCGCGGGCCGTGAGTAGCCTGCACGACCCGGTTGTACTTAGCGGCGGCCTCGACCATCTTGCGGCCCTCGAAAATATTGTGCGACGCGGGCTTTTGGACGAATACATCCTTTCCCGCCTGGCAGGCCCATATAGCAATCAACGAATGCCAATGATTAGGCGTGGTGATACTGACGGCGTCGATCTCTTTGTTGTCCAGCAGTTCTCGAACATCCGTATAGGCCTTGACTCTCTCGCCTTTGTCGTTGCACTCCTTTAGAACAGGCGCAACATGGTCCCTGTCGCAATCGCATATCGCGGCTATGCGCACACCCGGAATCTTGCGAAAATCTCTCAGGTCCCCCCTGCCCTTGCCGCCGATCTTGACGAACGAGCCTAATCCGACAATCCCCATTCGGATATCGTTATTAGCTCCCATGACCCTGGACCGCGGGACTATTGTCGCCGCGCCGGCGTAAAGGGAGCTTGCCAAAAAATGTCTTCGCGAAATCCTGCTTATCATGCTTCACCTCATCAATCAGGCATCGTGAAAGGCCGGTAATAGCGCTGTGCCGCGCAATTTATCTGCTCATTATAATACCATTTGCCCCTTCGGTGTGCAAGATCTGTTTGCATCTAACCGAAGAGCAGGACTACAAGGCTCTGATCGAAGTCAACGTCTGCGCCGCAAGGCATGGCGCTGGCCCTGAAAGAGAGGTAGCATAAAGTTTGGTGCGTCCTTAGTAATCCCAAAGGGAATTTCAAGCTCTCGCCACGACCATAAGGAACAACACAACAAGCAAATGCAGACCGCAAAAAAGTATCAAAATGATCTTCATTCGTTTTACGCGCGCTCTTTCCCGGGCCCGGTCGAGAGTAACAATGCGATACACAGGGTACAGCATGGCCGTGAAGTAAACTATATGGAATACTACCAAGAGAACATTTCTTGTCATACCCGGGCCCAGCTTGAATCCGAGTGGGGCGAGTGCGAATTGAAAGAGAATCGAAGGCGGAATCACTAAGAACCCCAACGGCCCGATATTGATATGCCTTAGGAAAGCGAGAGAGCCCAGCATCGCAATGCCAATACTCCCGCTAAGATATATCGCGAAAGGAAGTAGCCGCCTGCTTCCATGTACTCCAGCCCCATCGTCACGTCTGGGTTTCAAAGGGCGGCGCAGATACAGCCCTATAATAATCAATAGACTTTCCAGGACGCCTAAAATACCAAAGACGATGGCAGAACTCAAGGCATCCACTCTGCGACGATCCTCGCTGGGATGTTGGGAAGGATGTGAAATCCACCACCAAATCGAAGAAAGCGTTGCCAGTATGCAGATCACACTAAGAACAATAAGGGCGGTTCCCAGATATCTTCTCATGCGACAATCTCCCTTACCTTGGTTTACCCAAGTTCCTTGAACCAGGACACATTATGCTCGGTCCCCATAATCCACATACCGCCTGCAGTACTTCCTTCACGGTAATACGCTCAACCGCACCACATTCTCCATATAATACACGGTCATTAGGATTTTGCCAATGCCACCATCCCTTCGACTACTCTCAGAGCCTGCCGGGAACACGCCGATTTGGCTTTTCTGGGAGAAACTCACAAAATCCTTTGACCATTGCCGGACCGAGACGAACGTTGGCAGGCTCTGCCACGTAGAGTATATTGTCGCCGTCGATAGGACGGCAAGAGAGCATAGTAAGAAAGGAATCAATGCCAATGTCGGAAGAAAAACCACAGCACGATTTGGAATGTGATACTGATTCACACACGCAGCACTTGTGCTATCTCATGTCACAGAGCTTTCATTTAACCGAAGAGCAGGACTACAAGGCCCTGATCGAAGACCCGAAATTCCGGTGCGGACGTTGCGGCAAGAAAGCCGGGAGCAAAAAGAATCTGTGTATGCCTGCCGAGTTATGACAGAATTCAGCCGACCCGGTCTAAATAACAAGCCGTTAGTGTCCTCCAATCGTGCAGAACTGCATCAATTCATTGACTTTTGCCGTACCGATGCAGATCGAAGTATCCGAAGCGCCATAATACACCTTCAATTCCTCGCCGTCATCTTCAAGTATGGCGCCGCATGAGAACACCACGTTATTCACATCGCCCACGCGCTCGTAATACTCTCGCGGCGAAAGAATCGGGATGGCGCTTCGACAAAGCACTTTAGACGGATCGTCGTAGGCCAGCACGGCTGCACCAAGCCTGTATATCGGCCCGCTGGAGGCCGCCTTGACGCCATGATAGATCAGGAGCCAGCCGTCTTCGATCTTGATCGGCTGCGAAGAAGCGCCGATCCGCCATGAGTCCCAATGATCGTCCCGGACCGTCATTACACAGCGGGAGTTGCCCCAGGTTATCAGGTCGTCGGAGTATGAAATCCAGATATTGGCGATGCCGCCGGCCACGGGCCTGTCGAAGCGAGCATATTTTCCGTTTATTTTCTCCGGGAAAAGAGTGCCGTCCTTGTTCTCAGGCTCGCTGATCAGAGCGATACGCTCGAATTCCCTGAAATCCGTCGTCTTCGCCAGCGCCAGCAGCGGCCCGTAAGGCGAGACGGCAGTGTACATAATGTAGAACGTGCCGTCTATTTCGGTAATCCGGGGGTCTTCGATGCCTTTCTTTTCGTACTCGCCAAAACAGCCCTGCCCCTTGCATGGCGTCATCACCGGTTCCGGCTCAAGCTTAAAGTGATACCCATCGTTGCCGCGGGCCAGGGCAAAGACGGACCGTCCGGTTAGATCTTCGACGCGCAGAAGGAGAATGTATTGGCCATCGTACTTTGCACAAGCCGCGTTGAAAACCGTATTGCAGGGGAAAGGTATGTCCTCGATGGTTATCATCGGATTGCCTTCCCACCGGCGGATAACATCGTATCTGAATTTTCCCGCCATCTATATCGCTCCTTGAGTCGGGCTTATTGTTCGATTTCTGTTTCTGCCGCTTTTCCGCCGGTTTGAGGGACTGCCTGTCTCAGTGCATTACGCGCAATGCGAGTGATAAACACGGTAACGATTACTGTTACAAGCCCGCCAAGCCAAAAGGATATCTTACCCGCAGCACCTTTTTCCACTGCGCCGGCGGCAACATCGGCAAGAGAACGCAATCCCGCCCCAAAATAGACGTACATTATCGTGCCGGGTATCATGCCAAGCCAGGAGCCCAGAGCATACTTCCAGAACGAAATTTTCGTCAGCCCGAAAGCATAATTCAGAAGGTTGAAAGGAAAGACCGGACTTAGCCGCGTCAGCAGGACGATCTTGAACCCCTGCTGGGCCACGGCTTCGTCAATTGCGGCGAACTTCTTGTTCCTGGCAACCTTGCCGGCTATCCAGTTGCGAGCAACCGTTCGGCCAACCAGAAAAGCGGCACACGCTCCTAATGTGCTGCCTATCGAGACGGCGATTGTGCCCCTAACTACCTGGAAGAGAAAACCGGCGCCAAGCGTCAGCACCGAACCGGGTAGAAGCAGCACACAGGCAACGATATAAAACGCCACTACGAAGACAGGACCCCAAACGCCTAAACTCTGGGTCCATTCGAGTCCCCTAACAAGCCAGGCCTTGGTTGTTGCCCTCAGCCAGTCTCCAACCGGTGAAAAGAACAGCCCTGCAATCAGAGCCAATACGACCACTCCAACGATTATGCGTCTGCGATTCTTCTTGGCGGTTATTACCTTTATCAGCCTTATGAATAAGTTGTTCTGCAAAGTGTCAACATAGCATTTCTTGGCTGGTTGGCGCACCGCATCCGAGTATGACGGGTAAGCGTGAATCACCGAAGCAATCCTGCTAAAAGGCAAGCCTAAAGATTTGGCAAGTTGCGCCTCGTGCATCAGCTCGCCGGCGCCATGACCGAGGATGTGGATTCCCAGGAGCTTGCCCTTCCTGTCACAAATGAACTTGCTCAGACCGTTTTGAGCCAAATCTGTTTTCGCCCGATCGACGTCTTTGTGCTCCCATCGATAGGTTCTTATCTCGTCGCCGTATCGCTGCCTTGCCTGATCCTCGGTCAGACCCGCGTGTGCGAGTTCGGGGTCGGTGTACGTTGTCCAGAGCACATTGTCGTAATTGACTTTCTTCAATGGCAGGCCGAAACACGCATTAGTAGTGGCGACTATCGCCTCGTATTCTGCAACGTGTGTGAACAGATATGGCGGCACAACGTCGCCGCAAGCGTAAATGTTCCTTGCGGTGGTTCTGAGATGCCGGTCAACTTTGATGCCGCTCGAATCAAATTCGACGCCCGCCTTTTCCAGCGACAGCCCATCCAGGTTCGGCCTTCTGCCTAAGGCAACCAGGACCGATTCCGACTCAAGTGATCTTTCGCCATCCTTATCTTCAATAGCGGCGATGACTTTGTCCCCCTGCCGCGAGAATCCGGTTGTCTTTGTTTCGGTAAGTATCTCCAAACCCTCGCTCCGCAGTATCCCAACAAGCCTGTCAACAAGCTCCCTGTCGTCTTTCTTGAGAATATTAGCCGAGCGCTGGACGATTGTGACTTTCACACCAAGGCGATTCAGGGCGGCGGAAAGTTCTATGCCGATAGGGCCCGCGCCCAGAACAATCATCGACTTGGGCAGAACCTCAAGATCAAAGATTGTCATATTAGTCAGATAAGGAATGTCATCAAGACCCGGTATAGGCGGAACAAACGGATGCGAGCCTGTGCAGACCACGAATCTTTTCGAGGATATCTTTCTCTCACCCACCATCAGGCTATGGTCATCCAGAAACCGGGCCGGGCCGAACAGAACGTTTATACCCTCAGCTTCGAGCGACTCCGGCGGATGGCCGTCGGCGTCAGCCTGGACGACCGCTCTGACGTGGGCCATAACTTTCTCGGCATTGAACTCAACGGAACCGCGAGGCTCCAATCCAAATTCCCGAAGCCGGGTCGTATCGTGAGCGATGTTGGCCGATTTGATGAGCGTTTTGCTCGGGATACAGCCGAACCAGGTACAGTCACCGCCCAGCTTTCTTTTTTCGATAAGAGCCGTCTTCCTGCCCAATCCGTTGGCCACCTTGCAGGCGACCAGCCCCCCCGAGCCGGCCCCGATTACTACTACGTCATAATCAAACATTCAACGCACTCCACAACCCGTCCGATTTCAAACAGAGGTACGTCTTCGATTTTTCAAACGGCGTGTTCTTAGTTCGCAACAACAGCGATTTGAGATCCGCCGCCGTATCTATATCGTGCCACAACGGCAGCAAACGCACGGTCAGTCCATGCTGTCTCAGCATACAAACAGTCTGCTCGAAAACGGCGTCACTACCCCAGGCAATGTTGTCAAAAGCATCCGGTAAAAAAGACGACCGTGAGAAGCCGATGAGATAATAGCCCCCATCGCTGCTCGGTCCGATCACAGTGTCATGCGACGCAAGCTCCCCGAATGCCTGTTGCAAGAACTCTACAGGCAGATCAGGGCTGTCTGAGCCAATTGCGGCAACCTTCGCGAAGCCCTTTCCAAACGCATCGCTAAAAGCATTCTTCAATCTTTCACCCAGGTTATCGCCTTGCTGCGGCGCATAACGGTGTTGCTCACCCAGCCATCCGGAGAATTCTGATTTCGCCTCCGCCGGGTGATAGCATACCTTCCGCTCAGCATCGAGGCTCTCGATAAGAGACACCGAATCCTCGACAAAACACTTGTACAGCCCGGCTGCGGATTCCTCGCCTATCTCAGCGGCAAGACGGGTCTTGACCTGCCCCCTGGTGGGTGACCTGGCAAACAGGAGAACGCAATTGTGGCCGTGAGTGCTCATTTCAGTGTTCATGCGCTCGCTCTATTTCCCGGCCCGCTGCTCATTCAAAGACCAGTCATACTTCAAATACTTGACCTTGAACTTGCCGGCAAGCACGTATTTCTTATCCGTTTCACGAAGATAGGACGCGACAAAGTTCAGCACTGAAGAGACCTTTCTGTTGTGCTTGCCGATGTTCTTTGCGGGGCCATACTTCTTTATGAAATCATCGGCGAACCATTCGAATATTTGCGAAAGGTACAGCGTGTTGCCGCCGCGGTCAATCTTGAACTTGCCGGAATCAGCGAGGAAACGACGGGTCTGATCATCGAGCTGCTCATCGAGTTTCTCACCAACATAAGGCTCGTTGCGAAGTGGCGGGCATCCCATAGCCGCACACACCATCGCCATGTGTATTCTTGGCTCGTCGAATTTGACTCGCAGTATCTTGTGCTCGATGTGTTCGAGTGTCAGGTTCCGTCCCATTACTTTGAAGGTTTTCTTGTCCCACACGCCTGCTATCTGCCGGATGCTGTTCCTGGGCCATACTCTTGATCTGAAAAAAGAGGATTTTATCGGGTAGTTGTCGATGATCGCCTTGAGAGTCAGGGCATTGTACGCATTGAGCCAGAAAGCGATTTTGTCCTTATCGCTCCACTTGTCGTAGCTGTCGGGGGACAAATTGCCCATGTCGGTTATAAACGTATTTAGCCTTTGCGGCCGGGCCTTCAGCTTCGTGTAGTTCACCATTGCGCTGTCGTCAACAAACGTCTTTAGAACGGCATCGTAGTCAGAGAAATCGAAGTCCTGCTCGTTGGCTTGCTCGGCCCGGCTGTTTGACGACAAAAGGCCCGGGACTGTAAAAAGAACGAGAACAAAGGCACGCTTCATGAATTCTTCTGACATGTCAATCACTTCCTTTTAGGTGCTATTTCCACGCGAGCCGTCATTGCGATATCCGGGTGACTCTCACGACATCCGAATAGACTCCTGCCCCATGTACTCGTGTAAAACCTTTTGTTCTTCCTAACTCGTATGCCAACAGGTGATTATACGCACGTTGACAACAGGTGTTCAGCGGAATCCTCGATCCGGGCAATGCTTGACGGCACCGCCCGTAGGTCCGTTATTGATTCTCGATATGAACAACGCTAAAATGTCTTTCGATTTGTGCAATCAGGGTCGTGCCTGCCATCCCGCGTAGAGGCGATCCGGAGCGAACGAGTCGGCAGCCTGATGCTGAAACATAGGCTAACAGCAAATACAAGATAGTGGAGATTACTGCTATGGCAAGAAATCTAATATCGAAATCAAGAGCACAAGATGGTCTGTCAGTGTCAGTGCCGGCTTTGCTTGTAATCGCCGCCGTGGTCCTCGGTTTTCTTAATCCGGCCTATGCCGATGCTCATCACGTGTGGCAGAAAGTGGAGATCGCCCTCAACGCGAGCAAATCTTATGACAATCCGTACACAGACGTAGAGGTTTGGGTCGATCTCAGGGGCCCCGGATTCAACAAACGATGCTATGGATTTTGGGACGGCGGCAGCACATTCCGCGTCCGTGTTTTGGGGACAGCACCCGGAACCTGGACGTGGCGCAGCGGCTCGAATCAACGCGACTCCGGCCTAAACGACAAAACCGGAACGTTCATCGCTACGGCCTGGAGCGAAGCGGATAAGGAAGAGAATCCGTGCCGGCGGGGAATGATCCGGGCGTCCGCAAACGGTCATGCTTTTCAATACGCCGACCGTACGCCATTCTTCCTTCTGGGTGACACATGGTGGTCAACCCCGACCTTCCGGTACAGGTGGCACGATGATGACACGCCACGTCCTATCGGCCCCAACGCCGGATTTAAGGACTACGTGAGATTTCGCAGAGAGCAGGGCTTTAACTGTTTCGCCATGATCGCTGCGTTTCCGAACTGGGCCAACGACGGCAAGCCGAGAAGGCTGGCAACCGATGACGGCACGATATTGCGTGCGGCCTGGCAGCAGCCCGGCACGAAAAGCGCAAAGGACATGCACGACGAAGATGGCAACCGTGCGTTTCTGTTCCCCGGAAAAGTCCCCGGCTTCGAGAACACCTTTCCCGATGTGGATCGTATCAACCCCGGGTACTTCCGGAATCTCGACAAGAAGATCGACTATTTGAATGCGAACGGTGTTGCGCCTTTTATCGAAGTATCCCGCCGCGACATCGGCCAGAGCTGGAAAAAATTCTACCAATGGCCCGAGTCTTACACCCGGTACATTCAGTATATCTGGAGTCGTTATCAGGCCAATATCTGCTTGTTTAGCCCGATTCATTTCGACACGAGCGGAGCAACGATACCCGCCAAAGACTGGAACCAGGCTGCCAACAGAGTCGTCGAAAAATACGGCCATCCCCCTTTCGGCACTCCGGCAGGAACTAATTCCAATCCTTCCTCACTGCACAACTACGGCCACACCGACAAAGCCAAATGGCTCACATTCCACCAGATCGGCAACAGGCGGACCCACAACTATTACTCGCTCCTGACGGAAATCTTCAACACCAAACCTGCGGTGCCCGGTATTAACGGCGAGCCCTATTATGCCGGGATGCACGATGCGCCGGGAGGCACGCCGAACTCAGCGCTGTATTGCCGCTCAGGAATGTACGGCAGCGTTCTGTCCGGCGGATTAGGCGGCCACATATACGGCGCCGGCGGCTGGGACGGAGGACTCTGGGGAGGCAACGTCGAAGACGCCGCCGAGAATCATATCTGGGACGCGATGAAATGGCCCTCAGGCGGCCAGATGCGCCACCTGGCAACGTTCGTCCTGTCCGAGGGGCGCAAATACCGGCAGCTCGTACCGAGCAGGGAGCTTCTCCAACCGAACGAATCGGGCAAGCCTGAAGGTTACACCGGCTGGGCGTATTGCGCCTGCACCGGAAAGAAGGACTTGTTCCTGTTGTATTTCGAGAAGGATTGTCCCAAAGCGATGCTCTCCGGCACACTGTCCGGCGGCAGGTACAAAGCGACGTGGTTTAACACGCGAACCGGCGAGTGGATAGATGCAAATGCTCTACGCGCCGATTCTTCAGGCAAGATTTCTTTGCCGAATTTCCCAAGCGATTCCGGTGTGTCCAAAACCGACTGGGGCCTGAAACTAACCTCATACTGACTACTCCCGGTCAACCACAATCGTGACAGGGATGTCCTGTCGCAGGTACATACACACGCCGCCTATATCCTCGCAGACATAGTACAAGGCGTAGGCGCTGAGCTTTGCTGTCCCGCTCGCGTCGGCTGGGGCGCGGACCTCGAACTCGAGGCGCCGCGTCTCCGAAGTCTCGGGCTTGTCGCCCTGCGGCGCCGTCAGCAACTGCGGCTGCACCTCAAAGCCGCTCGGCGGATCGATCCATAGCTTCAACGGCTCGGCCTCGTTGTTCCAATGGGCCTTCTTTTTGCTGTTCGGGCGAAGCGTCACGTGAACGCGGACGGTCTGGCCGGGCTTTGCGTGCGGCGGCACTACTGTTACTTCCATCAGGATCAAGTTCTGTTCATCCCGGAATACCCGACCCTGTGGGTCTGGCGGTTTGATGTCACCTTCGCCGGTCTCGAAGCTGCGGTCCGGCTGGGCCAGTTCTGAGCCGGTTGGCAAGACCTTCAGCTCCACGGGTTTCTCGCCGCGTGCTTCGATCTCGCGGGCGGCCGTTTCCACCCAGTCGTAGAACGGGTAAGGCTTGGTCAGCCGCGGGCCGTACTGCTCGATGCGCCGCCGCCAAATATACTGGTTGGGATTAATCGCCCGCGCCCGGGTCCAATGATCCACCGCCGCCTGGAAATCCGCAGGCGTGCGTTGCTCGGATTCGTAGCGCATACGATAGCATACTCCCAGGCGAAAATTCGCATCTCCGTCGTCCGGCTTGACTTCAATCGCCTGCGTGTAAGCCTTGATGGCATCGTTGACTTTGGCGGATCCTCCCCAGAGCACGATGGCGTCACCCAGCTCGCGCCACGCATCGGCTGAACCGCTCTGCTCTGCGCGGCGGCGCAACGCTGCAAGATCGGGGCGGGTCGCTTTAACACGTTTGCCCGGCAGCTCCGCTGCGGCGGGTGAAAACGCCTTATCGATAAAATCCTGCTCGAACGTTTCGGCCTTGGGTCGCATGCTGCGCACGATACCGTGCTCGTCGATGGCGACCTCTATCGGCACGCCGGCCACCTGCATCAGGTTGATCGGATCGTGCAGGATCGGCCAGTCTATGTTGTGCCACTGCGCGAACAGCCGGTTGCGGGCGGGATGCTGCTCTTGCGCGATCCCGAGCACAACGAGCTTGCCGTCTCGGACGTACTTTTGCAACTTTTGGTTCCAGGCCGGCACGGCCCGGCGACAACCCCGTCACCAGGAGGCGAAGTGGACAAGCAGAACCTTCTTCCCGCGGAACTGCGACAGCGATACGGGCTGGCCGTCCGCGATGCCGGGCAAGACAAAATCAGGGTGCGGCTGGCCCATTCGCGGCGAATAGCCGGCAGCGCCGGACGCCGCGACGGCACAAACGCATCCGGCAGTAAATGTCAAAAGGTTCAGATTTCGCATGGTTACAGCCCCCATAAGAGATTTTCGATTTTCGATTTTCGATTGAATTTATCGTACCACACTTGCTCCAAATATCCAAATACGAATTGCCCCCAACGGAACTGCCATGACTCAGACGGATACTGTTACCGATAAGACCACCTATCAGCCGGCAGAGCCTAAAATCAATTGCAGGTCTGCCGGATTCAGAGTAAGATTGAAGAGAGAGCGAACATTATCAAGGGTGTAAGCAATTAGAGCCGGAGCGATTATGGATGCCGCATCAGAGTTGCTTAGACTGGCCGAAGAGAAGTTTGGCAAGCTCACAGAAGCCGAAGAAAAGCTGTTGCGAGCCGCCGCCAACGGCGAGATTGCGGATTATAGCCCCAGAAGCAAGAAGCCCATCGATCTGGCCAACGTCGCCAAGTGGGGTCCCAGCCGCTTCCTACTAGCAGATCGTATCGCATGGCTCTGCACTGACAGGCAAGCCACGCAGCTCGTCACGCATCGCGGCATCGTCGTCAAGGGGGCACGCATCGATGAAGAGTTCAACCTGCTTTTTGCCAAAGTCCCATTTCCTTTGTATTTCGAGCTATGCAAATTCACGGCAGATATCAACTTCCAGCATGCGCAAATACCCGCGCTGTATATGCCCGGCACGCACACCGCCTCGCTCTCAGCTGGCGGATTGAAAACAGATGGACCCATTTACCTTCGAGACGGTTTCCAGGCCGAAGGTGAGATTTGTCTACTTAGCGCTATGATTGGTGGAGACCTCGATTGTAGCAAAGCACAATTCTCCAATCCGGATGGTATAACCCTCACCGCTGATGGATTGAAAGTAGAAGGCGCTGTATTTCTTCGTGATGGCTTCAAGGCCGAGGGGGAGGTTCGCCTTATAGGAGCTAAGGTCGGCGGAAGCGTTGTATGTGACAACAGCCAATTCATCAACGAGGGTGCCAGTGCCCTCACCGCCGACAGGTTGAAGGTGGGTGGAGGCGTCTTCCTTCGTAATGGCTTCAAGGCTCAAGGCGCTGTGTACCTCATCGGGGCGACAATTGGCGGAGATCTCGATTGTACTATGGGTCAATTCGTAAACAAAAGCGGAAGAGCTCTTTTCGCCGATGGATTGAAAGTAGACGGGCATGTTTTTCTTCGTAACAATTTCAAGGCCGAAGGACTTGTGTCCCTCGTCGCAGTTGTAATTCATGGGCACTTTGGGCTGGCTAATGTTGATTCGCCGGGGGAGATGACGCTCGACCTTAGGTCTGCGAAGATTGGCGCACTTGATGATGATCAAGAAAGCTGGCCGGAATCGGGACAACTGTTCCTGCACGGCCTGGAATATAATGAAATCTCTAACGAACCTCCCGGAGGCTCCAAGACACGCATCAATTGGCTAAAGCTGCAAGATGGCTTCTGGCCTCAGCCGTATGAGCAGTTGGCTAAGGTGCTTCGCAACAACGGCGACGATGTGGGCGTCAGGGACGTGCTGATTGCAAAGAACAGGGATAAAGCGAGGCGAATAAAGCTGGCTTGGTGGCAGTGGTTTTGGTATCGGTTGGTCGGGCCGCTCATCGGTTATGGCCACAGGCCCTGGCTGGCAATTCCCCTGGCGCTTGTGATAATTCTTTTCGGCTGGGTCTGTTTTGGAGTGGGCTATTGGTCCGGGCTCATCACCCCGCCGAGTAAGACGGCCTACACTACTACAGAGAAGCTCCCCGTCCCGGACCCGGGCAATCCAAACCTTGGGATTTCGACTGCATATCCGGTATTCAATTCTCTGGTCTATTCGATAGATGTGTTCGTTCCCGTGGTGGACCTGCGCCAGGCCAGATACTGGCTGCCCAATGCAAATCGCGGCCACAAACTTGTTGGAATAGGTCCGTGGCCTCTACATTGGGGTGGAGTGCTTCTCTTTTGGCTGTGGATTGAGACCGCCTTAGGCTGGATACTAACGACACTGTTCCTCGTGGGTCTTACCGGGCTGGTCAGAACGTAGTTTTGTAGGGTGGGCCTTGGCCCACCGATCTATAATGGTGGGGCGAGCCCCACCCTACGATTTTGTTTAGCAGCATCGCTTACCTGAAATCCGGGGACAACTATGAGCAGGCCTTTGTCAAGCCGAAAGATCACCGGGTCGGACAGGTCTCACCTGCGCATTGTTGGAAAGAGCCGAAACTTTTAAGGCTATTTACAAAAAGCACTTACCAGCCTGGGCCGGGGAGGTTGGGTGTGCTGGTTTCCCTGGCGGAAGATGCGCACACGTTGTTTGTTAAATTCTCATTCTGATTGTTTGGGTAAGTTTTGAGCGTAAATCCGGAAAATGTCACCAAGGACTGATAATATGCCCTGTCACGCCGAGAAATTTAAGTTTTTCAGCGTTTTTGTTCTTGACACCAGCAAAATGGGGTAGTTAAATTGGGCCAGAAAGGCAAGTTGGTGGGAACTTATATCAAAAGGATTTGGTTAAAGAAAAGGAATGGATAAGATGAAGGATTTGTTTACCACCGGCGAGGCAGCGGAGGTTTGTCGAGTTAGCCAGCAGACAATAATCCGATGCTTCGATGCCGGTCGGCTGGAGGGGTTCCGCGTTCCAGGTTCAAGATTCAGGAGGATTCCGCGCCAGAGTCTCGTCAAGTTTATGAAGGAGAACAAGATCCCCCTTGACGCCATCGAGTCCGGCAAGAAAAAAGTTCTTGTCGTCGATGACGACGCCGAAATCGTCGAGCTTATAGTCGAGGTCCTTGACCGGGACGGCAGGTTCGAGACCGAAGCCGCGTCAAGCGGCTACGAGGCGGGAATAGCAACCGAACGGTTCAGACCCGAATTGATCCTGCTCGATTACATGCTGCCCGACGTCAACGGCAACATCGTCTGTCAGGCGATAAGAGGAAATCCCGAATTCGAGAACATCAAAATCATTATCGTAAGCGGCGTCGTCAAACGGGATGAAATCGCTCAACTGATGAAATCGGGCGCCGAAGATTTCATAAGAAAACCGTTTGACGTCGCTGAACTGACCGGCAAAATCACCACGGTCCTCCAGATGAAATAAGACGTCGTAACCGGTGGGGCGCCTGAGGCCTCGACGGTCAACGAAAGACACAGGTGACTTTATGCCGGACGTATTATCCGATGCCAATATCGCCGCCCAGCAGGTGGAGCTTGCCATGGGCCGGCTCGATTCGCTCTCGACTCTGCCCTGTGTCGGGGCGCAGCTATTTTCCAGACTCAAACAGGGCCGGCTCTCGCCCTCGGCCCTGGCCGATGTTATCGAATCGGACCCTGCCCTCGCAGCCAAAAGTCTTTCGCTGATCAGCCGGCGTGGCGTGCGCATACCCAAGGGGAGATTCTCACTTGGACGGGCGCTCGACGAGCTGCCCGAGCACGAAGTTCGGGATGCGGTTCTGTCGGTAAAAGCTTTCCAGCCTTTTGACCTGAGCGATCGCGCCGACGGACTCTGTGCGACGCTTGGAAAGGACCTCCTGCTTCACAGCCTTGCGGTCGCCTGCTGCGCCGGAGACATTGCCGCGGCGGCGTCGCCTGCGATGGATTCGCAGTTAGCGTACTTTGCCGGTCTGCTGCACGACATGGGCAAGCTCGCATTGCGAGAGGTGATGCCCAAAGGCCTCGTCCGTATATTCGAAGAGGCCGAATCAGCGAAGGAATGCTCCTGTGCCATCGAGCAGAAACATCTTGGCGTCGAGCATACGATCATAGGCAAACATTTGGCTCAAAAGTGGCGGTTGCCGGATGCCGTCGTGCTCGCCGCCTGGCTTCATCACAATGAAACCGTGAGGATTTCCCGGGACATGCCCGAGGCGAGAATAGCTGCGGTTGTGCAGTTGGCCGATTCAATAGCGCGCCGGTCGGGCGTCGGCAACTCCGGGAGTTTCGATCCGCCCGAGGCGCCAGGACCGATAGCAGAGTGCCTTGGAATAAGCGTCGATCAATTGCGGCAAATCCGCGAAAATCTTCCGGCGGCGGTCGCAGAAAAATCCAAAGTCCTGGGGCTGGATTTGCCGGACGCCGTGGCGGATTATTGCGGGGCCGCTCACGCCGCCGCTGCGCATTTGGCCCGCGAGCATTCGGAAATGTCGCTTGAGAATCGCCGGTTGCAGAGTTCTGCGAGTCATCTTGATTTTGCAGCCGATTTTCTGTTCGAGACAAGTCCTGCTGTCGGGACTGCAAATATAGCGGAGGACTTTGCCGCCCGCTGGCAGAAGTTCTACCAGACAGGCATGGTCTGTCTGTATTTGATTCCGCCGGGCCGGCTCGATACGATGGAAGTTGTCGTTGTGGAGAAACTCTTACATAGCAGGGTCGTCTCGGTGAATGTGCCTGCCGAAACGCCGGTTCTGCCGGCGGCAATAGCAGGCAGCTTTGCGGTCTTGAACGCTCACGATCATATCGGCTGGCTGTTCGAGCAATTGGACGTTGACTTCGATGCGTACCGCACGAAGTTGGTGCCGTTGCTCTGCGGCGGCGGGGCGGTCGGAGCGATTGCCTTCGAGCTTCATTATCCGGGAGACGCCGAGCTGTTCGAGGAGAAGTTCAGGATCTCCGCCTCGGTCGCCGGGGCCGTTCTGGGGATGGCTTTGTCGCGGCAGAAGCAACAGCATTTTGCCGAGCGTTTTTCCCGGCTTGTCTCGAAACCGAAGGCCCCCGCCGACTTACTCGATAAACCCGAAGAAGCAGCGGCCAGCGGCGCCCGGGCGGAAGATTCTCTCGGCGCGCTGGCAGAGATGGCCGCAGGCGCTGCCCACGAGCTGAACAATCCTCTGGCGGTGATATCCGGCCGTGCCCAATTGCTCGCCGACGCCGAAGACGACGTCGGGAAAAAGGAAATCCTCACCCAAATATGCGAAAATGCCCGCGAGGCGTCGGGGATTATCGAAGATTTGATGAGTTTTGCCGAGCCGCCCCGGCCCAGGGCCGCCGAGACGGATGTCAGAAAGATGCTCGACGAAGCCGTGCAGTTGACTAACCGAAAGATAAATACCGGCGACCTCGATGTTGAAATCGAGGTTGCTGAGGACGTCGAGACGATTTTTGTGGATTCGGCGCAAATCGTCTCGGCAATTGCGAATGTCATTTCCAACGCCGCCGAGTCCTACGGCGAGCAAACCGGCCCGATTATCATCGCCGCGGATGCCGCCGAGTCCGGCGAGATGGTGAAATTGGCTGTTAAGGACCGAGGCTGCGCAATGGATGCCGCGACGCTGAAAAAAGCGACCCAACCGTTCTTCTCCGCGAAACCTGCGGGGCGAAAACGGGGAATGGGCCTTGCCTACACGGCCAGGTTCATACAATTGAATAAGGGCACGCTGAACATCATTAGTGAGCCGGGAAGCGGAACAGTTGTGACGATCTGTTTGCCGGCAAGTGAATCCATTTGATTTTCGATTTTCGATTGCCGATTGATGCTCCTTTTTGCGTTGATAAGCGGCATCAGAGGGCTTTTTAGCAAAAAAATAAAGGGCGACGGTAGTGAGCCGGCGCCCCTTATTCTTTGAAGGAGGAGGATGAGTTACAAGTTCTATGAAATACTACGCCCCGGCGATGTATTTGTTCGGGATCGGTTCACAACGCAGGCAAAAATGCTGCATATCGCTCCATATTTCCCTGATTTTGGGCCAAAAAGGGGGTATCGGCCGGTCGCTGTAGCAAAGAAGATTAAAGTCCAAAAATCAAAATGCAAAATTTCGGAGCCGCTTCGCGGGCTGGTTTGATCTTTAGTTTCAGGAGGTTTCAGTACTGGCAGCCACCGGTGGTCTGAAATGCTGTTAGCGACGTCCTCCGCGACCACCACGGTTAAAGCCGTTTCGTCCGCTTCCGCCGTTGCGACCACGACCACCAGGGCCGCCGCGTTTGTCTCTGCTGCTGGGAGCGGAAGCGTAGGTCGCTTTGGCCCGCCCCTCTTCGACCTTCATCGGCTGTCCGTTCAGGTCTTTGCCGTTGAGTTCGTTGATCGCGGCCTGGCTCTGGGCCGAATCCGGCATTCCCACGAATCCGAACCCGGTTGATTCGCCGGTAGCCCTTGTCCTTACGATCTTGACGGATATGACCTGGCCGAAAGCCTCGAAAGTCTGACGCAAATCGTCTTCATTTGTCTGAAGCGACAAGTTTCCCACATAGATATTCATTTCGATTTCCTTCTCAAAGTTCTAAGCCACCTATTCCAAGTGTTGGCATCTTCTTAAAAACCACATATTTTTGCCCTGATTCAACATCCAATCGCCCGGCAAAGCATCAGGCACCCGGACTCGGTTTGACTATAAGGCAAAACCGCTTCGCTGGGAAGGTAATTATATGGGAAAGAAAAATTCAGGTTGTGAATACCCGTTTTGAGCAAATTGGAGCATGGAACTGCGTAACTTTTTTTTCCGGTTTACGTGGAAATCATCTGTTCTCGCCCTGAAACAAACGGGGCCTATACCGAATCAATCAGCATAGACCCAGTAATGCAAAGATCAAAAAGCAAAATGCAAAATTGTGGAGTCGCCTTCGGCGAGGCTCTTTAAAACAGTCCGCGAAGCGGTTCATCAATTTTGATATTTAATTTTTGATATTTCACCCCTAAGGGGTAAACTTTCCCCTACTACCTATACAGCCTGATGTCGTCAAAGTACATCTGGCCGGAACCACCGGCGGCAGGGCTATTTTTGGTGCCGAAACCGATGGTAATGGTGTCAACATTGGTAAGGACCGCGCCCTGGTCCGCAAACCCCTGCAAGTCGATGATCCACTCGGTCCACTCGGTTGTCTGGGTTGCAGCGGGGTCCGGATGATACACCACGGCATTGCCGCCGATGGCAACAAACATCCGCTCGGCAGCATTAGCCGAATCGCCGGCAAACCATAACGACAATTTCGCAACGCCTTCCTCGGTCCAATTACGCGGATAGACCAAAGTCATCGTCGCCTCAGAGGTCTTGTTGTCGTTATCGTAGCGATACCCCATCGACTGCGCGCCGCCGTGAACAATGGTCTGCTCGGCGTAAGGAGGAAGGTCATTGCCAACGAGCGCTCCGTTTGTCGTGGTTCCAAAGCCGTCGATCCACTTGTCGAATATTCTGTTGCTCGCGGCATCGGGCGGATCAATGTCATTGTAGGACTCGAAATCGTCCACGAGCAGGAAATCAGCCGTCTTGAAGCTCCAGAGGTTGCCTGTCCACCGGCCGTCGGGGCCGGTGCTGTCGATTTCATCGATGCGCCAGTAGTAAGTAGTGTCCCAGGCGAGTTTGCCGGGGTCGTAGCTCTCGGATCCGAGCGTCCTGGCGCCCACGTACTCGGGCGAGGCGGCGGTGGCATTTATCACCGCGTCGGGGTCGGCGCCGAAGTAAACTTCGTGCGAAGCGGCGGAATCTCCCGGTTTCCAGGTAAGCACAGCCGTCATGCTTGCGCCTGTCTCGCCGTTGACCGGTCTCGGGCTGCTCGCCTTGACGGGCAGCGACAAGGCAGCCTGCGGAATCAGTTGCTGTTCTCTGGTGCTGCTGGCCCAGGTTAACTGGGCAGTCGCCCCGCCTGTGCCATCGAAATACTCCATTCGAAGAGAATAGGTATTGCCCCCGACCAGGTCAACCGGGTCGCTTTGGCGGCTGCCTGCGCCGGGATTGTCCCAATAATCAATAATAAGCTGATCGTCCAGCCACAGTTTGAAGCCGTTGTTGGCGGCGATGGAGAAGGTATAGGCGTCCGTGATGTCTATCTCAAGCTCGCCGCTCCAGCGGGCCGAAAAGTTGTCCACGTTGATAATGTCTGCCGGGGAGTTCTCTCCGGCGACATCACCGCTGCCCCAGTCAAAGTCGATCTGGGGGTCGGTACGGGTCAACGCCGGCTCAAAACTGAGGCTCGTATTGTTGAAATACTCTGCCTTGAGGCCGCCGCCTTCCTTTGCAATCGTGAAGCTCCAGACATCGCCCTTATACGTGGCGGCGCCGTCGAACTCATCGATCCGCCAGTAGTAGGTTTTCTCGCGTTCGAGCGTGCCGGGAGTGTAGGTGAACTCTGTCTGAGACAGACCTCCGGCGGCGCTGTTTACATCGTCGAAGCTCTCGCCGAAGTACACCGAGTGCAGCTTGGCGCGAAAACCTTCTTTCCAGCCGAGGACAACGTCCGGATCCGCGAATTTGTCGCCATCGGGCGGGCTGGGACCGTAGGCGGTCCTGGGGGGAATCGTAAAGCTCCAGACGTTACCCTTCCAAGGGCTGTTCGGCTCGGCTTCGTTGACCTCATCGATCCGCCAGTAGTAAGTCGTTCCGGGAACCAGACCGTCCGGATAGGGGAAGCCGGGAAAGCCGGCAACTAAGTTGGTCGAGGCCTGGTTGCCGCGGAATGTATCGCCAAGACCGTCGTTTACGTTGTCGAAACTATCGCCGAGGTAAACATCATGTGTTACGGCAAAATCCCCCGGCGCCCAGTTGAGACTCACCCATGTATCTAACAACAGGGCGCCGTCCTCGGGGCTTGGGTTCGTGGCAAGGTCAACACGCTGGCGCGAACTCTCGGCGCCGAAGTAAAGCCGGTCCACCCAGACTTTCACGTTGAGCCCGTCGCCGGTCATGGGCCACCAGGCGCCTTTGAGTATATAATAAATGTCCACAGACCATTCCGGATGATCCGTCGTGGTTTCGCTCTCATGCAAGTACGTGAAGTTGAAACTCTGCGGGGTGGTAGTCAGTTGCACCGTGGTTTCCCAGGGGGTTGTCCACTGGGGAATCTCGGGCTTGTAAATCTGGAACAGCACGACCATTTCCCTGTCCTGCTCGGCTTTGGCCGTAAAGCCGATCGGATACGTTTGGCCCTGCACAAGCTCAAGCCCCCCCTGGGCGAATCCTATGGCGGTTCCTGCCGATGCATCGAACACATCTATCACAATTGCGTTGCCCCCGGACAAAGCGACACCCTGGACGGCCTCCAGCGTGAAACCGGCCCCCCCGTACGAGCCCCACGAATCCAGAGCATTGTCAAACTCGCCGTTTACGATCTGGTTTTCCTGACCGCCGGCGATTGATCCGAACAATCCAAAGGCCAAAACAAGAGCGGCCAAACGAAACAGTGTCTTAGACATGATGATCCTCCTTCACAAAAATGATTGATAATGAACCCAACAATCCCTCTTATAGCAAATAACAGGCCTGCCGGTCAAGCAAAATCTCCGCCCTATCTCTCATCAAATACGCATTTTGCAGCACATCAGGGCGAATTGTCCCGTATATAGAACAGTAGAAGAAACGTTACATCTGCAGCAGAGGATGGCACTAAACTATAGCATTTCAGGATTAGTCCTCCACGGAAGGTCGCCGTACAGTCGATTGAAAAACATGTTATGGCTGAATAATCGGGTAAAGCAGGATGAAAACAGCATGGCATATACCTTATCCGACGCTTGGCGGCATGGGGCGCGTTTGTGCCGTGGCCGAAGCGGCTCTGGGGCTGATCAGGGATATGGTCAAGGCGATCTATCTCGGCATGATTCAAGTCTGCACAAGACTGTTTTACGTTGACAGGGCACTGCCGTCTTCAATCAGTCTGGCCGCCAGACTCGATGTTATCCCCCGTGCCAGGAACCATGAACGTCATAAGCTGTGCCTGGGAAAGAATTCACTCATCGAAACATCGTCCGTGATCTGCACGTGGCATGGTGATGTAATTCTCAAAGATGGCGCCAGCGTGGGTATCGGCACGATCGTGATAGGTCCGGTAGTGGTCGGAGAAAACTCCGCCTGTTCACAGAATTGCTTCATCAGCGGGCAGTCACACCTTTACCAGGATGTCTCGAAGAACTTTCTCAGGCAAGGCTTCAAAACCGGGCAGGTGGTAATTGGCAGGAATGTTTGGGTCGGCTCAAATTCGGTGATACTGCCGGGAGTGAAAATCGGCGATAATTCGGTTATAGGCGCCGGCTCCACAGTCGTCGACGATATCCCTGCTTACAGCGTGGCGGCGGGAAACCCGGCGAGAGTTGTGAAGCGGCATGATCCCAAAACAGGGCAGTGGGCGCGAGTGTGAAAAAAGCCCGTGTAGCCCCGTAATCTCAGTCGGGGTTCTCTTGCAATCGGCCTATTTTGCGGCCTCGACAAAGGCAGCTATCGCATCCGGAGACGGTAACTTCGCCTCATACCAGCGATCCACCACGAAGCGCACCCCGATATCGTCTATTTCGACATCTCTGAGCGCTTCGTCGTAGTAGTAATTGCCGCCGGCTTTAAACTCAAACGTGTCGGCAACGATGGAGCCGAAGGCATCTCCGCCTGCATATAGGTCAACGTCCGCATTCGGGGCGTAGATGACTCCGGTGAAATCACCGTTGGCTTTGATGTCGAAGTTCTGTGAGCCGTCGCCCGTGGCATATATGTACAATGTCGAGGCTGATTTGGTAGGATTCTGGGTGTTGATCCCGCTGCCTTCACCACAGTCAATGTTTCCATCCACGTACAGGGTTAAAGTAGAGTCGTTTGCTACCACAATCTCACATAAACTGCCTAACTTTATGTCTCCGGTGATGTGCAGCACAACATCCCCGCCGTTTATTTCCAATATTCCAGGTGAGACCCCCTCTTTGGTGCTGGTCTGGCGCACATCAATCTTGCCGTATTGGCCGCTTTCCGCCGGGGTGATTGTTACGGTATTGCCCTTGGCGAAAATGGATGGCCC
The DNA here is from genome assembly GCA_005223045.1 of Planctomycetes bacterium B3_Pla. GTDB lineage: Bacteria > Planctomycetota > Phycisphaerae > Sedimentisphaerales > Anaerobacaceae > SG8-4. Next base: position 69,703 of record NJBM01000022.1, on the reverse strand, counting down.
CATATTGGGCAGCGGAGGCGCGGTTATTTCCGGCATCGGATCGTTTTCCGTGCCGGCAAACTGACTCTCGGTCGTCGCTCCCAGGTCCTTTATGGCGTCATCCGGATCGCCCCCTACGCCTACGATGACATCGCCATTGACTTCAACACCGGCATTGAGAACTATGCTCTGATCCTCAGTGCTTTGAGTTCCGATATCCACATCGGCATCGGTATCGAGCGGGTCCGACGAGTTGTATCCGTCGATGACCGTGCCGGACTTCAATACGAGATCGCCTTTTGTCAGAATTGCGTGCTCAAACAATCCCCGCAGTTTTAAGGTCGCGCGAACGCCTCTTTTGAACCCGCCGGATTCTCCAATGGACCAAACCGTATAGTTGCCGGCCGAATCGCCTTTCACCAGATAGCTGCAGATCTCGTCGGAGTAGGGCAGGCTTACGTTCAGCGCCTTGGGCAGGGTCTCGCCCGTCCAGGGTTTGACTTCCAGGTTCTGATTCATTTCATACAGGGCAATTTCCAGTCCGTCATCGGCAGCACATCGGGCTGCTATATCCGACGCCGAGCGTATGGCATAAATCCGGCTGTTAAGCCCCAGGCTCAGCAGCCCCACACCCATCGCCAGCAGGATCATAATAGCAACCACCGCCAGCGGCATGGCCATGCCGGGCCTTTTCAATTGCAATATTTTCTTCATATTCATACGCTGTCGCCCCCCCCCCGCCTTTGCAGGACATTTTATCGTTGAGCTTGCGCCGGCGCAGGCGAGACTCCTTATTCGCCTGCGTTTGCTTATAGGACGATTTGCTGCTCCCCACATCACAAATAGCTCCCCTGAAGCCAGTAGTTCCGATGTCCAGATTAATCGACAAAAAATGCCCGCAGGTTTACATGAAAAGCGTGCGTGCACCGCACCAAATCCGCTCCCAGCTCCCATCCTCCGACAAAGCGATAAATTCCCGGCTCTTGCGAACGTTTGCTATGCTCCATATAAAGTATAATAAACGCCAAAGGCAAAACGAAGTGTTCAGGAAATGAATTCTGCAATGCCGTAAAAATGGAGCTGTCGTGAGGAATTTGACTTATTTGAACCAGGCCGTTTTTTTTTGCTTTGACGGTGCTTAACGGGCCATTTTGGCGATTTTCAGGTCGGTAAAGTGGCCTGTTTTGCGTAATCGCGGGGCTGTTGAAAAAGGTGAGATTACTTCGTCGCCACGCTCCTCCTAATGACATAGGCTTTGCCGGGAACAGCACAAATAACCCTAAGCAATTGAGATGTAACGACTTATGGACACGATGCGCTGGGCGCCAATGTTTTTCCCGATACCAGCCGCGTAGCGGCTCAGGTGCTCATAAGAAAATAAACTTCTCTTTGCGGCGTGGGGATTGAGATTGCCACAGTCGCTGCGCTCCTTCGCAATGACAGAAGTGGGCTGCTTTTTTCCCTATACATCCTGAGAATCAGGTGAGGTGCTCGCAATGACAGGATGTGCATTTTCCCGTCATTGCGAGCTAGGCCCCAAGGAGCCGATTCGCAGAATCGCGCGGCAATCTCAGGCGCTACGGTGGGACTTTTTCAACAGCCCCATCGCCCCTGATATTCGGCCTGTGGGCCGGTTCAGAGCAGATTCCGTGTTGTGGCGGCCACATATTCTTAAAAAATCAGGAATTTTTCCAAAATTTTTGTTGACGGGAATATGGGCTATCCGGTATAAATAGGTAAACGAGGCTGGCAAGCTTTGGAATATGTTGGCTTCGTGGCGTATTACATATCCATAGTTCCTGGGCAAAAAGCCTGATGCGTGATCAGGTAAAGGACAAAGTGGAGCAAAGTAATACGGGAAGAGACGGAGGACCGGTGTCAGGCGGAACAACAATGTTCTGCACGCATCTTCCTTTGCCGCACAATTCGTGGCCGTCAATTCTTGTCTGATTGACGACTTTCCCTGTGTTCAACCTTGAGGATCAGTGCGCAAGACCCTTTGGATTTGGATACGAGTGTGGCTCTTGTCAATAGCCCGTTGCTCGTAAGGATACAATTGAAGTTGAGAGGAGACGTGAAATGAAAAAACTAATAATGATTTGTGCGATAGTTTTGGGTGTTGCCGGACTGGCAAGCGCTGGGCCTACAACATTGATTACTTTTGATGAGTTCCCTGTTGGAACAGTGATCAGCAATCAGTATGCGCCTCTGGGTGTTATATTCTCTGTGGCGACATATAACCTACCGGTAATCAGCATGAATGGTGCAATGCCGACGCAACCGATTCTTCGTCCTGATGGCGGGCCGAGCACATACCAGGGAGACTTCTGGATGCAGTTCACCACGCCGGTGGTCGAAGTACAGTTCGATTCGGGCTACTGGGACAGCATTGGAAGTGGAATAATTGACGTGTACGGTCCGGCCATGAACCCTCTGGTGAGCTTATCGAACACGGGTACCGGAGTAGAACTGATTAGTATATCGGGTCTGGGCTCGATCGGTTATATCTACTTCAACTCTGTTGCCGATCCAGCCGGAGGCGACATTGATAATTTGGCCTTCACTCAGATCCCGGCTCCCGGTGCTATTCTGTTGGGCGGCATCGGTGTAGGCGTGGTCGGCTGGCTGCGAAGGCGCAGAACACTGTAAAAGCGTTGTGTGAAACTTTTAGCTGGGTAAGTCTGTGAGTTCAATACTTGCAGGCAAATTTCGGCCCCTGCTTTTGCGCTTTGTTTCCCTCCGAGAAGCAGGGGCTTTTTTCCCGATCCTGTTCTCGCGGGCGGGCACACAGGGCCCCTACGCTATGCTTGGAAGAATCTCAAGGCCGAGCAGTGTAATGTCGTCAATCTCGGACGAGTCGATTTCTTTATTCTGCATGGTCTCCTTGAATGAGTCCACAATATCACCGATCGGCGAATCGCTGGCTCTGCAAAACTGTTCGTTGAAGCTAAAGCCGCCCAGATTGTTGAAACTGCCGATGAAAGGCTCGGCCCCGTCGGAGTACAGCAGGATTTTGTCGCCGGGCTGGAGCTGCACCGTCTGCTGACCGTATTCGGCCTTCTCGAAAATTCCCAGCAGCGAGCCCCGCACTTCCAGTTGTTCGGGCTGGGCTCCGAGCCTGATAATAACCGGATAGGGGTGTCCCGCGCGTGCGTAGGTTAGTCGAAGTGTCTTTGTGTTCAGCAGGCAGTAACAGCACGTGGCAAACTGATAGCCGGACAGCTTCTGCGCAGTCATCCGCAAGTTGAGATTCTTCACGACCTCTGCCGGGGAGAACACGCGGTAACTGTTGCCGGTGGTCTCCCGCATTGCCAGGGCCTGCTTGATAAAGATCGTCAGCAGTGCTGCGGGCATTCCGTGGCCCACGACGTCAGCGACGTAAAAGCCGATATGCTGCTCGTCGATTCGGGCAACATCGTAAATGTCGCCGGAAACCCACTCGGCCGGCAGGAAAACTGTCGCCCACCGTGTTTCATCGGTATTAGGCAGTTTCGTGGGCAGAAAATCCTGCTGAACAAGACCGGCCAGACGAAGCTGCTCGGCTAAGTTGTCCGCCAACGACTTTGTCATGCTTAGCTGCTCGGCCAGTTGATTCTTGCAGATTGTATTTACCTGCCTGGGGGTAACCGCGTGTTTCACAGCCATGTCCAAACTGCCCTTGCGGTACGCGAGATTGACACTCATCCTCGTCCATAGTTCATCCACCGAGATGCCCTCCATTGTGCTGCTCAAGGAGAAACTGGACTCAGAAGGTAACAGTGAAGGATTTTTTATAGGAACTTCAGTCGGGTCCGTAAGCAGAATCACGCCGATATGTTGCATCTCTAATGACTCGATTATTCGAGCCAACTGCTCTTGAGAGGCCATCGAGCCGCTTGCGTCGATAACAACCGTTCCTATCAAATCGAGTCTGTCGCGCACCTCGCAGAAGCTTTCGACCCGAAGAATGCAGTAAGAGAGCTTTCTGCCCTCCAAAAGCTGCTTTACTTCGTCCGGCAGCGAGTCGTGATCTGTCAGATACAGAACATCTGTGAAACTCCCCGGCGCCTCGACAGCACTGAATGGTTCTGTTCTTTGCATCCCGTTTGCTCCTATTGGCAGTATTATGGGACTACGAGTATATATTGGCTCTGACTATGAACATAAGGTAATTTCGGCTTATTCCGGACGGCACTTTTCGTTTTTCTTTCTTTTTTCCACGTCCGATCAGGCGGGCGGGATTGCACTTTTGAGCCGCAAGGCAGTGCCTGATTGTGCGCAGGTGGGATTCTTCAGGAAACGCTCATAGAGTGTCACGAGCCTCGAATCGAAGCCGGGAAAGGCCCGGTGTTGTCTCGGACGGGCCGAACGTGGCCGATCCGGCCCGGTGGTTTGACCTTAGCCGGCGAAGATTGCCGAGCCGATGCGAAGTATGGTTGCCCCCTCTTCGACGGCGATCTCGTAGTCCGAACTCATGCCCATGCTAAGTTCCGTGAATTGAGGGCCAACAATTCTCTCGCCGCGCATCTCGACAAACAGCTCTCTGGCCCGTACGAAACACGCCCGGACGACGTCCTTATTATGGGTCAGCGGCGCCATTGTCATAATGCCGGCCAGTTCCAGGCTCGGGAGGGTTTCTATCTGCTCGGCCAGATGCGTTACCGCACCGACGGGGACACCGTATTTCTGCGGTTCATTGGACGTGTTGACCTGTAGGAGTACCTTGGGCTGCAAGTTCAGCTTTGCCCCCGCAGCACTTATCTCTTCGGCCAGTCGAAGCGTATCCACCGAGTGTATCAGGGCCGCTACGGGCAGCACTTGCCGCACCTTGTTTCGCTGCAGGTGGCCGATCATGTGCCAACTGACCTGTTTAGGCAGGGACGGTTTGTCATTTGACCCCTCTAAGTATTCAGCTACCTGAACGGCGACCTTTTTCAACTGCTGGACCCGATTCTCTCCCAGCTCGGCGAAGCCCAGCTTGATTATCTCCCTTACGGCCTCGATACCGGCCGACTTGGTTACAACGACAAGCCTTACGTCACCGGGCTTTCTGCCGGCGCGAACACAGGCCGAGTTGACACTGTCTTTTATCTTTTTTACTCTTGCGGCTATTTTTGTCATAGGACAACAGCAAGGAACTAAAATCAAAAAAAATCAATCCACCACAAAGCAGGAATATTCTCAAAATATCAGTTTACAAAGTTTACTGCCGGCGCAAGAACAATCAAGACATAAATTTCGCCGGTTTTTACTTTGTCACGCGAGAAGCGTGTTGAACGGCGACTTTTCAAGACCTGTCGGCCTTTATTGGCGCCGAAGACATAACTACATGCACTACGTGACTTTACGCAAATCGGCCCGGCGAGACAATGTCCTCAAAAAAAATAGAAGAAAATCGTTATTTTAAGCTTGCATTTTTGGGCCGGAACCGTTATACTAATCTTTATTAAAGCAGTGCGGGGTGGACGTATAGCCCTTGAGATGTGCAAGAAGTGTTAATCTTTTGCAGCCGTTCTTTACGATATATAGTGGAATGATACTGCCGTTTTGCAGTTTTTAGACCTCGGCGAGGCAGTGTGGTTCACCGGTCTCCCCCCCAGCCGGTTCCACCACCTCGCCTCTTTTATGCGCATTCGGGCGCAATCTTAACCCTCAACTACTCTCCGCGCACCCGGACTGTCACCCTCCTGCTTCGCGGCCCGTCGAACTCGCAGAAAAAAATACCCTGCCATGTCCCCAGTGTCAGTGAACCGCCCTTTATCAGGATTTGCTCGCTGCAGCCTATCAGCGAACTCTTGCAGTGCGAGTCGGAGTTGCCCTCGCTGTGCCGATAACCGGCCCGACGTTGCGGCATCAACTCCTCGAGGGTCAGGAGCATATCGTGAGGGACGGAAGGATCGGCGTTTTCGTTTATGGTTATCGCCGCGGTGGTGTGAGGACAATAGACTATTGCATCGCCGTCAGTGACGCCCGATTGACCGACCAGCGCCCGGACCTGGCTGGTAATATCAATCATCTGGTTCCGACTCTTGGTGCTAACGCGAAAATCTTCTTGAACAATTTTCATTATACACCTATCCCAAATGGAAAATCGATTTTCCCCAGGCTCAATTAAGAAGTTTATTCAATTCAGCAACAAGCAGGGCACTATCTTTTGTTGAGGTGCTCCAGAGCAGCATCCAGCATGTGCAGCAGTCTCACCTTGTCTTCACGCCGGATATTGAAGTTCGGCATTTCGCACTACCTCGTCACGGAAATACCGGCTCAGATCCTCAGCAGTTCGCATATCGACCTTCCTGCCGAGCATTTCCGTAAGTTCCATCTCCATCTTGACAATCGTAAAAAGACCGGGTGTGAGATCCTGCTCGAATTTCACTAAAATGTCGATATCACTATCCGGCTGCAGCCCGCCTCTAACGCAAGAGCCAAAAACCGACAGTCTTTCTATGTGGTTCCTCTTGCAGAAGTCCGCAAGCTTGTCTCTGGGTATTTTCTGTTCGAGCGAATAAGCCATCTTACATTAACTCCGGTTGAACTGCATAATAATCCTTATGCCCGAAATTGCAACGACAAACAAGCCGGCTTCGCGTCTTCCACTTACATCTGCTCGACAACTTCGATCCCCAGCAGCTCATGAAGGCCGTGCCTGATAGTTCTCGCGGTCAAATCACAGAGCAGGAGCCTGGTGGGCCTTTTGTCCGGCCCCGCATCCAACACCGGGCAGTTAGTGTAAAACACGCTGAACTTCTGCGCCAGCTCGTAAAGATACGTCGTCAGATAGTTAGGCCTGTAATCGGCCGCGGCCGATTGTATCGCCTCGCCGTAGCGAATCAGATGTTTCGCCAAGTCCAGCTCCGCCGGATCGGCCATGTTCACGGTTTCCACCTCGGCAGCCTCTTTTTTGGTTTCAATCCCCCTGTCTTTCCCCTTCTTCATAATCGATGATATTCGCGCGTAGGCGTATTGCATATAAGGAGCGGTGTTGCCGTCCATCGCGAGCATTTTATCGAAGCTGAATATATAATCGCTCGTCCGATTGTTGGAGTAATCGGCATACTTGACGGCGCCGATACCGACCGCGTTGGCAATCTCGGCTTTCTTATCATCGGCCAACTCAGGGTTCTTCTCTTCGACAACCGCCTTGGCGCGTTCCACCGCCTCGTCGAGCAGCTCTTTGAGCTTCACATTCTCGCCCGAGCGAGTCTTCAACGGCGCTCCGTCCTCCCCCAAGACGCTGCCGAACATGACATGCGAAAGCTCAAGGTCGTCACGCGCCCAGCCAGCCATCTTCGCGACCGCAAACAACATCTCAAAATGCAGTTTCTGCCGCGAATCGGTGACATAAACGATAGCATTAGCCTTCAGTTCGTCAACCCGATACCGCAGCGCCGCCAAATCAGTAGTGGCATAAAGATACGCCCCATCCGACTTGCGAATAATAAACGGCAACGGCTGCCCTTCCTTATTCCTGAACCCCTCCGGAAAAACACAAACAGCCCCCTCCGAATCTACGGCCAAATTTTTATCCTTCAATGTCTTTACGACATCGGATAGTCTGTCATTATAAAAACTCTCCCCGCGTACATGTTCGTCGGTTAATTGAATACCGAGCCTTTCATAAATCTTATTACATTCGCCAAGAGTAAGCCTTCTTACTTGTTTCCATGCTTTTGTCTCTTGTTCATCATCCTGTTCGCCTCGTTGAAGCATAGCGGTTATGTAGCGTGACAGTGACTCATAGGGAATGTCTTTATAAATGAATTGATTAACTTCATTCTTTTGCCGAGTTTGTATAGTACGCTTCATCCCCTTAAATGACTCATCGAACAAACTAACGTATCGATACGCCTCTAGAAGAGCTGACCAACGAGTTTCGCTTCTCGTAGCAAATTCATCCAAGAATGGATGAAAATAAAGTTCTCCATCCCCCTGGGCATATTTCGAATCTGCAAGCCAGTCTTTCTGATGACGATCTCTAATTTGGTCAAAGAAGGCAGTTATATTTTGGTTGTCAGGTAAGTCTTCTATAAATCCAAATTCATAGTACGGTCTTTCAGTCTTGTGAAGATTTTCCGCCATACAGATATGCCACAGTGCGAGAATAACTCTGCCAAACTGTGTGCCCCAGTCGCCGATGTGGTTTTGGCGGATGACCTTGTGGCCCAGGGCTTCGAGCGTTCGGCAGATGCTGTCGCCGATGATGGTGCTTCGCAGATGGCCGACGTGCATTTGCTTGGCGATGTTGGGGCTGGAAAAATCAACAACAACAGTTTTAGGCTCAGGCGTCTTTTCTATGGCGAGATCGGCGGCAGCTTTGTTGATTTCAAGCAGTCTGTCGGCTAAGAATCCGGTTTTGAGCCGTAAGTTGATAAACCCCGGCCCTGCAACCTCGGGCGGCTCGCAGATATCGCCCAGGTCCAGATTCTTCACTACCTCTTCGGCGAGCTTCCGCGGATTGGTCTTGAGCTTCTTCGCCAGGCCCATCACGCCGTTAGCCTGATAGTCCCCGAACTTCGCATCCGTCGTGAGACGAACAATCGCGGCACAATCCTCCCGCCCCGCAGCAGCAACCATCGCGGCGGTAATTCTCTCTTCAAGTGTGTCAAGCACTGATTTCATTCAATATCCCAATTGCCTTCGTCACAATAGAACAACCTACCCGCCTGTCATTCCTGCGAAAGCAGGAATCCAGTCTCTTGGCGAGTCCGCTCAAGTGCTCAGACTATCATACAAGTCTTCCCAATTTGGATTAACCTTCTCAATCAACTCCATCTTCCACTGCCTTTTCCACTTCTTCATTCGCTTTTCTCTGGTTATAGCATCTTGAATTCTATTGAACACTTCGTAGTAAACTAAGGTTATGAACTTTGTATTTCCGAGTAAAGCCCTCTGTGAAGTCATTCTTGTGCCGGTGGACTCTCTCAAGCAGGTTGTTTGTTACTCCGATGTAGAGGGTTCCATTTCTTTTACTTGCAAGTATATAGACAAAGTACTGTCCCATCGCTTCTGGATTCCCGCTTTCGCGGGAATGACAAGGGGGGGCATCCCTTACGGCTCTTTCTTGTCATCGATAGTCAATCGTTCTGCGTCTCCCCAGAGCAGCTCCAGGTCGTAGTAGTCTCTATATTCGGCGTCGAAGATGTGGATTACGACGTCAACAAAGTCGAGCAGTATCCAGCGTGCCTGCTCGTAGCCGGCCCTGCCGAAGCGCTGCACATCCTGCTTCTTCGCATCCTGACATATCTCATCGGCCAGTGCGCGCATCTGCCTGTCGCTTGTGCCGGTGGCGATCACGAAATAATCCGTAGCGGGCGAGATGCCCGTCAGGTTCATGACCACGATATCGTTGCAATGCCGCTCAGCCGCCAGCTTCGCCGCAGCCAAGGCAAACGCCCTTGCCCTTTTATTCTGCTCACTTGCCAAGTTCTATATCCTTATCTTCAATAAAAAAGAGGCAGCCGATTAGGCCGCCCCGATAGATTACCTTGATTGAGCGTCTGCGTCAACGGTACAGCGACGCGACGGATCATTTGCTGGTCAGGTGAAGCCATTCGCTGACCATCGGAGCGAATTTTACGACTACGCCCGAGAAGACCACGCTGACCATTGTCATCAGCTTTATCAGGATGTTCAGGCTCGGGCCGGAGGTGTCCTTGCATGGGTCGCCTACGGTGTCGCCGACTACGGCGGCCTTGTGTGCCTCGGAGCCTTTGCCGCCGTGAGCGCCTTTTTCGATGTACTTCTTGGCGTTGTCCCAGGCGCCGCCGGCATTGTTGAGCGTGATTGCCAGCACGAAGCCGCAGGTCAATCCGCCCGCCAGAAGTCCCATCACGCCGGCTACACCTAACAGCAGGCCGGTCACAACGGGGACGATAATAGCCAGCAGCGAAGGCAGGATCATCTCTCTCTGTGCCCCACTGGTGGAGATGGAAACGCAGCGGGCGTAGTCGGGCGTGCCCGTACCTTCCATAATCCCGGGGATGTCCCTGAACTGCCGCCGGACCTCGTTGACCATCGCCCCGGCCGCTCGGCCGACCGCCTTCATCGTCATGGCACAGAATACAAAGGCCATCATCGCGCCGAGGAACATCCCGCAGATCAGCTTCGGATTCATAATATTGAGGCCATAGGCATTAACGAAATCCATAATCGTTGCGGTTTTGACATTAATGGCATCGCCAATCCCGTCTTTGGCGGCAAACGCGACTTCGCCGACCCGGTATATTCCATCGGCGCTTTCGGATGCGAGTCTGCCGATCCAGATTCTAACCTCTTCGATATAGGCCGCCAACAGCGCCATCGCCGTCAGGGCCGCCGAGCCTATCGCAAAGCCTTTGCCGGTCGCCGCCGTCGTATTGCCCAAAGAATCGAGCGCGTCGGTCCTGGCCCTGACCTCTTCACCCAGGCCGGCCATCTCGGCGTTGCCGCCAGCGTTATCAGCTATCGGCCCGTAAGCGTCGGTTGCCAGCGTGATGCCTAATGTCGCAAGCATCCCGACGGCGGCAAAACCGATGCCGTAGAGGCCCATCGGTGTGTTTGAAAATCCGCCCGCGAAGCCAAAGGCACAAAGAATACCAATCACAATCGCCACCACGGGAAGCCCGGCCGAGAACATGCCGGTCGCAAAGCCGTCGATAATCGTTGTTGCAGGTCCCATGTTGGCCTGCTCGGCAATGCCCCTGGTGGGCTTGTATTCGTCGGATGTGTAGTATTCTGTAAGCTGGCCTATGACCACACCGGCACCCAATCCGGCGACTACCGAACCGAAAATGCCCCATGTAATCCAGTCAAGCGCAACCAACAGCGCCACGGCCGCAAGAATCAGCACCGAGCTGCCCAACGTCCCTAACAAGAGCGCTCGCAAAAGGTTCTTCTGCGTGGCATCCTCCTTACAGCGAACCATGAAGATACCGGCAATCGAAAGTATGATACCCATGCCCGCAACGACCAGAGGAGCCAGCACAGCCTTGAGCGGGTCTATCCCCCTGGCGGCCAGTGCCGTTGCCGGAAGCGCCGCACCCAGCGCTGCCGTGGCGAGAATCGAACCGCAATAGCTTTCGTACAGGTCAGCTCCCATACCGGCAACGTCACCGACGTTGTCGCCTACGTTATCTGCAATTGTAGCCGGGTTTCTCGGATCGTCTTCGGGAATGCCCGCCTCGACCTTGCCGACCAGGTCGGCCCCGACGTCTGCGGCCTTGGTATAGATTCCACCGCCGACACGGGCAAACAGCGCCTGCGTCGAAGCACCCATGCCGAAGGTGATCATTGTCGTGGTAATCTCGACAAGCTTGTCCGATTGAGCCATTCCTTCGTGCACAAGATCCAGGCCGAGGAATCGCAGGCCGTCGGTCATGTGTGGGGTCGTGTAAACCAGCTTATCGAGGATCAGGTACCACAGCGAGATATCGAGCAGGCCGAATCCTACAACGACCAGGCCCATAACCGAGCCGGATCGGAAGGCCACTTGCAGGCCGCTATTGAGGCTCTTGCTTGCGCCCTGAGCCGTCCGGGCCGAGGCGTTCGTAGCTGTTTTCATGCCTAAAAAGCCGCACAAACCGCTGAAGAAACCACCTGTGAGGAACGCAACCGGAACGAACGGATTTTGAACGCCTTTGTACGCGCAGAAGCCCAGAATAGCTAAAAGGATGACAAATACCAGCGTTACGACGCTGTATTGCCTAAACAGGTACGCATACGCGCCCTGGCGCACGTGCTGGGCAATTTCGATCATTTTCTCCGTGCCTTCGGGCGCTTCCATCATCTTCTTATAGAAGTAATACGCAAAGCCCAGCGCCACTAAGGAGAATATAGGGGCGATGAGCCAGAACCATGCGCCGCCACCGCCAGCGGCCGCTGCTCCGCCAGAGGCGGATGAGCCTTCTGCCGCCATGGCCGCGGAGCTAAGGACAAAACCCGGCACAAACAGCACCACGATGCTCTTGAGAATCTTCACTTTTTTGCTCCTTTCGATTTTGGACATAACTATCGCACAAACAATGGATATGCGAATTCGCCAGTTTACTCAAATCGAATCCTTTTTCAACTGTTTTTGTCTCAAGTGTGAGAATTTCGGCGAAAATGTTTTTTTCTGAAGTGAAAAGGATCGAATGAAGCCCGTCTCGTGCGGGAAAAGAGGCTCTTTCAATTCCTCAGATAAATGATGATGCCGGTGAGAATCACGATGGCTGTCACACACACGCTGACCGCGGCTACGAATATCCACATGAAACGTTTGTTCTGCCTGGATATGATGTACTTGAGGTATCTGTCGCTGGCGGCAAAAGTCTTGCTCATCTGGATGATGCCGTCGGTCTGGCTGACGGTGCTCTGATTGAGCTTGTCCAGCGACTCGTTGAAGTTGTTAAAGCTCTCGGTCATCTGGACGTCGATATCTGCCGCGGCGGCAAGCTGATGGTCGATATTGGACAAAGCGTCAGTCTGCTTGCTGGTCTCGGTGGGGATTTTGTCCACGGCGTCAACGAACTGATCGTTCTTGGCGGCGGCGCCTTTCAACTGTTCGAGAAGCTGCTCGGTCAGCCGCTTCTGGTTCTCCACGACGGCGGGAAAGCTCTCGAGCATCTCGGGCAGTTGTTCGATCCGGCCCATCAAATCCTCGTGCCGGCTGGCTTGGCGGTCCAGATGCTCGTTTATGCCCTGTAGTTGGTCGACGAGCTTGTCAAAACCCTGCTGGAGCTTTTCGAGCGATTCGTGCCTTTCGGCCGGGGGGACTGCCCTGACTATCACCTTATCGCCTGGAGTTTCGGCTCGCACGGGTTCTTCGACGGCCGGCCGGCCGGGATCACTGATCTGACTGATCAGCCCGTCTTCGCCTATTTCAGGCTGAGGAGCCACCTCTGCAAGCGGATTGTGAACCCGCAGCCATTTACCCGTTTGAGACCAGATCTCTCTCACAGTCATCCCAAAACTCCTAACCCATTCTCTGCAAAAGAACCTTAAATCACAATTAAACCATATTGCCCTCTCAAATTCAAGTTATTTCTGCCGCAATTCCCAGCATAAATCCCCACGACAAGAATCAGTCCCGACGTGTGATCCGAACTCATACAAGAACTCGCGGTGGAAAATCCGCCCATACTACTTACTGAATCCAGTCAAAGAAAGATACGAAATGACATCAGTGAAAGGGAGAAATAAGTAAAATTGTCCCCTGAATTCCCTCCCGAATTCTCGATCTGCCTTTACAGCCCAAATCCGCGCTTTTGGCAACTTTTTTCACTTTTTTCGCTTTTTTTGAATTTTGTTGTCAACATTTGCCTGTTGAGAAACGCCTTTTCAATAGAAGGGCAAAATATGTGTGATATGACTGTGTTGGCCAGATTGTGGGCGAGAGTTTTTGTCCCTGGCTGGAAAAGCGGATACAATATGAAACCACAACCTTGAGTGAGAAATAAAAGGAAGATGACTTTCTGGAAGAAAATGAACCGGCAGTAAGATATATTGTCGGCTGCTTTGGGGGGTAACCAAAGCACTGCAATCCACTTAACTCTTTTTGAAGGAGGACTATCATGTGTAAGAAAACTGTTTATCTACTTGCTCTTGTTGTGATGTTGGGCTCGGTCAGCAACGCTATGACGTGGAAAAATATTCCCCACGGCAAGTGGCACATTGGGAACAACTGGGACACGGGCCAAGCCCCCACCGCGACTGACGAAGTCATGATCAACACGGGGCCAGAAGGCCCTGTTATCACGAATCCCGGTGCCATGTGCGGTGTGATCAAGCTTGGATTGAACGGTGGTCAAGGCACTTTATTCTTGGCAGGCGGCACGATCGATGTCGGAAAGATATTTATTCCCGGCGATACCTCCGGAGCATTCGGGAAGCTGTTCCTTCAGCTTGACACCTTCAACGTCATCCAGTCAAACGGCCTCCAGATGGACGCTGCCGGCCTGATCGATATCACCTGGGGTGTGTTAGTGCTGGAAGGTGACGAGAGGGATAAAGTCAATGACCTTATCCAGACGACGGGTCAGATCACTGCCTTCGAAGGCGGCGGCTACCTTGAGGTGGACTTTGACATCACGAATCCCGGCAAGACTACGGTGACAGCTATCGAAGGGGAATGGTGCCCCTACCCCAACTTCTTGTGCCATACTGTGGAGATGTACGATGGCGACGTCGGCTTCACTGCCGACGGGTGGACAATAACCGACACGCCTATGGCGCGCGAAGCGTCAACCTGGACGATTACCAATCCCGGCGGTCGAGGTAATCCGCCTACGCTGGACGGGTCACCCTCGACCGGTAAGTTCCTGATTTCGGACTCGGACCAGCAAAGCGAGTCGAATCCAGTTGACTCTGGCGCCTCTCACGACGTAAGCACGCCGTCTTTCTCCACGCTCGGGTCCGCGACGGTCTGGTTGCACGTCGATGTTTCGGCGCAACTGAACAACAATGGTGCGGCCATTTTCGATGTGGAGGTCAGCACCGATGGCGGCGACACCTGGGCCAACGTGTTCAGCCGGGTAGCACCGGGTCGCGTGAGCAGCAATGGCGCCACCACGCGCCCGCCGGACAATACGAACGCCGACGGTTATTTTGGCCACTTGGATGTGGACATTTCCGCCGTGGCGGCCGATCAGGAGGATGTGAAGGTGCGTTTCCGACACTACGAACCGAATTGGGATTGGTGGATTGCGCTCGACAACATCGTGGTCGATAGCGTGGCGGCTCCTCAAGGCGGCCCCTTAACTGTCTTCTCGGAAGACTTCTCCAATGGATTGGGGCAAATGAAAGCCTTCTCCGGTCTGGGCAATACCGGAACGGAAACGTGGCACACCACGGACAAAGGCGGGCGATACGTACCGGGCACCGTCCAGGAGCAGGGTGTGAATCGACTTGGGCCCCATCCAAACGAGCATCCCGAATTCGCGATTATCGATTCCGATGCCGATCCTGATCCGAACGAGGACGAATGGCTGATGACTCCGTCGCTTGACCTGTCCGGTTTGGCCGAAGTCTTCCTCCACTATGAATCTGAGACCGTCATGAGCAGCGGTGTCTCTAACCAGGAAGTACTCGTCAGTCTTGACGGGGGAAGCACATTCGAGACGGCTCCGATCTTTGCCTATACGGGCGGTGGGCTGTTTGACAATGGCGAAGAGCCGGTTTACGCCGAGCGAATCTTCGACGTCAGTGGTATAGCCGCCGGTGAAAGCCAGGTTGTCTTTGCCTTCCGGTATACAGGTGATGGCGACGACTGGTGGTGGGCGATTGACAACGTGATTGTCACGGGCACGCCTCCTGAGCCGGTTGATCCCGGCACTGATGGTCTGGTTGCGTTCTACGCGCTGGACGGCGATGCGAATGATAGTTCCGTCAATGGACTCCATGGTATTGTTGTCGGCGATCCGACCTTTCTCGAAGGTCTGGCCGGCATGGCACTGGACTTAGATGGTGTGGATGACTATGTGGATTGTGGCAACGACACAATATTCGATATCACCGATGCCTTTACGCTGAGTGTCTGGATCAATTGGCGAGCGGCCGGCGCCACATGGCAGACGGTTGTTGCCAAGGGTGATAATGCATGGAGACTCGCCAGAGGCGGTGATACTCAGACCATGGATTTCGGTTTTACCGACGGAGCAGCCCGAGGTTGGCTGGCTGTGAGAACTGCCAGCGAAGTACCTTTAGGTGAATGGCATCATGTGGCCGCTACTATTAACAAAATAGATGGAGCTAAAATCTATTTGGATGGCGTCTTGGAAGGTACTAACACCGATACCGGGGGCATTACCGTCGGCAGCTACCCGGTGCTTATCGGCGAGAATGCTCAAGCTACAGGACGTTATTGGGATGGCCTCATTGATAAGGTCGCGATATACAGCCGGGTTTTGCCTCTTGCTGAGATTCGTTACCTTGGTATTAGAAGTGCTGCTGTTTCGTGCTGCTCGGGAGTAGGAAGCCGGTCGCACTTCATTGCGGACTTTGACAGTGATCCAATCGGATCCCCGCCACCTCCTCCAACGAATCCTCTGCACTACGGCCCGCCAGGCGCCAGCCTGGACACGCAGGGAGGATCGGGTAAGATCGAGGTCGTAAATTCTACGGCATTGGGTTCGAAAGCACTGAAGATTGTTCGTGGACCAAGTACAACTGAGGTTAACGCTGTAGTTGGAACTATTGACAATGTACCCAACACAACCGGAGTATACTACATCGACTTCAGAGCACACGGTGAGATTGTTCCTTCGCCCTTTATCGCGGGAATGTCAATTTCTGTTCGGTCGACAGATAATGAGGCGGCTCTTGTCTTACGGCTTTACGATGGTGCTTACCATCTTGCACAGGGAGGATCCTACTTGCGACTGACCGGTTCATACGATCCAAGCACAGCACACGACATTCATATTGAATTGGACTTGGACATGGAAAGGTACTGTATTTGCATTGACGGTGAAGTATTGGTGTCCGACGAGCCTTTGCTTGCAAGCAATTTTACAGACCTGCATGCGCTTCAGTTCCAGACCCCTCAGACCATCACAGAGGCATTCGAAAGTGTATACATCGTTGATGACATCCGAATAGCAAAATAGCATTTGTAAGGAAGGAGGTGCTGTAGACTCAGCACGGGTTCGTGCAGCAGTACAAACAAGCACTGAACCGACCGCAGAGTATGCCGTCGGTCGCGCTGGCGTGTCACCAGCGGGCGAATTAAAGGAGGGGTCCGGTACTATTTTAGTTTTATTACTTACAAATATAGATAGGAGGGAACGTCACATTTCCTTTGCCGGATTAGTATGCCGATGCGATGGATTCGAGCCTGAAATTCACCACGCTTGACGTTAATAGCTGGTCCGTTGACTCCGGATATTAGAGACAGGGAGGAATTAAAGGGGTCCGGTACAATATTAGTTGAATAGCTTACCAATACCTGTGCCAAACTCGTCTTATTCGGCTGCAATCTTCAATACGACTTTGTGGATTTCTCCGCTGCTTACCAATGGGGCGTGAGCATCCTGCGGGAAGAAGATGACAAATGAGCCAGCCGGCACCTTCGTCCAGCTTTCCGGCTCGTCCTTGAAAAACCCGATATCCTTTTCGGCGTCATAGTCCGTATCCGGCAGCCTGCAGTCGGCGGTGGGCTTGAAGCCCATCTCGTCCGTTCCGGCTATGACGTATTGAATATCGACGTACTTGCGATGTGCTTCCAGTTTCGCTTCGGCGCGACTGCGGCCGGGACCTTTGCTGATCATGCAGAACAAGCGGTCGCCGTCAATTTCATGCCGGACGGTTGGCAACTCATTCAACGAATTCTGTCTGAGGAAGGCAAAAGCCTTCTCGAACGCCGGGTGCATGTCATAATAGTCTTCGGCACGATCAAGCGTATCGATGATAATATGGTCTCTTTTCATTTGTACTTTGGCCTCCTTCTGCCTTGAACAGGATGTGAAACCGAGAATCAGAATGCAAGTGACAAACCCAACAACGAAATGGCACCAGACAAGACTTCTATTCATAATATCAACTCTCCAGAAGCAATTGCTTGTCGAGTCCTCTCGACAAGCCCACAGTCACCTGTTTTTCTTACCCATGCCGGACCATAATACAACGAATTCGCAATCGATGCCAAAGAATTGCGTATATCGTATCTCGTATTGAGTATGTGGCTCCTGCTTTGTGCTCCGCGCTCACATTAGAGGGCAGGCTTATCTTTTTGCTTACCGTATACCTGAAATCCATCCACTACAATACAAAAAACCTCTCGTCAAAAGCAAAAAGATAGCCCTGAGCCCTGTTTACAAGCGTCAATCCTGTCTAATTTGGTTGATTATTGATCTTTTCTTCGTGCCCTCCGAGTCGGTAGGGTGCGATGGATCGCACCGATAATGTGGGAACAGGTCAATGGTGCGATTCATCGCACCCTACACGATCTTGATTACTGATCCTTACTCTGTCTCCTCTGTGCTCTCTGTGGCTCTCTGTGGCTCTCTGTGGCAAATTATTTATTTTTTTGAAAATTTCCCTTGGCAGCCAACACAACTCTGAATAAGATATATATCTAACAATAATAATATTGTATTTAGTATGTCGTATGTCGCATATTGAACAATAAATCGCAAATAGTCAACTTGTGCCGGCGAAAGCGGGTATCGCAAACAAACAATAATCAATAGAAAATAATCAATAATCATTTCAGAAAGGGGTTTTCTTATGTCAACTGACGTTCAAATCCATGCTAATCGACAAAACGCTCAAAAGTCAACCGGGCCGCGTACCGCCGAGGGCAAGGCCGCGGTCGCGCAAAATTCGCTCAAGCACGGGCTTTTTTCCGCCGCCGACGTTGTCTTCGACGAGAGCCGGGAAGACTACGACCTGCTGAAAGAGAAAATGCTGGCAGAGATGCGCCCCGCCGGCTACATGGAATTGATGTTGGCAGAGCGGATTGTCAGCCTCTCATGGCGGCTAAAACGCGCTGAGCGTATGCACAACGAGACCATCGAGGTGTTTTTAAGACGTGAGGTAACCGGCCCGGCGATCGGATGCCCCAAGAGGATTTATCATAAGTGCTACAAAATGTCCCTGCCCCAGGACATTGTTAGATTCTATCACGAGGATAAGGGCCTGGGCTGTATCGCTATAGATGATTTCGCACATTCAAGGGTCCTCGAACGTCTGCTTATGTATGAACAGCGGATCGAGCAAAGCTTAGACAAGACAATGACCAAGCTAAAGAAGCTCCAACTGATGCGCAAAATGGAGGCCAACGATATCGCCAAGCAGAAATATCTCGCCGAAGTCAATTCGGCTATGGATAATGCTGACGATTGTAAAGAGCAAACTACCAATTGTGCAAAACAAAGCCAATTCTCTCCGTCTCAAATAGGTGTAACATCTTTAGTACAGGATGTTTATCAAAAGTTATCCCACCCCGGGCACGGGCAAAACAAAGCCAATCAAAGCCAATTTCAAGCTCCCCCGAAAGCAGCGGGAAGGACAAAAGCGTGCCTGCAAGTGTCATCCGGCCCTGAAGCCGCCGGATAGACAGTCACTTTCGGCTAATCGGCAGGTCTAAATAGGCCGTCATGGGGACTCCTTACGGAGGACGGCAACAAAATAATCGTCCGGTGCGCCCGCTCTGTAGCCGGACGAAGCGGAGAAATCGATTCTAAATAGATCTCTCCATTCCGCCTTCGGCTCCAGTCGAGATGACGATTGTGTGGCAGCCTCATCCTGATTGTCGTTTATCGGGATGGGGATGGCTAACTCCGGCTAAACACGTATTTGGCAAGGATTACAGTGGCAAATGAATTTCTAATTTGCCTATTCCCATAACGGCAGGAACAGGGTATAAGAACGACTATGAAATTAGCTACGTATTCAAAAGATGGCTCTGCCTCGTGCGGGATACTAACCAACGAGGGGCTGATCGACATCGTATCGGCTTGGCAGGATTCAAATACGCCTCGGAGCGTCAAGGAAATCCTCGAAAGAGGCCCGGCTTGCCTTGCGCAGCTTGCCGAATTAGAGAAATCCACCGAGGCGTCGGTTGCTCTTGACTCTGTTAAGCTATTAGCGCCAATCCCCCGGCCGGGCAAGGTGCTGGCTCTTGCCGGCAACTACGCCGAGCATATCAAGGAAGGCGGAGGCAAGCTGGGGCTCTCGGATTCGCCTCGCGTTACGACGGTGCCGCGGCCGTTCATCATGCCGGCAACGGCAGTGGCAGGTCCCGGCGATCAGATCCCCTGGCCCGCTTACAGCGAGACGATAGATTACGAACTCGAGCTTGCGGTTGTCATCGGCAGGAAAGCCAAAGACGTCGCGATTGACAAGGCTCTGGAGATTGTGGCGGGCTATACTATCGCCAACGACGTCTCGGCACGGACCGTAACGTTCAGAAACAATCGCGCCAAACGGCCCTGGGACGAATTTTACGATTGGCTCAACGGCAAGTGGGCCGACGGCTTTTGCCCGATGGGACCGTACCTGCTGACCGCCGACGAAATCGAAGACGTGCAGAACCTCGATATGAAGCTGACGGTCAACGGCGAGGTGCGCCAGAACGCGAATAGCTCGCAGATGATTCACACCGTCGCACAGATCGTCTCGTTTGTCAGCCACCTGATGACGCTCGAACCGGGCGACGTCATCGCCACCGGCACGCCGGCGGGCGTAGGCTTCCCAACGGGCAATTTCCTAAAAGCCGGCGACCGCATAGAAGCAAGCATCGAGAAGCTGGGCACTCTGCAAAACACTCTCGGCCCAAGGCCGGACAAGTTCTACGAGCCGCTTGTGTAAACTCTCTGATACGAGCGCTGCTCTGTCTTACCCGGCTGTGACAAGCTGCCGTATTGCTTCGGAGCTATTGTTGCGTCGTGGTTGCTGCTGTCTTTTTCGGCTGCGTCTTCTGGCGTTTGTATTCCAGCGTGCCGACTGGCTCTTCGGAAAGTTCGCCGTATTCGTCCATCCCGTGAACGTCCGCCTTCATCGTCTGGGCATCGATCTTCGTGTAGACAAATCCCATCCTGTTTACCTCGCCGTACTCTCCGGGGACCTCGTTTCTCCAGACAGCTTTGCCGTTCTCGGCTACCCAGGTACCCTTGCCGTTGCCACCGTTGTTGTCTACTCCTATCTGGACGACCTCCTCAGCGTCGGCCTTGTAGAAGATTATGCCGTGATATTCGATGTTGAACCCTTTGAAGTGCACCGAGACGACGTGGTCCTTCAGCGCCCATTTGTACTCGATCTCGTACTTCTGGCCGTCGGAGGTCTCTCCGACCCATTTGCCGATGATCCAGTTGCACCCTGTCTGTTGTAAGAGGTCTGCCAGAGTATCCTGGGCCGACGCGGCGGAAGTCCAGATGAACAGGCCAGCCGCAATTGCCAACAAAAGCTTCTTCAGTCCCGTGGTTCTTCGTTTGTTCATTGTGGTTTGCTCCTCTCTTTAATTAAGATTTTGCAATTCGGGGCTATACCGATTAGCCCCACTTGTTGACAAGGATACCATATCCGGCCCGAAATCACCACTGTTCCGAGGTTTTTTTCCTTTGCGTGCTACACTTGTCCGCTGTTAAGATGCCTGAAGATGGCGAGTGCCTGATAAGGGACATGAGAACTCTCAATAGAGGTAAGATTATGAAATTCAGAACAAGTAATGTGCTATTGTTTCTCTGTCTGGCAGGGTCGATGATGTTCTTGCCTTGTGCGGCACAGAATACCTCACGATCCGCCGGTCACTCGTCGGCCGCGATGTCCGGCGGTTCCGGCAACGATCTTGCCGACAAGATTCTGAACAATCCCGACCTTCCTTTCGTGCTGGAAAAGGCCAGATCTATCTTGAAAAAGGGGCTGACCGCAGGCAGCGGGTACGGTGAGGTGTGGATTCGCGATCTAAATACGTTCATCGAGATTGCCCTGGAAGTGCAGGACAAGGCCGAGCTTCGCCGGGCGCTTTTAGTGTTCTTTCATTTTCAGGGAAAAGACGGCAACATAATCGACGGCTACATCCCCGCCGAAAAAGCGAATGTAGCATACAAATACATCCGGTCCGAAACGATGCCGAATCTCTTAGGGCACAAGAATACCGTCGAGACCGACCAGGAAAGCTCTCTGGTGCAGGCCATTTACAAATACGTCGGCAAGACCGGCGACGATTCGCTGCTCGCCGAACAAGTCAATGGACTGACCGTGCGGCAAAGGCTGGCTATGGCGCTCGACTATCTTTTGGAACATCGCTACGATGAAAAGCATGGATTGATTTGGGGCGCTACAACTTCAGACTGGGGGGACGTGCAGCCCGAACACTCCTGGGGGGTTGAATTGGATGCGTCCAGCCATCGCGCTATCGACATATACGACAATGCAATGTTCGTCGTTGCGATAGAGAATTACCTGTCACTTGCAGCCTCCGACGCTCCGGACAAAAGAAAATGGAAATCGGTCGCGGACAAGATAAAGTCAAATACAAGAAAGCACCTTTGGGACCGGAACCTGCACAAATTCCGCCCGCATATCTATCTGGAAGGCTCCCCCTTCCCCGATGATTTCGACGAGCACAGAATATACTATCACGGCGGAACGGCCATCGCGATCGAAGCAGGAATCCTATCGAAGCCGGAAATCCTGGATGTTCTCAACAACATGGTCAACAACAAGAAGTTCGCCAGTGCAGCTTCGATAGGCCTGACAGTTTATCCACCTTACCCGGCGGGATTTTTCAAGAACAAGAGTATGCGGCCTTTCTCGTACCAAAACGGCGGCGATTGGACCTGGTTTGGCGGGCGCATGATCCAGCAGCTTATCGCCTATGGCTACGTCGAGCAGGCCTACCGGGAATGCCTGCCAATGTTCGAGAGAGTCAGGGCAAATGACGGCTTCTTCGAATGGTACACTGTCGATAATAAACCCAGCGGCTCCGGAGTTTTCAGAGGCTCGGCCGGCGTGCTCGGCAAAGCAGTGCAAATGTTCAACGAATGGGCAAAGGCCCGGTAAGATACACCGGGACTTGCGCCCACGCCGATTGCGATTGAGGAGATTGATTATGAACTGTGAAAAAGTGCTCCATAAAAGAAGAGAGCAGCGCTCCATGTTCATCCGGCGCTGCGGCACAATTCTGATTGTTCTGCTGTCGCTCTGTGTTGCGGGGCTTTGTTCCGAGGCCAAGAAAGAATCGCTGCGGGAAATCTACGACCGGGCCGAAAAACTCGCCGAGACGCCGGAAGGCATGGATGAAGCCATCGCCAAGTACCGCTCCGTCGTCGAGATCCATCGTGCGAACGACAAAGTGTTCCTGGCGGCTCTGCGCAAACTGCTCAGGGGCTACAGCGAATCAGGCCGGATCGAGGAAGGTGCACGATTTCTGGTCGCCCTGAACCAGGACATGCGGAACCCGGCAACAATGAAAGGATGGCAGGAGATCGTCTCGGAATTCGCCTCGAAGCACAGAGACGTGCTTAACAAGGTTGTCGCCGAGATGGAGCCTTCGTCCGGGCGGCAGCGCGAGCCGAAACCGAAGCGCGCAGCGCCTTCGAAAGAGCTCGTTGATGCTATCCTGCAGCGCAAAGACAAAGCGTTGCGCGAGGAAAGTCTGAAAAGGCTCCGGGAGATGCTCTCGCCCGAATCATCGGACGCTGACAAGGGATCGGCTCTGGCAACTCTGCGCGCAGCGCTGACCGCCAAATTCGACCGAGCGCCGTTCAAGCCTCTGGTCCTGGAGCAGCTCAAATCAAAGGATGCGGATGTCCGCGCGCTGACTTTGTCGTGTCTGCCCGGTTTGGAGGCAAGTGCGAGCGATCTCGACCTGGTCATACCTCTGGCCGAAGACCCATCTCCGCAGGTCCGCATGGGCGTTGGCTCCGCTCTCATTCAACTCGGCAAAGGAGAGCAAAAGGAGAAAGTCATCCCGGCCCTGATGAAACTGCTGAAAGACGAAGATTACAAAGTCATCGAGCGTACAATTCGCTCGATGTGGGGACAATATTTCTCACCCGAATTTGACGCATTGCTCATCGAGCTTTCGCGGAACCAACGCTACCACCACAATGCGATTTACTTTTGTCTCAGTACGATGCGAACCAAGAGTCCCGCGGTATGTCGCCGATTAGTCGAAGTACTCGACGAGCCCGATTGGAACGATAGTGGCCGTGCCGCGTGGGGTCTGACCTACGGCGTCTCCGAAGAGGCCAGGTCCATTGTTGAGGATGGCCTGCTTAAAGCGCTGCCGGAGGAAACTAACGCGTACACCCGGAAGAACGAGTTCAGGGCGCTGCGCAAAGTGGCCACGGAGAAATCTCGCTCTTACTTGAAGTCCGTGGTCGGCTCAGAAATGGAAACCGAGGAGTACAGGAAACTGGCCCGCGAAATCCTTGCCGACCTGGACCGGAAGCAATGAGCGCGACGCAATTCTAAACGAGAATGCCAACGGCTTTGAGATTGCGAGGATAATGGCAAATGCGATTGTTGACCACTTCATTTTTGTTGCTCTTGTTTCTGGGTAGTCATACCGCACACTGCCGCGAAGATTCGGACAATCCTATTATTGCCAGGCCCAAAGATACGGACACGGCAAAACGCTTCATCAAGATGTTTGACCGTGACATCGGCAGAGTGCTCGAATCTTTCGATCCACAAACCGGCCTTATTAACGTGGGCATTCCCGATGACGCAGTTATATCTGACCCGGCAATCGAGAGGCTGTCGATAACCGAGAGGAAAGCAATAGCCGAAGAGCCTAAGCATTTATGGTCCTACGGCCAGTCCCGCGGCACTGCGGCATTGGCAGGCGCGCTGGCGCACGCCTATTCGATGAAGCACTCCCAATATTATAAGTCACCCGCTATCATCACTCATATCAAGAGCATCTTTTCAGCCTTCGCCGACCACCAGGCTGAATCAGGCGAGTTCGTTTTCTCCCCTATCCACTACAGCACGGTGTTTGGAACGCATGAGATGGCCTGGCGCTTGGAGCCGCTCATTTGCGCTTTTGAAGTCGTCAAGTCCGAGTTGTCCGCACACGAACGGGACTCATATCGATCAATGCTCGAGCGCGCAATGGAATTCTTGCTGACGCATGAAAACAGCTCTCTTTCCAACCGGGGAATAGTGTGGTGTGGCGTTATGGCTATGTGTTACCGATTCACCGGCGAGAAGAAATATCTCGATGCGGCAGATCGTGTCTTTTATTGGGTGGGACGTCTTTTCAAGAGCGACGGCGAGACTCGTGAGGGCACGGGACCTGACATCGGATATTCCAGTGTTTCGCTTCAGTATCTTTTTCTTTACAGGATAATGAGCGGTCATAAGTCTCTGGATCCGATTCTCATTAGATCATTAAGGTCATATACACGGCTTTTTACATCGAACGCCATACCGCTCGAAGGAATGACAACACGACAATGGCACACCGATGGTTCCATCGTAGCGAATGTAATGGGGCCGCTGATGTTTTATGCCGACCGGGAATCCTCATTTGCTCGAATCGCAGCGCACTATCTCGAAGCGCTTGAAAAACTGCCGGGAGGATTCACCTTGTCCCACGGCGGCACATATTTTCTACGCGGCGCCCAATACAACGATATCCCTCAGGCACCAGGTCGGATTCCGTACAAACCTTATGCCGAACTCTACACGAGCGATCATTCGCAATACTTTCTGTATGGCAACAATTATCAAACCGCCGTAACTCTGCGCGGGCGCAAACCTCTCAAAGGAATACAGACCTGGAGCTACAAAGGGCAGCCGCCGTTGATTTGCCCTACTCGTAAAGCTTACTCCCATGCAATGGGAACCGGATTTGACTCGAATCTTATGGACGTGCCCTGGGATGTTTACCCTACGCCGTATCGATTGTCCTCGCCGGCGGACATGACCGGCGTATTAATTTCAGCTACAGGCAGGTTATGTACGGCATATCTTCTTGCAAAGGATATAACGGTTGTGGTTTACCGTTCCCAAAGTGGTGAAATGGAAATTGAATGGGCAAGCCGCGTTCCTGTTTGCGCTGAAATGGATCGAGTTACAGACGATAAGATTCTGTTCAAGAATTCAGACGCCCGGATCATTTTTGACCGGACTGCTCCATCAATCATAAGAGAGAAAGACTTCCTCAAGTTTCGCTTTCGGTCAAATGAAGAATACTGCTCGTTTGCCTTTGCAGGGCCGGAATCAGATGCCCGCGTCCGGCCAATAGGCCGGGGAGTCATTTTAGTCGTCATCGAGCAGATCGGCGTCACTACGAAAATCGTTCTAAACATGTCAGCAAACCCGACTACAGTGAATTTGGGTTCGTCAAACTTACCTGACGCCAGGCCGCTTCTGCCGTATGAAGCAAGGATAATTGAATCTTCCGGCGACGACGAATTCCGGCAATCAGAATGAATATGGAGCAATAGAACATGAACGGTTTAGTAACTATCTCAAAACATAATTTGTCATTCTGAGCGCAGCGAAGAATCTCTTATTTTCGATACGCAAACCCTTCGCTTTGCTCAGAGCTTGCCCTGAGCCTGCCGAAGGGGTGACAGTTTTGAGATAGTTACTTAGCCGAACAGCAAACGTCCTGTCGGGCGAAGAAAGGAGCAGTTAAATGCAAATGAAACGTCGTGAGTTCTTAAAGGCGGTCGGCGCCGGCGCATGTCTTGCCGCGGTCGGGTGCGCCTCGGCGCAGCACACCGCCTCAGCCGGCAAGCCAAATATTGTCCTGTGCATGGCCGACGACCAGGGCTGGGGCGACATGGCCTACAACGGCCACCCCATTCTCAAGACGCCGAACTTCGACGCTATGGCCTCGGCTGCGTTGCGTTTCGACCGCTTCTATGCCGCGGCGCCGGTCTGCTCGCCTACTCGCGGCAGCGTTATGACGGGACGCCATCCGAACCGGTTCGGATGCTTCAAGTGGGGCCACACGCTTCGCCCGCAGGAAATCACCATAGCCGAAGCTCTCAGGAAAGCGGGCTACGTCACGGGCCACTTCGGCAAATGGCACCTTGGCTCGGTGCGTAAAGGCAGCCCCGTCAATCCCGGCGCCAGCGGCTTCGATGAATGGCTCTCGGCTCCGAATTTCTTCGACAACGATCCGATTCTCAGCCGGGAGGGTGTTGCCGTCCAGACCAAAGGCGAAAGCTCGATGGTGACGGTGGATGCAGCACTTGAATTTATTCGTAAACATGCCGAGACGCCCCAGCCGTTCCTGGCGGTAGTCTGGTTCGGCTCTCCGCACGGGCCGCACAAGGCGATTGAACAGGACCGCGAACTCTACGCCGGCCGGAAGGAAAAACTCCAGCACTTCTTGGGAGAGATTACCGGCATGGATCGTGCGTTCGGCAAGCTCCGAAAAGAACTCGGCAGCCTCGGAATTCGCAGGAACACGATTCTTTGGTATTGCAGCGACAACGGTGGCCTGCCCAACGTAGGCACAACCGGCGGACGTGCGAACAAGGGCAAGGTCTATGAGGGCGGTCTGCGAGTCCCGGCGATTCTTGAGTGGCCCGCCCGCATTGCAGGCCACCGCGTAACCGACGTGCCCTGTAACACTTCGGACATTTATCCGACGCTTCTCGATATCGCAGGTGTGCGGATGGATAACCAGCCGCCGCTGGACGGAATCAGTTTGACAACCCTGATAGAGGGCGGGATGAACGCCCGGCCCAAGCCGATGGGTTTCTGGGACCATCCTACCGGCGGCATCAACACACCGAGCCACAAGTGGATGTCCGAGCTGCTCGAAGCACAGAAGGCGGGAAACCAGATCGGCCAGACGTCTCGCCTGCGATTGGACGCGGGCGAAATCACCAAACAATATCCGGAAGATACTTTCCCGGGCCACGCCGCCTGGCTCGACTGGCCCTGGAAGCTGCATCGAATCCAGGACAAGAAGGCAAGAGTCAAATGGGAGCTGTACAATCTCGCAGAAGACCCCGACGAGCGGCTGGACCTGCTCGCCCAACACAGCAACAGGGCAGACTCCATGAAGTCGCGGCTCGAAGCCTGGCAGAAGTCCGTAGTCCGCAGCCTGAACGGCAAGGATTATCATTGAGTTCTCTGTTGGAGTCCATAACAAAAGATGCTGATTTGTCCAAGCTGCAACACGACGCTGAGTAGAAGGCGCGGCAGGCTCGGATTCTTCTGGGTCTGTCGTTCTTGCTACGGCCGGGCCATAACGTTGCAGATAGTCCGAAAGGCGGTGCCAAGGCCCGTGCTCAATAGCCTGTGGCAAACGGCGCGGACCGGAAAATACACAGCAGACAGACAATGCCCGGCGTGCAGACGCCGAATGGCTGAGATCACGGTTGACGCCAAAGGCCTGACCGAGCAGATTGACGTCTGTACGGGCTGCCACTTCATCTGGTTCGACCGCAGGGAATTCGAGGCCCTTCCGAAGGAGCCCTCGAAAAAAACTCCGGCTCGAAAGCTCTCGGCCGAGCAAAAAGAGGCCCTCGCCCTGGCGCGTATCGAACAGTTCAAGGAACAACAGTACGCGGCCGAGACCAGTCCGGACCACTGGTGGGAAGTAATTCCGGCTTTCTTCGGCATTCCCATCGAATACAATCCCACACCGCTTAGGCACAGACCGTTAGCGACATGGCTGCTGGCTGTTGTGATCGCCGCGGTCGGCATCGCCACCTTCAAAAACCTGGCCCCGGCAGTCACCAACTGGGGACTGATCCCTGCCGAGTTTGGTCGGCATTTCGGACTGACTTTCATCGCATCATTCTTTCTGCACGGCGGGCCTGCCCACTTGTTTGGAAATCTGTATTTTCTCGTCGTCTTTGGCGACAACAGCGAAGACATTCTCGGCAAGGCCCGTTACCTGCTAATGATTGCAGTCGCAGCGATTGCCGGAGATGTCGCCCATATCCTGAGCGATCCCGGCTCGACCATCCCTTGCATCGGGGCCAGCGGAGGCATTTCCGGCATTCTGGCCTACTACTGCCTGCGGTTCCCAAAGGCCAAAGTGGGGATAATCCTATTCTGGGTTCGATGGATTCGCATGCCTGTCGGCGTAATGTTCGTCCTGTGGATCCTGCTTCAAATCATAACGGCGATGAAACAATCGATGGGTATCAGTAACGTCGCCGTCTTCGCGCACTTCGGGGGGGCGGCAGTCGGGATCCTTTTCTGGTGGTTCACACGCAAGCCTTTTTCCGGAACGGGCGAACCCTACATCCTTGTGCCGGCGCAATAAAGGCCTTGACGGCATCAACGGCAAAATCCATCCGGTATCTTAGCACGTTTTCTTCTTGAAAATCCCATTCTCAGGTTGTAGCTTCTATATTGATCGCGGCACAACCTGCGGCTGAATCGCGGAATTGACTTTGTTCGTGTTTTCGTATGGAACTATTATTGTCGGTGATGGAGATACACGGTTATGAAGCAAGTATATATAGCAGACGATCCCGCCGATGCTCACCTTGTGGCGGGAATATTGGATCAATTTGGAATCTCATGTGAGATTCGCGGCGAGGACCTGTGGAGCGCCCGCGGCCAGTTGCCCCTGACAGCGGATACGCTTCCCACCGTCTGGATCGCCGACGACGGCAAGTATGAGAAAGCTATCGAACTCGTCAAGCAGTTTGAGAGTGGAACATTGATCGCGGGTAAGGGCGACAGTCCCTGGACGTGCCCCAACTGCGGCGAAGAAGTCGAAGCCCAGTTCACAAACTGCTGGAAATGCGGAGCGAACCGATCCGCCGAAACACAAACCTGAGTCGTCACGAACCGAAAGATGGGCTTTTGCCCATGCTAATTCTATACAATCGGCAGTTGCGTTCAGAGAAGAAAGGGCATTCGATATGAGCGAACAAACAGAAAGCAAAACAAGTGCCGGGCGGGCGATTATTACTTTTTCGCGCGGCTGGCAGACGTTGGTTGCCACTCGCAGCCTGGGGCGGCGAGGCGTGGAAGTCATTACAGGCGACGAGTACGCAATGACGGCGGCATCGTTCTCGCGGTACAGCATCGCGGAATTTCGCTATCCGAATCCGACGGCCGAGCCGGAGGCGTTTCTCGACGCGCTGGAGAAAGTCGTGCTCGAGCACAAGCCCGAGGATGAAACGACGCCGTACGTGCTGATGCCGATTCACAAGGAGACTTATCTTATCGCGCGTCACCGCGAGCGTTTCGAGCCGCACATTCGCGTTCCGGTGCCGCAGATCGAGCATATCGGGCAGGTGCACAACAAGGGTACACTGGCCGCGTATGCTATGGATCGCGGGCTGCCTACTCCGAAAACGTGGTTGCCGGAGGACATGGCACACTTTGAGTCAATCGCTTCGCAGATAGAACTACCGGCATTTGTGAAGCTGCGGGAATCCGCTTCGGGCGTCGGCATCCGAAAGGTCAAGACGCTCGACGAATTGAAATCCACCTTCAAAGAGTTCGTGGAATACTTCAAGCTCAAAGAGAAGGATTATCCTATCATCCAGCAGGGGGTCGGCGGCGACGATTACTGCGTTACGACACTCTTCGACCACGGCAAGCTGGTCGCGGCTATGACCTATCGCGGGCTGCGCGCCTTTCCCGCCGAGCGCGGCGCGACCGTCATGCGCGAGACGGTCGAGGCCCCTGAGATGGAAAAGGTAGCCGCCGAGCTGATGGAGTCTATCGGCTGGCACGGTGTCGCGGAGTTGGACTTTCGTTGGGAGGGCACGCCCGAAGCGCAGCCGCATCTTATCGAGGTCAATCCCCGCTTCTTCGGCGGGCTGATACAGTCGGTCGAATCGGGCTGGGACTATCCCTGGCTGCTCTTTCAACTGGCCGTCAAGGGCCATATCGAGCCGGTCACGGAGATTCGCACCGATGTGCGGACCGAGACCCCGATCCTCGCATTCCTCGCAACCCTGCAGGAGATCGCCGAGAACGAACGCGGCATGCAGGCCCTCACCGACTCGTGGGAGCAGGCGAAAGAAGAGTTCCGCACAGGCTCGAAACGCCAAGGCGCCCGCAAACTCTTCCGGGGCGTCAAGGATTACTTCGACGTCAAGGTTCGATACAACAAGGCCAAACAACTTCTGGAAGAGCACAAGGACAATATATACGACGTCCTCTCACGTGACGATCCTATGGCGGCACTTGGCGTGCTCTATCCTTTGGCGGTCTTCATGCGGCACGGAAAGGTGAACCTCGAACTGATTACAGGCGAAGGCGGGCCGGGTGAAAACGAAGAATGACGAAAAATCCGAAACTCCCGCCGAAGCGAAACCGCCTGCCAAACGCCTGAAACGCTGGCTTCGCCGGATCGCGATTGCGTTTGTCATTCTGATCGGCGCCTTTGTATTGTTCCGCCTGGTCTATCCGGTCTGGACAAACTCTCGCGTGCCGGCGGACGCTCCGCGGATTGCCTTCTCATTAGACAACTCACTGCTGGGCCGGGTCGGTATAACCGATACGCCGTTCCAGCGTGTCATGGCGGCTGCCGGCGGGCGCCTCGTGACGCTGCGCCCCGACGCGGCGGGCGAGCCTGTCGATCCGGCAGCGGTCGAGTCGCTGCTCGAAGACAAACGAATCGACGGCGTGCTCCTGCCCGGCGGCGGCGACGTGGACCCCAATCTTTACGGAGGCGACCCGAACGCCACCATGCTCGTCCATCGTTTGCGCGACGACTTCGAGATCGCCCTGATTCGAGCGGCACGAGAGAAGGGCCTGCCCATCCTCGGCATCTGCCGGGGCTGTCAGATCATTAATGTCGCTATGGGCGGCACGGTCCGGAACCTGCGCCTGGAGCCGGAGATCAAGAAACAACATCTTGTTTTGAGGGGCCACGCGGTCGATATTGCACCCGACAGCAAACTCGCTGAAATCTTCGGCGTCACCCACATGGAAAAGGTTGTCAGCACCCACGGCAACTGCGTCGCCAGGCCCGCTCCGGGGGTAAGGATAGCCGCAACCGGCCCCGGCGATACAATCGAAGCTATAGAAGCTGATTCAGCCGACAACAAGGGATGGATCATCGGCATACAATGGCACCCGGAAATGACACTCGATAAGCAAGTCCAGCACAAAATCTTCAACACCCTGGTGGACCGCGCCCGCAAGATACGCGCATCCACCAAGGGAAACGGGGTGCAAAAGGATTTGTAGGATGGGCTTTAGCCCATGCTGATTGAAAAACTACCTTTATGTCCGCATGGGCTAAAGCCCATCCTACATGGCTTGATCCGGATCATCCGAAGCCCGCGTCGGGGACCTCACGGACGGAGGATTCGACGTTGAAGTAATCCTGGGACTCGAAGCCGAATGCGCCGGCGATAATACTGCTGGGGAACATCTGGCATTTGTTGCGGTAGTCTCGAACGTTGCCGTTATAGAAACGCCTTGCCGCCTGGATGCGGTCTTCGGTATTGATCAGCTCTCGCTGGAGTTCCAGGAAATTCTTGTCGGACTTCAGCTTTGGGTAGTTCTCCACCACAGCAATAAGCTTCTGCAGGGCATCGACTAATTGGCTCTCGTCCGCAGCCTGCTTCTGCACAGCTCCCTTGTTTGCCATACACTGCGCGCGCAGTTGCGTGATGCGCTCGAATATCCCCTTTTCGTGGGCTGCGTAGCCTTTGACTGTCGCTACGAGATTGGGGATCAGATCGTACCGGCGCTTCAGCTCCGTGTCGATGTTGGCCCATGCGTCGCGAATGTGGTTTCGCAAAGCGACTAATGTGTTGTAGGTCAGGATGACAAAGATAATCGGCAGTAAAATAACGGCAGCTACGATAGCTACAGGGACCCACATACTTGCCTCCCTGAAAACAGATAGTCCGGCATCAGCGACCTGACAGTCATGAGCCGTTCGATATTCGGCTCTATCAACTCCGGCTTCAATTGGCGATTGAACGAGATGGCCAGGACGCTGTCCTCAATCTCTATGCTAAAATTACGATTCGCCAGAAGGTACTCAATCATACGGGAGTTGCATACATCGTAGGCGAATTTCTTATTGGCCGAGCGGACACAGAACTTGCTGGAGAATTCGTGCGACTCGAAGTCGATGTCGTCGTACCCCACCGCCTGGGCGATCTTCGAGAAGATGCCTTCGGGACCGATCACCAGTTCTGGGAAGGCCGCCGGCAGGTGGAGGATGAAAAACGAGAAGTTGTAGTGGTGGGTGTCCTTGCCGGAGCCGGTTTGGTAGTGGTAGTCGAATACCGTCACTTCGCTGTCCCGATATCTGCCGGACAGGATGTTGTACGCATAGCGATTCGATCCTCTCCGCAGCTTATTGAGAAACCTGTAGCGCTTGGCCAGATGGCGGTCTTTTCCGGGGACGAACCGCAGACCGAGCCTGGCCGCCAGTGTGCGCATCGCCTCGCGCCGCTTGTGAGCGGCTAAAATACCCACAACCAAAACAACGATAAACAGCACAACAAAGCCAACAATCATCAGAGGTTGCATTTTCTATACTCCAATATATTTGCGATTTTCGATACCCGCTTTCGCTGGTACAAGTTTTCGATTGACGATTGTCCTTGCTCTCGTATCGACACGCCGCATTGGCCGCAGCGATTATAGCTGAGTTGCATCCACCCGGCAACCACATTGCCAAGGACATCCTTATTTCAAATTCCGCAGCAATCACGACACTTCAAGTGTTGCCGCGGTTCTGTTATAATAATCGTCTGTTAGCCGGCGTATTGCCACGTTGACCAACGCCATCGGGCAGAAACAAGAATGATTATCGAAACATTGTCAAATGCGAGTCAGATAGAAATCGTCGCGAAACTGGCCTGCGAGATATGGAACCAACATTTCACACCTATCATCGGCAAGGCCCAGGTCGATTATATGCTCGAAAAGTTCCAGTCACAAAAAGCCATATCCGGGCAAATAGAAAACGGCTATTCGTATTATCTGCTCAGGGCTGATAGTGATTATATCGGCTATATGGGGGTCTGTCTGAAAGAGAATGAGCTGTTCCTGAGCAAACTTTATGTCAGGGCTTCTCAGCGCGGCAGGGGCTACGGAAGAAAAGCCGTCGAATTTCTCGAAGAGCTGGCTAAGCAAAAGGCCCTTAGCAAAATCACACTTACGGTAAACAAGAACAATACGGATACGATACGGGCGTATGAAAAGCTCGGCTTCGCGAATCTCGGCTCTTTCGCTCAGGACATCGGCAACGGTTTTATAATGGACGATTACAAAATGGAGAAGACGTGCTAAGCGCTTGCCCGGCATAGATTTGGTTTTGGAGCGATTCGATGAGAAAGTCAACACGATATTTTCAGACGGCACTCTTACTGCTCGGCATCACGTTGCTCCTTTGGACTACGGCGTTGCTCTTTCTCTTGCGGATAGTCAACATTTTCGATGCTTATCTGATGAAGTTTCCCGGACCGGCAGTTGTCTTCGGGGCTATGCTCGTATGCCCGTTGGCCGTGGTGTACCTTGGCGTCAAAATGATTCGCACACGACAACTGGCCGGTTGGCTGTTCGCGGGAGCGGGCGGCTTGTTGTTCGTTTGCTTTGCGGTAGTAATTGGCATTCCCATGTTTGTCAGCGCCATGACTCCGGAAACTCCGAAGAATCCGAGCACACCGAGATCTTTCGAGCCGCAGGTTGGATTGCCCGTTTTTCCCGGCGCTGAGGGTTTTGGCACGCGCACCGTCGCGGGGCGGGGCGGCAAGGTCATCGCAGTAACGTCGCCGGCGGACGACGGGCCGGGGACGCTTCGCGCAGCCGTCAACGATCCTTCTGCCCGCATCATCGTTTTTCGTCTCGGCGGAACCATCGAGCTAAAATCAGAGCTGCAGATAAATCATCCGTTCGTGACCATCGCGGGCCAAACGGCGCCGGGCGGCGGGATTTGTATCAAAGGCGCCGGTATCACAATCATTACCCACGATGTTTTAATCCGGCATCTCCGTGTTCGGCCGGGCAATAAGGGGCCGGTTGACGCCGACATAAACGATGCCGTTTCGATGCTGGGCCAACGCGGCGGGCCTGACGGCGCTTACAACGTTGTGCTGGACCATATCTCTGCGAGCTGGGGCGAAGATGAAACCGTCAGCACATGGTATGGAGCACACGACATTACAATCTCGTGGTCGATAATCAGCGAGGCCTTGAACAGGAGCCGGCACCGCAAGAAGACGCACAGTGCAGGCCTGCTTATCGGGGACAGCTCTTACAACGTATCGGTGCATCATAATCTGCTCGCACACAACGACTTTCGCAATCCGTTGATCTCCGAGGGCGGCACGCACGACATTGTGAACAACGTGATTTACAATTGGGGAGTGCTGCCGGCAGAGATAACCGACTACGGCTCGAACACGTTCTTGAACTTCGTCGGCAACTACTTCATCGCAGGCCCTTCGACAAATCGCGGCCCGTACGAGATCCTTTTTGCGGAAGGCAATCCCAGGATTTACGTCCAGGGCAATCTTGGCCCGCATCGTCCCGACCCGAATATGGACGAATGGAACCTTGTCGGCTTCGGCTGGGGAGAGAAAGGTGTCGCGCCGCAGGCCTATCGAAGTCTAAGTAGGTACGCAGCACCTCATATTTCCTCCCAAAGCGCAGCCGAGGCGATGGAGATTGTGCCGGCACGGGCCGGGGCGACGGCGCCGCAGCGAGATGCGGTTGACCGACGTGTGGTTGCCGACGTAAAGAACGGCACCGGCTCGATCATTGATTCGCCCGACGAGGTGGGCGGCTATGCCAAACTCGCCGGCGGGACCCCGCCGGCCGACTCGGACCACGACGGAATGTCTGATGAATGGGAGCGGCAGATAGGATTGGATCCGCAGAACCCTTCCGACGGAAACGGCGACCTCGACGCCGACGGTTACACCAACATCGAAGAGTATCTGCATTTCTTGTCGAGCCAAGGCAGAAGCGGTTCAAGTTTCGCCCATGGTTCTCAAGACTAATAGCTCCATCAGACGATGGAGTTGGATGTCTTTGGAAAGCTCGGGGTCTTCATGGACGGCTTTGAGCAACTGGCCGACAATGCCCGCCATTGCCTTTTTCTGGCGCTCGGTCAGGTCTCCTCTACCGGCCACCTTATGGAGCAATTGAAGCGATTCCTTATACCGGCCCTCATCGAAGGCGGCGTTGGCTTTGATAACATCTTCCTTGGCCGGTGAATCCTCGAAACTGGCGGCCAGCTCAGCGGTCGCGTCCGCTTCCGGATTCTTGCCGCAACCGAATAGTAGAAAGACCATGCCCAGACAGGTAAGAAACAAAGGCGCAGAGGGGCCTGTTATAACTTTGTGCCTTTGTGCCTCTGTGCCTTTGCCCCTTTGCAACTCTGTGCCTTTGCAACTTTGCAACTTTTCCCATTCAATCATCATAATGGCATCGAGGCTAAAAGGCCGGGTCAAACGACCTGGTGGTGCTTGCGCGGGTTGGCTCGTATGGAACACTGGTTTTTGTTGCCGGATCGACAAGTCCGTAATCGCCGCTGCCGCGGTCCCAGTATTTTTTGTAGTCGGCGTGGCCGTCGGAAAAAATGAAATTGCCGCCGTCATTATGGACATTGGAAGTCTGCTCGCGGCGCTCCTTAGTGAACCATGACGAGTGATCGCTCTGGTTGGCAAACATGTGCCATTCCTGATACCGTGTCGGCTCCAGTCCCGCCAGCGCGGCCGCGCTGCGATTGTTCGGCTCGGGCTGGACCCAGAGATGGTTGGACAGAGACCACCCCTCCTGCATGGCGATGACTCTGCCGGGACTCGGAATAACCGCCACCCGCCGTCCCATAACGACGGAGTTGACCAGGTATCCGGTCCGGCTTACGCGAGAAGGTGCATAGGCCGGGTTCGGATTCGGCTTAAGAGCCGGACAGGCGTAAACAGGGGTCGCGCGGTCAGGGTCTTCGGCGGCAACAAACGGCCGTAACAGCTTCAAAACGTTGTCCCGGGCAGCGGGACTGGCGTAGTCGTAAACCGCCTGAGTCTTCGGGGGAGTTTTTTCGTACTCATCCTGGTACATCATCAGGGCCAGACCCACTTGACGCATGTTACTCATGCAGGATGCCCTGCGACCCTGGTCTCTGGCCATGTTGAGGGCCGGCATGATGATGCCCATCAGCAGAGCGATGACGGCAATTACTACAAGCAGCTCGATGAGTGTAAAACCCTTTTTCAGCATGATTACACCTCATAAAAGCGTCTGATGCGGGCACTTGACGTTCGCCGGATCCGCACGGTGCTGCGCGCGCCTTACCCGCCGAGTCCGGCGTTTCCGAATGACTCCGTCACTTTTCAAAGAAACAATGCAAAGATAGTTTTGCGTTTGCGTTTGCGTCAAGAAAATCTTTCACCCTTTATTTATACGCAATATCGGACCATTTGTCAATCCCTCCGGCACAAGTAATCTGGGCAAACACCTCTATAATTGCTGAATTTGGGCTGTTTTTTTGCCGATGTTTCCTGTGCCAGATTAAATAAGTGTAAGGAAGACCGTACGTCCAAAAACTGGATGGGATAAAAATATGTCTTCTGAAAGTCCTAAGAAACTTAGGTCGGGAAATCTGTACACAGTTAAAACGTTGTTTATGCTTATAAAATAACAAAATGACGAAAAAGACTCCTGCTGACGGTTGCAGAGCTTACTTGGGCAAATCCACCCTCTGGGAAAGAAAGAGTGGTTTGGGGGGAAGGTGCGCAAGAGGCTTCACTATGGCGCAACTGCTGCGCATTTTCATCGTGCTGTTTGCCTTGCTGACAGTCACGGTTTTGCTCAGCGGGACGGCTATTGACTCTACCACAAACGCGAGAGAGCGAACGTCGGTGGAAGGTCATCCAGACCCCAACAGCAGGAATTTTGCAATCCAAGAACGCGCGATTATCGCCAAAGGAGTTGATGCTTGTAAGCCGTACAGTTTCCTGACTGAAGGGGGAAACATCACCGGATTTAGTAACCAGTTGTTTCAGGCAGCGGCGGCGGCGGCCGGCCTGAACGCTCACATCGGCCTTGGCAACAGCCGGGAGATCAGACAAGAGCTTGTCTCCGGCAAGATAGACGTCATGATCGGCGTATGCAAGACCCCTGAATGGGCCGAGTCATTGGATTTCTCCATCCCATACGTTACCGCCCAACACAGCATCTTCGTTTGCGAGGACTCTGGCATAAAGTCCATCGCCGACTTGTCCGGCAAGCAGGTAATTGTGGCCCGCGGCGCAGTCTCAGGCGATTCTCTTGCGCAGGAGGCCAACGTGGCGAAAATTGTTACTGTGAGCAACACACCAACCGCCCTGCGCCTTCTGGCCTCGGGCGAGTACGACTGCGCACTGCTGCGGCGACTGGAAGCTCTCCACTATCTCAAACAGATCGAGGCCCACAACATCAAATCGGTGGGCGAACCTTTCAGTCCGATGAAGCTTCGTTTTGCCGTGAAAAAGGACAATTTATTCCTCCTGTTCAAACTCAATGAGGGTCTAGCGACCATCAGGGATACAGGCGAGTATGACCAGCTATACAACAGGTGGTTTAGCAGCCTGGAGAAAGGGGAGTTGTCTCTTGGGCAAGCTTTGCGATACGGCATCATCGCCTTGTTAATTCTTATGAGTGTTCCGCTGGGTATTAGGCTCTGGTCCTGGTGGTCATGGAAACGTTATGCCAGCATCGAGTACGTGGAACTCAGCACCCAACCCGAAGAGTATGAAGAGTATGAAGAGCATGAAGAGCATGAAGAGCATGAAGAGCATGAAGAGTATGCAGATACACAGGAGAACGACAAGGTAGTGCTCAAAGAAAGAGAAAGGGAAAGGGAGGCGTGGTTAAAAGGAGTATACGATAAATCAACACCCGATGCCTCGGTCACCAGCGGCCAGCTATATGCCACTCTTGCCTACCTTGATGCCGCCCAGTTGCTTGAAGGACCTTCCGCTCCCAATGCCGCCAACAAGATTGCCAAGGAACTCGATAAGTGTGAAACCGAGTTCGCCAAAGCCGAGGCAGAGCTTGCGAACGGACACCCCGACCGTTCAATCGACCATTTCAAGGCTGCGTGGGAGCACGCTCAGAATGCCCTCGATTATGCGGAGAAATGAGCGCCCATGAAGGCCCACAGCCATGTACGGCTTTATCATTCATCAGAGCGCCCCGGGCATTTGCCATCGGTGAAGCCGAGCCCGCCAAATCTAAATTGAGTCCAGCCGATCTGATCCTATGTTCGGTTTAGTCTGTTTTCATTCATTTTGAAGATCCGCCGAGCCACAGGATAATTTGTGTAATTTGTTGAAAACCCTGCATATTCCTTCCGATAACGATGTGGGAAACAGGTAAGCTACCGGCCATCTTGCGCAGAATTCACAAGAAAAAAATTTGTGTATTTTCGTTTTTTTTGTTGAAAGCTCGCAAGCTCTTGAATAATATCGCCAGCAATAAGAATGAAGAATTAGTTCAGTGGACGATGCTGTGCTATCCATAAGCTGGTTGATGAACACCATTCATCGGCTATGAGATAGGGCGCCAATGATGGATCGCGGCGGTTTTTCATGTTACCACCGCAGTTTAGCAGACCTAAACATGGCCACTGGGCACGTTGGTTATCCCGGTAGATAGCTTACTGAGTTTTCTTGCTTTATTGTTATCGGTGAATTCCGGTTTGGAAGTTTAGCTTTTTTGCGGAAATATTGAAGTTCAGGCAAAGCGTATGTTTGAGCACAAAAGAAAGAGAGATGAAAGCTGTTTTGGATAACAAAGGAGGCATAATCGAATGAGTGTCATTACTGTTCCAGGGAAAAAGGTTGTCGGGCATGATATAAACAGAGCGCAGAGCGGCTACATGACGACGACCGACGTGGCAAGACTTTGCGGAGTCTCCCGTTTCACAATCATCAACTGGGCCAAAGAGGGCAAGATTAAAACGATCAGGACTGTCGGGAGGCACCACCGGATACAGGCATCGGAAGCTTTGTCTTTGCTCAGGAGTCTCGGTGAGAAAAAAAAGGTTTCAGCACCCGGCCCGGAAGGGAACGATCCGGAAAGGAACGGCCGGCAAAAGAAGCCGGCCGCGAAAAGCAACGACGAATGTGGAAATTGTTTAACAAGCAATAAAGAAGACAAGTGCACGCGAGCCAAGAACAAAAACGTTCTGCGTAGTATCTGCTACACTGTTGGCCGTGGTGTACATATTTTGAAAGAAAGGCGTATAGCAAAATGAAAGAAATACTCGAACTCCATCTTGTGGGCCTGTATGCGAACAAGTTCCTTGACGCGCTGGAGAATGCTTTTCGAATCAATTCGGCAGATTTGATCCAGGTTTATCACAAAGAGGCTGCAAGGCACGTCAGCCGCGGCAGGTATAACGAGGCAATATCTTTGTGTCAAAAAGCGATCAAGCTCGATCATGCTGATGTGGAGGCACACTATCAGTTGGCCATCGCGCATATAGGCAAGTCTGCCGACGAGAAAGCAATCGATTCACTGCAGAAGGTGCTGAAACTTGATCCGGAATGTTCAGGCGCGCACTTCCGCCTTGGAGTTCTTCTGGAGAAAACCGGATCGCTTGACGGTGCTATTACCTCTTACAAGAAAGCTATCAAGCTCGAGCCGGAACGGGCTGATTTTCTCTACGCACAGGGCGTAGCCCTGGATAAGAAAGGTGAGCACGGGAAAGCCATTGAATCGCTCAACAAAGCCATCGAGCTTGCCCCTAATGTGGACAAGTATCATTACCGGCTTGGCCTGATTTATGACGGACAAGGCCAGCACGACGAGGCCGTGGAGGCATTTAAGAAAGCAGTCGAAGCCGAGGAAGCAGAAGTATAGCCGCACTATCGATGGATTCGACGAGTAAGGACACTGGATTACGATTAGAAATGGTGAGGCTGTAGATGAGCCGAATTGGAGCAGTTGTAAGAAGGCTTTACGGGGACCAGGTAAGTCCCGTCTATGGCAATTCAGGGACGGACATGAACGCAAGGCTCGACAGAAGACAAGGCGCGTGGATAAGGTTCAAAAGAGCTTTGCATAGCCGGCGAGTGCTGATCTGGGCCGTAAAAATCATTGTGGTCCTGGTCGCTCTTTTTATAGCTGCCGAGAGTGTTTTTCAATATAACAGATTCGCCACGTGCCATACTACGGTGGGGGCCCGCCGGGCGGACGTCGAACGCGAATACCAGCGGAGGTACAATCTCATACCCAACCTTGTTTTCGCCGTGGGCAAATATGCGACTTACGAGCAGAGCGTATTCAAAGACGTTTCCCAAGCCCGATCCGAACTGATGAAAATACAAAGCTCAGGATTATCACAGAGCGAGATTAGCGGCCTGTTGGAAAAAGCTCTGTCCAGGATAATTGCATGGTCCGAGCAATATCCGGATCTGAAAGCCACGCAGTCCGTTCAGGACCTGATAATGGAGGCGGCTAACACCGAGGACAGGGTTGCCGATGCAAAAAGAGAATATAACAAGTCATGTGAGATTTACAATCAATACCTGTCCGTGTTCCCGGGGAATATGTTCGCATTCATTTACAGGTTCAGGTTCATCGACTACATAGGGCTTAAAGAGGAAGAAGTTGATATTCCCGTTATCGATCTGAATATTGCCCGGGCCGAAACCGTGACGGAGGCAGATGCCGAGGTTCCCGCCGCAAGCGGGAACATTGCGGAATAAAGCAGAAAGAGCAATAGAATGAAGACAGGAATTATAGGTGCGGTGGCTCTGGTGCTT
Source organism: Planctomycetes bacterium B3_Pla (assembly GCA_005223045.1). Classification (GTDB taxonomy): domain Bacteria; phylum Planctomycetota; class Phycisphaerae; order Sedimentisphaerales; family Anaerobacaceae; genus SG8-4. Next base: position 28,670 of record NJBM01000022.1, on the reverse strand, counting down.
GGGATTTGGGCGTTCGCGCATTGCTGGTGGTTTATTGTAGAACTCATTGAGGGCCTGGTTGCCATCGGCCTGGTTGTGGGCGGAGGGCTGGCTCTGGCCGTCGCGATCAGAAAAATGTACAGGGAGAAACAAACGACAAGGCAGGAAGAATGATTGTTCACTGCAATTACGATTGCAGCAAGGGCAGGATGTTTCAGCACCTGCCGTATTACCGAGTTCGCTTCAAACGAAAAAATGAAAAGTCATACAGAAGAAAGAAGGTGAATCGATGAGATTAGGGATTATTGGCGCGGCTGCTCTGGGATTGGGGGTTTGGGCCTCGGTGGCCTGGTGGTGGTTCGTCGTCGAGATCATCCAGGCGCTGGTTGCTGTTGGATTGGTTGCGGGTGGAGCGCTGGCTTTGTCTGTTTCCATCAGAAGAATGTACAGGGCCAGAACAGCCGTGGGGGCAAATAATGATCGCACAGAGTAGTGGCACAACTCTTCGGTGCAGCAGGCGGCTCGCAAACGATGATTTGGTTTTGCTTTGCCCGCTCTGCGAAGTATTTCCGAGATACTTGCGATTCTCATGGATCCTCGAGTGCAGCCGGCAACGTTCGGGACAGGTTTAGCATGCTCGAAGCCCCGCAGGTGTCCGATTGGCCGATGGTGGGAAGGCGGTATAGAAAATGAAAAAAGATATGAAAAGCGATGTCCAGGCACAGAAAGTCGCCCCCGACAATGACGGCAATGACAATGTGAACCTGATCGCCGTGCTGATAGCATTGGTTGTTCTGGTTGTTGTTGCCGCCATTTATTGGGATCGCCAGACTAATCGCAACTTCCGACAGGCTCGGGCCGAAGTACAGGCAGTCCTCGTGGATGAGTGGGGTCCGCAGACGCAGCAACAAATCAACTCGGCGCTTGCCGCTCAGCCTGTGGCATTCTCCCAGCATGTTTCGTACAAGAATATTGTCGCCATGGTCGCCCCTTCGGTCGTAAGTGTTAATGTGGGAACCAGTCTTGTCAGCCAGGGTGCATTGGCTCAGAATATCCGTGGATCCGAAATGGGCGGCGTCGGCCGTTGGCTTTGCCCCAGTTGTAATACGACGATACCTTGTTGGGGAGGCAACTCAGTAAACTCGATCAATTGCCCGAGTTGCGGAATGGGAATGTTTCATGGATGCCCACCGGGGGGCTGTCCACTCCTCGGTCAGAGGCAACAACTACGAGACCCGAATCTGCCGGCGTCTTCGCCGCTGGACGGGGGGTTGTTGGGACAATTTGTATGGGGTGGCAGAATGGGAGGGCAAGGCCTGGGCCCCGCCGGCTCCCAACAGGCGGCAAACCCGCCGAACAACAATAGATTTCAGGCGCAGGGCCGCGGAGGCTCAGGCGTAATTGTCAATAGTCAAGGTTACGTTTTGACGAATCACCATGTAATTCACGGTGCGAGAAGCATTGCCGTAACATTGTCTCTCGAAGGAATAACCAAGACTTATCCTGCGGAGCTGATTGATGAGGCGCCGAATCTGGACTTCGCCGTATTAAAGATAATTGGCAACGGAGATGTGTTTACTCCGGCCCGGATCGGTGTCAGCAGCGCAATGTCTGTCGGTGACGAGGTGTTGGCTATCGGCAGCCCCTTCGGCCTGCAGCAGACCGTGACCGCCGGGATCGTCAGTAATACCCGGCGTACGCTAACGGTCGGCAGCAGGACATTCCGCAATTTCATCCAGACCGACACGTCGATCAATCCAGGCTCCAGCGGAGGGCCGCTCGTCAACATCAAGGGCGAGGTGATCGGCCTTACCACTGCGATCTATTCGCCTACCCAGGCTTTCAGCGGCATTGGTTTTGCCAGTCCTATTGATCCGGCAAAAGCGGCCTTTCCTGAGTTTATAGACGTTACGTCCAACGCTCTCGGCAACTTCAAGGCAAACATCCCGAATTGGGCCCGCGGTCCGGCGCTGAAGAACGCGGCTCAAGTCCAGCGAGGTCAGGGATTGAATTCGTGGTATCCGCCCGGCACGGGAGTGCAACAGATAGCAAACACCAGGAACCAGCCCTGGTTGGGAATACATATCAACGGTGTCAATAAGCAAAGCAGGAAATTTCTGGGTTTGCCCATGGCGTATGGTGCTGTTGTAATGCAGGTATTTAACAATTCTCCGTGCATGAAAGCGGGACTGCAAAGGGGAGATGTTATTTTTCGAGCAGACAATCGCAGTGTTAAAGACGCCGCGATGCTGGAGTCCCTGTTCGGCGAGAAGATAGTCGGAGACAAGATAAAACTGACCGCCTATCGTGACGGCAAAAAGATGACCTTTGATGTAGAATTGCTGGCAAGGCAGCAGAGTGTCATACCGCAGGCTATGCCGGTGGCTTTGCCGGCGGCAGGGCAGCTTAATCCCCAGAATACGCTAATGCCGGGATTGACCGGGGCGCTACAGGGAGGCGAGGTCGGAGGCGGCGAAATAGAAGCGTTGGGAATGGAAATTGTCGAGCTGTCGCCTGTATTAGCGACGACTTTAGGTATTCCCAAAAGCATAACGGGGTTGCTTGTTGCTGAAAGCACCCTACAGGCCGCCGCCGCGGGACTTCTGGCAAACGATGTAATCGAAGGAGTAAATGGCCGCCGGGTCGAAACGCTCTCCGATTTCGTAAAGACGATGAACAAAGCCAGCCTGACGAACGGGATTTCTCTTGGCGTTTATCGCCAGGGACAACGGCTTAATCTGATGCTTTCGGGTTGAAGTAATTTGTGCAGAACATGATAAAAAGAAACGACATGCAAGAAGATAAGTGTGCTCAAAACACGCTTGGGCCATGGCTTATTTTGGTCTCGGTCCTGATTCTGGTCACTATCGTCCTGACTTTTTACTTCGCCGACGACATACGGCGCAGCCAGGCTGCCAGAGGCAAAATGCGGATAGGAGGGATCAGTGTGCCGTTTCAGCCAAAGCAAGGGCAAGGGTTAGGGCAAGGGCAAGGGCGAGGGCGAGCGGCAAACTCACACGTGCAACCGGCTGCTTTTGTTCCCCCCTGGTACAATCAACAGAATCCCGATGCGATCACAGGTGCTACGCCGAAAATAATGTCCTTTAATCAGGCCATCGGCGTCGTTTCGCCGTCCTTAGTGGGAATTAACACGTCCGGAGGCCAGAGGCAAAGCGCCTCGGGGGTCATTGTTAATCGTCGCGGTTATGTCCTTACCAACAATCATGTCGTTAAAGGTGCTGAAAAAATCACCGTTACACTTAACTACGATCAGCTAACAAAGTCCTATTCGGCCCAGGTATTCGACAGCAGACCGGACCTTGACTTAGCTGTTCTAAAGATTAACCAAACCGGCAAAGAAGTCTTTTCCCCTGCGCCGCTGGGCAATTCGGACCGTATATATATCGGACAGGAGATTGTTGCAATCGGCAGCCCGTTTGGTTTGTCGCAGAGTGCTTCCTCCGGAATTGTCAGCAACGCCGATCGAACTCTTACTACGGGAAACAGAGCTTTTGACGGCCTGATTCAAACGGACGCTTCGATTAATCCCGGCTCCAGCGGCGGCGCCCTGATTAATCTGCAGGGAGAGCTGATAGGTTTAAACACCGCCATCTATTCGACTACGCAGGCCTTCAGCGGCATCAGTTTTGCGGTCCCGATCAACCAGGCAAGAGACGCTTTCCCTGATTTGATTGAGACAGTTCCGTCCCCCCTGGCCGGGACAAACCCAAAGCCGGCCCAGGCCAACAGGAATCAGCCCCGGCCTAATATGAATCAGCCCCAGGCCACCACCCCCGTGGGTATGGACTTCAGGATGATGGCGGCAACAAAAACCCAGACACGACCGAAGTGCTGGCTGGGGATAGCCAGCTATCCGGTCGATAGCGTCATGGCCACACAACTGGATTTGCCGACCAATCATGGTGTCCTCGTAAACCGTGTTCTCAGCAATTCTCCCGCAGCACAGGCCGGTCTAATGAGGGGGGATATGATATTCAGGTTCGATAACAGAAGAGTAAGAGACGAAAGCATGCTCTGGAGACATCTACAGGGCAAGAACACCGGTGATAAGGTGGAGATTGTTGTCTTTAGGAGGGGCAAGAAGAAGATTCTAACCACTGCTCTGAAATCTGAGATGTCGAGCACAGGTCCGTCATTGACCACTGCGCCGCAGGCGGCGCCGGCACTCAGCGGGAGTTTGCCCTCGCCGCGCATGCAGGATGCCGCAGGAAAGAAGTTCATCGAGGGACACTGGCTCGGGCTGGAAGTAATCCCACTGGCGGCGGAACTGGCAACCGAATACCAGATTCCCAAAGGGCAGACCGGTGTGCTGGTTGACGAGGTCACGCTCGAAGCAGCCGAGTCCGGCATTCTGGCCGGCGACATGGTCCAGACGATCGGAAATTTTCCGACGCCCGATCTGGAGACGTTTTTCATGGCTACGCAGCGCGTCAGGGATAAAGAGCGGGCCCAGGTCGGGATCAGCCGCCGGGGCCGCAAGTTGACATTTGCCATGACCGCGCGAAACACGGAGATGTTAGGATTCGCTCAGATGGAGGCTGCGCAGCCGATCCTGCCGGGAGCCCTGCGTCCGCATCGCTACATGGGAGCGTGCACTGACTGCCACATCTTCATGAAGACCGGAGGCCAACTGCCCACGGACGCCGGCGATATACCTCCTAAACCGCCGCCAATAAGAGCCGGAGCGAAGGCCATCCATCGTTACCGTGGGCCATGTGCTACCTGTCACACTATCAGGTAAACAATGAGAGGGTAAAAAGGCAATCGAGACCTGGGTGAAAAAAGGGTAATGATATTGAATTGCTTAAATGAGGCAACCATGAATTCGGACATGTTGCGGCAAAAGAGACTCTTGTAAATTTGCACCTTTGCGATCGACCGAGATCGATAAACATGACAAAAAAAGTTGACGAAAAATGCGAGAAATGTGGCGACAGGACCATGTGGGTCTGTCTTGTTGGCAATCTTTTTCTCTGCGTATTCAAAGCGACTATCGGCATCATCAGCGGGTCCCTTGCGGTGATCGCCGACGCTCTGCATTCCGGCGCCGACGTTCTGGTTTCAGTGGTCACAATCATCGCCGTGCGCATTGCCAGGAAACCTGCCGACAAAACTCATCCCTATGGTCACGGCAAGACGGAATTTGTCGGAGGCGTCATTGTTGGAGTTATCCTGCTTGTCGGGGCCTCCTGTATCATTGCTTCATCGATAGGTCATCTGTTAAGAAGGTCCCACCTGCCCATTCCGCACTTTATCGCTCTGTCGGCGGCAGCCATTTCGATCGTTGTTAATGAGCTGATGTTCCGGTGGACGATCTGTGCAGCCAGACATGTGAACAGCGCCGCACTCGAAGCGGAGGCCCATGACAATCGTTCCGACAGTTTGTCATCGATGCCTGTTTTTTTCGGCGTTTTGGGTGCGCAGTTCGGATTCCGTTCACTGGATCCGTTGGCCGCGTTATTCGTTGGAATCCTCGTCTGCAAAATAGGTTTTGAATTGCTGAGCAAGAATCTCCACGGCTTGATGGACATGCCCCTGAGCTCCCAGCAACTCGAGCGTATCCGAGAACTGGTAGTTGCCGTTCAGGGTGTCGAGAGCATAGACTGCCTCAGAACGCGCGGACTCGGGCGGCACTACATGGCGGACCTGCAAATTTTTGTGAACCCAAAGGCAACCGTTGAGAAAAGTGACGCAATTGCCGCGACGGTGAGGAATACTTTGCGGCAAGAGATAAAACACCTTGAAGACATAACAATCGTGTGCAAGGCCGATAGGGCAGGAAACGGAGATCGCAAGCCCTGAAGATGCGGACAAAACAAGTCACATCCTGGATAGTGGTTCTGTCGGTATTTCTTCTTGCGATCCTTCTCTGTATCGCCTGGGAGAAGCTCACTTCCGGGCCGGTCGAACCTGTCGATGCGCAGCAGGTTTTCGATCCCAAGCCGGTGCTCGCGAAAATATCCCCGAGCGTGGTCACATTGTGGGCCATCAAAAAGTCCGGTCTCGACACACTCATGACCATAATCGGTTGTGGACTGATCGTCGATTCTCACGGGTTGATCCTCACTTCTGCAACCATCACCGGCAACATCGAGTCTCTCTATCTGATCGACCGTGACGACAACAAGTACCAGGCGAGCATTATCATAGCCGATGAGAGGACGAAACTGACTTTGCTCAAGGCCGATACCTCCGGCGCAGCCGAGGGCTGGAGCTTTGAGCCGGCCGAACTGGCCAACCCCAGGCGGATCAGGAGAGGCGATACGGTCTACGTCCTGGGTGGTAGAAGGACTCCCTCCAGTTGGGAATTGACCACCAGAGCAGGCAAAGTTACCAAGGTTTCTCAATCGCTGATGATAGATAAAGTCAGATACCGCGATTTGCTTCAGACCAACGTACTTCTGGCATCGGAGAACGCAGGCGGCCCGATTGTTAATCAGGATGGCAAAGTGGTCGGGCTTGCTCTTCCCTTCGTGCAGCCTCCGAATGCTCCTGCTTCCTGGAGCTATGCCGTCGGGGCCGATCAGAGCAGGCACTTCATGGAAAGCCTGCCGATCCCCCACTGGTCCACCGGTTTAGGCGGACAGATATGCAGTTGGCTGGGAGCGGACTTGTTGCCGATTAGTCCGGTGATTGCCACCGGCCTTTCTGCGCCGACGCCCCGAGGGGAAGTGGTCAATCATATCCGGAACAATTCGCCTGCCGAGCACGCCGGTCTCAAACGCGGCGACATCGTCATGGATGTCGCAGGCAACAAGATAGCGGACAGATCGTCTTTTTACGAGATGGCTCTGCAATTGTGCCGCACGGACCAGGTCAAACTGAACGTTCTTAGAGACGGGCGCCTGAAAACCCTTACCCTCAACTGGAACGATCCGGCATACGTTGCGCCCGGGCGTGGTTCTTTGGCCGAGGTGATCCTCGTCGTGCTGATTTTTGCGCTGATGTACTACTTTGTGTACAAGAACATGTTCGACCGTGTTATTCTGTTCGTGTTAGGCGCGATTGTAATGGCCGTTGCGGGTCATCATCTGGGTTTTTACGAGCAGGACCAGATGGCATCGGCATTGCTCGGCAAGCTCGACGTCCTGTGTTTTATCGTGGGAATGCAGTTAATAAGTGGCGTTCTGGAGGAGGCCGGGGCTTTGGAGTATCTGGCCAGAAAAATAACCATCGCTACTCGCGGCAGTGCGTGGCGGGTAATGTGGCTTTTCTGCCTGGTCACGTACTTCATGTCTCTGTTCATCAACAATCTTACCACCATCATGCTGGTGGCGCCGATGGTTCTGATGTTGTCCAGGCATCTTGACTGTGACCCGAAACCTTTTCTTATCAGTCTGGTCATCGCCTCCAACCTTGGCGGCGCCTCGACTATGGTCGGCGATTTCCCCAACATGCTCATAGCCACCGAGGCGGGACTTCCGTTTTATCAGTTCGTGTCCTATATGCTCCCCATTTGTCTGCTGGAACTGTTTGTTCTTCTGGCCTATCTGCGATTCGCCAAGCCGTCACTGTTCGAGGCGGCTGTGCCATTGCGCTCGCTGGCGGCAGACGGATATCCGAGCTTCGAGCAGGCGGATGAGCGCTATCCCGAATTGTCCGAGCCTCGTAGCCGAGCCGCCGGCAACGAAGCGATGCTCGAAAAGATGCGCCTGGACACATCCAAAGTGATTAAGAGCCGGGACGTTCTGAGGCGAGGACTGCTCATTCTGGCAGTAGTTGTCGTTGGTTTTTTGCTCTCGGACATTCTGAAATGGTCGCCGGCAGTGATTGCTCTGATAGGAGGAATTATTGCCCTGACATTCGGAGGATGTGAGCCGTTCAGTCTTTTGCAGAAGGTCAGTCTCAGGGATATATTGTTCTTCTCGGGTTTGTTTGTTCTCGTGGGGGCGGCCGAAGCTTCCGGCGCCCTTGGCTATTTGTCGGGGCTCATAGTTTACCTCTCTTTTGGAAATACTCTTATTCTATGTCTGTTGCTGATGTGGGCCGGGACGTTTGTCACCTGCTTTCTGAATGCCGGGCCGACTACTGCTTTGTTCCTGCCGATAGTGCTTTCCTTCGAGAGTGCCGCACCGCACAGCCTTTACTGGTGGTCGCTTTCATTGGGTGTATGTGCCGGTTCGAGCGGGACTCTCGTGGGAGCCACCGCCGGCAGCGTCACCGCGCACATGTTTAACAGATTCGTAAAGGATCTCAATAAAACCGCGGCCGGCTCGGTCAAAAACGCACTGTTGGATTCAATCGAGGCTGACGCCGGCTCGTCGAACTCTGCCGGTAAAGAAAAGCCAAATCTTACAAAGTTGACTTTTCAGGAATATGCCTCGCTCGGTTTTCCCGTAATGCTGATTTTTCTGCTCATATCGAGCGCGTACATAATCATGATCTATCGCTGGTAAGAAGGAGATTTCTTATGTCACGACATTTGATTGTCACACTGTTGGTAGCATTGGCTTTGGTCGTACTGACTGTCCAGAACCCAAACCCGGTTGCCGTGCAGTTCCTCAGTTGGGAGGCACAGCAGGTTCCCGTAATCGTCATCGTACTGATTTCACTGTCGTCAGGAGTAATAATTGCCTCCTTTTTAGGTCTCATTAAACAATCAAAGCTGAAGAGTAAGATCCGTCTGCAACAAAGAATGATAGAAGATTTGAAGCAGCCGCCGCCGGTTTCGCCGGACGACGAGGAAGATAGTTCACAGTAAACAAACAAAGGAGAGAACAAGATGTCTAACGAAAGGGAGACTAAGATATTGAAGGACCCGATGCTCGCATCTATTTTGAATCTGTTGCTGTTAGGCGCCGGCCATATTTACCTGCGCCAGATAGCCAAGGGGCTGCTGATATTCGTGATCGGCCTTGGGCTTGGAATGTTTATCTGGCCTGCAACCATTTTCGTTGTTATCTGGGCAATGTATGACGCCTATAAGACCGCCAGAAGAATGAACCACGCGGCAAGGTGAATAACGGCCGGAAAAGCAACGTGAACAGAAAGGACCATAGCAATGGCTAAGATGACTGTTGATGCGTACAGAGAACGTAATTACAACGTGATTGTTATTGCCGTTACAATTGTTGTGCTTGGGTGCATTTTAATGTTCTTTAGAGACAGGCAGCAGAAGCGTCTGCTCCAGTTGGAGCTGATCCATACGCGAATGGATACCTGGGAGGACCTGAGGCCGCAGCAGCAGAACACTCAAACGGTAAACAGTGGCGAGAGGATTCTATAGACTGACAACAGGTTGCCTCAGAGCAGCTTATTTTGGCGCTTTGCTCATTATGACGAGCGCATATACGAAAGTTGATAGAATGGAACAGGTGGATAAAGATGGTAAAAATGAATGAAACAGACGCGTTACCCCCGCCAAGTGAAATGAAACGTGATCACAGAGTGCTTATAATTGCCGTTGCTATAGTAGTGCTGGCTACGATTGCCTTATACTATCGAGACCGGCAGCAACAGAGCGCATTCGAGATACGCCGGCTTGAAAAACGGGTGGAACTGCTCGAAGAATGGGGCATGCCGCAACGAAATGCGCAGTAAAACGCCGGCAGTTGCAGACGGCGAAGATTTCCTGCAACACCGAGCGTGCCGGACCCGAATCGGCAGCCGGATCGGCCCTTGGGGCCGGCTGATATACGGACGGCAATTGGTTAGGAAGCTCAATGAATCGGATAAGACGTAAAATGATTGCATTTGCGACAGAAGCGGCCCGGGACGCGGTAGGATCTATGGAGCCGGATAGCCCGTGTGCCGTCAAAGTAAGCAAGCTCGAGAACCTTGACGATACGATATCCGACGAGGTCACGAGGCTCTGCAATGAGGCTACTCTGAGTGAGATGAGCAAAACGTTCATGCTCGTCAGACGGCTCAAGAAGGCTTCGGAGCATGAGAAACAGACAACAACAAGCGAACTCAGGCGCATCACGGAAAAGTTGATAGAACGAGTGGAGAGCAAATCGGGACCGTTGAAATTGCCCGAAGTTTGTCTGCATCTGTTTTCCGAGGTGTAATGACGCGATAACTGTGTTTTGAATGATAGAAAACGAAAAAAGAATAGATAAGGAGTACGACAAATGTCAAAAACTTTACTAATAGGTAGCGGTGTCGTCGTGGCAGGCATGTTCGTGGGTTTCGTCACCTATAAGGTCGTCAAGAAAAAGTGCCCTGCAATGATCAAAAAAACCAAGAAGAGGGTCTCGAAAATCAGTAAGAAAGCTTCGTCAGTGGCCGGCGAAGCAAAACAGGCGTTCATGGAAGGATTCGAGGGCACAAAGACTAAAGCCGCAACAGCGTAATGGACCCTGTTACCGGAGGTTAGACCGCGAAAAGCAACCGATGGAGGCAGCATGCCGGGATCACTCGGATGTTCGTTGCCTTCTTATGGGCTGAAGTGTTTTGGGACGAAACAGCAGTTCCCATTCGGCTATGTTCAGGGCAGGCTCTGCGAAATCTACTTTTTGCGTAAAGTACCAAGTTATGCCTGAAAAAGACAAATGTATCAGATGTGCATCCCGGCTCTCGTGGATAAGCATATTGGATAGCGCGTTCCTGGCGATTTTCAAAGGTGTTGTTGGAATGCTTACAGGAAGCCGAGCCTTGACGGCCAGCGCTCTCTATTCGTTGCATGATATGATTTCCGGCGTTGCCGTGCTCATCGGCCTGAAAGTGGCGGCCAAGCCCGCCGATAAGGAGTATCCGTACGGCTACGGCAATGCCGAATACATCGTTTGTGTCTTCACGAGTATCATTATTCTTGGCGCAACGATCTTCGTGCTGGGTGACTGCATCAGGGTCATCTTCACAGGTGAGCACTCCCCTCCCAGTTGGGCGGTTCTGGGCGCAGCGGCGACTGCTGTTATCGTAAACGAGGTGATCTACCGGTTTAACATCTGTGCATACAAACATATAAACAGCCCCGCTCTTCTGGCCCACGCCAAGCACCACCGTGCCGATGCCGTCGCTTCGGTCGCAGTGATTGTGGCTGTGATTGGAGGTGCGCTGGGATTTCACTTCCTCGACGTGGTTGTCGGGGCGTTCGAGGCGATACATTTGCTCCTGCTCAGTATCGAGCTTCTCTATCATGGCGGTTCGGGACTCATAGATAGATCAATTGAAGAACATGACGTGTCGCTGATAAAGCAGTTGCTCTCCGACATGGCCGAAGTCGAAGAAGTCAGAGAGATAAAAACAAGACAAATAGGCAGACGCGTATGGGTGGATCTGCACGTTTGCCTGCCGGCCGACAAGACGATCGAAGAAGTACACGCAATGTCCGGACGGATCAGGCAAAACGTCGGCGACAAAATCGAGCATCTGGGAAATGTTAACGTTATTTGTGAGTAAAGTGAGTAAAGAATGATTCCGCAAAGCTGTGTGAAGTGCGGCAATAGAGTTGAGTGGGTGGTCCTGGGCACAAACCTCGGTTTGTTTTTGTTCAAGGGCTGGTTTGCCGTTATTAGCCACAGCAAGTCGCTTCTTATCGATTCGTTTGAGTCGCTGGCAAATTTCATCATAACCATCGTGGTTCTGGTAAGCCTGAGAATGGCGGCGAGGAGTGCCGACGAACGGTTCCCCTACGGTTACGGCAAGGCGGAATTTCTCGCATCGGGCATCGTAAATATGCTGCTGATGATTGCCGCGATCATCTTAATTTTTATATCCTTTCGCGACATGGTAATGGTTGGGCCCGAGAAACCGCCTGAGATGATAGCAATTGTTGCGGCGGTCGTTTCAATAATCATCAATTACATGGCCTACGGCTACGGACGCTGTGTAGGGGAAAAACTGGAAAGCAGTGTTATCCTGGCCAACGCGCACATAAATCTCGCTGATATCGGAACGTCGGTGGCTGTAATAGTTGCGGTAGTCGGCAGCAATCTGGGCCTTCCCCAGCTTGACCATATCGCTGCTATTGTCATTTGTATGCTCATCATCAAAGTAACCCTGAGCGGAGCCAGAAAGGCTGTTAAGGGACTGATGGACGCTTCGTTGCGTGCCGAAGAGGTGCACATACGAAACCTGGTGGAAGACATCGAAGGCATTGAAAGCGTCGGCGACGTACGAGCCAGGCTTGCCGGGCGGCACCTGTTAGTTAACGTGGATGTATTCCTTCCTCACAACTGGATTTTGAGCAGAGGCCTGGATACCGTTCGCAGGATCAAAAATATCCTGCATAGGAAGATGAAGAATATTTCAGATGTTTCCATCCAGTTGTTTCCTGCCGCCGCCACTGGTGAGATTGCGAACGAAGCCGGTTATCATCGGGAAGGAGATTAAACCCGTACATGTATCGCTCAAATAAGAATTATGGTGCGGACTCCGGCGAAACGATATCGCAGGCGGGCTGTTTTGTGGAAAAAGCCATGAACTGGCTTTGGATAATAGCGATCTTTGTGTTTGGAAGTATCATCTATGCGATCGTAACGGCTCTGGCGCCGGATCCGGTTTATCCGGGCGCCGGCGGGCCGTATCAACAAGTAGGTCAATTCCAGAACGTGGCGCTGAGCCTCTGCCCCTACTGTACCGGGTTTATCGACAGCAATGGAAAATGCAATGTACCTCAATGTCCGATTTACAGCCCAAGCTGGGGCAAGCTGTCAAGCCCGGCAGGCTTACCTGTTAAGAAGGTGTTGATTCGGGAATTAGCCATGGAGGTGGGAGCCTCGCAAGGCAAAAACAGCGTGATCATTTCCTCTGTATATGGCGCCGGCAATGCAGAAAAAGCGGGCTTACGCGTCGGCGATAGGATTGTGCGATTTAACGGCAGAAGCATTAAGAACGTCAGGCAGTTCACGTCAACGGTTGCCCGGGCACGACCCGAAGCGAATGTGAAAATACAGGTCATGAGAAACGGACAGAAAACAAGCTGTGTCGTCATGGTAGGCGAAGGTGAAATGGAAGGCGTAACAATACCAAGAACGCAAGGCTGATATGGAAAAGCGAAAACTGAGAGAACGAGCCGAGCGATTATATCTTCAGGGTCTGCACTCTTTCGTGGGCTCTTCCAACGTTAGTGACGCCGCGAGCATCAAACGCGCGGCTGAACTCTGGCAACGGGCGTGGAAGTTGTATCTCGAAGCCGGTGACAAAGACAGGGCAAGGGAACTGAAAAAGTCGCTGGCCGTGTTGTACAAGAAGAAATACATAAAATCTCAGAAGACCAGGAAGGGCAAGGGCCTTCTTATCGGAAAATTCAAAGACTGGTTCATGTTCTTCAAGATCGGATGTTTTGGTTTCGGCGGACCAATGGCGGTTTTCACCCTGCTGGAGAATGAATTGGTGACTGAAAGAAAAATCCTGACCGACAAGGACTTTCTGGAAGGTGCGGTGCTGGGTGATGTCTTGCCAGGACCGGTAACTATGGATATCGTTACTTATACGGGTTATAAGCTCAAGAAATGGCGAGGAGCGCTGATTTCGACGGTGGCCTTTATACTGCCTTCGTTTATCCTAATGCTCGTTCTCGTGATTCTTTACGACAAGTACCGCATCACACCCAAAGTGGCGGATGTTTTCAAGTGCCTGGGCGCCGCAGTCACCGGGCTGATAGTGTCCGTGGGATTGAAACTCACCAAAACGGAAATGAAAGACTACCGCGAGTTGTGTGTTCTGATCTGGGCGTTTGCCTCGGCGTTAATTTTCAATCTGGACATCGTTCTGATAGTGGGTCTCTGTGGATTAGTGGGCACCGTCATCTATCACGATGAGCCCAAGAAACTATAGCAAAAAATGACAAGTACACTATTTCGACTATCATGGGTATTCTTGAAGATCGGAACCGTTAGTTTCGGCGGCGGCGTCGTCATAATTCCAATGGTGGAAACCGAGGTAGTCAACAATTACGGCTGGCTGACAAAGGCCGAATTCATTGACGCGATCACACTGGGCCAGGTCACGCCGGGGCCGGTCATAATTTCCGCTACATTCATAGGATACAAGGCCTGTGGTATTCTCGGCGCGATAGTCGCGACCGCAAGTGTGATTTTGCCGTCATTTGTGATGATCTGCCTCGCTACGGCGGCGATAAAGAAGTTTCGCGAGAACAGGATCCTGGCAAACTTTCTTCGCGGCGCACGCGTTGCGGTCATCGGCCTGGTGTTCGACGCCGGCGTAAGCATCGGCAGAAGTTCTGTTATCGATCTCAAGACAATTCTCATCGTCGCCACCACTATTGTCTGTTTGTTCAAGTATAACGTCAATCCAATCTGGATTCTACTTGGCGCAGGAATTGTGGGATTAGCATGGGGAGGCTGAAGAACGGTTCTATGTCCGAGAAAATGACGATTTAAACCAGTGGATTGGATGGTATATTTATGGCCCTTGAACTACTTATTTCGTTGGGAGTGGCAAAAGTCGTAACGGTTGTGACGCTGGCAAAGATTGCCAGGCGAAAAAAGCAAACACAGGAATCAAAAGGGACACCGGATGCAGAAAACAACAAAGTTGCGCCCAAGCCCCGCTGATGCGCAGCAGTGTTTTGAGGCTGGGGATGTGTGCGATCAAAGGGATAATTGGAGACGGCTCAGGTAGGGGACGAGGATGACATCAGACAAGAAAGCTCCTAATGCTGAAGTTATTGCCGCAGGTTCACCAGGCGACAAACCCGTTTTCGCCAGAATAGAGCAAACACCCAAAATGAGCGAACAGAAGTTGCACAAAGATAGTCCGAGCAAATCCGGCTCGGTCAAGAAGATTGCCATTGTGGGCCTGCCAAACACCGGCAAGAGCCAGATCTTCAATAATCTGACGGGCAAGTATGTATTGGTTGCCAACTATCCGCTCACTACCGTTGAGATGGCAACGGCCACCTGCCGGATTGACGGCGAATCTTACGAAGTGATCGACACGCCAGGCCTGCATTGTCTTTGTGTCCACTCCGAAGAAGAGCTCATAGTGCGCGACATGATATTCAAGGAAACACCAGACATTATCATCCAGTGCATTGACGCCAATCAGTTGAAACAATCATTGACTCTCAGTGCCGACCTGCTCGATCTGGGAATACCTATGCTGATATCGCTCAACGCCATAGATGAAACGGCCAGGAAAGGCGTATGGATAGACTCGCCCGGTCTGTCGCAGGCTCTTGGCGTTCCCGTTATCGAGTCTATCGCCGTCAACGGCCTGGGCACCGGAGATCTCAAAGCCACTATAAGCAAGGCGAGCAAGAGTAAATCCGATCTGCGATATGGCGCCACCATAGAGGATTGCATCGCGAGGATCGAATTCCTCCTGCCGGCTGACGCGAAATTCAAACGCAGGACAGCCACCCTTCTTATGCTCAACGATCCGTTCCTTATGGATTACCTGGCCAGAGAACACGGCGAAGAAACAATCGCTCAGTTGGCCGAACAGGTAAATAAGGTCAAGCAGCAATTCAGCGGGCACTTCGGTCACATCTTAAACAAGAGGCGAAGCAAATGGGCAGACCAGATAATTGAGAATACAATTAGAAAGCAGAAGATCGCCCCGAGCGAGTTAACCGAGGCTTTCGGTCGATTGAGCCGGCATCCGGTGTTCGGAATCCCGATTCTGCTTATGGTGATCCTCATAATGTACCTGCTTGTCGTCAACGTGGCCAATGTGATCGCAGGGTGGATGAACCAGACTCTGTGGGTTCCCGTGGAAAGCGGGATTAACTCTCTTGTGACCATTACCTGGCTGAAAGAGTTTTTGATAGGCGATTACGGCATCCTGTCGTTAGGCCTGGCGAATGCTTTCCTCACAATCATGCCGATATTGTCTGTATTTTTCCTTGCCTTCAATATTCTCGAGGACATCGGCTATATACCCAACTTGTGTGTTTTGACCAGAAGGATCTTCGATAAGCTCGGCCTCAGCGGCAGCGCCATAATGCCTTTAGTGCTGGGCTTTGGCTGCAAAACCATGGCCACATTGGCAACGAAAAGCCTGCGATCCGCGAGAGAAAGATACATCGCGATCTACCTGATCGCATTTGCCATCCCCTGCGCCGCCCAGATGGCGCTGAATATGAGCATACTCGGCAGAATGGGGGCGAAGGCATTTATGATAGCTTTTGCCGTACTGGCGCTTGTGGAAATCGTCGCAGGAGTGGTTTTGAACAAGATACTGAAGAAAGAGGAGCAGAGCGACTTCCTGCAGGAACTGCCCGCGATACGGCTTCCCAATCCGAAGGCGGTGATTGTGAAAACTTATTACAGGCTTTGGTGGTTTATCAAGGAAGCAGTGCCTGTATTTTTGTACGCGGCAGTCATTCTGTTTCTTATTGACAAGACGGGAGCACTTGATGTAATAAAGAATGTGCTCAAACCTGTGATGAACGGCTGGCTGGGCCTTCCGGTGCAGATGGTTGATGCTCTTATTTTGTGCATGGCCAGACACGAAGCCGCCGCCGGGATGATTATTGCACTTATAGAAAAGGGACAGCTTAATTATATACAGTGTATCGTTTCCGTGACTATTACTACAATGTTTGTTCCCTGCTTTGCGAACATCATGGCGATGACCAAAGAGCTCGGCACAAAGCGCGCCATCGTCATGGCGCTTTGCATAAATGCCAGTGCGTTTCTGATAGCGGGTATTCTGAACTGGGGATTGATTCTATTTTTAGGACGGTGAAAGGACACCATGAACCGCAAGAGAGAAAAAGACGAACATATTGAGCGGCTCTATTACATGAAGGAGAGCGGCGAAGATTCCATGGCGACTCTGAAAAGCACGATGAACGAGGACTATGACGCCGTGATAATCGACGCATTATTGTCCGAAGACATGATCCTGCTGAACCGAGACAGCGATACGATTGCTCTTACGGAAAAGGGCACAGACTATGCCCGGCAGTTGATCCGCGCCCACAGACTCGCCGAAAGACTACTTTACGATGTCCTCGGCGGCGACTTCGAATCCGGCGCCTGTGAATTCGAGCATATAGTCACACCCGAACTGGTTGACAGCATCTGTATTTTGCTTGGCCATCCAAAGACTTGTCCACACGGATCGCCGATACCCGAAGGCCGATGCTGCCAGGAATCCTGCCGGGTAGCGCAGAGTTCCGTTGTGCCGTTGATCGAATTGGATGTGGGGCAATCCGCACGAGTTGCCTATATCAATTGCAAGAGCGATCAGCAGCTTCACAGAATAGACAGTCTGTGTGTAAGGCCGGGTGTAACCGTTACGCTGCACCAGAGATATCCGTCTTATGTGGTTGAGTGTGAAGGCAGCAACATTGCTATGGACGAGCAGATAGCCGCTAACATCTGCGTGTGGCGGGAGCCCGAGCACCTGCAAGTGACCGGGAACAAGGCACTGGACGAGCCGGGCAAAAGAGGTCACCAGTGGGGTGTATTCAGGCATAGAAAACATAGCACTTAGGCACTCTAACAACATTACTCCTCATAGCACTGTAGATTCTTGACGTCGATCGATATCGATGAACGAGACCCTAAACAGGTTGCGTCGTGCCCCGGAAATGCGCTGACAGGGATCAGGTCGTATATGGCAACCGTCGGCGGTGAGGTATTGCGCCTCAGCGGAGGGGAGATTCGTTAGACTACCGGCCGGAATCGGATATAATGAGGCTGAGTGTCTCAGGGCGTAGTTGTATAGTGTGTAGGGTGGGCCTTGGCCCGCCGAATCAACTACTTGAAATTTAATTTCTCAACCGGGGTACATGATCATGCAAAACCGAAACAACAGATTCACGGCAATTACGGCACTAAAAACATATCAAAAATCAAAGATAAAAAATAAAAATTGTGGAGTCGCCGCTATGCGGCGACGAATTCCTTATTTTTGCTTTTTGATCTTTAATCTTTGCATTTCGTCTGCGTTGGCTCAGCCGTTGACGCCGAGCCGGCAGGCTGAGGATATTCTGAAGACGTGCAACGTGACCGGCGGGCTGATCGTCCACATCGGCAGCGGCAATGGCAGGCTTACTGCAGCGCTGCGAACAAACGACAGCTATCTCGTTCACGGTTTGGACCGCGACAGCACCCGGGTCGAATTGGCTCGGAAGTACATTCAATCGGCCGGAACGTACGGCCCGGTCTCGGTCGATCAACTCACGGGCGACAGTCTCCCCTTTACCAACAATCTCGTGAACCTCGTCGTTTCCGAGGACCTCGGCGGCGTACCTATGGATGAAGTCATGCGCGTTCTTGCGCCGGGCGGTACGGCGTACATCAAGACCGGCGGCGAATGGGAAAAGACGGTCAAGCCGCGCCCGGAGCAGATCGACGAGTGGACGCACTCCATGTACGATGCGACCAATAACGCAGTCTCAAGCGACTCGATAGTCGGGCCGCCGCATCAGATTCAGTGGGTGGTCGGGCCGCAATGGGCTAGAAGTCACGATCATTTGTCCAGCGTCAGCGGCGCCGTCTCGGCGGGCGGGCGTATTTTCTACATCGTTGACGAGGCGCCGATGGCTCTGGTGATATTGGAACCTGACTGGCATCTCGTGGCGCGCGACGCCTTTAACGGCGTGCTTCTGTGGAAACGCCGGATTCCGAAATGGCAATGGCATCTGCGCGGTTTTCGCACGGGTCCGAGCGATCTGTCCAGAAGGCTGGTCGCCGTGGGCAGCCGAGTCTATGTGACACTCGGCATCGACGGGCCTCTCGTCGCTATGAATGCGGCCACGGGCAAGACCGTCAAGACTTATGAGCAGACCGAAGGCACTCTGGAGGTCGTGTATTGCGAGGGCACGCTGTTCGTTGTCGCCGGTGAGGTCATGGCACAGAACGAATCGACCGACCGGCAACGCCCCGGCTTTACACAGGTGCGTTCGCAGCGTCCGGGGTATGTTGAGAATCCGCCGGACAAACGCATCGTGGTGCTCGACGCCGAGACCGGTAGGGTGCTGTGGAGCAAGTCGGACTCCGAGACGACCGAATTGATGCCTACTACGTTAGCTGTGAGCAAGGGTCGCGTGTTCTTCCAGAACGCAGACGAGGTGTTCTGCATGGATGCACGATCCGGCGACAATGTCTGGCGCGCCGAACGTTCAACGAGTCGCAGCCGGCAGACGTGGTCGGCGCCGACGCTGGTTGTGTACGGCGACGTCGTACTCTCAGCCGACCGCGCCGTCGCGGAGAAAAAGACACTGGACACCGACGATCAGCGGAAGGTCGAGTGGATAGTCAGCAGCAGGGGAGGCCAGGCGCCGGTGGGCGAGCTGATCGCGTTCTCGGTCAAAGACGGCGAGCGGCTCTGGAGCTGCGCATCGCGCGAATGCTACAACGCGCCGGCCGATGTCTTAGTTGCCGATGGTCTGGTATGGACCGGGAGCCTGGTCAAGGCGAGCGATCCGGGGATCACCGAAGGCCGCGATCCTGTGACGGGCGAGATCAAGCGCAGGCGACCTGTGGACAAGGAGTTCTTCGCCGCCGGCATGGGTCATCATCGCTGCTACCGGAACAAAGCAACCAACGAATATCTCGTTCTCGGCCGCTCGGGCGTCGAGTTCATCGAGCTGGATACAGGCAAGCCCATCCCCAACCATTGGGTGCGCGGCGCCTGTCAGTACGGCGTCATTCCATGCAACGGTCTGTTGTACGCCGCGACGAATCCGTGCGCGTGCTTTATCACGGCAAAGATTCCCGGCTTCAACTGCCTGGCGCCGAAGCCGGAGTCACCATCTCGGGAAATGGGTAAGTCTCAAGCTCGCCTGGAGAAAGGCCCCGCGTACAACCAAATCGAAAATCGTAATTCGCAAATCGAAAATCCCAATGATTGGCCCACCTATCGGCACGACAACGCTCGCAGCGGCTACACGCCTGCAACGGTTGGTTCGGCGCTGAAGCCGGCGTGGAACACGCAGTTGGGCAGGCGGCTCAGCAGTGTGGTCGTGGCGAGGGACAAGTTGTTCGTTGTGCAAATCGACGCCCACACGGTTCACGCACTGGATACCGAGACCGGCCGAAAGATATGGAGCTATACGGCCGGCGGTCGCATCGATTCGCCGCCGACGATCTGGCGGGGCCGGGCGCTGTTCGGTTGCAGCGACGGGTATGCTTACTGCCTGCGCGCCTCTAACGGAGCGCTGGCCTGGCGATTCCGCGCTGCGCCTGAGGATCGGCGAATAGTCGCGTATGGCCAGCTCGAATCGGCCTGGCCCGTGCCGGGAAGTGTGCTGGTACATAACGGCACAGCTTACTGCGCCGCCGGCAGATCGTCCTATCTTGACGGCAGTATCAGACTGTGCAGGCTGAACGCAAAAACAGGCCAATTGCTGTCAGAGACAATCATCGACCACCGCGATCCCGAGACTGGTTATCAGCGCAAGGGCACGGTGCGCGGCACGAACATGCCGGGGGCGCTGCCGGATGTCCTCTCGTGTGACGGACAGTCGATCTACATGCGGCACAACCGTTTTGATTTGGAGGGCCGGCCGCAGAATCCCGACGTGCCGCACTTGTTCAGCTCAGCGGGCTTTCTTGAGGATTCATGGTGGCATCGAACCTACTGGCAGGTCGGCACGTCGATGGGGAGCAATTACGGCGGCTGGCCTCGTACGGGAAATCAGGTTCCGGCGGGCCGGCTTCTCGTGCTCGATGACGAGTCCATCTACGGATTCGGTCGAAGCCAGTATATTCATCATGGCGCCCACGTGGGGATCGACGGCGCGACGGTCTTTCACTTCAAGCCGCAGCAGGACGCCCAGCGGCGTTTCACTCATTACCGGGCGTTTGCCACTGAGCGTCAGAAGCCGGGACGTGATCGGCAACCGGCCGATGCCGCCGCCAAGCGAAAACGTGCGGCTGCATCCAGGCAGACCAAGAAATATCGCTGGACAGAACAACAACCTGTCATTGCGCGCGCTATTGTTCTTGCCGGCAATAACCTCTTTTTGGCGGGCCCTCCGGACATCTTTTCAAGCGAAGAACCCGCCGCCACGCTCGAGGGCAAGAGAGGCGGTCTGCTGTGCGTGCTCTCAGCCGCGGACGGAAGCGAACTGGCGCGGCACGACCTCGACAGCCCGCCGGTCTTCGACGGCATGGCCGCCGCTAACGGCAAGTTGTTCATATCCACTGTCGGCGGCAAGGTGCTGGCCTTCAGCGGATCAGAGATTCGTTAGACTGCTGCCTCGAATCGCGAGCCGGAACATGATGGTCAACAGGGCTTTTTTGGTTGGCAAAATGCGTCCCGTTAGTTATCATTGAATATGGCATGATAAAAAATAAGGCCATAAGAATATACGCGGATACATCAGTCTTTGGCGGTGTGTTCGATGATGAGTTTCAAGGGCCGAGCAAAACCTTTTTCAATGCAATCCGCGGTGCGAGATTTGTTCTGGTGACATCCGAACTGGTCAGGCAGGAAATCCAGGAAGGACCCAGGAGCGTCCAGGAGCTTTTCTTTGAAATTCTGCCGCTCACGGATATTGCCGAGATTACTGAAGAGGCCTTAAAGCTCCAACAGGCCTACACAGAGGCAAAGATTCTCTCCGAGAAATATTCTACGGATGCCTTGCATGTAGCGTTGGCTACGGTTTCACAGTCTTCGCTAATCGTAAGCTGGAACTTCAAGCATATCGTAAATTTTCAAAAGATACCGATGTATAATGCAGTCAACAAACTGCACGAGTACAGGGAAATAGCTATCTATTCACCGCTGGAGGTGATTGAGGATGAAGACTAAGACATTCGATTGCGTTCAGATGAAAAGACGCGGAGCGGAATTGGTCCGTAAACAGCTTGAAGGAAGGTCATTGGACCAGCAGCTCGAATATTGGCAAAAGGGAACCCAGGATCTGATAAAGCTTCAAACACAGGCAAGAGAGAAGAAATGATCTTCCCGGCCCCGCATCGACTCCGCATGAGCCGGATACGGCTCTTTGTTTTTGGCTGAGCACCCAGAAGCCCCAAGACCATTCAACCGATTCGCTAATCCACTGTCTCCCGTGCGCCGAGGGACGGCCAACTGCCGGCGGCGAGGTGCTGGCCTTCAGCGGATCAGAGATTCGTTAGACTGCTGCCTCGAATCGTGTATAATATGGGCACGGTATGTCTCAGGGCGTAACTGAGGACTAATTGTAACTTTACAGGATTTGGGAAGGAGAATCAGATGTCATCAAGAGACAAAGGTTTGGTTTCGAGACGCGGCTTGCTCGCAAAGAGCGCTGCGGTCGCAGCCGTGGTGGCCTCCGGCGCGCATGGGGCGCCGCAGGACCGGCAGAGAACAGCGCGGACTACGAAACGCGGGTCGCGCCGAGGGCCGGTCGGCTTGCAGCTTTATTCTGTGCGCGGAGACTGCAAGCGCGATCTGCCGGGCACAATAGCCGCCGTGGCGAAGATGGGCTATAAGGGCGTTGAGTTCGCCGGATACTACGACTACACGGCCAAGAAGTTGCGAAAGATGCTCGACGACAACGGCCTAAAGTGTTGCGGCACGCATACGGGGCTGGATACATTGCTCGGCGACAAGCTGGTCCCGACGATCGAGTTCAATAAGACTTTAGGCAACAAGTATCTCGTCGTTCCCGGATTGCCCGGCAAGTACCGCGAATCTCATCAGGCCTGGCTCGACACGGCCAAGCTCTTCAACGAGCTTGCAGAGAAAGTCAAGCCGCACGGAATGCTGGTCGGCTATCACAATCACAGCGCCGAATTCAAGGCAATGGACGGCGAGCTTCCCTGGGACACCTTCTACGGCAACACAAAGAAAGAAGTCATCATGCAGCTTGACGTGGGCAATGCAATTGGCGGCGGCGTGGATCCGCTGCCTTATCTCTACAAATATCCCGACCGGGCGATCACCGTGCACGTCAAGGAGCACAGCAAGACAAATCCCAAAGCCCTTGTCGGCAAAGGCGACGTCAACTGGAAGGCTTTCTTTGCCCTGTGCAGAGCGGTCGGCTCAACCGAGTGGTATATCGTCGAGTATGAAAGTGACGCCTATCCGCCGCTCGAGTCCGTCGAGAGGTGTCTGGAGAATCTTCGCAAGCTGAGGCTGGTATGACGAGACTCGGTTCGCGTTTAATATTTTTCTGTGCCGGCATTCTTCTCGCTTGTTGCGCGTTTTTTGGTTGTCGAAGTCTGGGCACAGAGCAAGGCGAGCCGGTCGCATTGCATTTTTCGCTGAGTCTCGATCCGGATATCTATAAACAGTCGCATTACAAGAAGCCTCCTCAATTCGCTATCTGGCTCGAAGATGCGATGGGCGCGGAAATCCGAACCGTTTGGGTGACCGAAAAAACCGGCGCCGGTAGTTGGGGCGGCAAGATTGTCCGCCCCGTATCGCTGCCGTACTGGGTAAGCCGCTGGAAAAAGGAGACCGGCAGCAGCGGCGCTCCGACGCCTGAGAATCCGGCAGTCGATGCCGTGACCGGTGCGACCCCCGCGCAGGATTTGGCCTGTGAGACCCAAGTGTCTGCAGGAAGCAGGTGGGATTACTACATTGAAATAAATGTCTCAGGCGACTACAACTATTCTTTCGCAGCCGTATCGAAGGATGGCAAACGCGACAAGAACGGCAACGGGCAACCATCTATCATCTACAAAGGGCAAATCACCGCCCTGCCGGGGCGACGGAGCGTCCCCCGACTGATAGGCAGGACGGATCAATTCGAGAGTGTGGATCGTATCATTGAGGATTTGGAAGGCATTTCTACAGCTAAGGAAGTGTTCTCGAAAATTGAGGTAACAGGCAAGTCGTGCAACGGAGGGGCCGTTGCCGGCGACAAGTAGGGGCAATCCTGTGTGGTTGCCCGAGCCTCGCGCCCGGATTAGGGCGGCCACGTAGGGCCGCCCCTACCAAGACAAACGGGGCCCATGCCGAAACTGTCAGCATGGGCCCCGAATTGTTGCGAATTCACCCCACAAATCGGGCATCAGCTTGGCTGCAATTAGTTGCCGCCGAACCTATCTTATCAGCACAATGTCATCAAAGAGCATTTGACCGGTGCCGCCGGCCGCAGGGCTGTTCTTGGTGCCGAAACCGATAGTGATCGTACCGACATTGGTAAGGTCCATGCCCTGGTCGGCAAACGTTTGCAGGTCGACGACCCACTCGGTCCACACGGCAATCTGCGTTGCCGCAGAATCAGCATGATACGCCACTGCGTTGCCGTTTAGAGCGACAAACATCCGCTCGGCGGCATTACCCGGCGCGCCACGGAACCACAGGCTGAGTTTTGTGACGCCATGCTGGGTCCAGTCACGCGGATCGACCAATGTCATCGTCGCCTCAGAAGTCTTAAGGTTGTTGTCGTAGGAATACGGCATCGACTGTCCGCCGCCGTGAACATTACTGCGTTCGGTAAGAGGAACATCCAAATAGCCAACGACAGCTCCGTTCACCGTCGGGTCGTCGAATCCGTCTTTCCACGCCAGGTATACCCTGTTGCTTGCGGGCTCAGCCTCGTCCAGGTCATTGTAGGACTCAATATCGTCTATCAGAAGGAAGTCGGCCACCTTGAAGCTCCAGACTCTGCCTTTGCTGATCGTCCCATCGGTATTGACCTGGTCGATGCGCCAGTAGTAAGGCCCGCCGTCCCATTCGACACCTTCGGCCGGAGTGAAGCTCGTACCACTCTGGCTGCCATTGTAAACGCCTGTCGTATCGGCAGCATCGGCATCGGTGACCACATCCACATCCGTGCCGAAGTACACGTCATGCTCGGACGCGTTGTCTCCGGGCGACCAGCCAAGGGATAGCGCATGGTTAATGTCCGGCGTTGAGCCGTTGGCTGGACTCGGATTCCAGGCAACCAACGGGTCGCCCCGCATTGCCTGTACGATCTCCTCGGCGGTCAGGACCTTGTTATATACGCGCACGTCGTCAACCAGGCCTGTGTAGGTCTGGTTCCACTGATTGTTGCCGACACGGAATGGCCCGCCTCCGGCGTTCGCCGCTGAACCAGGCATCCGTTCGGCCTCGAATCCGTTGATGTAGAATACGACGGTCTGATCGGGCTGGAAGGTGATGGCAACGTGCTGCCATTTCCCGGTCTCCAGAATCGCACTATCGGCATCGTGATCCAGAATACCGGGCGTAGTGAACCGAAGGTGATTACCACTGGACTTGAACGCGTACGAGCCGTCCAGGGCGACAAAGCCCCGATCACCGCTGAGCCCGGCGGGGTTGATCCAGCAAGCGATAGTAATCGCTTCTGCTATCTGCAGGTGATCCGGAGTTCCAAAGTCCACCCAACTATTGCCGTCCAGTTCGAGTGCACCTCCGTCTTGCCCGGCTATCCACTCCGGAGTGCCCGTCAGAGTCCCGTGACCGTCATGGCCCGACCAGTCGAGGGCGGTCGTGCCCTGGCCTTCGTCAAGCTTCCACCAACCCACGAGCGCCGGGTCGGCAACGGGTATGTCCGGCAACGTTCTGAAACTCCATACATCGCCCTTGTGCGTGACGAGGGCATCGAACTCATCGACCCGCCAGTAATAGACGGTATCTTTCGCGAGGGGACCGGGATCGTAAGTCACAGCCGCCTGGGGCAAACCGCCGACGGCATTGTTTACATCGTCGAAGTTGTCGCCGAAGTATGCAGTATGCAATTTGGCTCCAAAGCCTCCGGTCCAGTTGAGTGCCGCATCTAAGGTCACGAACCTCGCACCATCTGTCGGATCGGGATTGTAGGCAGTCTTCGGCGGAACCAAGAAACTCCATACCGGCCCCCTATGGGTCTCTGCGGGGTCGACCTCATCGATTCGCCAGTAGTAGGTCGTACCCGGAACAAGTCCGTCGGGATAGGGAAATCCGACAAAGCCGGCAATGAACGTTGTCGCGGCCTGGTTACCGCGGAAGGCGTCGCCTGTGCCGGTGGTCACATCGTCAAGATTGTCGGAGAAGTACACATCGTGCGAAACGGCGGTACCGCCGGCCGACCAGCCGAGACTGACCCACGTTTCAGGGTGAATGGCATCGTCGGCAGGGTCGGGCTGGCTTGCTCCCAGCACGGTCGGATCAAGGCTGGATGCAGCGGAAGCATGAGCGACGATATCGGCATCCGACAAGGCACTGTCAAAAACGACCGCCTCATCGAGGACCCCTTGTAGATGGTCCGCAGGGCCGGCGCCGCGGCCGCCAATCCTGAGGCGCGGAAGATCGACGCTGTCACTACTGGTTCCGACAAGTTTTCCGTTGAAGAACACCTGGGTGCCGGCGCCGTCGTTTCGCCACACCAAGTGCATCCATACTTCCGGCTGTATCACGAGGTCGGTAAGCGCATATCCGGCGATAGGTGTGAACTGATAGTCGGCGACACCATATAGTGTAAAGCCGGCCTCGCCCAGAGACGTCCAGCCGGCAAGACGAATCGAAGTGGCGTCGCCATCATGCAGGGCCTGCGAGTCATTCGCGGCCGGCGGCTTGGTAGTCTTGACGATATATTCTACCGTCCACGGGCCGGGCAGGTCCGTAGCGTCGGCAAAATCGGCGCGATTTGCGCCGGTCCTCTCGAATCCCACGGCCGTTCCCGGACCGAACAATCCTTCCTGACCCACCGAGACGCCGTCATAAGTCCCGTTAAGGCCTGCGCTGCCGGAATCTATACAGTCGGCTCCGGTCTCATCGAACTTGTACCAGTGAAGCGGATTGCCGCCGCTTATGGCCGCCTCCCATTCCACCAGACCGGCCGGGGCTGCGTTGCCGATGGCCAGCAATAAGACCAAAGACAGTGAGTATGTCATTCTCTTGTACATGGTAAATCTCCTCTAACTTAGGAATCCTGGCTGGAAATCACATGTGTTTCACCCGCCTCAAATCCAAAATCCATCGATTCCTACCCTTTCGTCTCCATTTCGGCGGGACTTTGACAACCTTCATTTATACCACATCATCCGCCTTACCGTCAAGAGGAATTCTGAGATACGAGAAATCCTGCGGCTCATCTCCTGGCAATATGCTCTGTTGAAAGGCTTTGCAAGATGTTTTCAGCAGGACAGTGGCAAAATCCGAATGATCGGAAGGGCGCACCTTCGGCGAACCTGGAGTGTTATTCTCATTCGTGAGAACCGAGGGCATGGCACCTACTGAGTAGGGTCACTGCGTATGAGAAATGTCTCTTTACCTCTTCTGCATTCAACAGAATCCCCGGCGGAGAAACATGTGCAGTTGCGGGATTTTTCTTGACGGAGAGGCGCATGGTTTGGTATATATAAGATTGGTGAAGGTGTTGCTCGTATCGGCAGGTATCTGAGGAGTTGTGGCTTTCCCACAGGTGAAATTCCTGTAGTTTTTTGGCATTTTCCAAAAGACATTGAACGACAGAGTGCAACCACGACCGCCGGATTCGTACGATTCGGAGTGCAATCTTTACCGTTCAGTTAACCGTTTGGCTACAGTGTTAACTTTGGAAGAAAGGAGGTTGAGTCATATCGCAAGAACTTTCCGGGGCGGAGTGAGGTGTTTACTGAATGGTAAGGATTGTTGGACGTTCGGCTGAGCTCAGTCGAAGCCTCGGTCGTTACAATTTTAAGTCTCTTTTTCTCGAAGGAGGACTGTTATGTTTAAGAAATTGCTGTTTTTGACTTCATTTGTTTTGGCGCTGAGTCTGGTTCTGACAAGCCCGGCCAAGGCGGAACTTATCGGCTGGTGGACGTTTGACGAAGGTTCGGGTGACACCGCCTTTGACCTTTCCGGCCTGGGCAATGATGGCACCCTGGAGGGTGATCCGCAGTGGGTGGACGGAATCAACGCCGGCGCACTGGAACTGGACGGAAGTGGTGATTGGGTCGCGATTGATGGCATAGCCGATGACCTCACAGAAAACAATTTTACGGTCATGGCATGGATCAAAACCACGCAGACAGGTGACGGCAACGTCATCGGTGCCAATGACACCGGCAGCAGTCACGATTTCGTCTTTGGCGTTGACGGCGGCAATTTGCTGGTGGAAGCGGACAGCGCCAATACTTACCCCCCAACTATCACCGACGACGAGTGGCATCACATCGCGTACACTCGGGACGGAACCAGCGCCTTCGCATACACCGACGGAGAGCTGGTAGGCACCGAGACACCCTCGGGCGATCCGGCGGGACAGGCACGGTGGTCGGTAGGCCAGGAATGGGACGGCAGCCCGAGCGACTTCTTCCAGGGCACGGTGGACGATATCAAGTTCTTCAACCACCCGCTGACACAGGACGAGATTCTGGGCGCTATGGCAGGTGAAGGATTTCCGAAGGCCGGTCGCCCGGAGCCGGCTGATGGCGCTTTCATTGAGGATACCTGGGTAAACGTAGGCTGGAGGGCAGGAGATTTTGCTGTCTCGCACGATGTGTACTTAGGCGAGAATTTTGATGATGTAAGCAACGGCACCGGCGACACTTTCAGAGTCAATCAAGCCGCGACTGACTATATTATCGGCTTCCCCGGATTTCCTTTCCCGGACGGTCTTGTCCCCGGTACGACCTACTACTGGCGGATAGATGAGGTCAACGACGCCGACCCTAACAGTCCGTGGAAGGGTGATGTATGGAGCTTTTCAATTCCACCCAGAACTGCTTATAATCCCGATCCGGTCGATGGTGCCGAGTTTGTGGACCCGAACGCGACCTTTTCCTGGACGGGAGGGTTCGCCGCCAAATTACACACCGTTTATATGGGTACTAATTTCGACGATGTGAACAATGCTGCAGGCGGCGCCCCGATGGGATTCTTAAGCTATAGTCCCGGTCCGCTTGAATCAGAGAAGGTTTACTACTGGCGCGTTGATGAGTTCGATCCCCCCTTCACCC
>NJBM01000035.1 GCA_005223045.1 Planctomycetes bacterium B3_Pla | reverse complement strand
CATCACATCCTGGGGCTGTAGGCGGTCCCAAGGGTTCGGCTGTTCGCCGATTAAAGTGGTACGCGAGCTGGGTTCAGACCGGCGCGAGCCAGGTCGGTCCCTATCTGCCGTGGGCGCAGGAATCTTGAGGAGATGTTTCCCTAGTACGAGAGGATTGGGAAGCACTGACCGCTGGTGTACCGGTTGTCCCGCTAGGGGCACCGCCGGGTAGCTAAGTCGGGAAAGGATAACCGCTGAAAGCATCTAAGCGGGAAGCCTGCTTCGAGATAAGGATTCCATTCCCTTCGGGGATGAAGAGCCCTGATAGACTATCAGGTTGATAGGCCGGGTGTGTAAGCGTAGAAATATGTTTAGCTAACCGGTACTAACGCTCGATTACTTGGCCATATCAATCATTGGTTGAACAAAAGAAGTTCAAAAATCAAGGATTAAAAATCAAAGTTGCGGAGTCATCGCTTTGCGATGATGACTACCTTAATTTTGAACTTTGATATTTGAATTTCAACGTGTGCTCATATACGCATCTGCATATCTTTTGAAGTGTAAAGATCAAAGATAAAAAATCAAAATTGCGGAATCCCGGCAAGTCGGGATGACTTCGTTAATTTTGCATTTTGCTCTTTAATTTTTGATTTGAGAATATCAGGCCGAAAGGTCTGATTCACGAGTTCCTGGTGACTATACTGACGGGGAAACGCCTGATCCCATTCCGAACTCAGAAGCTAAGCCCGTCAGGCCGATGGTAGTCCGCAAGGGCGAGAGTAGGTCATCGCCAGGATTTATAAGCCCTGTACCGAACCTGGTACAGGGCTTTCCTTTTTGCGCGCGGTTTCCGTTTGACACAACATTTGGCGGAGTCTATACTTTCCACGCAGGCTAAGGGGAATAATATTATGATCGATAGTAAACGAGACTATAGCGCAGAAATAGCCAATCTCTGCAAGCAACATAATGTGAAATATTTGGGATTGCACGCCTCGTCTTGCAACCAGGAGAATACCGGTACTGAAGATAGCGAGATTAATTTGCTCGTGGAGTTTTTTCAATTGGATCCGAAGCAGCACGCTATATGCTACTTTGCATTGGAGAAGGAGCTTGAGGACCTGTTCGGCCGCCATGTTGACATGTGTGATCTTACCGGCATAACTCTTCCGGAACTATTGCGGCCATTAACTAAGAACAAGACCGACATCTATAAAGCCTGAGACACGAGAATGCCTTTGTGATGCCAGGTAGAATGGGATTTGCCTGGTTTACGATCCTCACTCGCCCAGTTTTTCAAAGGCGTCGTCATACCGCCGTCCAAGGTTTCGCCATTTGAGGCTGTCTGTCAGAATCGCGGGTGTGACAAGCGGGGGCCAGAGGGGGCCTGTTTCAATGCGGGCGGCAAGTTGACTTAGCTTATCGGCAAGGTCTGATGCCGTGCCGTCGTAGAAGAACTGCTCGGCTCCCCGGATATGCCCGAGGCCGAGGATTTCGGGATATGAAAGACGATTCGGCACGAACGGATAGGCTCCTGCGGCGACGGCTTCGAGAACTCCGATGCCGAAGAACTCGTGATTCGCGGTAGAAACCACGACATCAGCCTCACACAGCGCATGCTCATAATCTTCCCGGCTTCGCTGATAACCCCAGAGGTCGATATGGTCTTGAAAGTCGTGCCGTGCCTTCTCGAAAACTGCCGGCCGGTCGCGAAAACTCTGGCCGATAACGCTGATCCTAAACGGCACATTCCTGGCCCTGAGAATTCCAATCGCCTCGAAGAAATCTTCTGGATTTTTATCGTGCTCCCATCTCGCGGCCCAAAGGATGCGCATCGTGCCGGGCTTTCTTGCCTGCCGGGTAGAGAAGTCACCGATGCCGGGTGGGTAAACAGAGGATTTGGCCTGTATTTTTCCAACCGTTTCGAGAGGCTGATGGTCCGGCATGGATTTTAGGAACTTCGCAAGAGCGTCGAGGAAAGAATCTATATGGAACTGTGAGTTGAACCAGACAGCATCGGCTGCGAGCGCACTGGTCAGATTGGTCATCGCGAACTGATAGTCGCGCTCGTTTTCCACACGAACCGGATAGGTCAGTTGATTTTCGTGAAAGTATATTACCTTCGGCAGGCGGGCGATTCCGACTGGGGCAAGGGCGGCGAATTCCGCAAGATTTAGCATGTCGCTGCAAAACAGCAAATCCCAGCTTGAATTTACTTTTTCGAGTTCTGCCGTCTGAGCGGCAAATGTTATCGCCGAATGGCGCATTCGCCATTTCCACTTGTGCGCCGGCAGGGTGAGCAGCATCCAGTCGTGCCTGCTTACCTTTGAGAGCCCGTCAATAAAGGCCTTATGGCTGCCGTCATAATATGGTTCCAGTGCCAGAATTCGCATAGGGACATATTACGCAAGTCGCTCGACAAATCAAGTACGGGCTCGAGTTGACCGGAGAGATTGTTTTGTTCAGGTAAGTCTCATAGTGTAGGATAGTGTTTTTGGTGAAACGAACTGAAAATTGACAGTTGAGGGGAATCCCTGTGGAAATGCCTTTAATATTGATTGTTGTGATTGTCGCCAGTTGCCTGGGGACAATGACGGGCTTCGGAACATCGACGATAATGGTTCCTGTTCTCCTGATTTTCTATCCTCTGCCGCAAACGCTTCTTTTCGTCGGGATCGTCCATTGGTTCGGCAATATATGGAAACTAATTCTCTTTAGAAAGGGATTTCGGTGGAAGCTGGTTTTGAGCTTCGGCATTCCCGGAATCGCAACGACATTTCTTGGGGCTTCGCTGGTGTTTAGTATTTCCGGGGCGATTCTCTTACGCATATTGGGGACATTCCTCATCTGTTACGTCATCTATCTATTTCTCAAGAGTTCTTTTAAGATCAAACCAGGATTATTAACCGGCGCGTGCGGAGGCGCCCTTTCAGGTTTCCTGGCGGGCCTGTTCGGCATAGGCGGCGCTGTCCGCGGGCTCTTTCTGACGGCATTCGACCTGCCTAAAGAGGTCTATATCACGACAGCCGGTGCTATCGCCCTGATAATAGACACGACGAGGCTGACTACCTATCTTTCAGAAGGTGCACGGCTCGAGCGGCTGCTTATGTGGGGACTAATAGTATTCATCCCGGCATCATTCCTGGGGGCGAGAATCGCCAAGTCCGTAGTCAACAAGATCCCCCAAGAGCATTTCCGAAAAGTCGTAGCCGTGTTTCTGTTGCTGATAGGGATAAAGCTCGTTTTTCTTCCAGCATAGGTTTAATGAAAGATGGAGCAGACACCGGAAATTTCGATTGAGTCGATGAAAGAGGACGACCTGGAAGAAGCCGTCCGGCTGGTCTCTGATTCGATGAACGTCGAGGAAGCAGCCTGGGCCCGGCAGGCGATGGAGTTCTACTTTTCGTGCATCAAACACGGCATCGACTCAGGCAGGCAGTATTATGTCTGGCGAGATGACGGAAAAATCTGCGGCTTAGTCGGGCTCCACAGATACATCTGGGGGCCTGAGCGGAACGTTTGGCTGTCATGGTTTGCCGTGCATGGCGACCATCAGGACAGGGGGGTAGGGAGTGCGTTGATGGACTCGGTCAAAGAGCACGCTATCCGGGCCGGCTACAAGAAACTCCTTGTCGAGACATACGGCAATCCGACGTTTCAGAAAGCTCGCTCCTTTTACAGGGCCAGAGGTTTTCGCCAGGTCGGTCGAATAGAGAATTACCTTCCCGACGGCTCGGCAATGATCGTCTTTGCAATGCCGCTCACAAAATGAGCCGGTCTCTCGCTAACGGCTATGTCAAGGAGTATCCATACCGGCTCATTCCCATGATTTAGGTTTGACACAACTGGCAGCATAGCCTACACTTTGTCGAAGTGAAGGGAAAAATATTATGATTGAACTGGTAAATAGGCATAGCCGGGATGTTGCTGACCTTTGCAGGCAATTCAATGTAAAATGCCTGGAACTGTTTGGCTCTGCCCTGAGTGATGATGATTTCGATTCTCAGACGAGCGACATTGATTTTCTTGTGGAGTTCATGCCGTTGGAACCTCGCCAGCACGGCAAGTCGTACTTTGCATTGCTGGAAAAACTACAGGGCTTGTTCGGCTGCAATATCGACTTGGTCGAGGTCAAGGCCATAACAAATCCATATCTACTGGAATCAGTCAACCGAAACAGGATAAAGATATATGCGGCCTGAAATACGGAAATACCTGTATGATGTCTGCCCGAAGTTGTACGAAGGGATCATATTATGGACAGAAGAATCACTCGTCGTCATTTCCTCAAAAGTACGGCAGCTTTAGCCGGCACAGCGTTTCTGTCATCGTGCGGTATGGGACCTTTTGCCGCCAAAGGGCCGCCTACGGCTGTCGATCAGGTTGCCCTGGGCAGGACGGGCTTGAAGCTCAGCAGGCTTGGCATGGGCACCGGCAGCAAAGGCGGCAGCATTCAAAGAGCGCTGGGCCAGGACGGGTTTACCCGGCTGGTGCGATACGCGTATGATCAGGGGATAAGATACATTGATACGGCTCAAAACTACAAGATCCACACGATGGTTCGCGAAGCGATCAAGGGCCTGCCGCGTGAGAAGCTGTTCATCCAGTCCAAGATGCCCGGTGTGCCGGAAAAGCCGCTGGAAATGCTGGATCGCTACCGCAAGGATTTGGGAGTTGATTACATCGACAGCCTTCTGGTACACGTTGCGGTCAAGGCCGACTGGGACGAAAGCCGCAAGCGAGTGGTCGATGCTTTGCAGGAGGCCAAGGAAAAAGAGATCATTCTCTCTCACGGCGTTTCGTGCCATACGCTGCCAGCCCTGAAGAAAGCCTCTTCGCTGGATTGGGTTGACGTGAATCTTGTACGGATCAATCCGCAGGGTGCGCACATGGATACGCCGGCGCTGATCTGGAACGCCAAGAGCGACGTGTCCCACATACCGGCGGTGCAGAAGCAGATGGAGATCATGCGTCAGAAAGGCCACGGCGTCATCGGCATGAAAATCATAGGCAACGGTGACTTCACAACACCCCAGGAGCGAGAGAGGTCGATACGATTCGCAATGCAGGGCGGTTTGGTGGATGCGGTCGTGATCGGCTTCAAGAGCACAGCGGAAATCGATGAGGCCATCTTCCGCATGAATCGTGCTCTTGCCCAGGTTGCTCAAGACTCGGTTCTGCAGCGGTCGGCATGATGCCGCCTTTGCGGAAGAAACCTGGGATTATGCCGGATAACAGCGCCAACTCTGTCAAGAGGATGTTCCTGGAAGTCCCGCGGACATACGAACTGGTCAATCACGTCCTGACGCTGGGACTTGACATCGTGTGGCGCAGGCGAGCGGCTAAAATCGCCGCATCCACCAATACCGGCAAATGGGCCGACATGTGTACCGGCACCGGCGAGATGGCTGTCTGCCTGAGCCGGCTGGCTCCCGAGGCAGCGCAAATCTATGGCGTCGATTTCTCCGAGCCGATGTTGGCCGAGGCGAGAAAGAAGCCCGAAGCGGACCGCATCGAATTTATTGCCGCCGACATCAAAACTCTGCCCTTTTCCGACGACAACTTCGATCTGATAACCATGTCGTTTGCCACGCGAAACATCAATCTGAGCAGGGATGTTCTGGTCGAGAGTTTCTCGGAATTCTGCCGGGTCCTCAAGCCGGGAGGACGTTTTGTGAACCTGGAGACCAGCCAGCCATCTTCCCGGCTGATCAGAAAATGTTTTCACACATACGTCAAGCTGTTTGTGAAGGCAATCGGAAGCCGAATATCCGGATCGAATGCTGCTTATGCCTATTTGGCGACCACAATACCTCGTTTCTATCCGGCGGACGAATTGGCCAATATCCTGCGCGAAGCGGGTTTTGCAAAAGTCACCTTCCAAAGATACCTTTTCGGAGCTGCTGCAATTCACCGGGCGGGCAAGCTTTGAGAAGGTCGAAATAACATGCATCAACATCGCCGGTATGCGCCTTTGCCGGGAGACGCCGAACATCGTTCTTATGGGTCCCACAGGAAAATCATCGTTGATGTCAATATAAATCCCGTTCGCTTATTTGTCCGCGGCCGATTTCTTTAATATATTTTATTATATGTGGCCCGGACTGTTGCGTGTGGCCGAGGAGAAAACGGAGTGGAACGACAGATTGAAGGAAGGGAAAATGGAACTTGGGACAACGCCAAATGTGGCCCAGGATGTGCGCATCCCCATCGCACCGCACGTTGCGATTGTGCAGAGAAGAATCGCCCATGATGATCCCATCGACTATAGTAACCTCAAATGCTCGCCGTGCAGAAATGGCCATAAAATAATTGGATAGTGCGAGGTTTAGAGAAGCCATGAAACTGAGCTCGATAATGACGAAGGAACTGGTAACCGTCGATATGGATACAACCCTGTGCACTATGTGCGAGATATTCGACGAAAAACGGTTCCATCACCTGTTGGTTATTGAGGACGATGAGCTTCGCGGAGTCATTTCCGACCGCGATCTCTTGAAGGCTCTAAGCCCGTTCCTGGGTAAAGCTTGTGAGCAGAACCGAGATCTTGCTACGTTAAGGAAGCGGGCGCATCAGGTCATGAGCCGCAAGCCGGTTACGATCACAGGTCAAGCGAGTTCGGAGGATGCAGCTCAATTAATGCTGCGTGAAAACATTTCTTGCCTTCCGGTGATGTCTTCAGATGGTCAAGTTGTTGGGATCATAACGTGGAAGGACCTTCTGAGGAATTACTCACAACTCGTGTGCGTTGCTGATAGGGCCAATACGTAACAGAGGGTCATGTCCCGCCGTGTAAACGCTTCATGGGTTAGTGGTCTCGGTCAGGGATTGTTTGAAAGCTCTGGCCATGTCGAAATCACCTTCGCCACCTTCGCTGAGCGATCTGTAGGCGCCTGTGTCTTGCGCAGGGCTGTTGGTTTTACTTTCAGCTTCGCCAGATAGATGCTGGTCTTGGCTTCGTGGCTGGAGTAGTAGCTGACGTAAAGCATGTTATTATGCCAAACCATGCCGGGGTAGCTGGTGTCGCCGCCACTTGGCAACTTGAGCAGCCTGGCCATCGTGCCTTTTTCCACATCAAGGTAAGTTATGGCCGTGTGAGCACCGCCATCGTGCATTCGGCCGGCAGCGAGCCAGAAGCCGCTGGGGGTTTGAATGAAGTTAGGGCCACCGAATCCATTGAATTCCGAACCGAGGTCTTTCCATTGCCATTGTTTGTAATCCGGCCCGCTCACGCCCAACAAGGCGCTGCTCGATTCGCTTTGGCTGCGGTCGCGGCGGACGAGCGCATAGCATGTCGCATCCGTATCGAAGCGCAGCGTTACTTCGCTCGGACGTCCCTGCTCGAACAGCCTGGGTACATGCTGCTCGAAGTGGATCCCATCGGCGCTTACGAGCAGATCGAGATACGTGCCGTCCTTGCCGGCAGTGTACGTGACACCGTATGCCTTCTTCTTGTGCCACGTAACGCACCACAGCCATCGCCCCGGCTCGACAGCCATTTGAGGCTGCGTCCATTGTTTGCCGTCAGCCGAGAAGCTGACGAACGTACCGGTAGGAGCGGATTGGTTGTCCTTCTCGCGGGGGGCGGCTCCGCCTAACAGCATCAATCGGCCATCCGGCGTCACGGACAAGTGCGCATCCCGCAGGTCATAGCCTGCCAGCTCAATTAGGGCCGCCGACTCCCAGCGATTCGCGTCTTTCGATTCGAGCAGCCTTATCTTCCCATCGGTGGAAACGTGCCCTCTGCCCTCGCGAAACGTGCAGTAAAATCCATCGTTCCATCGCACAAGGTCAGTGAACGCATTATGTGGAGCTTTGTCCCAAATTCTGTTGACCTCAACGATCTCCACAGCCACCGGAACAGCGCCGAAAGCACCCGAGGCCGCGATGAGGAATAGTGCCGCTGCGGCACAGTTTTTCACGCTCATTTTAATCTCCCTTCGATTTCCAGATCTACCCGCAACATTAGCACGAGCATACGACGGGCTCTGCCGCAGAGGCATCAAAGCCGGCTGTAAATGGCGAATCTTTTTACTGTACACCCGTGACGTGCATGTGCACCGCGAAGAGCGACTTTTGGGCGGTGATGAAGAGCGTATGTCTATCAGCGCCGCCGAAGGTGACGTTTGCTGTCCAGCCGGCATCGATTGGGATATGCTCGATTTTCTTGCCTGCCGGATTGAATACCGTGACGCCCCGGCCCGTCA
Organism: Planctomycetes bacterium B3_Pla; assembly: GCA_005223045.1. Lineage (GTDB taxonomy): Bacteria > Planctomycetota > Phycisphaerae > Sedimentisphaerales > Anaerobacaceae > SG8-4. The sequence goes on along the minus strand of NJBM01000035.1, from coordinate 20,106 downwards.
GGTAGATGTTGCCCTCATTGTCGATTGTCATGCCATCCGAGCCCATCGAGCAGAAGAGCTTCTTATTGGTGAGGGTCGCGTCAGCGTTGATGTCATAGACGTATGTCTTCTTGTCTCCGAGATCGGCGACGTAAAGGTGCTTGCCGTCGGGCGTTCCTATAATTCCGTTCGGCGTGACCAGGTCATTAGTAACTCTTATAAGCTCCTTGTAGCCGGGCTTGAGGTAGTAAACGTGCTTGCCGTCCTGCTCCATTGGCCCGCGGTTCCAGTAGGGCCTCTTGTAGAGCGGATCGGTGAAGTATATGCCTCCCTTTGGGTCGGGCCAGAGATCGTTCGGGCCGTTGAGTTTCTTGCCCTTGTAATCTTTGACAAGGACCGTCGCTTTGCCTTTCATATCAATTTGCCACAGTTCATTATCGAGGTCTGCGCAGGCTAAAAGGTTGCCTTTCTTGTCGAAGTAAAGACCGTTCGATCTGCCGGGCTTGTCGTGGAAGATTGACAATTCGCCGTCGGTGGACCATTTGTGAATCCGATTGTTTGGCTGATCGGTAAAGAAGACATTGCCCTGGGCATCTACGGCTGGGCCTTCGGTGAACTCAAAGCCGTCGGCAAGCTCTTGAACTTTCGCTCCCGGTGCGATGATGCCTGCCTTCTCGGTTTCCACCGCTGTCACGGCTACCAGTTCGATGCCTTTGCCGGTCCCCAGGTTGCGGGAGTACTTCTTGTCTTTGGGATTGTTCCAGTGCTCGTGCACGCCGAGACTGGCCAGTCTCTTGATGTTGCCGGCATGATCGGGATCGTAGAATGTACCGGAAGGAGGATTGTCCGCCTGCGCCGCTTCGTGCAGGAAATCGTCCACGCCGACTTTACGTGGATTCTCATATTCGGCGTGCAGGAAGTCAAAGCCGACCGAATCGACAGCCACCGGGTCCTGCGAGGCAAACAGACTCGAAGTCCAGTCCCCGTTGAAAGGATGCGACTTCCATCTTCTCGGCCCTTTGTTCATATCTACCGGATGGACCCCACAATACAGACCGTCAACCAGGTACAGCAGAGTTTTGCCGCCGGTATGTGCGTGGCCGGCAAGGTCAACAAGGTTTCTGTATATTCCCGTCTCCTTCGCGAATGCGCTCGGGTGCAGATCATAATAGCCTTTTTCGACGGGCCATCTGATCAGCGATCCATAATGGTTCTTCGCACAGAGCGTCACGCCCGACCCGGAGTGGGCCTTGAGATTCGCAAAGTTTATCAGGTATTCGGCCTCGGCGAAAGATGCAGGGACGTAGTCCTGTTTGGCTGCCTGCGGGTTGCTGCTCCAGTGCAGCGGAACCGAAGATTGCCTCATCTTGACCCGGCCCTTCGTGCCGCCACGGTCCAGACACTTTACGTTCGGAAACTCATTATGAAAGATGTTGCAATACTCGTTGGGAATATACGCCAGACTATCGCAGATGGCAATATCGGCCTGCTCGACGCCGACTGTGTTTACGAGCTGCCGCAGAAGGGCCAGCAACATCTGCGGCGACGTATTCATGTAGTCCTTCTTGTCGTTCATATTGTAGCTTTCCGGATCGACCCCTTTGGCCGAGAAGATGAAGCCGACGAAATTCACCTTGATGGCAATTTTCTCGCCGCGATTATAAGCAACGTTCCCCTTGCCGCGAGTCTTGTTGAAATGCCTGAAAAGCCTGTCCCACGCCCCAGCATCGTTTGCCGCACCGGTCAGCTCGCAAATGGCCCGGGACATCATCTTGCTGACCCGCCCGGGATCGGTATGGTCCGCCTGCCACGGATGTCCGTCTCCGGGACCGTCCCAGTCCGTCGCCTCCGGGTCGTGGACCCAGACGACACGACCTGGATTTATGCCCTTGGCCGTTCCCATGGGCGCATTTGCGGCTTGCGGCTCAGCTAAGGCAGACTTTTCGCCGGTGGCGCTAATGGCTACCCACAGGGCGCCGATGCTCAAGGCTGCGCATAACAGACCGAGCATGTACCGTCGTCGCGCAAAGCTAAGCTTTGCTTTTCTAAAGGCCAGCCCCCAGGCGCCGAGGCCAAGAAACCAGACGATGAATCCCGAAGCTATCGGAAAAGCCATCCGCTGGCATGGATACAATGCCCGCGAAGGCTTGGGTACGACTCGAATCAGGAACCAGATCAGCGACGCCAGCCCGGCCATGGGAAATATGTACTTGAACCACCGATATTTCTTGCTGTCGCTGTGATGCCGACCTGTCTGCGGGCATGAGTGAGTATCTTTTCTTTCTGATAATCGCATTCTTCTTGCCTCCAAAATAAGCAACTATGTCTAACAGTAGCCGTCAAATGATATTTGCTTCAGCGCAGATTCTACCCAACACTCCGGATATCGTCAAACTAAAACAGGAGCCGTGAAGCTGCCAGAGCAGTCTGGAGCTAAAGGTAGGTTGTCAATTACCCTGGTCTGTCCTGCGAGAGGCCTATCAGGCTAACGGAGCATTGCCGCAACGAGCAGGGCATCAATACCCCAGCCAGTTAAGGGCTCGACTCACCGTGCGGTTGTACCAGGTGGGCCTCTCGTTAGTGAACTTAAAGAACGTGCGACGAACCGGCAGGCTGATCCATCTGAGAAACCTGATGTGTATAGGATTCTTCTTGAGCTTGAAGCGATTCTCATCCATCTGGGCACAAGAGTTATAAAAGAGGTTGCCAAAATGGTAGTTTGCGTCGAGGCCCTTATGTGTAAACAGTGTCAAAGCCACCGGGACATTCAGCCACGGCCGGTACACGCTGCCGTCGCCAATCAGCTCTATTTCAGGTTTGCCGAATGCCTTGACCGCCAGGCGCATGTACTGGCTAATCATAGGATCGATTCCCATTTTTGTTGACGCCACCCAATCGACGGCCACCAGATCCTCTCCGCCGATAACGGTACGCGTCAGATTGGGACAGGTGTCGGCAAAGATGCCAAAAGGTCCGTCGGCACTCTCATAGCCGTCAACCAGCCCGAAATGCACCGGAAATGCTTCCAAATACTCGATTGCGGTGTGATAGATGTCGCGCTTGCAGTGATACTCCTTGAACTTGTTGGCCAACGGCAGCGCGCCGTAGATATTCTTTAGCGTCAGCGTATAGTAGGCATACGCGTGGGTTTTGTTCTTGGCGAAAGAGATACGGAAATCCGCGTCGCGCCAGACAGTCGAGACAGGGTGATAGCCTAAGTGAGTTCCGAGATGTCGATGTTCGTCCGCGTCTTCGGTCATGTCGACGACTTTGTAGCCGGGCTTGCCGTCGTAATTCAGGTACTCGGCCATCTCACACACGCTGCGACGCTCGAAATATTCGCCGTAAGTGCTTTGGGCTTCCACCACGGCAATGTTCTTGAACTTAGCTTCCCGCATTTTCTCCACGAGGCGCCCGACCAGTTCCGGATCGGTGTAGGTAGTTTGGTCCCTCCGATTGTAAGCGAACATGAAGTTCGCCTTTATGACTATAGAAAACTTGGCCTTGGATTTGCCCGTGTCGGTCCGATGCTTTTCCAGAACACCCAGAAAATTCGTCTCTTTCAGCACGCGGTCCAGTGCGGCAAGCTTATCTTCGTCCCGGACCGAAGCTACCGTCACTTTCCTCTCGGAGTTGATGGCCTCGAGCCGCATTAGCGACACATCTTCTTCCAGTGCCAGGCATTCGGCGCCGTCCGGATCACGCACCTTAATGATCCGGCGCTGAAAAACGGCGGTCGGAAAATGATCGTTGTTTAGTTCGATGATCGGATCGGCCAACTTGACAAACAGGTTATTGTCATCACGGGCCTTCTCCGGGGATAGTCTCTTCACTTTCAAGCCGCCTGCTTCTATAAGCATTTCTGCCGATGCAATACGGGACAGGAACTTGCCCAGGTATTTGTCTATTTGGTCCTTGGCCCAGAGTTCACGTTCATCGCGCAGCGTTCGAGTGTGAATCTGGACGCGTGCGGTGCGTTGTGAGGGCCGCAACGCACAGATGTAGCCATAGAGCAACGTTGGTTCCTTGAAACCCCTGAAAGTGGACCTCTCGGCCTCGCCGAAGGTTTTGTCCACGTCGATCAGGTATTCATTGACAGCATTGGTTGCTTGCGGGCGCTTGATAGTAAGTTTGCCAGAGCGGACTGTAACAGTATGAGCCATTATGTGCATGCCCAGCGGGTGTTCGGACGGCAGCGCTTCACGCAATTTTGCAATCAAAGGTGCCGTAACCTGGCCCACTACCGGCAGCGGATACGAGACGGGATTGTTCGCCCGGGCGTCGAAATCGATTTCAAAGTTTGCTTTGCATTTTGTAAGATCCGATCCTGAGTCGCACATTTGGGAAAACGATGCGGCATAATTGCCGTCAAGTGCGAAAATCGCACCACTATAACGGTACATGCCATGCTCGACGTCGAGTTCCAATCTCTCCAGGGCACGGGCGGTGATGCCGTATCTGTGATAGCCGCCATTGCCGTCGGCCACGGCGAGTATAACGTCTGAGAACGACTCGCCGTCGCCCCACGGAAAGCCTTTTTCGTGCACGCCCGAGACCAGGAAGAAGTCTCTGGGACCATCCGGGCCGTTTAGCACCCCGGACAGCACGAGGTTGTCGTATTCTGTTTCGTGATCGATCCGCAAATTCTTCAGGTATTCCTCCCGCAGCGGAGCGAAAACGAAGGAGACAAAGGCCAGGTATGCCGTGACTCTCTGCTTCAGGGACTTGGGATCGACTACCTCTATTGACGCCAGCAGAGACGGGGCATCCTTAAGGTCGAAGCGCAGCTCGCCTGCACCGTGGATCGGCGCCTGCTGATTCTCCCCCTTGTATATGATCGTAAACAGTCGTGTCATATCTTCGAGCACATCGGCTTTACCGCGGGTATGGTGGATCTCCTTGTGACCGTGAAGGTAGTACGTCTGGCCGTCCGCAGTGAACTTAAAGGCGTAAACCATCTCTCTGATTCCGCTTGTAGGATTGAGTGAGAAAAGGTTGAACACGCCATCCGATATTTCATGCGTGCCGCCAAATAAGTCGCTGGTTACGGTCCCCGTTAGCACCGCCTCATGATGGGATATCTTCAGGAAACGACCAAGGTCGTCTATTGAAATCCGAACGTCAAATCGGACGTCAGCTTCTTTACGCTTGTCCACTTGCAATCTCTGCTTGGGATTGGTCTGGCCCTTGCCGATGTATCCGGCCATTGACTCCTTAAACTCAATTCTTGCCCCATTCAAAATACCCATTTTGTACTCCTTCCGTCAGATGCTCGCCCGCGCATTCTCGTCTTGCCCAACGGCGCTTTATAAGGGCACATGTTTCTCTTTTAGCTTCTTTGGCTTGCCTTTGTTCCACTTCATGATCCGTACGACATGCCTGTTATTGTCGCGGTCTTTTTGGGATTCCACCCAGGTGCACTTTTTCTTTTCATCACACCACGTGCCACAATTCGCGTAGATGCGATCCTTGACAAACCATGCATCTTTATCGAGTTTGCAATCGTGACTGTGTCCAAAGACAACAATGTTCGTGTCGCCCTGTGTGCATAGCCGGTCGGCCACACGACCCAGAAGCCCAATTTCAGCCATTACCGCCCTGAAGCCAGCGCCCCTCCCATTGTATTCTTCCCATCGATCATATAAATTAGCATATCTTTCTTTGATCTCTCCGGCGGTCACACACACTTTCTGATCATCTTCATTGTTTTTCTTTTTACTCTGTCCGGTTGTTGCAGACTTGGCTTTACCTGTCTTCTTGTCATCTTTAGACTTGGCTTTGCCGTTCTTCTTGGGCATTACTATCTTTGTGGCCTCATCGAGACCAGCTTCCTCCAAAACAGCCTCGAAGACGCATGCCGCCATTTTTTGGGGCCCGACCATCTCCAACAGGTCGTCAGCATATGACCAATAATGCCGTTCAGCATCACCGGTATCGCGGGCCTTGGTTGCAACGATCCGACTGATAAAATAGCCCAGCGGCAACTGAGTGCCCGCGCCATAACGGACAGGGGGTGCGTTGAACATGGCATGCGCACTTCCATGCTCGGCCCTTAGACGACTTGTACGATACACACTGTTATGTAGTGTCAAGCCTCCAAAGGTCATTCCATGAAAATTCTCTTTAATCAAGTCACCCGTAACGCCCATATCATGGTTTCCAGGCAAATAAACCACATTTATCTTTTTGTTTTCACTCAGTTCTTTCAATGCCTGGACGATCTTATTATTTATCGGGGCTCCCACAATTTCTTTCAGGGAAGGTGGTTCTTCGTCGTGTGGATGCACCCAGTCATCCATCAAATCGCCGATGATGACAACCTCTTGAACCTCGGTTAATGGGTCATTCAGATACTCTAGAAACTTGGCGAATCGATCTGCTTCCTTACGCCCGAGCCATTCGTAAGGATATTTGCATTTCTCTCCCCAGCCGGCATTCATGTGAATATCTGCTATGTAAACTCGTTTCTTCTCCATTCTTGATCTCCTTTCTACAATACGTTCTCTCGCAACAGAACCATGTGGTAAAGCTGTATTCTCGCATATCCGCGTGTGCCCATGCGCGTCCCCTCGACGTGTGGAAAAATCGTCCGCTTCACGTTCGGCAGCTCGATCTGGAAATCAGTTGGCGCAAACCGGATTGGCTGATATTTTCCGAAACTGCAATGCCCACTAAAACCCAGTTAACATGGGAGATCCACCTGTTGTGAAATCAATGGCAACACGCCACAGCCCTCGCGTTGAATTATGATTGTGCACGGAGAGCGAATCCTGTCAAGTAAAAAAACACAAAAAGCTCATAAAAATTTCTATTTTCGAAATCACCCCCAAACCGCTGGGACTATTCGGATAAGAAGAATTGCATAAGATCACCCCAAACAATCCGAAAAGCAGGAACCGGAATGCTCCTGCTGAATAGATGCATTTCTGATTTGTCTAATTCAGCTTGTCGTGAGTGCTTTTGGGCTTGTTCTTTGCCACATAGCGTTCGAGAGGTTTGCTCAGTTTTCCAAGGCCGATAAGGGCAAGAACTGCAATCAGTGACGCGACAATCGCGAGCTTGTAAAATTGGCCCCCGCAGGCCATTCCGATACTTGCAACAAGCCAGATTGTCGCCGCGGTTGTCAAGCCGTGTACACCGCGCCTGTCCTGAATGATGGCGCCGGCCCCGAGGAACCCCACGCCGGTGACTATTTGAGCCGCTATCCTCGCGATCGAACCTTCGGTGCCTTCGACCATTCTCTTGGAGATTATTGTAAAGACCGCTGCTCCGAGACATATCAAGAGGTTTGTCCGAAGCCCGGCGTCCTTGCCGCTAAGCTCCCTCTCCAGACCTATTGCCGCTCCAAGAGCGGCTGCCAAGACTATACAGTACAAATCGTCCGGCCAAACCATAGCTCCACCTTTATATCATTTTCCCATTGACCTTAATACGCAAGAGCCCTTAAACCTCAACGCCGGGCCGGCACGTCTCCTATCATATCAGTATCATCGTCCAGTCGAGTGCTTTCGGAACAATATTTTTCCTGACTTGAACGTCCACATCGCCAGACCTTTACGCTTCTTGACACGCAAAGTTTTTTCAAAAAAGGAGTTGCCCCGTGCCTCGCCTTGCGGTAGTTTATTCATAATAGGAAGCAAGTTACTCAGGCGGGCAGTACGTGAATTCATAAGGATCATTTTTTGGGAGATTTGCCATGAATCAGATCCAAAACCATAAAACACGCGGCAGAACCATCGTTCTCGTCTGTCTGATATTGCTGGTGCAGACCTCGCTCGTGCGAGCGGCCGACGACATCACAGGCGACTGGGAGATCACGATGGAATTCGGCGGCCAACGGAGCTTCGCCACCCTGTCTATCGCAGAGAAGGCCGACGGCGCTCTGACGGGAAAATGGGGCTCCAGCGAGCTGTCCAACGTCAAATTCAAGGACGGAAAGCTCACTTTCACGCGCACCATCCGCTTCGGCGACAATGAGTACACAATGAACTATATCGGCAGCCTGGAGGACGGCAAGCTCGTGGGCCTGCTATCGAGCGACCGGGGTGAGTTTCCCGCCAACGGCGCCCGCAAGAAGCCCAAACTGCCGGTCCTCGGCCACTGGGATATGAAGTTCAATGTCGGCGAGAGGGAAATCACCGGCAAGCTGTCGATCTCGCAGAAGGCCAACGGCACGCTTGATGGTAAATGGGCCAGCGAGCGAGGCAATACCGTGATCTCCAACGTCAAATTCCAGGGCGGAAAGCTCACCTATCATCGCAAGAGCACGTTCGGCGAACGCACATACGAATCCGACTTCGAGGGCGCTGTTAGAGGCCACAAGCTGACCGGGGCGTTCAAGAGCCAGAGAGGCGATATGCCCGCCACGGGCCAGCGCATCGGGGCCGCAATCATTGGCAAGTGGGAGTTGACCACCACCTCCGAACGAGGGCCGCGCAACAGAACGTTGACGGTCTATGGAGACCTGACCGGCAGATACGAATCCTTCGGCGGAGAGATTCCCATCAAGGACCTCAAGCTCGAAGGCAACCAGGTGACCTTTGCCGTTGAGACGCGCTTCGGCGACCGGACCTTCAGCTCGGACTTCAAAGGCAAACTCGACGGCGCGAATCTCACGGGCCAGATGACCTCGTCCAGGGGCACTCGCGAGGTCACCGGCAGATGGATACAGGCTGCCTGGTCCCTAAAGCGCAAACTTAAGGTTTATAGCAAACCCCCAGATGCCACAGTATTCTATCGTCGTCATGGTGATCGAGAGTACGGCCCTCCCCATCATGAACCTACGACCACTGGTATCCTTCTGGAATATGCGTGTTGGTACGTCAAGGTAGAGAAGGAGGGCTACAAGCCGCAAGAGAAATTTTTCGATCCTTATCGCACCGATACATGGAGAATTGATTTTGACCTTCAGCCAGTTAAATAATAAAGGATGTCTGTTTTATTACATCAGGAAGTTCCTCGGGCTTAAGGGCCTCGTAGGTCTCGTGGCATGGGCATATCCCATCATCGGAGGATTGCTTGGCATCGAGAGGCGTCTAATGATTCCTCCGCTTGATGCCAGTTCTCTTGTAATCTATGTCATCTTGTTCACTATGGTGGTACTTGTAAGCTATTCACTAAGATGCTGGTGTGTCTTTTCAAATAGGCAGTGGATGACTGCCGCCCTTTCAGTTGTTCTTTTCGGGACGACAATTTTCTGTGCTTTGCGCTACTACAGTTGGCGAGAGAAGGCTATCAGATGTTGGGAGGTACAGCCTGAAAACGATAAGCCCAAGACTGTATGCGTAATAATCGGTCTGGAGAGGACGAAATTTGCGAAGGAGGAGTACGAAGGCCGGAGCGATGTGTATATGCTTCAGAAGAGGGGGTGGGAGCCAGAACAAGTTAGGCTTCTATGGACGCCTGAATCCCTTGCAGAGGCGAAGCGGAGCGTTATGGGGTATTTTCTAGCGATACCCCTCCTGGTTGTAGGCATAGTCAGTTTACTGGTGCTTCGTGAGTGTATAGACGACAACTGGGGGAGCCCGGTTCAGTCGCCCGCAGTCGGCCCGTCCGCCAAAACCACGTCCAACGTTCTTGGAAAAATATAGCCGGCCGAATCTCTATGAGTTCTCAATCGCCGTTTTCTATTTGTCTTGCTTGTATCCTCTTGCGGCAATCATCCGCGCCGTAGTTCAGGCGGTAAGTTGCGTATTTGCTAAGACATGAATTCCTTTTAAAAAAAGAGTTGTCCTTTGCCTCGCCTTGCGGTAGTTTATTCATAATAGGAGGCAAATTACTCAGTGTGGCAGTATGTGAATTTGTAAAGGTCATTTTTTAGGAGATTTGCCATGAACCAGATCCAAATCCACAAAACAGGCGGCAGGACTGTTATTCTCATCTGTCTGATGCTGCTGGTGCAAACCTCGCTCGTGCGGGCTGCCGACGGCATCACGGGCGACTGGGAGATCATGATGGAGTACCGTGGCCAGCAGAGCTTCGCCACCCTGTCTATCGCAGAGAAGGCCGACGGCGCTCTGACGGGAAAATGGGGCTCCAGCGAGCTGTCCAACGTCAAATTCAAGGACGGAAAGCTCACTTTCACGCGCACCATCCGCTTCGGCGACAATGAGTTCACAATGAACTATATCGGCAGCCTGGAGGACGGCAAGCTCGTGGGCCTGCTATCGAGCGACCGGGGTGAGTTTCCCGCCGACGGCGCCCGCAAGAAGCCCAAACTCCCGGTCCTTGGCCACTGGAACGTGAAGTTCAAAGTCGACGAGAGGGAAATCACCGGCAAGCTGTCGATCTCGCAGAAGGCCGACGGTGTGCTCGAAGGTAAATGGACCAGCGAGGGAGACAATACCGTGATCTCCAACGTCAAATTCCAGGACGGCAAGCTCACCTATCACCGCAAGAGCACATTCGGGGACAACACATACGAATCCGACTTCGAGGGCACGGTAAGCGGCCACAAGCTGACCGGGGTATTCAAGGGCCAGCGCGGTGAGCTGCCCGCCACGGGCCAGCGCATCGGAGCCGCAATCATCGGCAAGTGGGAGTTGACCACCACTTCGGAACGAGGCACGCGCCAGAGAACGTTGACCGTCTATGGAGACCTGACCGGCAGATACGAATCATTCGGCGGAGAGATTCCCATCGAGGACCTCAAGCTCGAAGGCAACCAGGTCACTTTTGCCATCGAGAGGAGGTACCGGGACCAGACCTACAGATCGGACTTCAAAGCCACGCTGGACGGCGATACGATCAAGGGCCAAATCACTTCATCCAGGGGCACAACCGAGCTGACCGGCAAGAAAGTACTGACTACTTCGTTTGTGGTCGGCACCTGGGAGCTGGCCTCGGAGTCTTCACGGGGACGGGTAACACGCACATACACGCTGAAGATCAAGGACGACATGACCGGGACATACACGTCTCGGGACAGGGAAACGCCCATTACGGATCTGAAAGTCGAAGGCGATCAGATCAGCTTCAAGATCATCAGGAAGTTCAACGAGAGTCAGTTCACGATGAACTTCAAAGGCACGCTGGACGGCGATACGATCAAGGGCAAAATCACTTCATCCAGGGGCACAACCGAGCTGACCGGCAAGAAAATAGACTAAGACGACGATGTCAGGATGGACGGATTTCTCGCCCATCAGCAAGGCTGAAAGTATGGATTACATTGACCGCCGATGCGGCAGATTTGGACGTCTGTTGGTCGTAGTGGGCGCAGCCCTTTGTTTTTTGCGTAGTGGGGCGACCTTCGCTGATTCTATGGCGGAGCTGGCCCGGCCTCACGAAGGACGAAGCATGCGAGCCACATCCACGCATAAGATCGGGCCGGATGGTAAGTCCGACCCGAACGGCGTGCCCGACCCGAACAGCAATCGTGACAACAGCAGCATTGCGCCGGGGCAGAGAAAAATCCTGCTGGACGTTAAAGGCCCCGGCGTTATCACCCATATATGGATGACGTTCCTGGGGCCCGCGCCCCACCCGTGGGCCAGGAACGGCTCGGCCAATCATCAGGAAATGCTGCTGCGCATGTATTGGGACGGCAGCGAGCGCCCTGCGGTCGAGGCCCCCGTGGGGGATTTTTTCGCCAACAGCTTCGGCAAGCGAAGTGAGGTGATCAGTCTGCCTGTGATCGTGGAGGATGCGGACTCATACAATTGCTTCTGGCACATGCCTTTCCGTAAGTCCGCCCGCATAGAAGTCCTCAACCAGAGCGACAAACCCATCAGCCTGCTGTACTACAACATCGACTGGGTCAAGAAGGAACAAATCAGCGAGCAGACGCCGTACTTTTACGCGCAGTACCGCCAGGAGTACCCCGTTGAAAACGGCAAGGATTACGTTCTCCTCGATACGCAAGGCAAGGGCCACTACGTCGGCACCGTCTTGAGCGTTCGGACGCGCAGCCCAGCCTGGTTCGGCGAAGGCGACGAGAAGATCTACATCGACGGCGAAGAAAAAGCCTCCATCTGGGGGACAGGGACGGAAGATTACTTTCTCTCGGCCTGGGGGCTAAAGACGACCGGTACACCGTATTTTGGCGTGCCGTACTTCGATCAGTGGGGCATCGTGGGCGGCCACACCAGCGCCTACCGATGGCACGTCACGGATCCGCTCGTTTTCGGCAAGGCAATCAAGGTCACGTTCGAGCACTACGGCTGGATGTCACCCGACGAAAATCCACAGTACAAGTCCCACAGTTGGAACGAACGCGAAGACGATTACTCCAGCGTAGCGTTTTGGTATCAGACGGGCGCGCCCACGTTCGACGCCCGCGCGCCGCACGCCCGGCAGCGCAAGCTGCCCGGCTTGGATAGAATCATAAGGGCGCGCGATTTTACAGCGGAAAGCTACCACGGTCCGGGCGAAGCACTCGGGCAAAATCTGGACATCTACACAGATGGACACTTGTTCTACAAGCCGCAAATGCAGGAGGATGCCTGGATCGAAATCCCCTTTGAGGTCGAGAAGAAGGAACCTCAGCGCTTATTGCTGTTGATGACCCGCTCTTACGATTACGGCAAATATCAGGCATACCTCAACGGAGTCAAGCTGGGCGGTGTAGTGGACCTCTACAGCAAGGAGGTCGCGACGCGAGAATATCACCTGCTGGACTTCTGGCCGGCCCCGGGCAAGTACAAGCTGCGTCTGGAGTGCGTTGGCAGGAATACTGCATCTGCCGGGCACTACCTCGGCATCGAATCCGTACGCCTGCGCCGGCGCCGCCCCCGCGTTAGCCAGTACCGCCACGATGCCGAGAAAGACTGGCGAAAGAATCCCATACTCTACAAGTAGCCTGTCGGAAGGTCGCGGGACAGTATTGGATGGGCAAGCTGACCGGAGAGACGATGGACGGCGAGTCCAACTCTTCCAGAGGCACCCGAAAAGCAACCGGCAAGAAAATAGACTAAAACAGGCACAGCATTAATATATTAATGGAATCCGCGGTTCCTGTAGGGTATAAGCAAGGCTCGCAGGGCAGGGGATGGGATTTGTGTATATATATGTGATAGTAGTTTGCAGACCGACAGTTTGAGATGTTTGCGATCAATTTCAACTTAGCGTCCTACACGGGATTAAGCGTTGGCCCATCCGTCACTGCGGTTGGTTATATTAGGCCAACGCCCGACGCACAGCCGTCGGGCCCGCTGGCTGATCTGGTCATACCGTGGCAAAAACCGACACAGAACCCGGCAGTATTTGCCCTGCTAAGCTGGCACACGGAAATATCTGATTTCACCGGCAGAGACGCACAGTGTGAGGAGCTTGAACGCTGGACGACGACGGAACACCCTTTTTCGATGAAGTTCCTCACTGGTGAAGGTGGAGTAGGCAAGAGCCGGCTTGCAGCGCACTTTGCCCGGCAGTTGCAGCAGCGCGACTGGGCAGCCGGATTCATTGATCTTAGAAAGCCCGGTTCCTTTTATCTCAACAAGGAAGGCACCCTTCTTGTCATAGACTACCCGGAGGAGAATCGCGAAGGTGTAGCCGAACTGCTTCGAGACCTCAGAGCGATGGAACAAAATGCAAAGCTCAGGATTCTTTTTCTAACACGCCAGCCAATTGAAAGCTGGCAGCCGTTGATAACCGATTGCAACGCTCTGACACTCCTGGATATTGTCCCTCTGGACCTCGGCGGAATCGCCGGCCCGGCGGCATACGACCTTTTCAACTCCGCTCAGGAAAAGGCGGCAGAGATATATGATATAGCCCCGACTCCTGTCTCGAAAGAGGATCTGCTCGATTGGGTTCTCCGTGAACCCGAAAATCATCGTGCCCTTTTCATTGTGGCCGCTGCTGTTCAAAGCGCTCTTCACCCGGAGGAAGATGTCTTCGGCTATAAGGGCCGGGAAGTTATCGATGCACTTGTAGAGCGGGAGATAGCAAATCTTCGGCGCATAGCTGAAAGTAGAAAGATAAGAAACAAAGACGTCTTTGCGCGAACTCTTGCTGTGGCTGCCATTGCTGATAAGGTCCCCATTGATCTTATTGGTGAACTGGCGGCACGCGAGGAGCTTGAACTTGGATTTCCAGCCGATTCGCATATCGGCGATGAACTGGAAACGGCGGGCCTTGTAGTGGACGGTGCGGTGCAGGCGCCGAAACCTGATATTCTCGCCGCGGCCTTCACAGTGAAGGTGCTGGCTAGTAAGTCTAAGGCGGCTCCTGAAATCATCTGGTCCGCCTTGAGTAACGATGTGAGCGGCAGCCTGGAGCGGCTTGGACGCCTGAGCTTCGACGCGGAAATCACGCTTCAAATGCTCGAGCATAGGCTCGGTCAATGGCTGGCAGACGCTCTTGAAGACAATGTGGAGCGTTGCGAGGCACTGAAGGCGTTGTCTTGGGCAGCTCCTCCGATAGGATTGCTCTCGACAGCGGTTGTCATCTGTAAAACGCTCCTTACAGTCGCTGCTGAGGAAGAACGTGCTGCGATACTTAACAACCTTTCAGCCCACCTGGGCGCCTTGGGAGACACGACCGGGGCACTGGAAGCCGGCAAAGAGGCCGTCGAGATTTGCCGCAAGCTCAGTGACGCCACTCCCCAGCGCTGCCTGCCCGACCTGGCCATGAGCATCAATAACCTCTCGAACCGGCTGCGCGACGTGGGCGATACGTCCGGGGCCCTGAAGACCATCAGAGAGGCGGTCGAGATTTACCGCAGGCTCAGTGACGCCACTCCCCAGCGCTACTTGCCCGACCTGGCCATGAGCCTCAATAACCTCTCGAACCACCTAAGCGCCATGGGTGATACGGCCGCGGCCCTGGCGGCCATAAGAGAGGCCGTCGAGATACGGCGCAAGCTCAGTGACGCCAAGCCCCGGCGATACCTGCGCGACTTGGCCATGAGCCTGAATAACCTCTCGGCGCACCTGAGCGCCGTGGGCGATAGGGCCGGGGCCCTGGAGGCCGGCAAAGAGGCCGTCGAGACTTGCCGCAAGCTCAGTGACGCCAGCCCCCAGCGTTGCCTGCCCGATCTGGCCATGAGCCTGAATAACCTCTCGGCGTACATGGGTGCCGCGTGCGATAGGGCCGGGGCCCTGGAAGCCATCAAAGAAGCCGTCGAGATTTACCGCAAGCTCAGTGACGCCACTCCCCGGCGCTACCAGCCCGATCTGGCCACCAGCCTGAATAACCTCTCGACAGACCTGAGCGCCGCGGGCAATACGGCCGGGGCCCTTGAGGCCATCGAAGAGGCCGTCGAGATACGCCGCAAGCTCAGTGACGCCAGTCCCCAGCGCTACCTGCCTGACCTGGCCACAAGCCTTGGGGCGCTCGGGACCGTACTGCTGGCGCGTAGCGAATATCGTAGGGCGCATGAGGCATTTGCAGAAGGTATCGAACTGGTCCGCCCGTTCGCGAGCCGGTTTCCCGCAAGTCCGTTCGAGAAACTACTGAAGAACCTCACATCCAGCTTGGAACGCGCACGCAAGGCAGGCCAGGGAGAGTAAGCCAAGAACTGTGCCCAACCAGTTTCTCTCAGAGTCCTTCTAACCGTTTCGAGCTTCTTGTTCTGGTTTTTCGCGTGATTATCGGCTTTTTTTCGTTTTTGGGGTGGATTTTCTGTGCTGTTTTGGCTGGATTTGTCGATGTAAATATAAAAGGATGTATC
The DNA here is from genome assembly GCA_005223045.1 of Planctomycetes bacterium B3_Pla. GTDB lineage: Bacteria > Planctomycetota > Phycisphaerae > Sedimentisphaerales > Anaerobacaceae > SG8-4. Next base: position 4,514 of record NJBM01000035.1, on the reverse strand, counting down.
GGGCAGTGGTAATTGCGCTCTCAGGCGGCGTTTTTGGCCCGGACTGGTGTCAAGAGAATGGAATCTACAAAGGCGTATTTCGGAGAAAGCACGATGACCGGAAAGACAAAGAGCATAGGGGAATTTGCGCGCCACCTGATGATGGTAATACTTGTCAATGTCGTGGCCGCTCTGCTATTGGTGGACGCATATTTTGTGGAAGCTCCCATGGACAAATTAATGGCCGGCATCCGCATAATGCTGGCTTGCTGGGCTTTGATGCTTGCCGTCAACTGGATCAGAGGCGTTTGGAAGAACGTAAAGCATCCGGGTTATTATTTCCTGCCGACAACGTTCCTATCCTGGGCTTTGGGCCAGCGGCGTGACAGGCTCAACGCCGAGGCCGGGATAGCCCGAATCAGAGAGACTATTTTAAGCTGGCCAGATACAAGTCTCGAAATAATCACGGGGATAGTCGATCCTGCGCAGCAGGAAGGGACGCTGAGCAGGATTCTCGGCCAAATGGACGCGATGAGAGACTCCTATCTGGCTACGATTACCGACAGAATCCGGCGTTACCTCGGGGAGATATTGGAATCGGTAGGCAACAACGGGAACTACCACCTGTTCAGGCAGGTAATGTCTCGCTTGTCATCGCATGAACCTGCAAACTATCGGCTGACGCATAAACGTTTCATGTTGCTGCTGTCGGACGTATTTGATCCTTCGATGACGGCAAACTTCGGCAGGCTATTCCAGAAACACATGATAGGCCCATTGAAAAATGCCATTGTGAAAGCGGCCAAAACGCAGCCTGCCCGCGTTCGGGAGATAATCGCCAAGATTATGGCCAATGACGGCAGCAATCACGAGATCGCGAACGGCGTCGCAGAAATGCTGCTGCAATTGGATTGGAACGACGACCGCGAGACTTGCCGGATCATCTTCGATGAAAGTATGAAGCGGGCGTTCCGTTTTCCGAAGCATTTTGGCATCGAGTTTCTGCTTATTCTCAACAGGCTGGAGCACAAGGTATTCTGGCTGGACATACAGTCCTTGCGCGAGATGTTGGAGGAATCTCTGAGTCAGGAGGGAGCCGGATTGATCGATTTGAATCAGGGGGTATATGGCGAGATTTGCACAAGAGTGCTTGCCCCGCTTGAGGAGCCGGGGTGTGACGGTGTCTGCAACGCACGGGTATTTCGACGGATCAAAGGCGACGGCGGCAGGGTAGGAATCGAGTGCATCTGCTCCGATGGCAAGGAATGCCGCTGCGTAGGCGAGAGTCTCAGTTTTCGAGGCATCTACAGCAGGGACTGCCGCAGGGCAGTGGGCGAGAAACTTGCCATGAATGTAATACCGATCGAGCAGTTTGATCGGAAATTCGCCGTAAAGGCTTCGGTGACCCCGCTCCACACGTATGAATCCGCCAGCCGGGGGCCGGGGCGAGGAGCTTTCTTCGAGGATGCCGAGCCGTCAACAGTCAAGGGTCTCTACGACTACGTCTCGACAAACAAGTGAATTCACTCCGGCCAATCACGGCCGCGAGCGGGTCCTCTCTGAGTGGCACAAAGAAGCCCCTCGGTGAGAGCGAAGCAGGATTTCCGAATGTTGTAGCGGCAGGTCTCTAATCCTGCGTTATCCGCATCTGCTCGTAGAACTCGGCGTACTTGTCCTTGTCTTTCGTTTGCCGGTATGCAATCGCCGAGCGGGGATGCTCGTTCAATATGCCGGTCACAAAATACGGTATTATATAGCCCCACTCGATCTCCTCGCGCATGGGGATCATGTAATTCTGAATCACCTTGAGGATGGGCGTCAGGTTGAACTTCGGATTCTTGAGGAAGCCGATCAGCAATTCGAGGCAGCAATTGCCCGGACCCCGTCCGATGCCGTAAAGCGATCCGTCCAGGTAATTGGCGTCGTGAATAATGCCCTCTATGGTGTTGGCGTAGGCGAGCTGCTGCTGGTTGTGGCAGTGGATTCCGATTGTCTTGCCGGGCAGATGCTCCTTATAGAGCTTGACCATGTACTCGATCTGCTCGCAGTACAGCGCGCCGAAGCTATCGACAACATAAACCACATCGACGGGCGCCTTGGCAAGCTGCTTCAGGGCCTCGATAAGGTCCGGCTCCAGCTCTTTCGAGATTGCCATGATATTGCAGGTCGTCTCGTAGCCGAGATCGTGACATCTGTTTATGAGATCTATGGCGCTGTCTATATACTTTATATAGGTGGCTGCTCGAAACATATCGACAGGACTTTCATCGACGGGGGCGAATTGCTGCTCTTTGACGCGGTAAGAGTCCACCATCACGCTGATTTTGATGTCGGATTCGATGCCGTCGATGACTTGTCGTATCTTATCGTCGTCGCAGTATTTCCATGCCCCGAAATCCTTGGGGGGATAGAGTTCTTTGCTGCTTCGATAGCCGAATTCCATATAGTCAACACCGGCCTTGGTGAGGGCCTTATATACCTCACGGACAAACTCGTCGGTGAAGTAGTGGTTGTTAATCAATCCGCCGTCTCTGATGGTGCAATCGAGCACCTTTATTTGTTCTCTGAACATGTCCATACCTTAAACGAATTTTCTTTACAATTTCTGTAACACGGTTGTTACTAACTCGGCAGAGACCTCGACGGCGTACTGCCCATCCTGACGATAAACCTCGCCTATTCTACTAATCAGGACGAATCTTGGCCACTTATTAACTGCCTTCTTGTCGCGTTTTATTAGGTCGATCAATTTCTCTTCGGCCATATCTGCGGGCAATTTTACCGGAACACCCAGTTTTTCAAGAATTCCCCTGATCCTGTCGAGCCTGCCCGGCTGGGCAAGTTCCATCTCAATCTCTATCAGACCGGCTGCAATTATTCCTATTGCAACCGCTTCGCCGTGCAGCAGCTCGAATCCGCTGGCCGCCTCGACCGCATGTCCGATAGTATGCCCGTAATTTAGACTTCTACGCTGGTTTTGCTCGCGAGGATCGGCCTCGACCACGCTGCCCTTTATCCTGCAATTGCGTTCGGCGATTTTCTCCAGCACATCCGGCTTTCGCTGGAGCACAGCATCAAGATTCTCTTCGAGGAAATCGAAGTATTCGCTGTCGGCAATGATTGCATGTTTTACCGATTCGACGAGTCCGGCACGGAACTGCCTCTCATCCAACGTTTTCAGTATTACTGTGTCGATATATACGCCTGCTGGGTGCCAGAACGCACCGAATGCGTTCTTGCTCATACTGGAATCGACGCCGGTCTTGCCGCCGACAGCCGAATCCGCCTGGGCAACCGTCGATGTAGGAATCTGAAGGACCGGGACTCCTCTCTTGAAGACCGCCGCCGCAAACCCTGCAATATCGCCGACCGTTCCGCCGCCAAGAGCGACGACCAGCGTGTCTCTGCCGAGATAGGCCTTTTCCATCGCTTCGATTATGGCAATTGCCGTATCTATGGTCTTGGAAGCCTCGCCGGCAGGGCTTATCGTAAAAGCAGGGATATCTCTTTGCCCCAGCAGCTTCTGCAAATGGCCCGCCGAGACCAGATTCTCATCGGTGACGACAAATTTGCTGTATTTGTCGAAATCGGCCTCTATACGAGGCCACAGCGAGCCGAGGATGTCCGTACCGATTCTAATCGGGTAGCCGCCCTCGGGCATAGCCGGAATTTTGATATCAAGCTCCAACATAGTATGACGCCGATCACTATTCTATCATGCTCAGTTTCGTGCCTTGTCATTCCCGCGAAAGCGGGAATCCAAGGTCGCAACACTGAGTTTCGTCAGTAGCGGAAACTCATCACTATAACTGATTTATGAGGAGATTGCAAAGCTTTCCGAAAAATCAGCCATTTTGTGTGTGACCGGATTTTCCGGGTGGCGTTTAAGGTTCATCCGGCTACAGAGCGAGCGCCCCGGACGATTATTATGTTGCCGTCCTCCGTAAGGAGTCCCCAGGACGGCCTATTTAGACCTGCCGATTAGCCGAAAGTGACTGTCTATCCGGAACCTTCAGGGGCAAATGACACTCCAAAGCGCACATTTTCGCCTCTCGCTGCTTGACGAGGCTCTTGAAATTGGCTTTGATTGGCTTTGTTTTGCCCGTGCCCGGGGCGGGGTAACTTTTGATAAACATCCTGTAATAAAGATGTTACACCTATTTGGCTCGGGGCAGATTGGCTTTGTTTTGCGCAATTGGTAGTTTGTTGTTCACAATCGGCGGCATTATCCAGAGCCGTATCGATCTCGGCGGCATATTTCTGCTTGGCGATATCGTCGGCCTCCATTTTGCGCATCAGTTGAAGCTTCTTGAGTCTGGTCATTGTCTTGTCCAGGCTTTGTTCGATCCGCTGTTCATACATCAGCAGACGTTCGAGGACCCTTGAATGTGCGAAATCATCTATAGCTATACAGCCCAGGCCCTTATCCTCGTGATAGAATCTAACAATGTCCTGGGGCAGGGACATTTTGTAGCACTTATGATAAATCCTCTTGGGGCATCCGATCGCCGGGCCGGTTACCTCACGTCTTAAAA
>NJBM01000046.1 GCA_005223045.1 Planctomycetes bacterium B3_Pla | reverse complement strand
ACTTTCTCAACCGGGCAAAAGTACTGTTTCAGTGCGGTTGAAACATGTTGGTAACTTTGCCGTTTTTCAGACGTTAGGCCTACCAGGACACTCTGGGCTGCTCCGCGTAGATTCAGACAGAGTATCCGGGCTTTCTCCTGGTCGGTCATGTCGAACAACTGGCTGTATTCGTCTAAGTAAGTTTCGAACTCGATCCACGGAGTCGTTCCGTCATAGGTCTGCATTCGGGGATTGGGCATCCTACTTTCGTTTCCGAAAGAGCCCCATCTGGTCCCGCTTTTGTTTGTGGCCGGAGTCTTTACGGTCTCGTCACTCGCCATCTTCGGGGTCGAGGTCAACGGTCCCGGATCTCGGCCTTTCCGGGTCGTCACTGGGGTTTCCAACAAGGATACCGTAGGTTTTCGGTCCCTCTCCATTCGGGTCTCGATCCGGTTCATCCGTGCTTCCTGCTGGTCTTTGAGCTGGGCTGCCTCGGCTTTTTGTTGGGTTTTAAGCTGTTCCATATCCTTTCGGATATCATCCTGGAGTTTTTGCCGGAGTCGCTCCCAGTCTTTTTCCAATTGGTTCTGGAATTTGCCGAAAAGGTCCGTTATGACATGGAGGACTGCCACGTCTTTTTCGGTTACCTCCTCCTGCTCGTGTTCTTCCGTCTCATCTTCTGTTACTTCAAAATCTGCCCGTTTTGGCGGACCCGGAGCCTGTCGGTCAGCTCCGTCTTGGTTTATAATGACGTTGGCTTCAACCGGCCGTTTCTCTTCCGTTCCATCTTCTACTTCGTGGATCTCTTCGTCCATCCTAGCAGAGATCCCACCGCTGCCACCAAAAAGCTTGTAACGGGAGCCCTATACCCGGATAAGGGTTTCGGGTAGCGTGGTATCCGGACTGGTCGGGTTCCCGTTCGTACTATGGCCGTAGCTAGGCGAAAGGAGGAACTCGGACACAAGGTAGTCGGAATGACAACAGTCTGTTTATTTTCACCGAGTTCTACAGCCAAGTAGGCATTGCCAAGTTCGTAGGATCTCTGCTTTTCCTTCTCGGACTGCTCGGGTTGCAAATTATCTCTAAGTGTTTCTCGGAGTGAGAAGGTCGGGAGCTTCAGGAGGAGTTGACGGACATTGTCGGTTTTTGTTCCGAGACAGTGAACTTTCCGAGTAAAAAGTCAGTCGGAGTCAATTTTAGGCTCCTTTTATAGTCAGGGCCAGGGGGCCACTGCTTATGACGTCACAAGAAGGGGATTCCTTAAATCTATTTTTAGATTGGGGGGGTTTCCTCATATTTGCAAACTCCGAGCTATTCCGAGTAGAACTAGCGATCAAACATGTTATTTTCCGGGCAAATATTTTACATCATATTTCTTCAAGTGGACTTAGGTGTTCCACTTTGGAGTATTATACAAGTGAATCAAATGATCTTTACAAAAATGTTATGTTTCAGTATTCCGTTCATCCTTAGTCGGATAAACCGAGTATAAATGGTCGGTCTAGACACAGTTTCTAGCCGAGTTAGTTTTTAGCCGTGTATCCGTGTATCCGGGTACACCCATTTCCGTTACACTTCCCCCACCTAAGAGGGATGTTCGACTCGAACATGAACAACATATAACAAAATATCATATAGCACCTGTGGAATAAAAACATAAAACATGTATCAACTGATACACGGAATAAAAACACATATAATTTTAGTGTAAATGTTTTGTTGCGAGTCTCTCCAGCATTAGTTTAGAGTAACTGGGACTCGTTCGATCATCTTCCGAGCCACTCCGGTGTCTAAACGAAATATATTTTACAGTAACCGGGGCTCACTCTTTGGTCATCGCGGGGTCTTCGAGTTTTGTGGTCGTTTCCGATTGATCGGTCATCTCGGAGGCTCTCCGTGTTGGCAGTCCCAACCGGAAAGAGTCATCGCGCGTAGAAGGTCCGGGTTCGTTCATCTGGTTGATGATCTGGTTCATGTCGCTGCTCCGGAGACTGTCGGAGTCTCGGTTAATCGCGTCACTTCTCGGTCGAAGGGCCCACTGTGGTAGTACGGTAAATCCGCTTTGCAGAAAGGGGTCACTGATGTCCATTCCTCGGACTCGGATCACTCGGAATGAATGATATACGTTGTGTATTCCAACACGGATCTCGGGAACTTGCACGTATACACCATCGTCTCGAAAGTCGGAAGGACCGTAATTGAGTGGTCCAAACCGAACACATCGAAATCTGGAATCCGGAAGGGCAATTTCCGGCATCACACAGTCTCGTGGTCCAGCACCTAAGTCGATTCGTCTATTCGTCAGTTTGGCGTATTCTCCCGTGTATTCGGATGGTCGACCCAGTCGATCATATTCTCGGGTAAACAGTGGTGGTCGGGGTACCGTTGCAGGTCGGGCTGTGACTTCTATTCTTCTCCCTCGGGTTTCCGGTATAGATGCGGTTTCTCGTGGGTCATGTAAGACGGCCCCTCGGTTGACGGATTGTTGTGCTCGTTGTCGGAGTCGATCGGCATCTGTCGTCGCTCCACTTGCCTCGGAAGACAAACTTCTGTCTCGGGCTGATCCGATTCGTTGTGGTACGGGAATAGGAGGTGGTGCCGGTTTCTTGTGGACTTCCACCTTTTCCTTTTCTTTGACGGCTTCTCGGGGTGTAGCCGCCTTCCTCTTCGGACTCAGTGCTTTGGTCTCGTATTTCGCTTTTGGCGAGTAGATTTCATATGTTATGGTAGCCGCAGACTCGGCTCCAATCATATCGGCTGTCTGTGTAGGAGTAGTTCGGGTTGGTGTCTTCTGGGTAGTTGCCGAAATGGAAGGTTCCGGATCCACTGGGGTTACTTCCTTCCTTGGCTCTCTTCTGCCTGTTCCGTAGACTTGGATATGAGCTTCATAGGCTGCATACAACTCTTTTTCTATCTCTTGCGGAGTTTTTCCACCCTTGTATTTCGTCTTCGGGATCTTATCCCGGGGATCTGCGTAGATGTGGTCATGCCACAGTGTCGGGTCGTAATCATCCCGTACAGGTCGGTGGGTCTGTTGACGCGGACTTTCATCTTCTCTCCGATCATCTCGTTGATACGGAGTCTTTCCGGGTCGTTTGTAGGATTTCTCGTATTCGTCATACCGTGAAGTTCTAGGTTGTGGACTTTTGGCGGATGACGTCCGTCTATATTCGGACTCGGATCTTCTTTCTCGGCTTCTGTCAGCTCGTCTTTCTCGGTCTCTATCTGGCGTACTTGGCCGGGAAGCTCGGATATCAGAAGTCCTTTCTTTTGACGGAGTTTTCTCGGTTGTCCGTTCTCTAGGCGGTTCACTTGTTATTTTTGACTTCACTTTGTGGGTCTTTTTCTTGACCGGTTCCTCTTCTTCTTCTTCGGCTTCAAGCATTTCTTCGTCGGAATCTTCACCTTCATCTCGGAGTTTCGCTTCTTGGATTATTTTGTTGATTTGGCTTTTCGTCAAAGTTGGCGAAGTTTTACTGGTGCCGGCTTCACTGCTCGGTTTCTTTCCAGACTTCTCTTTAACCGTTTTCTTGGCGGCTGTCGTTTTCGGATCTTTCCGAGGTTCTTCCACGAAATCTTCCATGTCGTCATCTTCATCCTCGTCTTCATCTTCTACCAGCTCCTGGCTTTTATAGACGGTAAACTTTTCCCTTTTTGTCTTCTCGGATTTAGTCGGAGAGTGGACTCGTTTTCTTTCGTTTTTCTTCGGGGTTGATTGCTTAATCGGCAATCCTTCTTCTTCTTCGCTTGACGACGCCGAGGTGGACAGCTTCAGGTCGGATACAAGTTCATGGGTGGCTTTTCGTTCTAAAGCACCCCGAGTATTACTGGAGACGGATTCACGGTCGGAATCTTTTTCTTCTCCATCTTCTGCGTAGCTTTCACCTTCACCCGCCTTCCGGGTAATCTTGCGTTTCTCGAACTCGGCTTGCTTCACGTTTCGAGTAAGTCGAGTAACTTTCTCTCCTTGGTTGATACCGAGTGTTGATCGGGGTTTTCCGGATCGTCTTGGCGTCTTAGAGCCGTGTGCTCAGGATGGTTACTTCATCCGCCGTGAAGTAGTTCTCGGTGTCAGAGTCGGATTCACCGGACTTCTCGTCGCTGGCGTCCCAGTTCTCCCAAGAGTCGGAGTGGAGTCCGTTCTTCTTCTCTTGCACGTCCGCTTTGTCGGAATCAGGAACTTCGATCTCCCAGTCGGACCAATCGTGTGAGGACCATTCCCAGTCGACTTCATTTCCGGAGTCCCATTGCTCTCCGTGTTGGTAGAGGGGAGGAGGAGCGAAATATTTATCGGGTGTCGGTTGACATACAGGTCGGTGTCCGAAAAATGTCACGTTAAGATTCTTGGGCAGTCTTCGGTTAAAGTGTGGCATCCGTTTCCCGACTGTCGGAGGGATGTAGTCTCGGCTGGCGTTCACTCGGGGTTGACCTCGTCCGTAGACCTTGGGGGTTTCGATGGTTGTCGGATCTTCTCGGTATCGTTCCATCGTGGTTATTCCTGCCGGGCATCTGGCTAACCGGTTAGTTACGGGACCTGTTAGTTCTGCCGGAGCCACTCGCCATCCGATTCCCTGTAGTTCCGCTCCGGTTCTAGGAGGAGCTTCATCGGTCGGGTAGCACCACTGGTGAGCTTCTCGGAGGTGTCTTCGGAGATCGACTGCTCGGGTCATCTTCAAGTCGCACTCGGAACAAGTCCTGTTCAGGCCCCAACGGTGTTGTCCGAACTCAACATGGAGACGGTGTTTCTCCGGGTCGGTTTCTCGGATGTCACAGTATCTGCAGATGTAGGACTGCTGTTTGTCCCGGAATCCAACTCCGCGGACTGGTTTGCTCATCGCCATCTTCTTCGCCTTGTCTTCTGCTTCTTCTCCGGTTGTCGGTTGATTCACGTAATTCTTTCTTGAAGTTTTGTCACTCCGGGTAGATTTTTCGGGGTAGGGTTTTAGCCGGCCAATTTCTCCGGGAGGTGTTGCCTTGTTGCTGACAAATTGAACTCTGAAATTTTCTCAAAAATTTTGGCCCTTTTATACCCTACCAGTACCACGTGACTGAATCCCTGGATGCTGATTGGCTGTCTCGCTATGACGTTATAAAGTGTAGATTTTTGACTCCGAGTTGCCGAGTATAATTTTTACTCCGGGTCCAGGTCGGAATATTCCGAGTTCCGGATTATCCGAGTAAATTATTTATCGATCTTTGGTATTTGTTTTCTTCGCTAGGATAGCTTGTCCCTTGGAGGAAATCTGTTCCGTAGACCGGGAAGGAGTGTCCAAATCTTTCTTTTTATAAGGGTAAACGGGTTTCCCGCAGCTGCATCCGTGATCGCAATCACTGGTATTTTGTCGTTCTTTTTCTGGATTGTTGGTTTCTAGGCAGCCGGAACATGGAGTCTGTTTCCGGTTTTACCTCGTGAAATGCTCCGCTTTCTTTTTCCATCCTCTTACTTCTCATCCAGTCTGCCTTTTCTTGTCCTTTTTAGTTGATTTTGTTCGGTTCAATTTCGTTTTCTTTTTCGTTGTTTGGTCCTTCTATTCGGAATCACTGCTTGGTTCCGTTTCCGCTGCTGAGTCGTCGTTATTATCGTTCATCAAGTTTTGATAGTAGTTCATCCAATCCGGATACTTCTCTCCGGTGTACAGTTTGAGCCTGTCGAAATGGACAACTTTAGGTGGTTGTCGGGGTCCGTTCGCGACCAGGTAGGTGACATCCGTGTATCGATTAACGATTAAACAGGGTCCCTTCCATCTTCTCTGGAGTTTCGGGGTTTTTCCTTTCGTTCGTTGGCTGATTCTCTGCCATACTCGGTCTCCAGGTTGATACACCATTCCGGTCTTCCCTCGGTCGTACAACTTCTTTTGGCGGCTCATCTCTCGGCCAATCTTTCTTCTCACTTCCTCGTAGACTTTCGTGAGTCGTTCTCGTAATTCGATTCCATACTCGGTTGTTTCTGTTGGTTCTTCTCCGGGTGGTTGCCCGGCTAACAGATCAAGTGGCATCAGGATTTCTCGTCCCATCATGAGTAGATTCGGACTTTGTCCCGTAGTATCTTGTGGAGTGGCCCGATACGCGGCCATTACAATAGGTAATACTTGGTCCCAATCGGTTTGACTGTTGTTCGTGTACAATGCTAGCATCTGTTGCAGCGTCCTATTAAATCGTTCGATGAAGCCATCGGATTGCGGATGAAAGGCTGTAGTCCGTGTTTTTCGGATATCAAATATCTTACAGACTTCCTGAAAGATAGCGGATTCGAAGTTCCGTCCTTGATCCGCATGGATTTCCATTGGAGTTCCGTAGTGGCTGAAGAATTCTCGGGTTAACACATCGGCTACTGTTTTCGCTTCTTGGTTCGGAAGTGCGTATGCCTCTATCCATTTGGTGAAATAGTCACCGACTACTAGGATGTACTTGTTCCCTCGGGTTGATCGGGGTAAAGGTCCCATGATGTCCATGGCGATTCTTTCCATTGGAGCGCCAACCGGAAATTTGCGCATCTTCGCTTTCTTCAGTCTGCTGGTGTTCCGTGAAGCACATTCGTCGCAGGATAGGATCCATTGTCGGATATCCATTCCCATACAAGGCCAGTAGTATCGTCGTCGGATCTTGGCGAGCATTCTCCGAGCTCCCATGTGTCCACCAGTTGGTGCCGAGTGGGCTAGCTCGAATATCTCTTTTCTAATTTTGGTCGGAGCTATCAGTTGCTGCCGTTCTTTTCCATCGGAGAAGGTCCATCTCCGATAAAGTACTCCGTCTTCTATACGTAGTTGGTGTCTCATTCCGAACAAGACTTTTGTTGCTGGGCTGAACCCGGTGTATTCCAAGTCGGACGCATCGATTTCTTGGGCAACAATCCCGTAAATGGTCGGATACCATTCTTCGACTTTCTGTAACTCCTGGAGGTCTTGTCGAGTATAGGCTTGTAACCATGGAATTGTTCCGATTTGTTCCGTTGATGTCCCTGGTTGTGGATCAGTCTCATCCGGTCGAGGTGTCTCGGTTTCTGCTTGGGTTTGACTCCGTGTAGTCAAGGCTCGACTTGGTTGGTCGAAGTCCCATGCGTCTATTTTTGCTTGGCGCCAGTCGGTCTTTCCGCATTGTGTGCACGGAGATCTGGATAAAGCATCGGCGTTATTGTGGATTCTTCCAGGTCGATGTTCAATCTTGTAGTCGTACTCGCTGAGGATTTCTATCCATCTCG
>NJBM01000045.1 GCA_005223045.1 Planctomycetes bacterium B3_Pla | reverse complement strand
GTGAACCTCTCAGCTCATCCGGCTCCTATCATTCAAACCAAAATAAAATGGTTCTGCTACGTCCAACGACTCCTCCTGTTAAACAGTTGGTCGATTGTTGGTAGCTGAATGACCAAGTCCCTTCGCTCGGCTGCCATTACAGCAGCTTCAACGCTACTACGGACTTGCCCGCCCCTGTGCAACGCATCGATACTATCAGCCTCGCAGTTCATTTTTGCTTGTGCCTTTCTCTTAACATCGTTGCGACAGGTTCCCGCAGTTCCACGTCAGAGCCCAGATCAAGCTCACGCCACCTCTATGCCGGGCGCCGCCTGGCCAGTTAGCAGGTATCCGCCAGACTCGTCCTGGGGAAAAGTCAAGTCCCCAGTTTTGACCCCATCTAAGACTTTCGACAATTAAACGGTGGTTCACTTGTATTCGTCTTCTTGATCCACACCTGATGCTTCTACAGCACCTTTTCCGTAACGCTCACGACCATGGCTCTTGACCAAAGCCGCTTACGGCGGTTTGCAACCTGCTCCTGCAAGCCGGTTGCGGGAGGCCTACTCCCATCTCTGACGCCGCTTGCTGCGGCACACTGACATTGTTCCTCCAATGATCAGTCTGCCAATTGAATGTCCGACACAGTCCCGCCGTTCCTGATAAGATCTAACGTAAATTGCAGTACCGTGTCAACACCTTCTGCCGTGTCTTCCGGCTTTTGATCAACCTCATAGTCAGGTATAACACCTCGACCATCAGACTTGCCGCAAGCTTGAAAGCCAAGCTTGGATGGTACACCAAAACGTAAGCCTGAGTTATTTAGCTTAAAAGAAAACGTATTGCCAAAGCTTACGGTTGCATCGCCCGTTTCTTCTCCCACTAAGACGCCAATGTTGAAACACTTTATTGTGGAAGCGAATTCTACGCTTGCAGAAGCTGTCTGTCGACCTATGAGAACGAAAATATTTCCACCAAATCGATGTGGTTTATCCACTGGCTTTCTTAAATGGATGTTTTGGATAATCACACGTCCAAATTCTATGCTTTCATCTCCCAACATTCTTCGGAATTCTTCAAGAGTCCTTCCAGTAGCTTGAAGGAACTGCTTAGATACTTTGGTTTCTATCTTTTCAGCTGTTCTAAAGGGTTTGTCGGTGAGATATTCTAATATCCACTGAACTGGCGGGCTGCGTCCCCCGGGATTGTCTCTAATATCAATGATCAGATTTGACGCTTTATTGTCGTCAATTGTCTCAAATGTTTTGTTTAGGAATTCGTTGAACTGAGGAGTATTCTGCCATAGATTTATTTCCATCAGACCCGTATTGTATTCGGGAAGGTGACGGTAGGACCACTTATTCTCGTTATCCTTAACCCGCTTTGCGAGTTTGCGCGCAGGAAAGGCTGTAACAGTGCAATGACCCTCTTTTCCATCTCTTGCTCTTATTTTTAGATCCAAAGTCTCGGCATCGCCAAATTCCAGCCAAAGGTAGAAACGCAAAAAATCAGCTCTTTCTATAATCCAAGGGTCCGCATTTTTGCATTCGTCGGCCGTGTACCTTGCGAACTTGTATATGATAGAGTTAGCATCTTGTCCGTTTATTTCAAGCAGTTTTCCACCGAGAGGTAAGTTCTCTGGCCCATAGTTTTCTTTCAAGATGGCGTTCTGCCCATCCCAGCGTAGTCCTATTGCAAAAACGTTGCTACTAGTTGCTCTAAAATCGCCTTTCGGAGGCCAGAGACGGAGGTGACCGCTCCTCAACTCAGCTACAACGGGCGAGACAAGCTTGTAGAATTCTGCTCGCGTCAGCGGCTGGTTGATTTGGCCATATAACCTTTTGCGATGTTGGCCAAATTCATCGTCGCTTATATATGCGTACATATTCGGGTGGACTTCTTCAATGGTCTTAAACAAAAAGTCCAGGTCGGCCTTCATTTGATTTGGTTGAAGCTGACAGCCGGAAATGAAAAATAGCGCAGAACACAATAATACCGGTATGTATATTTTGTTCATACTGCGATTCTTCATGTCACAATTATTATTTAACCGGGATTTCCCATTTAGCTCCATGATCGGTGCTCCTGCACGCCACAGTCTCAATAATACCACAATAGGGGTCTCGATTTCAACACGTCTGGCCATCAAGTAATCATCCCAAGGATTGTGGCGGAATTTTTTGCCAAAGTACTCGTTCATTTTCACTGGCTTTCAGATAACCCTCCTTAGGTCACACTTGCCATCCTCACCGCGCAAATACTGAGATAGATATGGGTGAGTCAAGGCCTTGTCCCAACTCTTAAAACCGCGCATCGTCTTGGCCCGAATCTTGTACGTCAGGCCAATGACCCGTTCGGTGGCGTTATTGATTCGGAGGCGCCCTCACCGTCAGAAGCGAGACAATGTAAGCAGTAAATGTTGACTAATAGGTCGTGACATGAATGCCTCAAAGAAAGTTTTTTGTGGCAACAGGGATTATAGTATTTGACTTTGAGCTCTTCATAGGTGACCGTACCACTTTTGTGCGATCGTAATTCTATCTAGTAATCTTTGAAAGGCCTCAGCCATCCGGGCCAATCGCTTGGTCGGACGCCACCAGCCAAAGTCCAAGGACCAGCTGTGTTGGATTTCCTGTGCCACTTCAGCTTCCACAACTCCTTAAGTCCTATCTTCCTGGCAGAGAAATCCAAAAAGATGCCGTTCACAAATCCCTTGTGCCGGTTGAGACAGACCCGGGCCATGTTCGTGCTTCCCTCCCATACTTGACCATCAAATTCCGGAGGTGGATCGGTGTGCTGTGGCCAGAAATTGTACCGCTGGCCACCCAAGAACAGTGGCACATAACCGGCTCCTTTAACATTGGGACTCCTCCAGTGGTTTGTCTCGAATGTGCCGCTGGCACTTAGTTCCGGCTCCGGATTATTGCACGAGCCGTTTATCCCGTAGCTGCCGCGCATGGGCTTTAGCCATCCAAGCCGCTGGTGGGCGGTTCCCGGCCCGTAATAGCCCCAGGCTGAGGTCGAACCGCGGAATGTTCCTCGCAGACCCGTAGGAGTACCATTCTCCGTAAACCAGGGCTGTGTGGCCTCTGGACAGCAGGTAAGATCGCTGTCCCACTTGTAGTACGCTCCCATGGCTCTTACCCATCGATTATTATCATCAGCGCCCGAACGACCTTGCCACCCTTCCATAAAATAACCGTCATGGTCCTCGGCATACATCGAGAAGTACAGAGCCCACTGCTTGAGTTTGGTCAAACAAGCAACGGTCCTGGCCTGTTTCTTCACCCGCTGTAGTGCTGGCATCAATATCGCCATCAATAGTGCGATGATCGCAATTACCACCAACAGCTCTATCAATGTGAAACCTTCTCGTTTGTGCATGGCTATCTACCAGCTTTACCTTGGAGACTTACCAAGAAGATCCACTCATCATTATACACTCTCTTGGCCAAAAATCAATGAAAACAAAGCAATCGGCCGTATCACCGCAAATCAAACGTGCCACCTCCATGACTCTTAACGCGGTCCGTTATTGATCTTTGAGCCAACGCTGGCCGGCGAATGCTTCATCATGCAAAAAGTCTCGTATAGCATCAAAGATTGAGCGATATCGAACAGTAAAGCTGCTTTTGATGTACGAAAATCGTAACAGAATTGCTGATCGGATAGTCGCCGGATTCGCGCGAAATGCCTGGACGAATTGAGCTGGTGTTTGTATCCTCTTTGGCAGAGTGTGCAAGAGGACCCGGCTAAGATTCCGCCGTTGGGGTGCTAGGCGGCTTACGACCACCGCCTTGCCCTTGTCGTAGGCCAAACGCATGGAACAAGCAAAGAAACCAAGACCTGCAACGGTTCGCCCCCTCAGAACTGCCGTAACGCTTGACTACGAGAAGATACTCAACCCTGAAAGCCTTACATTCTACAACGGCATCAGGCCAGATGTGCCTGTGCTTGTGATACTGGCTGCAGGCAAGGGTACGCGGTTTGGTCGAGAGCCAAAGTGTGTCCAACTTGTGCATGGGACCCCACTGGCTCGTCACTCGATTGATGCGTTCCGTCGCTTCAGTCCATCACCAGTGATCTGCCTGGTTGGCTATCGCCATGATGAAGTCTCAGGCAAGCTTGGAAGTGACAACATCTATGTCCGGTCGGACGATCCAATAGGAGGAACCGCCTTTGCCACTCTGGAAGCGTTTAGTGTGTCGCCATTGATGGAGAAGAACCCAGCGCTCATCATTAGCATGGGTGACCGCATCGTGCCGTCCTCCATATTCCGCCGTATATGGGAGGTTCACCGAACCGGGGCACATGAGGCCGACCTGACGCTCTTGACCGCGCTCTATGAGCCACCGAAAGACCGTGGCAAGGGCCGTATACTGAGGGACCAGAACCACCGGGTTGTGCGCATAATTGAGCAGCAGGATATCTCCGCTGAGAAGCAGAGCCCAGAACATCAACTGCTGCCAGGCTCGATCGAGGGCAATTGTCCGCTTTACGTGATTCGTGCAGCCAGCTTGATGCGACACCTGCGGGATCTCACCAATGACAATGCGCAAGGACAGTACTATCTGACCGACATCATCCAGTCGATCAGCAGCCAAAACGCCGACATCCGCACGATGACCGTTGCGGTCTCTGATCCGGAGTATGATTTGCTGTGTGCTGATGTGACCAGACCGATGGACCTTGCATTGTTGGAGGGTCATCTAAGATCCACCGGCGGGTCGCTGTTTCCTGAAGAGTCACAGGTATTGCAGGCAGCCCATGCTATCGCCGCTAACCGTCCGCCCGGCCAGATCGCTTCAATCACGCGGCAGTTGGGAGAGCTTGTCTCGGTTATTGAGCAAGAGAAGCTGGGATTCAAGTCTGACCGCCCCGTGGGGATTGGCATTTCGGGAGGACGCCTGCGCATTGCCTTCATGCACCCGGACATGAACCGGTTTTTCGGTCCCGCCTGGCAGATGTCCATCGGTGCCGGCCGTGCCGGTGGCGACGAGCAGATCCTGGTGCTGGTGCAGACAGCAGACGACCGCCGAATCCACTTGTTTCCAACGAACCCGCAGTATCGTGAGAAAACTGATTTCGTCTCGTCGGATGACGATACGATGTATCCTGGCGAAGATATATCAGACTTGCATGCCTACGAGGAATTTGGCACGCATATGAGCGAAAGTGTGCTTTTATCGTTAGGATATTTCAGCGATGATGAATTAGAGCAACGACGCCAGAAGAACCAGCCGCTGCCGCCGCCATCTCTCTGGGTGAGCAATAACATGCGGCGGCCTTTCGCCCTTGTCAGCAACGCCATCGCGTCCATGCGTACGCTGCGCAGCGGGAACCTGGGCGCACGAGTGCAGGAGCATCTCGGGCGCGACAATTTCAAGGGCTTGCGCATCGCCTCTACAGGGAACATCCCTCAGGGCGGGTTCTCGAGCTCTTCCGCTGTAACGGTAGCCGTAAAAAATGCGATAAATGCGTTCTTTGATATTGGCATCCCGCCGGACCTGCTCGTCCATTTGGCTTGTCAAGCCGAATATGGCACCGGTGTGCGCGCCGGGTCACTGGACCAGGCGACTGAACAGAAGGGGCAGGCCGGACAGGGAACACTGATTTCCTCCAATCCAAAGGACAACTACCAAATCTTGGGGACATACCCGGTTCCGACCGACCGGTTCGGTGTTATCTTCCCATACAGCGTTGACCGCGACCGCAACGCCTGGCGCTGGTCTTGGGGTATGTACGCTCAAGCCGTTGCTTGCGGCCCTCTGACCACTGGCGAAATGCGGAAGATGACCGGTAAGGCTGCCGAGATTGCCGCAGTCCTCACACGCTTGCCACTTGATACTGACTTCTTCAAGCAGATCGAACCGGACTTGCTGTCGGATGGGCTGTTGAGTCAGACGAGTCGCCTCTGGATCTGCTCGATTCTGCGGCAGTTGCCGCTTCTGATCACACAAGAAGAGTTGACGCAGCAAATGCATGCGAGTCGCGACTGGTATGTTAATCAGTCTATAGAGGTGTATCGGCTCGATGAGCCCACTGCTATCCAGAGAGCGGATATCACACTCTCGTCACTTCTTGCCGGATGGCGCAATCCGCTCTTGCGACGCGCAACAGCATCAGGACAAGTCACAGAAGAAAAGGGCATTCCTCTTCGAGCAATCGTAGCGTACCTCTTCGCCGAAGTGGCCAAGAATTTCCGTCTGATTCACGATCCTGAGCACTGGATCGAGCATGTCACCTGGTCGCAGCGAGGGGACCGATGTGTGGACATAGCACATCAGAAGCTGCCTCGCCGCCAGGAAATGGAGAGTGAGCTTGAGTGGGAGAGAGGGGCTTGTGGGCCGGAACTCATGAACCGCTGGTTAGAGCGCTACGGTGCTACACCGTTTGACTACAACCGAGGACTGGATGATGAATCGCTATCACCTGAGAATCCCCCTGAATTCCATCGTCTGGAAGGGTCGAATTTCTTCCGCGGGTTAGCTCTGATTGACCTTGCCGAGGCTATGCTCAAGCAGGCGTTTGGCAGCGATGCCGTCGCCGTGCGCGTGAATGCTGCGGGACAGGGAGACTATTTTCAACTGCATGTCGATTTGCAGAAGGCAAGAGTGGATGACGTCAAGCAGTTTATACGTGTGGCATTCTACCGCCGCTTCGGTCTGTTGCCGGTCACTGACTTTGTAGAGCTTCATCCCGGAGGAGGTGCCTTAGGTATATGTTTGAACCGATACGATTCTCTCCCACAACTAATCGGACACTTGCATCCGTTGCCAACAAGTGCACCGGATCATTCTTGATCAAAGGTAGTGTCAAGAATCTTTCGCACATTTGGTTATAAGTCTTCTCTGGTCATGGTTAATATCGGGCAAAAAAACTCAGAACAAAAAAAAGAGATAACTCCTTATTGCCACAGACGT
Organism: Planctomycetes bacterium B3_Pla; assembly: GCA_005223045.1. Lineage (GTDB taxonomy): Bacteria > Planctomycetota > Phycisphaerae > Sedimentisphaerales > Anaerobacaceae > SG8-4. The sequence goes on along the minus strand of NJBM01000045.1, from coordinate 564 downwards.
TATCTCTTGATTCCAATAGCGGGGCAGAGTTTCATACCTGCGACCTCATTCGTATGCGCTCTCTTCAAGAACCTTTTTGACCCGAAGGGTCGGAGGTGGTAATCAGCATGTAAAATAGCCACGGAGGTTCGTAACGGGTGGTCGGAGGTTCATAGCGGGCTAATTTTGGCATAAAAAAAAGAGATAACTCCTTGTCACAACAGAAGTTATCTCTTGGTCAGCATAGCGGGGGGTCATTTCATACCTCCGACCTTGTGATTAATAGCACAAAATCGCAGGTTCATAACGGGCTAATTTTGGACACACAAAAAAGAGATAACTACTTGTCAGACAAGAAGTTATCTCTTGGTTTCCATAGCGGGGGCATCATATCAAGACCTTGAGATATTGCTCAATACCTGTAGAAATGGTCTTAGTGAATGTCGGAGTTGTCGGTCGACAAGAGGGTCATATTTCCATAACTCTTTATACAGAAAAGACTTAGAGCTTGTCGGTCGCACTGACCCCGACACATAGATTTGCGACTGCTGGCGCCGGCCTTCGTGAGCCAATTCTCTTCCGGTG
>NJBM01000034.1 GCA_005223045.1 Planctomycetes bacterium B3_Pla | reverse complement strand
AAATGTCCCTGCCCCAGGACATTGTTAGATTCTATCACGAGGATAAGGGCCTGGGCTGTATCGCTATAGATGATTTCGCACATTCAAGGGTCCTCGAACGTCTGCTTATGTATGAACAGCGGATCGAACAAAGCCTGGACAAGACAATGACCAGGCTAAAGAAGCTCCAACTGATGCGCAAAATGGAGGCCAACGATATCGAAAAGCAGAAATATATAGCCGAAGTTGATTCTGCTATGGATAATGCTGACGAACAGGATAATACTGTCAATTGCGCAAAACAAAGCCAATTGTCTCTGCCCCAAACAGGTGTAACATCTTTACTGCAGGATGTTTATCAAAAGTTGCCCCGCCCCGGCCACGGGCAAAACAAAGCCAATCAAAGCCAATTTCAAGCTCCCACCAAAGCAGTGGGAGAGAGAAAAACGTGCCGGCAAGCTCTTTCCGGCCCCGAGTTGCCGGCAAGATAGGTTGTTGAAGCTACGTGGTATCCTCTTCGGGGGCGCCGGACGGTAGGAAAAGGGTCGTTGATGACACATGCCCGTCAACGACAAGGCTGCTTTTTTGCGCTAAAAGTGATTGACAAATTCGACAGGATGTCATTACATTTCAACAACTTAAACCATAGTCACCTGCCGCTCGGCCGGCTAAGGAGACGTGGTCTGGGACAAAGACCTCAAGACTGAGTATTAAATCAAGTTGCCCATTTGGGGCATTGCCGCCGCACCGCTGGCGGAGGACGATCTGCTCATAGTGCACATCGGCGGCAAGAACAACGCCTGCCTGGTTGCGTTTGATAAAGTCACTGGAAAAGAAAAATGGCAGGCATTAGACGACCGGGCTTCGTACTCGGCGCCGAAAGACAGGTGGTCCAATATTCATATAGTGCGACACGAAGATAAGGTGTGGATGTTTAACGAACGCGGGGAGCTGATTATCAGCAAGCTCTCGCCCGAAGGATTCAGGCAGATCAGCCGAGCTAAGATTATCGAGCCGACCGAGGGTCAACTGGGCCGGCGGGGCGGCGTCTGCTGGTCCCATCCGGCCTTTGCCTACAAGCGCATTTATGCCAGAAATGACCGGGAATTACTCTGTATCGACCTTTCCGAAAAAGAATAAGAGGCTTTCCTTTAGATAGAATCACTTGCCTCGACCCGGCCTGACTACGGGCTTGCCTCAGAAGATGTTGCCGAAGTAGTTCGTATATGTTATATTGTGTCGTGTTAGCAGATAGGCTCGGCCGACAAAAAAATGTTGCGGCAGGCCGAAAAGCTAATATATTATGCCGAGTTTAGGGCCTGTAGCTCAGCGGCAGAGCAGTGGACTCATAATCCATTGGTCGGAGGTTCGAATCCTCCCGGGCCCATTCATCTTTTCCCCCACGCCGGGTAATGACGTGGGATTTTTCGTATGCCGAACATGCTCGGCGCATAAAAAAAAGTTGCAAGCAGATGCTCACAGCCCACCTTGCGCACTAATGGGTACATAGTGACACAAAATGCTGTATTTCTGTTCGGCTAATGCCGGTTACTCCGGATGACTCGCCGGCCGGACATGATAGTTGTAGGCCGTATCCACGAGTTCTTTGTCGGTGTAAATCATTGCGGTTCCACAAATTGACATTGCGCGACATTTCGTTTTGGAATGTACTTGCAACTGTCCGAAAAACAACGGGGCCTATACCGAATTAATCGGTATAGGCCCCGAATAGGTGTTAATCTACGTTGTCAATCGCACAGACTACAGCGCGACCGTAAAGCTCCAGACGTCACCTTCAGAAGTGCCGTCGGCTCCGACCTCATCGACACGCCAGTAGTATGTCGTACCGGCGACGAGACCGTCCGGAATAGGCAATCCGGGAAGGCCGACAACAGCACCCGTTTCGGTCAGGTTGCCTGCGAGCGCCGCTTCTGCGCCTGCGGTCACATCGTCAAGGCTGTCGCTGATGTACAAGTCGTGCGAGACTGCACCTTCCGCGGCGGTCCATCCGAGGATCGTAAACGTACTGGAGATATCCGCCCCGTCAGCCGGTGCAGGATCAGAGGCCTTGCCCAGCGGCTCCGGCTCCGGTTCCGGTTCTGGTTCCGGTTTCGGTGCCGGTGGTGTTGTCGTGAAGCTCCATACCGCACCTGTGATATTGGTCGGCGGATTGAACTCATCCACACGCCAGTAGTAGGTCTTGCCTTCCTCAAGCGGGCCCGTATCGAAGGTGGTCATCGGTAGCGGAGGTGCTCCGGTGGCATTGGTAACGGTATCAAGATCGTCGCCGAAGTACACCGAGTGCAGCTTCGCACCGAGACCGGACGTCCAACTAAGCGTTACGCCGGCAATGTCCACGTTTTCGGCTCCATCAGCCGGGCTGGGATTGTGGGCTTCGACCGGCAGGACCGTGAAGCTCCAGACGTCGCCCTCGTGCACCACATTGGGATCGGCTTCGACCGCATCGATGCGCCAGTAGTACGTCGTACCGGGCACAAGGCCATCCGGAACAGGCAAGTCAGGCGAGCCGATACCAACCATTGTGTCGGCTAAGTTGCCCTGGTACTCGAGTGCATCCGGGGCTGTTCCAATGTACCCGTCGTACGAAACAGCGGTCGGCGCTGCGCCCCAGCTAACGATCACGGATGTTGCCTCAACCACAGCCCCGTCAGCCGGGTCCGGATCGAGGGCGATTAGCGGCACCTGCAACGCCCCAATGGGTCGCCTTGCCTGTGTGGGACTTTCCCAGTGCAGCCTTGCCACCGCACCTCCGCCGTTCTCATAGAACGCCATCTCAAGGAAGTAGCTTTCGCCGGCGACGAGTTCTATCGGCTCGCTCTGATCCAAGGTCGTTCCGTGATCGGTCCAGTTGTCAATAATCAGCTCGCCGTCCAGCCACACCTGAACACCATCATCGCTTAACGTCGATAGGGTGTAGGTATCAGAGACTACCGGCACAAGGTCGGCCGTCCATTTTACCGAGAAGCTATCGGCGCCAACCGCCGGATCTGGTTCGCCATCGCCCCATTCAAAGTCGATCGGAAGGTCTGTTCTGCTCAAGACCAGCTCCTCGAAATTCATGCCTTTATAGTACTGTGCTTTCGCACCGGCATTGGGACCTGCGGTCTTAAAGCTCCAGATCTCGCCTTCGTGTTTGGTGCCGTCGGCCTCGGTCGCATCAACCTGCCAGTAATACATTGTGTCCGCTTCGAGTCCGCCAACAAGTGCGGGATCAAAGCTGGTCTCTGTCGTGGTACCCATAAGCGCTGGTGGACTGCTCGCGCCGAAGGATATATCGTGCGAAACGGCGGTACCTCCAGGTGTCCAACTGAGAACCGCATCCAGAGGCACACCCGCGGCATTGTCAGTCGGATCGGGATCAATAGCTTCGCCGATAACGGTCGTAAAGCTCCAGACAGCGCCTTCCTGCTTGTTGCCGTCTGCGTCGTACTCGTCGATCTTCCAGTAGTACGTCGTGCTGGTAGCGAGTTTGCCGACGTCGTAGGCGGTTCCGGTCGTGGCCTCCACCTTCGGCGGCTCACTTTCGGTTCCGAAATACACATCGCGTGAAACGCCGGAGAATCCGGGCGACCAGCTAAGGACCGTATCCTGGACCGTGTCCACGGCGCCGTTAGCCGGGCTCGGATTGCTGGCTGCTTCAGTGATAGCCACTATGTGCAGATGCGCCGAGTCGTCCCCGGGGCCTGCCTCGGCCTCTCGAAGACCGGTCGACGGATCGTCCGGGTCATCACTGATGATCAGCGCAAGACCGCTACCGGCCAACCAGCCTTCCTGGCTGATTATCTCCTGGATAATGCCGGAGATGTCCGGTGACTGGTACTTGGGGCCAATCTCGGTCCAGGGCGGGATGGACCACTTGACGCTCGCCTCTGTAGTTGGCCTGTCGGTAATGTTGTTGGTGATCCCCTCAAACGGCGCTGCATCGAGGCTCAGCTCACCCCGTATGATAAGATTCACCGGTTCCAGGGTTCCTTCTTTGTTGGCTTTGTCCGCCTGGATCTCCAGGTACGCACTGACGACCGTGGCGTCTTGTCCGAGGTCAACGGCATAGCGCACGCCGATTACCTGCTGGTCCGTCGGGGGAGCGCCGGCATCTTCGTACGGCAGCTCGAGATCGCTGCTGCCTGAATCTATCCTGCCGTCGTTAAGGTGCTGCTCGGCATCGTCACTGTTGTCGGCAATCCCCACTTTTATCTCGAGGTTGCCGAGATCGGTTGCGGTTGAGAAGCTCCAGGTTTCGCCGGCGGTTATGGTGCCGTCGTCTCCGATCGTGTCGACTCGCCGGTAATAAGTCGTACCTAATTCAAGGGGGCTGACGTCAATAGTATCGACATCACCCGGCACGTTGGCGATAAATTCGGGATCGGCAACACCGTTGACGTCGAGAGCGCTGCCGAAGTACACATCCTGTGAAGCCGCATCAATCCCGGGCGTCCAGCTTACGAGGATTGGATTCTCTACGACTATCCGCCACGAGTTCAATGTCGCGCTGCCGCCGTTCCAGTCATCCTCGATCTTCAGCTCCCAGTCGCCTGTGGTGTCGCGGTTGTCGAAGTCCGACAGCGAGCCTTCGGGCTTGTAGATTCCTGTAAACGACCCAGAGCCGTCTTTAATTGATGTGCCGGCTTCGTCATCGAGAATGGTGTTCTTGAAGTTCTTTTTGTTGAAGCCTACGTCGTCGAACAGCTTGACCTTCTTGCCGTCAGGTGATGTGAGGAACACATTCAGGTCGGCGTTATTGCCGGGCATCGTGATATCAAGTTCGACGTTGAGATCCTTAATCTTGATCGAATCCGCTGCCGTCAAAATGGAAGTTACTCCTCTTGGAATGTTCCCATAAGCATCCGGAACATCCTTGGGTACGTCGCTGCTGGCAAAGGTGCTAATCTTAGGTGCGGCAGCAACACCAGCGGCACCATCAGCCGGAATTGGATCCTTCGCTGGCGAACTCGCTGTCAACGTAGTCTTGCCGGGATTCCTTACATCAAAGTCCAATTCGAATTCGCCGGCGCCGCCGTAGGCGGTAATCTGACCGGCTGCGATAAGATCATTGACTTTCGCCGTATCATCACCTTCCAGCACTAACGTACCTTTTGTAATATCCATCAGGCCGTTTTCGTTTCCAAAGTCAAGGCCGCCAGGTTTGGTGACGTTATAGGTGCCGCCATTGAGGAATGCTTCGGCAAATGCTCCGCTCCCCGTAGGAACCTTGAACTTACCGGAGTTGATCGTACCGCCGGTCATAGTCAGGGTACCTGCACCGCCGCCCCATCCAAGCTCGAATTCATTGGCGACATCCACGGTGCCGCCATTCATTGTCCAGATGCCGAAGGAATCGGCACCGTCGCCCCACCAAATCCATTCTCCGACCACAAGTGATCCGCCGGTAATCGTCAACGTGGGTTCACCGGCGGCTTCCGTCCAAATCCCATTGCACTCGGCATCGATCCCGTCCTGGATAACCGGGCCGTTCGGCTCTGCCGCGGCCGGCACGTCGATCAAGACGTCATCGGCCAGAGTGGGAACCCTACCCAGATCCCAGTTTTCCGGCGTGCTCCACAGGTGGTCGGCACCAAGATCGGTCCACTTGATGTCCTCAGCGTTACTGACCGATCCCAGCATTAAAGCAAAGGACATTAAGACAACCATTTTTCTAAACATCATAATCCTCCTCATAAAAGACACTAAATGTTTTACTTGAATCAACGCTGAATCTTCACCTTCGTGTTTTAGATTAGATCGCGCCTATACTATAACTATATCTGCCCGGGATAAGTCCTTGCGATCTGACACCAACACCACCTCCTTTCTCCAAACGTTAGCTTCAACTTGAAGGTAAAGGTCAAAGCTCCGAATCGCACAAGTCCACCGGTCATGGCTAAACCATCGCCTTGCGTCCCCGGAGAAAACTCCCAAGAGACCACAAAGACCTACCTGTCGGAAAACCACAACTCCTCACGTATGTACCGATGCGGGCACAAACTTTACGCTTCTTATAATATCAGACTGTCCACTCGCGCGTCAAGGAAAATTTCAAGATTTTCTCCGTTTCTCTCTATTCCGGCACCTGCAACTCGGATTCGTGCGAAAAGAGAAAGATTGCCGGCAGTGATGGTTTCGTGAGTTGTATAGCTGTAAGTGTCGGGTTTACAAGGTGTTACGCCGAGGATACAATGACGAGGCCGAGCCGGTTGTTCATTGATGTCTTTTTCGGGTATCCAACAGACATGGACTTTTCTGCAAAAAAAATCGCGGCAACCGCAAATGGCGATTTCGCCACGCTGTCATGGGGCGAGAAAAACTCAGAATTCTGAGAGTTTTCCAAAGGATTCGGCGTGAAAAGCTGCAAATCTGCCAATCCTCGTATATGTCGAATGCACGGGCCGGAGACCCGCACTGGAATCTCAATCATGGCCGGCAAACAGATGCTTATGGATGGTTTTCGCAGTTCCGTGTGATCTAGTCCGGTTCTTGTTTTGCCGGCAGATCGACCAATCCTATCGCCGCAGCTCGCTTGAGCAGATCAATAAGGTTTTCGGCGCCGAGCTTGTTCATCACACGGCTGCGATGCACTTCAATGGTCCTTATGGAACGGTGGAGCAGATCGGCTATTTCCTGGTTGGTTTTGCCCTCAACGATCAATTCCAGCACTCTCGTTTCACGCGGCGTCAACGATGCAGCCATGGAAGCACCGGCCGAAGGACTATCCTGCAATATCGATTTTACCTTCCGGAGAAAATCGTCTTTCGCCAGAGGTTTCTCGATGAAATCAACAGCTCCGGCCTTTACGGCCTGGACAGCGGTGGGTATGTCGCCGTAGCCGGTTATCATCAAAACAGGCAACAACGGAGCAATGGCTCTGGCATTTGTCAACAATTCAATGCCGTCCATTTCCGGCATTCTCAGATCGGTGATAAGTAAATCGCACCTTCGGCAGCGCAATCGTTCAAGACACTCGGCTGCGCGGGCAAAGCAGGTAACCTTTGCCCCCGATTCCTCAAGGGTCTCGCGGATTGCCTCACAGACCTTGGGCTCATCATCGACAACGAATATTAATTGTTCCGGGCTACCTGTCATAGTTATGATAGACGATTGGCGATGGACGATTGATGTCTCGTCCTTCGTGTCTCGTCGTTCGTCTCTCGTCTCTCGTATTGCGTTTGTGGTAAATACGTATTTTCACGATATCCCGGCCTCATAAACAGGCAAAGTGACGAGAAAAGTCGTACCTCTGCCGAGTTCGCTCTCGACGCTGACTTTGCCGCCGGCCCGAGTCGCGATGTCCTGCACGATGCACAATCCCAGGCCGGTCCCTTGCCCCGTGGGTTTCGTGGTGTAAAACGGCTCAAAAACATTATCAAGGTATTCAGGTGCAATACCCCCGCAGTCGTCGGAGAAGCGCAACTCGATACGGTCGTCTTTCACAAGACCACCGATCACAACCTGGCGATCCTTTTTGCCGTCGGCTGCATGGATGGCGTTTTGAACAAGGGCAAAGAATAGCTGTTCTGAGTCTCTCTCATTCATGCTTACGGGCGGCAGTTTGTCCATATCTTTTAGTTGCAGCGTGACTCTTGCCTGCCGTGAGCTTTCATTCAACAACCTCGCAATATTTTCGGCGACTGTGTTCAAATCGACTTGTTCGACAGTCCGTTCCGAGGATTTCCTCGCAAAACTGCGAAACCTGTCTATGATTGAAGTGAGGTTGGAGACTTCAGTCAGACTGTTTTGAAGTCTTCTTATGACAGTCTCCGGAATTGACATCGCTTTGAGATCGTCCAATAGATTATCAAGTGATAAACGGACAACCGTTAGAGGCTGAGTCAGTTCGTGAGCCGCAGTGGCGCTTAAGGTTCCCAGCGAGGCCAGTTGTTCAGCGCGAGCCATTTTTTCGCGATACCTGCTCAGTTCTTCTTCCGCCTGTTTCACATCATGTATATCTCTTGCTATCACCATCACGCTCACTACCTTACCGCTGCCGTCTCTTAACGGCTCAACGGTCGTGTTGTGCCATCGCAATTGCCCCTGTAGTTCGGTCGGTACTATAACAGTCATTCCCTTTCCTGTTTCCATAACCTTTTGCACGCTACTCATTTGTTGGTCTGCGACTTCTTTTGGGAACAGGTCCCACATTGATTTTCCGACGTAGTCGTCGGGTTTGCCTCCCAACCGCTCGGCGCCTATTTTGTTCATAAACAGAAAGACTCCGTCTTTGTCGATTGACGCGATAGATTCGCCCGCGCTTTCCACTAAAGTTCTGTACTTTTCTTCACTCTCGCGCAGCGCATTCTCCGCCCGTCTGCGCACAGTGATATCACGTGCGCTTGCCATGGCGCCGATGAGCCTGCCGTCTTTGGAAATTGGCTCGCAATTCAGTTCGACAACGGCGATGTTGCCGTCTTTGCGGCGAATCTCAACCTCCCGGCCCTCGAAGCTCCTGCCCTCGGCGACTTCTTTGAATTGCCGTATCACTTCCGGCAAGCTCGAATCGACGGTAAACTGCATGGCGCTTTTCCCGACCATCTCATCCGGTGTGTAGCCGAATACCCTTGTGGTTGATGGAGAGACGTACGTCAGCGTTCCGTTCAGGTCGGCCGTCAACACAACGTCGAATCCCCGCTCGGTGATTCTCCTGAATTTATCTTCACTTTCCTGAAGCGCCTGCTCGGCCAGCTTGCGCTCAGTGACGTCTCTAAAGACCCCCATTAAATATTTTCTTCCGGCCAATGTCGTCGGGGACGAACTGATATCGGCATAAAAAACGCTGCCGTCTTTTCTCTTGACCGGAATATTCTTTCCGAGCGACAGTTCTCCGCTGGCTTGCCTCTCAAACTGCTCCATGACACAGGGTAAATGCTCAGCAGGATGGATGTCCGAAACTCGCAGCTTTGTGATCTCTTCACGATCAAAACCTAACATTTGGCAGACCGCATTGTTGCACATACAGAATTTCCCGGTCTCCGCATCAGCCAGCAGCATACCGTCGGGTGCATTATCAAAAACCATCCTGAATGTCTGGTCGGATTCATCTCTGATGTCGGCTTGCTCAATCTGTGCAACACGGCTGCGCAACATGCTCAACTCCTCGATCAGTTCTGCGTTGGTCTTTCGCTCATCCCGCATTGTATGTTCTCCGCTCTTCAAGCCACCCGGTATGGTCCCTTTCTTCGTTGGCTCGGAGGCTGACGTTGCCGCTGTCTTAGCTGGGTTTAGGTCCGTCTCCACTAAAAATTATTTGATAATTTCATATCTATTTAGTAGCATATTGAGCGGGACGAGTCAATACCGGATTCAGGAATTCCCGCCGGTCATGCAATTCTATATGTCCGGCAGAAAGCCGACGCTACAACCATCCGGCCGCTAAAAGATTGCGTTGCCGCCGCCGATTGTGTTATGATGAACAAAGTAAACCAAGGTTGATCGTATCAGGCTGAAATTGAATGTTGGTCGAGGAACACGCTTCTCTAAGGAAAAAGCAAAGAACCCACCATGCGAAAGACAAAGGGCTTCACTTTGATCGAGTTGTTGGTGGTCATTGCTATCATCGCATTGCTCATGGCTGTACTGCTGCCCGCATTGCAGCGGGTCAGGAAACAGGCCAAGGCGGTCAAATGTCAGGCCAACCTAAAACAGTGGGGCCTTATTTTCAAAGTGCGCCTTGCCGATGAAGAAGATCGTTTCGCTGACGGGATAGATCCCCGGTGGGAATGTCCGGCTGATCCGATCTTGTATTACGGCGGTGATTTCGATGAACATTTCCTGTGCCCGGCAGCCATAAAATTTGGATTCGGCCGGCAAATCAGCTCCGCACAGGCCTGGATATGCCCCAATCACAAGCGGCCTTCGGGCAGCTACGGCTCAAACGGTTGGTGCCTATCCATGCGTTTTCGCCGGCCGCAGGACTTGGAGGATTTGGCTTGGCATCACGTAAATCACAAAGGCGCCGGCAACATACCGGTGTTATTGGACAGCCGACGTCCCGGAGGATGGCCCCAGGTGTTTTCACAACCGCCTGCATACATCGATGCGCCTGAATTGAGTATTTGGCCGAGCCAGGGCATGGATCCTTTCTGCATAGAACGGCACGAAGGCTTCGTCAATGTGCTTTTCATGGACTGGTCGGCCAGAAAGGTCGGACTAAAAGAGTTGTGGACGTTGAAGTGGCATCGCGAGTTCGACACGGCGAACCGGTGGACTAAAGCCGGCGGCGTACAGCCTGACAACTGGCCCAAATGGATGAGGGGATTCAAGGATTATTGAGGCAGCCGGTAGATTGGGAGTGGCAATCCACAAGATCAATCAATCGTGACGATAGCGGGCGGGCTAAAGTATCAATTCTGCATTTTTTTTCGGAGTGGATTCCAGCAAAAATGCCTTGGCTGTGCGCGTTGTGTCAGGCAATCGGACGGTGCGTATAAGTTCTTATTATTGCGGAAGTAATGAATTGTTGACAGGCGCAGTTGAAAAAGCGGCGAGCACGACGGAAGAAAATTCTGCGAAAGTGTCGCGAGATTTTTTCTAAAAAAATTGTTGACGCGATACAAACAATATATGAACATGCGATATTGATTATCATTATCATTATCAACAAGCAAGGTAGGGCTTGTTGGGGCCGTGCAGGACTTGCGGATTAGACTGTGATAGTCGTGAAACTGCCGTGTAGGAATCGAAGGTAATGGACGCCAAACAGAAGTTCGAGCAATTTGTCGCTGAAGAGGGGCTCAGACACACCGAGCAGAGAGACAAGGTGCTGGGCGTGTTTCTCGGCACCGAAAAACATATGACCGTTCAGGAATTGTATGACCTGGTCAGAAAGAAGCATCGAGGGATAGGGTATGCAACGGTAGCCAGAACGGTGAAGCTTATTTGTGAATCGGGCCTATGCAGACAAGTTGATTTTGGAGACGGCGCTCTGCGTTATGAGCACAAGTACGAACATCAACATCATGACCATCTGATTTGTGTCGAGTGTGGGAAGTTCGAGGAGATTTACAGTCCCAAACTTGAGAAGATTCAACATGAGCTTGTGAAGAAACATGGTTATATTCAGAAAAGCCATAAACTCGATATATTTGGTATATGTCCCAAATGTGCCAATGGGGGTATTCGGAAAAAATCTTAATGGGGGCGTTGTCAAGAAGGTCAGAAAAAACAATTGATATTTTGTAGTGGCCATTGTGTGGCCGGAAACCAGTGGAAGTATGATAAAGAGAAAAGGAGAGAAAAGCATGGATAGTAAACGCAAACGAAGGACTTGCTCATTGTTTGGGCGCGCGCTGATGTTGGGTATAGTCGCTCTATTTGGCACCGCGGCAACCGGTGCCGGAGGCGACAATGACTTGGAAGCCACGCGCCGGGAAGTCAAAGAGCTAAAGCGGACAGTTGGAGATATGGCTGCTGAGATTCGAGAGCTCAAGAATGCGGAATCCGAGGAGTCGTCGCTGAGCGGGCCGGGCTTGGCTCTCGGCGGGTTGAAATTCGGCGGCTACGGCGAGGTGCATGCCAACTTCACCGAAGGCGCTGAAAGAGACAAGGTGGATTTCCACAGGCTGGTTCTGTACATAGGATATGATTTCGCCGACTGGATCAAATTCCACTCTGAAACAGAGCTCGAACACGCTTTTGTCAATGACGGTGACGGGGAGATTTCAGTCGAGCAGGCATACCTGGATTTCCTGCTTACCGGCGACTTCAACATCAGGGCCGGAAGAATCCTGACCCCTATTGGGATCATTAACAAAAAACACGAGCCTCCCACGTTCAATGGGGTGGAAAGACCCAACTTTGCAAAATATATTATCCCGACCACGTGGTCTTCCGACGGCGTTGGCGTCTTCGGCAGCATAAATCCGGCGCTGACTTATGAAGCATACGTGGTGGGGGGGCTTGACGGCTCTAAATTCGATGCCACCAACGGCATCCGCAAGGGCCGCATCAAGGAGAGACCCAGCCTTAACGAGCCGGCGGTGACCGGAAGATTGGATTACTACCCCTCCTGGACAGTTTATGACGACGCAGATGAATCATTACGCCTGGGTGTTTCGGGATACTTCGGCGGACTGGACAACGGGGACGAAGGCAACAATCCGGGAATTACAGATGGAGAGATCGGAATAGCTTCCGCCGATTTTGAATATTCCGTGCAGAAACTGGATTTTCGCGGGGTAGTTGCGAACATCTATATCGACGGCGCCAGGCAGATTGGCAACAACGTGGCCGATGAATTCTTTGGCTGGTATCTCGAGGGTGCATATCACTACTGGCCGGAAGAATGGAAAACGGGCAAGCTCGCGAAGTCGGATGCGACTGTTTTTCTGCGTTGTGAAAATTATGACACTCAGTACGAAATGCCTTCGCGTGTATCCAGGAACGGCGCCGGCAATCGGAGAGATTGGACTCTCGGCACCAACGTGTACCTTACGCCTAAATTAGTTGTAAAGGCCGACTACCAGATTCGCAACGACCACGGCCCACGTGATCTGGACGATCTGCTGAATCTGGGAATAGGCTGGTCTTTCTAAAACTATTGCCAGAGGGGAATTTGATTATGTCTAAGATGTTTTTCCAATTGACATCACTAATATTGTTCGCTGCCGGAGCGGCTATGTTGGCGATTATCTCCGGTTGCGCCGATCCGGCAGCATCCCGTGCGGTGCAAATAGAAGCGGTGCGCGAAGTATTTCCCTCTGCGACGGACATATCAAGAATATCGACAATCAGGGACGTCCCGGCAGCGGGACGTCCCGGCAACCCCATCGTCAGCGAGATCAGAGACTCTTCAGGTCTGCTGGGCTATTGTGTTGAGTCCGAGGTTGTCGGTCGCTCAGGTCCCTTTAGAATTCGCGTGTTGTTCGACAAGCAGCTCGGCATTGAACGGGTTGCTGTAGTATCGTACCCCTGGTCGCACGGCAGAGACGTCCGCAAGTCTGCCTTCACAAAGCAATTCGAAGGAAAAGGTCCGGATGACGCCATCAGGATCGGAAAAGACATCGATGCAATGTCCGGTGCGACAATTTCCAGCACGGCCATGGCGAAAGGAATTCGTGAAGCCGTCGAACTCCTCACACTTGTCAATGCACCGAGTTAGTGCCCGTCGGGCGATCCCGATGCGCGTCTGTCGGGACACGCAGATACGAGCGGCTACAAGAAACGTCTTGCCGTTCACGGTATTGCCTATCTGTTTGTATTGTAGTCCATCTGCATCTGCCAGTAGAACTTGTGCCGGCGCGGGCGGTCGCCCATCTCGTCCATTGTGCGGGCATCGTAGATGCGGCCGTTGAGAACTGTATAGCGGATATTCTCGGATTTGCGGATATCCTCCAGCGGATTGTCTTGAAGGACGAGCAAGTCGGCCAACTTGCCCGGCTCAAGCGAACCGATGTCACCGTCGAGCCCAAGGTACCGGGCCCCATCCAGCGTTGCGGCACGAATTGCTTCGATGGGCGTGAATCCTCCCTGCGAGAGCATCCAAAGCTCCCAGTGGGCGCCGAGACCCGCAAGCTGGCCGTGGGCGCCGAGCTGGACGTGTCCGCCGGCGTCGATTAACTGTTTGCAGAACCGCGCCAAATTAACATGATTGTATTCATCCTCGGGAGCCATCATTCGCCGGCGTGACCGCGGATCTACAATGTCACGCGGCACGAACGTCAGCAGCCTTTCATTCTCCCACACATTCGCGTGCTGATACCAGTAGTTTTCGCCCCAGATTCCGCCGTAACCTACTATCAGTGTGGGCGTTATGCCGGTGCCGCTGGCCGAGAAGAACTGAATAACGTCATCGTAGGCCTTTCCAACCGGGATGCAATGCTCTATCCCTGTTTGGCCGTCTGCGATGAACGACATGTCGAGGTGGAAAAGTGACGCGCCTTCGGCAACGACCATCATGTCAAGCTCTCTTGCCGCGGCGATAATCTGCTGTCGCTGGTCCCGCCGGGGCTGATTGTAATTCTTCACGCAGAAAGCTCCGGCGGCCTTGAGACGCCGAATGTGCGAGCGCGCATCGTCCAAACTATCGATCTCGACCTTAATCGTCCCGGCGGCGCCGTAAAGGATCCTCCCCGTCGAGAACGTCCTCGGGGCGACAATCAATCCGGCCCGCTGCATCTCTGCCGCGGCGAAGATGGTCGCAGTGTCGCTGGACGGATCGAAATTCGTCGTGATACCGAAGGCCAGATCGGCGTACCGCCACCAGTTGCGCTGCGGTATCAGCCCGTTGCTGCCATAAGGTCCGTGCGAGTGGACGTCGATTATCCCCGGCATAATAGTGTCGCCCGAAACGTCAATGACTCGAATGTCGTCCGGCACTGTTACCGAGTCTTTCGACCCGACCGCCTTGATGCGGTTTTTCTCGATCAGGATCGTCCCTTCGTTGATAACCTCATCGCCGCGCATCGTAATGATGCGGGCGCCGACCAGGGCAAGCTTTCCCGTGGGGACATCCGTCTCGACCTCAAAGCCGATGTCGATGCCGCTCGCGGGCGGTTCGGGAAGCTCCTCGGGCGACCCCTTGAGAAATGCGAATGCGTCCGTCAGGTCCCGCTCGAACAGTTCGGGGCCGAGGGACCAGTGTAGCCGCCAGCTGTCGCCCGAAAAGTGCAGGTACTCGCCCGCATCGCGCGAAACTCTCTTTATCGGGATCGCCTTGCCCTTGGGGCCGATTTCAATCTCTCTGCCCGAACGCACGAACGGCATAATATAAGCGTTGAAACGTTCCTTAAAGGCAACCCATTGCCCATCGGGTGAGACGCAGTATCCGGTGGCATTCTTGCTGACAAAGTGCGTTCGTTCGTCGCTGCCGTCCAGTTCGACGCTCACCAAAGCACGGCGGTCGTCCGGGTCTCCCGCCTCATTATTCAACAGGTATAGCCGCTCGCTGTCGGAGCCGAAATGCGGTCGGCTCCCGGTCTTTCTGACAAGCTGCGGTTCACCCCCGCTCACCGGCACTGAGTAGATGCCCCTCTCGTGTGTCCACGTTGGGCTTCGAAGCCTGTCGGCCGATATTTTCCGATAGACAACCCTGGTCCCGTCGGGCGAAAACACCGGCTCGATATAATGCCCCGGTTTGTCCGTTATCGAGGTGCCCAGCCCCCCCTGGGCCGAGACGATCCGAACGTTGCCCAATTTTTCGTCATCCCAGGTCGTATAAACGATCTGACGACTGTTGCGCGACCAGGCCGGATAGAATTCAAAAAGATCGCTCTGCCGTGTCAGGCGCCGCGGTTCGCCGTCGGGCAGCCTGCGGATGTAGATACGCCCCAGACTCTGGAAGGCTACATGTTTGCCGTCCGGGGAGACCCGAACCCATCGGAGCATCTTAACCTTGAACTTCTCGGGAGCGACCTCCACCGGATACCGCAGGGCTTTGCCGACTTTGCGCTGCGTTTTAACGTGGAACGGAATTTCCGTTATTTTTTTTGTTCGTACATCAATCTGTTTAATTTCGCCATCGGCCCAAAAAACAATTGACTTGCCGTTCGGCGTCCAGTCGATGTTCGGATATACGCCATGAATCGCCCATGTCTCCTGCATGTCGCGGTCGAGCCCGTCATAGAGAGGCCACTCGGCGCCGGATTCTATCTCATGCAAGAAAAGCGTGGTCTTGAATCGTACGCGCCTGATAAAGGCCAGATACCGTCCGTTGGGAGACGGTGTCGGTCTGACCGAGCCGCCCGTGCCCGTCACAAATCTCTCGATCTCGCCTGTCTCTCGGTCCAGCCGCTGAATCACGTAGATCTGGGTGTTTGAGTCCTTGCTGTACTCGAATGTGCTGCCGGGCGTGACATCCTGGCTGTAGAAGAGATACCGCCCATCCGGGGAAAACGCCGGCTCGCCCAGATCCTTCTGGTCGTTGGGCCGCTTGGTCATCTGGACTCCGCCGCCACCCGATACGTGGTACAGCCAAATCTCGCCGGCCCCGAGCGAACGCCTGGAGGTGAAATGCTTGCGTGCGGCTATGTAACGGCCGTCCGGCGTCCAGACGGGACTGTTTAGCAATCTGAAATCTTCCTTCGTGACTTGCCTCGAATTGGAACCGTCGCGGTCCATGATCCATATATTGTCGCCACCTCCCCGGTCGCTTGTCAGAGCGATATAACGACCATCGGGACTGTACCGGGGCTGTATGTCCCACGGCATGCCCTCGGTCAAAGCTTCAGCTTCACCGCCGGTGATAGGAATTCTGTAAATATCTCCCAACAGGTCAAATATGATATCTGATCCATCGGGGCTGACATCAACGCTTATCCATGTGCCCTCGCGGGTATCGATTTGAACTATGTCGGCCGGTCCGGGTGGATTGGACACATTCCATTTTTCTTCTTCGCTCACTTTGTTAGGGTCTTGCTCCTGAGTTACAGGCCGTAGCGATATCTCAAGTCTGCTCGCCGCATCCGCTATCGCCGTGAGGCTCAAGAGCCCACAAATCGCGAAAAATACAGTCTGTGAACCTCTCATTCTCCCGAACGGTGGTTTCATAGCGCAATTCCTTACCAGGGTATTTGAAGTATTCTGTATCCCGATGCACGTCTATCGGGACAGCATTATCTGCGAGCGATTGATTATACTTCAGATGGCGTGGGTTTCAAAATAGGAAAAAGAGGATAGCGTATAGCGATTAGCGGATAAGCGCGTGTGCCTTTCTACGCTGTACGCTATCCGCTTTTTTTATACGCGATACGCAATACGATTTAGGGTATTCTCTTGTCGGTGAGTTTGCTGGGCTTGTCGGATTGCATGAACTTATCCATGTCCGCCATCAACTCTCCCTGGTTGATTCTGGCATTTCGCAGATGCCTTCTGCGCCCTTCGGCGACGGTCTCACCGGGCTGCTCATACGAGCTGCAACCGCACGGCACAAATACTAAAACCCACAAAACAACAGCGAGAATCACTCTACACAAAGAAACGCTCTTCATCATTTCTCCTTAATCTATCAGCAAGCGGGTGTTCTATCATCTCTGAGACATCCCGATGCGCGTCTATCGAAACACCCTCAATCATAAATCAATTATACCAGTCCCCCAAGGTGCTGTCAACTAAAAAACCTGCCGCCTCGGCGTTTATGGAAGCGTACGGAGTTGGTGCAAAAAACGGTCCTTGAAAGGAAACAGCCCGGCGGTAAAATGGCAAATGGAGCCGAAATCGAAAGGGAACCAATGATGAAACGCCTTTTAATCGCCAGTCTCGTTAATGTTGCCATCGGCCAGATCCTTCGGCTTCGCCTCAGGATGACACTTATGTGTCATTTTTAATCTTTGCATTTTCGTTTCCGGCGTATCCCCATGACTATGGTGGATAACCACACTAAGGCAAAGACAACCGCCAGTCCCAACGCAAGAGGTCTCTGCGGATTCAGAAACCCGGCAAAGAAACCGTCGGAGCCGGTCATGACCTGAATGAACCGTTCTTCCACCATCGGGCCAAGAATCAGGCCGAGCACGATAGGCGCCAGAGGAATCCTATGCCGTTCCAGCACGAATCCGAGAACTCCCATAGTCAGCATGACAGTGACATCGAGATAACTGGCGTTGAGCGAGTACGAGCCAACGATGCAGAACAGCAGAATGGCGGGCAGCAGAATAGCTCTGGGTATGCGAACCAGGTGACTTGCCGCCTTGATTGCCGCAAATCCGACAGGCAGTAATATGATGTTGGCCAGAATGAAGATTATATAGATGCTGTACACCAGTTCGGTCTGCTTGGTAAAGATATCCGGTCCCGGTGTGATGTTCTTCATGAGCAGGACGCCAATGACAATTGCAGTCACCGAGTCGCCCGGTATTCCCAGGATCAGTGCCGGGATCCAGGCGCCGGCCAGGGCGGCGTTATTTGCGGTAGTCGCATCGGCAATCCCTTCGATGGACTCCTGCCCGTACAATTGCGGCTTCTTGCTGAAACGTTTCGAGACCGCAAAGGAAACCCATGCGGCAATATCGGCGCCAGCGCCGGGCAGCATACCGATTAGCGAACCGATTCCCGCCGACCTGACGACATGGCGCTTGCGCTGGAACAACATTCTTGTCCCTGATAGAAGCCAGAAGTCAGACTTCGGACGTGGGGAGTCGGACATCTGATCTCTGTCGTCTGTCTTCTGTCCTCTGTCCTCACGGATCAGGTTGTTAAGGACTTCAGATACACCAAACAGGCCAATCATCGCCGGGATGAAGCTTATGCCGCCGTACAGTTCGGCCACGCCGAAGGTGAAGCGTGCCTTGCTGTGGACAGCGCTCAATCCGACAGTCGATATGAGCAGCCCGATTGTCAGCGCCAGCAGTCCGTTAAGTTTGGGGCCGCTGGAGACGACCACTGCGCAGCTCAATCCTAACAAATAGAGCCAGAAATACTCGACCGCGCTAAAGGCGGTTGCCACTTTAGCGAGCTGGTGGCCGAGCAGCATCAGAACGATCGCTCCGAGGATGCCGCCGACGACGCTGCAAACCAATGCCGTGCCGAGCACGAGATCGGATTTTCCCTGGCGAGTCAGATTGCTCGCGTCATTGGCGTATGCCGCCGAGGCGGGTGTGCCGGGTATGCGCAGAAGCGTGTTTGGGATGTCGCCGGCAAAGATGGCGCATGCCACCATTGAGACGACCGCGGCCAGAGCGGTAATCGGATCGAGCCAGTAAGTGATCGGGACCAGCAGAGCCACGGCCATCGTGGCGGTCAGCCCCGGAATCGAGCCGACGAAGACGCCGAAAAACGCCGACAGGAAGACGACGATAACGACACGAGGATCGCCGAACACGTTTTGTAATGCTGTAAAAATCGGGCTCATGCTACCATCCAAACAAACCCCGGGGAAGCGGAACGCGCAGGCCAATGGCGAAAAGTTGATATACAAGTGCAGCCAACAATAAGGTTGCCGGAATCGCTATCGCGTTCTTCACACGCATACGCCGGAACAAAACCAGGAGAATCACTGCCGACGAGATAACAAACCCCAGCACTTCCGCCGTCAGAATATATAGAACTACGCAGCCGACCAAAATGGACATGTCGATCATGGCGGCTTTCGATATGACTTTTCGTTCCGAGACGCCTCGCAGCGATCCTGAGACAAAGCAGGCAAGGAGACAGACTCCCAGCAATCCGGAGAGCACCGCAGGGAACAGCATTGGGCCGTACTCGTTTTGAACACCTTGAAAGGATGGGCCCGCAAAAACCTCACCAAATGCCTTATCCATTTTTTCGAGAAAATGAGCGTACTCTTTTGACGGCATCGCCGCTGCGCCGGCACCGGTGTTGGCCATGTATTGCAGATACTCTTCGCTTTTGGCGGCTCGCAAGACCGCATTCTCGATGATCAAAGATCGCGATCCGGCCACACCCAGCGGCAGGGCGATTCCACGGTGCGTCGATACCTGCCAGTCAATTCCCAGCTCCTTGAACGTGGAGACTTGGGGGTATGCCGGCAGACGCCGATCCGCCATAACTCCCAGGCAACGTACTTTTTCGGCCTTCAAGAGCACCTGAGCTTCCGGCAGGCTGCACGCCACCATATCCAAACCGCCGGCCATAAGTTCCTGCAGGGAGGACGCAGACCCGGCCATGGCGATCCATGTCACATCCGAGCCCTGCAAACCAATCGTGGTCAGCCAGCCCGCTAAGGCTACGTGCCAGATCCCCCCGAATGCGGTTCCGGAGGCCTTGAGCTTGCCTGGGTTGGCTCGGATGGTTTGCTCGAGTTGGTCGAGTGTACTCCACTGACTGTCTGTTCGTACGAACAGGGCCGCCGCATCTTCGTTCACCATCATGACCGGCTGAAAATCCTGGTGCGAGATGCTTGTCAGGCCGCGCCAATGCAGCATGTTAAGTTCTACGGTCACCATGGTGATAGTGTAGCCGTCAGGCCTTACCCTGGCGCCGCGGGAATGGCCCGTCACGCCCCCTCCGCCGGTGGCGTTTACCACGTTGACCGGCACACCAAGTTCCTGTTCCAATTGAAAGGCCAACTGGCGGGAGATGCGGTCTGTTCCGCCGCCGGCGCCCCACGGACAGATGAATGTGATAGGACGGTTCGGAAAGGACTCCTTGCGATCACAGCCCGAAAGCAGTAACAGCAGCAGGTTAGAAAAGGCAAAAATCAAAATGCAAAATGCAAAATTAGTGAAGTCATCGCGGCTTGCCGCGATTCCGCTATTTTGATATTTGATATTTGA
Organism: Planctomycetes bacterium B3_Pla; assembly: GCA_005223045.1. Taxonomy (GTDB): domain Bacteria; phylum Planctomycetota; class Phycisphaerae; order Sedimentisphaerales; family Anaerobacaceae; genus SG8-4. The sequence continues at coordinate 9,571 of NJBM01000034.1, read as the reverse complement.
TTTTTGCATTCTCTCCAGTTTCGTATATCCCATCTGTTACTCACTGTGATTACGCATACGATCAAAATCGGACAGTAGAGCCTTGCCCGCTTCGTAGAGAATTCCGACGTCCACGGAGTACGACATATAGCGCAGGCCCTGCTTGACCCACATTTGAGTCTGAACGAGCGTCTCGGTGAAATTGCCTACGAACACACTCTTGTCGAGGCACGCCTCGACGATCTGCCGCATCTTTTCGACTACAAGCGGATGCTCCACCTCGCCGGGTACACCCAGGGACTGAGACAGGTCGTAGGGGCCGACGAATACGATATCAATTCCATCGACTGCCAGGATTTCGTCCAGATTGTCAAGTGCGGCTTGTCCCTCGATCTGGATGATCAGGAGGGCCTCATTGGCACAGCGAAAATACTCGGTCTTGTCCATCGACGAGTATTCCGCCGCCCGGACGTACCGGCACACGCCTCGCATACCGAGCGGAGCGAATCTTGCGTGCTCTATCGCAGTCTGTACATCCTGTGCAGATGAAATCTGAGGCACCTGGACCCCGGCTGCTCCAACATCCAACGCCTTGCCGATTATCTCGTAATCGCCGGAAGGAATTCTCACAATCGGCGCCATCTGTGCAATCTGTGCCGCCCGGATCAAGTCCTCAACGGTCTCGACGCTATTGGGGCCGTGTTCCATGTCGAGGATGATAAAATCGAACCCGGCGTGGCCCAGCGTCTCAACGATAGCCGGGTCGCTGCTTTTTGAGAATGGGCCGAACACGGGCCCCTCGGCCATGCGCTGTCGAAAATGACGAATCAGTTCTGTCATACCCATTGCTTTTGCCTTTGTTTCTTTACCAGTCCACGACAGAGCCGTCGTCCCTGTCATAAGTATGCGGGTACTCTCTCGGTTCGCCGACCTGCGCCATCAGTTTATCTTCGTCAATCTCAATCCCGAGACCCGGCTCTGTCGGAAGTGGAAGAAATCCGTTTTCAGCTTTGAACGGCACCTTCAGCAGGTCTTCGTATGTATTCGTGCCTCGTTCCTGGATGAGGAAATTGGGAATTGACGCGGCAATCTGGCAACTGGCTGCAAGCGAGCACGGGCCCTGAGGATTGTGCGGCGCTATGGGGACATAGTATGCCTCGGCCATACCTGCAATCAGGCGAAGCTCCGTAATACCGCCAGCGTAACAGACATCAGGCTGCAAAATACTGGCTGCTTGCTTCTCAAGGATTTCCCTAAAGCCCCATTTAGTGAAGATTCGCTCGCCCGTGGCAATAGGTATGTGGGTCTTCCGCGCCAGCTCAGCCATAGCATCGACATGCTGGCATTGAACGGGTTCTTCATAAAAGAACGGGTGATACGGTTCGAGTGCTTTTATCAGGAGCAGTGCCGTCTGGGGCTGAACGGCCCCGTGGAATTCAACACCGATATCAACGTCCGAACCGAGAGCTTTCCGCAATGCGGCGAAGTTCTCCACCGCTCTCTGAATGAATCCAGAGCCCTCCACGTACCGGTAAGGAATACGGCCGTCGGCTCTTACCTGGGTCTTGAACGCATTAGTTTTGCCTTGCTCTACATCCTGTCTGCTGCCGTAAATCCTGATCCTGTCCCGCGTGGGACCACCCAGAAGCTCATAAACCGGCACACCGAGTGCTTTGCCTTTGATGTCCCAAAGGGCCTGGTCGATACCGCTGAGCACCGCGGTCAGGACAGGCCCGCCGCGATAGAACGAATGGCGGTAAATTGCCTGCCAGTGATGAACGACTCTGCGGGGATCCTTGCCGAGAAGGTAAGGCTCGACTTGTTTTGCTCCCGCCGCGCAGGTCTTGCTCTTGTCCTTGAGCATCTCGCCCCAGCCGACAATTCCGGCGTTGGTGGAGATCTTGACAAAGACCCAACTGTTCCTGAGAATGAATGTTTCGAGCTTGGTAATCTTGATTGATTCTCGGCGGGAAACAGGCGCACGTCTGCTCTCGTTTGCTTCCACTGTCTGGTTAGTTTCCAGCAGACCTGCCAGAGATGCTGTGGCCGCCGCCCGGGCGACAAACCCCCGGCGCGAGATCTTGTGTTGATGTGATGTATCCTTTCGCTCAATCTGCCGCGATGCGGTGACTTCACCAACCCTGGGAAAACGCGAGGCTGTTGCTTTCTTACTGCTCATGGTTTTTCTCCTTACTCGACACAGCCAAAAGCACTCGTCTCAGCTCAGCTACCTTGCCGGAACCAGTCTGCGACAGGATACCACGTCTCTGTTGGGAAATCAAACTTCCCCACTGTTTTTACGGTCTGACTGCTGTTCCGTCGCTTCTGCGCACGGGACTCCAGTAGCCGGGGTGCTCAGGCAATGGAAACTTCGCGGCGGCCTTTTCGTCGATATCCACGCCGAATCCGGGAGCTTCGTTCACGTACATGTAGCCGTTCTTGACAGTGGGACATCCGGAGAAAACATCTTTCGTCTTCTCGCTAAAACTGACACTTTCCTGGATGCCGAAGTTCGCAATCGCCAAATCGAGATGTGCATTTGCGGCGTGGCCCACCGGGGAAACATCGCCCGGCCCATGCCAGGCGGTGCGCACATTGAACCATTCACACAGGGTGGCTATTTTTCGGGCGACGCTCAAGCCGCCGATCTGCGAGATATGCACGCGTATGAAATCTATCAGTCTCTCGGACACAAGGCCGGTCCACTCGTGGGGATTATTGAACAGCTCGCCCATCGCAATTGGCACGCTGGTCTGCTGCCGGAGCTGTCTGAAATACCCGTTGTCCTCGGGCGCGAAAGGATCTTCGATGAAGAAGGGACGGTACGGCTCCAGACGCTTGACCAGGTTGATCGCTTCTATTGGCGGAATCCGTTCGTGAATATCGTGCAGCAATTCGACTTTGTCGCCGCAGGTACTGCGAACGTGATCGAACATCTCAATGGTCCCTTCGACGTAAGGCCTGACGTCCATTGCCGAATCCGATGGCAACGCGAAGCCGGCTCCCTTGAAATGGGGCTCCTTCGATAGATGGCCCGACCCGTATCCGCCTCGCTGTATCCGGATATGGCGGAATCCCCGGTCCATCCCCTTGCGAACGCTGGCTTCGATCTGCTTGAGGTCGTGGCCGCCGCAATGCGTGTAACAGTCCGCGGCGAACCGGCATTTGCCGCCGAGCAGTTGGTAGATGGGCATGTTTGCACGCTTGCCCTTTATGTCCCACAGGGCCTGATCCAGCCCGCTCAGCGCGTTGTTTAGGACAGGTCCGTTGCGCCAGTAGCTGCTCGTATAGGCGTTCTGCCATATATCCTCAATGTTGTCGGCGTCCCGGCCCTTAGCGAAAGGATCGAGGTACTTGTCCACCGCCACGGCCACGGGCAAAGGCCGCTGGTTGAATGTGGCACAGCCGAGACCATACAGGCCCGGCTCGCTTGTCTCGACTTTCACAACGCAAAGGCGTATGCCTTGAGGCGCCGTCAAGATGGCTTTGACGCCGGTGATCTTCAGAGGGGGCAATCCTTTCGTTGCCTTCGCATACGTACCTGCGACGGCTTCATCGCTTCTCGAAGATACTCCCAACGCGCCGGCTGCTATTCCCAGCCCCACGCCCTTAATCAGATTACGCCGATTCATCGCTATCTCCTTTCTGTCTATGCCAAATCCTTAATCGTCTGGCCTACGCTTGGATGACGGGCAATCGCCGATTGAATCACGTTACGAATCCTGGTGTCCAGATCATCCAGAAATTGTTTGCTGACCCTATTGGGCGCCCAGCCCCTGCGGTTTTCCTGCGCCCATCGCAGGGCGAATTTCTTGCAATGTGCCCGGTTGATAAGACCATTGTTTGAAGCCATATTCTATCGTGTCTCCGAAAAAAGCGGCCAGGGTTCGTGACGCTCGTTAGAAAGCGCAGCCGTCCTCACGGATGGACCCGCCCTGGTCATGGTTGCCTGATCAAGCAGATTTGACCCTAACGATTCAATGCCGGCAATTATCGCCGAGACCGGCGGCATTGCAAGAGTTTCTCGAAAGCATTTTGTCCTTCAAAGCCTGCAAATATTGGCTTGGTTTGGCTTTGAATTGGCTTTGTTTTCCCGTCCTCAGAAAGGGGGTTGATCTTCATAAGTATTTGTTACAAATGAGCTTACATCTATTTGGGCTTTCGGTAAATTGGCTTTGTTTTACAGAAACGCCTCTGCGAGTTGACCTTGTTTAGGATTTAGGATTTAACGCTTAGAGTTTCCGGCCAAAGGCCGGCAATTGGCTTTGTTTTGTAAAATCGTGCTCATTCAATCGCCCTTTGAGACTTGTCATTCCGCACTTGATGCGGAATCCAGGAACGTTAGAAAGTCTGGATTCCTGTTTCCACAGGAATGACAGGCAGCCATCCGGATCCTGAGCGAAATTGGCTTTGTTTTTTCAAATAGACCCATAGCCACAGAGGTACGGAGAGGTGCACAAAGCATAAGGCAAAAGCTTAGATTCACAATTCGACATACGATATACGCAATACGACATACGAGACACGAAATTGGCTTTGTTTTTTCAAAACTGACTCCCAGCCACTAAGGCACTAAGTTACAGTTCGACATTGGATGTTCCCTGTTCGATATTGGATATTCCAAGGCTCCTCGTTTTTCGCCTTTTTCCTTTAGCCTTTATACTTTTTCCCTGTCCCCTTTGTGTTCTGCCTTTTTCATAAATCAAGACTCAAATATAGTTATCTGTCTATCATACAGCGTCAGAAACCGGCCGTCAAGTAAAATCTTTGGATCAGACACAGATTAACGCTGATAAACACAGTCTTTTGTTCACCACGAAGTCTGTCCTGAGCGAGGTCGAATGGACCAGATGGCTATAAGAGCACAGAACTCAGAGCCACCTAAGAAAGAAATATGTATACTGTCCCCCGATAGAGGCAACAGAAAAATAGGTATGGTGTCCCCAGATATCCAGATATCCAGATATCAGATATCGATGGTGTCCCCAGATATCGAATATCCAGATATCAATTAAATCATATAACGTTATGTCAGTACCATTCGTACCGGACACATTTAATTCTCCCCGGTGTTCTTCAATATAAGCTCCTCCAACCGCTTACAGCAAGCTTTCACCTTTATCGCGGTCTTGACACATATAGCCACATAACTGCCGACTACAAACACTGCCAAGAAAACACTCAGCACGAGCCACTGCTCACGAATACCTGCGAGTAGCGACAGTGAAATGATCACCGCTTCAAAGATCACCAAGGGCACAATCAGTGATACAGGTGATGCTTCGTGTCTCAACGGTGCATCCAATTTTCTCGAAAAAACGTCCTCCAAGCGTCTGAAATAACTGAGGATTCTCAGATCAAGCAATATACTAATATACCCGAGGAGAACAAAAACAAAAAGGGTGAGACAGAAGCCCATTCTAAACCACTCCCGGCGAAATCCCGACCGTACCGTAAGGTATAACAACGCCGCAATTGAGACACCCATTACAATTAATCCAAATACAATTGCTATGCCTTCTCTGTTCTTACGTCCTACCATAACTTGTCCCCGCTACTCATCTGCAATAAAAATATTTTGACGCCGCGCCATCATTGTACCAGCATGATGCACCTTTCCAAGTCCTATTTTCACTTTCAATTATCTGCGATTATCTGGGCAATTATCTGGTTTTACCGGGGGGCACCTTACTTATTTCTTCCTCTCATTGAGGTCCTTTCGCATCTCTTTAAGGCAGCCGAAGTTGAGAATAGGAAAGACCGCAAGAACTGAATGAGGTAGTACAAAAACGTCCCTGTCTTCTCGATATTCCAGAGAAATACTTTGAAGATTCTCGTGGGCAATGTAGTCTTAGTATGAGAGACAAGATAGAATGAGGGCTATATGGCAACGGTATCGACTATTTTGGGTGTTATCGCCGGTATAGGAGTAATGATATTGCTGTTTAAGCCTCTTTTCGGAACGAAGGAAGAGTTTATTGATTGCGTGAAGTTCTGGTTCAAACCTGATTTCCTTTCACTCTTTTCGGGTGAATATTTCGAAGACAGATGGAGTGAAATGAAATTGGGTTTATGGATACTTTGTGGCGTGATAGCGGGAATCGGTGTATCTGCGGGATTGACGAAATTGTTCGGGTGATTTGTGGTGGGACAATGAATTCTCCCCTAACGTATAAATTTCCCCGATCCCTTTAAAATATCCAGATAAGCTGGATACCGATCTCTGAGGTCTCATTCGCCGGCTCAATCCACCCAATACCCCACGGGTCATATTCGACTTCTGAGTCATCGATATCCCAGTATCGATAAAAAGGTTCAATTGCGAAGATTGTATATTTGCTTTTTTGTTGAAGCCGGACGGATGCTCGATAACCATAACCGCTGCTCTGGCGATTATAAACGTCGTTGAAGCCGAATTTACTAAGATAGCTCTTTTGCTCTCCGATAAGAAAGAGGTCAAACTCGGCCCCGAATCCTAAAGACCAACCTGCTTTGTGACTACTATCAAACTGATATCCCAGCGGTACGTACAGGTAATTTGATTCCCGTTCATAGCCGGCGGGATCAAAAGAAGAATCATCATTCAGATATCGATATCCTATCCCTGCATACAACGTATTCAAAGTATCCTCAAGCAGTATATCAGCACCCAACAGCAGTCTCCCTTCAAAGGTAAAGTCATCTATGTTGTCTATTGTATATGGCGTCCCATCCGATAGTGAGCCGTCATAATCCACCTGACCAAAAGCAAACCTGCCCTCAGCCCGTAACATCGCTCCACCATCTGATGAAGATATTTTTGACGATGAAGATTTTTTTGACGAGGCAGGCACCCAATCACGGAAGGTAAAACCGAAACGCAACCCGTAAAAGATTCCTTCCTCCTTTATCCCAGAAAATCCAAGAAAGGGAGGTTCTTCGTACTTGAAACTATAAATCTCCGGGCCTATGTCCCAAGCCGCTCTCTTAAATCCTGCTCTTAAAGCAGCGGGTTTCGCAGGAGACCGAGTAGTAGGTTTTGCGGCAGGCGGTGCAACAGGAGGAGCCTCATTTGGCTCGTCCGCATGAACCGAGTTGTCGTCTTCGTCTTTTTTGCCGTCATCTTCGTCTTTTTCGTCTTTGGTGTCGCCTTCGTCTTTGGTGTCGCCTTCGTCTTTGATGTCGCCTTCATCTTTGTCGCCGTCTTCGTTTTTAGCGTCATCCTGGTCTTTTACGGCTTCATCTGATGTGTCTGTCTGGGCGCGGTCTTTCTTGACTTCCCCCGTTGGAGCATTGGGTTCGGCTTGTTGAGGTTCCTGGGTAAAACCATCAGATACGGCACGAACCACAACAATCAAGATTAGCACGGCTACAGCCAGCCATTTAAAATTAAAGATTCCTTCTTGTGTTTCTCCGTAAATTACTCGCTTCATTTCTTTCTCCCTTCAAAGAATTCCCCCCGGATTATAGACGTTTACCCGAAAGGCGGTTCCTTAAGGATTTAACGAAGACAACATCCACCGTCCGGGAAGCGAACTTGTATGAATTTGCAGGTGTCGCTATCGTCGGAATAGATGCAACAAACCGCGCTCGAAAGTAATTTCGGCGGTACAAACGATAATTCTTTAACAAATTGCAGAGAAACAGGATATTTTACTTAGAGTGCCTTAACCGGGATTTCCCGTATAGACTTCACTGAAACACTTGCATGTCTTTGAACATCTCAAATATCATAATAGCACATTCCAAGCCGGTTTAAACTCACTTTATAGTGGAATACCTATGTCGTCGTGGCCGTTGACGGTGTCGTCAAGCTGTCTGTGAACGGCAAGTTTGTCAACGGTGTCAGCAAGGCGTCGGTGAAGAAAGGCTACATCTGCCTGGAGTCCGAAGGCAAGGAGATACATTTTCGCAACATCAAGATCATGGAACTGCCGCCGGGCATTACCAGCGCAGAGAACCGTGCGCCTGTAGTCCGGAGCAACTAGGAACTCTCAGTCTCGGCGAGCGTCGCGAGCCTTTGTGAACAGGTTGGTCCTTACTTGCCGGCTTTCTGTGCGGATTTCTTGCGCTTGAACGTCATTGTCGCCATCGGCTCATCGTCCATTTCACCGTTCTGGATGAGATACATTTGAACCTTCATCGTGTCGGCATCGACCCGCGAATTCGCGACGGCGCGTTTCTGTATCTGGCCGTCGGCCGTGGTGTGGGCGACGCTCAAAATCGCCCGCCGGCCGTCGCTGTCCCAGGTGCCTTCCCAGACGCCGCCTTGATTGTCGGCGCCGATGTGCACTATCTTGGTCTCGGTCGCCTTGTAGAAGATCAGCCCGCGGTAGGTGAAATCGTTGGGGAACTCATACTCCACGCTGATAACGTGGTTTTCGATCGCCCATTTGTATGTGAACTCGACCGTAACTCCCCGGCTGCTTGTTGCGACCCACGTTCCGGCCATCCAGTCGAAACCGCCGTCTGAAATCAACGTTCCCAATGGCTGTGCGCTAAATGCGGGCGATGTCAGGGCCACGCACAACGTAGCCAACACAAATGTCACGACAGCCGTTCTAATGCCGGCGCCAATCCTTCTTGTTCTCGACTCATTCATTTGTCGTCTACCCCTTATCATAAGTAACCTGGGATTTCCCATATACGCTTCACTGAATTACTCCTGCGAACTTTAAGTCTCGTAATACCATAATCTCATCTCAATCTCAAGATAATTCCACCAGGTTGAGCAATACCGTGCCGGAAAACCGCCAAAAAGTCACGCACATACGTCAAGAACCTGCTTTTTCGCACCATTTTGGCACACCGCCATCGTTGCCCTCCATTCCAGAACCTGGTTTTCAACAGTTCCACACATCATCCCGGTCTCGCAGGTATTGTCGAAGAACGCAACTGCCGGATTCGGTCAAGGATTTCCCGAAAGAGCGTCTGCGGTACAGCTACTTCGGCCATCTGAAATATCACGTAGCGGGAATGCCTGACCACTTTGGCTCCGATCTTGATGAGCTTGTCTCTGAGCGTTCTCAGGGACCAGTGTTTCACTGACTTGGGCAATGCCAACCGCCTGAGAAAATTGCCGAGGTTGTACGCCAAGGCGAACAACTGAAGACGGACCTGATTGTCCGCGAAATCATGACATGACAACCGTGTCCAGTTCAATGCGTACTTGCCCTCTTTGATCCATTGCTCAGCAGTCCCCCGCTTGTTGTAGAACTTCACCACATTGCTGGATTTCCACCGAAGGTTTGTGACAATGAAACCGACTCGGGGAAAAAGCTCTCCCGAATGCCACTCTATCTTGGCGACTACTCTGCGAGCCATCTCCCAACTGGCTGCCTGATACCGAAAGCTGTGATAAAGAACAACAGGCTTCTTTGGTGGGCGACCCACAGGTCGAGTCAACATGTGTTCAATCTTACCGTACAGAATCTGATTACCTTTCAGGCGGATGGCATAGAAATACCTCTCTGCTTCAAGATAGCAATACATCTTGGGATCAGCAAAGGCTGCATCGCCACGGAAGAATCGGAGGATGTCATAACCTCGATAACGATTGACAATCGGCTCCAGCAAACTTCGCCAGTCATCGGCACTATGGACATTGCCATTG
>NJBM01000021.1 GCA_005223045.1 Planctomycetes bacterium B3_Pla | reverse complement strand
TTTTTCAAATTCCTTTTCGCAATACGCATCACGCAGTCCTAGGGACTCCTTACGGAGTACTCAATACGAAATAAATTGGCTTTGTTTTTTCAAATGACTCTTAGCCACAAAGCCGCGAAGCAACAGACGGAACAATCTCAAATCGAACTGTGCCTAAGTTTTTTACTTTTTGCCTTTTACCTTTTTACTTTTGCCCTATTTCCTATCCGCCATCTCCAATTCTCAATTCTACATTCATAACTCTCAATTGTTAGTTGTATATTATACCATATTAGGCGTCGATTTTCAAGTGAATTCTCAAAGGGAAGTGCACTTAGCCACAGATTTCACAGATTTAGCGGATTCTTGTGCCACAGAGAACGCAGAGAACGTAGAGAAGGAATCAAATAATCAATAATCAATCATCAATAATCAATTACAAGGGCCACGAAGAACCACGAAGAAAAACAATAATCAATAGTCAATCATCAATAATCAATTACAAGGGCCACATAGAACGCAGAAAGGCAGAGAGATAATCATTAATCAATCATCAATAATCAATTACAAGGGCCACGAAGAAAAACAATAATCATTAATCAATCATCAATAATCAATCCCTGTGGATCCTGTTAATCCTGTCAAAAAAGACGTTGTTTTTCCTTTCTTCCTTGCCTTACAGGCAGACTGCATCTATAATTGAACATAGCGGATATGATAGCTCTGAAGCGGCAACGTCGTAGTTTGTGCTTTCTTGATTTATGCCGAGAGGCTTGGGATTGTATACGGGAACCATATAAACATTGTAGGCTTTTAGACAAGGAATCGCATAATGACAGATGGTTCTGAGAATACAGTGACAAAAAAGAATATTTTTTGTAACAGGTGCAGAAATGAAACTAATCATATTTTAAAAGCAGAGCATTATAGGGATTACCCAGATTATAATCCCGATGGCAGCATAGCATTCGTAGAAAGGCTGGGAAATAGGTTTTGGGTATGTGCTGGTTGTGATAAAGGAACATTAGAAGAATTCTACATATTTGATGTGACAATTGATGATAATATTGCAACGTCTTCTGAGGAATATTTCCCGGAGCGAACGAAACTACATGTCGAAGATAAAAAATTTAAACAATTACCAGATAAACTTACCATTATCTATCGAGAAACGCTTCGAGCTTATAATAACAGTTTGAGTGTTCTTTGTGCTCTAGGCATTCGCGCTCTACTTGAAGGCATATGTGCGGATAAAGGAATCACTGGTAGTAATCTTAAAACAAGAATCGATAATATGGTAAGCATCCCTCTCCCGCAAAATATTGTAATTAATCTACATAGTTTACGTTTTATTGGAAATGAAGCTGCACATGAATTATCAAAGCCCACTAAAGAAGAATTAAGACTAGCAATAGAAATATGTGAGGACCTTCTTAATTACCTTTATGAGTTAGACTATAAAGCACATCAACTTACCAGCTCACGTAAATTGAAGGAGACAAGACTCAAAAACACAAAATGATTCTTAGAAAACGTGACTGGAATTTAATTAGGGACACACCCTATTTAATGAGAACGAAATGGTACCAATAATAGGATCCGTCCCCTATTATGCTATGTAAATATGAATAGTTATTTTGGAATAGGAGTTTGAAATGGCAAAGAAAAGAGTTTTCATCAGTTTTGACATCGATCATGACGAAGGTGCAAAGGTAATGCTCGCCGGACAAGCAAAACTTCCTGACAGCCCGTTCGACTTTAAGGACGCTTCGGTGAAGAAGCATCTAACCGGTGACTGGGAGGAAAAGGTCCGGCGCCGAATGGACAACATCGACGTGGTAGTTGTCCTTTGCGGCGAGCACACACATACAGCAAGCGGTGTGGCTGCCGAACTGACGATTGCTCAGGACAAGGACAAGGAGTATTTCCTCTTGAAAGCTTACCCAGACAAGACTTGCACTAAGCCCACATCAGCAAAGTCATCAGACAAGGTCTACAACTGGACGTGGCCCAATCTGAAGACGCTGATCGGCGGAGGGAGATGAAATGCGCCAATGAGGAAGAAATTCCAATGCTTGGTGTGCATATTTATAAGGATGACAAGGGAGCCACACCTTCAGAATTAAGCGGCTACGAAGTCATTGAATGGAGTCGGCCTGGGATAGAATCGTTTATTAATAGACTGTGAGGTTATTTATGACATGTCCTCAGAAAGACTACGGCGAATACTATAAACCGCATTTGTTGGAGCAATACAAGCTTTATGTGGAAATGGCAGATCGAATCAGTGCAAGGCGCCAAAACATAAATTCTTTTTTCTTATCTGTCAACACTGCTATTATTGCTTTGTGTAGCTATATAAATTTTGGTAGTAAAACAACAGGGAGTTTTTATTGGTTTGGGTCACTGACAGGGGTAGTTCTATGCTATATTTGGTATAGGTTGGTACGATCTTATAAGGATTTGAACTCTGCTAAATTTAAAGTTGTCCATGAATTGGAAAAAGAACTTCCCGCAGCACCTTATGATTTGGAGTGGGAAAAAGTTGGAAGGGGGAAGAATTCAAAACTCTATTTACCATTTACTCATATTGAAATATATATCCCTTGGGTGTTCTTAATGATTCATGTTCTTGTACTTGTTCGTTCCATATCAACGTTTTCTATTGTCGAGTGGATTGTTTCTAAATTATGACTTAAATACTAGGGACAGTGGGGCTGTTGAAAAAGGTGAGATTGCTTCGTCGCCGCGCTCCTCGCAATGACAAAAGGTTCCATTTTTTCGTCATTGCGAGCGATTCGAAGAATCGCGCGGCAATCTCAAACGTCGCTGTTGGACTTTTTCAACAGCCCCACAGCCACCTATTAATGGCGGTGGCGAGCGTACAGAAACCGTGACTGTCCCTAATGAACTCCTGAAGGAGTTAAAGATGAGAGAAGGCAAGTCAAGTACGGGCTATTGGGTCTATGAAAACTGGGTGGCTGAAAACAAAGCAGTCATCCATAAAGGGGCCTGCGGACACTGCAACGAAGGCAGAGGCTGCCATACTCTGAAGCACCCTGGGAAAAATGGAAGGTGGCGCGGGCCGTTTAGAACCTTGACCGCTGCAAAAGCGGCAGCTAAGGGGACGAAACGCCCAGTTCGCGAACACAAATGCGTTAAGTAACGACATAGAGAAATCGGGGGACACCTTAGAAATCGGGGGACACCTTACTTATTTCTCCCTCTCATTGAGGTCCTTTCGAGAGAATTAAAGGTACAGCACATTTTTCGATGAGTTGTGCTTGCTAATGACAGGCTTTGATAGAGGACAGCAGGTAGGACAAGGGACAGGTAAAAAGGAAAAAGGCGAGGGGCGGCGCGCTTTAGCTTTGTTCGGTGGGCTAAAGCCCACCCTACATTCCTGCGGAGCTTTGGGAGGCAGACATCGGCTGGAATTAAATTATTATCGGCGGTTTAAAACAGCCTGGTGCTGTCGAGCAGGAAGGTCACGGGGCCGTCGTTGATGCTGGTGACTTGCATGTATTGGCCGAAGAGGCCCTTCTCGACTCCGACGCCGCAGGCGACTACAAGAGCGGCTACTTTTTCGTAAAGCTCCTCCGCCAGCGCCGGTTCGGCAGCGGCGTCGAAGCCCGGGCGGCGGCCCTTGCGGCAGTCGCCGTGAAGGGTGAAATTGCTAACCAGCAGAATCCTGCCGCCAACGTCAAGCACGCTTCGGTTCATCTTACCCACCTCGTCGGCGAAGATGCGCAGGTTTGCGAGCTTGTCGGCTATGAACTGAGCATCTTTTTCAGTATCGCCTTTGCCGACGCCGAGATAGACGAGCAGGCCCTTGTCGATTTTGCCCACTTGCCGGCCGTTGACCTCGACCTGCGCCTGCAAGACTCGTTGACAAACCACCCGCATAGTTATTGCTTCCTGCCAATCATAAACCTAACGCGGCCGGATTATAGTCTTTTGTCCTGAAGTTGGCAACACACCCTTACGGTCGCGGCACAGTCTTGATTGCTGCGGCGCCTTCATTTTGGGCGAGTGCATAGACTTTTTCGTCGCCGTTCAGGTCGGGGCAGAGCGGCAGCCTGGCCAATATCTCATCAGAATCAGCCGATATTATTTGGAAAACCTTTCCACCGGCTCTTAGATGTTCTGCGCAGATGCCTTTCGCCGATTCCAAATATCTCTCATAGAACTTTCTTCTGTGTCCCTGCTGCTTCTCCAGGGTCAATATTTCTGTGGGATTCCAGTATTTTAGAATCACGGTTCCATCGTTCAACAGAAAATCAACGCTTATGGTCTTGCCCTCGATGCTTAGAACTCTCGTTATTCGATAGTCTATGTTCCTGCCCTTGAGATACCGGGCGATAATCTGCTTTCCATCTTTTGCCCTGCCCGCATTCGTTTCCTGCCTCGCTGTCGCCGGTGCGCTTCTTCTTACCCGGGTGGCTTGAGCAGTCTGCCTGTAACGCCTCGGTGTCCGGGCCGGGCTGGAGAGTAGGTGGCTGCATGTGCCGGAAGGCTGATATGTGCGACGAACCTGTGCAGTGCGGTAACGGCCTGCATCTTTATAGAGAATGCAGGAGTCGGTGTAGGAGCTGCCCCAGGGGTCGGCCACCAAACCGGTACTGTTCCGGCCAAAAGCATACGGAGAGTAGCGGTAGTTGCCGGGGACTATGCCCGAATGGCCGGAACCCGCGGCGTAGGGGCTGTAGTACGCGTAGCCGGAGATCAGACCATGCTTGTAAATGGACCAGCGAGTGCGATTACGGTTTGAGTTGTAGCCGAAGCTAAAGCCATAAATTGGGCGCGCCTCGGTCACTGCTGCTGCAATCATCAATACTGCGATTGCTGAGATTGAAATCCTTTTCATTTTATTCTCCTTTCGTTTCAAATTGATTTGTACTCAACTTTTTCTTTCGCTGTCACCTCCCTTCAGGATAGGGCCGTTGAATGTAGTTGTAGTCGGGCGCGCAGAACTGCCGACAAGTTGGGGACGTCGGGAAATGTTTTGATCGAAAGTGAGCCGGCCGGGCTGAATTGGCGCCCTGGCCTTTCCGCACAGATAGGTGCTGGCTTTCCGTGCCCCGTTTTTCTCCTTAAAAACGGCCATATCCATCTCCTCGTATGTAAGGGGCGACTGCTCCATGCAGTCTTAGCGGGCGGGAAGAATCGGCATAAACGCTGCTCCTCCACACACCCGTCGCATCCTTATCATACCCTCCTACCGGCATGAGTACGGCAGAATATCAGGGAAGTTCGAGACCGTCAAGTGAAATCTTGTAATTTCCGGAAGCTTTTCCGTAATCTTTCGTCGCCGGCCTGAATGTTGTGCTCGGCAGCGCAAATAGAGCCGGCTATTTTTTCGCCTTGCTCGTATTCTTCTTCGCTTTGGCTCGCGGCACATCGGGGACGTTTTTTTTGGGCAGCCATTTTGCAAACTGCTTCTTGACCACGGCGTATTCGGGATCGTCCGCGAGATTGATCCACTCCAGGGCGTCTTTGTCGTGGTCGTAGAGTTCTTCTGTGCCGTCGCTGTAACGGATGTAACGATAGCGCTCGCCGCGCAGGGAATGATTGTTTCGCCCGTGTGTGGTCAGGGCCGGGCGGCCCCATTCTGCCTTTGGATTTTTCAACAACGGCACAAGACTCCTGCCCTCAAGCTCATCCTTTGGTGTAAGGCCGCACAGTTCTATCAACGTCGGGTAAATGTCCACCATTGTAACGGGCCGGGAGCAGCGCTTGCCGGGTTGTGTAACGCCGGGCGCGACAGCCATCAGGACGTTGTGCGTCGCTTCTTCCCAGAGTGAGAATTTGCGCCAATGGAGTTTCTCGCCAAGGTGCCAGCCGTGATCGCTCCAGAGTATGACGATTGTGTTGTCGGCGTAGGCGCTTCTGTCCAAAGCCTTAATCACGCGCCCAACGCAGGTATCCACAAACGTGATAGATGCAAGATAACCCTGGACGGCCTTTCGCCATTGCTTGTGTTTGACAACCTTCGCGTGGTCGCCCTGGGGCTTGGCCATTCTCTTGCCCAGCTCCGGGACATCGTCGAGGTCGTTTTCGTTGACGTTGGGCAAAGTAATCTTGTCAGGCGGATACATGTCGAAATATTTGGTCGGCACGTACCATGGCAGGTGGGGCCGGAAGAAGCCGCAGGCAATAAAGAACGGTTTGTCATGCTTCTTTTGCAACTGCCCTGTGGCCCACTTAGCGACCTGCCTGTCACCCATCTGCCTGTCCGGAACGTCCACGGGGCCCCAGTCGAAATGTGCCGTCTTCGGGATGCCGTTCAACGGCCGATTCGGGGGCATCGGATCGTCGGGCTTGTTCTTTCTCTCCGACGGGAAGTAGCTCTGCCATGACGGCGGGTCGGGGAAAGCGCCGTGGTAAATCTTGCCGCCGCCGACGGCGCTGTAGCCATGGGCCATAAAGTGCTGGGGGATCGTGGCGGCATTCTTCAAAGCGGGTGAGTTCCGCCAGGGGTCGGGATTGCGATATACCCCAGACGTTGAGGGTAGAATCCCCGTCATGAGACTGGCCCGCGAAGGATTACACGCGGGCGCAGAGCAGTGAGCATTGGTAAAGAGCACGCCCCGGCTCGCGAGTTTGTCGAGGTTAGGCGTCTTTACATCGGGATGCCCACCCAGACAGCCGGTCCAGTCGTTCAGATCGTCAATCGCCATAAACAGCACGTTCGGCCGTTTCTTTGCCGAGTCACCCGAAAAAGCTAAATGCGGCACAGAAAAGGTCGCCGCACCGACCGCTGCCAACTTTAGAAAGTCACGTCGATTCATTAGTCTGCCTCCTTTAGTTTTGTCACCAGTGAGGGCATTATCTGATGGATGCCCGGCGTTGTCAAATGCAAAAGGTTTCCTACAGTGGCTTCACGCGGCAAAACGAGAAAGGCGCTTGCGGAAATAGTAGGTTGCTGTTATCCTACTTGCTTCGTTTCGTTGGCAGAATGGCATTGTGAACCTTTGATTACAGGAAATTCGTGATGAGTGTATCCGTGAAGAATCCCGGTTTGTCGGAACTTGATGAGCTTTGTATTCAGACTATTCGATTTTTGTCCGTGGAGGCCGTGCAGAAGGCCAATTCGGGCCATCCGGGCATGCCGATGGGGATGGCCCCGGCGGCATACATGCTCTGGACAAAATATATGAAACACAACCCGGCCAATCCGAAATGGCACAACCGGGACCGTTTCGTCCTCTCGGCGGGCCACGGCAGCGCGCTGCTCTATTCAATGCTGCACCTGACCGGCTACGATTTGAGCCTGGATGAGGTAAAGAACTTCCGCCAGTGGGGCAGCAAAACGCCGGGGCATCCGGAGTACGATCCTGACTGCGGCGTAGAAGTCACGACCGGGCCATTGGGCCAGGGAATTTCCAATGCCGTGGGTATGGCAATAGCGCAGAAATATCTGGCCAGCCATTTCAATCGGGACGGTTTTCCCGTTATCGACTACAAGATATACGTCATCGCCAGCGACGGCGACTTGCAGGAAGGCGTTGCTTCGGAGGCCTGCTCCCTGGCTGGGCATCTGGGGCTGGATAACCTGATTGTAGTGTACGATGACAATCATATCAGCATTGACGGCGACACGGACCTGTCCTTCACCGAGGATCGGGCCAAACGTTTCGAGTCCTACGGCTGGAACGTCCAGGTCGTCGGAGGCGACGGCAATGATATGGCTTCGTTCGAGAAGGCCTTAAAGAATGCCGAAGCGGAAAAAGACCGGCCCACCGTGATAAAGCTTCGCACGCATATCGCCTACGGCAGCCCGAATATGCAGGATACCGCCGCAGCACATGGTTCGCCTCTGGGTGACGATGAAATCAAACTGATAAAAGAAAAATTCGGCTGGGATCCCGAAAAGAGCTTCCACGTCCCCGACCAAGTCAAGGCTCACATGCAGCAAGTACAGCAGAAGGGCAAAGAAGCAGAAGCTGCGTGGGACAAGTTGTTCGCCGATTACGCCAAGGCGCATCCGGAGCTTGCCGCACAGTTGCAGGACGCTGCTGCCGGTAAGCTTCCCGTGGACCTCGATAAGGCCCTGCCTAAGTTCGAGCCGGGCAGTTCTGTTGCAACCCGCAAGGCCTCTGGCATGGTTTTGGGTGAGTTGATGCCGAAGCTGCCTCTGGTGCTGGGCGGCTCGGCGGATTTGACGCCCTCGAACAATACGCATTGGCCCGAGGCGAAGGACTTCCAGAAGGATGCGCCCGACGGCAGGTATCTGCGTTTCGGGATCAGAGAGCATGGGATGGGTGCGATCATGAACGGGATTTCCGTAAGCGGCCTGGCCCGCGCGTATGGCGGGACGTTCCTGGTCTTCTCCGATTACATGCGCGGCGCAATCCGCGTGGCGGCGCTGTCGAAATATCCGAGCATATTCGTATTCACTCACGACAGCATCGGCTTAGGCGAGGACGGCCCGACCCATCAGCCCGTCGAGCACGCCGCCGCACTGCGGGCGATACCTAACTTATTGGTATTTCGCCCCGCCGACGCCAACGAAACCGCCCAGGCATGGAAATACGCACTGGAGAATCGTGATGGGCCGGTAGCTTTGCTGCTAACCCGGCAGGGATTACCCGTCCTGGACCAGGACAAGTACGGCTCAGCGGCAAACGTTGACAAAGGCGCTTACGTGCTGTGGCGAGGGTGTCCCGCCCTTGCATCCCGCAGGCATCTCAGTGGCGAGGCCGTCCCGGCCTTGCGTCCCACCGGCATCTTACCGGTGGAAAAGAACAAGGGCAAGATGCCCTCGCCACGAGAACAAGGGCAAGATGCCCTCGCCACTGTGCTGCTGTTGGCAACCGGCTCGGAAGTCTCAGTTGCTTTAGATGCCGCAGAAGCTCTTGCAAAAGAAAATATCGCCGCCCAGGTAGTCAGTATGCCCTGCTGGGAGCTTTTCGAGAAGCAGGATCAGAAATACAAGGATTCGGTTATTCCGCCCGACGTCAAGGCGAGAGTCGGCATCGAAGCCGGAGTCGAGCAAGGCTGGCACAAATACCTCGGCGACAACGGTGTTTTCGTTGGAATGTCGAGCTTCGGAGCATCCGCCCCGGCAAAAGTTTGCTTCGAGAAGTATGGTATCACCACAGAGAACGTCATTGAAGCAGCCACGAAATCGATAACAAATTGCCGATAGTAGTCAGCATGTAGGGTGGGGCTTGCCCCACCGCCGATGACTAATCCTTGACGGCGGCGGATTGCTTTGAAGAAGTGATACCGCCGCTTTGTTTTTGTGTTGAGAGTGAGTCAAAGTTCAGGAGAGATAAAATGAAACGAGGATGCCGAATTGCGATTGTGGTGATAAGTGTTGCAGTGACTGTGGGTTGTTATTGTGTTGCGATTGGCCAGCAGCGGGGGGATGTTTCGAGTGACATGCGGCTACCGGGGGCTCGGGCGGTTATTGATGCCGGGCGATATCCGAGTATTCAGGCGGCGATAGATGCTCTGCCGGATGAGGGCGGCATGGTCAGTTTGCCGCCGGGGACGTTTGAGATTAGCGAGCCTTTGAAGGTTGGCAAATCCGATGTTCTGATCGAAGGGGCAGGCACCGCTACGCACATCAAGAACGTCAACACCGAGGGCAAAAGTGCGCTGATACTTCAACATCCCAGCAGCGGCGACAATCGGAAGGCCGAATTGTGGCGGATTCGCCTGGCTGACTTTCGCATTACAGGCAACGAAAAGAGCGGTCACGGCATCGACGCCCGGCGGATAAACGAAGTGTTTATCGATGGCGTTACCGTAAGTAATCACGGTGGCGACGGTATCAGGCTGTATTTTTGCTACGAGGACCCGCGAATATGTAACTCACTGCTGACCTACAACAAAAAGACGGGGTTGAACGCAATCGGCTGCCACGATGTTGTCGTCTCGGCCAACCAGTTCGAGGAAAACAACGATGCGCTGCGGTTCATCAACGGCTTCAACCTCTGTATGACGGGCAATTGCCTCGATGACCATCTGGGAAACGGCGTCGTGATCGAGAACACCTACGGCTCAGTCGTATCGGGCAATATGATTGAAGAGTGCAAAGGAATCGCCATCGTGCTCGACAGGGACTGCTACGGCATCGCCCTTAGCGCCAACGTAATTGCCCACGATGCGGGCGGGGGGATCGCTCTGCGCGATGCGCACGGCTGCGCCATAAGCGCCAACGCCTTCACTATCATGGGCAGTGACGCTGTGAACATCGGGCCAAAGAGCGGACGCATTACCGTCACAGGCAACAACTTCTCCAACAGCTACATCGGCGACGACAAGACGAAGCGCTCGGCAAACGACCTGACCGCAGCCGGCATGGTCCTCGACGGCACTTCCGGCATCACGGTAGTCGGCAATCTCTTCTCAGGCGTTCGCCCCAAGGCGCTGACCGTCAAGGGAAAGCCGAGCACGCAGATACTGTTCACCGACAATGTTCTGATAGACGTGGACAGCGACCACAAGAAACTGGATGCATCGTTAGTTCAAGGCAATCTGGACGACAGGCAAGAATGAGAGTCTGACATGAAGCTAAGAAGGATATTGCTGGCGTTTTTTTTTATCTGCGCAGTAGCTCTTGAGCCGAGGGCGGGCGAAGCAGCGCAGGTTTACCCTGGGAAAGAGTGGGCGGCTAAGAAGCCCGAAGAAGCCGGTCTGGATGCGGCGAAGCTCAAGGAGTTGAGCGATTACGCCGGCGGGTTCGGCTGCGTGGTCCGGGATGGATATATGGTCTATACATGGGGCGACGCGAGCAAGCGAAAAGACGTTGCCTCGGCGGCAAAACCTCTCTATTCGCACTTTCTGTTTAAGGCCGTCGAGGACGGCAGGATATCGAGTCTCGATGCGCTGGTCAACAAGTGGGAGCCGAGGCTCAACCAAATCAACAAGAACCTCGGTCACAAAGACCGCAACAGAACGTGGAGACATTTCGCCAATCAGATATCGTGCTACGGTCTGAACGAGGCGCCCGGGACGGCGTACGCCTATAACGACTGGCAGATGGCGCTGTTCTGGGACACGCTGTTCAAGAAGGTCTATGGCGCCGGCTTTGAAACGGTGGATGCCGATGTTTTTCATCCGATGCTGACCGATCAACTTCAATGCCAGGACAATCCGACTTTCATGGCGTTCGGTGTCAAGGACAGGGCCGGCCGGCTGGCGATTTCGCCTCGTGATTTTGCGCGTTTCGGATTACTGTATTTGCGAGAAGGCAAATGGAAAGACAAGCAGCTTATCAGTCGAGCGCACGCGAGGATGGCGGTGACGAGTCCTTTGCCCAATTCGATTCCACGAGCGGGCGACCAGGCGGCGGAAATGATACCAAAGCAGCGCTCGATAGGTTCCAAGAGAATCCCTGATAATCAGTGCGACCACGCCGGCAGCTATAGCTGGCTTTGGTGGACGAACGGCATCAGCCGGGACGGCGCGCGGCATTGGCCTGACGTTCCCGTGGACGCTTACGGCTGCTTCGGTCACGGTGGGCCGCGTGCGATGGTTGTTGTGCCGAGCCTGGATTTGATTATAAGCTGGAACGACGCGAATATCCGCGGCGCCGAGATGGAAAACCATGCGCTGAGACTGCTCAAAAAATCCGTGATGTGGCACGGGCTTCCAGCCCGTGAAAACACGGCCAAGATGGCCGTGCCACGCCCTCGAAGCGGCCGGATCGTTGTCGATCCCGAGCATCCGCAGTGGCTCAAGCGCAAGGGCGGCGGGCCTTTCTTTATGTGCGGGCCGGGCGATCCGGAGGATTTTCTATATCGCGGAAAGTTGAAGCCGGATGGGACACGGGATGGCGACCAGATGGCCCTTATCGGCAAACTAAAGGGCACCGGCGCGAACTGCATCTACCTGATGGCGGTACGCTCGCACGGCGGCGACGGCGACAGGACGCACAATCCTTTCATCGAGAATGATCCGCGCAAAGGCGTCAATCAGAAGGTGCTCGCTCAGTGGGAGCGCTGGTTTGCCGAGATGGACAAGAACGGCATCGTAATATATTTTTTCATCTACGACGACAATGTGCGTGTTTGGAGGACCGGTGACAGGGCAGGCAACGAAGAAAAGCAATTTGTCCGCACACTCGTCAACCGGTTCGAGCATCATGAGAATCTGATCTGGTGCATCGCGGAGGAATACCAGGAAGGATTGACCGTCGAGCGGGTTAAAAAGATTGCGGCGGAGATTCGTGCCGCCGACGATTACGACCACGTTATAGCCGTGCATAAGCTCAACGGATTGGATTTTTCGGAGTTTGCCGATGAGCCGAACATCGATCAGTTTGCCATCCAGTACAACGTGCCGGACGCCGACACTCTGCATGAGGGCATGATTGAAGCCTGGAAACAGGCAAAAGGCAGATACAATCTCAATATGTCCGAGGCGAAGGATTGGGGGACCGGACGGGAGGCGCGCTTTAAAAGCTGGGCCTGCGCGATGGGCGGTGCGTATGTAATGATCCTGGAGATGGACATTGCGACGACGCCGAAGAGCGACCTCGAAGACTGCGGCCGGCTTGTACGTTTCTTTGAATCCACTAACTTCAACGAGATGGCGCCTCACGACGAGTTGAGATTTGCAGGGACGAAATACGTGTTGGCGCAGCCGGGCAGAAGTTACATCGCCTACGCCCCCCGGTTACGGGGCAGGATAGGCTTGAAAAATGTCAAGGCCGGGACATATAAATTTCGCTGGTTTGATTGCGCAACCGGCAAAGAGGTTACGCAGAAAAACGTAAGAGTTGCAGGCGGCAACCAAAGCTGGGACAAACCTCGCGGTATCGGGGACGAATTAGCAGTTTACATAAAACGGATTTAACGCATGAATAACTTGTTCGCAGACAGAATGGCCCGGACGCACAAATCTTTCATCAGGGAGATTCTCAAGGTAACCGAAGACCCGAAGGTCATATCCTTCGCGGGCGGGTTGCCAAACCCGAAGTTCTTCCCGGTTGAAGAGATTGCCGATGCAGCCGGAAAGGTCCTGGCCGAAGACGGCCGGAATGCCCTGCAATACAGTACGACAGAGGGTTATCTGCCGTTGCGAGAATACATTGCCGGGCGGTATTTCAGTAAGAAGGGATTGAAGGTAAAGCCCGATGAGATTTTGATCACGAACGGCTCGCAGCAGGGCCTTGACCTTATCGGCAAGGCATTCCTGAATAAAGGGGACCGGGTCGTCGTGGAGCGTCCGGGATATCTGGGTGCGTTGCAGGCATTCGCCATTTATGAGCCGGTATTCGAGCCTGTGCCTCTGCTTGAGGATGGAATAGACACTGATTCCCTCGAAGAGACGCTCCGTACATATAAAACGAAGCTGTTTCACGCCGCGGTGAATTTTCAGAATCCTTCGGGCATAACCTACTCGAAGGACAAGAGACTACAGCTTGCCCGAATCTTCAAGGACCACGGCACGGTCCTGGTGGAAGACGATCCTTACGGCGAGCTAAGATTCACCGGGCAGGACCTGCCTTCGGTGAGGAGTTATCTCGAAGAAAACGTGATACTTTTGGGCTCGTTTTCAAAGATAGTCGCGCCGGGATTGAGGCTTGGCTGGATATGTGCAAAGAAGGACGTGATGGAGAAACTCATAGTTGCAAAGCAGGCGTCCGATCTGCATTCGAATTATCTCTCCCAGAGGATAGTCTTTCGATACCTGACCGACCATGATATTGACGAGCATATTGTCAAGATAAGGGAGGCTTACGGCAGGCAAAGGGATTGGATGGTATCGATGATAGAGAAGTATTTTCCGGAGGAAGTTGAATTCACAAGGCCCGAGGGAGGAATGTTCCTGTGGGTAACGCTCTCGGAAGATGTCTCGGCACTGCGTTTGTTTGATCTTGCGAAAAAAGAAAATGTCGCATTTGTGCCGGGAAGCGCATTCTATGTCGATGGCGGCGGCAAGAACGCGCTGAGACTGAATTTTTCAAATTCGGATGAAGATGAAATAGAAGAAGGAATCAAACGTTTGGCCAGGGGCATAGAGAGAATTATGGGAACAGATGACTGAGGACGTGGGGTGGGCTTTAGCCCACCGATCAGCGGCGGTGGGGCAAGCCCCACCCTACCAGTGACATCAGGTAAATGGTGAAAGAATAGACGATGAAGTTGATGATTTCCGCAGATTCCGGTGTCGGTGTACCTGTTTTGGCGGTAATATAATGCCTGAATTCTCTAAGAAAGTGAGGTTGTGATTATGGACAAGCTCTACGAAGAATCGGAGACAGGTTGTTGCCCGCGGTTTAATCCTGAGCCGTGGGATGAAAAAGAGGTGACTTTTCAGGACAGATTGTTTGTCAAAGACCGCGTCAGAAGCTTCTTTCACATTCCGCTGAACTTCGGCAAGGTCATGGTCAGGAATATGGAGATGATTCAGAAGGCCGGGGCCCTTGAGCCTGAGCCTCTTATGCTCTCGGATGAGAAGTCGCTCTGGGGGGCCGACATCTACATTGCCGTATCTAAAGACGTGCCGGGGGCTGAGATGGCCAGGATTTCCGGGACTTTTCTGACCAAAGTCTTTGAAGGGCCTTACAAGAATGCAGGGCGCTGGGCGAAAGAAATGACCGAGTACGTGAAAACAAAGGCCCGGCAGATGGAGAAGATGTACTTCTTTTACACGACCTGTCCGAAGTGTGCCGAGTTTTACGGCAAGAACTATACTGTTCTGCTGGCGAAGGTTTGAGGTGTCTTACAATCCGGCAAGACCCGAGGGAAGAACCCCTCAATGAATTGAGGGGCTAAGGGAGTATTATGTTCGGTGACAGTGCGACAGCTATAACAATACTGTTTATTATCTTTGCGGCAGGAGTCGGCGCTTTTGTCCGCAAGAGAAGCAGAGACAAATGCCTGCGGGATTTCGAGCACAACATGGTGACGCTGGAAGATACGTCCGGCAAGACAATCTGGGGCAAGCTCAGGGTGGAAAATACCGGGCTGGAATTTATCTACCCGGAAAAACAAAGAGACGAGGAAGGGCACGATGAGGCCAGCTATATTCTCTACAAATACGAGTACCCGAAGATCGGAGCCGTGATACGGTTTCACGATGAGCTCAGCGAGACCAATAAGAAAGAACGGGAGGAAGAACTCAAGAGAACCTATCATCCCGGACAATGTCGCAGACTAAAGAGGAAAACGCTCAATGTCTTTCGAACCGTCAGAGATTCGGTGGTGGAGATTGTCAATCTCGTAATCAGTCAGGCAAAAAAGGCCACGCCCGCGGGCAAAGTGCTGACTTCTCAGGATAAATACGTCTCCCAGATGAAGCAGGAATTGATGGGCTCGGCGGGGACTTCCTTCGAGCCTTTATTGGAGAGATACATAGGCCACAAGGTAGTGCTCGAGCTGATCAAGGCCGACAAGATACTCGAATATTGCGGAGTGCTGAAAGAGTACACGGCGGAGTTTATCGAAATAATGGACGTGGATTATGCGATCAAACAGGACGAGCCGGCCAGAAAAGCCGATCTCGTAGTCCCCCGCAAACACAGCCTCATCCGCCATCTGGGAGAATAGCCACCCGGATTCAAATGCCTGCATACCGAGGTCGATCACTCAGAAGGTGATTTTGAAATCCGTGCTCGTTGGGTTCGGGGGGACTTCTTCGATTCTGGTTTCTCCCACGTGGCCCGGCAAATATTCTTGAATATCTCTTATGCACGCATCTATATCTTCCGCCGACCCCTGGGCCAGCATCTCGACGGTTCCGTCCCTGAGGTTGCGAACGTAGCCGGTGAGCTGATGGCGGCTCGCTATCCTGTGGGCGGTGAAGCGAAAGCCGATACCCTGGACCCTGCCGATGAAGATTATATGCCTGGCAACCATTTTCAATTGACTATTGACTATTTTCGATTTATTATTGTTCGGCAAATCACGATAATGACATGCTAATCGATACATCCGGCTCCTGCAAGCGAACAAATCCGCCAACCGCACGTAATGAAGCAATTTACGGTTCACCGGAAGCTGTAGGTCGGGTATAATCCGGTGCGGTTGGAACAGTGAGTTATTATGGCCAAGAAGAGCAAGAAACAAATAGAACGAAATGAGCAGATTTATCAGCTCACGACCCTGGCGGCGGGAGAGTTTTCGCTCCAGGAGGTGCTGGACAAGCTGGCCGAGGCGGCGGTGAAGATCGTTAAGGTCAAGGCGTGCTCGATCCGGCTGCTGGACGAAGAGGCCGGCGAGTTGAAAATGCGAAGCACCTACGGGCTCAGCGAAGAGTATCGCAACAAGGGCGAGGTCTCGAAAAACGATACCGTTATCAAGGCCGCTTTTGCCGGCGAAGCGGTGGTTCTCGACGATGTGCGGGTAGATGGCAGGGTCAAATACAAAGAGGCTGCTATCAAAGAAGGACTTGTCAGTCAGCTCACCGTTGCGATGCAGTTCAGGGGTCGGGACATGGGCGTACTCAGACTTTACAGTCCGAAACCTATGCACTTTGACGAAGACGACATCAACCTTGCCCGGGCGGTCGCCTCACAGTGCGCGGTGGCGATAACGAATGCCAGGCTGTACGCAAAGGCGATCGAAGGCGCACGAATGGCCGAGCAGATGAGGCTGGCGGGAGTAATTCAGCGCAGGATGATCCCGGAAAAACCGCCTCAGATACCGGGTCTGGACATCGCAGCTACTTATATACCCTGTTTTGACGTCGGCGGCGACCTTTACAGTTTCCATCGGTTGCGCGAGAACTCCATAGATGTGGCGATTGCCGACGTGATTGGCAAAGGGATTCCAGCGGCGATCATGATGAGTTCGTTTCGAGGCGCCGTGAAGGCTTTTATCGACACGGTCGGAGACTTTCCAGCGCATTGTGAAAACCGGGACAAAGTCGACTGCTACAAGGAAATTGTCAACAGAATCAACAGGATGGCGTGCAACGAGTGCAGGGACGGTGAGTTCATCACATTGTTTCACGCCACCATTGACGTCGAGGACATGACCCTGACCTATTGCAATTGTGGGCACGAGCCGACGGTTCTTATAAGAGACGGGCAGATCACAAACCTGGAAAAAGGCGGACTTGTGCTCGGAGTCGATCCGGAGGCCGAATACGAAATTGGAACCTTCAAATTGAAAGAAGGTGATTGCCTGCTGTTTTATACGGATGGATTGATCGACGCGTCCAACTTCGACGGCGAGCTCTGGGGCAAGGAAAGAATGCTCGAGGCCGCAAAGAAGTTTACCTCACATTCGGCCGAGCAGATGATACAGGATGTTCTTGGCTACAGGCGGCGGTTCGTCGGACTCGCCAGGCAAATCGATGATACAAGTATGGTAGTCGTCAGGATTGAGAATGGAGAATGGAGAATTGATAATTCTACATTCTAAATTCTAAATTCGTTTATGATGGCGGATTTGATAATCACAATTGACGGTCCCGCGGCCAGCGGCAAGAGCACCGTAGCCCGGCTCCTGGCTCAGAAGCTCGGCGCGAGCTTTCTCGATACAGGTGCGATGTATCGTGCCGTCACGTTGGCGGCAATGCAGGCGGGTGTCGATTTGAACGATCAAGAGAAGCTGCTCGATATCGCACAAACGTGTAAATTTCAATTCTCAGTCGAAGCCGACAAAATGATCGTATGTATCGACGGAATTGATGCCACCGAGCACTTGCGCAGCCCAGAGGTGACCGCCAATGCCCGGTATATCGCCGCTGCGCCAAAAGTGCGAGAGATATTAGTACAAATGCAACGGCAGTTCGCGGCCGACAGGCAAAAAATAGTCACCGAAGGAAGGGACCAGGGCACGGTGGCGTTCGGCGACGCCGATGTGAAATTCTATCTCACGGCCGACGCGAGCGAGAGAGCGAGGAGAAGACAGGCTGAGCTGGCGGGAAAAGATACAGGCCAGACTATCGAGCAGATACAAAAGATTATCGACGAAAGAGACAAAAGCGACGAAAACAGAGCGGTCGGGCCGTTAAAGCCGGCGGAAGATGCCATCATAGTTGACACTACAAACCTGAGCATAGAACAGGTTGTCGAGAAGCTCTCCGGTCATGTAAGAGGAAAATGTTCAAAGAAGAATTGAAAGCAAAATGGTTTTGGCTCGCACGCTGGATGTGCAGAGTCTTTTGTATATTGTTCTTTCGCGTGCGCACCTACGGCCGGGGGAACATCCCGAAGAAAGGCGCCTTTGTACTGATCAGCAACCACCAGAGCTACCTCGATCCGATGCTGTGCGCCTGTCCCATCAAAAGGCGTGTGAGTTTTCTTGCACGCGAGTCGCTTTTCACTCACTGGTTGTTTGGAAGGGTGATAAGATCGGTCGGCACAATCCCGGTCAAGCTGGGCCAAGCCGATATTTCCGCTATACGGAAGGTCATCGAGGTGCTCAAGCAAGACAGGGGAGTCTGTCTTTTTCCGGAAGGAACTCGCTCGGACGACGGTAAAATCACGCCGTTCAAGCCGGGCTTCGGTCTTCTGTGCAGGCGAGGGAAGGCAGCGGTCGTGCCGGTAGTGATTGACGGCGCTTTTGAATGCTGGCCCCGGCATCAAAGGCTGTTTTCGCCCGGCTCGATTTCGGTCTGCTACGGCAAGGCAATATCCGCCGAACAGGCCCGGAACATGGGCGACGTCAAACTGGCGCAAGTTCTGACAGAGACCCTGCGCCAAATGCAAATGGAGAGTCGAATCAAACAGGGCAAGAAACCATACGATTATTGAAAGGGATACGGATGAGTGCTTACACGGGTCGGGCGCTGAAATGGAGCTGGGCGATGAACGCTTCCGCCGTGGGAAAATGCTTGACTACAGCGCCGACAGGTAGTATACTGAGTCTGTAGGTAGGTGGTCGGTGGGCTAAAGCCCGCCCTACGTGGCGGTTTTGAAGAAGGAGGGCAAATATGTACAGTTTAGGCAACATGGAAAAGGAAAAAGGCAAAAGGAAAAAGGCAAAAGCTTTTTACTTTTTACTTTTTACTTTTCTCCTGTTCCTTATCTGTCTTTTTCCCTTTTCGGCGCAAGCCAAATATGAAGGTGGCGCCGGCACAGAGAGCAACCCCTACCTGATTCATACAGCCGAGCAGATGAATGAGATTGGCGCCACACCCGCTGACTGGAACAAGCACTTCAAGCTAACGGCCGACATAGACATGAGCGACTACACCGGGGCTGCGTACAACATCATCGGCACAACGACAACCGAATCTTTCAGCGGTGTCTTTGACGGCAACGATTGCGAGATTCTAAATTTCAGCCTGACTACCACACACGAGTTCTACACGGGACTTTTCGGGGTGGTCAGCGGCGAAGTCAAAAATCTGGGATTGGTCAGGCCAAATGTCGTTGCCCAGGGAAGCAGGGTCGGTTCGCTGGCGGGCCTTCTCGATCAGGGCAACATCACCGGCTGCTACGCCGGCAGCGCCCGCGTCTCAGGCGACGATGATGTCGGCGGGCTGGTCGGACGCAATGCCGGCAGAATCTTCCGCAGCTATTCGACGGGTAACGTCTCGGGCGACGCGTTTATCGGCGGCCTGGTCGGGCTGCTCACCGACGGCACGGTGAACACGTCCTATTCCAAGGCCGATGTCTCAGGCAATAGAAACATCGGCGGCCTGGTGGGCAAGACAGGCAACGAAATAGCCGCCGTCACCAACAGTTACGCCACGGGCAGCGCCACAGGAGATGTGTACGTAGGCGGGCTGGTAGGACAAGTCGAGCGCGGTGCAGCCCACAGGAGCTATTCGGCGGGCGGGGTTTCGGGCAATCAGTACGTCGGCGGTTTGACAGGACACGTAAGGGTCCTGGGCAGGGTAACAAATTCCCTCTGGGATACCGAGGCAAGCGGCCAGTCAACCAGCGCCGGCGGGATAGGCAAGACTACCACTGAGATGAGGACGATCAGCACCTTCACCGACGCGGGCTGGGATTTCTGGCAAATCTGGACGATCTGCGAGGGGATGAATTATCCCACGTTCCAGTGGCAGATTCCCCCCACTGATTTTCAGTGCCCGGACGGCGTCGATTTCATCGACTTTGCATTTTTCGCGGCACGCTGGCACCGGCAGGGCTGCGGTCCGGGCAACGGCAATTGCGAGGGCACAGACGTTGACCAATCCGGCTCGGTCGATTTCAGTGACCTTGAGATTTTTGCCGCCCGCTGGATGGAAGGTGTTCAATAAAGACGGGCTTTATGTGCCGCTCGTAGATATTTTCCGTCACATTCCGGGCGATTATTTCTTCATGTTTGCGCAGCGCATCGGAAAAACGCGTCCCCATCTCGGCGGCGACCTTGTACGCGACGTGCAGAAGCTGACGCAAGTGAAGATTGTACTGATCGCACGATTGGTCGTGTCGCAGGGCCGAGGCGAAAGTCTGCCCGTCCCATTCATCAACCTCTTCGGCGGTGGGCAGATTTGGCGTATCGATATCGATGACGGTGGCGTATGGCCCGCAAAGCTCGCCGAATCGCATCAGTGCCTGAGCATAAATTTCCTTCGCTATTGACAACCCGTCCCCGCCGGCCATAGCCAGGCCGATCAGCTCTTCGAGCCAGGTCGTGCCCGCCGTCTTGACGTGCAGCCCGGCATCGAATTTCTTCATAGCCCTAGCCATTGACCCGTAAATAGAGAACTTGTCGCTGCCTGAATGAATGCTCAGTTTGAGGTTCTCAGGCAGGCCGAACTGTTTGACCGCAAGATCGACTACCGCCAGGTCCTCCTCGAACTCTTTGGCAAAGCCTGTGACGTCACCGACGTAATCGACGCCTTTGTTGAATCGACCCGTGAATTTCGGCGCGACCGTCTGTGCCGGGATGCCTTCGTCTGCGACGGCGGCTAAGATAAAGAACATCTCGACAGGAGTCTGCGGTTGATCTGTCTCGTCCATCGAGACCTCGGTGATGAAATTGTCAGCGCCCTTGGCTTCTGCGATGTGACGATAGATTCGCCTTGCTTCTTTGACCGCTAAGAGAAACTTGTCCGCGATAGCCGCGATTTGATCTTCGGTAATGTTGAGAGTCTCTTCAATGCCTTCGATTGCAAGCGAGCCAACGTATTTTTTGTACTTCTGAACGAACGAATCCACGTCAACCTTGTCTGCCGTCCGGCCAATGAAATCGGCGACGTCAAGGGTGAAAAAGTCGCTGGATTCGATGAACTGATCGACATTGCCCAATCCGATGTGGTCGGCGTCCACGAAGTAAGGCCCGTCCCACCGACATGCAGCCACGGCATCGACAGCTTCTTTGCGAGTGTCGGCAGGCCTTGTTCTCACTATGGTATGCTCTCTGTGCGACTTGTTCCAGACGGGTGTGATGTTCAGGCCCTGCTCTTTTGCCTTCATCACGGCGGCCAGTTGGGCCTTGCCCTGGTGACAAAACCTGTCACCGATTCCAAAAGAATATTTTCCTAAAATCATAGATTCCCTTTCACAGAACCGACCTGGTAGTGTCAATCAACAAGCAGACTCCCAAAACGATCAGGAACACATACACATAGTTATCAAATTTGGCCCTTGGGATTCTACGATTAAGTCTGCCGCCTAACAATATTGCGATAAGGATGACCGGCAAAGAAATAAGGTAGTTGAGCAAAACAGTTTTGGTCCACAGACCGCCGGCGCAGTGACCCAGGGCAATCATCGAACCTGTAGGGAAGAAATATCCCTGTAAGGTCGCCCGGAATTTTTCGGGGTCCCATCCCCTCAGCGTGCCGTAAATAACAACGGGCGGGCCGTTGGTATTGTATGCAGCCCCCAACATCCCCGCAAAGAAGCCAAAAACACAGGCGGATTTGTCGCCGGCCAGATTAAACAACCTGGGTTTGAATATTCTGTACAGAGAGAACGCGATTATCACAAAAGACAGGACCGATTTCATTGCATTCTCATTCATGCGTTTCAACAACAATATCCCTATCGGTATTCCGATTAGTGTATAGATTATCAACAGTCCCACACTTTTGAAATGAACGTCGCGCCAATGTTTGATGAGAATGGTTGCCGAGGCGGTAATTCCCATCAGGCCAACCAACGGAGTGGCGACACTCAGTCCGACCGCCACGCTGAGCAGCGGCATGCCGACCATCGCATCGCCGAACCCGAACGTTGATCGCGTAAGCGTTGCGATGAAAACGATCGGCAGTATTATTGTCTGAAATGCTTCCATTTCTATTGCTCGCCGGCGGAAGATTGAACGTCCTCGGCCAGAATCATTCTTACCATACCCATAAGGGCCTTGCCGACGGCCCGGTTAATCACATATCTTGTGAATGCTGTTGTACGCTTCGGCCTGTTCCTCGGGCGTTTGACAGTAGGTGACGACGATAAGTTTCATCCCGGGCTTCCACAACATTTTGACGGTCTCGGCGACGGTCTCCGGGCTGCCCACAATTCTGGCGTTGACCACGATGCCGGTATTGGCAAACGCCCCGGCGAAAGGCTCCGGCGGATTGGGCGATGGATCCGTTGCCCCTGAAAACGCGCCATCAATCATCCTGAGTCCCCGTATCTTTTTGATGGCTTCGACTTTATCCGACCAGTCGCCGCAACTGTGGAACGCCACGCCTGCGAACGATTCTCCCAAATACTCGACGGCCGGGGCGGCGAACTCGAGGTATTGTTCGGCGGAAATCATCAACGCGTTATCATTGCTCATTCCCAATCCTTCAAAAGAACGGCACGAAGTATATCCGTGTCCGGGCCAGGCTAACGCTTCGCCGATACGCCCGATCTGTTCGCGAGTGAAATCCGCCAGTAATTCCGCCAGACGCATGAGGAGCGCCTTGACCGCTTCCGGGTCGTCGAACATGTCGATAAAGAAGCTGCTCATCTCCACGACGTTTCCGGCGATGTTCAAAGGCGACTGAGTATCGGTCAGCGACATAGGTATCCGCCCGCCGGTCTCTTCGAGAAAATAATCGATCATCTCAAGCACATGGCTGCCGATTGAACTCTGCGATACGGCAACGGTAGTGCCTTCGAGCGCCTCTTTTACAGATCCAAACGACGGGCGCAGAGCCGGGGCCTGCTTCTCTTTCCAGATGTAGTCGATGCCAAACGCACTTGCAATCGGACCGATGCCGTACCAGGGCGTAAGAAAATTAGGAACATCGGCCTTGAAGTCCATGCTCTTCTGCAGCCCGCCAAGCTGCCATTCCAAAGAAGCTCTCATGTCTTTGCAGCCGTAGGAGAGGACTTCAGCGATGCGCATCCGCCGATGCACAAGCACCCCCGACTCGGCCCGCCAGAACGCGCGGCACCGCTCCTGCAGCGATATCTCATAATCGGCATACGCTCCGAAGTCGAACGCCGCAGGTCTCACAGGCTCTGCCGGCGTCGCCTGCACGTCAACACTCGTCTGATCAAACGTCTTGCCGGTCACCTTAGATCTCCTTGTGTGCTCGTGATTAACATGGCGGTATTATAGCTGTATCGTGTCGATTTGTCATCAGGCATGAAACGAACACATCAAAACAGGGAAACCGGTAGGAGTTTTGAGGCGAATTTGGTAGAATGATTTATTTGAATGTTCTCACCCGATTCGTGTTGGAGATGGGTAATGGACGATTTGATCAAAAAACATGTGAGTCGGCGTGACTTCCTGGGGGGGGCAGCGGCTGTGTTGGCGCTGCCGGGAGTTGCGCACTCGGCAGCTCGCACAGACAAACGGCCCAACATCATACTGTTTATCACCGATGACCAGGACAAGCACTCCATCGGCGCTTACGGGGGGGATTCGCTGACGCCGAACCTGGACCGCCTGGCGCGCGAGGGTATGGTTTTCCACCAGGCATACGTGAGCAGCACGGTCTGCACGCCGTCGCGATATTCTTTTCTGACCGGTCGCTACGCCGGGCGTTCTTACTGCAGGCGATACGAAGACGAATGTCCTCCGGGACAGCAGGGCTTTCCTTCCTTTAACGTCGAACTCGAAGAGGACAACATGAATGTTGGCGCCGTTCTTCAAAAGAGCGGGTACGCGACGGGCTATGTCGGCAAGTTCCACGTCGGTCCGGACATTAAACGGCCCGAAGAGCATGAGAAGTTCGGCTTGAAATACGTCTCGAAAGACGCACCGGCAAACTCTGAGACCACCGCCGCGTTCCGGCACAACGAGCGTTGGTATCGCCGGTATCTCAAGAGGAAAGGATTCTCGTGGACAAAGCACGTTTACTGGGGCAACATGCAGAGCCCATTCAATCATCACAATCCCGAGTGGACTATCGAAGCGGCATTGGAGTTCATCGACGGGCACAAGGACCGTCCTTTCTATCTGCACTACTGTACGACGCTGACCCATGGGCCAGACAAGTCGTGGCGCAATTCAATGGATCATCCGTTGGTGTCCGGTGAAGGGACGCTCGACAAGCCCCCAAATGTTATGACAGATCGGAAGGCCCTGCTCAAGAGGTTGGAGGACAAAGGTCTTGATCCCGAGCAGGGCCACGCAGGCTATTCGTGGGTGGACGACAGCATCGGCGCCATCCTCAAGAAACTCGACGATCTGGGGATAGCCGACAACACGTTGATCGTTTTCACCTCTGACCACGGCTCAAACATGAAAGGGTCGCTGTATAATATTGACGGAACCTGCGTGCCGTGGATCATGCGATGGCCCAACGCCATCAAAGCCGGGGCCGAATGCGACGAGTTGGTTCAGAACATCGACCTGGCGCCTACGTTCTTCGACTTGGCCGGTGCGATGGTCCCGGATAAATATGTTATGGACGGACGGATTCTAAAGCCGTTGTTTGCCGGCAGGAAACCGAAGCAGTGGCGCGATCATCTCTACTTTGAGATGGGCTCGGGCCGTGCAGTGTGCACAAGAGACTGGAAATACATCGCCGTCCGGTATCCGAAGGAGCGAATCGCTCAAATCAAGAAGGCCCGGCCCGAAATGCTGCCGAAGCTCATGGCTTATATCGGGCGAGCGGGCATCGGTACTCGCGGCGCGCAGAATCCTGGTTTTTTCGATTACGACCAACTGTACAATGTTAAACGCGATGCAAAGGAACGACGAAACCTTGCCGCAAATCTCAAATACAGTAAAACACTCGCTGACATGCGCCGGATGCTCAAGAAGGACCTGGAGTCTTTCGGCCGGCCCTTTGGGGAGTTTGTCCCCGGGGACAATGCCGCACCGCCGGGACTAATCGACGAACAGGTCGAACTGGTCAAGAAGATGAAGATCGCGGGCAAGCGAATCATTCTGCCGGACGGACATGTTCTCGACGAACAATCACAGCCCAACCGGCAGCGAAAACTCACCGAACGAGAAAGCCGGCGTGACAGCAAAAAAAGGCAAAATCGAACAAAGTAAGGGGACGAGCATTTGACCGTCCGGCTATGCCTTTGCTATCAGATACACTACGCAGACAATTACCGCCACGCACGCCCAGCCGATTAAGAAGCCGATCACGGAAATGCGCGACGGAATCGCTATCTCCAGACTGGTGTTCGGGAACACGTTTCGCCTTTCGAGCGTTACCGCTCCCGCCGGCAGCGTGCAGGGCTTGTCCACCTGCTCGCCAAGTGCGACCGGTGTCCTGGTAAGAGCGTAGAAATTCTCCAGCTTGTCTTTAGCCACCGGCCGGGTCAGGAAGCTGACTACAATCCCGCTTATCAGCCCCGCCCCAAGATACAGAATCATCTGCCACGGCAGGTGAAGCTTATCGTCGAACAACATGAACTCCGGAAGATGCGCCGCAAAATGCGCATTGAAGTCCCAGAGTACATGCTCGCCGAATGCAATTACGCTGGTAAACAACATCACGGCAAAGCCGATCAGCGTGGTTGCCCAGGCGCCGGCGGTCGTCATTCGCCGCCAGAACAGCCCGAGCCAGAACGCCAGTCCCATCATCGCCGATATCTTCCAGAATATCTCCAGCCCCTCGACCACGTCCCGCAGTCCGTAGGCGAAAGCCACGCCGCCGGAGACCACTACCACCGAGGCGATCCGCCCGACCGTGACATAGTGTCCCTGCTTGCGTCCCGGCGCCAAAGGCCTGTAGATATTCTCTGTAAACAGCCCCGCCGATGCTATCATGAACGCATCGCAGGAACTCATGACCGACGCTAAGAGGGCGGCCAGAAATATGCCGAGTATCCCCGGCAGAATTTTCGGCAGGAAATCACCGGCAACCGCCCCGAACACCTTGTCCGGCTCGACCTCCAGGCCCTTGGCGCCGAAATAGACAACCGCTGCAACACCCGTCAGACACCACGGGACCGTGCAGACACGTTTGATGAGGTTTCCGAACATCCATCCGAATCTTCCCTCCATCTCGGTTTTGCCGGCGGCGCAGTTGCTCATCGTGTGCGGCTGCGTCACAATTCCCACAAGCCCGTTGAACGCGATCACGGCAATATAGAAAGCATTTATCCCCATGGGGGCCACCAGAGAGAGTTTCTCCGGCTGCTCGGTCATCGCTTCGCGAATCCCATCCATCCATCCGACAGCATTCATCACCAGTGGGAGCAGCAGGAACGAGAAGATTATAGTCAAAATACCCTGTATAAAATCTGTTATGATCGCCGCGGCAAGACCTCCCGCCACGCCGTACACTACAAAAACCACCGTCATCACCGCAATCGCGGTGTTCGCTGAGAGCAGGCCCCGCGTGCTGGCTGATATAACCTCACTCGAACCCCGCAGCATCAGGCCGATACTCACTGAAAGGTTCAGCATCCCGACGAGCGCATACAACACTGCAACGCTCCTATCATACCGGGCTTCAAACACATCGCCGGTTGTTATCGCACGAAAGCGCCTCATCACGGGAGCTATCAGCCAATAAAACGGCGTGCAGGGAAGCCAAAGCCACTGATACCAAATTCCCGAAAGTCCGACCGAAAAGCTCTTCGAGGCGACACCTACCGCCTGATCGGAATGTGTGCCGGCGCCGAATCCGAACATGACCATCATCGCCTTGCCGAATCGTCGAGGCATAAAGAAGTCCTGACTCTTCTTTATTTTGCCCGCAGTCCAGAAACCGATGGCAGCCATTGCAAGCAGATACAGCACCAATACGAGAATGTCGGCAACGTGCAATCCATACATAAGTTATTCAACGCTTAGCCACAAAGACACGAAGACACCAAGATTTTTTATATATTGTTTCTTCGTGTCTTTGTGATTTCGTGGTTCCTGTTGTACCTCACATTATTTTAGACATTCTTTCCGGCCGGCTGTATTCCACATGGACGCCAGACCCGTGAGGTCAAGATAGTAAATTGAAAATAGTGAATAGTAAATAAAAAAACCCCGCAGCGCATCCGTTCGCTACGGGGCAATGAAAAAGCAACATCAAACGCTCAACACGCGAGATCCAATTGACACTCGCGAGCATCGAGTATCACTCATTTTCTTTCACTTGTCCGCCTTACTGTACGGGCGCCTTACTCAGATCCCGGGTGTTATCCTGGGGCGCTTCGGCTCCGGGTATCTTCACCTCGACTCCCAGCCGACCCAGCTCGCCGGCTACGTCCGGCTGATTGGCATCGATTTCAAAACTGCGGACCAGATATTCTTTTGCCTGGATTTTATCGCCTTTGGCGAGGTAATAGTAGCCCATCCCCCTGTTCACTTTAGCCGAGCCCGGCGCCAAATTCAGTGCCTGTTGATAACAATCCAGCGCATACCCGTCAAGCTGATGCTTCTGAAAAGCCACAGCGAGTCTAAGCGACTGGATTGCCGAAGCGGCAACATGGTTCATGTGGATATCGGCATAGTTTTTGGACTTGGCGCTGTCACCGCTGTCGAGGAAAAGCTTGACCATCGCCACTTTAGCCTCTGCGAGAGCCGGATCGAAAGTTAAGGCCATGTTATAATGATACTCGGCTTTGGCCCACAGGCCCTCGGCCTGGTACACCTGGCCTAATTCGAAATGCGCATCCGGATTCTCAAATCTGCGTTCCAGAAGATTGAGCAAATCAGCCTTCCTCGCATTGAGGGGCAAACTCTTAGTTTGCTCGATTGCGGCTGCATCAGCCCGCGGATCGTAGCAGCCGGCAAGCAGAAATGCAGAACATAAAAGAAATGCAAAAGTAAGAAGACAAAATGAACTGAAACCAAAGACAAAACATCCTGTTTTCAATTTTCTGCTCCCGACTTTCGTTGCCATTCCTGCCTCCACTTCGAAA
This sequence comes from Planctomycetes bacterium B3_Pla, assembly GCA_005223045.1. GTDB lineage: Bacteria > Planctomycetota > Phycisphaerae > Sedimentisphaerales > Anaerobacaceae > SG8-4. Next base: position 72,907 of record NJBM01000021.1, on the reverse strand, counting down.
GCTATGGTTAATCTCTTTTCGAGTTCCTGCCGCCAGCCATCAAAACGTCACCATTTTGCAAGACAACGAAATTCTTTGCAAGAAAAAATTCCAACAATTCAAAATAAAATGTCAAATTGTTCTGGACACGCGACCCTCAATTGACAACCAAGTGTCGAGAGTTGAGAAAGTTTGTAATAAAATAAAGCGAGACAGCGACTAATGTAGTAACGGCCCGTCACGGACCGAGCAAAGAAAGAAGTTTCCAACGGGGCTTGCAAGTGATTGACTGGCAGACAATTATCGAAGAACACGGCCCTGCCGTGTGGCGGACTTCGTACAGGCTGCTGGGCAATCACGCCGATGCCGCCGACTGTTTCCAGGAAACTTTCGTCTCTGCTCTTGGGTTTTGTCGGCGTCAACGTGTCAGGAATTTTTCTGCCCTTCTGACCAGGCTGGCCACCGCCCGGGCGATAGATCAGCTCCGGCGACGATTTCGGCGGTCGAATTCAGAGGCGAGCCTTGCCGACTGGAATGCCGTGCAAAGCGCAAATCCAGGCCCCGTGCGGGAGGCGCAACGGCAGGAATTGGCCGCCGGCCTGCAAAAATCGCTGAGTGAGCTGCCGCCATTGGAAGCGCAAGCCTTTTGTCTGCGGTATCTAAGCGATATGAGCTATCGGCAGATTGCTGAGGAGCTTGGCATTAAAGCAAATGCTGCCGGTGTGCTGCTGCACCGGGCAAGAGCGAAACTTCGAGACTCTTTCGAGTTATCAGCGAAAGAACAATAGTGAGGTTGTACCATGAAAGAAGATGAGAATGGTTTGGAAAAGGCCGTAAAAGCCCTCAAAAGCGAGAATGTTCCGCTGGGTCCGCCACATGAACTGGTGGATGCGACTGTTGCTCGGCTGGCTGAGGCCTCAGTGGAATCAGATACGGCAACAATCGAGGGGCGAATCGGCCTTGGAGAGAAGCTAAGGTCTATAAAGAGCCTGACGAAGGTCGCTGCCGCGGCGGTGCTGCTTATTTTAGCCGGTTACGCCGCGGGCAGACTCTCGGCGCCGGACATGGAACAGCTTCAGGCCTCTCTGGAGCCGGTAATTCGTAAGAACCTGGCCGCTGAGATGAAAGGTTACTTACAGTTAGGTCTGACAAACAGTTATGTTCAACTCAGGGATGAGCTAAGTGAGCAGTACCACCGCGATTTGAATCAGTTCGCAGCATACACCTTAGCTGCTTCCGGGGCCGCGACAAATCAACTGCTGCAAGACCTCGTCGAGTCCATCAATACGGCCCAAACACAGGATCGACAATGGGTTACGGCAGCCTTCGAGCAGATAGAGTTGAACCGGCTGCGGGACAGCGCCCGGCTAAGTAATGCTTTTGCAACTTTCGCAGTAAGAACCGAAGACGAGCTGGAACTCACAAAACAAGGTGTGGCGCAACTGTTGTCTAACACCCGGCCTGATAGTTTAGCTCCGAATGAATTTGAAAATACAAACAGTTCAAATGAAAGGAACAAAAAATGAAAGCTTTTGTCCGAACAATTATTGTATTTGTCGCCTTCAATTTAATCACGGCAGGTTTCGCTTTGGCTCAAGACGCTTCCAATGAAGAAGCCCTCACGGCACAAAGACAGGCAGAAGTTGCGAGAAGGGAGGCCGAGCTTGCAGCGAAAGCAGCACAAAAGGAGGCAGAGATAGCACAAAAGCAAATGGAAGCCGCACAGAAGCAGGTCGAAGCGAGCTTAAAACAGGTTGCAGTTGCGAAACAGAGTATCCCGACGCCTCCGACGCAACCGTCTATGCCTCCGGCACCGGCAATGCCCTTGCTTGCGCCGCTGGAGACCAGGCTTTCCTCTCTGAGTAGAAGCCTTTCGTCGTTGTCGCGATCCGACAGTGCCGGCGCGGTTCTTGTGATACCCTCAGAGCAGATCAAGACAGAAGATCTTGTTGCAGTGACCGAAGATATGAGCGTCATGTCGGCCATCTTTCAGAAGAATCTCCAGCAGGCAAATATTGCCCCTTCGGGCGGCAGCCTTTTTGTGTCAAGCCGTGACCGGGGCCCGTACGCCTGGCTTTCGGGAGGAAGCAGAGGTGCGATTCAAAGCATGTGCCTGCAGGGCTACGGCGTATTGTTCCTGATGAATGTGGACTTTCCCCTCTCGCCTCCGCCGCAAGCAGAACAAGAAGAGCAAGCCGAAGAGAAAGAGGATACCGATCCCGTTTGGGATCAGGTGAAACGGGACATGTACGAGCCGCAAGCGGCCAGGAGACGCAAAGCCGATCGTCCGGCGGAGGAATATGATGCCGAAAAGGTCGAAAACCTTAAAACGACGGTTATTAACGCACTAAAGCATGCGGCAAACATCCGAAGCCTGAAGCCGGACGAGTCGGTGGTTGTTACGATAGCCGGAAGCGGCGGGTCCGTGGGCAATATCACCTCAGCAATTGTCACAACGGGCCAGGTTGTGATCCATGATAAAGACAGAAGGACCATGAGAATAGTCGATGCGCCTCAACCTGCCGACTTGGGGCTTTCCACACCTATGGTTATGATAATTCGCGCCAAAAAGTCGGACATCGATGGTTTGGCCAAGGGCGAACTCGACCTTAGCCAGTTCCGCCAACGCGTTCAGATGCTCAGTTATCCGCTTTTGGGCGGGGCAACCGGAAGTGGAGACGCCCTCAATTTCTATCACAGGTACAAGTCTACGCCGAGCACCGGACTGAGATAGCGTCGTAGTTGTCCTCTGCAATCCGCCGATTTGCTCGGCGGGTTCTCTCTTGCTCGCAATACGCTATACGACATACGCAGTACGAATCAAACATCGAGGTTTTGGACTTCGAGGGCGTGGTCGCGGATGAAATTTCGGCGTTTCTCCACATGGCCGGCCATTCGTTTTGGATTATGCCATGTCGGATAAAAGGGCTTCGATGTGGGAGACAAAAGCTTTTGTCTGAACCAGCCAGCCGGCCACCTCATCGGCTTTGAATACGACCAAATCGGCGTAGTCGCCTTTCTGACGGTTAGTGAACAGCAGGTCGAAATGTTTTCCCATTTCCTGCGGGATCGAGCCTGTCTTGACGAATTCTTTGTGTAACAGCGACCGCAGGTGTCCGTGCCTGTTGGTGGACAGGTTTTTGGTCAGCAGTAAAGCTGAGGTCGCATAGAAGCAGGCATAGTAGAGCCGATTCACATACGAGTTGACGTGGCCGGCATTGAATAATATCATCGCCTCCTCGAGGGCCTCATGGGCGCGAGAGATACGGTACGCAATCAGAGAACGTTCCTCGTCGGTCATATTAGCACACCATCTCGTTCCACGTTCTTGTGGAATGGCATAGCCCTGTAAAGTGGTGAATCCCACTGCTGTTTGCTGTAAACAATCAATGTAAGCATCCGGTCGCTCTCCAGCTCCAACGGGTACACGTTGGAGAGTATCTTTTCCTCGAGAGCTATATCCACCGGCCCATTTACTATTACCAAAATGTCGTAGTCGGAATCTTTGTCCGCCTCGCCTCTGGCTCGCGATCCGTATAGTATCACATCTGCACCTGCAACAACGCTTGTGACAGCTCTTTTGCATCGATGCAGCAACTGAGCATCAGCGACACTGCTTGTCAATGAACTTGCGGGTTTCACTTGCCACCTATTTTTTCTATTCTGTGATGCGAACTGTAAACCACGAGCAACGCGGCACGAACTCAAACATCGAGGTTTTGGACTTCGAGGGCGTGGTCGCGGATGAAGTTTCGGCGTTTTTCAACGTCGCCGCCCATCAATATGCTAAAGAGCCTGTCTGCTTCGCCGGCATCGTCGATCTTGACACTCAGCAAAGTCCGCGTTTGGGGGTTCATTGTCGTATCCCACAATTGATCGGCGTTCATCTCACCCAGGCCTTTGAACCGTTTTATCTCGATTCCTTTGCCGCCTATTTGCCTTATCCCGCCGCAGATATCGCCCAATGAGGCTATGTCGTAAGTGTCCTGGCCGCTGATAAGCTGAAACTTGGTCGTCAGGGCTTCGCCCGAGACGGCCTTGGCAGGTTTGAGGAGGAAATCTCTAATATCCAGACCAAATTGCTCTTTGAGCTGCTCGCTTCTCTGATTGATACGGCTGACCTCGTGAAGCTCCTCGGCAACAACCGATTCCTCCTCTTCACCGTCGGCCAACGTCTTTGTATGCTCTTTCAGCTCATCAACGCGTTTTTCGTACTGCTCCCTCTCGTAATAGATGTCCTCCTGGCCTTCGACGAAAATGCGAAACGGCGGCAGCCCTCCCTTGTCAGGGCTGTAATAAGCTCTGACGAAGTCGGCGAAGTTTATGCCGCGTCTGCTCAGAACCGCTATGACGCGTTCGATTTCAGCCAGGGCCTTAACGAGCGCGTCCATCTCTTCGCCGCAGACGCGGGACTCGGCGCTTTGGTCCGAGGTCTTCGGCTCGTCTTTTTTGCTCTTGCCGTTACCGCTTCTGATCAGAAGTTCCGTGCCCTCCAGACCGCGGGCAATCATCCGCTTTCGCATCTGGTTTTCGCTGAGAATATACTCGGATTTCTTCTTGCCCTTGATCTTGATCTCGTACAGGGGAGGCTGAGCGATGTAGATCATGTCGTTGTGGAACAGCTCCTGCATCTGCCTGAAGAAAAACGTCAGCAGCAGCGTTCGAATGTGCGCGCCGTCGATGTCGGCATCGGTCATCAGTATTACTTTGCCGTATCTGCACTTGTCCAGATCGAACTCGTCGATGCCGATGCCGGTCCCAAGGGCGCTTATAATAGTCCGAATTTCGTCATGCCCTAACATTTTTTCCAGGCGGGCCTTTTCAACGTTGAGGATTTTCCCCTTCAGCGGCAGTATCGCCTGGATTTTTCTATCTCGCCCGGCCTTTGCCGAGCCGCCCGCCGAGTCGCCCTCGACGATGAACACCTCCGTGGCCGTTTTTTCCTTGCTGGCGCAGTCCCACAGCTTTCCCGGGAGATTGGCGGTGCTAAGCGCCCCCTTGCGCCTAGTCAGCTCGCGGGCCTTTCTCGCCGCCTCTCTGGCAGCGGCGGCCTGGATGGCCTTGTTCAAAATCCTCTTTGCCTCCGGCGGGTGCTCTTCGAGAAAATGGCCCAATTGCTCATTAACGGTGCTCTCGACAAAACCTCCCACCTCCGGATTGGTCAGCCTTACCTTCGTTTGGGCCTCAAAATGCGGGTCGGCCAGCTTCACCGCCACCACAGCGGTCAAGCCCTCTCGCAGATCGTCGCCGGTGGTGCCCTGGCCGTTCTTTAGCAGGTTGTTGTTCCTGGCATAATAATTCATCGTTCGCGTCAGGGCGGTCCTGAAACCCGAAAGGTGCGTTCCGCCGTCGATATTGCGGATATTGTTGGCAAAGACCAGCACGTTGTCGGTGTAGCCGTCGTTGTACTGCATCGCAATTTCGCAACCGAGCATCGCATCGGTGTCTTCCCTGGAGAAGTAGATCACATCCTTGTGAAGCGTTTCTTTGCCCTCGTTAAGATGCCGGACAAACGCCTTAATCCCCTCCTCGAATTTGAAAACCTCTTTCTTATCGTTTCTGTCGTCCCTGAAGGACATCCGCAGCCCGCCGTTGAGATAAGCCAGCTCCCGGATTCGTTTTAGCAGTGTGTCGTACGCGAATTCGGTATCGCCGAATATCTCTTCGTCGGGTTTGAATGTTATTTTCGTGCCTCGCTTGTTGGCCGGGCCGATTTCCTGTACCGGCCCTTTGGGCGAGCCCCTGACGCACTCGAAATGATAGTGTTTGTCGTCTCGATAGACGTCGGCTTCGAGCCATTCGCTCAGGGCGTTAACCACGCTGACGCCCACGCCGTGCAGCCCGCCGGCTACTTTGTAACTGTCACTGTCGAATTTTCCGCCGGCGTGCAGTTTTGTAAGCACGACCTCCAGGGCGCTGACCTTCGCATCCTTGTGCTGGGCGACCGGTATGCCCCGGCCGTCGTCCTCGACCGTGCAACTGCCGTCCGGATGAATGCGAACGTTTATGTTTTCGCAGAACCCCGCCAATGCCTCGTCAATCGAGTTGTCCAGCACTTCGTAAACCAGATGATGCAGCCCCGCACTGCTGCGGTCGCCGATATACATGTCGGGGCGTTTGCGCACCGCCTCCAGACCCTCGAGGATCTTTATCTTGCTTGCATCGTACTTATGGTCCTTCATATCAATTCATTCCCTCTATCTTGTATATCGTCTTTGCCTGCTGAAAAACTATCGAAGTTCCTGGTCCTCTCACCCCGGAAACTCCCCGCCTGCGAATCGCTGCTCAGGCAACGGTAAACTTGATTCTCGTCAGCCGGGCCTTCGGGCACTGCTGCTGCAACTCTTCGAGAAGCTCCGAGCTGCACAATTGCAGCTCGTACATATACGATGGCGAATCCACCCGCACCATCAACTGGCCGGCGGAAATATCCACAATTTCACAGTGCCGGAGCAGTTCGGCCGGCAGTATATGGCTCCAGGCCTGAGTTACCTGGCTGAATATTGCCTGCCGCGGCGAAATCTGCCCGTCCAAAAGCTGCTGAGCAATCTGCCCCAGGTCGGCGGGGCTGTATGGTTTCCGCGTTCTCCGGCACTTGAGTGTGTTTTGCAGTTGTTCGATTCCATCCATAATGCACAGTCCACCACAGCCGAAAGCCCGCTTTCGCGGGTGGGCCTAAGCTATCCAAGGTTGATCGGCATCAGGACGTAGAGAAAATTTGTCCCGCTTTTGAGCAAACCGGGCCTGTCGGACTCACCCAATTCAAGCTCGAAATCCGCCGCCTGGATGACGCGCAGGGCGTCTATCAGAAACTGCGGATTAAAGCCGATATCAATCGGCTCGCCTTTGAAACTGACGGGCATATCGACCTGCGCATCGCCGGTCTCCGGCGCCCTGCCGGAAAAAATGAGCTTATCGGTTCCCAGCGACAGTTGTATGCCCTTCGATTCCTCATTAGCCAGCAGCGAGGCCCGGCGCACGGCGCTTAGCGTCGCCTCGGTTGAAAGCGTCAGCTTCTTGTCGTAATCGGTCGGGATTATGTCCTCGTACTTGGGGAAGTTGCCCTCGACCAGGTTGGAGCTTATAACAACATTTGCACAGCTCATTAGAATCTGGTTGTCGGGCAGCTTTATCGCGACTTTATCCTTTTCGCCGCCGCCGATCTTGTCAAGCAGGCCCATCGCCTTGCCCGGCACGATTAGATTCGTCGGGACCTCGCCTTTCGGCGCCGAAGCGAGGTTGACCCTGCGACGCGCCAGTCTTCTGCCGTCCGTGGCGACGAGCATCAGCTTCTTATCCTTAATCTCCCAGAGCACGCCGTTTATCGCATAGCGGCTGCTTTCTTTGGCCGTCGCAAAAAGACACTGCTCGATGCCGGCCTGGAGGTTGGCCAGGCCGATCTCTATCTCTGCGTCGCCCTCGAAATCCGGAACTTTCGGATACTGCTCGGGCTCCTGGCCGTAAATTGTAAAGTGGCTGTCGGCTCCCTTTATCTCGCATTTGCCTTCGCTGGCCTCGATTAACAGGACTTCGTCGATGCTCTCTCGGACAATCGCCGCCAAACGGTCCCCCGGGACGACGACGTCGCCTGTCTTTTCGACCTGCACCTCGGAGATTGTATAGTTGATGCCGACCTCCAGGTCCGTCGCACAAATCCGGACTTCCTTTTCCTCGGCGGTTATCCGCACACAGCGAAGTATCGGCTTGGGTGTTCGGCTCGGTGTCACGGACGTCAGCAGCCCCAACGCCTCGGCAAGCGCCGCTCTGTTGAAATTTGCCTTCATAATAGTAAACCTCTGCGTTAGATAGCAAAAAGGATCAAAATATCGAACTCTTCACGCTCAAAAACAAACACAGTAGTTTACACCCGGATGCTCCCTTCCACAAGCTTATTTTTGCAAAAAAGCCAACGCTCAACGCACATCAAACATTACCTAACTTAACCTGTTTGTCGTTGTGGATTTAGCGCTTTGTGCCAACGGTGGATACACCTATAATGACCGCACTGAGGGCGTTTAATGCGAACGATGAAAAAGACTATCGGGTCATTTCGACCGAAGTCCCGAAGGGACGAAGTGGAGAAATCTATTCAAAACAGATTCCTCGACTCCGCCTTCGGCTCCGCTCGGAATGACGGAGAGGACAAATTCAATTGAAAGGTGCGATAGCGGTAGGGTGCGATAGAATCGCACCAATTGTGGCTATCGGGAGCAAGTGGATTGCCACGGCCCTTCGGGCCTCGCAATGACAAATGCCTAAATCACATAACGGAGCACAATAGTCGCGTTTTAGAGACAAGACAAATGACCAAACCAAACTCACAAACCGAAAAACCAGAAGATGAACGAAGGTATGATCCCAAGCTTCTCAAGAAAGGATTGCGTTGCGATCTGAACCAATACGAAATGCTCAGACGTTGCTCTGATAGAAAAGACATGACCGAGTGGAACAAATGGCGAGAGAGTCATCCCAACATAGATGTTTGGCTTCAAGGAAAAGATTTTTCAAACTGGTATCTAAAAGGGGCTTATTTTCACAAGGGGCAATTTGTACAGGGCTATGACTATACGTCTCTTGGAGAAGTTCATTTAGAAAACACTTTTTTCCGTGAGGCAAGCCTAGAAGATGTACGTTTTATATGGTCACGTCTCCAAAATGCAAAATTCGCTAATGCAAATCTAAGCAACGCAAAGTTCGAAGGAGCTCATATTCAAGGAACAAACTTCTACGGTACTTACTTGCAAGATGCAAATTTTAGAACAGTCCTAATAGACAATGAAACATCTTTTTGGGATGTCAAAGTCAACAATAAAACAGACTTTCTGGGCGTAAGTTTAGGAAATATTAGAATTCATCCCAAGGTCAAGCAACTCTTAGAGTACAATATTCGGCGGAAGAACTGGGAGGAGTGGTACAAGGAACATTCTTTGCTTAAATGGCTTGTCAAATCATTTTGGTTGATCAGTGACTATGGCATATCCACAAAGCGGATTGTTTTTACCTTTTTCGGATTAGCATTGTTTTTTGCGGTGGTTTATTCCAACTTAGCCTATTTGTTTCCTCCTGGGATTGTCAGCAATATGGAGGTAGAACCGCATTTACCTCTATGGCACTATGGCCTCTTGGTTTTTCTTCGTCCCATTTACTTTTCGGTAGTAACGATGACAACTCTCGGCTTTGGCGACATGTATGCCAATGCGCAGAGTATCTGGGGACATATTTTGCTAACGATGCAGGTGATTTTGGGTTATGTTCTTTTGGGTGCGTTGGTGACGCGGTTTGCGGTATTGTTTACGGCTGGCGGGCCGGCGGGGGAATTTGCAAATGAAAAAGAGGAATAAATCGTGTCCGAAGCCGAAGACCGGCTGGTATGAACTAGCGGAGGACAAGGCCATTTTGCAGACTGGCGATGTAATCCACGTTCAAAACCGGGGGCTGTTGTCAAAGCTGGTTCGGCTCTTCAGTAGGGCGGACGAGGAAGAGCCGTCCTGGGCGTCGCATTCGGCTATGGTCCTGCGGGCGGGCGAGAAAGTAGAAATAATCGAAGCGTTGTGGATGACCGTCATAAGGCCTATAACTGCATACGAGGGCAAGAAGTCAAAGCTGCTGGTCTGCCGAAAGCCCGGAGGTATCGACGAAGAGCAGAAACAGAAGATGATTGAAAAGGCCGAGTACTATAAGGGTAGAACATACGGTGTCTGTAGAATTGTGCTTCACGCACTGGACAGGCTCTTGAATAACAGGTATGTTTTCAGGCGTCTGATTAAGGACAATAAATATCCAATCTGTTCCTGGCTGGTGGCCTACGTTTACAATAAAGTACTCAAGTACAATTTCGGAGTTGAGCCGAATGCGGCTCAGCCCGATGACATTCTGGACCATTGCCTCGACCACGACTGGGAATTTGTCTGGGCCGATTCGGCCGCATCGGCAGCAGATTTTTGCAGGACATATAAGCTATCAGACGAAGATAACACTACAAGAATAACGTAAAGAGCAGTAATATTGTCTGTCCACTACGCTTCCGGCAACAGCTTTTGGGAATACCGGATGACCAACGGAGAAATAGCTCAGAATGAATCGAGCGATGAGTCACGAGCCACGAGCGACGAATCCGTTGCATGGTGGCATTGGCACAGGCGCTTGTATGACTGGGTTATTCATTTCGCGCAGACGAAACACGGCACGACAGCGTTGTTTGTTCTGAGTTTTGCCGAGTCCAGCTTTTTTCCTGTCCCGCCGGATGTGTTGTTGGGGCCGCTGGCGCTTGGGGCGCCGAAAAAATGGCTGAGGTTCGCTCTTGCCTGCTCGATCGCATCCGTGCTCGGCGGGATTCTCGGCTACTGTATCGGAATGTTCCTTTGGTCTTTGATAGGCCAGTGGGTATTTGCGCACCTCGGCGGCCTCCGCCTGACAGAGGCAAATTTCGCGAAATTCCAGAGATGGTACGACGAGTACGACTTCTGGGTTGTTTTTACATGCGGATTTACGCCGTTGCCTTATAAAGTTTGCACCATATCGGCGGGAGTGGCGCAGATAAGTTTTGCAGGATTTCTTGTTGCTTCGACTATAAGCCGCTCGGCGAGATTCTTTATCGTGGCGGGCCTGATGGGCTGGAAGGGCGAAAGAATACGCCCCTTTGTCGAGAAATACTTCAACTGGTTCTCTCTTGCTTTTGTAGTGTTGTTGATTGGCGGATTCCTTGTTATAAAATGGGTGCATTAGGGCCCCCCAGTGGAACTGGGGGCTAAATATTGGATTGCGATTATGAACGATCAGCAAAAACAGACGCTCCTGAAGATCGCCCGCGATACCGTCGAGGCGGTCGTCTGTGACCGGCCGGCCCAAAATCCCGAATCGGACGATACGGAGTTGAACGCCCCCTGCGGGTGTTTTGTGACATTGAAGAACCATGGCCGATTGCGAGGCTGCCTCGGCCAGTTCACTTCGGAGGCTCCGCTGATCGAGCTGATTGCTGAGATGGCGAAGGCCTCGGCTACCGGCGACCCGCGTTTTCTCGCCGATCCGATTACTTCCCGCGAGCTGAAACAACTGGATGTCGAGATATCGGTTCTCTCGCCGCTAAAGCGGACGGACGATCCGTTGAGCCTGCGGCTGGGCGTTGACGGCATCTACATAAAAAAAGACCGGACCTCGGGCTGTTTTCTGCCCCAGGTGGCCCCTGAGACAGGTTGGAGCAAAGAAGAATTCCTTTCAAACTGCTGCGCCCACAAAGCAGGTCTGGCCCCCAACGCCTGGCAGGACCCGGAAACGGAAGTCTATCTATTCACCGCCGAAGTATTCGGAGCGGACTTTAAGGATATATAGCTAAGCCAGAAGCCTCGCAATGCCAAGCGAGGCTTCTGGTTTCGCTGCTTACCGGTCTTCTTCATCTTTGACACGTTCCGACTCGCCGAATCCCACGACACGCCCGTTTGACAAGGTATAACGGTACGTGTAGATGTGACTTTTGACTCCATTTCTTTCTATCTCTTTCCGGAAGGTTCTCTCGTACTTGCCTGCTTTCTTCAGTTCTCTGGTCTCCTCCCATACTCTCTTTGCTTCCTCTTCATCAGCAAAATCCCCGGAAAGAGTCACTTCACTTGTGGTGCTCGTGATAGTTCCATCATCGCTAACCTGTCTGGATTCAAACCTGAGATGATAGAGGTTCATAAGCTTGTCTGCCCCATAGCTCAGTGGCAGCAGAACCGTAATCGCAATTACCGCTGCGGCGGCTACCCGCCAAAGCGAGATTCGGCCACCGGTGGGGGCAAACCACCTCTCCAGAGCCGACCGCCGTACACTAATATCCGGGACAGAGACGTCTGCCTGCAACCTATTCATCAATCCAGCCGGCGCCGGTGGCTTTGGGGCGGCCCTGAGACGTTGCTCGATTTCTTGTCGCGTATTCATATTGATTCTCCTTGTGCGATTGGAATTGTTTGTTTCTGTTTAAGTGCGGTTTCTCTGACACCTAACTTCATCCTAAGGATTCTGAAGACTTCGCGAAGTCTGTACTTTACGGTACTTGTTGCGATGCCCAGGACTTTGGCTGTTTCTCGAAGAGACAATCCTTGGTAGTAATGCAGGTGAACGGTCTGTTTCTTGTCCTCGTCGAGCCGGTCCACAGCTTCGTAAAGCTCCTGGGACAATTGGTGTTGAGCAAGCTTTTCAGCGGGACCGGGATTTCCGTCTGTCCATTCTCGCCACCATTGATCCGTGTCGGATTGAACGTTGCCGGGATTTTTACGCTGCCAGTCGATGTAGGTGTTGTACGCAATCCTGTAAAGCCAGGTCGAAAACCTACTGCGACCTTTGAAGCTATCGAGCGAAGACCACACCTTTAGAAAGGTCTGCTGAGTCAAGTCCTCGGCATCTGACTGACTACCGCAGAGACGTCTCAAATATGAATAGACGTCTTCATAGTAGATCCTCAGCAGTTCACATGCGGCCTTTGTATCCGCCTTCCTGGCTCGTTTGAGCAGCTTCTTTGTTCGGCTCTTCATTGGTACTCCTACTATTGCATCGCATTTGCCTTATCGGGCCGGCCATAAGTTTAGACGAAAAATACCCCTGGCGTGGACAAAATATAATGAACTTCCGGCCGTTTGCTGCCGATGGTAGGGATGACAAGGGCTTTCGGGCCCTGGAGGAGCATTTTTGAATCAAGCTTTATCCCGGCAACGCGGAGGGTGCCGGGATAAATATCATTACTCAGCGCCTGGAGGCGGGATTGTGGCCAGAAGGTCTCTGCTGATTTGGACAATCGGGATCATTTGCCTTACCGGTTGCGGGCCCGATAATATCAGGATGTCGGAAACCTCTGCCGGCCGGCCGCAGAACTCTGCCGAGACGCTCGATTATCTGCTGGGCCGGAATCTTCCCTCGCTTGAGTCCGTCGAGGTCTGGACAAACAAGTATGGCCCCGGGCTGAAACTGACCACCGCTCACTACGAGATTTTTACAACGCTCTCGAAACCTGGAATGCTGCGCCGAATCCCGGGGTTTGTCGAGTCGGTCTATCGGGCCTATAACAGTCAATTGCCCGAGCTCATCGAGACGCGAGCCAAACTCACGGTCTATCTTTTCGCCGACCGCCGGCAGTGGGAGGATTTTACGAGAGACTTCGCAGGCGAGCAGGCCGAGACGTTTTGCAGTATTAAGGCCGGCGCGTATTACCATAACGGTGCGTGCGTAGCATACGACATCGGCGCCGAGCGAACTTTTGCAGTTATCGGACATGAGGGATGGCATCAATTCACCGACAGGCATTTCAGGTTCCGGCTGCCGAGCTGGCTCGATGAAGGTGTTGCGATGCTCTTCGAGACCGGCCAAGCGCAGGATGGGGCATTCTATCTCGATCCGGCCAGGAACGCGTATCGACTTAACGCACTGGCCAAAACGCTGACCGGCGGCAGAATGATCCCGCTCAAGGAATTGATAGCCTCGAATCCGGGCGATGCGCTCGCTATGGACCGAACCGATGCGGTAATGACTTTTTACAGTCAATCCTATGCCCTGGTGCGATTCCTTCAGGAAGCAGACGGCGGCCGGCGTCTGGGCGATTATCATCGGTTGCTTACAGACGGCCTGCGGGGGGATTGGCCCCTCGACAGGGTCAGTAAGAAAATCGCAACTGATAGAAACATCCCGCGAAATATCCTCTGGAATCATATCGTCGGTCTGGTATTATTCGAGGAGTACGTAGGCGACGATTTCGAGCGGATCGAAAAAGAATACCTGGCTTTCTGCAGGCAAATCGTCGAATTTAGAACTTAGAATTTGGAGTTTGGAATATGGCCGCCGGTACTGGTGACTCTCAATTCTCAATTCCAAATTCTAAATTCCCAATTCTAATCCTGGCCTCAGCCTCACCGCGGCGCAGACAGTTGTTAGCCGAAGCCGGCTACGAATTCACGGTTGTCGAAGCCGACGTTGACGAATCGACTTTTCCCACAGAGGGAGTAGCTGTCCGTGAGTATGCCGAACGGCTGGCTCTGGCCAAGGCTGGGAGCGTCGCCCGAAAATATCCGGATTCGTTGGTCATAGGCGCCGATACGGTGGTGGATTATCAGGGCCGGATAATCGGAAAACCTGCTGATGCGAAAGAGGCCCGACAGATCACTGAAAAGCTCTTTAGCACGCCGCATAAAGTAATAACCGGCATTGCGATTATCAGGCTCTGCGACGGCACGGAGCTTATCGAGAGCGATTCGACAGCGGTCTATCCGAGGAAAATGACCGCAGAGCAGGTCGCAGAGCACATCGAGGGCGGTTCATGGCGGGACAAGGCCGGTGCATACGCGATACAAGAGGCCGGCGACGAATTCATCGAAAGAATCGACGGCAGCCTGACAAATGTAATGGGCCTGCCGATGGAACTTCTGGAATCCATGCTTGCCGACCTGTGAGTATCCACGCGCAAAGAAGCTTTCTACGCCCCCTGGCAGGCGGAGCACAGAGTTTCATCCGGCGATTTTCCTTGACGGCAAGGCGGGTAATCGGTATAAATGAAATTGGTGATGTTTGTGGTTCCCCGGTATTCTACCGGGGCGGCTTTCTGTAGCTTGGTGCAAATGTTTACATTTCGATTGGTGGCTCAAAGCTGAGCTTCTCGGGGAAGGAGGTGGCGGCAAATCGCAGAAGGTTTTTCCATGCAATCATATACTGAATATGGCCGACGGCAAAGTTTGCTGTCTGCCGTGTCAAATCTCTCGACTCTCTTTTATGAAGGAGGATTATCATGTTTAGACGAGCGACGTTTTTAGCCTGCCTTTCTCTGGCATTGTTATCGGCCGGTAATGCCAGGGCCGATTTAGTCGGTCACTGGAGACTTGACGGCAGCGCCGCCGACAGCTCCGGCAGCGGTCTCGACGGGGAAATTATCGGCAGTCCCAATTGGGTGGACGGCAAAGTCGGCGAGGCAATGGAAATCGACGGCGATGACTGGATCGAGATTCCCGGCACTAGTCAGAATGACGGTTTTCCCAGCGTGGAAGGCGAAGTGAGCTGGGCGGTCTGGTTCAAGACGTCCAACGCAGGCGTGCTCAACACGGTTATGGCTATGGGTCCGGCCGGTGCGGCACACGTGCAGGGCAACCGATCAATCAATATTGAAACTTCAGGTGTCATCATGATTCGGGCACACAGCGTCGGTGCCTTGACGAGTCTGAGTTCGACTGCTGCCGTAAATGACGGTGAATGGCATCACGTGGCTGTTACGATTGCTTTCGATACGGACGGGGCCAATGACTCTATGAAGGTTTACATTGACGGCGACCTGGCCAGCGGCTATGAGACAGACGCGGTGAATGTTAATCAACATAGCGGGCCGGGCGCTGGTTTTATTTTGGCGCTCGGCGCCAGAGGGTCCACTCCCTTTGTCGGCCTGATTGACGATGCGCGCGTTTACGACCACGTTCTGACGGAAGATGAAATCCTTGCCGCCATGTTGGGAGGCGGAGGCGGGAATCCGCTGGCGGTCGGACCGAATCCGGGTGATGGTGAGCTGTATGAGAACACATGGGCCAATCTCGGCTGGAGGCCTGGATATTATGCGGTCTCGCACGACTTGTACTTCGGAACCAGCTTCGACGACGTCAACGATGGTGCCGAAGGGACCTTTGTGGGCAACCTGGCAACGACTTCCCAGGTGGTCGGATTTCCCGGCTTTCCCGCCTCCGACGGCCTGCAGCCCGGCACGACATACTACTGGAGAGTAGATGAGGTCAACGACGCCAATGCAGCCAGTCCCTGGAAGGGCAACGTCTGGAGCTTCTGGGTTCCGCCCAAGATCGCCTATGAGCCTGATCCTGCAGACGGCGCTAAGTTCGTCTTATCGGACGTGACCCTTGGCTGGACGCCTGGTTTCGGCACAAAGCTACATCATGTGTATTTTGGTGATAATCCTGACGAGGTGGGCAGCGCCGCCGGTGCTCTGCCGCAAACAGATGCGACCCTCACCCCTGCTACGCTGGAATTGGAAAAGACCTACTATTGGCGTGTGGATGAGTTTGACGGAGCCAACACATACAAGGGCGATGTCTGGAGCTTCACCACGATACCGGTGATAGCCGTTCACGAGGACCCGAATCTTGTCGGCTGGTGGACGCTTGATGAAGGCATGGGCAATACCGCTCTCGACTGGTCCGGGCATGGCAATCATGGAACGATGCAGGGCGACCTGCAATGGGTGAATGGATATGATGGCGGAGCGTTGGAGTTCGACGGCTCTGGTGACGATATCGTGGAAGCCGCCGGCTTTGAAGGTGTAACCGGCACCCAATCGCGAACTGTGACTGCCTGGATCAGAACGTCGGCACTTGGTGAGATTGCCTCCTGGGGTCAGAATGTAGCTGGCCAGAAATGGATATTCCGCGTTCAGAACAGCAATGGGCAGGCCGGCGCTATACGGATCGAAGTCAATGGCGGCTACCAGGTCGGCAGTACAGATATGCGCGACGGTATATGGCATCATGTGGCAGCGGTGCTTGTTGACGATGGCTCGCCGGATGTTATGGAAATCACGCTATATGTTGATAGTCAACAGGAAGTAATCAGTGCCCAACTGGATGAGCCCATCGATACTGCCGCCGGCGTCGTTCGCATCGGCCAGGCTCCCTGGGGCAGCAGACCTTTCAACGGCCAAATCGACGATGTGCGCATCTATGATAAGGCGCTGACGCAAGAAGAAGTCCAACTGGTCATGAGAATTGATCCGCTTTCAGCCTGGAACTCGAGTCCGGCTAACGGCTCTACGCCTGACATTGACTCGGCCACGCCTCTTAACTGGTCGCCCGGAGATAGCGCGTCCAGCCACGAGGTCTATTTCGGCGCCGATAAAGACGCCGTCAAGAATGCCGATACATCCGATACGACCGGCATATATCGAGGCAGTCAGAGCGGCACTACCTTCACTCCCGCCGAAGGCGTCGAATGGGGCGCAGGGCCGTTCTACTGGCGCATCGACGAGAACAACACCGACGGTACCGTGACCACCGGCAGAGTATGGACCTTCACGGTGGCGGACTTCATTCTCGTGGACGATTTCGAGGGTTATACCGACAATGACGCGGAAAATGAAGCGATCTGGCAGCATTGGATCGACGGCTTCGGCGTTCCGACTAATGGTTCCCAGGTCGGCTACGTAATGCCTCCTTATGCCGAACAGACGATTGTCAACGGCGGTTTGAAGTCCATGCCGCTTTCTTACAACAACACCGCAGGTGTAACGAATTCACAGGCTGAGCTGACATTGACCGCTCCGCGCGACTGGACCGTACATGGTGTGAGCGTGCTGTCGCTGTGGTTCAGGGGCTATCCACCATCGGTTGGCAGCTTCACGGAAGGCCCAGTCGGGACCTTCACAATGACCGGCTCCGGCGCCGATATCTGGGGTACCGCCGACCAGTTCCACTTTGCCTATAAGACGCTCACAGGCCCCGGCACAATCATTGCCAGGATCAACAGCGTGCAAAACACCCACGGCTGGGCCAAAGCGGGCGTGATGATTCGCGAGACGCTGGACGCCGGCTCGAAACACGCTTTTGTGTGCGTTACGCCAGACAACGGCGTTGTCTCTCAGGGTCGCACCGATACGGATATCGCCAGTTTCAGTACCAACGAGACCGGCATCACAGCGCCACGTTGGGTCAGGTTGGAGCGTGATGCAGTGGGCAACCTCACGGCTTCGCATTCGTCTAACGGCACCGCCTGGCAACCGGTAGGTAATGCCTTTCCGGAGAACATCCCGATGGAGGGAACCATTTACGTGGGCCTGGCGCTGACCAGCCATGATGACGATCAGACGTGCGAAGCGGTATTCTCGGACGTTACGATAACCGGCACGGTAGGCCAGCAATGGACGAACCAGGACATCGGCATAGTTGGTAACAGTGCCGAGCCGCTCTACGTAGCGCTGTCCAACAGCACGGGCACGCCCGCCGTGGTGGTCCATGACGACCCCGGTGCGGCCACGATTGACGTCTGGACCGAATGGAGCATCGATCTGAGCAAATTTGCCGATCAGGGCGTGAACCTTGCCGACATCGACAAGATCGCTCTCGGCTTGGGAACAGTGGGCAATGCAGCGGCGTCCGGCGGCTCAGGGACGTTGTTTGTTGACGACATCCGGTTGCTGAGGCCGGCTTTGGAGGAACCGCCTGCTAACTAAAGCGGCCATAAGTAAATTTGCGCATAAGTTAAGGGCCTGTGTCGATTTGTTCGGCACAGGCCCCGGATTGTTTTTTGACTATCGACTCGGTTTTACGGTCGAAAAAGTCTATTTCTTTTTCGACTACAGTACACGCACATTATCGGTCCCCGATATCGCTTCGCCGTTGATCTGGCCCGTCAACGTAACGGTTATGATGCCGTCTTCCAGTTCCAGCTCATTCGTTCTGAAATGTAACACCATGTCGTCATTACCATCGTCATCGACGTCCTCTGCGTGAGCCATGTATTTGCCTTTTTTGTTCTGGGCCACACCGGCACCCGCAAAGTTCACGGTTTCAGGAAGCAGTTGCGTCGCATCGAAAGTTGCGTCTGACAGAACCGCCACGGCAACCTTGCCCCTGGAGCGAGAATTGATAACGTTCGAATTGGAGCCTGGTTTGACGTCAATCTGAACATCGAGGCCCCCGCTTTCCACGTTTTCACTGGCGAGCGATACATAAGCGCCTTCTACACACGAGATACGCCCGTTGAAAAGCACTTCTCCCCAACCATCATAAGCGGTCAATACCGCATTTGCAGTGGAAAGCATCGTGCCCGGATCGTATTCATGTGTGCCGGCAGCATCGACTACTACGAACTGCTCGCCGTAGATCGTAACCTCAGTACCCGTTGACACAGACACCCAAACGTCAACTGAGCCGCCATAGATGTTTACATAGCTGCCGGTGTCCGCATAGATAAGGCCTGCACGGGCATCATCAAAGAAGTTTAGCGTTGCCCCCGGGGCTCCAAAGTGGCACACATAGATGGCATTCGCGATGGTCGCGTGAAGGTTGACAACCGTCCCTTCGCCATCTATGAATGCGTAGCCGGAGTCCTCTGTAATGTCGTAGGTAGCCCCTCCATCATAGAACTGGCCCCGTGCATCCGGCACTGCGCATAGCTGAAATGCCAGAGCAGTCCATAGGATCGATGAAAGGACCCCTTTTGTACGTTCCTTTTTCTCCATGAATCTACCCTCCAAGAAAAGTTTATTAGAGAAACTCTTATTACACCATACGTTGTTCACGGCTGGGATTGTACCAAAAGGATATGCGCGCTGCGCAGAAGACGGAAGTCGTGACAGTCTTCGGCCCCGTGACGAGCGGAATATGCGCGTTCTCTGTGTCATTGAAAAACTTCCCCCAAGGCAAGAAATGCCTTTTTGGGTCACTTACCTATATAAAATTATAAGATCAAATTCGGTAAAAAGCAAATATAATCTTTCTTTGTCCAGGCTGAATTTACATAGACCGGACCAACTAAAGGACCGATAAAATCCCAGTTGATTGCCGCATCTACATTGACTGCTGTGTCTATGAGTTGCGCACTTTTCGGCTGTGGCATTTGTTGTCGCGAGCCGGGGCACTGCTGACAAAGCGTCATATTGGCGGTAAGGGCCAATCTGAATATATTTATCGGTGGCTGACCGTGGTGGGAGCCGTAGATGTGCCCGCCGTGTAGTTTTATTGGTTATAGCGAGTTTTCTGCCGCAACTATTCTCAAAAAAGTATGCTTTCAATGACTATTCTTTCCAAAGCAGGCCTTCGTAATAGCCGATAGTTGAGATGTGATTGAAATTCGCCGGTATTGGCAGGAGTTGAAACAAATGAGAAAAAAAGGCTTTACACTTGTCGAGATGATAATTGTCGTGGCAATTTTAGGCATAATGGCCGCGATTGTAATACCTCAATTCCGGGGCAATGTGGTGCAGGCCAAGGATTCAGCCTCCCTGACCAATCTGGCGACAGTTCGAACCCAGATTGAGCTCTACGCGCTGCAGCACAACAGCTTCCCGCCGGGATACGTTAGTGGCGTTGGCACGACTTTAGCCGTTCTGGAGCTTCAGTTTATCGGGACCACCACTGTGGCCGGTTTGGCCTCGCCCTCCACGGTGCCTGCCGACCCGTTCCTGTATGGGCCTTATCTGAGGAAAATTCCCAAGAATCCGTTTAGCGGCCTATCGACCATTACATACGTGGCCGAGGCTACGGCATTCTCTGCCGTGGTTGACGGAACATCCAGCGGATGGCTTTACAAAAAAGAGACCGGCGAGATTGCACTTAACTGGACCGGCAGCGACATCAAGGGCACTCCGTATTACGATTATTAAATGCGCGTAACATGGGCGATCCCACCACCCCTGTGCGGTTTTTCCATATCAAGAAGTGCAACCTTTCTTTACGAAATCTTACCACGGAAAATGGCAGCTAAAGTGCCGGTAGAACAGGCCTATCGAGCGCATCGCAATTATCGCTACCACCTGGACGCCGAGATTGGCGCAAAGGTGCAATCCTATGACAAGACTGCCTCTGTCCGATAAATCGTCGTACCAAAGGGTTTTGAGCTGAAAAACCCAGGCCAGTATGAGCAGCCCTGCCGCGACCGTGTAGGGCCGGAAGGCCTGCGTGACAGGCTTGATAAGATAGTCCGGCCGGAAAATCATCCATATATCCCTGCCGACCGAGAAGGTCAAAATTGCTATTGGAAATATGAATAATCCTGCAAGAGCCAGCATACGCGAAACGATGGTGTCGGTTCCCAATGCTGCGACGGAAATAATGCAGGGCACAAGGGCCACTGCCAGCGAGAGTGCAAAGAGATACAGGGACTTGGCGATGTTCCAAATGAAGCCGAAAAGGCCGCTCATGTAAACGTCCGGTAACTCTTCGATATCGAGCGCCGTCGATTTGATTATCTCCATGTAATACCAGAATAGGCATCCCCACGATGAAAGTGTAATTATCAATCCGGTCGGGGCCTGGACCCTGAAGTAACCCATAGTGAAGGAGTAATCTGTGTGGCCTGCAAAGAACTTAAAGCACACCGCTGCCGTGACAAAGACAAGTCCGGTCGCGTTTTTCGCCCTTGTAAACAGCTTCCAACTGTCAACGAACACCGCACGGTAGAAGCCGGGCAGCGGTTCGCCCTTGTCCTTGGGCGGCTCGTATTTCTTTGGCTTTTCGTTGTCTTTTGAGGGGATAGTGAAAAGCTGTCCGCAGGTGGTGCATCGAGCGCGTTTTCCACAGTGCTTGTCGTGGAAGGCGATAACTGCATTACAATTGGGGCAGCAAAATTGGATCGTCATGTAATCGTATTGCGTATATTGTATATCGTATTGCGTTCTCTTTTTGCGTGATATGACTCACGCACGGCGGAATACTGATTTTTCACCATTGCAAATAACAGCTATAATGGCGGTAGAACAGGCCTATCGAGCGCATAGCGATGAGGATCACCACCTGCACCGTTAGATTCAACAGCAAATGCCATGCCGCTACGGCAAAGCCCTGGTTTGAATACTGGTTCGCCTGCGTCTGAATGGCGCCGGCGGCGCCAAGCAGTACCGCCGGCGCCAGGTAGGGCCTGAACCCTCTTAAAATAGCGGCAACAAGATAGTCGGGCCTCAACAGTGTAAGGTCTTTTCCTACGGCTACAGTCAGTATAGCCATCGGAAGCAAGAACAGTCCGCCGAACAAAAATACATAGAAAAGCACGGGCCATTCGACGTTGGTTATCGCCGAGGTTGCAAGATAAATCAGCAGGGGCAGCTCAACGGCCAACAGCACAATGAAAAATGTGTATATGGACCGGACAATCAGCCGGACGAATCCCCTGGGCCCTCCCACAACCACGTCCGGCAGGTCTTCCCGGTCGAACGCGGTCGAATAGACTATTTCCATGTAATACCAGAACAGGAACCCCCATGCGGCAGCATGTAGAACGTGGCCTATTGGCAAAGGAAGATCGACAGTGTACGCGGCCCCTGGTATAGTCAGAGTGTAGTTTCGGCCGGCCACGAAGAATTTGCAGCAGACCGCCGTTGCTATGAACACCAGGCCGGTCACATTCCGGGGAGTCGTGAAGAGCTGCCGGTTATCAACGAACACCGCTCTGTAAAAGCCGGGCAGAGATTCGCCTTTTTCTTCGGTCGGCTTGACTTTCTTTGCCTTGTCTCCGTCCTTGAAGGGGATTATGAATCCCTGTCCGCAGGTGTAGCACCGGGCGTGTTTTCCACAGTGCTTGTCGTCAAAGGCAATCACTGCATCGCAATTCGGGCAGTTGAACTGGATCGTCATATAATCGTATTGCGTATAGCGTATAGCGTATTACGCCGTGCGTGAAGGGACGCAATACGCATCACGCACGACGCACAACGAACTTACACCCGCTGCATGGCGTCAGAGAAGCACTTTATATCGTTGACCCATTTTTTTGCCTCGAGCAGGTCAATTTTGTCCTGCTGGACGAGCATTGCCATGTGCCTTTCCAATGTTATCATCTTTTCATCGGGCTTGTCCTGGGTCTTCGTCTGCAGTTGCGAGTATATCTGCTCGACCTTGCCTACACGTATCAGGTTGGCACAGGCGTAGTTGTTGTTGAGTATCTCCATCGCCACAATTCTTCCGCTGGCGTCTTTCTTGGGTATGAGTTTCTGGCATACAATATAGGCCAGCCCGAGCGAGAGCTGATTTCGCACCTCGGCCTGCCTGCCGGCCGGGAAATAGTCCAGTATCCTTGTGACCGTGCCGGTCACGTCTCTTGTGTGCAGCGTGGAGAATACCAGATGGCCCGTCTCGGCGGCCATGAGTGTCATGGCAATCGTTTCCGGGTCGCGCATTTCGCCGACAAATATTATGTCGGGGTCCTGCCGCAGCATCTCCTTGAGCCCCTGAGGAAAGGACTTGAGGTCCCTTCCAACCTCACGCTGCGATATCATCGAGTGCTTCTGCGCAAAGATGTATTCTATAGGGTCTTCGATGGTCAAGATTCGGCAGGCACTTTTCTCGCTGATTCGGTCGATAATCGAGGCAATTGTTGTGGACTTGCCGGCACCCGTAATACCGGTCATAAGGACCAGGCCGTGTTTGCGATTGATGATATCCTGCCAGACGTTGTTTGGAAAGCCGATATCTTCCACTGGTGGGATATCCAGCGACAGCGCTCGGATTGCCCCGGCAAGGCCGTCGTTTTCCGCGAAGATATTTATTCGAAATTGCAGCGAACCGATTCGATATGAGCTGTCCACACTGCGGTCGCTGCGGAGCTTGCGCATGTTTTCGTTGCTAAGAAGCGGGTAGAGGAGCTGCTTGGCCATCTGCGGCGTTACTTTCGGGCCTTTGAGCTTGACAAGGTCTCCGTCGATGCGATATGCCGGCGGCGTACCCACTTTTATGTGCAGGTCGGAGACCCGCATCGCGCCGTGCTTCTCGAAGTAGTCCAGCATGTCGCGGATGCTGAGCTTGTCATGCTCCGGAGTAGGATAAATTTTAGCCGTCGCCGAATATTCTTCTGACATATTTGTCTCCAAAGGAGTTAGTCGTTAGCCGGCAGCGCTTTGTTAATCGAAAAATCGAAGAAAACCCCCTATTTCCGATTTCGCCGGCGCTTATTGATAGTATATCGCCCCAGTGGCCCAGGGCAAAGGCCAAATTTGTATGCGATAGACGTGATACGAATTATGCTAAATCTGAAGGCACCCGGCAATTTTGTCATTCTGAGCCGGAGGCGAAGAATCTGGGCAGCGAATAGGGTTATAGATCGATTCTTAACCCAGATCCTTCACTGCGCTTCGCTTCGTTCAGGATGACAACCTGTGCACGAGAATCTGTCATAATCCGTATGAGACGGCTTTCCAGTGAGTCGCTGCTTCACCCATCCGGATATGCTATTACTCTACTGCGGCTGATTTATCAGGCAACCTGGCTCGTCACTGCTCGGCCTTCTCAGGCTTGCCCCAGGTTCCGTAGAGGTCGATCAGGTTGAGACACGATTCCAATGTATGCGGATGCTCGTAGCCGAACTTGAGGGGATTGACTTTCAACGGCTTCGAGTAGAAGTCGTTCCGCATTTCAAGAATCCCTTCAATGCCGCCCACGGTATCTTCATTTTTTCTTATTGCCCGACCAGTCCTGGAGGTTTTTCGCTAATATTTCGACGCTCCGTTTTTCCATGATGTGATCGATGAGCGCGGGGGGGATTTTTAGCTTTGTCATTGCCTTGTTGGCGCGTTGCCAGAGCCGGTCTTGTTTGGCCCTTGTGTCGGCTAAGTACAATTCGGTCACAAGCTCGCCAAGCTTCTGGAGCATTATCGTGTCGAGGTTTTCGTAGTAGCCTGATATTACCGTCTTCTGGTATCGTGAATACTCTTTCTTGCTCATATTAACCTTTAGCATATAGCGGATAGCGGTTAGTATAGGACGTAGAGCCTATCCGCTTTGCGCTCCACGGTATCCGCTTTTTTACGGCAAAGTTTTACATAAATCAAGTTATTGATATTGGGCGCCGGCTTTTTGCTGGCTTTGCGGCATCGCCGGACTATAATCGTCGGCGAAATGTCTCGTATTGCGTGTTACGTTCCGCGTATTTCGCAATACACACGACGTAATACCCCCGCTTTTGCGGGGACAGGCTTGCCCCTGCGAAGGTGGGGGCACGACGAACCGTGAGAGTTGTTATGCCAGCCAGGGCGTTTATTATTTTGTGTTTCTTGGTCTTGCTGTCGGGTCCTGCTACGCAGGTCGAGACGGCGCGTGCGCTCGGCGCTGATGATATACAGACGGAGGGTAGCGATCCTGCAGGCTCCGATCTGCCGGCGGAGGAATCTGTTGAAGAAGCCGTCAAGCCGAAAGAGAAAAAGCCCGGTTTTAAGTACCCGGTGAATCTGTCGCCGGCGGGCCAGTCAGCTTTTACGGCCGAATGGGACGAGGTAGCGAGAATAGGAATCGTCACGTCCAGGTTCTATCTCTGGCAGAAGCAGGATGAGACAGGCAGGCTCCTGGAGTTTCAGGCTGACAACGGGGTCATATTCCTGTCCGGGGATCAACCTCCGGAGGACAAGGAGGAAAACGATGCCGAAGGTGTTTTACCCGGAGGAGCTGTGCAAGCGGTCTATCTATCCGGCGACGTTGTGATGACCGAAGGCCAGCGAACGATTCGGGCCGATGAGATTTACTACGATTTTGAGAGAAAAAAAGCAGTCGCCACAAATGGAGTTATTCGGACCTTCGATGAGGCCGAGGGGATCCCGATTTACGTCAGGGCAAAGAAAATCAGGCAATTGGCGGAGAATCAATTCTCGGCCGAGAATATGACTTTGACGACCAGCGAGTTTTATCTGCCCCAGATTTCGTTCAATGCTTCGAACATAATTGTCACCGATACGACTACCGTTGACGAGCAGCAGGGCGGGGCTTCCAAAGACAGTTTTGACGCACAGATGCACGACGTGCGTTTGAAGATGTATGACAAGACGATCTTTTACTGGCCTTTTGTCCGCAGCAATCAGACCAGGCCCGATCTTCCTCTCAAGGGCGTCCATCTCGGCCACGACAGCACATGGGGAACATCGGTCGAGACCAGGTGGTATCTGGCCCGGCTGTTGGGCTTGCAGGAGCCGGAAGGCACGGACAGCACCTTGGCGCTGGATTACTACAGCAAACGGGGCTTCGGCGGCGGAACGGAAACCGAGTACGCCGGGGAAAACTATTACGGCAGGATGCTGAGTTATCTGATCCACGATACGGGCGAGGACCGGCTCGGCAGACACAGCAGCCGGAAAAACCTCGAGCCGGTCCGCGATCTTCGCGGGCGCTTCAGTTGGCGGCACAGACATTTTCTGCTCTACAACTGGCAGCTTACTTCCGAGATTAGCTACCTTTCAGATGAGAATTTCATGGAAGGATTCTATCGCAACGAGTTCAACGTTGGCAAAGAGCAGGAAACGCTCGTTCATATGAAGCGAATCGAGAACAACTGGGGCCTGTCTTTGCTGGGCAAAGTGCGAATAAACGATTTCGTGGACGAGCTGGATGAATTGCCCACGGTTGACTATCACAGGGCGGGCCAATCGTTTTTCGACGACAAACTGACGTTCTACAGCGACAGCCAGATCAGCAGATTCCGTCAGAGGTTCGCATCGTCCAATAATACTACTGCTTCAGAGCAGTTTTTTACGTTTATGACGACAAGAAACGAAGTTGATATGCCGCTGATAATGGGCCGGACCAAAGTTGTGCCCTTCGTGGCAGGGACCGTGGCGTATGAAGATGGGTTGGGTTTCTACAGGGGCCTGGACGGCGGAACGTCGCCGAGGGAGGATAAGGTCTGGTTCGGTGAGACGGGTGTGCGCGTCTCAGCGAACCCGTACTGGAAGGTGTTTCCGGGCGTCAAATCGGAACTTTGGGATTTGAATCGTCTGCGGCACGTTATAAGGCCCCATTTGACTGCTGTTGCCTATACCCAAAACGAGTCGGTCATCGAACAACGCGATACACTAAACGTAGGTATTTCACAGAGGCTCCAAACCAAGCGAGGCTTGGGTGAGAACCGGCGAAGTGTTGACTGGATGCGGCTGGATATGGACGTTACGTGGGTCAATGATTCCGGCGATGCATCGGCGGGGGCGGATAAATTTATTTGGAATAAACCCTTCATTCCGCCGATAAATACTTTTAGCTCGACGGTTCCGCTGGGAAGTGTGCCGGGTGCAATGCCGCCGCAGCAAGACAGACGCGGCAGCCACATTTTTGGCCCGAGGCGCAATTATTTCGGAGCCGACTATATATGGCGTCTGAGCGATACTACTGCCGTGCTGTCCGATATGAATTTCGATATGCAGAGCGGAGTCGTGCAGCAATATAATGTTGGCTTTTCGCACCTGCGATGGCCTAATTTGCAGTTTTATCTCGGCAGCAGATACTTGAGACGGATTGACAACAACTTTGGCGAAAAAGGCTCGAATACAGTTACAAGCGCCGTCACTTATATGCTTGATCCCAGATATACGGTGGTCTTTTCACAACAGTATGATTTTGACTATGGAGCGTCGGTGCGGAACGACATGACGCTCATAAGGCGATATCACAGGCTTTACTGGGGCATTACTTACAGCACGGACGAATCGCTGGACAGACATTCAATTGTATTCAGCATTTGGCCCCAGGGTGTGCGGGGCCTGGCGTTTGGAGAGCGAAAATACATTGGTCTGGGCGGTTCGGCGGGCTACTGATAATTGATTGTGAAGATAGGAAAAACCTTGTATAATTCGGTTCTAATGTGTATTATGAGGAGAAGTTCGTTTTTCGGTTTCCTCGAATAGCCGGGTTGGGTTTCTATTTAAGGTATGTCGTTATCGGAAAAGGGAAAATCCAACGGCAGGTTTTCCTTTTTGATTGATCCCTGGCTTCGGCTGTGTGAAATTGCACTTATGATTTTTGGGTACCGGCCAGACAACGGATCTGGGTTTTGTAGAAGTCCGATGGATTGTTGGTTCTTAAGGAGAGTACTATGGCGTTGGTTAATACCAGTAAGATGTTCGAGATGGCTTACAAGAACGGCTATGCAATTGGTGCGTTCAATGTGAATAACATGGAGATTACGCAGGGCATAATCGATGCTGTGGCCGAGGAGAAGGCCCCGCTCATTCTGCAGGTCTCCAGGGGTGCACGCGAATACGCGAAAATCAGCTATTTAAAGGCGATTATCAACGTGGTGGTTGAGGAAAATCCGGATATTCCAGTTGCGATCAACCTCGACCACGGCGATACGTTCGAGACATGCAAGCAATTTGTTGACGACGGCTTTACCTCGGTGATGATAGACGCATCGAGCAAACCGTTTGAGGAGAATATTGCGGCAACTAAGAAAGTGGTCGAATACGCGCACGCCAGGGATGTGGTGGTCGAGGCCGAATTGGGGCAATTGGGCGGGATCGAGGAGGACGTTGTCGGCGTCTCTGATGACGATATCGGCAAACACTTGGCCGACCCGAACCAGGTCGAGGAGTTTGTAGCCAAGAGCGGCGTGGATTCCTTAGCGGTGGCTATCGGCACCAGTCACGGCGCCTACAAGTTCAAGAAAGAGCCAAAGCTTGCCTTTGACGTGATACAGGAGATTGCAGACAGACTTCCCGGGTTTCCCCTTGTCATGCACGGATCGAGCAGCGTGCTCAAGGAGTTCGTCGATCTGATCAACAAGTACGGTGGCGACATGCCGAACGCGATGGGCGTACCGGAAGAATCGGTCAGTAAGGCAGCAAAGATGGCGGTTTGCAAGGTCAACATCGATACGGACCTGCGACTTGCCCTGACCGCCAAGATCAGGCAGGTATATGCCGAGAAGCCCGGAGAGTTTGACCCGCGCAAGTACCTCGGGCCGGGCAGAGACGCTATCAAGGCTATGGTAAAGCACAAGCTGCACGTTCTGGGGTGCGCCGGAAAGGCGGCCGAGTGCATGTGAGAAGCATGAAATACAAAAGAAAGCCAAATGGCCTGAATTCAAACCACCAAAACATGGGGATTGAAGATTTGAACTGTTGAGGTTCGGATTTATTCCGGATTTCGACTCTGAAATTTTGGATTTGGTACGAGATGCAAAACATGAGATACGTGATACGCAAGTTAATGTGGCCCGTATGGCTGGTGGCAATAGCCTTGTTGTCCGCGGCCTATACAGGCAGAATTCCTGAATCTGTTTCAGCCCCGTTGGCGGTCGTTGCCAATGGCAGCTCATCTCCAACCGGGTCGGTTGAGTCCGGCATCGTCGCACAAGCGTGCGAGTTGATTTACGAGGGCAAATTCGATGCCGCTGATGAGCTGATAAAGCATACGCGCCAGTACTATCCGGCTCAACTTAATGAAACTGCCGGTGAGTTGTTGGGCATTATCGATCAATACCAGGACATGAGTCAACAGCGCAAAGCGGATCGAGAAGCTGCATACGCCGAGACGTTGACCGAGCTGGAAAATCTTCAGGTTCAAGACGCAAACGATGCCAACGACGTTTACGACGTTAACGATGTAAATGATGTCGTTGAGGCGCTCTCGGTGATTGCCAAGGCGGGCGAATTTGCCGACCGCCGACAAGAAGAGCAGCTCATGTCCGATGAGTTCGTAAAACAGACTTTGCAGGAAGCTATAGACAAAGCCGCTAAATTTGAGGTTGAGGGCAAGTGGCTGGAGGCATACACGAATTGCTATTATTGGCTCAGGGCAATCGACCCGAACAATGACGGCTATTCGGATTATGCCGAGCAGCTCCTGGATAAGGCCGCTTTGGCAATGGTCTTCGAGGACAATCCCTGCGAGACCACCGAAGAACGCTTCCTGGGCGTGAAGAAGGAAATGTTTCTTCGGGCGATTGAATTCCTGGATACACGTTATGTCGAGACTATCAAGTACGAGAAAATGGCGGCCAAAGCTGTGACACGCTGCAAGCTGCTGGCGGAGGTGATAGGGGCATCATCGCAATTTGCCGAGGATTCACAAAATCAGGGCCAGGACAGTTCATCCGCCACGAAGGGCATGCGACATCCAGAGGGCCTTTCGGCCTGGTTGTCGGGTCTGGACTCACAGATGGATGAAATCAAAGCCGCATCCGGCAGACGGGACGGACTCGACAGGAAGAAGTTCCTGCACATTCTGGAAGAGGTTCTGAAGCTGAATAAATCGACGGTGGAATTGCCCCGACAGGTGCTGATTTCACAGTTCTCGGAAGCAGCGTTGTCGGCGCTTGACCCTTATACGGTCATAATCTGGCCCAAGCAGATACAGGATTTCGAGCAGATGATGACCAATGAGTTCATGGGCATTGGTATAGAGATTTCCAAACGAAAAGGGCTGTTGACCGTCTCAAGTCTTCTGCTTGATACGCCGGCGTTCAACTCCGATCTTGATGCGGGCGACGTGATAGAGGCAGTCAACGGGCTCGAAACAAAGGACATGTCACTTGCCTGTGCGGCCAAGAAGATTAAGGGTCGAGCGGGAACCGAAGTTGAGCTGAGGGTAAGGCGTCCGTGTGAGGACAAAACGGTCGAGGACAAAGTATTCCATGTTACTATAACGCGAGACAGGATAGTTGTCCCGACAGTGCGAGGCTGGCAAAGGACCAACGGGGGCAAATGGCTGCACATGGTTGACGAACAGAACAAGATCGGCTTTGTCCGCCTCACCAGTTTCTCAACGGACACCGCTCCGGGTCTGGAGAGGGTGCTGGACGACCTTGAGTCGCAGGGGTTACGTGGACTAATCCTGGACTTGAGATGGAACACCGGCGGGCTTCTGGATAGTGCTGTTGCAGTGGCCGACAAATTCATCGAAGACGGTTTGATAGTCAAGAGGAAACCGGGCCACGGGATGCCGGACTGGGAGTTCGCGAAAAAGAAGGGAACACATCCGGATTATCCGCTGGTCATATTAGTTAATGCCAGCTCGGCCAGCGCCTCTGAGATTGTGGCCGGAGCGTTGGCGGACAAGAAGTACGAAAGAGCGGTGCTCGTAGGAGGCAGAACTCACGGAAAAGGCAGCGTGCAGGGGATAACCGGCGCTCCCCGTGACAGGGCGCAGTTGAAATATACGATGGCGTACTATCATCTGCCGTCCGATCAAAAGGTCGAGAGCCGGGATGCAATGAAAGAGCAAGGCAAGACGGATTGGGGTGTTGCACCCGATGTCGAGATTAAACTCACAAGCGACGAGCTCAGGAAATTGTATGAGGTGCAGCGCAATAATGACGTGCTGGTGAATGCCGGCCATGGCAACGGCAGCAACGGCGTCAGGAAGCATACAATTGAAGAAACTCTGGCCTCCGACCCGCAACTGGCGGTTGGTCTTTTGATTGTCAAGAGCAAATTACTCCAGGATCAAACGTTGACCCTGGCCCGAATGGGCAATTGACTTTTTACATCGGTAAATTTCCAGTTTTCACAGGTGTATTGATTTGACAAATGCAGAAGACCCGAGCAAGTTTGAACGGCAAAGGCAGGAAAAACTGTCCCGGATCAAGGAATTAGGCGTCGAGCCTTACGGCGGCAGGTACGAAGGAGCTGAGCCGGCCGAAGGTATCAAAGGCGGATTCAAAGAGGATGATCCCACGCAGCAGGCCAGGGGTGCCGGCAGGATTACGCTGCTCAGGGACATTGGCAAGCTGATTTTCATGACGCTGCGCGACCGCAGCGGGACTATCCAGGTCGGCCTGAGTAAGAAGCTGCTGGCCGGGCAGTGGCAACTGGCCAAGCTGCTCGAGCTTGGTGACACAATCGGGGCCGCCGGCCAGTTGGGCAAGACCAAAACCGGCGAGATTACGATATGGGCCGATGAAGTTACGCTTCTGAGTAAATGTCTGCTGCCTCCGCCCGAGAAATTCCACGGCCTGGCGGATATTGACCAGCGGTACAGGCAGAGGTATGTGGACTTATGGGCAAATCCCGAAGTGATGGAGCGGTTCAAGGCCCGCAGTGCTGTCATCGGCACGATTCGCGAACTCCTGACATCCAAAGGATTCCTGGAAGTGGAAACGCCGATGATGCAGGCTATCGCCGGCGGAGCTGCGGCCAAGCCTTTCATAACGCATCACAACAGTCTGGATATGGATTTGTTCCTGAGGATTTCGCCGGAACTGTTTCTCAAGAGATTGCTCGTAGGCGGGATGGAGAGGGTTTTCGAGGTGAACCGCAATTTCCGCAACGAAGGGCTGAGCAGACGGCACAATCCGGAATTTACGATGCTCGAAGTGTACCAGGCTTACGCCGACTATAACGTGATGATGGATCTGACCGAAGAGGTTATATCGCTTTGTGTGGAAAAACACTGCGGCGGCAGGCAGGTTCAGTTCGGAGAATTTGCAATTGATTTTACCCGGCCCTGGCGACGAGCCAAATACGCCGAGCTGCTCAAAGAATACGCCGGTTGCGATATTGACGATATGGAGGCTGTCAGAGCGAAGGCGCGAAAACTCAATATGGACGAAGCGGATATGGACGACGCCGTGGCCGTAAATGAAGTGTTCGAGGCGACCGTCGAGGAGAATCTGATTGCTCCTACGTTTGTGATCGATTACCCGGCGGCGCTGTGTCCCTTAGCCAGGCGCAAGAAGGACAATCCCAAACTCGCGGCGAGATTTGAATTGTTTATCGCCCGAATGGAATTGGCCAATGCGTACACCGAGTTGAACGATCCGGCGGAGCAATATGAGAATTTCCTTACTCAGCTTCGCGGGCAGGAGGAATCGTTGACAAAAATGGACAACGATTACATAACGGCGTTGAAATACGGTATGCCTCCGGCCGGCGGGCTTGGTATCGGAATCGACAGGCTGATAATGGTGCTGACCGGTGCTGCAAGTATCCGCGACGTTGTGCTGTTTCCGCTCCTGAGGCCTGTGCGCAGCTAAGAAAGGACCCCACGTAAGCGCGGGATCATATTCTCTAAAGTAACTGACTGATCCAAATACTATGTTGAAATTATTCTTGTGGCTGCGATATCTGCGCAAGAAGAAAATCGTCTTCTTGAGTATTGCCGCAGTTGCTCTTTCCGTATCGTTGCTGATAGTTGTCGCGAGTTTGTTCAGCGGTTTTATCAACGCGTTCGAGCAGGCGGCGGTCGAAGCAATCGGCGACGTTGTTATTGCTCCCCCGGCCAACGTTACGAAATATCCGCTGCTCATTGAGTGTCTTGAAGAAACCGGCGTTGTGGAAGCGGCAACGGCGATGCTGCTGGCCCCGGGCCTTCTGCGCCTGGACGCCGGTAACGTGCGACCGGTGCAGGTCTGGGGAATAGAGCCCGGGCCGCGGAGCCGGGTGACCGGTTTCAAGGAGTCTTTGCTAAAGCAAAAGGACTCGTCCGGCGATCCATCCTTCGGTATCCCCGGCTCTCCGGAAAAAACCGGCGGCTTTGTTGGGATTGGAGTCCTTGGCGAGCCTGACGAGAAGACAGACGAGTACGATTTTGACGCCATCGAGAAGATGATCGGACGGCGGGTCCTGCTTACCACAGGAACGGCATCGGGCACGGAGATTGACAAGAAAACTGTGATCTTCTGGATTGCGGACGTGCTCGAGACGGGAGTCTATCAGTTTGACAAGACCGGGATCTATCTGCCGATAGAAGAATTGCAGAGGAGGTTGTATCCGAAGGAAGATTTGCCCATTGCCGGCCAAATTCTGATTAAACTCACAGAAAAAGCCGAGACCGACGTCGCGCTGGCGACAATTAACGGCGTATGGCGAACCTTCGTAGAAGAGCACCTGGAGGCGGATCCTAACCTTATATATGACACGACAATCGTAACCGCTAAACAGTTGCAGAGCAGATTTGTCGCTGCATACAGGCAGCAGATGAGTATCCTGCTGGTGATATTCGGCGTCGTAAGTCTGAGCGTGGTGGTGCTCGTATTCTGCATATTCTACATGATAGTAACAACCAGGCGCAAAGACATCGCAATAATAAAGAGCTGCGGGGCGGCAAGCGGCTCGGTGGCTCTGGTTTTCGTCGGCTTCGGCGCCTGTGTCGGACTAATCGGCTCGGGAATCGGAACCGTTCTGGGACTTACTATTACAAAGAATATAAATGTGATTGAGGGCTGGATAAGAGTCATCTTCGGATTGAAGCTTTGGAGAAGCAGTGTTTACATGTTCAGCAAGATACCCAGCGAGGTGGACTGGACCTGGGCCGTTCGTATTGTACTGACGGCAATCGTTGCCGCAGCGGTCGGAGCCTTGATACCGGCCATTGTAGCGGCCAGAACAAAACCCGTGGAGATTCTGCGATACGAATAAACAGCCTGGCGATTTCGAGCAGTCAGCTTCAATGCTCACGGCAGTTGAGTTATGTACAAAATCATTCTTGCAACCCGGTACCTATTGAGACGCCGCATGACCTATTTTGCGGTGCTGGCGGTCGCGTTGTGTGTTTTCATTGTTCTGGTGGTGATGACGGTAATGATCGGGCTGGTATCCGATTTTAAGCAAAAGAACTACAATTTTGTGGGTGATTGCGTTGTCGGCACAGAATCATTGGTGGGCTTCGCATACTATGAAGATTTCATGAGCAGACTCGAAAGATCTGATGTCGTCGAAGCAATTTCGCCCGTCGTCAAAAGCTACGCGCTGATAGGCCCCAGAGGTTCCGAGGAAAACAAAGACGTTGAGATAATGGGTATCGATCCGGTCAGGCACAGCCGGGTGACAGGTTTCGGACAGTCCCTGCATTTCCATACTGAGGATGCATCCAGGGCTTTTGAATCCCTGCTCGACCCGAATCTACCGGGATGCGTCTTTGGAATCGACGTGAACCTGCAGCGGGACATGCACAATCCGTATTCGGTTATCTGTTTTCCTCTGACCGCCAAAGGCGCCCTGGCCGACGTCGGCACGAAGACGGTCAGTACAAAGACCTTCTACTACAGCGATAATTCACATAGCGGCCTTGCAAAGGTGGACGGCTCGCTGGCTTACCTGCGGTTTGAACATGCCCAGCAGCTTTGCGGCATGGCCGGGTCCGACAGGAGGATTAATGCTATCCACATCAAATTCAAGCCTGATGTCAGGTTGGAAGACGGATGTGAAAAGGTTGCCGTGCTGTGGCAGGGCTTCCGGCAGGAAAAAGCCGACCAGGACAAGGCATATTTGCTGGATACCGTAAGAGTTCAAAGCTGGAAGGATTACAGACGTGCGTCCATCGCGCCGATGGAAAATGAGCAGATAGAGATGACCGTCATGTTCTGTTTTGTGGCGGTCGTGGTGGTCTTCATAGTTTTTGTCGTCTTCTATATGATCATAAGCCACAAGAGCAAGGACATCGGGATATTAAAGAGCATAGGAGTCTCGAACGTCGATATTATCCAGTTGTTCTCCGGTTTCGCTTTCTTAATAGGCGCCATAGGTTCCGGCATCGGCCTGTCCGCCGGCTGGGCGTTTTTGCTGAACATAAACAAGATTGAGGGTTGGCTTTTCGAGCACTTCGACTGGCAGGTCTTTGACCGGACGATCTATGCCATAGGCGATCTGCCCAACGAGGTGGATCCCGGTGTCATGGCGATAATCGGCGCATCGGCGATTGTATCCTGCCTGATAGGCGCCTTAATTCCGAGCTGGCAGACCGCCAGACAAAAGCCTGCGGACGCGCTGCAGGTAAACCAATTATAGCTGAGTGTTATATGAGCAAGGACGATTTCATACTAAAAGCGGAAAACCTCCACAAATCTTATCGAATGGGTGCTACCAGGCTCGATGTTCTCAAGGGGATCGGCCTGGCCGTTAAAAAGGGGGAATTCGTGGCGATAGTCGGCGCCTCCGGCAGCGGCAAGAGCACGCTGCTACATATATTGGGCGCGTTGGACAAGCCGAGCAAGGGCACGGTCAAGTTTGAAAGCCGGGATTTGAACCGATTTAGTGCCGGTGATTTGAACAGATTCCGCAACAAAGCGGTGGGATTCGTTTTTCAGTTCTACCATCTCCTTGACGAGTTGAGTGTGCTGGAGAATGTCTTCCTTCCTGCCATGGCCGGAAGAAGTCTGGTTGGCTGGTTAGCGTGCCGAAGATGGGCGAAACGCCGGGCCTCAGAATTACTCGCACAGCTTGGCCTGGCCGAAAGGACCAAACATAAGCCTTACCAGCTCTCCGGCGGGGAAAGGCAGAGGGTGGCAATCGCCAGGGCCTTGATGAATGAGCCGAGACTGCTTTTGGCCGATGAGCCGACAGGAAACCTTGACTCTGCGACGGGAAATGGTATCTTAGAGGTTCTTGAGAGCTTGAACAGGGCCGGCCAGACGATTGTGATGGTGACCCACGATGAAAGGATCGCACACAAGGCCGGGCGTACGGTAATGTTGGCCGACGGCAAGATGAAGGATTAGCACACGACGGATTTATGTGACCTGCTAAGGACGCTGCGCAAGGATTCTCTTATGGCACAGAAAATTTGGCTTGACGGCAAACTCGTTGACCGGGAAGATGCAAAAATAACTGTTTTCGATCACGGTCTGCTCTACGGCGACGGGGTTTTTGAGGGTATTCGCGTTTACGACGCCAGGGTGTTCGAGCTGGATGCCCATATCAAGAGGCTTTATGAATCTGCCAAGTCGATCCGCCTTGATATCTCGATGAGCAAAAGTGCGCTTGCCGGGGCGGTTAGCCAGACTGTCGAGGCCAACGGTATTGCCGAAGGCTACGTCCGGCTCGTGGTTACCCGGGGAGAGGGAGATTTGGGGCTTGACCCCTTCATCTGTAAAAGTAGCTGTATATTTATCATAGCCGACAACATTCAACTCTATCCTGAAGAGCTTTATGAAAAGGGAATGAAGCTTATCAGCGCGACCACGGTTCGCAATCACCCTCTGGCGATTCCACCCCAGGCCAAAACACTCAACTATCTCAACAATATTCTGGCCAAGATTGAAGCGCTGGACAATGACGTGCCCGAGGCGATCATGTACAACCACGAAGGATACGTTGCCGAGGCCAGCGGTGACAATGTTCTTATTGTAAAAGACGGCGTGATTTATACCCCGCCGGCCGAGGCCGGCGCGCTGCCCGGAATAACACAAGGCATCGTCGTCAAGCTGGCCAAACAAGAGAACATTCAGGTGGTTGAGAAGAATCTCACGCGTTTTGATTTATACGTTGCCGACGAGTTTTTCCTTACCGGCACTGCTGCAGAGGTCATCGGGATCGTCGAGGTTGACAAAAGAGTCATAGGAGACGGCAGGCCCGGACCCATTACACGCCTGCTGAGAAAGAAATTCTTCGAATACGCCCACGGAAAGGGTGCATGAAGAGGCAAAGGCACAAAGAAGCAAAGGCACGAAGTTCTGGGGCGACGAGGCTCTGTTCCTCTGTGCCTTTGCGCCAATCGAAGATCGTAAATCAATTGGAGAATTTAGAATTTAGAATGGAGAATAAAGAAGGGATTGCAGATTGTCGATTGCAGATTGACGATTGTCAAATCGAAAATTACTTTCCCCCTTTCAAACTTGTTGCAGACGAGCTGGGCCGGGTCAGGGAGCTGATCAACGAGCAGTTGACTGCGCCTGCGCCTGCGTCCGCTTTCGCTGGGCTGAACTCGTCTCTGCGCAAGCACCGGACGGGGGATGTCAGCCGCCTGGTCGAATATATCAGTGTTCGCAGCGGCAAAATGATGCGCCCCGGATTGGTTCTGCTTGCCGGCGGGTGTTTTGGCAAGATTACCAACCAGCACATTCAAATTGCTGCGATCCTTGAGATGATGCACAACGCCACGCTGCTGCACGACGATGTTATGGACGAGGGCCAGAAACGGCGGGGACTGCCGACGATAAACAGTCTCTGCGGCAACGAAATCGCCGTATTGTTGGGCGACTTTTTGTTGAGCCGGGTGTTCAAGATGTGCGCTGAGCTGGAAACGCCGGTGGCTAAGGTAGTCGCCGCTTCGGCGGTCCGCCTCTGCGAGGGCGAACTGGGGCAGGTTATTCAAAAGCACAATTGGCGGTTGACCGAGTCGGAATACATAGAAATAATTACCGAAAAGAGTGCTGTTCTCTTTAGCAGCGCCTGTTTCCTCGGCGCCCTTCTGGCGCAGGCGAGTGAATCTCACGCCCGGTTGTTAGCCGATTTCGGCCTGAATATCGGCATCGCTTTTCAAATTACCGATGATTTGCTCGACATAGTCGGCGATGAGAGCAAAACAGGCAAAACGCTCGGCACCGACGTTGACAAGCACAAGCTGACTCTGGCCGTGATACATCTGCTCAAGGCTGCGGACGAGCGTGAAAAGAAGGTGATAATAGGCTCGTATCTCGATAGAAAAGATGCGAGATGCGATAAGGGCGCCCTGGTAAAGATGCTGGGCCGTTACGGCAGCCTGGATTATGCACGCAGCCGGGCTCAGGAATTTGTCGATACGGCGCTGCAGGCGCTGACTGACCTCAAACGGAGCGATGCCAAAGATGCCCTGATCGAAATAGCGGGATTTATGGTCGGCAGAGCAACTTGAAAGTATAGGAATTTGTATTAGGTTATCTGGGTATCAGGAGATCAGGTGAGTCTGGCGTCCCGATAGACGCGCATCGGGATTGTATTCCCTGATGCCCTGACATCCTGATCTCCTGCATCCTGATAACCTGGTATCCCGATACCCTATACTTGTAATTCAACATTGGTTCTCCCTCCATGAGCCACCCAAATCGCATCGCCGAACAGCTACTTGTGAAACAACAGGTACAAAAAGAGAAAGGCCGATTTCTTTGAGACCGGCCTTTCTTCGTTACATAGCAATCACCTGGGTCATTCTCAGAACTTGTACGACGCACCAAGACTGATCCAGAGTTCGTCCTCAGAGTTGACCGTATCATCCCAGGATGACTGATAGTAGATTCCCGGAGTGACGTTGAAATTCTCGGCCAGCTCAAAGTCCGTCGAGGCTCCAAAAACAGCGTGCGACCAGTCGTGGTCAACCGTTCCGCCGGCAAATCCGTCATTGTAAACCGTAGCTACGCTCAAATTGAAGGTTTGCTCGGGTGTTTCAGGCAGAAGGCCGGGCACCGTCAGGTCATATCCTAAACTGAAGACGTGGATCCAACCGGCGTAATCTCCGGGAATGAGGTCATCCTTGCCGGCACGGGGTTTGCCGGATTTCGCAGGCCATATTCTGCTGATATAGTAACCTGGAGTCACATCGCCTGTTGGGCTTACGTTGGGCCATGTTAACTGTACGCCGATTTCCTCAGCATCTGCGGCCTGGCTGGGGATATCGATGAAGTCATAGTAAATGCCCTGGGCCGTGATGTACGTGGCGTGGGGCTCACCCTCACATATGACAGTGCTGTAGGCTAGCGTATAATCGAATTCAGTGGCGTCCACTCTGCTGGTGCCGGCCGCACCGCCCCCTTTGTTCATATCGCCGACTGCCGTTGGGTAAGAGGACCAGACGTTGAGACTGAAACCGCTGCCAAACAAATCCACGTCGACGCTCGGCTGAAATGCGCCTTTATCGTCGAGCAAATCAAAGCCGTACCACAGGTACTTGCTGACCCATGTGGCGTCGGCCGTAACACCCAGAGGGTCCTCTTGGGCCTGTACTAGACCGGCCGCGCAGAACAAGACCACGGCAGCTAATAGAATTACTTGCTTTTTCATGCTCATCTCCTTGAAAAATGTCTCGGTTAAACTTGTTGTCGCTTTCTCACAAAAAATCCTGCTATCAATGCTGGTATCATCGAATCACCCGGCCGTCGTCTAAAAAGTTTATCGGTATTCCGATGTAAATCAAAAGAAAAAAAGCGACTTTTTTCAAAAATATTTTGCGTTCTCAATACTGGAAAGCCCGAAAAACGGTCGAGGCTCTTAAAACTCTCCCGGCAAATAAACCTTCGACAGTCTTGCCGGCTCGGCATATAATACTCCGAATGGATGATGACAAGGCCTATAATACTCTTTTTAGCGGGCAGGAACAGGCCAATATAGCTTCGGCGGCACCGCTGGCGGCTCGGATGAGGCCAGGGAAACTGGCTGAGTTTATCGGACAAAAGCATTTTCTTGGGCCCGACAAGCTGCTGACAAGGATGCTCGAGGCCGACAGGCTCAGCAGTCTGATATTCTATGGCCCGCCGGGGGTCGGCAAGACATCGCTGGCCGCTGTGATTGCGAATTACACGAAAGCCAAATTCTATTATCTAAGCGCGCCTGCGGCCAGCGTCAGGGATATTCGCCGGATAATCGGCCACGCTCGGGACAGACTTGCCGCCGGCGGGACCAGGACCGTGCTTTTTATCGATGAGATCCACCGTTTCAACCGTGCCCAGCAGGATGTTCTGTTGGATGATGTCGAAGCCGGCGTTTTGATTCTTATCGGCGCTACTACTGAAAATCCTTTTTTTTCGGTAAACTCGCCCTTGATCTCACGCAGTACCGTGTTTCGTTTCGAGCCGCTCAGCCCGGACGACATCTTACAATTACTTGTAACGGCGATCGACGACGCCGAGCGGGGACTTGGCAAGTTCGACATCGAGGCCGAGCGGAAAGCTCTGAAATTCCTGGCCGTGATGAGTGACGGCGATGCCAGGAAGGCCCTGACGGCGCTGGAGGTCGGCGTATTATCGCAGGCTGCTCGAAGGCAGGAGGAGGGCCCCCAGAGCAATGAGGCGCGTCCGGCAGGTCGGGCAAGAATAATATTTAATCTTGAAGTGGCAAAGCAGTCGATACAACAGAAAACGATTGAATACGACGGCACGGGTGATACGCATTACGATCTGGCGAGCGCTTTGCAGAAGAGTATGCGCGGTTCCGATCCGGACGCCACCGTTTACTGGCTCGCCCGAATGTTAGCGGGCGGGGAGGATACGCGTTTCATCGCCCGGCGGATTGCGGTTTGTGCCGCCGAAGACGTTGGAAACGCCGATCCGATGGCGACGGTGCTGGCTGCCGCCGCTGTTCAGATATCCGAGTTTGTGGGGTTGCCGGAAGCTCAGTTGCCGCTGGCGCAAGCGGCGTTGTATATTGCCTGTTCACCAAAGTCCAATGCCGCCGCTTCGGCGATTTGGCAGGCGATGGCCGACGTGAAGCACCGGCCGACTGTGCGTGTGCCGAAGCATCTGAAGGACAGTCATTATAAGGCTGCGAAAAAGGCCGGCTTTGGAGCTGACTATAAGTATCCACACAATTTTGCCGGCGGTTTCGTGCCGCAGGAGTACCTGCCGGAGGGTGCGACGAAGAAATATTACGTCCCCAAGGACAGCGGTTGTGAAAAAGATATAATGCGTTATTTACAAAAGCTGCAAATA
The DNA here is from genome assembly GCA_005223045.1 of Planctomycetes bacterium B3_Pla. Classification (GTDB taxonomy): domain Bacteria; phylum Planctomycetota; class Phycisphaerae; order Sedimentisphaerales; family Anaerobacaceae; genus SG8-4. The sequence continues at coordinate 32,185 of NJBM01000021.1, read as the reverse complement.
TTGATACAAGATGGTAAACCAGTTGAAGGAAGTGCCGTAGATTAAGGATAGTTGATAAATGGATAAGGCTGGTTTCCGTCGCGAATTGATGAATTGCCTGCTCGCGATAAGCGCCGAGCAGAGGAGCGAAAAAAGTCGAAAAGCGTGCGAGAACCTGGTAGGGATGGAGCAGTTTCGCCAGGCATCGACCGTAATGATGTTTGTGTCGCTTCCGCACGAAGTGGATACTTCCGAGGCCATACTTCACGCCTGGCAGCATCGAAAGGTGGTTGCCGTTCCGAAGATTTCCTGGCAGCAAAGGCACATGATAGCCGTGCAGATAAACTCATTGGAGACCGGGTTTTCGACCGCCGCTTCCGGGCTGCGGACTCCGATATCAGGCGTGCCGGTGCCGTTTGGGGAGATTGATTTGGTTGTTACCCCGGCGTTGGGATTCGACAAAAAGGGCAATCGGCTCGGCCGGGGCGGCTCCTACTACGACAGGTTCTTCGCCAACGCCGAGCTCAAGGCTACCAGGTGCGGCTTTGGCTTTGCAGAGCAGGTTCTCGACTCAATACCGGTGACAGATCAAGATGAGCCGGTGGATATCCTGGTAACTGATAAGCAAATAACATATTTTGATAACCGGAAAGGAGAGTAAGATGGCTCGTCATCCTTTTGGCCCGCAAGCCAGGCGAAGGGCACGAAACCGAACGTACACCGTTTTGGGCCTGCTCGTTGTGGTGGTGGTGATTGCATTTATGTATGGTCCCTTCGGCGCAGATGCCGGAGATGAAGACCAAACTATTGAGAGCGGATTCACAGCCGACTTGAGTACCGATGTCGTGGTCCCCAAGGTGAACAATACGGCGGCGTTTATGCCGCAGCCGCGTGAAGAACCCGTGGCGTCCGTACAGCCGGCCGAGGTAGTGGTTCCGGAACCGGATGTGCCGGAGATTGTGCCCGTACCGGAGCCGGAGCCGACTGTCGAGGCTAATCAGGATGCCGGCGAGCTGATCGCCAAAGCCACGGCATTCATCAAGGAATCGCCCAGTAAGATCATAGAGGCGCGTGACAGTCTGAACAGGGCGCTGCGAATGCCCATGAGCGCGCAGCAGCGTGCTTATGTGAAAGCCCAGCTCTCTGGTCTTGCCGACAAATGGCTGCTCACCAGAACAATTCTGCCCGGCGATCCTTTATGTGGGACTTACCACGTCAAGCGGGGCGATCTGCTTAAGAGTATCGGTGACAGACACAAAGTGCCCTACGAGATTCTCATGACGATGAACAACATAGCGCGCCCCCAGGATCTGCGGGCAGGAGAGCCGATAAAAGTCATCAACGGTCCATTCCGTGCGACAGTTTATCGTTCGACCTTTACGATGGACGTGTATCTACAGAACACATTCGTTCGAAGTTTTCGCGTTGGTCTGGGCAAGGCGGGCCATGAAACACCGACGGGGCTTTGGCGTATAAAGCCTGACGGCAAATCGGTGAAACCTATCTGGACGAACCCGGCTGACGGCAGGACATATCATCCCGAGGATCCCGATTATCCTTTAGGCTCAAGATGGATCGCGCTGGAAGGTCTTACCGGAGCCGCCAAATACAGGGTGGGCTTTGCCATCCACGGCACAAAGGAACCGGAACAGATCGGCACCGCAGGCTCGGCCGGATGTATCCGTATGCACAACGGCGACGCAATACTGGTTTACAACATGATGTTCCCCAGCTTCTCGCAGGTGGAAGTAGTGGACTGAGGTCTTGCTCTATGCCGACTGTCGAAGTCGTGCGCATCTTTGGGCCGTAAGATCACCCCGGAACATGGAGGTCTTATGCGCTGATGCAAACGGCGCATGTCCAACCGAATTTCATTGCAAATCCCACGAATTGCAGATAACCTTGGCGCAGATTTTCAAGCTGTGCTGTGTTAAGGCAGTTATTCGCCAAGCTTCAACCACCGGAAAAGGAGACGCAAAAATGGAGTCAAATCACCTCGGTAAGGGGCCGTTCCAAAACAAGAGGTTATTCTCGCTTGGGTTATGTGCAGTGCTGTGTTTGGGCACGTTTGTGCTCGCGGATTGGCAACCTGCCGAAGGCCCGCTTATGACCCGATGGGGCAAACAGGTCTCGCCTGATAACGTCCACCGTGAATATCCACGACCCCAGATGGTGCGCAAAGACTGGCTCAACCTCAACGGCCTGTGGGAATACGCCATCAAGCCTAAGGCTCAGGGACAGCCGGAAGAATTCGACGGGCAGATTCTTGTGCCGTTTCCCGTCGAGTCCGCCCTGTCGGGCGTAATGAAACCGGTCGGCGAACAAAACCGCCTGTGGTATCGCCGCACGTTCGAAATCCCTCAAAAATGGGCAAGCAAACGAACATTGCTGCATTTTGGCGCGGTGGACTGGGACACAACAGTCTGGGTCAATGGTAAGCAGGTCGGGACACATCGCGGCGGTTACGACCCGTTCACATTCGACGTCACCGACGCACTGAAGGACGCCGGATCGAATGAGATTGTCCTGAGTGTCTGGGACCCGACTAATGCGGGCTATCAGCCGAGAGGCAAGCAGGTGAGCAAGCCGCGAGGAATCTGGTACACCGCAGTGACAGGCATCTGGCAAACCGTCTGGCTCGAACCGGTTCCGAGAACTTATATTGGTTCGGTAAGGATCACTCCGGACCTTGATGCTCGCAAGTTCATGATCGGCGTATCATTTCCCTATCCCCCCGGTGCTGCTCATGTGTTCGAACTGGACGTTGCCGTCACTCTGAAGGATGGCGACACTATCGTGGCGCGATCGAAAGCTGACTCAGGTGGGAATGGAATGAGGTGGGCAACGGTCGTCGTCAAGAATCCCCGCCTCTGGTCTCCGGACGATCCCTTCCTGTATGGCATGGAGATCCGAGTGTCCAAAGATAGTGAACTCATTGATGCAGTCGGAAGTTATGCCGCTATGCGGAAGATCTCGCTGGAGAAGGATGAGAGCGGGATCAACCGGCTGTTCCTCAACGGCAAACCGCTGTTTCAGTTCGGGCCGCTGGATCAGGGGTGGTGGCCCGATGGGTTGTATGCTGCGCCGAGCGATGAGGCGCTGCGCTACGACATCGAGGTGTTGAAAAAACTGGGCTGCAACATGCTGCGTAAGCACGTTAAAATCGAGCCGGACCGGCTGTACTACTGGTGTGACAAACTCGGCTTGCTGGTCTGGCAGGATATGCCCAGCGGCGACAAGTACATCCGTGGAAACCAGCCCGATATTCAGCGAACGCCGGAATCGGCAGCCCAGTTCGAGACGGAATTGCAGGCGATGATTACCACCTTTTACAACCACCCGAGCATTGTCATGTGGGTTCCCTACAACGAAGGCTGGGGCCAATGGGATACGCCGCGTATCGTGGACTTGATTAAGCAGCTTGACCCGACGAGGCTGGTGAACAACACCAGCGGCTGGACCGACCGCGGCGTCGGCGACGTGCACGATATCCACAGGTATCCCGGCCCGGCCGCCCCGCCGGTCGAAGAAAACCGTGCCGCCGTGCTCGGCGAGTTCGGCGGACTTGGTCTTCCTGTCCCCGGCCACACCTGGCAGGCCGAGAAGAACTGGGGCTACCGCAGCTATGAGACTCGCGAAGCATTGACCGAAGCTTACGTGAATCTGATTCATAATCTGCGCTCGCTGATTGGTGACGGCCTTTCTGCCGGAGTCTATACGCAGACTACCGACGTTGAGATTGAGGTCAACGGTCTGATGACCTACGACAGGGCGATGATAAAGATGGACGCCGAAAAGGCCGCCGCGGCTAATAAGCGTTTGTATCTGCCGCCGCCGATAGTCAAAACGATTGTCCCGACTTCGCAGAAACAGCCGCAGAGTTGGAGATACACAACGAGCAAGCCGGGCGACGGCTGGCGGCAAGAGAATTTCGACGATTCGGCCTGGCAAACAGGCAAAGGCGGCTTCGGCACAAAGGGCACTCCCGGCGCGGTTGTGCGCACAGAGTGGAAAAGTTCGGACATCTGGCTGCGCCGCACGTTCGAATTGAAGACTAAAGACCTGAGCCTGCCGCAACTTTCAATCCATCACGATGAGGACGCAGAAGTTTACATCAATAGCCAACTGGTGGCAGAATTGAAAAGGTACACTTCAAGCTATGTTCGAGTGACATTGGACGAAAAGGCACAGCGAACATTGAAGGTCGGCTCGAACTGCATAGCCATCCACTGCCGTCAAACCACCGGCGGCCAATACATCGACGCCGGCCTTGTCGAAGTGATAGAGCAATCCGACAAATAAACAACACACGGAGCTACCTCAGGAGTGACTACATGAATCGACGGGAGTTTGTGAAATTTGTTGCTGTCGGGGCGGCGGCGCTGTTAGGCGATGAACAGGCCGAGGCTCGTTCGAAGGCGGCCGGCAAACCCAACATCATTTTGATTATGGCCGATGATCTTGGGTACGGCGACGTTGGCTGCTACGGCAGCAAGACGATAAAGACGTCGAACATCGATGCGCTGGCCAAAGGCGGCATGAAGTTTACGGATTATCACTCCAACTGCCCCGTGTGCAGCCCGACGCGGGCGGCACTTTTGACCGGGCGATACCAGCAGCGGGCCGGCATCGAAGGCGTTGTCTATGCAAAAGGGCCGACGCGGCAAACCGGACTTGCGCTGGAAGAGACAACTTTCGCCGAGGTCCTAAAGAGCCGCGGCTACGCGACGGGTATCTTCGGCAAGTGGCACTTGGGCTATAACGTCGAATTCAACCCGGCCAGGCAGGGCTTCGATGAGTTCCGCGGCTACGTCAGCGGCAACGTGGATTTTCACTCGCACATCGACGGGGCCGGCTTCGACGACTGGTGGAAGAACCTCGAAAAAGTCCCCGAAGAAGGCTACTGCACGGACCTGATAACAAAGCACGGGGTGGACTTCATCGAACGTCACAAGGACGAGCCTTTCTGCTTATATCTGCCGCACGAGGCGCCGCATTCTCCATATCAGGGCAGGAACGATCCGCCCGAGCGACTGCCCGGCGGCAAGAAGGGCAGGAAGGCCAAGGGCGATGAGATTACCCGCGCGTACAAGGAAATGGTCGAAGTCATGGACGAGGGCATCGGGCGAATAGTCGAGACGGTCAAACGTCTGGGCATGGAGCGCAAAACCTTTATCTTTTTCTGCTCCGACAACGGTGCGACCAGAAACGGGTCCAACGGAGCCTTGTCGGGCCACAAGGGCAGCCTCTGGGAAGGCGGGCATCGCGTACCCGCCGTCGCTTACTGGCCCGGCAGGATCAGGCCCGGCACGACCACCGATCAGACGGTTCTGGGAATGGATCTATATGCTACGATGGTATCAATCGCCGGGGCGAAACTGTCCGCCGGATTGAAACTTGACGGCGTCGATTTGTTGCCGATGCTGGTGGAAAATAAGAAGCTACCCGATCGCACCCTGTTTTGGCGCTATCGAAAAGAGAAAGTTATTCGCAAAGGTCCGTGGAAGCTGCTGGTACAGGATAAGAAGGTAGGACTCTACAATCTCGATGAAGACCTCGGCGAAAAGAAGAATCTTGCCGTGGCAAAGCCGGGGACGGTCAAGGCGCTTGAAGATGAGCTTGCGGCTTGGGAGCAGGAAGTCTCAACCGGAGTGGAACTCCGGGCGTAAGTTACGTCGAGTAATTCACAGCAGAACATGAAAATATACTTGAGGCGAGAAAAATGAAAAGCAAGTCGATCAATCGTCGCGATTTCATGAAGGGTTGCGCAGCCGGTGCGTCAGCACTTATTTCAGCGAAAACATTTGCACGCGAGAACAAAAGGCCCAACGTTGTCCTGATAGTCAGTGACGATCACGGGCTTGAAACCCTCGGCTGCTACGGCAATCCGGTCATCAAGACGCCGAACCTTGATGCCCTTGCCGGCGAGGGTGTGCGATTTACAAATGCCTTTTGTACGACGGCAAGTTGCAGCGCCAGCCGGTCGGTGATATTGTCCGGCATGTACAATCACGCCAACGGCCAGTACGGGCACCAGCATTCGTATCATCACTTTATCTCATTTCCGAACGTGAAATCTCTGCCGGTGCTGCTGACCGAAGCCGGCTATCGAACGGGGCGAATCGGCAAATACCACGTTGCGCCCGACGAGGTGTACAAGTTCGACGTTGCCCTGCCGGGCAACAGCCGCAGCCCCGTCCAGATGGCGAAAAACTGCCGGGACTTCGTTGGCGGCGACGATGGCAAGCCTTTCTTCTTATATTTTTGCACGAGCGATCCTCACCGTGGGGGCGGCGTGGCTAAAGACTTGCCCGGTGCGCCCGACCGGTTCGGCAATCGAGCCGAAGGCGGCTACCCCGGCGTCGAAGAAGTCAAGTACGATCCCAAAGACGTGATAGTGCCGCCCTTCCTGCCGGATCTGCCGGAGTGCCGTGCGGAGCTCGCGCAGTATTATCAGTCGGTCTCCCGCGTGGACCAGGGGGTGGGCAGACTGATGCGTGTCCTCAAAGAAACCGGCAAGTACGACAATACGGTCGTTATCTACATCTCTGATAACGGAGTGGCTTTCCCGGGTGCAAAGACGACGCTGTACGAGCCTGGCATGAATCTGCCCTGCATAGTGCGCGATCCTCGACAAAAGAAGAAGGGCATCACCTGTAATGCGCTGGTCAACTTTGCAGATTTGGCGCCGACGATACTGGACTTTGCCGATGCGCTGCCGCGCAAGAGTGCCCTCCAGGGCCGGTCGTTCAGATCGGTGCTCAACCAGGAGCATCCGGAAGGCTGGGACGAAACTTATGCTTCGCACACTTTCCACGAGATAACGATGTACTACCCGATGCGTGTAGTACGCGGGCGCAGGTACAAACTGATCTGGAACATCGCTCACGGTCTGGATTACCCTTTCGCCAGCGATTTGTGGGCCGCCTCGACTTGGCAGGCAACGATCCGGGCCGGCAACAAATACTACGGCAAGCGCACCGTCGAAGCCTACCTGCACAGGCCAAAATTCGAGCTGTACGACCTGGAAAACGACCCGCACGAGGTAAAGAACCTTGCCGGCAACCCCACATACGAGAAAGTGCTGGCCGAACTAAAGGCAAAGCTCAAAGCATTTCAGAAGCGTACAAAAGACCCCTGGATTGTCAAATGGCAGTACGAATGAAGGATTCAGCGGTGCTTGACAATCGATCTACGGCCGCTATCATGTGTGCTAAACTCGTTGGTCGCTGCGCGAGGCATGAGTTCAAATGGAGAAGATAAGGGGATATTGTAGATGGCGCTGCTATTAGGATACGACGTTGGATCATCATCGGTGAAAGGGACGCTGATGGATGCCGGTACGGGCAAGGTGCTGGCGTCGGCGACTTCGCCGGATAGAGAGTTGGAGATTATCGCCGAAGAATTAGGCTGGGCTGAGCAGGATCCGGCCGTCTGGTGGCGGCACGTCAAGATTGTTACCCAGGCGATTGGGGCCCAGGGCCAATTTGACGCCGGCGATGTAAAGGCCATCGGAATTTCGTATCAGATGCACGGATTGGTTCTCACGGACAAAAACAACGAGGTGTTGAGGCCTTCGATAATCTGGTGCGATAGTCGGGCGGTTCAAATCGGCGAGCAGGCGGCGACGGATATCGGAGAGGAAAAGTGCCTAAAGAAACTGTTCAATCTGCCGGGTAATTTTACCGCCTCGAAGTTGAAGTGGGTCATGGAAAACGAGCCGGATATTTATTCCAGGATTCACAAGATGATGCTGCCCGGCGATTATATAGCTCTGAAGATGACGGGCGAGATTAAAACGACGCCGTCAGGTCTTTCCGAAGGAATAATATGGGACTTTGAGGGCGACGAGTTGGCCGGCTTCGTGCTGGACAACTACGGCATCTCCGCCGACTTGACCGCCGAGACGACCCCGACGTTCTCCGTCCAGGGCGAGCTGACCGCAGCCGCGGCCGGCGAGCTGGGACTGAAGGCCGGCACGAAAGTAAGCTACCGGGCCGGCGATCAGCCCAATAACGCCCTGTCGCTTAGCGTGTTGCAGCCGGGTGAGATAGCCGTCACGGCAGGGACCTCCGGCGTGGTCTATGGAGTAAGCAATCAGAAGAAATACGACCAGCAATCCCGTGTGAACGTGTTTGTGCATGTCAACCACTCGGCGGACGATCCCAGATACGGTGTCTTGTTGTGTCTTAACGGCACGGGGATTTTGAACAGTTGGCTCAAGCACAATTTCGTAGCCGGTGAGGGATTGGACTACGAGCAGATGAACGAGCTGGCGGCAGAGGTGCCGGTCGGCTCCGATGGGCTGGTTATCCTTCCGTACGGCAACGGGGCTGAAAGGACTTTAGAAAACAGAAACGTCGGCGCCGCCGTCCAAGGATGGAATTTCAACATGCACCAGAAAGCACATTTCCTGCGGGCCGCCCAGGAGGGAATCGTCTTCGCACTGAACTACGGCCTCGGCATAATGCGCGATATGGGGATCAAACTGACCACCGTCAAGGCGGGCAATGCCAACATGTTCCTAAGCCCCCTATTCGCCGAGGCCTTCGCGACGGTGACGCAGGCTTCGGTGCAGTTGTACAACACTGACGGTTCTCAAGGCGCGGCACGCGGAGCGGGAATTGGCGCAGGCATCTACAGCGGCGCCGAGGAAGCCTTCGTGGGCTTGGAGCCGGTCAGGACTATCGAGCCGAATGAAAAAATCGCTTCTGCATACGGCGAAGCGTATGAAAAATGGGAAGAAGTTTTGAATCAGCAATTGAACGCGTGAATCGTATCTTGCGAAGCTTGGTGCGAGCTATCAGAAAGGAGTGGCAAGAAATGGCAGAGTACTTTCCCGGAGTGAAACAGATAAGATATGAGGGGCCCGGCTCGAAGAATCCTCTTGCTTTCAGGCATTATAATTCGGATGAGGTCGTCCTCGGCAAGACGATGGCGGAACATCTGCGTTTCGCGGTATGTTACTGGCACACGTTCAAAAACCTCGGAGCGGACCAGTTCGGCGGCGGCACCATTATTCGCGACTACAACGACTCTTCCGATCCGATGGAAATTGCGGACATGACCCTGGAGGCAGCATTCGAGTTCTTTACCAAGTTAGGCGTTGGCTTCTGGTGCTTTCACGACAGGGACATTGCCCCCGAGGCGGACGATTTGGCTGAGACCAACAAGCGTCTGGACAAGATCGTGCAGAAAGCCGGCAAGCTACAGGCCGATACGGGAGTCAAGCTGCTGTGGGGTACGACGAACGCCTTTTCACATCGCCGGTTCATGGCCGGCGCCGGCACCAACCCGTCGCCGGGGGTTTTCGCTTACGCCGCAAGTCAGATCAAAAAAGCCATCGAGATAACAAAAGAACTTGGCGGAGCCGGTTATGTCTTCTGGGGCGGGCGTGAAGGTTACGACACGTTGCTCAACACCGATATGAAACGCGAGCTGGATCACATGGCCCTGCTTTTGCAAATGGCGGTCGATTACAAGAAAAAGATTGGTTTTAAGGGCCAGTTTTACATTGAGCCAAAGCCGAAGGAGCCGACGAAACATCAATACGATTCAGATGCGGGCAGTTGTTACGCATTCCTGCAGAAATACGATCTGCTCGGCGACTTCAAGCTGAATATCGAGGCAAACCACGCCACCCTTGCCGGCCACGATTTCTGTCACGAGCTGGCATTTTGCGTGGCCAACGGCATACTTGGCTCGGTCGATGCCAATCGAGGCGATATGCTTTTGGGCTGGGATACGGACCAGTTTCCGAACAACGTTTACGAAACAACACTCGCTATGTACATTATTCTCAAAGGCGGCGGCTTTACGACCGGCGGGCTCAATTTCGACGCACACGTCAGACGTCAATCGATAGATCCGGTCGATCTTTTCCACGGTCATATAGGCGCGATGGATGTTTTCGCCAGGGGATTGAAAAACGCCGCAAAGATGATCGAGGACAAGGCCCTCCGGAACGCCGTTGACCAGCGCTACAGCGGCTGGAATCAGGGGCTTGGCTCCAGGATCGAAAACGGAAAGGTTGGTTTCGACGAGCTTGAGACTTACATCCTTGAAAACGGCGAACCCGAGCTTCAAAGCGGCCGTCAGGAGCTTCTCGAAAACCTCCTGAACGATTACATCTAAGCCGCGTCGGCAAAGTTATCAGACAACTACCGCTGGCAAGAAGGATTCTGTGACAGCGCCAAGCCCGGCTGCAGAAACAATCTTGCTTCTGCAGGCTCGGGCCGATAGACTCAACAGCCGTTATGACTCTTGCTATCGAAACAAACGGACTGACCCGCTGCTTTGGCGATCTGCGAGCAGTTGACGGTCTCGATCTGCGAGTCGAAGCCGGGAAGTTCTACGGTTTTCTCGGCCCCAACGGCGCGGGAAAATCGACCACCATCAAAATGCTCACAGGTCTGCTGGCCCCGACGAGCGGCACGATGCACATTCTGGGCGAGCAGGTGGATGACCCCGATAAGGCCAGGCAGATCAAGCGACGTGTCGGCGTCGTCCCGGAGGAGCTGGCCCTGTTCGACAATCTCACAGCGCGTGAATACCTCACCTTCATCGGCCGCATGTATAAGCTGCCTGAGGTAACGGTCGACGAACGCTCGCGGGAGTTGTTGGCCATGATGGATCTGGACAACGAAGAGAAGAAGCTCACCCTCGAATATTCGCATGGGATGAAGAAGAAGCTGACTCTCGCGGCGGCGCTGATTCCGAACCCGGACCTGTTGTTTCTTGACGAGCCGTTCGAAGGCGTGGATGCCGTGGCCTCTCGCGTTCTGCGGGACACATTGAAACGTTGCGTGCAGCTCGGCGCCACGGTTTTCCTGACGTCGCATGTTCTGGAGATCGTAGAAAGGCTCTGCACGGACGTCGGGATTATTGCCGAGGGCAAGCTCGTGCGTCAAAGCTCAATGGACGAGATTCGCGCCGCTGGCTCGCTGGAGGAGCGGTTCCTGGAGGCCGTCGGCAGCGACCACATGGAGCGGCAGAAGCTGAGCTGGCTGGAGGATTAGATGGACTGGGGCCAACTTCGCACAATCGTCTGGCTGCGCGGGCGTCTGATCCGAAACCAATGGTCACGCAGCGGTAGTTTTAACGCCGTGCTGACCATGATCGTCGTGTGGATTGGGTTTGCCGTCGGAGCGGCCGGTGGACTCGGCGGCGTGCTGGCGGGCACTTTTGCCCTGGCGAAAGCACCGGCGGCGGTCATGCTGTTAGTGTGGGACCTGATCGTCGCGGCGTTTCTGTTCTTCTGGATGATTGGCCTGATCAACGAACTCCAGCGCTCCGAGACGATCGACATCGGACGGATGATGCATTTGCCGGTTTCGCTGAAAGACATTTTCCTGGTGAATTATCTTGCCTCGCATCTAACGGCAAGCATAGTCCTCTTCCTGCCTGCGATGCTTGGCCTGTGCCTGGGACTGATCCTCGGCGGACGATGGTCGATGGTCTGGATGTTTCCGTTAGTGCTCGGTGTGGTCTTCATGGTCACGGCCTGGACGTATTGCTTGCGCGGATGGCTGGCCGCGCTGATGGTAAACAAGCGGCGGCGGCGCGCCGTTGTCGCCGGGGTCACCTTCGCATTCATTTTGCTCAGCCAGCTTCCAAATCTCTTCGGCAACCTTATGCGCGACCGCGAGCGTCATCGGCCCCGGACGCCCGATTCAGCCGTGGTGGAAAAACTGAGAGCCGACCACTCCGCCGACCGCGACAAGCCTCGCCTTTCGCCCACGGTCCTGACCGTGCACAAGTGCGTGCCTTTCCTATGGGTGGGCAACGGGGCGATGTCACTGGCCGGGGGCAGTGCCTGGCCCGCGGTTTTGGGCGCCGCCGGCGCGTTCGGCATTGGGGGACTGGGCCTGAGGCGTGCGTACAGAACCACTCTCGGTTTCTACCGTGGGCAGGCAACAAGCAGGAAGTCCGCGCAAAAACGTAAGGTGGCCAAGGTCGCTCCTGCAAGGAGGGGCTTGTTTGAAAGAAGTCTGCCGGGCATTCCCGACGAAGCAATGGCGCTGGGGTCGGTATTCTTTCGCTCTCTGATGCGGGCGCCGGAGGTGAAAATGGCAATGGCGACCAATTTCATCATGCTGCTGTTTCTCGGCGGGATGATTCTGCTGCGCCGTTCGTCCACCCTCGGTGATCAGTTCAAGCCGTTCATCGCCACCAGTGCTATTGTTTTCATATTTCTCGGCGTGAGCCAGCTCATGTTCAATCAGTTCGGCTTCGACCGAGGCGGGTTTCGCCAGCTCGTCCTGCTCCCCGTGCAGCGAAAGTGGGTGTTGCTGGGAAAGAATCTTGCCTTCCTGCCGGCCGTACTCGGCATGGGCCTGATCGTTATCGCGCTTGTCACACTCGCCTTACACATCACGCCGATCGCCTCTCTCGCCGCCGGCTTTCAGTTGGTTGCTGCCTTTCTGCTGGTCAGCATGATGGGAAATCTCCTGTCGGTGCTCCTCCCTCACCATGTTGTTCCGGGGTCGCTAAAGCGGACAAAGACATCTGCGACGACATCGCTGCTGACCTTCGTGTCGGGATTGCTGTTTATGGCGGCGCTGGGTGTTCTGTTTATTCCTCCGGGCATGGGGCTGCTCATCTCCCGTGTTGGCTGGTTGCCTGCAGCGCCCGCGAACCTCTTGTTCTCGGCGGTGTTGGCGGGATTGTTTGGCCTTTTGTACAAGCTTAGTCTGGTTCCTCTCGGCGAGCTGTTGCAGCGACGTGAACGGCAAATACTTGAAGTGGTCACTAAAGAAGTGGAGTAACCCCGTGCGGCACAGCGATCACGGGTAGGCCATGCCCTCTTACTGCTAAATAATCAGCATGGCGTCGCCGTAGGAGTAGAAACGGTATCGCTGCTCGATGGCGTGGTTGTAAGCGGCGAGGATGTTTCGAAGCCCGGCGAAGGCCGCGACCAGTGCCAGCAGGGTGGATTTCGGCAGATGAAAATTTGTTATCATAGCATCGGCGATTTTGAATTTGTAGCCGGGAGTGATGAACAGCTCTGTTGTGCCGCTGGTGGCTTTGATCGGCGACTCGGAGGCGACTGTCTCAAGGACCCGCGTTGAAGTTGTACCGACGGGGATTATTCGCCCGCCTTTATCTTTTGCCGTCATTATTCTGCGGATATTTTCTTCGTCGATACTGAACCGTTCCCGGTGGATTTGATGGTCTTCGAGATTCTCCGCAGTCACCGGTTTGAATGTGCCTGCTCCGACGTGCAGCGTAGCAAGCGCAAAGCAGACGCCGGCCTGTTTCAACTGCTCGATTAGCTTCTCAGTGAAGTGCAGCCCTGCGGTTGGCGCTGCAACGGCGCCGGCTTTACTTGCATAGACCGTTTGATACCGCTGCTTGTCTTCTGCCGCCAGGGCCGGATCGTCATCTCGCTTGATATACGGCGGCAACGGCGGAAAGCCGATTCGCTCAAGGACGGCATCTGTCTGCACGCCGGTCTTTAGCTCCAGCCTGCATTTGCCCTCGCCGGCCTTTTCGAGCAGCACAGCGACGCAGAAATCGGCTTTTTGTCTGTCCTTGAGGTACAGTTGCTCGCCGGGCTTTACTTTGCGGGCGCCCTTTAGATATGCGGTCCAGACGCCGTCGGCATTTTCGGTCAGAAACAATCCTTCCAGCCTGGCTCCGCTGCTTCGCCGGGCGAAAAAGCGGGCCGGCACGACTTTGGTGTCGTTTAGCACAAGACAATCGCCGGGGGCCAGGAAATCGCCGAGACTGCTGAATCGGCTGTCGATTATATCGCCGCCGGAGCGATTTAGAACCAGCAGCCGCGACTCGCTTCGCACAGTCAGAGGCTGCTGGGCAATTAGCTCGGACGGCAAGTCGTAATTTAGCTTTTCTGTTTTCACGAAAAGAAGTTATCAGACTTTTGCCTGCAATGACAAAAAAAAATGACCCAATAATATGCCAGTTTTGCGGGTTGGCGAGTCCTGCCGGATTTCTTGCATAAGTGGTCAAGCGCGGCAGACGATATAGATAACATGAATCCAACCCGTTCGACCGAGCTCAGGGCAGGCTTATAACAATAGTTCTTACAAAGGTGATGAGAATGAGTGCGAGAAAGTACTTTGAGAGAGAAGCGACTTCAATCGCTGCGTTGGGAAGACACGAACTTAAGAGACGAATCAAGAATTTCAGAGGCCGATTTAGGTTGGATTTCACCGAAGATTACCTCAACAAGCTCACCGTTGACAGGCTGAGACATATCCTTTTGGCCGCGTTAATAAACGCCAGGCCACACAATTAGCACATTTTCACCGCGGCAGCTCGAAGATTTCGCTTGACTAAAAGGCGGCCAATCTGGTATAAATAGAATTGGTGAAGTTTGAGTATTTCAAGCGCGCCGGCAGGTGGAAGTTTTAGGCCATGCCGCACATTATTGCTCTGCAATTTATCGTTCGCAGGGGATTTTGGAAGTAATGGAGTCGCTATTGAACCATCGAAGCGATCCAAGGCAGGTCCGGGTATAATACAATGATGGTGGAAATCATCTCAATCATTTCAGCGTAACCTTTTTGAAGGAGGTCTGATTATGTGTAAGAAATTGGTTTTTTTAGTTTCTCCCATTTTGCTGCTGATTCTGGCCGGCAATGCCGTGGCTCAACTCAACCCGGCTGCTGTCACGGATGGTCATGTGTTTCTGTTCGAGAACGTCGCCGGCACTCAAGTTCCTGACGACTCATCGAACAGTGCCCCAGCCAACAGCACCCTGGTGGGGGACCCACAGGTGGTTGCCGGTATGGCGGGGGGCAACGCGCTGCAGTTCGACGGCGTTGACGATGGCATTGACATTCCGGATTCTGCTTTCATCAATGTGACAAACGGTCCCTGGGCCAATCGTACTATTGTTGCTGTGTTCAAGTGCGATGATGTTGACAAAACTACCAAACAGACGATATTCGAGGAAGGCGGAAACACGCGTGGAATGACCTTCTACATCCATGAGGGGCTGCTTTACGCAGCAGCATGGAACCGGGCGGAATACAACTGGGATGGTGCCTGGCTCTCCGCTCCCATCGAATCCAACAATTGGTATGGAGTTGCGATGGTCATTAGAGACGGTGCCGAAGCAGTGGAGGACGACAAGTTCGAAATGTGGCTGAACGGGCAGTTGGTGGCCAAAGCGCCGGGCGGCCACATCCACAACCACTCCAATGACAATGCTATAGGGTATACACGCGAGAACAATGTCTTTCACGACGGCAACGCCGGCTCTAATGGTCACTGGTTCGAAGGAGCAATTGACGAGGTCTGGATTCTGAATGTTGCGCTGACAGCAAGCGAGTTGGGCGGTTTTGCGGGCAAGGTATGGCCTTTCGCCTTTGGCCCCGACCCGGCCGATGGTTCCCTCTTTGAGAACACGTGGGCGAACCTTGCCTGGACGCCGGGAGGTTTTGCGGTCTCGCACGATGTGTACTTCGGCACGAGTCTCGAAGATGTCAACAACGGCGCCGAAGGGACCTTTGTAGGTAATATAGCCGCTGCTGTCCAGATAGTGGGTTTTCCCGGTTTCCCGGTTGCGGAGGGGCTCGAAACCGGCACAACGTATTATTGGCGAGTGGACGAAGTAAACGACGCCGAGCCGAACAGCCCCTGGAAGGGCGACGTCTGGAGCTTCACGGTTCCACCGAGGATAGCTTACAATGCCGACCCACCGGACGGGATGAAGTTCGTAGATCCGAATGTGATCCTCAGTTGGACGGGCGGTTTCGGCACAAAACTGCACCATGTCTATCTCGGCGACAGTTTTGACGATGTCAACAGTGCCGCGGGAGCTTTGCCGTTGGCGGATGCGTTCTTTACTCCCGGCGCGCTTGAATTGGATAAGACTTATTATTGGCGCGTCGATGAGTTTGACGGCGCCACAACGAATAAAGGGGATGTCTGGAGTTTCACGACCCTACCACCTATACCCGTTACGGATGACCCTGATCTGGTCGCCTGGTGGAGGTTTGACGAAGGTATAGGTACGACCGTCCTTGACTGGTCCGGTCGCGGCAATAACGGAACTATCTTCGATCAGGGATGGTCAAGCCCCGGCTGGCACGGTGACGCCGCCCTCGATGCTGCCGGAAGCGGCTATGTGGCGATTCAGAACCTCAGCTATGCCGAGACGGATCTCACCGCAGTCACCGTAACTGCATGGATCCGCACCTCCAGTTCGGAAACACAGTACATTGTCTCTTTTGATCGCAACGAATACTGGCGTCTGGAGGTTAACGGCGACGGCGCCGGTGACGGCCAGATCGGCTGGGATGTGATGACCAGTACGGGACAAGTCGATTACGGCAGTATCACCCGCATAGATGACGGACGTTGGCACCATATCACCGGCGTGTTCGACAACGGGCGTTCGACCATCTACATCGATGGTATCCCCGAGCCGTCGGCCACCGGAGGTCCGACTTTCGGCAGCGGCAATACCAGGTTTGGCTTCATCGGCGCCAACTCCGAAGCGGTTGCCTTCGACGGAAGCAGGGGCGGCGGTTCCGCGATCGCCGGCCTTGTTGACGACGTACGCATCTACAGCGCGGCGCTGACGGAGGAACAGATCATACTGGTCATGCGCGGCGATCCGTTACTGGCGTGGAAACCGACGCCGGCCGATGAAACGGTGCCGGATGTCGATAACGTCACACCTCTTACCTGGTCGCCGGGAGACAAGGTGTCCAGCCACGAGGTGTACTTCGGCACCGACAGGGACGCTGTCAAGAATGCCGATACATCCGATACGACAGGCATATACAGAGGCAGTCAGAGCGGAACGAGCTTCACCCCGGCTGAAGGAGTCGAATGGGGCGCTGGGCCGTTCTACTGGCGCATCGACGAGAACAACACAGACGGAACCGTCACCAAAGGCCGAGTTTGGAGCTTCACGGTGGCGGACTTCATTCTGGTGGACGATTTCGAGGGCTATACCGACAACGACGCGGAAAATGAAGCTATCTGGCAGCATTGGATCGATGGCTTTGGTATTCCTACTAATGGTTCACAAGTCGGCTATTTACTCCCGTCGTACGCCGAGCAGACGATTATCAACAGCGGCGGCCAGTCCATGCCGATCTCTTACGACAACACTGCCGGCGTAACGTATTCGCAGGCCGAGCTGGCATTGACCGCCCCGCGTGACTGGACCAAACACGGCGTTGGGGTATTGTCGCTGTGGTTCAGAGGCTATCCGCCTTCGGTAGGCAGCTTCACGGAAGGCCCGGTCGGAACTTTCACGATGACCGGCTCGGGCACAGACATCTGGAGCACCTCAGATGAATTCCACTTCGCCTATAAGACCCTTACCGGCCCCGGTACGATTGTTGCCAGGGTTGACAGCATTGAGAACACCCACAACTGGGCCAAGGCGGGTGTCATGATTCGCGAGACGCTGGATGCAGATTCCAAGTATGCCTTTGCACTTGTGTCGGCGGCCAGTGGTGTTGCCGCTCAGAATCGTCTGGACACCGGTGTTTCTGCCACCGGCACTACTGAGGCCGGAATTGCGGCACCTCATTGGGTCAAGCTGGAGCGCGACGCTGCAGGTTTCTTCACGGTTTCCCATTCGACCAACGGCTCATCGTGGATTCCGGTGGCGGGTTCTCTGGCGAATAACATCCCGATGGTCTCGACTGTCTATGTAGGCCTGGCTGTTACAAGTCACGACGCAACTGCGACGTGTGAGGCGAAGTTCTCGAATGTCACGATAACAGGTACGGCCGGCCAGCAGTGGATGCACCAGGACATTGGCATACTGGCCAACAATGCCGAGCCTCTGTATGTCTCCCTGGCGAACGCCGCCGGCACACCTGCTGTGGTGGTCAACGAGGATGCAAACGCAGCCGTGACCGATGTCTGGACGCAGTGGAATATCGACCTGAGCAAGTTCTCCGATCAGGGTATCAATCTTGCCGACGTCGATAAGATCGCTGTCGGGCTGGGCGCCCGGGGCGGTGCGACGGCGGACGGTGGTTCAGGCACGGTGTTTGTTGACGACATCAGGCTGCTTCGCCCGGCTCCACAACCTGAGCCGGAACCGCAGCCGTAAGATATGTTGGGTTTTAGCCCGTTGATTAAGAACGGTGGGGCAAGCCCCACCCTACACGGCTGGAACCACAGCCGTAAGATATGCTGGATATGCACCAGGACGGGGCCTATGCTGACTCGTTCGGTATAGGCCCCGGTTGTTTTGCTCTAAGCCTGACCCGACCGATTCAAATCAATACCTTGGCGGATGACTTGGCGAATAACCTAATTTGCCCCAGACAGCCTTTTGCATCTTATACAAATCCTGGTAGTCATCGTCACTTACAGGCTGCATTTGGTGCAGATCGTTTGCATTACGGCCGGGAACAGCGGCGAGCTTGCCGATCTCTAACGTTTTCATACCTCTGTACTTCCAGTAATCGGCGTGCCCGTCTGCGAAAGAGACATTCGTGCCGTCACCGTGCCGAACAAAGGGTGGGTCCCACCAGCGTTCATTCTGGTAATGGGTAGCATAACTGTCGGGAGTTATCCGGCCTTCGTCAAGAAAAACTATTCTTTGCGCCGGACCGGGACTGATAAAATCCGTTCTCTTCTTGACCCACAGCACCGTTCTGCCTACTCTGACCCCCACGTTGCCGTTGTAAGTGCCGCTCCTTCGAAGGCCATTGATAGCATCGGTAATGGTGTAGGTCCGCATCTCTCCACGAACACCGGTCGGGCATCGATAGAGCGTTTCTTTCTTGCAATATGACCATAAGGCGCCGGCTCTAATAGCTCTGAATTGCATCTCCTGGGGCAGACTCGTGCCCGCCCAGAAGTCCGCGATATCATCGCCCGTCCACCATTGCTCGCCTTTATGATGGCCGCCGGTCGGGATAGGCGCCGTGCCATCTCCGCCGCCGTATGCCTCGCCGTTGACTACCTTCTCGTCGTTCTCGGTTGCATACATGTCCCACGCGAGCTGCAACTGCCTCAAATTGCTAAGACAAACCGCACGCCTGCCCTGCTCTTTGACCCTGTTCAGCGCCGGCATCAATACCGCCATCAGTATCGCGATAATGGCAATAACCACTAAAAGCTCTATCAGCGTAAAGGCTTTTTGTTTGTTCATAGGACTATTCCTTACAAATCTTTCCCCTTCGTTTCTCTTTGACAATAACAGTTCACAACAACTAAAACGCCTCATTATAAGCGTTTTTCTCGGTCCATGCAAGCTAAAACTGTCAGTAGTCCTTGAAATTCCTCATCCAGACAGGCCAGTCATCCGGCATGGCGCCGCCGGCCCTCGTCCAGGGGCCGTTGATGTTGTAACTTCGATGCCATTTCAAGGTCCAGAGTTCCTTGACTCCAACCTTCCTAACGGACCAATCACAGAAAAGGGCGTTCAGGAATCCATCGTGCCGATTTACGCAGTTGCGCTCCATTTCGTTCTGGTTGGGTCTGTCGGGCGGGCCTCCAATGATTGACGGCGGCTGGTCGGTCTCCCTCGGCCATGCATCGACCCACCAACTGCCGGTGAACAGCGGTACGTTGTATGCACCCCTGACATTGGGAGTTCTCCAGTGGTCCGAGGCGGGGCTGCGCCCCCAGACACCGGCGTTTCCCGTCGAGCGGGGATTACACATCCACCCATTCGGCCCGTAGCTGCCTATATATTCGCCGGTTTGCCAGGCCTGGTTGGACCAATACCCTATGCCCTGATGGACCCCAGCGCCCAGGGCCTTGGTGGCCTCCGGGCAGGTGCGTATCTTCGATTCTTCGTGATAGAGTTCACTCATTGGTACGAACCACCACCTGCCGCTGCCGCCGCCGGCGCCGCTGAGCCAGTAACCGTCGTTTTCGTCGCAATACATCTTCCAGATAAGGCTCCACTGGTGGAGATTCGCTACACAGGCAACCGCCCTGGCCTGTTTCTTGACCCGCTGCAGCGCCGGCATAAGGATTGAAAGCAGCAGGGCAATAATGGCGATCACCACCAAAAGCTCTATCAAGGTAAAACCCCTTACCCGCTTACTCATAACAACACTCCCTTCATAACGCTCTCCGCTATATCACAACCTGAAGCCCTCTCGGTATAAATTTTGTCGGCTGCCTTCTGCTTTGCCCGATCGGTGATTTCAACACCCAAAGGCTAATCCTCATGCCTGATCATGATGGCACTTCCGTTTTTACGCTCTTGCTGACTGCGGTAGGAGCAAGAGAGACTCGGTGCTCTGTTTGTCTTGGATCTCTGCGTTGTTTCTTCTAATAGTCCTTAAAATTCCTCATCCATTCGGGCCAGGTGCTCGGCTGAACGCCGCCCGCCCTGGTCCAGGGGCCGTTGATGGGGTATTTGCGATGCCACTTCAACGTCCACAACTCTTTTAGTCCAACGGGTCTGACCGACCAGTCCATAAAGAGCATGTTCGTACCGGTCTGGTGTCGGTTGATAGCGAAATGCATCATCTCGTAGCCGTAGCCAAGCCATTGGCCGTCTTCTAATGGGGCAGGAGTGATGCGGCTGAAATTAGCATTTAGTCCGCCGCCTTCACTTGTGCGATAGCAGGGTCCGCCTCCTCGCCACATGGTATCGGCAAAAACAGGTACGTTTGTCGCGTTGGATACATCCTTGGTCTTCCAATTCCAGGGGATCGGACGGCCCTGAATGGCGCCCGTGCCTTCCGCGTCATAGATCCAGTTGCTTCCCCCGTAGCTGGCCTCTTCCTGCGAGTTAAAAACTCCCCCCGATCCCATGATATAAGTATGCGTGGAATCCCCCCAAGCCAAATCGCCGCTGGTGCCTGACGGACGCCGTTTCGCCGCCGACGGGCACAGAAGGATCTTGGACTTTGTTCTGTACTGCGTTCGTAACGAGATCACCCAGGTCCCGCGCAGCCAGCCAAGGTTGCCCGCTTTACAGAAACGCCCATCATTGTCATCACAGTACATGGACCAGATGGTGCCCCACTGTTTGAGCGTTGCCTGACAGGCAACCGACCTGGCCTGTTTCTTCACGCGCGACAGGGCGGGCATCAATATCCCCATCAACAAAGCAATGATGGCAATTACCACAAGAAGTTCAATCAGAGTAAATCCCCTTCGCTTGTGCATTGTACCGCCCTTCCTTTGAAAAGAACCTTGCTTCCCACAGTCTGGCTTCACCAATTCGGCAAATCACAATAGACAGATAGTGCCGAACACAGACCCTACTTTATTCTATCAGATGCCGGAGACCCTATCAAGACAAATCCCGTGGTCGAGGAGCTTTTTTTTTCGCTGCGCACGGTCTTTATCGGGCATAAGGCAACATCCACCTGAGAATCTGCGGCTGCCGAGCCAGGCATGAACCAAGCACACTAAAAAAGGCTGGAGTCCTTGGAAACTCCAGCCTTTGTGAGACAGTTTTTCAATAAGAGGATATACTGCAAACTTATAAAATTTACTGTCTCACCAAAACCAAGACACTTTAGAAGAAAAGAACGATAAATACATACTCAATTCTAATCGCTTGTAGTCTTTTTTGCAAAGATTTTTTTCAAGATTCCCGAAATTTTCGGCTTGGTTGCGACCATCCCCAGGCTTGGCCCCCGCATGGCGGGATCCGGCGCTTGAGGCTGCGGGGTTGTTGAAAAAGGTGAGATTGCTTCGTCGCTGCGCTCCTCGCAATGACAAGACGTCCATTTTTATGTCATTGCGAGCGATTCGCAGAATCGCGCGGCAATCTCAGGCTTTGCGATGGGACTTCTTCAACAGCCCCGCTGCCACCCATTTTCCGTCGATTCTATTGGGTGGCAGCCTCATCGGAGATTGTTTTATATCGGGATGGGGATGGCTGTTTCCCCCGATGTCAAAAGTGCTATTGACCCGACTCGTTGTCGGCTACAGGGGCAACACAATAAACGTAAACAAGCGGCTCGCTGCCGGTATTCTTGACGTCATGGCCCGTCTGCGGAGGTATGTATGAGACTTTACCCTGCCCGACCTGGAAAGACTCGTCTTCGCCGATCAGCAGCTCGCCCCGGCCGGAAAGGAAAACCAGCAATTCCTCGCGGTCCTTTGTGCTGTGCCGGCCGCAGGCCTTGCCCGGTGCCAAATAAACCCTGCCGGAGCGCATTCCAAAGGTACCCGGCTTGCCGGCCAACAGTCTCTGATTTTCTGGTTCATTGTTCAAATCTATGACGAGGACCTTTTCTGAAGATACCATACAATCTCCTAAAACAGTAATGCCATTGTCAGTCGGACTCGTTCGAACAACTGATTCGACGTCCGGGAAGTCGGCAAGACAACAAACCGCCAACCGTGTGTCTATTATAAGCGTCTATGCGCCGGGATAAAGTGCCAAATCCAAAAAGTGCTGACACGGCAGGCAAATCGCTCCCGGTTCCCGGCTCAAACTGATTTCACTAAGATTCAAACCTTGTGGAAAAAATGCGTGCAATCGATCGAGTTTCCGCTAAGATTGGCTCTTTGGATCGTACTTGTCAAAGAATGAAACTCAAACATTGTGAAGGAACGGTGGAGTCGGCGCTTCTGCTTTCGGACGGGTGACAGTCCCGGGCGGGAACAAAAACGGAAATGGAGAATAACATGAATGAGGAAATTACCATCGACACGGTTTTACGGACAAACATAGGGGACAGCCGGCCAAACCGAGGCAAAGTTCGCGACATATATGATCTGGATGACAAGCTGCTGATCGTTGCGACCGACAGGATAAGCGCCTTCGATGTCATTATGACCAACGGCATACCGTATAAAGGAATCGTCCTGACGCAGATTTCCCGCTTCTGGTTCGATTTCCTGACCGGAGATGTGGAGCATCATTTGATAAGCGACGACGTGGCAAGTTTCCCCAAGCCGTTTTGCGATCATCCCGATCAGTTGGTCGGGCGGAGTATGCTTGTCAAGAAGGTCGAAGTTCTGCCGATCGAGTGTGTCGTGCGAGGCTATCTGGCCGGCTCCGGCTGGAAAGAGTATCAACAAGACGGCACGGTTTGCGGCCGGAAGCTGCCCGCCGGCCTAAAGCAGTGCGAGAAGCTGCCGGAGTTGATATTCACACCGGCTACAAAGGCCGAGGTGGGCGAGCACGATGAGAACATCAGTTTCGAGCGATGTGTCGATGTCATCGGCGAGGAAACGGCCGGCTACGTCCGAGACAAAAGCACCGCGATTTTCGAGAAAGCCAGCAAGTATGCCGAGAGCAAAGGGATAATCCTGGCCGACACCAAGTTTGAGTGGGGACGTGTCGATGGTAAGATCATTCTGATCGATGAAGTCCTGACGCCCGACTCGTCCCGGTTCTGGCCCGCCGACAAATACCAGGCCGGCAGAGACCAGGAGAGCTTCGACAAGCAGTTCGTCCGCAACTACCTCGAGAGCATAAACTTCGACAAATCCGGTCCGGGGGTCGAATTGCCCGAAGATATCAGGACCAGAACCAGCGACAAGTACATCGAGGGTTACGAACGCCTGACGGGCAGAAAGTTCGAGCCCTGAATCCGGTGACACTTGAATAGAGAAATCGCCAAATTTCACTGGATGCAGTTGCTGGCCCTTGCCGGAGTTCATTTTATCGTTGATATGTTTGCGGGTATGCCCCCCGCCATCCTCCCGGCAATCCGAGACGAATTTGCCGTGAGTCTTTCTCGGGGCGGTTTCGTTCTGGTCGCGCTGTATCTCACCTGCAACGGCGTTCAGGTCCTGACCGGCCACCTGCGCGCCGGCAAGCGCAGTCCGCTTTTCTTACACGTTGGATTGCTCTTGGCCGCCGCCGTATGCCTGCTGGGTATTTTGCCCCGAGGCCGAGGCGCCTTTCCTGCGATGATTTTGCTGGCAGTTGTCAGCGGCGTTGGAATTGCGATAGTGCACCCGGCGGGGCTGCGGGGGGTTCATCGGCTCAAACGCATTTCGCCGGGGGTTAGCACCGCCGTGTTTATGGCGGGCGGCTTTCTCGGATACGCCAGCGGTGGAGCGGTTTCGGCCCTTCTTGTTTCCCGCTTTGGATTCGAGGGTCTGTATCCTCTGATTCTCGGTTCGGTCATTGGCATCGCACTGGTCATCCTGCTGAGAGTCCGGCTGGCTGTCGAGCAGAGAGAGCCTAACGCCGACAGGACCCAAACTATCGAGCACGGGTTGCCTTTCTGGTTTATAGCGGCCATGGCAATGCCCGCTGCCGTCTCCACCACTATTCTTGCAGTGCTGCTGCCGACTGTGCTTGAGGAACTGGGCTTTGACCTTACTTTTGGCGGCTTCTCCGTAACGATGTTCGGCCTGGGCGGCGCAGCCGGCTCGTTCGTCTGGGCGCATCTCGCTCGCAAAAAGGGTGAGTTGTTCTGTTCCATCGCGGCACTTTTCTTAGCCCTTCCTTTCCTGGCGGCTTACCTCGTGCTGATAAACCACAGGGCCGCTATGTGGATACTTTTTGGTGTGGGTTTTTGCACGATTTCAGCGTACACACTGATGATTACCCTGTCGAGACACGCCACAGGCCCGAAGCTCGGCCGGAGGATGGGTTTCATGGTAGGCGGCACGTGGGCGCTGGCTTACGTCTTTTTTATGCCTCTGCTGCCCGCTGCCGAGTATTTCGGGACGATCGCCATCCTGAGATTGACGCCTTTGGGTTATCTGCTATCGGGAGGTTTCGGGCTTTTTCTAATGCTCAAAGTAAGGGCAACCCGATGTGGCCGCCCTGATTTGCGCGAAGGTTAGGGCGACCACACAGGGTCGCTCCTACGGCGCAGTTTATCCTTTCAACTTTCTTTACACAGAATCACGTCTGGGCCGTTACTATTATATGAAACTGAACATGTTCGAGTATCTGCCGAAGGCAAGGTTGCGCCGGGGGATGTCTGGACTCTCGATACAGTTTTGTGACAGGACTAATTACCACCTTTGGTTGGTTTGGAGAATGGTGGATGTTTTGTATAATTTATTTATATTGTGAGTGCAAGCTAAGCGGCTTTCGCTATAGCGCATGATCAGCCATCATGCACATAAAGGCACTGCACAATACGCCAGACGAGGTGGGGATGAGTTCATCATGCACCACATGCGTCTGGCATCTTTTTTGCGCCGGCTGCTCCATATAATTCAAAATTCCGCTCATCCTCTCCAGGGGCGCTGCCTGTTAATCTTGCCCGCTAATGCGTCCTTTGCGAGAATCACGTCCTCTCTGACCTGGAAATCAAACATTCCGGCACAGATGAAATCAGCCCCGTTTTCGTAGGCATATTTGAAGGCGTCTTTAGGTTGGATCGCTCCGGCCGCCATCACCTTGTAGGCTATCCAGGGCTTGTCCACTTTTCTCATGAATTCAGCAGTTTTGTCGGGAGTCTTGGACCAGATGTTGTCGTTCTCGGGCTGCCTGTCGGCGGACCAATACTTGTGGCTGTGCAGGGTCTTCATATAGAAATCAACGTCCAGGCCCTCTTTTTCACAAGCCATCGGCACTTCCACGCTGTGACCACCCATGCCGGCTATGACTCCGTTCTGCTTGATAAAATCGACCGCCTTTCCGAGAAGGTCGGCCCGGCCTTCTGCAACGAGTCTGTCCGCAACGCCGCCGTGCACATAAGCTCCGATGGCCCCGTTATCAATGGCCGCTTTTGCATCACTTAGCGGATCATTTGACGGCATCTTGACCTGGGCGATCCATTGCAGCTTGCCGCCCCTGTTGTTCCAGTACTTGTTGATAATCCTGATGCAGTGCTCGTCGAGCCGAAGTATCGCCGTGTTGATACCGGTCTCTTCGCAAATCTCGAAGGTCTCCATCACCTTCTCGTCGGTGAAGTATTTCCGCAGCAACGAAGAGACGTAAATCAGGTCCCTGCTGTGGGCGAATCCGCTGATTAGATTGCCTCCGCAGAATATCCTGCTGATATTGATGTTGCCGATCTTGCCCATAGGCAGACCTTTGACCGAACCTCCCGGCATCTTCGCGGCCGGCTTCTTTGCCGTCGCGGCCAGCAGTGCTTTCTCTTCGAAACTCAGAGCCAGAGCGGCAGCCGGAGATGCGGCGAGGGATTTCTTTAAGAAATTGCGGCGATTCAGATTGTCGGACATAGTTCACCTTTCTCAAATGTTTATTAAGTCGGACCGGCACAATTATAGCCAAATTCCTGCTCTCTGTCCAATCGACGCAGCCCTGCGTTTTAGTTTTTTGGAATCTTGCAGCAGCCGGGCGAACTCTTGACGAGACCGCACTTCGAGCATTTGTCTTGACCCGGCTGGCAGCATACGTCACTGCCCGCCATCTGGCCGCATGTGGTGCAGACCGCCGCCGTCTCCGCTCCCTCGGGAATGTTGCAGCAGCCGGGCGAGCCTTCCACCAGGCCGCATATAATGCACTCGGTCTGGTCCGGCTTGCAGCACAACTCGCCGCCTTTTACCTGCCCGCACTTGGTGCAAAGATCGACGCTGCCCTTGGCCTCCGTCTTTTTGCAGCCATCAACGCAAAGCGACGCGCCGACAAGAACCGTCGTCATCATAACCAGCAGGCATTTCTTGTTTGTGCTCATAGCTATACCTCCCATCGGGACTTGGCGGTTCAAAGTCCGCCCAACTACCAGTATATGCTTTTGAGCTTCTATTGTCAATGCCCGCCGCCCAACATCATCTTCACGGCGTGTGGCAGAACGCCCAGTATTATCTCCAGCGATTCTTTCACGGCCTTCGGGCTGCCCGGCAGATTGACTACGAGCGTTTTGCCCCGAACTCCCGCCGTACCTCGTGAGAGAACGGCGTTCCTGGTCTTCTTTAGACCTTCAGCCCTCATCAGTTCGCCTAAGCCGGGGACCATCCTTTCACATACAGATGCAGTGGCCTCCGGCGTTACGTCGCGAGGCCCCAGTCCTGTCCCGCCTGTCGTAAGCACCACATCAACACCCGCCTCATCGGAAAAACGCTTCAACGCATCGGCTATTGTCTTAAAATCGTCGGCTACAATCTCCCTCTGACAGATCTCGAATGTGTCCTCGGCCAGCATTTCTGCTATCGTCCTGCCGCTCACATCTTCTCTGCCCCCTTTGGAACAGGTGTCGCTGATCGTCAAAATAGCAGCCCTAATCATCGAGCACCTCTATCACATCGCCAACGTTGATTCGACCGGGGCTAATCACCTTCGCAAAGATGCCTTCTCGCGGCATAATGCAGTCGCCCACCTGCTCGAAGATTTCACACCGGCTGTGGCATTTCTTGCCGAACTGCGTAACTTCAAGCTCGACGTCTCGGCCCAGCCTGAGCCTGCCGCCGAGAGACAGCTTGAGCAGATCGATGCCTTCGGTGGTGATGTTCTCAGCGAAATTGCCCGGCGAGACGTTCGCCCCCATTGCGACCATTTTATCTATGGACTCGACAGCCAGCAGACTTACCTGCCGGTGCCACTTGCCCGCGTGAGCGTCTCCGACAATCCCGAGGTCGATCCTCAACTCGGCTTCGGGCACATTGGTTTTCTGTGTACCCTTCTCCGTCGAAACAGATATCGCTTTAATCCTGCCGTTTGTAATCGCCACTTTTTCCGCCGGTTTTTTCAATCAACTCGACCTCGGTTATCGTCATTGCCTTGCCCGTGTACTTGAGCATATCGTAAATCGTAAGACAAGCCACAGTCGCCCCCGTAAGGGCCTCCATTTCGACGCCTGTTTTACCTGACGATCTGACGGTGACAGTCACGGCAGCCGACTTATCCTGCTCATTCAGGGCAAAATCAACATCGACAGCTTCAATCAGGATCGGGTGACACATCGGAATTATCGCTGACGTTGATTTGACAGCCTGCATTGCTGCTATTTTCGCCGTCGCAGGCACATCTCCCTTGATACAGGCGCCTTGCCTGACGGCATCAAATGCCTTTTGGCCGAGAACAATGCGCCCGCACGCTTTTGCAGTTCTGACCGTAACATTCTTGCCGCTCACGTCTATCATATCTCTTTTCAGCCGCCGATGTTTTGCATGGAGAAATCCGGCGCCGGTGAGTTCAACTTTGTGAAGTCGCTTTTTTCGTCTAATATCTTTTTTAGCAGATCCAGCACCACCCGGTCGCCGGCGCCGGCCCTGATAAGCCCCTTGACGTCATAACTGTGGGCCGAATACAGACAGGGGCTGACTTTCCCGTCGCTGGTAAGACGAAGCCGATTGCAATTCCGGCAGAATATCGAAGAGCGCCCGCTTATGAAACCTATCGTCCCGGCAGAATCTTTCAGCTTGAAATTCAAGGCGGGTCCGTCGATATTTCTGACAAGGGCCGGCGAAAGCGGTCCGAGCTCACGTTCGATCACTTTGCGGACCTCGCTGTTGGGTATGAACGCACTTGCAGGCTTCGTGTATTTGCTGGTCGGGCAATACTCGATGAATCTGACCGCCAGCGGCATATCGGTACTCATGCGCGCAAGCGCCGGGATCTCGGACTCGTTTATTCCCTTTAGAATCACGGCGTTTATCTTTACAGTCTTGAAACCAACCTCTATCGCCTTGTGAATTCCTCTGGTCACTTCAGGCAACAAATCATGCCCGGTGATGTGTTTGTAGCTTTGCCTCTGGGCCGAATCCACGCTGATGTTGACCCGCTGCAAACCGGCTTCTTTGAGCTGCCCGGCCATAGGTTCAAGAAGAACCCCGTTGGTTGTAAGCGCCAACTGTTCGATGCCGTCAATACCGGCCAGCTCGCGCACGAGTTCAACGATGTCTTTTCTCACTAACGGCTCACCGCCGGTAAGCCGGACCTTTCTTATCCCGCACTTGACGAAGAGCCGAACGATGCGGCGTATCTCTTCGAAGGTCAATATCTTTTCATGGTCGATCAGATCGCATCCGCCCAGAGGATGGCAGTAGATGCATTTCAAATTGCACCTGTCGGTAACGGAAATTCTCAGATAGTTGGCAGCCATTGCTTACAGAACCTAAAGCTTCCCTTTCAGTCAAATCAGCCTGACGGGAATTATTGTTCCCTTGTCTATTTGCGAGACACCGACGTCCATGCAGACCAATCCGTCGGCCGAACACAGCGAGCTGATGTGTGCCGAGCCGTGATATTCAATGAGTTTCACTGTCCCTGCTGCCGTTATTGCAGCAGGAAACCACACCTGCCTTTCAGTCTTCCTTCTTTCTATGGACTCATCCAGAGGCATACGGACATCGTGATACTTGTGTTCGCAGCCCATCAGCTTATAGAGAAAAGGTTTAATCAGAATCTCGAACTGCACGAACGTGGACATCGGATTGCCCGGCAGACCAAAGCAATAAATATCCTCCGATACGCCGAAAACCGAGGGCCTGCCCGGCTTAACGGCGACACCTTCAAACAGCAGATCTATGTTGTTACGCCTGAGTATGTCCGGAACGTAGTCGAAATCTCCTACCGAGACGCCGCCCGAAACAATAACCACGTCATTGTCGGCGGCGACCTTCTTGAACATCTCATCGATAGCCTCTTCGGTGTCTTCGGTGATGCCGTAATCGGTTGCGAGCGTCCCCGTGCTCCGGGCCTGGGCGGCAAGTTGAAAACTGTTGCTGTTTCTTATCTGAGACGGCTCCGGCACGGATCCGGGATCAACCAGCTCGTTGCCTGTTGCAATAATCCCGACTCTCGGCATCTTCGCGACCATCGGCCCGGCGCTGCCGACCGAGGCAAGAACTGCGATGTGATGAGGCTTGAGCACCGTGCCTTTGCGCAGGACGACGTCGCCCGCTTTAATGTCCTCACCCTTTTGACATACGTTGTCTTTCGTACCCTCGCCGACAAAACGAACGGTGTTTTCGGCCGGAGTTTCGATGTACTCTTTCATGACCACGCAGTCGGCGCCTTCCGGTACGACGCCGCCTGTCATGATCTTGGCACACTGGCCGGGACCGACCGATTTGGCAGGCGTGTAGCCGGCCGGGATGGTTTCGATCAATCTAAGCTCATCGGTCAAATCCGCTCTTCGGCAGGCATAGCCGTCCATTGCGGACTTGTTGAACGGCGGGATATCCATATCCGATTTGACATCCTCGGCCAACACGCGATTTGCCGCCTCAGCGATGCCGACACGTTCGGCGCCGAGGGGTCGGGCCGATTTCAAAACGGTATCCAAAGCTTTCTCAAACGGTAACACTATTTCCTTCCCAACATACAGCTATTCCATCCACAAGATACGCCTCTTCAACACCCTGAGCCAGGGGAAAACTCCGACCATACCTGATACTCACTCTGTCTTGCATGAAATCTTCAGGCTAATAGTTTCCACGTTACCTACACCTCGCAGAGATTTGACCATGCCAACAACAGTTTGGCAAATAAAATTCCCGGCGAATCTATTCAACTCAATTTCCTGTCCGTTAACCGCCAATTCAGCCTCGAATGCAGGCTTTTGGTCACGTTCATACGCCATCTATATGCCCTTTCTTTACTAAAGTAGGGGCAGGCCTGCGTGCCTGCCCTGAGCAACCACATAGGGTTGCCCCTACTATCGGCCGCAATGTCTTCCAACTGTATCGCAGGCGCCTATTCAGGGAATGCAGGAATTTCAACATCATTAATGAATCTTTTCAAGCATTCGGCTAATACTCTGAAATACTCATCGTTCGTTTCAGTTGCTACTCTTTCGCAAAACTCGGGCGCCCACTTCTTGTAATGTTTATCAAAGAATTCCCGCTGGTTTTCCCACAAAGAAAAAGATTTATCCCTGTCTCCCGCATCCAGTGCATTTATTTCGTTATGTATCAGCCAATACATAAATTCCGTTTCGATGGCAATATGATCCGGAACCTCTTTCGTTTCCTGGTCGAACTTGAGTCCCGCCTTTCTGTAAAAATCTACCACCCAGACGGTCTCGTCGCTCATCAAAGTATCACTGCCGAAATACAGCGAGCTGTAAGGGGGCACAAGCGATTTAAAAGGACCGATGAAAAGCCGTGTATATTCAATCAACAGTTTCTGCGCCGTACTATGCTTCATAGCTTCCTGCATCCGGCCGGCGATCTCAGAACACTCGGGATTCACATTGTTCAGTGCTAATCCAAGCGTATCGAAAACCTCGTTGTTCCGGATCAGATCTTCCTCCGGTTGACACAAAAGGGCAGTGAATATATTGAAAACGCTTGCTCTGGCGTGCTCGGAAAAAATGAAATCTTTTTTGTCCATAACCGTCTTGTTCGGAAATTCACTCTTGACAACAATCTATCGCCAATAACGAAGGCACGATACCAAGTGAATAACCGATTCTAATAGAAAAAGAAAGCAAGAATAAAGAGGCCCTATAGTCAAGCCTCTTTATTCTTTACTTTTCATTCAAAACAGGACCACGCAGGCTAACCCGATCATGTTCGTTGATCGATCTATGCTTGCCGTCAACGTTAATCCCGACTCGATCCCTTCTTACTGACTACTGACCGTTGCCGGCGTTAAAACGTCCTATATAGAACACGTGTGGATCTGTCCCCTGCTCGG
This sequence comes from Planctomycetes bacterium B3_Pla, assembly GCA_005223045.1. Lineage (GTDB taxonomy): Bacteria > Planctomycetota > Phycisphaerae > Sedimentisphaerales > Anaerobacaceae > SG8-4. Next base: position 816 of record NJBM01000021.1, on the reverse strand, counting down.
CTCCCAGCATTTGCCCGGAATTGTCGGCCAATCTATCGTGTCCGTTAGCGGCTAACAACTGGCTTATTTCACTCTGAGGGTCCTCCAGGTCGCCGAACACGCGTGCTCCGGAAGGACATGAGACAACACAATAAGGACTTTCCCCGTTTTGCAGTCGGTGATGACAGAATATGCACTTTTCGGTCACCTTCGAAGGCCGGACAGCATTATAATCAGGATGTGTGTATTCATTCTTGTCCGGAGGTTTGGTTCCAGCCAACTCGGAGGTTTCAGCAGGTGTAGATGTACAATTCGGAACTACGGCAGTTGCGTCATTGTAAAAACTATGTGTATTCGGGGTTTCCGGATTGAAAGTAATCACTGAATACTGCACTCCATCGGCATTGACGTCCCTGGAACTGTAAGGGCATGCCGACTGGCAAAACTGACAACCTATACATCTGTCATCATTGTGCAAAGTTATCCCGTCAGCGTTCTTAAACATTGCTTTAGGATTTACAGGACAAATATCGACACAAGGTGCATTTGTGCAATGGTTGCAAAGTACCGGCATGACTTTATATTTCACATTCCCTTCGGCAAATTTGCCTTCGGTGAACGTTAAAAAGTCGGCCCAGTTATACTTTCTGCCATCTTGCTCGAATTCTGTGTTGTTCTCTGTTTTGCAGGCTAACGCACAGGCGCCGCAACCCACACATTTGTTCAAATCTATTGCCATTCCGTATCTTGCCATAATATTAAACTTTCTAATTTAATGTTAAGCTTTCTCTATTTTCACGCCGGCAAATCCACCGTTTCGTGCGGTGCTGCCTGAGA
>NJBM01000004.1 GCA_005223045.1 Planctomycetes bacterium B3_Pla | reverse complement strand
CTTACCTGATTGTCCGTAACCATCTGGATCTCCTTGGCATAAGGAAAATCCAGATAGCCTACCGGCTCTCAAACTGAACCGGTAATTCTAATTGTCGTTGAACGGTAAGAATAATTGTCGCTGATCACAGATGCCATCCTGAGCCACGTCGAAGGATGACACGGAAGAAACGAAAAAATAGTAAATCGCAAGTCGCAAATCGTAAATAACAAAGTCACCCACCCCCTGTTACCCTGGCTTCCTATCTTCCCCCTTTTTACTTTTACCTTTTTCATTTTGTCTTACTCCTCCTGTCCTTCTATCAATTCAAAACCATGTCCTGAGCGTAGTCGAAGGATCACAATTCTCAATTCTTCATTCTAAATTCGCAATTCGTTCAATATCTATCTTACGCACTGAGGATTTGGCCGTCAAGGAAATTCTGCGCATTAGACACGGATTACGCCTCTTTTTCGGGCCTCAGAGAGCGCAAAGAACGCGGAGATGGAATCCAAGTAGCTAATTCACTCACCATAATCCACCTATGCACACAAGAATCAATTCTGCGTGAGGAAATTGACAATCTTCTCGGTCACCTTTTCAAGCTTCTTCGTCTGGCATTCCCAAACAGTCAGCACTTTCCATCCCTGCACTTGCAACGCCCGTCGATCTCTCTTGTACCGTTCCTTGTTTCCCTGAAGCTTGGGAATCCAGTATTCCTGTCTTGTTTTCGGTGTGCGCCTTCCATATCGACAGTTATGTCTGTGCCACCAGCAGCCATGAACGAATATTACCTTCCTATGCCGGGGCAACACAATATCGGGGCAGCCCGGCAAGTCTCTTCGATAAAGTCGAAATCTGTACCCCAGCCTGTGGACTATTCGCCTGACCATGAGTTCGGGTGTGGTGTTAGTTTTTCGTATTTGTGACATGCAGTAGGAGCGCTGCTCTTTGGTTAATACGTCCATAGTGAGAGGCCTCTGAGGAACAGATTCCTTCGGTCCCGCCGCTATCCTGTACCCAATAGCTTTTGAAGAACTAAGCGAGCTACTTTCACATTAACAGCATTCCCAAGTGCCGCCATGGCGCTAGTTCGAGTAGGCAAATGCTCCAAGTCATCCATTGATTGGAGTCTTGCGCACTCACGAACAGTCATATAGCGGCGTTCCCATCCGATGATGGGGACCTGTGTAGTTGTCATTGCCACCAACGACGGAGAAGTTGTAGGGCGCTTGATTCTTACGCCTGACGCCCTAAATTGAATGACATATTTCCAAATATCCCGGTCTTCTCCGTGGCAGTTCCATTCCAGTTTTTGAAGGCTTGGGGGAAACTCCCTTATTTTGGGCAGCCATGTCTTTATCCAACCTTGATGCTTTCCGTATAGTGACCGGTTTTGTCTGATGAATGCCTGTTTCCAGTGCGGAAACACGCTCGTCTGACCCCGAGCATAACTTGGTACACGAGCAAGAACATCCTGCTTGAGCCAAGTGTCAAGCGTTTGACCGAAGCAGCCTCTGCTCTTGCGCAGACGTGCCAGTTTGACCTTGTGCAAGGAATCCTGTTTGTATGGGTACGTGGCCTTGAACTCCATGCTCCATATTGGAAAGGATGGTAAATGCTCACTCTGAGGGAATGCCTCCAGGAACTCTTGCCACGTCTCAAGACAACGAATCACCTGATCGCTCAGGCCAACAGCTTCAGGAGGATTGACGTCTAACACATCTCGGATAGACAGGCTGGCCCCGTCTGTCTGCGTATGCGGCCACTTGAATCCATTCAGACCTCCCAAACGACCAACCATATACATGCGTTCACGAATTTGGGGCACACCAAACTTGTGTGGCGACAACTGAGCATGCCTGACTTCATAGCCTAATGATTCTAAAGACTCTTTGACCCTTGCGTAGGTATTACCCTCGTCATGTTTGACAAAATGGGCGACGTTCTCTAGTACAACAAATTGCGGGCGGTGCCGTTTGAGGATTTCAACAATATTATAAAATACTGTGCCTCTTATAGAGTCATTCCACCCCATTTGGCCACCGGCTTTTGAAAAAGGCTGGCATGGAAATCCCGCGCATAATAGATCATGCTTTGGAATTTCTTTGGGATTTATTTGTTTTATGTCACCTGCTGGCCTAATTCCAAAATTTGCTTCATAATTTGCACGTAATTTTCCTTCTATTTCACATGCAAAAACACATTGACCACCTAATGCTTTAGCGGCCAAATGAAATCCACCTAATCCTGCAAATAAATCGACAAATCTCATTTAAATAATATTTTGCTTTGACAATATTTCAATGACTTCGTGGTAAAGCATTTATCCTTGGTTTCAACCAATTAACTAATCTCGCTTTTAAGCTTTTTGAAATCCACTTCTTTTTATAGTTCGTAGCAGCTAATATGCGATATCTATCCAGAAATAATCCGTCAACTAGATTACAGTTTTCTACAAATGATTTATCAACTATTGCATAAGGTATCGCGAAGGCTTTTGTAGGTGTTACGGCAAAATCAATTATTTTTGTCCAAAGTTTTAAATTTGGTGTATGCCTTTTTGTTTCCCAATTTCTACCACTAGCACACTGCATTAAAAAAACTGGGATCCCAACACGTTGATCTTTAAAAGGCCTGTAAAACAAAATGTCTAACTCTGCATCTTTCCTGCTTTCACTTGTCCAACGTGAAACATTACCTACAGATTCTCCTAGCTTTGAAGCAATATCACTCACCAACTGTTTAATTCCTGTTGCGTTTTTGCTTGACCATCCTGTCAACAAAATTTCCCAGTCTTTGAATTGTTGCTCCAAAGATTCTTTTGCAAGTTGCTCAAACAGTTCTCCTTGTTCTGTATAGTCAGATCCAAATTGCTCAGTCCAGCCTCTATAATATTTTGAAATTGATAGTATTAGACAGAAGCTATGTGCTGAAACATTTTTCCAATTTAATAATCTGGAAATTCTGTTACTTGTTATATTGAATGGTGTCCCCTCACCAAGCCAACTCTGACGTTTCCTTATTTCTGACCAAGCACTAGATATTATATAAAAAGCCATATCCTGGTTTTCATAAATATTCTCTTCTATTAACGTATCACATATATCTGATTGAGATAATTCTTCCTCATCAAATAACACAGTTGCTTCAATCCAATCACATATTGTATCTAAATCAACGTTGTGTGTAGAAATAGATCGTGAAATCCCAGTAGTTGGAAGTGACAACATTATTTGCTTTCCTCTTCGAGCACCTTCTTTATTTCTGGAAATATCTCTAAAAGCTGCATAGCATCAGCCCCCACTCTCTTTGTAGCTTTTTGTATTTGTTTTGATTTTTTATAAAGATGCGCTCGAGTAAGAGCTAATTCGATATTATCCGCTGCTTTTTCTATCAAATTTATTATTTCTGGCTCATCGCCACCAGCCGTCCTCAATGCAATATCAAATGATGGCTTTTCTGTTCGCTCTAAATATTCGACTGCTTTCTTACTTTCTAAAATTCTTCCAAAATTGTCAACTTGCCTTGAGTCTGAAAACAACGGAGACTGGCCATCTTCCTCATTACCAAATAACCATAATGCAAAACTTGATAATTGTTTTAATTTACTTGCAAGTACAGGTTTTTTGGCTGATTTTGGATCGGCTTGTATATCGATTTGCAAATACTTTCTTACTCCCTGTGTTCTCAAAGATAGATACATAACACTGAATCTTTCTTCAAATTGTTCCCGAGGGATATCTACGCTATCTTCAATCTGAAGAAGAAGTCGATAAGATATATAATTTTGTTGTACCGTTCTCGTTTTACTTCCGATCTTTCGCATAACTTGTTCATAACTCATTTTTCTTTTATCAATTAATTTTGCTATGAACTCAGCCTTTTCTGCAGGTTTCCATTCTTTAATTCCAGTAACATGTCTAAATCCCAAGAAACCTTCAATTTCTTCTCTTGAGCCAATTAGTATAATTGGAATCTTTTCGAATAAATCTTTTGGAGGTTTTGTGCTTTTTGCGATATCAGCAATTTTTTTGGGTACTTTTTCTCCATCATATGCCATCTTTAAAAACTTTAGAGTTGCTAAACGCCTGTTTCCTTCAATTACGACAAATCTATTTTCCCCGTATAAATTTTCTTTTGTTACTAAAAGTGCTTCATGCGTCCAGAAACCACCACTTTCAAGAAATGAGACTGCTAATTCATCTAGTGTCCAGTCTTTCATGAGTTCAAGTACTTGCTCTTGAGGTACATCCCTCCCGGTATTATTTCGACCAAGACGTGGGTTCATTGGATCAACATATAACCTATCAACCGTTGAATATTTTAAGTCAGTCCCTATAGCCATATCGAACCTCACATTTTTGTCGTAATTTGCTCAAGTCAATTAAGAAGAATTTTTATATTTTACGTTTTTTCAAAGCCCTCTCCGAACTCATCAAGTTGATTCTCAGTAATTTTGACATTACTTTTCAATTGGACGTTTAATTTCCCGTTTTCATCGTCAAAGAACTGCCAGTTCGCTTTTTATAGGAGCTTGTTGATTTTTATCCTTGCCTTTGCTTCTTTCACCATCGTTTACTCTTTTGCTTAAACCGACCAATTTTTATGCCATTACTTCATTTCCTAAATCGTCTCTACACGGCGCGGACCTCTCAAAAACCTAAACTTAGCACCCCAGAGCCAGAAAATCAACCAGATTCCGAGTGCTAAAGGCTGTGAGCCGGGGATTGATAGCGGAAGGACCGGGATCTTCGATATTGATGATTGATGAATGATAATTGACTATCTCGCTGGTCTTCAACTTTTCGGCTAGGCAAGTTCAACGGGCCGTGTGATTTTGCTTGTCGGATTGGGGGTTTGGCGGTACGCTTGGGCTGTTATGCTTGAGTTGGGCAAGGTTCGCATAAGACATAATACAATAAACATGAGCAGCGCTGCAGGTGTCGTATTCTGTTGCTGCGTTCTTGGATTTGGCGTTGTAGCCGCACAGGCTTCGCGTCAAAGCCGGGATTCAGTGCCGCCGTCGATCAGCCGTGTTGAAAGTGCGCTGATCGTCACACAATGTCCCGCGCATCATTCAACGGCAGTCAAGAGACAGGAAAACGCAGATAATTGGCTCTTGTGGGCGGACCGCTGGGATGGAGCACGATTAGTCAAGGTGCATCCGGATTCTTCGATAGCTGTCCTAAGCGAGGGTTTTCATAGCGCAAGCGATCCGGAGATTTCGTTTGACGCCTCGCACATTCTCTTTGCCGGAAAGAGGATGGCCGGCGATGACTGGAATATCTACGAAATGGCGACTGACGGGTCAAATGTCAGGCAGATTACTAACGGCATAGGCGACTGCCGAAATCCGGGCTACCAGGCCAAGTTGTACACGATTGTTTCCCCGAAACCGTGGTACCAACTGACTTTTGTAGGTTCGGAAGATGGGGCTTTGAACGAGTGCGGCGTTGGCACGGCCACGAACCTGTATTCCTGCAAGCTCGACGGATCGGCGGTACGCCGCCTGACCTTTAACCTGTCCGGCGACAGGGACCCATTCATTATGCCAGATGGGCGGCTGCTCTTTGCAAGCCGGCAGCGTTCCACGCTGGATCGAGGGCTGCTCGGCCGTATTTCCTTGTTCGGAATCAATATTGACGGCACGGATTATGCGGCTTTTTGCACGGACGAGGGCAAGCGAATAAAGCATATGCCCTGCACCACGACAAAGGGCCTGGCGGTATTCATCGAATCCGATACGCTGCCCTGGGATGGCGCCGGCAGTCTCGGATGCGTGAAACTGCGAAGACCGCTTCATTCATACCGACCAATCACGGAGGAAGCGGACGGTTTTTTCCATTCTCCTTCACCTCTTCCCGACGGCAGGATACTCGTGTCCCGGCGATCCCGAGGCGAGGGGGACACACACGGCGTTTACCGGCTCGATCCGGCTACCGGCCGGTTCGAGCTGATATTTGATGATCCCGACTATCATGACGTCCAGGCAAAAATCGTATACCCACGTCCCGAGCCGGACGGGCGATCAAGCGTGGTCAGAGACGAGGACCCCAACGGCGGGCTTTTTTGCCTGGACGTTTATGTCTCGGACCTCGAGAAACGGCAATGGCCGGCTCCCGGCACGGTGAAAAGACTTCGTGTCCTCGAAGGCGTCCCGGCAAGAAACGATCTGCCGAATGCCCGCGAATCATCAGCCAATGGGGTCCCCGCCCTGGCCCAACGGCGCATTCTTGGGGAGATAGACGTCGAAGCGGATGGCTCTTTCAATATTGAGATACCTGCCAACACTCCTGTCGAGCTTCAGACGTTGGATGCCGACGGCATGGCTCTGCGAACCTGCAGTTGGATCTGGGCCAGGAACCGTGAGCCGAGGGGATGTATAGGTTGTCACGAAGACGGCGAGCTTACGCCGGAAAACATCCTGGTCGAGGCAGTTACGCGCCCTTCGGTCAAGCTTACTCTGCCCGCCGAGCAAAGGCGAACCGTTGATTTCCGGCGCGACGTTATGCCGATCATAGCGGGCAAGTGCATCCGATGCCACGATCAAGACGGCTCGTCCCCTCACCTTACCGACGATCCCTCGCCGGCAACCCGTGCCAATGGAAAGGCTTACTTCCATCGCAGCTACGAGAGCCTTCTGGCCGCTGGGAGCCTGCCCGGCTATGGAAAATACGTCCACCCCGGCAAGGCCCGGACCAGCCCGCTTATATGGCACATATTTGGACGAAACACTTCGAGGCCGTGGGACAGTACGTTCTCACAAGAAAACATAGCTCAAATGCCGCCGAAGCAACACGAAGCATTAACCGAAGATGAAAAACGAACATTCGTGGAATGGATTGATATGGGAGCACTCTGGGACGGAATTCCGGGACCGGACACGCTCCCGGCACAGAGACAAAACAGTGGAGGGTCCGGCAAGTGAACTCGTTGAGGTATCTGGCATTTCTATTGACTTTTCAGATTGCAGCAAGCTACGGAGCAGCTCAAACGCTGCCGGTTTTTACTGATGTCACCAAAGAGGCCGGCATTAACGTCAAGCATAGTTACGGAGATTCCGACTTGAGCAACATTGTCGAAGGCACCGGCGCCGGCGCAATGTTCTTCGACTACGATGGTGACGGACTGCTTGATATCTACTTTGTCAACGGCTGTTGGCTCAAAAACGTCAATGACAATCGAGGCCGAAGACTGAGAGGGAAACTTGCCAACTCCTTGCTCCGAAACAATGGCGACGGAACGTTCAAGGACGTCACGAACGAGGCGGGCGTTGGCGATAAAGGCTTCGGATTTGGCTGCTCCGCGGCGGATTTTGACAGGGACGGCGACCTTGATCTGTACGTACTGAACTACGGGCCAAACGTTTTCTATCGCAACAACGCAGATGGAACATTCACAGACATATCCAGGTCTTCAGGACTTGCGGACGCCAACTGGAGCCTTTCGGCCCCCTGGCTTGACTACGACGGCGACGGAGACCTTGACGTCTATGTGGCAAATTATCTCGAATACGATAGCGGCAAATTCCGGTCCTACTATGCGGCGGCTGGTTATCCCGGCCCGTTGAGTTACAGGGGACAACCGGATACCTTATATCGCAACAACGGGGATGGGACCTTTAGTGATGTGACGAAGCAGGCAGGCGTTTTTCAGCCAAACGGACGGGCGATGAGCGCTACGGCGGCGGATCTGAACAATGACGGATTTACGGACCTCTATGTTCCCAATGACGCGATGGAGAACTATTACTTCAGGAACACAGGCAAAGGCACGTTCGAGAGCGAAGGCCTGATGATGGGTATGGCTTTCGGCGAGGGAGGCCAGGGCGTCTCCTCGATGGGGCCGGCCATCGGTGACGTGGACCGTGACGGATGGCTCGATATTTACGTTCCCGACATGGGATACGGTTGCCTTCTAATGAACAGAAAGGATTATTTCGAGGACCGCACGGAGCCGGCCAACCTTGCCGTCGTCTGCGGCCAGTACACCGGTTGGGGCGGTGTCTTGTTAGACTATGACTGCGACGGCTACCTGGATATCTTCGTTGCCAACGGCAACGCCCATCATGAATATACAGAAGAAGACGTGCTCATGCGAAACGACGGTGAGGGAAAGTTCGTGGATGTCGCGGACAAATCCGGCGCGTACTTTAGAGAAAAACATGTCGGACGCGGCGCCACTTACGGCGATTACGATAATGACGGAGACCTTGACCTTCTGGTAATCAATCTCAATGACACCCCGAGGCTGCTGCGAAATGACGGCGGCAACAAGAAAAATTGGCTTATCGTCGAAGCCAGGCTGCCGGCAGGCGAAAGCGATGCCATTGGCGCGCGTGTTACCGTCACGGTCGGCTCGCTCGTGCAAGTACGGGATATGATCCCGGTAACAGGTTACCTTTCTCAGGCCGATCCGAGATGCCATTTCGGTCTCGGAGAGGCCGCCAAAGCAGATGCCGTGAAAATCCGTTGGCCCGACAAACGGACTGTCGAACTCAAAGACGTAAATGCAAACCAAATCCTCAAAGTGATCCAGGAATTCTGATATGGGCAGCAGAAAAAGGGTATGTAGCAACATCCTTATTATTCTTGCGATAGCAGCGGCTTGTTCTGCTGTCGCCTGGGCTCAGGGATCCGGCCAAAAGCATCCGGTGTACGTTGGGGCAAAAGTCTGCGCTGCCTGCCACCAGGGTAAAGGCATGGGGCACCAATTCAGTCGTTGGTTGGCTTCCAGGCACGCCGGCGCCTATGCCGTCCTGGCCAAACCGCAGGCGAAACAAATTGCCGAGCTGAGCGGCATACCCCAGGAACCGCAGGAATCAGCCACGTGTCTCGGATGCCACGCGACTGGCGCTCACGCCGAGGAATGGGAGAAGGATGAGACATTTTTCACTGCCGATGGCGTCCAATGCGAAAAGTGCCATGGCCCGGGAAGCGAATACATAGATGCAAGCATTATGACGGATCGCGAAGCAGCCGTGAAGGCCGGACTGATTATGCCGACTGTCCGGGACTGCTTAGGCTGTCACCAGGTAAAAGGCTCTCATGTCGCTGTTCACGGGCTGGGCAAGCTTGAGATGGCCGAAGCCATGTCCGAGATTGCTCATCCGACCCCCGGAGACTCCAACTACGCAGATACGCCGCAATTGCCGGATGCAACAGGCGCAAGAGAAAGTCAACATAAGTACATAGGGACCGCAACCTGTGCCGCCTGCCACAAAGGCCCGGCAAGCGGTTATCAGTTCAGCAAATGGCGGTTGAGCGCACATGCACGTGCGTACGCTGTACTGGCGAGCGATCAAGCGTATCAAATCGCAAAAGAGCAGGGCCTGAATGATGATCCTCAAGACAGTCCAGAGTGTCTCAAATGTCACACTACCGCTTATCATCGGCCTGCACAAGGTACGATGGAATTTCACTCCTTGTACGAGGGTGTGGGATGCGAAGCGTGTCACGGCGCGGGCGGCAATTATTATCCGGAAGCGATAATGAGAGACGCCCGCGCGGCCAAGGCCGCCGGACTCAGGGAGGTGACGCGCCAAACCTGCCTTCGATGTCACGAAAATGCGCACGACAAACCTTTTGACTTTGACCAAGCTATCAAGAAGATTGCCCACCCGACGCGGTTGCCCGAGGTTTCTCAGGCCCCGCGCTACAAGACACCTGTCAATATGGCCGTAAGCCCCAACGGCGATGAAATCTACGTCGCCTGCGAAGCCTCTCACACGGTCATTGTGATAGGCATCCGGGAGCTTCGAAAAATTGCGGAAATCGAGGTCGGGCATCAGCCTTCGGATGTAACTTTCAGCCCCGATGGGACCAGAGCGTATGTGAGCAATCGGCTTGACGACACCGTGTCAGTTGTCGATGTGTCTTCCCGCAAAGTTGTTGCTACGGTTCCCGTCGGTGACGAACCGCACGGCGTGCTCACCGATACCGCCGGAAAGCACTTATACGTACTCAACACGTCCGCAGACAGTATTTCCGTTATTGACACGGTTGCTTTGAAAGAGTTTAAACGTCTTAGCGCCAGTCGCAATCCCTGGTCTTTGTCACGCTCTCCCGACGGTTCCATGATCTACGTTACAAACAACCTCTCGCGCTTTGTGAAGTTCCGCGCCGCTTCCGTGTCGGAGGTTACTGTCATTGATACCGCCCGCGCCGTTGTCCAGGATCGCGCTGTCGTTCCGGCCGCAAACCTTCTGCAGGGCGTCGATTGGCATCCAAGCGGCGATTTTGCTCTGATCACTATCAATCGCACGAAGAACCTCATCCCAATGACCCGCCTGCTTCAGGGCTGGACCATAACCAACGGGCTTGCGATCGTCTGGAAGGACGGCCGCGTGGATCAGGTGCTCCTCGACGAGCCCAGCGTATGTTTTCCAGATCCTGCCGATGTGGCAATCACGCCCGATGGCGCCAAGGCGCTGGTGACAAGCTCGGGGTCAGACCGCATCGCTGTCGTGGATGTCCAGAAGCTTATCTCGATGCTCGAAGCTGCAACCGATTATCAGCGCCGGCGCGTGCTTCCAAATCACTTAGGCAAGCCGACGGAATTTGTTGTGACCCATATCCCAACCGGACACAGCCCCCGGGGGATTGTCATTACCCCGGATGGGAAAACGGCCTTTGCGGCAAACGCCCTGGATGACTCATTGACGGCAATCGATCTCGACAAGCTCGAAGTGTTGAAGCGGATTGATCTCGGAGGTCCCGAAGTTGTTACAAAGAAGCGTCTGGGCGAGCGGGTCTTCCACAGCGCCAACATCAGTTTTCACCGTCAGTTCTCATGTCATTCGTGCCATCCCGACGGGCACGTTGACGGGCTTACCTACGACATCGAGCCTGACGGCATCGGAATCAGCCCCGTCGATAACCGCACGCTCCGTGGGATTCTCGACACGGCTCCGTTCAAGTGGGAAGGAACCAATCCAAATCTCCAGAGGCAATGCGGACCGCGATTAGCCGTCTTCTTTACGCGAATTCAGCCGTTTACACCAGAAGAGCTTTCTGCGCTGGAGCACTATATTTGCACAATTCCCCGGCCACCCAACCGCTATCGTCCGCTTGGGGCGGAACTAACCGACGCACAACGACGCGGCAAGATGATGTTCGAGCGGTCAATGACAAACGACGCGCGCGACATTCCGAAGGAGAAAAGGTGCGTTACGTGTCATTTTCCACCGCTTTTCACCGACCGACAGCGGCACAATATCGGGACGAAATTGCAGTTTGACCGGGAATCGGACTTTGACACGCCGCATCTTAGCAACATCTATGACTCGGCGCCCTACCTGCACAATGGAATTGCCCAGACCCTGGAAGAAATCTGGACCAGGTACAATCCTAACGATGAGCATGGAGTTACCAACGATATGACGAAGGACCAGCTTAACGACTTGATCGAATACCTCAAGACGCTGTAGTTTACCTGTTCTCAATGAGAAGGTGTCACGATGAAATACTATGTTTGCATATTGGCAATCCTGTCGATGTCATGGCTTGCGCCGACGGCATCCTGTGAGGCGATGAAGCCAGAGGCTGTCGAAGAGACCATGCGGGAGCTTCCCTACGTTTACACAGAATGGAAGCACTTCACAGTCAAAGAAGGGCTGCCGAACGACCATGTTTTTGCGATTAAGACCGAAGGCCCAAAGGCCTGGGTCGGCACGGAAAACGGCCTGGCCTGTATCGACAAGCTGACCGGAAAGGTCAGAAGCTGGAACGAAAAGGATGGCCTGCCGTGGCGGGTGGTCTCCTCGCTTGACGTGAATCCGAAAACAGGAGAACTTTGGATCGGCTTGTTCGGAGGCGGTCTTGCCCGCCTCAGCGGCGGACGATTCGACCACTGGAACCAGCTTAACAGCGGGCTCGTGAACGACGTCGTTTACGGGGTGGCCGTCGAGAATGATAACATCTGGGCCGCCACCACGGCCGGCGCCAGCAGATATAACACCATCACCGGCGAGTGGACCATCTACACGGAGAAGAATGCTCCAATGGAAGAGATATGGAATTATGGCGTCTGTCATAACGATGGGAAGGTCCACCTTGCTGTCTGGGGCAGCGGCGTGCTGGAGTTTGACGTGGCAACCGAGAGGTGGAAAGATTATCTCGATCCGGACGGCGAAATGGAAATCGACCTCTACCGGGATGACGGTATTGTCCATGTAGTTACGAGCGGCGCGAGCTATGTCGACGGCATCCTCTGGGTCTCAACATATTTCGGCATGAGCCGATACGACGGCCGTTACTGGCGAGGTTATTACGCTCATGAAACCGGGCTTCCAAGCGACTTCGGCAACGCGGCAAAGGGCCGTAACGGCAACGAAGCGTGGTTTGCCACCGACAAGGGTGTAGGCGTCGTGGCCGACTTTCCGACCGATACATGGGTTACCTACACGAGGGACCCCGAGACCCTTAGAGGCAGAGCGGTCGTCAGCCGCAATAAGAAGGTGCTCGATATAATCGATATGCCAAAGAGCATTCCCCACAATTACACCCTGTGGGTCGATTTTGACAACGACGACGTGTGGGTTGGGACCTCAAAGGGAGTTGGCTGGGGGATCGGTTCCGGATACTACAAAGGACTGAAGAAAAGACCGGTTCGTGCCGAAGTAGTTGCAGGAATGAAATCGAATGAAAGGTAAGAGCATGTCCTTGGCCGCGGTGTTCGTTAGTAATCAGGAGGTTAGACCTGTGAAGCGACATATTGTTCTGCTTTTCATAACCCTCATGTTGTGTGTTCTGTCCTGCGCGCTGTCGGAAAAAGAAAAAATGAAAGGACCGGAGTCCTCTGCCGGCGTTGATGCGGAGACACGTGAAGTTCTTCGAGAAATCAACTCTGTTAATGCCTACCAGGTCCCCGATCTGGAGCTGCGTGAGGATGCAAGCTACGCGAAGACCGCCCAGGATTTCGAGCCGTTTCGACACGTCAAGCCCTACAAGGAACACTTCCTGCGCCAAATCGAGTACACCGGACCGGGTCGAGCCATTCCCGAGCCAAATGACATCGAAACAGTCAAACTCGGCTTCATAGGCCCGATCATGTCCACTGTTTCGGTCGCGACCGGCGGAAAAAGCCACGAGGAACAATTGGGAATCAAGATGCTCCAGGGCGCACGGCTTGCCGTCGAACAAGCCAATGCCGGAGGAGGATACCTTAAGCGGAATATCCCATTCGAGCTTGTCGTCACCAACGACAACGGACTCTGGGGCGCCTCAGGCAATGAAATCGTCAACATGGCTTACAAAGACAAAGTCTGGGCGATTCTCGGCACCATTGACGGCGCCAACAGCCACATTGCCATCCGCGTCGCGCTCAAGGCCGAGATTACTATGATGAACTCCGGCGACACAGACCCCACGTTCGTCGAGACCAACATCCCCTGGGCCTTTCGCTGCATCAGCGACGACCGGCAGCAGGGTTATCTGCTCGTTGATTACATGTACGGAAAGCTGGGCATCAAGCGTGTCGGAATTATTCGCGCAAATAACCGTTACGGCCGATTCGGCGTCCGTGAAATCCGTGACGGAAGCCGCCGTTTGGGAAATCCCGTAGTCCTAGAGATGTCCTACAAACTGGGAATTGACGATTTCTCATTACAGTTGGAACGTCTCGCGGCTGAGAACTTGGATGCGATTGTGCACTGGGGCGACGCCATCGAAGGAGCAAAGATTCTCAACCAGATGCGCGAGATGGGAATGGAACAGCCATATTTTGCCTGCGACCGCTGCCTTTCGGATGACTTTGTTGAGATCGCCGGCGCAAATAGCGAAGGAGTTGTTTTCACGTATCCGTGGAATCCGACAAGGAAGAGCAGGAAGCTCGATGAATTTCGCGAAGCTTTCAGGCAACGCTTCGGAGAAGACGCCGAAACGTTCGCCTCCCACGCTTATGACGGCATGAACATGGTCATCTGGGCCGTGCAGGTTGCGGGCCTGAACCGGGCGAAAATCCGTGATGTGCTGGCGCATAGAACAAGAGCCTGGAAAGGCGTGACAGGCGATATAATGCTTAGCGCCGCCCTCGACGACGTCGGTGACGTTTACCTGGCAAAACGAGAGCACAACAAATGGAACTTCTACTCCAGAGATGACCTGAAGATACCGTAAGGCTGTATTTCCCCAAACGACAGGGTTGCGTATCTTCCGGAGGAAAATTGGACTCAAATGCGTATGACGCTCAGAATAGCATTGATATTATTAGCTGTATCCGTAACGACAGCCTCCGGAGCGATGAACTCTGAGAAAGATTCGTCTCGCAAAGTCTTTTTCGACGCGAGAACGCGGCAAACTCACTACGCAGGACCGGGTCGCCAGAATCTTCCTCCCGCCAATGTCAAAGAGGTGCTGATAGGCTATTTTGGCCCTGACAAATCTTCCGGTCCGGAAGGGGATGACATGTATCATGCGGCGTGTTTGGCAATTGAACAAGCCAACAAGGCAGGCGGGTACAATGGTTTGCCGTTTCGATTAGTCGCGGGCTGGTCAGGCAATCGGTGGCAATCCGGCGCCGCAGAAGTTGTCCGCATGGCCTACGCACACAAAGTCTGGGCAATCATCGGCGGAATCGACGGGCCGTCAACACACGTGGCCGAGCAGGTAGTTGCCAAGGCTCGTCTTACTCTTCTTAGCCCCGGAAGCACCGATAGGACAGTGAACCTTGTCAATGTGCCGTGGATGTTTTCATGCCTGCCTGGAGACCACCTGCAGGCCCCGGTTCTTGCCCGGGAGATTGAATCGCACGTCGGGGAAAAACCATTTCTCCTTGTCTCGTCAGTGGATCACGATTCGCACCTTTTCATAACCGAACTCAAAAAGTCTCTCGTCCAGCGGCAATTGGCTCCGTGTTGCCACTTCGAGTTTAAGCCCGGGCAAAAGGACTACGGCGAACTCGTGCAGAAGATTGTCCAGATGAAGGCACATGCGCTGGTTGTGATTGCCCCCCCACAGGAAAGTGCGCAGTTGATCTCCGTTGTCCGCAAGAAAGATTTCAAGGGCTCCATCTTCGCCGGGCCATGTGCGGGCAGCCGGCGATTCCTGGAAGAGGCCGGGCGCGCAGCCGAAGGAGTTGTCTTCCCATTGCTTTATCGTCCCGACAAACGTTCGCGGGATTTTGAAGAAGAATTCACCGAACGCCTTGGAAGATGTCCGGACTACCTTGCGGCACACACTTACGATGCTGTCAACCTTCTCGTTGCCGCGATACGCAAAGCAAGGCTCAATCGCCCGCGTATATGCGACGCAGTGAGGGAACTGTCTCCCTGGCAGGGGATAACAGGCCGTATTCGATGGGACTCGCTCGGAAGCAATTCCCGCCCCGTCGGTCTCGGCACAGTCAGGGCCGGCCGCGTGATATGCGTCTCAATGCCTCACGCGCCTGTCGATGCGAAGCCTCGTTCTTCTCGGCGGTAATCGGGCCGTCGCTTGCCCTGCCGGCCGGGTAGATCGACTGCCGGTATGCGGGATAGGCCTCGGTCCTCAGGTGGGCCGGCATGTGATGTCCGCGGCGACGTTGCCGTTCGGCGCGCAGGGCGGCCATATCAATCGGGCCGACAACGATTTTTTCCCCGGCCCCCTGCTCAGCCTGGGCAAGAATCCGGCCGTCATAATCGACTATCATGCTGCCCCCGGGCCAGCTAAACGGCGGATAGTTTTTTAGGCTGGCCGCCTGATTTGCTGCGACCACGTAAGCCATGTTCTCCAGCGCTCGCACCCGGTTGACCATCGTCCACCAATCCATGGGTTGGGCCGTTCCCCACGGATCCATATATGCCGAGACCCGTACGAGCAGCTCAGCCCCGCCAAGACTCAGTTGTCTAATTGCCTCCGGGAAAAGCCAGTCGTAGCAGATGGCCGTGCCGATCTTGCCGATCTCTGTGTCTGCCACGGGAAACAGCGGCTTATCGTAATCCGCCAGATCGTGCGGACTGGTGTGCAATTCCCAGGGTGTCCACGTGTGCACCTTGCGGTACCTGGATAAGATGCCCTCCGGACCTACCAAGCAGGTCGTATTAAACACGTGACCGGGTCGGTGGGGATCGGCCTCCATGAATGTGCCGGTCTGGATGTAGATGCCTAATTGCTTCGCCTTTTCCTGATAGCGTTGGGTGTGTTCGTTCGGGATCGGCACGGCCAGGCGATCGAGCAACTCCTCCACTGTGGGATAGATTGGCGCCGCGTGTGCATACTCAGGAAACACCACGAGCCGCACGTCGAAAAACGGTTCGTAGCCTACTACCGCATGGTCGATCATCTCCAACATTCGCTCGACCCGGCCGGCAATCTCATCGCGTTTCGTCGGATTGGGCATGTCAAGCTGACACGCCGCTGCATAGTATCGATCAGTGGGACTCATCATCTGCCTTTCTTCCGCCAGGCGAAGCCGTGTAGGCACTCGCCGTTACCCGGGGTCGGTTCCTTCGGTGATTGTTAATATCCGATTAACTGCAATATTCTTAAAAACGTCAACTGGACCGCCGATCCATCGCACTTCGATGCGGTCCACTTTCTCACGGGCCCCCAACCCGAAGTGAAGGCGCGTGCCGTAATGGCTTTGATATCCACGACCGCTATGAACTTCATCTATCAGAGTCAAGTCCCCTGCCACTACCTTGACCTGCGCCCCTATTCCGCTGCGGTTGGTCTTGACGCCCCGCAAGCGGACTTGCAGCCAATGCCCTTTGGAAGGCGAATCGTTTCTCAATATGGTTGGCTCTCGACGGGAATTGAGAACTACAACGTCGATATCACCGTCGTTGTCGAGATCGTCAAAGGCTGCTCCTCGACTGCTGAGCTTTACCTTCATTCCGTCGCCGCTTTGCTTTGAAGCATCAACAAACTTGCCGTCGCCGTTGTTCATCAGTAGCACGTTTGTCTCAAAATAGGTGGACCTGTCGTCGAAAAGCTCGATGTTGTCCAACAGGTGTCCGCACGCCACAAAGATGTCACGGTCACCGTCATTGTCGAAGTCCGCTAAACCGGTTCCCCACGTCACGTTTAATACCGTCCCTTCTCCGGCGCCGGTCAATCGTGTCACATCATCGAACGCATCGTCGCCCAGATTCTTGTACATCGTAGCCAATTGCCCCTGGTAAGAAGTCACGTAGAAATCCGGCAACCCATCGTTGTCGTAATCGCCGAAATCGACCCCCATGCTTCCCTGTCCGTCGCCGTGGATATCGTAAGCAACGCCTGTTATCAGGCCCACTTCCTCGAATTTTCCGGTGCCGTCGTTCTTGAAAAGAAAATTTCCGGCGCCGTCATTGGCCACATATATATCCGTGTCACCGTCATTGTCATAGTCGCCGCAGACCATTCCCATGCCCCAGCTTACGTGCTCGGCCACGCTCGAACTCTTACTGACGTCGGTAAACGTGCCGTCGCCATTGTTGCGATACAGCACATCCGGCGCCGCGGGAAAAGAAGCCGGGCCAATGTAAACGGGAAAGCCGTCCGCCACGCCGGTCTTGTGTTTCTCGTATGAGAAATCAAAATAGCTTGAGACATACAGGTCCAGGTCTCCGTCTTTGTCCATGTCGAGAAAGCACGCACCGGCTCCGGTGTGAGAGCCGTTGACAACACCCGCCTTTTCGGTGACATCGGCGAATGTGCCATCGCCATTGTTGCGATACAGCACATTCGGGCCGTGGTTGTTGACATAAACATCCAGGTCGCCGTCATTATCATAATCGCCCGCCGCGACGCCCAATCCGTACCCCGTATCACCTACCCGCGCCCGATCAGTGACGTCGGTGAACTTCCAATTGCCTTCGTTGCGATAAAGCGCGTTCTTCGGCGGGACATCGAATTTGGCGCCTTTCAGCGGCGCGCCGTTTAGAAAATATATGTCAACGTCGCCGTCATTATCATAGTCGAAAAGTGCAAGGCCCCCGGCGACCGTCTCCATTATATACCGCTTGCCGCTGCTGCCGTCGGTGTGCCTGAAAGTTATCCCCGTCTCCCTGGTAACATCGCGAAAGACTATGGAATCGCCGGGGCATGTCCGGCAGAAGACCACTACCAGCGCCAGCATCGGCACGAAGTGGCGCCCGCAGCGGATCCGTTGCCAAACACAGGTAAGGGCGTGCCGGTCAGTTCTTATTCTTGATCCTCTCATATATCTGCCTGTACTTCTGGTTCGTCGGCTGTAGTTTCATCGCCTGTTCCATGGCCTGCAACGCGCTGGCCCGGTCGCCGTTGACGTCGGCGGCCCAGCCCAGGAGAAAGTAAGTCTCGGCGCTCTTTTTCAGGGTTAGTGCTCTTTTTGCGAGGCTGTGGGCGCGCACTAAATTTGTGTTGGTTCGCAGATAGAAGCGCGCCAGTTCGCGGTATCCGGCCGGGTCGTTCGGGGCCAGAGCAATGGTTTTCCGGAAGGCGCGCTCGGCCTTCTCGAACATTCTCAATTGGGTTGCAACCCGCCCTATGTTCAGATGGGAAAAATGATTGTTCGGATCGACCCGCGCAATCTTCTCGAAGCATTCAAGGGCTTTGGCGGCGCGATTGGTCTTGTAGTACAACGAAGCCAGCCGCTCCAGACATCGAGTATTGTTCCGGTCGAGTCCGGAGGCCCTGTTCAGGAGTTCCTCGGCTTTTGCAATATTGCCGCTGTCGCGATAGAGCCGCTCGGCATCGAGACATGTTTTGACGACGCTTGCTCGCAACGACGCCAGATATTCAGGGGAACCCGACTGCCGGGTGCTATAGACCGAATCGATTTTGTCCCGGAGCTTCCTGAAGCCGGCCAGGTACTGACGGGCTTTGTCCCGCTGCCCCGTCCTCGTGTAAACCATGGCCAGTCCGTAATGTGCGTGGCTGTGCTCAGGCTCGAGCTTTATCGTCTGCTCGTAGTGTTCTATGGCCTTATCATATTCCTTCTGCTGCCGATATGCTTCTGCGAGCTGAAAACGAGCGGTGAAAGATGACGGGTAAAGCCTGATCTCGTCTTGCAGTTCCGTAATGGCTTCGGCATACCTGCCCGAGTCCATAAGGGCTTTGGCGATATCACTGCGCAGGTCCGCGGTATTGGGCTTTATCTCCAGAGCTTTTCTCAGGAGCTGCACCGCCTGATCGAATTGCTCCTTCTCCAAGGCGATGCGACCTATGTTTCGGCAGGCGTCGAAGTTCTTAGGATCTATTTCGAGGCTTTTCTGCCAGAACGTCACCGCATCGGTCGAATTGCCGTGCCTGGCGCATAAATCCCCCATCAGCATGTAGGAACCGCCGCTCTGGGGAAATTCGTTCATTACGTGCCGGGCAAGCTCCATCTCTTCTTTTTTTAGTGCAGCAGTTTCTTCTTCCGGGGTCAATTCGGCAGTAGGCGCCTGCGGCTTGATCGAGCCGGAAGACTGCCCTGCTTCTTGAGGTCCGTCGCTTGCGGTGGAAAAGAACCACCTCAAAACGACGCCGGCAACAATGGCGCACACGATCACGCTGAAGATCAACGCCCACGGGATACTTCTGGACGTAGCTGGGGCGGGCTTGTGCGAACGTGCAGACGTTTTTCTTTTGCGGCCCTTGATTTTCTTATGCTTTTTCACCAAAAACTACCTTTGCCGGAGCTTTCGGAACTGTCGCAGGAAATACACCGTAGCAACCTGCTTCCTTAACTATACCAGAAAAGCCACTTTTCAGCAACATGCGCCCGGCCAACGCTAAAGATTCTGCCGGTGATTGCGTTCAGTTCTCCGGTCCGCCCACTAGGCGGAGCCGTGGGGCACTCGCCGTTACTCGGGGCCGGTTCCTTCGGTGATTGTCAATATCCTGTCAACTGCAATGTTCTCAAAAACATCAACTGGACCTCCGATCCATCGCACTTCGATACGATCCACTTTCTTACGGTGTCCCAACCCGAAGTGAAGGCGCATGCCGTAATGGCTTTGGTATCCACGACCGCTATGAACTTCATCTATCAGAGTCAAGTCCCCGGCCACTACCCTGACATGCGCTCCTATCCCGTCCCGATTGGTCTTAACGCCCTGCAAGCGAACTTGCAGCCAATGCCCTTTGGAAGACGAATCGTTTCGCAGAATAGTAGGTTCCCTCCGGGAGTTTAGTATCACCACGTCCACATCACCATCGTTATCGAGGTCGTCGAAGCCTGCGCCTCGGCTGCTTAATCTTACGTTCATGCCGTCACCGGCTTTGTCTGAAATATCGACGAACTTGCCATCGCCGGTGCTCATAAGCAATATATTGCGTGCCAAATAGGTTTTCGTATCGTCGTATAGCCCGACGTTATCCTGTAGATGGCCGCATGCGACGAAGATGTCACGGTCACCATCGTTATCGAAATCCGTAAAGCTGTTGCCCCAGGTTACATGAGGCAGCGTTCCTGCTCCGGCACCGGTGAGCATCGTTACATCTTCGAACAGACCGTCACCAAGGTTCCTGTATAACGTCGCCAACTGAAGCTCGTAAGTGGTCACGTAGAAGTCGAGTAATCCGTCATTATCATAATCGCCGCATTCCACCCCCATACTCCCCTGCTGGTCGCCATGGAGGTCATAAGCACAACCCGCCGGGAGCCCTACTTCTTCAAATCTTCCAGTCCCGTCATTTCGAAATAGAAAGTTCTCTGCTACGTCGTTGCCGATAAAGACGTCAGTATCGCCGTCGCTATCGTAATCCGCGCACACAACTCCCATCCCCCATCCGGCGTGCTGTCCCACGCCGGAGTCTTTAGAAATATCTGTGAACGTGCCGTTCCCATTGTTGCGATACAGATTATCGGGTAAGGGCGAAAAGTAACGCGGCGTTGCATAAACGGGAAATCCCCTCTGCATGATGGGGACATGCTTGTCATAGGAGAAATCCAGGTAATTTGAAACGTAAAGATCCAGGTCTCCGTCTTTGTCCGCGTCTAAGAAACAAGCCCCCGCGCCGACTTTGGAACCGTTGGCCACGCCCGCCTGCTTTGTGACATCCGTGAAAGTGCCGTCACCATTGTTACGGTACAAAATGTTCGGGCCGTAGTTATTCGCGTAGATGTCCATATCGCCATCGTTATCGTAATCGCCAACAGCAACGCCCAAACCATACTCCCTATCACCCGCACCGGCCTCTTTTGTAACGTCGGTAAATTTCCATCCACCATCGTTGCGGTAAAGGGTATTCATTGGCGGCGTCTTGAACTTGCTGCCTTTTAGCGGCGCCCCGTTGAGAAAATAGATGTCGATATCGCCGTCGTTGTCATAATCAAAGAGCGCCAATCCCGCACTGACCGTCTCCATTATGTAGCGTTGCCCGCTGCTGCCGTCCGTATGCCTGAATGTAATTCCTGTCTTCCCGGTAACATCACGAAGCACGATCGGACTTGCTGCACATGCTTGGGAAACGACACACAAGAAGAAGAGCAGCAGCGAAGATCTCTGTTTAACCCGACGCCGGCCTTCTTGAGCACGCGAGAACTCAGCCATCCTATTTCCTGTTTTTAATACGTTGATAGATCTGTTTGTATTCCACATTACCGGGGTCCAACTGTATTGCCTGTTCGGCTGCTTCCAAAGCATTCGTTCTGTCACCGTTCATGTCGCAAGCGCACGCCAGCAAGTAGTAGTTGACGGCCGTTTTCTCGAGCTTGACGGCTTTCTCGGCAAGTTTCCGGGCTTGGCTATGAGACTTTTTTGTGTTTAGATATAGCCAGGCAAGCTCGCGATACCCCCTGGAGTCTTCCGGCGCCAGCTTAATTACTTTGCGAAGCGCCTCTTCGGCGTCATCGAATCTCTTTAGCATAGCTGAGATTACACCTACGTTGAAGAAGCACGCAGGATTCTGAGGTTCGCTTTCACTGATTCTCTTGTACATCTTCAGAGCTTCAGTTGGACGGTTCGTCGTGGAATATAAACCGGCCAATTCCTTAAGGCATATTATGTTTTTGGGATTAAGTATTGCAGCCTTTTGCAGAAGTTCTTCTGTTTTGTCGGACCGACCCCCGGCCTGGTAAATCCTTGCTGCAAAAATTTGATTTTCAGCGATTGTTTGCCGCATCAAGACCAAGTCATCGTAGAGCTTGTCGCGAGCCTTCGAGGCCTCAATTTCCTCGGCCTTTAGTCTCCTGAAAGCAGCCATATACTCGCGGGCTTTATCCTGCCGCTCTAAACGAGAATAAGCCGTAAATAGCCCATAGTAGGCGTTCACATAGTTCTGATCGAGTTCTATAGCTGTCAGGTAATGTTCTCTGGCGTTATCATAGTCCTTTTGCTGTAAACATGCCTGGCCGAGCAGGAAATGGCTGTAGACTGATTTAGGGAAGATTTGAACATTGTTGTCGAGTTGTTCTATAGCTTCCGTATATCTGCCAAGCGCCATCAGCGAAAAGGCGATAGAGCTGCGCAGTCCTGGTTGCCTTGTATCGATCTTCAAGGCCCTGTTCAAGTAGGTAATTGCCTCCTCATACGATCCTTTGGCAAAGGCAATCGAACCCAGGGCATTATACACATCGGGCCGATTCGGATTCAGTTCCAGTGCTTTGTTCAGTAATTTGACGGCCTCGGTATTGTTACCGTGCTGTCTGTAAACACTGCCGACAAAGGCCAGTATCACATCGTTTCCGGGAAAGTCTCTCAATAGTTGCTGAGTTAGCTGCATCTCCTCTTTCTTTAACGCAGCGGTTTCTTCCTCCGGAGTCAATTCGATGGGAGCCGCCTGCGGTTTGGCCGAGCTGGAAGACCGCTCTGTTTCTTGAGGCCTGTCGCTTGCGGCAGAAAAGAGCCATTGCACGAGGACGCCGGCAATGATGGCACACATGATCAGCCCGATGATCAACGTCCACGGGATTCTTCTGGGCGTAACTGGGGTGGGCTTGTGCGAACGTGCAGATGTTTTTCTTTTACGACCCTTGATTTTCTTATGCTTTTTCACCAAGAGCTACCTTTGCCGGAGCTTTCGGAACTGGCGCAAAAAATACACTTCAGCAACCTGTTTTCCTGACTATACCGGAAAAGTCGCTTTTGAGCAACATGCACCCAGCCAACGCTGAGGATTCTGCCGTGGACTCCGTTCAGTTCTTAGGCCCGCCTACCCGTCGGGTGTTAAAACGCCTGAGGTATTCCTGCCGCTCTTTGTCATCGGGATACTTCTCATTGGCGCCGTAGGGATAGTTGCTCATTGAATGAAAAGGCAGTGGCTCCACACTGTCGGGATATGCCGAGTAAAGGTCCATGTCCTTGCAGAAGCTGTCGGTTTTCAGAACGAATGAACGACGGTATCCGCGCGGCACCGGGCCGAAAGCATCTACGGAAAAACGCAGTGTAAGCTCGTCTCCCCGTGCCATAACGACATAACAGTCGTCGGCATCTCCAAGAAGCTCCGTCACTTCGCCGTAGCGGGTATAGTTTCCTTCCATGAGCTTCCAGGGTACGGCCCGGTCCGCATTGTCGTAATCGAAAAGGTTCGGGCGACGCCCATCCGGCGAGTACTCGCGCGGATAACCGAAGAAATGAAGATCCGCCCCTTTCACCGGCGCCTCCCGGGCGCTAAGCCCAACGTCCTCAAGGATAGATGCGATGAATATCCGGTCCCAGTAAAGCTCCATATTACTGGAGATGCGAATTCTCCGGTCGCCCGGCAGCACCTTTCCAGTTACGTCAAGAGTCATCATGTGCCGGATGCCGGCCGGGTATCCCACTTCGTGAAATATCTCCACCCAAGCGCCGTCACGAAATACGTGAATGCTCGGAGCCTTGCTGCGCAGGCCCGCCTGGCTCGCGGCGAAGTTTGTTGAGGAGTAGGAATATTCAACCGACCCGTAAAGAAACAGCACCAGCCGCGATTCAGGCGATACTTTTTTTAGGCGATCCCCGAAATCCAGCTCAACAAAATGGTCTTTGGCAAATCCCGTGAACCGCGAGTCGAGTCCGGTCGCACCGGCATAGTTTCGGTCAATCCAATGTATGTTTTCGGTGACATCAGTGCCGCGATGGTCAACGGCATGAACCGGCTCTATCGCGTCTTTGAAACAGAAAAGCTCAAAAGGCGGAGCCGGAATACCAACCGCCATCATCTCGTGGGGATAGACTTCCGTATCGAGCGGATGATCGACCGCGATCAACTTAGCCTGGTCAAAATAGACGACTTCCTCGGTAGGCTCCAGTACCTGAAAGACGTATTCGCCGTCACGAGGCTTTAGATTCGGGATAGGTAGATATTCTGTCGGATCGGGCTTGCCATAGACTCCGGGTGCTGCGAGGTACCCGATCCCACCCACACCTCCAAAGTCTGATACAAACTCAAAATGCGAACCGTCCCAGGCGAAAAGATGCGGACAGGAAGATACCTTGCGCTGCAACTCGGCAATTGTCATCACCTGACCGGCGGGCAACTCCAATTCCGCCTGAAGAACAGCGTCCGGCCACGTTATACGCAACCAGTCCACCCTGGAGTGCCGCCCTAACCCGGCATGAATCCGATGCGGAGGCATAGCCACCGACCCTGAAGGCGCCCCCACTGTGTATAGCTGAGAAATAGCGCCGGCCTTGACCTCTACGCGGGCGCCGATGGCTGAATTGTTGGATCGGGTCTTTTTGTCCGTTCCGCGGGTTCCGCGAAGATCAATTTCTATCCAATTGCCGCCGGGCGTGATGTTCTCGACCAGATAGGGTTTTTCTCCTATGGGGGCCAGGAGGATGTCACACCTGCCGTTGCCGGTGAAATCCGCGACTACACAACTGGCGTCGCCCTTGCTCTCGATAGCGGACAGAAGGTTCCCCGGATCCATTTCCATGGCGTCAACAAAACGGTCTTGCGGCCAATCGTTAATGAGAAGCGAAGGACCCCGGCTGCCGTCACGTCTGTAAGCGTCAGCGATTACAATATCCAGGTCACCGTCATTGTCCATATCCGCAAACTGGCCGCCGGTCCCACCGAGACGGCCGCACTGTCTGGAAAAGGCCTGATGGCGGGCAAAGCGGAACCCACCCTGATTCACAAGAAGCTCGATTCCTTCCTCAGTGAAAATCAGAAGATCGCTGTCTCCATCTTTGTCCGGATCGCCTGAAGTTGCACTAAGCACGCCTTCGGCCGGCAGACCGGTTGTTTCAACGTCAAGTGTTCGATATGTCCAGGCCCGGTCGTTCACCCACGCAATTGTCTCTTTCCCGATTGCGGAAAAGACTACAAAATCCATATCGCGGTCATTGTCAAAATCATCATACGCCACAGCGGCAACGGGAGTTTTTTCGAGAGTAAGACCAAGTTTTCCGGCAATGTCGGCAAACGAACCATCCCTGTTGTTGTTATAGATACTACTGCCTGCGGGTTTGAGCGCCCCGCCGGCGCGAGTCATGCCGTGTGCGGCACGAAATGCCAGAAGATCCAAATCGCCGTCGCTGTCCACGTCGAGAATCCTCGCATAATGAGTCACGGATTCTCCACCGGCGACCGCAGCGGCCTGCCCTTTTGTGAAATTCCCTTTCCCATCGTTTTCAAAATAGATGTCTGCGCCCGCGCGACCCAGCCACAGATCGAGGTCGCCGTCATTGTCCACGTCTCCGAAGCAAGGGGATATGCTCTGCCGAGATAAAGTTGCATCACGGGAAAATCGCCCCGCGCCGTCGTTGCGCCACAGCAGTGCGCTGCCATCAGGCTCGAATGCCGTAATGCAAAGATCAAGATCACCATCCCCATCTATATCGCCGGCGGCAACTCCCGGAAGCTCTGCCGCTGCTGGGGAGTATTCCCAGGCCGAAGTTCCCGTGCCAAGGAACTTTAGCTCGGGAGAAAACATAATGCGTCTATGCCGAAGCATGGCTGCCGGCCGCAGAGTAAGGTTATCCGCATCAAGCGCCATGTAGTATTTGCCCACGGTCCCATACGCTTTGAGAACCGTAAAAGTGCCGCCTGCCAGTTCTATGTCTTTGAGCTGCTTGAAGCGAGTAAAGAGAGACCTCGCCTCATCGCGCCTTCGCATACGCTGATACTGGATTGCAAGCCGGTACACCGCGGAGATAAATCCCGGATCGAGCGCTACAACCTTCTCGAGCATCTTGATCCCATCGTCCGCAGAACCGAGTGTAAGATGCGTCTCGGCATATTTGTACAACACATAAGGGTCCTCTGGATCGCCTTCATGCACTGCCCGAAAATACTCGAGCGCCTCTTCGTTCTCACCGAGGTATTGGTGGTGCAGTCCCAGGCAGAATCGGGCGTGCAAGTGGTTAGGATCGGATTGCAATACGGCTTCAAATGCCTCTCGGGCCAATTTGAGATAACTTTTTGCGCCGGGCTTGACCTGCAAATTAAAATAGGCAAGCCCTAAGTTAAAGCGCGCGGCGGTCCAATCGGGCGCAGCATTCAGAACCGACTCGAACGCTCGTGCGGCCTCTGCGTATTTGTACTGTTCGAGAAGGGCTGCGCCTCGGTTGAAATCTGCAAGTGCTTTGTCCAGAGAGTCGGAACCAATTGCCTTAGAATCCCTCGATGTGACAAGTCGGTCCGACCGCCGGCGCTGATCCGGCCGGATTCCACAACCGACAAGCAATAATCCCACAAGAAAAACGCATCCGATTTTCCGCAAAGTCTTCAGTATCCCGATTCTTTCCATGCCGAGTATCTCTTGTCGAATTTAGAATTCTCAATTCTCAAATCCCAATTCTACATTCTAAACTCTCAATTCGCCATTCTTCGTTCTAAATTCACATTTCGATTAGTATCTATCATACACGACGGCCGTCAAGTAAAAAGACAAAAGCAAGAAGGTAAAATATCCACAGATTGTACTGACGAGCGCGGATTATTGATTCTGAATCATCCGCCAGTGTTTTTTCCGAATGAGTTAATTGCCTGACTCTATGAGCTTCTGAAAACGCGGATGTTTGTATAAGGGCGTAGGGCGTAAAAACTCATCCAGGCATAAGTGTATCATTTGCCGTCACTTGTGGTCCTTCTCCTGCGGATAGTCCACTCGCTGCGCGTTTTCCGCTCAGGCTGCCACCGAGCGTCGCGACGTCCAGTATTTCGTGCGTGTGTTCTCATTATTATGGAGAGAGGAGTTGAAATCAAATTGCAGGTTGTGGTATTATCAAGGTTGTAGCGTGCAGGAGCACTGTTTATGAAATCAAATGGGAAATCACGAATCAGATAACACATAGGGGAGAATCTTCATAGATGCAGAGACAACGCAGGCAGTTCCTAAAGCTAATGGGATCCGGTTTGGCTTGTTGGGCGGGTTCCTTCAATTCGCTCTCCTGCTCTTCGTCTGGGATGAATCAGGAAGAGGAGCCAAGCATGATCTTCGGATGGACAACCTGTTTGACATACCAGGCCGGGGATAGAAGATTAGGCTATGACTATTTTAGCGCGTTACTGGATGAAATGAAGACGCACGGCATGAGCCATCTCATTGTCATGATGGCAAGTCACGGCTATTTTTCGCCAGGGAATCATGGATTGGCGTGGCCGGCAAAGAATCCAAAGCTGAAGCCGCAATTGGATGAGAACGCGTTGAATGCCCATGAGGAGATGGAATTCTTCTCGAGAATAATCGAGAAGGCACATAAGATGGGCATCAAGGTTTTTGTCGAGATCAAGTATCTCGGAATGATAGGCGTGAGAGAGGGCTATCCGGAAATTGAATTCCTGACGACACATGATGGCAGCTACACGCACAAAGTCCCGCCGAACACAAGCGTTTATGAAAGGAATGCTATCGAGACGTTGCATATCTGTTGCGACAGCGAACCAGCGCATCAATATATGCGGGACAAGATCCAGGATGTCCTCGAACGGTATGTAAACCTTGATGGTATTGTTCTGGAGCATCCATCGTATACGCAAGACTCGTGCTACTGCCGCAGTTCACGGAGAAGACTCCTGCAAGATACAGGTAGAGACAGGCATGAGATCGACAAAGAAGAATTGATCGAATGGAAAAGCATCCGAATTCGGGATCGCCTCATCGATTTGAAGAATCTTATCAGAAGTATCAATCCGAAGTTCGAATACGGCTTCTACACAGGCGTACCGTCAACAGATGGCAATATTGTCGGATATCAAGACAATCGGGGGCATCGCACCGAGACCTTGGCCGAGGTTGGCTTCGATTTTGTCATGCCGTATTGCGAAGGAAGAAACCGCGGTCAGGAAACGGAGATGATCGAGAAGGTGATTGAGCATCTGGCGCCACTTCAGGTCTATTTGCATACCACAATCCGGCGCGATATGCCGCGACACTACAAGCTTCCGCCCAAGGGACCGGAATACATTAGGAACGTCATCAAATGGGGTAGGGAATACGCCAAGGAGAATGATCGGTTCCTGGGCATGACCTTCTTCAACGAAGTGAAGATTCCTGAAGAGAACAGACAAGCGGTTTACGATTCCATATCTGCGAAGAACTCTTCATTGAGGTAAGAAGGTATTTTGTGCGGAAAAAAAACCGGCTCGGTTGTGTCTGCGGGTGAAGCTGAACAGGGATTGATTTGAGTGTCCGCCCTCAAGGGCACGATGTCGGCATAATGGTAAACATAGGTTTACAGATCCATCCGGGAAAACACATGATAATCCGATTCAGAGATACCAAGATAATAACGAGCAAAATGTCGGAAGTGGAACAGTGAAAGGGAAGTACTATGAGGGCAGCTTGAGAAAGTTGGCGGCCTTTCCACTTTTTGACAAGTTCATTGAAAACTATGTTAATAAGAAATTCCCATAAAATATTTGCTCTTGGGCAAAAAATGGGTGTCAATACCTGTTCAATATGGACAAAATCAAGGTCTGTGGAGTCAAAATGGAGACACGATGTCCCCTGGTCTTGGCGATGTTTTTCAGTTCATGAAAGAGGTGGCCTGTGGGATGAATTGCGTTAGGTTTGAGCAGTTATTTTGAAGAACAAGCCTCTGGCCTTTGCAGGCGGCCTGCACGGTTACCACGGACTTTTTGTGCTGTTATCTTGCTTTTCTTGTTGTAGAGCATGTTTTGAGTTGTCAAAATAGTGCTCGGAACAGTCGTACGATATTTGTTTCGATAATGAAGAAGTCGAATCCATACGCTGGTCCTCCGCAGTGTAAGAGAAATGGGTTATTTGCAGGAACGACCGATACAAAGGAGAAGGACTCATGAATACAGGCGCAGTGAAATGGTTCAGTGCAAGAAAGGGATACGGTTTTGTTGTCCCCGATGATGGCGGCGGTGATTTGCATGTTCACCGTTCGGACATTAGGAGATCTGGGTAACCTTCACCGAGTGCGAAATTATGATGACCGTTATTTCATTTATCGGCTTTACAGCGTTTGTAGCGTTTTATGCCTGGTTCAGACTTCGTAAAGACAAGTTGGATTCGTCTGACGGGTATTTCCTGGGAGGACGCAGCTTAAGTGGCGTTGTAATCGCCGGTTCCATGCTGCTGACCAATATTTCTACCGAGCACCTGGTGGGCATGAATGGCTCTTCCTATAAGAACGGATGTATTATTATTGCATGGGAAGTGACCTCGTCGCTGGCACTGATTGTGGCAGCCATCTTCTTTGTTCCTAAATACCTGAGAATGGGACTAACCACCATTCCACAGTATCTTGAAAAACGATTCGACGGAACCACTCGTACACTGGTCGCTCTCTTTTTGGTTGTCTCCTTCGTAGTAACACTCTTGCCAATCGTTTTGTACACGGGCGCCCTTAACCTTGAAAGTATCTTCAATGTGTCCGAGGTACTCAACGTGTCAAAAACACAGGGACTTTGGATTACGGTGGTTGTTGTGGGCATGATTGGTTCGTTCTATGCCATCTTTGGGGGGTTGAAGGCTGTTGCTGTTTCGGATACGATCAACGGATACGGCCTGTTGATCGGAGGAATGTTGGTCCCTGTGATCGCCTTGTTGAGTATTGGCGAGGGGAACATTCTGGCTGGATTGACCAAAGTCTTCAATCATGCCCCCGAGAAGTTCAATGTCATCGGAGCAAGGGATTCAGTGCTGCCTTTCGGGACACTTTTTACCGGTCTGATCATTAACCAACTGTATTTCTGGGGGATGAATCAGACCATTATTCAACGGGCCTTAGGCGCTAAGAATCTGGTTGAGGCCCAGAAAGGCTTGCTCTATACAGGTATTCTGAAAATCCTGGTGCCGCTTATCATTGTATTGCCGGGAGTCATCGGTTTTTACTATTTTGGCGATTCGTTTTATGATTCGCAAGATTTGGTGTATCCGGCACTGATAAAAAAAGTGTTGCCTGCGAGTCTGGTTGGGTTCTTCGCAGCAGTTGTGATGGGGGCTGTCTTGAGCACATTTAACAGTGTACTGAACAGTGCGGCAACTATTTTCAGTATCGATGTTTACAAAAGACACCTCAAGAAAGAGGCAAGTGAAAGACACCTGGTTTGGATTGGCCGATTAACATCATCGGTACTGGCCTTTCTTGCAATTGTGACAGCACCTCTTGTGGCAAACGCACCCGAAGGACTGTACCAGCTCTTGCAGCAATTGAACGGGATTTTCTTTATTCCAGTTGCATCGATTATGCTCGCAGGCTTTTTCCTGAAAGGGATATCAGCTATTGCCGCCAAGTCTGCGCTGTTTTTTGGCTTAGCCTTCTATATCACGATGACATTCATCTTGAAAGTGGATGTTCACTTCGTACATATCTGGGGAATTGAATTTGTACTCAACATGTTAATCATGTACGGCATGTCCTACTTCTTCCCTCGCCAGGAAATCACCGAAGAACAGGCAATTGAAGTTGTGGATATGCACGGCTGGAAACACACGCGTTTACTGTCTGCGATACTTGTTGTCGTTACCGTCACTATTTACGTCTTGTTGGGAAAAAGGTAACGTCCAACCGCAAGTTTATTGGAAGCTTGGAATTATAAGTGCGGCTATTGTCAACCAGTAATAGAAGAATTATCAGGAAGAGCAGAGAGATGAAAACAATAAAATTAGCCATTGCCGGTCTTGGACGAATTGGAAAGATACATTTGAAGAACCTCTGCCGAAATTTCCCTGAGGTTGACGTCGTTGGTGTGATGGATGTGCTCGATGAGTCTAAAAATATTGCTGACGAGTTTAATGTCAATTACTTTGTCAAGACCATTCATGAGTTGATTGCCTTGCCTGATTTGGATGGCATTGTCATCTGTTCGCCCACAGACACACATGCTGATTATGTTGAAAAGGCAGCTAAGGCCGGCAAACATATCTTTTGCGAAAAACCATTAGATCTGTCGCTTGATAGAGTGCAAGAGATCACGGCCATTGTTGAACAAGCAGGTGTTGGCCTGATGCTCGGTTTCAACCGTCGCTTCGATCCTGAATTCAAGAAAGTCAGAGAGCTGGTAGTCAATGGTTCAATCGGAGAACCTCAGATCGTGAAGATTACAAGTCGTGATCCAGGACCGCCTCCGGTTGAGTATGTCAAAGTATCAGGCGGTATATTTTTGGACATGACGATTCATGACTTTGACATGGCTCGTTACATTTCCGGAAAGCAGGTCAAGGAAGTCTATGCCAAAGGTGCTGTGATGGTGGATCCGGAGATTGGCAAGGCCGGCGATATTGATACGGCCTCCATTATTCTCACCTTTGAAGATGACACCATGGCCATTATTGACAACTGTCGCAGAGCTGTGTACGGCTATGATCAGCGACTGGAAGTGTTCGGCAGCAAGGGAATGGCCCAAGCTGAGAACAATTTCCCCGACAACCACAAGCTCTACACGGAATCCGGCGTGTCTGGTGCTCTTCCTTTGCACTTCTTCCTGGAGCGTTATGCCGCATCATACAATCAGGAGATGAAAGAATTCATTGACGCTTTGGTTTCTGGCGGCAAGATGCCAGTTGACGGCAATGATGGGCTTATGTCGATTGCTATCGGTTTGGCTGCCAAGAAGTCAGTCAAAGAAAACAGGCCGGTAAGAATATCAGAAATCATTTAGTCTGCTACTTGTCCACCAGAAAAACCCGTAGGGTACACTTGTTCATAGGGGTGGGCTTGCCGAACAATCGAACAACAGGGGACAAGACATGAAACGAAGAGGATTTCTGCGCAGCGCAGCGCTCGGATTTGCATCCGGCATCGTGGGGATTGGATGCCGAACAAGTCAATACCGGGGGGCAAACGGCACGACAAAGAAGAACCATCAGCGGCCGAATATCCTGTTCGCTATCTCCGATGACCAGTCTTATCCCCACACAAGCATCCTTGGCGATCCAGTGGTCAAGACACCTGCTTTCGACCGTGTAGCGAGAGAGGGCGTCCTGTTTACCCACTCCTTTGCGGCATGTCCTTCGTGCACGCCGTCACGATCGGCAATCCTGACAGGCAGGCAAATCTGGCAGGTAGGCGAAGCCGGCGTTCTATTCGGCACCCTGCATCCCGAGTATCCGCTGTTCACTCACTTGCTGGAAGACGCGGGGTACCACGTTGGATTCGTTGGCAAACCCTGGGCGCCGGGGGACTGGCGTGCGGGCGGTCTGAATCGACATCCCAACGGCAAGGAATACGCCGCCCGGTTAGAGGTGGACCCGCCGATAGGCATCAACACACGCAACTACGCCGCCAACTTTGAGGATTTTCTCGCAGATCGGCCAGGCGGAGCTCCGTTCATGTTTTGGTTCGGATGCTCCGAACCGCACCGCGAATACGATATCGGGATTGGCCGGCGATCAGGATTGAGCGAGGAGAATGTGGTGGCGCCTCCTTATCTGCCCGACTCGCCGGAGGTTCGGAGTGAGATTCTCGATTACTACTACGAAATTGAGCACTTCGATAAGCACTTGTCCCTCATGCTCAAGAAGCTGGAGAAGCTCGGAGAGCTCGACAACACAATCGTAGTGGTGACATCCGATAACGGCATGCCGTTTAGCCGCACCAAAACCACGCTCTATGACGGGGGGGTCAGGATGCCCACGGCAATTCGTTGGGGCGACCATGTCCCGGGTGGTCGCCGTGTGGACGATTTCATCGGGCACATCGACTTGGCGCCAACATTTCTTGAAGCAGCCGGAGTCGGTATTCCCGGGACCGTCACGGGTCGCAGTCTGATTCCGCTGCTCAAGTCCGATCGCAACGGTCGCCTTGACGAAGATCGCGACCACGTCGTGACCGGTCTCGAACGGCACACCTACTGCAGGCCCGGCGGTGCGACTTATCCGATTCGCGCCATTCGAACTCACGATTATCTGTATATTAGAAACCTTACGCCGGATCGCTGGCCCACCGGCGGTCCGGAGTTTATCTCCTCGAACAAAGCGCCGCACGGTGATATCGACGATGGTCCGTTTAAAGACTTCATGCTGCGTGATCAAACTCGGATCGACTTCCCTCTCGCCTTCGAGTTGGGTTTTGGCAAGCGTCCGCAGGAGGAACTCTACGACGTGCACTCGGATCCACACCAGATCAACAATCTGGCCGAGAATCCGCAGCATGCCGAAGCCAAACAGAGACTTTGGGAGCGGCTAAGAGCCTATCTGAAGGAAACGGCCGATCCCAGGATCGACGGCAAAGATCCCTGGCGGAATTACATCTATCGGCAGGTCGAGGGATTTGGCGCCACCTATAATATGAGCCTCACGGAGAAGGAGCGAGCCGCGGCTCGTGCTCGGGGCAAGCACCGTGTGAGCCCGGATGCAAAAGAATAATCATAGGTGTAAACTGGCTTCTCAGGCCTAAACGGTGGCGATTTTGGCGCGTTGTTTCCCTGGATAGCACATTACTTGTCTTTCTTGCGAGTGACTCTACCCGTAGTGTGATGACATTTGCATCCTACGAGTTCTCAACAAGGCGGCTATGGAAGTTATATTTCTTGATAGTCCAAGGTGTATTTCGTAGGATTGTTGTTGCTGGCGTACGGAGACGGTTGTATACTGTGTGACCGTGTAGAAAGGGTAATGTCAAATTAAGCACGTTAGATTCAGAATTGATATGACTCAAAGCAATTATCCACACTGACCTAAAGAAAGGATCAAAACGTGGCAAACCAAAAGAGCAAACCAGCGAATGACCGGGGCGCGTCTCATGGTCGAAGAACATTTCTGAAAGCAGCGGCAGCATCGGTGGCGCTGCCCTACCTGATCCCGGCGTCCGCGATGGGCAAAGACGGTAACACCGCGCCAAGTAACCGTATTGTGATGGCCGGCATTGGCATCGGCAACATGGGCCGGGGCGACCTGGGTACATTCCTGGGTCGGGACGATGTCCAGTACGTTGCCGTGTGCGACGTAAAAAAGGACGCTCGCCGCGACGCAATGAAACGTGTGAACGAGAAGTACGGCAACAAGGACTGCAAAACCTATAACGACTTCCGCGAAATCATGGTGCGCGATGATATCGACGCTGTGCATTGCGCAACACCGGATCACTGGCACGCGATCATAGTGATCGAGGCATGCCGCAACAAGAAGGACATCTACTGCCAGAAGCCCGAGACCAAGACGCTCCGCGAAGGCAAGCTGATGATCGACGCAGCCCGGCGTTATAGTTGCGTCGTATCCGGCGGCAGCCAGCGTGTGCTTGGAGATTACAGGAAGACGGTCGATCCCTGCTGGAATGGAGACAAAGGTGTCGTCAAGTCGATCAACGTTAACGTTGGTCCGTTTCCGACGGACTGCAACAAGAAAGGGGAACGAGTCCCCAGAGGCTTCGACTGGGATATGTGGCTCGGTCCCGCCCCCTGGGCGCCGTACCATCCCCACCGATGCAGCGGCAGTTACAGTATCGACGGAACATCCTGGCGGTCGTTCAGGGATTACTCCGGCGGCGGTATGACCGACTGGGGCGCACATCATTTCGGCGGCGCTACTTTTGCCATTGATGTCAGGGAACTGGAGCCTCAGGAAGTCATCTTCCACAACGAAGACGGCAAGAAGTTCGCAACCTGTCGCTATCCGAACGGCAAGCTTATCCACCACAATTACCCGGATCGAGGCAACCTGGAAGTAGAAGGTACGAATGAGAAAGGCCCCTCGAAGCCGGTCCCCGGTTATGCCGGAAGCGGCGGCATCTACGGAGACTTCATCGACTGCGTCAAGACGCGCAGGAAGCCGTTCCGCGACATCGAATACGCGGTCCACACGACAACGGTATGCCACCTGTTCCTTATTGCCTACGAACTGGAACGGTCGTTGAAGTGGAACACGGTGAAACAACAGTTCATTGACGACGACGAAGCCAACCGCCTCGTTGACGTTGCGAGAAGAGAGCCATGGGTGATTTAAGAAAGCGATGGTTGCGACAAGGAGACTTGATTATGACGAGTAAAGAGACTACCAAAATGACACTGGCGGCTGACACGGCTACCGTAGCCGTTGCCCAGACGGATTCGGCAGCAGTAGACAAAGCATTGGAAACGCTTAAGACCTATGACTGGGGCGCAGACCGCGATGCCCTGGAGCCGATCGACCAGGCGATCGTCGCCACGCACGGCGATGCCGCTGCACGTAAGGCGCTGGAAAAAAGTCTGGTGGACGCACTTGCCGGCGGCATCTCACGATCCGCACAGGACTATGTGTGCCGCAAACTGAGAATCGTGGGCACGATCCAGTCCATCGAGGCCCTCGCCGCCCTTTTGGCCGACGAGAAGACCTCGCACATCGCACGCTACGCCCTGGAACGCATTCCGGACGAGAAGGCGGCCGAGGCGATGCGGGACGCTTTACCGGAGGTCAGCAGCAAGCTCAAGCCAGGCATTATCGGTTCGCTGGGCGCACGTCGCGACAAGAAGAGCCTCATGGTCCTCTCGAAGCTTCTCGGCGATTCCGACATCCAGGTCGCCAGAGCTGCGGCCCAATCGCTGGGTCTGATCGGCACGTCGGCTGCGGCCAAGGAACTAAGCAAGTTCGCGAAGAAAGCGCCTGCCAACATGAAGATGCCGGTGGCCGACGCCTGCCTGGTCTGTGCCGAGCGGTTGCTGGCCGACGGTAGGAAGTCCGAGGCGGTAGCTTTATACAGAGAAACCAAGGGCGATGACCAGCCCACACACGTCAGGGCTGCCGCCTTGAAAGGTATTCTGACCGCTGCGACTAAGAGGTAAAGCCGTACAACAAGCAAACAGATGATTCAAAGAAGAAGCCTGCACCGCCACTATGTCGGCGCGGGCCTTTTGACAAAAGTCGTCCCGGCGTTTGTGTGAGATTTCTTTTATTGGAGTAGTTCGTTGGCTTTATGGCTTAGACAGCCCCTCTTTCATCTGTATGATTTCGCGCAGTTCATTGAAACAACTACTAAGGCATTGATGAAGTCATTGACATCAAAGACGAAGCCAAACGCTAAGGCAACACGCCACAAGGCGATCTCCTTACAAAGCTCATTTCGAGCCGTTTCTCTATTTTCTACAGCCGTTGTAGCCTGTCTAAGGGCCGAGCACCAGAGCCCGTACTTGTGCATCTCTGCCATACCACCGGGAGAAAGCAGAAGACACCAATTAATGGCGAAACCACAATAGACCAGATGGTTCACGCCGCGTTCCTTGCACAGCGCAAAAAGCTGCCGCGAGTTTTCCGCTATACCCTCATCGCTTGCCGGACGGGCTTGCTCGGCGAAATCCAACTGCTCAAACCCTCGTTCCACATCCTTTTGGTTATGCTGCCCGACGAAACAATGTTTCTGCCGGAATGCTGCTAATTTATCCCGCAGTGGATCAGAAGCCACTTGTTCAGGGGCTTCTGTATCAGGACCCGCCAGCGAAGCAGCATGTTTGTAACCAGGTAGATTTTTCCAATATTCATTCTCACCGCCTACTACATGAAACAGGGGTATTTCTGAACGCCGCACTGCTTCCAAAAGATGTGGAAATACCGCGCGTAAAATAGTCTGAGACCGGGGGGCATAAGGCACGGATCGCCACCAACCTGGAAACTTCTCTCGCGTGCCCAGGTCCCACGCATGCATCACTACTACCGCTATATGTGCACGTGAGAATTCCAAGTTTGTCTTCTTCCAGCCTCCGAAACCTTTCTCCGGCACATCGAGAGCATAATCAGCGTCGAATTGCTGGTAGTACCATGTGGGAATGGTAAGGGATGATCTCTTCTTGCCTCCATCACGTTCACCTTTTGATTGCCTGGTGGGATTTGAGGATTGATTTGCACCCATCAAAGCGATCGTCCAGGCCAATCCTTCGTCGTCGAGTTGGGGAACAGTCGGCCATAACGAAAGTGAAGGTATTCAGACCGGCAAGAAGCTGGGAATGCAGTTCCTTGACGAGCATCTCTGGCGGCTCTACGATACCGGCACAATCAGCCTGGAGGAAATGCTGGACAAGAGCCGTCAGCCCGGTGCGCCGCAGGACAAGGCCACCGCCAAAATAGAGGCCTCAAGAGGAAAGCACAAGCACAAGAAGAAAGCGGCACAGAAGGAAATGGAAGACATGGGCCAAATCCTAAGGTCATAAGCCACAGAGTAGCTGCTGGTCTCAGGCTCGTTCCATTCCACCTTTCAATCGTCCGGCCGGCCGAGGCCTCCCCGGACCGTAACCTCCCGCTCAGTGGCCGCACGCCAGATTCGGATGGTCGCATCACCACTGCCGGTGTAGAGACTTTGGCCGTCGGGGGACCAAGCCAGACAAGCAATGACGGCGGAATGAGCCCGAAGTGTCATCAACTCCTGGCCCGCCAGCGGATCCCACAAGCGCAGGGTACTGTCTTCGCCACCACTCGCCAAGGTCTTACCGTCGGGGGAAAGGGCGATCTGATGGACGACTGCAGTGTGACCCCTGAGGGGAGACAGCGGGTGCGGGTTCTCCGGGTCGGTGACGTCCCATCGC
The DNA here is from genome assembly GCA_005223045.1 of Planctomycetes bacterium B3_Pla. GTDB lineage: Bacteria > Planctomycetota > Phycisphaerae > Sedimentisphaerales > Anaerobacaceae > SG8-4. Next base: position 276,021 of record NJBM01000004.1, on the reverse strand, counting down.
CTTACCTCGGCGTTGCCACTGGCGGCAATCAGCATGTTATCGTCGGACGAGAAACAGAGCGATCGAACTTTGTCGTGCTGCTCTTCCATCGCGGCCAAGAGCTCCCGAGAGCGGACGTGCCAGATTCGAATTCGACCATCGGAACCCGTGGCAATGAATTCCCCGTCGCTCGAGAACGCGGTGCCGCAGTGCGGCGGGTGGTCCGGCAGTTGGCCAAGACTCTGTCGGGCGACCGTATCCCAGAGTTCCAGAACTTCGCCGGGCGCACGGAACACGAGGATGCGGCTGTCTGGAGAGAACCTCAACTGATGGCCGATGGCAAATGCACAGGGAAGGACTTGGACCTTGCGGTATGGCGTGGTGGTGCGATCCCAAAGCTCGACCTCAACGGGATCGGTGAATCTGCGCAGGGCCAGCCACTTGCCGTCCGGTGAGAAGGCCGGTTCGGCCTTGGCGTCGGCAACGAACCTCTTCGCTGCACCGCTCCGAAGGTCCCACAGGTCAACGGTGAAGAAGTTGGGATTACTGGTCGCCAGCAGTTCGCCCTCGGGCGCGACCGCAGTATAGACGACAATACCCTCATGGGTGAGCACGTTGGTCTCGCCGGTCGGGTCGGTTGTCCAGACTTTGATCCTATTGTCGACGTCGGCGGAGACCAACGTGCGGCCGTCGGCCGAGAGACACAGGTGAGACACCGCCACCGTGTGGCCGCGCAGGACTCTCAGTTCCTGCCCTGACGCGACGTCCCAGACCTTGATCAGGTTGTCACCGCCAGCCGTAGCAAGGATCCTGCCGTCTGCTGAGAGGGCCACCTGATAGACGAGGACCTTTTGCCAGTAGGTCGTCCGGGGTTGTAGCGGGTCGAGCTCCCAGCGGGTGACACTGCTGTCGTGTGCCGAAATGATGGCGGACTCGGCATCCGCGGCAAACTCAACCGACAGAATGATGCCCTTTTGGGGCGGCAGCGTAGCGCGTAAGGGCAGATTCGGTTCCAGGCCGTAAAACCGGACAGTGTTGTTCAATCCGCCGAACGCTCCCAGCAAGCGACCATCAGCGGAAACGCTAAGTTTTACGTCCTTTTCGGGATTCGCATAAGCGCTCACCTCGGCCCACACCGTCAAATCCCAAATCCGGACCGTCTCGTCGGCGCCCAGGGAGACGAGCCTTTTTTCGTCGGTGCGGAACGACAGGTGAGAGACCCTGCCGCGATGCCCCTCCAGGGAAGCCTCCATGGTCCAAGTGGAAACATTCCATAGGGTGATGAGACCGTCGTCACCACCTGTCGCCAGCCATTGCCCATTGGCAGAGAACGCCAAGCTGTGGATTCGTGACGCCGGCGAGGGAAGCACGAGGCGTTCACGCCGCATTTCCAGGTCAACAATCCTCACTCGGCCTCCATCGTCACACCAGGCCAGGAATCGGGCCTGGGCCGACAGAGCAACAGAGGCCACCGGCTCGGCGCCGGCGTGGAAGCCGAAAAGCGTTTTCTCCTCATGAGCCAGTCCCCACAGCAGACGCCACTCAAAGCTCGCTTCACCGAGCTGGCTCGACTGGGGTCGATGCCGGGAGAGGAGCGTGCGGGCGCGTGACAAATCCCCGGTTTCCCAGGCATGGGCGGCCCGGCTCATGTCGCTCACATAGGCGTTCCGGCGCGCCCGACTCGCCTCACGATCGGCCCTGCCCCGCTCTTGTTCGGCCACCTGTCGCGCGTGCTCGGCATTGTCCCGCTGCGCCTGCGATATCTTCTCGGCGCTGGTAGCCCGCACATACAGGATCGTGCTTACAATCGTCGCCAGGATCAACACGACTGCTATCGAAGCGATTGCAATGACCGGGGCGCGGTGCCTCCTGACAAACTTCCCGACCCGGTATGTCATCGACTCAGGTCCGGCGATCAAGGGCGCCCCCCGGAGGTAGTTCTCGATGTCATCGGCAAATTCGGCAGCCGAGCGGTATCGCCTCGTACGATCCTTGCGCACCGCCTTGAGTGGTATCCACTCCAACTCCCGGCCAAGCCGCCTGGTCAGCGATGCGACGTCGGTCTGCCGCTTCTGCGCTACGGTCTCGGCTTCTTCCCCCAGGCTGCTCAAACGAGTGCTTGGCGTCTTTGGGTCCTGCTCACAGATGACTTTGCGAACGTGGTCGATTCCACCTTCCCGAAGAGTATCGGAGTCAAAGGGCAAAACTCCTGTCAAAAGCTGATACAGGACCACGCCGAGCGAGTAGATGTCCGAACGAGTGTCGATGTCCTCGCTGGCCGCATCCGCCTGTTCGGGGCTCATATATTCGGGTGTGCCGACCAACTGGCCCTGCTCGGTGAAAAGTGTCTTCCCGGTCAAGGATTGGCTGACGGCCTTGGCGATCCCAAAGTCGATAATCTTAGGCACCGCCCGGTCGTCCACCGTTGCGACCAAAATGTTCGACGGCTTGATGTCCCGGTGAATAATGCCCTTTTGATGAGCATGATGGACTGCATGACAGACCAGCAGAAACAGACCAAGCCGGTCCTCGACAGTGAGCTTGTGGCGGTCACAATGCTCGGTAATGGGCAAACCCTTGACGTACTCCATTACAAAATAAGGTCGGCCGTTCTTGGTGGTTCCGGCGTCATGAACGCGAGCGATGTTCGGATGGTCCAGCAGAGCCAGGGCCTGTCGCTCGGCCTCGAATCGGGCAACTACGCGCTTGGAATCCATACCCGGCTTGATAACTTTCAAGGCTACCCGGCGTACGATCGGCCGCCGCTGCTCAGCTAAGTGCACTACCCCCATTCCGCCTTCGCCCAGGACACTGAGCAGCTTGTAGCGTCCGATCTGACCGCCATGCTGCTCAAGGATTGCATCCAGCGACGCTGTTGGGGCGGCTTCATCTTCCTGCTCCTGTTGTCCCAGAGCATGGAAAACCAGTCGATCCAGGCGATCTGGTTTAGCGCCGAACATCGAGGTTTCGTCTTTCATTTCGTTTACCAAAGTTATCTTGCGCAGCCTCAGCCTTCAGGAAACAACAGCCCCTGCATTACGGCAAACAGCAGCAGCGCCATAGGTATATCCGTAAGAAAGCTCTAATCCGTGCTTTCTTTTTCAAGAAATTTGAAAACTTCTCTAAGCTCGGCGTCAACCGCTTCCCCGGAAGTCACCGTTTGACGCACGTGCTTGTGCAGCACGCTCTTGAAAAGCCTTTTGACAGTTTTGAGCATATTGGATGCCGTGGTTTCATTATCTATGTCGTATCGCTCGCAGATCAGGCGCAGCGAAGACGCCTCACGATCCTCCATGATCGGCTCCAGCACACGGTCTCGGAACACGCACCAATGCGTATCCATGCCGCGTTTGACATAGTTGCTCTTTACCTCGGAGAGGACCCGCTCCAGAAGCTCTGCCTTCCAGGCATAGTTGAAGCTTTGCTCGGCATCGAGTTCGCACGTAATCTCCGCCAGCGCAGGCGAGCCGGAAACATCCAGCGGGACTAACTTGTCCTTTGGAATGCGTTTTTGGGCCGTCTCTTTTCTGCGCTCGTCGACCACATACTGATTTAGCGCATGCAGGAGGAGAGAGCGAAAACGCCCCTTTAAGCTGTCCGCACGTTCAACCAGGTGGCGATTGAGCACCACCTCATGAAGAAAACCCTGCGTCAAGTCCTTTGCCTGCTCATTATTGTGACCCTTACTGCGCAGATAGCAGTAAACCGGCTTCCAATATCGCTCCAGGAGCAACCCTATCAACGCACGGTCCTGGTCCCGGTGTTTCTTGACGCCTTCAATCAGAGACCAGTGGGTTGTCAGAAACGTTCCTCTGTCTCCGCCCATGCTTGTGCGGTCGTAACCCCTCATGTCTTACTCACCTCAAAAGTACTTGCCGGGCCTCTTTGTCCGCAGATTCCGCTGAGCCGGGCAGACTCAATAATATCGTGTGTGCAGCACATTGGCAAGGAGCAAGCCGCGAATAGTTGAGCACTTACGCACCTTATTCTTGAAGTTTCTCAAAAAATCCCGGAATTAGCGCACCGTCAGAATTTCTTTACGGATTGTATAGCAGAAGCTACTTGTGAACATGAGTTTTTGTGATCCACTCTAACAGAAAGGAGGTGAAATCGGCAAAATACGCCGTATTCGTGGCGCGCATGAGTAGGACAAACTTAATCCTTGAGTAAGGCGGTAAATTTGACCGGTGAGGGGTAGCTGCCGAGCCGAGAGTCATGTATATACCGCAAACCGAGAACCAAAACAATAATGGAGAATCGAATCATGAAAACCACAATTTTTCAAAATCTTACTTTGGCTCTACTTAACGAGTTGTATCTCCGCCCTGAGGGCAGAAAGGAAGTTGTGAAATGAGACAGATAGGCTATTTACGAATGGGATTGCTTTTGTTCGGAATTGTCGGAGGCTTAGTGCTCCGTGGTCAGGCTGCTGGCATTGATAGACTGGTCGAAGCCGATTCACTCGAGCGCATTGCAACCGGTTTCAGGTTCACTGAGGGACCCGTTTGGCATCCTGACGGCTATCTGTTGTTTACTGATATCGCGGCCAACACTATCTATAAGTGGACACCTGACGGGACGGTGGAAGTCTTTCGCACACCCAGTGGGCATTCTAACGGGTTGACATTCGACAGAGAGGGAAGATTGATAGCCTGTGAGCATAGCAACAGACAAGTCTCCCGCACTGAGCTAAATGGGACCGTTGTGAGCCTGGTCGGTGAGTATAATGGAAGTCGCTTTAACAGCCCAAATGACGCTGTTGTCAAATCTGATGGCAGCATCTACTTTACAGATCCTCCGTTCGGCTTAGACGCAGAGTTAGGTGTGCCAGGTACACAGGAACTTCCATTCCAAGGTGTATATCGTTTGTCGCCAGACGGCGAGACACTGGAGTTGTTGGAAAGAGGTATTTCTCGCCCTAATGGCCTGGCGTTTTCTCCTGACGAGAAGGTACTGTATGTCGCTAATTCGATGGACAGCAACGTATATGCCTTTGACGTACAGCCCAACGGTCTACTGGCAAATCGTCGTGTCTTCGCTCATATCTCTGGTTGGCCAGACGGAATGAAGGTGGACATGAGAGGTAACCTATACGTGACGACTAACACATCACTCGTACGGGTCTACGATAGTGAGGGGACACAGCTTGGGAATATCGTCACGCCGGAGTCAACACGAAACTGTGCGTTCGGTGGCGACGACAATCGGACACTGTTTATCACGGCTGGAAGATCTGTGTACCGGGTCCAAATGAAAGTACAGGCCTTCCCGGACTTTAACGGCGACGGAATTGTCGATAGTGCGGACATGTGCGTTATGGTTGACCATTGGCATGCCGACTATCCATTGTGTGATATCGCCCCGACACCTTTCGGAGACGGCATAGTGGATGTCCAGGACCTGATCCTGCTTTCGGAGTATCTGTTCCAGGACGTGAATGATCCAACGCTAATGGCACACTGGGCACTGGATGAAGCAGAAGGCGACATCGCCCAGAACAGTGTCGGCGACAACTTTGGATTTGTCATTGGCAGTCCTGTTTGGCAGCCTGTCGGCGGGCAAGTGGAGGGCGCGCTTCAGTTGGATGGGATAGACGATGTCATCAGCGCCGGCCCTGCCCTGAATCCGGCAGATGGACCGTTTAGTGTGCTCGCCTGGATCAGGGGCGGTGCTGCGGGACAAACTGTTATTTCCGAGCCAGGCGGTGCGAATTGGCTGTCCACGGACCCATTAGAAGGTTACTTGATGACCGAGCTTACAAGCCCCGGTCGTTCTGCCACTCCTCCCTTGCTGTCCGAGACAACCATCACCGATGGCCAATGGCACCGGATAGGTTTTGTGTGGGACGGTTCGAACAGGACGCTCTACGTCGATGGTGTTGCAGTGGCTCAGGACATGCAGGATAGTCTGGAAAGCTCATCAAACGGCCTGTACATCGGCACCGACAAGAACATGCAACCCGGAACCTACTTCTCCGGCCTGATTGATGACGTCCGCATCTACAACCGGGCGGTGAAACCGTAGTGAGTGGTTTCTGGAAGAAGAATCTAAAGGGCTGACAGCCTCAGATGCTGTCAGCCCTTTTCTACAACTGCAGGCAGTTCGGCCTATCTGCCAATCATGCCGGCTCGATCTTGGAATTTTGAAAAAAACCTTGCCCCTTGTTGCCCGGCTACTGTATTATATGCCGCTTTGGTGCTCAGAGAAAGTTTTTCCCTCTCTGAGCGTGTGTTATCTCCATTTTGCAAGAGTTCGGCTGAAATAGAAATAAGCTTTTTGGAGGCTTCAAAAGTGGCTGACACCGGCGATATTCGCAATATTATTCTCCTGGGGCACGGCGGCAGCGGCAAGACTTCGCTGGCCGAGGCTATGCTGCACAAAACCGGCGCGACAAACCGGCTCGGAAGCGTGGACGACAAGACGAGCATCTGCGACTACTACGACGAGGAAAAGGAGCATCAACATTCGATCCAATCGGCGATCGTTCACGCCGAACACGCCGGCAAGACAATAAACATTATCGATACGCCAGGCTATCCGGATTTCATCGGTCCGGCTATCAAGGCGCTTCCCGCCGCCGAGACGGCAGTGATCGTTATAAGCGCCTCGGCGGGAATCGAAACCAATACGCGAAAGATGTTCGAGCTGACCGCCAGGGCGAATATGCCCCGGCTGATCGTCATAAACAAGATGGACGCCGACAACGTCGCATTCGGCGAGCTGATAAAGAATATCCGGGAGACCGCCGGCTCGCAGTGCCGATGCGCGAATCTGCCCGGGGCGGACAAAGCGTCGATTATTAACTGCATTGAAAACGAGACTGGCGATTCGCCCGTGATGGACGTGGCGCAGGCCCATACGGACCTGATTGAAAGCGTGATCGAAGCCGACGATGAGCTTATGGAAAGCTACCTCGGCGGCGAGGAAATACCCCCCGGGAAAATCGCATCGGTGTTCGTAGAGGCCCTCAAAGCCGGAACGCTTATTCCAATTGTCTTCACCGACGCCCGCAAGGAAATCGGCATACAAGAGCTTCTGGACATCATCGCAAAAGACACGCCGTCGCCTCAGCAGGCAAAGCCCGTCGAACTCAAGGCCGGCGAAGAATCCACGGAACTGGCGGCCGACGCATCCGGCCCGCTGGCAGGCGTGGTCTTCCGCGTCGGTTTCGACCCGAAATCGAACATGAAGTACTCCACGGTCCGCGTATTCAGCGGCACGATGAAGTCGGATACGAACCTGCTCCGCAACGACGAGAAGAAAGGCATCCGCCCGGGTCACATCCTGAAATCGCAGGGCTCAGAGAACGAACCCATCGACGCAGGCATAGCCGGCGACATAATAACGATAGCGAAAGTGGAAGAGTTGAAAATCGGCGACGTGGTCCACGACGGCAAGATAACGGGCAGGATCGAATTGCCGGACGTGCCCGAGCCTATGTTTGCTTTGGCGCTCGAGCCGGCCACCAGAGGCGACGAGCAGAAGATCGGCTCGGCCCTCGATAAATTGTGCGAAGAGGACCCCTGCTTTAAGATCACGCGAGACCAGCAGACAAAGGAACTGGTCGCCAACGGCCTCGGGGAGCTGCACCTGCGAGTAACGATCGAGAAGATGCAAAATCACTTCAAGCTGTCGGTGATCACAAAAGAACCCAAGATCCCCTACCGCGAGACAATAACCGCCAAGGCCGAAGGTCACTACCGGCACAAAAAGCAGTCCGGCGGCGCCGGGCAGTTCGGCGAAGTTTACCTCCGCGTCGAGCCGGCCGAGCGCAACGCCGACCCGCCGCTGCAGTTTAGCTGGGACATTTTCGGCGGCTCAATCCCGGGCCAATTCGAGCCGGCCGTCGCAAAGGGCATCAGGGAAGTGATGCAGACCGGCGTCATCGCGGGCTTTCCCATGCAGGACATAAGCGTCTCGGTCTATGACGGCAAACACCACCCCGTCGACTCGAAGGAAGTCGCCTTCCGCGCAGCGGGCAAGGGCGCATTCGTCGACGCCCTTCAAAAAGCCAAAGCCGTCCTGCTCGAACCTATCGTCAATATGGAAGTCACCATCCCAACGGATAACGTCGGCGATATCACGGGCGACCTGGCCTCCAAGCGAGGCAGAGTGCAGGGCCAGGATGTGCTGGCGGGCAATTACATCGTCATCAAGGCGCAGGTTCCGCTCTCGGAGGTGACGCAGTACAACAGCCAGTTGAAAAGCGTGACCGGCGGACGAGGCAGCTACTCGATGACCCTAAGCCACTACGAGCTGGTCCCCTCCAACGTCCAGCAGGCAATCATAGCCCAATACGCAAAGAAAAAAGAGGCCGACTAATCGTTTGTGTATCGTGTCATTCCCGCGAAAGCGGGAATCCGGTAGCTCGAAGGGTGGGGCAAGCCCCACCAACAATGTCACGACGTGCTGTTCACATCCTATCTGCTGATTTGTGCAGTGTCTTCTTTCTGGTATATCTCCAACTGAATCCACGGGACAAGTATCCTTTTAGGTGCTTTTCGGACAGGATTTCAGGATGGCCGGTACTTCGTTTACAAAACAATGAACGTCGGCAACAAAACAGAAAATTGGAAAAATTCACTTTTTTTTAGTTGGGATTGGCCGACGGCGCGGGTGATTTTATTGGACAGTTGAGCATGTGACAAAAGCCATCTCCTGGGTTGGGCTATATGTGGTAGTTACGAGACATGGTTCTCTGCTATGTGGTGGTTTCGGTTATGGGGCGTTACTTCGGCGGCTTCTTACTTGGCTAAAGAAAAGATGTTTGCCCTGTCGATATCTCGTAGGTTGCATACGATTTTACGAGTCTTGAAGGAAGCGTGAGCATGAGCAAAAGGGAGTTGATAGATTACATCTGCGACATCAACAAGAGCGCCAAGCCGGAATTTCTCGCCGGTTTCCCGGAGGAGGACCTGAAAGCCTATCTCGATCATTTGATGGAGCTGGATTTGGAGGAACTGCTCGTCGGCGGTTAAACACGTCTGTGGCGATTTCAAGTGATGATCGAATCTGCAAAGTTCGCATCCGGGTTGCAGACAACTCTTCTCAGTCAGCAGTGGCAGAGCCGAACCTCGCCGGGATTGCTTTTTTCGGCATCTGCTGAGCGGCAGAACTTATCATTCCTCGTCGAAACCGGGGCCTAAAATGGATTTGCTGGTATCGCTAAGACCGCGTCCGTCGGGAGACGTTTCGGTTTGCTGCTGCTGCTGAGCAGGACCGGAAGGCCTGTTCTGCTTTCTGTTACTCCTGTTTCGGCTGCCGCCCGATGAAGGGCTGAAGGTAGCCAGCTCCGGCGCCTTGCTGATATCGGTCAGGATTGCACGCGGCAGTATTTCGACAATACTGTTTAGCTTGTACTCCACGAGCACTGGCTCAAAGCCGCTCGGCAGACAAAAAACAAAGTCGATAAACTTCTCACTCCCCTCGATATCCTGGGTCGAAAGCTTTATCTCGGGGCTGATCTGCATCTGGTCAGCCGATTTCAAATACCCGATTGGATAGGCGTTTATTGCATTTCCGGCGAGCGGGTCCCGGCCGTAGCCTTTTCGTTTGCAGATTAACCGCAACTGGGACGGTGTAAATGCCCCGCCATTTATTTTCGCGTCTCCTCTTATCGCCATTTTCTTTATTCCCACTCGCACTATTGTGGGGTCATAACTGCCTTTCGTAGAGACCGGCAAAGGCACTGATTTGCTCTGTTGATCGGGATCGTACTTGATTTTGCCTGCCTGCCTCTTGAGCTGGTCAACGTAGCCATCCACCTGGTCTGATATAGCTTTGGAAGCTGGCCAGACGGCATGCTTCGGAGGCCTCGGCACTGATATGGCGGGAAACTTGTTGCTGATGATTGAGGTACTATCGACGTTAATCAGCCGATTCAGGAAAAGCTGATCCAGATAGTTGGGATGGATAGTGGCAAAACTTCTTTTGCCTCTGAAGCTGCCCTTGCTGACCATGCTGAACAGGCCCGTAGCGAAGCCGTCAACGTTGAGCAGGGCCTTGTCGGGAGCGTCGGGCTTTAAGCTCATAGGGTCAAAACGCTTGTATGGGTATGAAAGTGACAGAGGCCCCATGGCAAGGGCCGTAAGCAGAAGGCCCGATACTATAAGACCCAGGATAAGCCCGCAGATGACGGATCCGATACGCTCGGGCAGAAAGCCCAAATCAACCGGATGATGGAGCAGGTAAGTAGCGCCGGTTTGCAGGAGAGCAAAAACCACCACGAAAATCAGGATAAAACACAATGTCTGCGCCCAGGGTGCAATGGACAAAAGAGTGCCCGAATCGCCCCGGCTGATAATGAGATTTGCCGAAAACTCAAAGAAGCCGAACGCAACCATGCCCGCACAAATGGCTATTATTATCGTGGCAAACGCCTTGATAATGGTGCCTTTGAAATACTGAAAGGCGGCACATCCCAAAATTATTGACACTACGACTAAGCTGGCCATTACAATGTCTCCGGTTTTCTGCGGGATTCGCGATTCAACCCGCGATCCACAACGCACCAACAACTATGTTGGCTTTGCTTTCTTTGTTTTGGACGATGAAAGAACCCTGATCATCTCGTTTATCGACACCGTTCCTTCAATGACTTTTCTTAATACCTGTTCCTGCAGATAGAGCATTTTGGCGCGCCTGAACTGCGCGCTGATCTCCGGCAGCGATTTTGATTGCTTGACAACCTTTCTCAGGCCGTCATTCATAATAACAAGCTCGAAAACGCCCGTTCTTTCAAAAAAGCCCGTCCCCTGGCAGTTATCGCAAGTCGAGGGTTTGCCGCGATTGTCGTACAGCACTTTGCCGGCACGATAGAACACTTTCTTCTTGTCGGCGGTGATATTGAATTTTCTCAGAAGCTCTTTGTCCGGCGTGTACGCCTGCTTGCACTCCTCGCAGAGTTTTCTGACCAGCCGCTGGCTGCTCGCGCACAGGAGCGTCTCGGCTACGGCGCTCCTGTCACCTACAAGCTTCATCCACTTACCCAGGGCCTGCATCACGCTATCTGCCTTGAGGGTAACGTACACGAGCTTGCCGTCCCTGGCGGCCGCACAGGCCACACGCGCCGTCTCGGCATCATCGCAGTCGGAGACACCGATAATGTCAGGCCCCATCCTCACTACCGCCTGGAGCTTCTTGCCGAACGTCGTCGTGCCCGTATCGCTGAGGGTGAAGACGTTCTGAGTTATGTTCGGCAGCTCGCCCGAGAGCTGCCTTTCGAGCGTGTTGACACTATTCATGAACGCATCGTGATTGCGAAGCAGCGAGTAGAGCGTGGTTGTTACGCCGCTCTTTACAGGCCCGCTTACGATGCACAGTCCCTGCTTTACATCGCCAAGCCGGCTCAGCTTCTCGAACTGCTCGGACATCAAGCCGATCTCGTCCAGCTTTGATATTGTCTCTTGCTCTATGTGTTTTAGCCTGACCTGTTCACCGGCGGTCGAACCGGCGGTCATTACCTCCCACGGCATGTCGTTCTTGCCCCGGCGAATCACGAACCTTCCCTTCTGCGGCTTTCGTCGCTCCTTGGGATCCAGACCGGCCAGATCCTTGATAAAGGTAACGAAGTGTTTCATCTGATCTCTGGCTATGCTCGGTTGTTTCAACGAAGTGCCGTCAACATAGTAAGCCACTTTATAATCTTCGGCTGTCGGGGAAAACGCAACGCTGCTCGCTCGCCGCCAGATGGCATCATTGAGAATGTCAAAAGACGTCTTATATCCAAAAAAATCAGCCGTTCTCGGCTCAGGCAAAGGAATCTCATTCTTGTTGGCCGTTACAAAAGTGAAGCTCTTGAGGGCCTCAAGCTTCTTTTCCTTGCTAACGAGCAGGTTTTTAATATGGTCCACGGTCAGAACGCGATCGTAATCCAAAACTCGTGCGTTGCGGTGTTTGACATAGGCCAGAGATACACCCCCCACGGCTATCAAATAGAACAGCACGCCGGCGATAAATATCGGTACAAGCAGCCAGACTATTGTACCGACCGCTCCCGCCCCCAGAACGACACCGGCCCAGAGAGCCTCTTTCCCTTCCATCTTGGCGTCCTGGTACACCCAGCTAACCAGCGGAAGCCAGGCAAAGAACAGGATCAAAAAGCCAACGAGTTTGATTATAGATATGTAACCGCCGTATTCGACAGCGGCCGAAATTAGGTCCAGCATAAAGATACTCCACTTAATTTTACAAAATGCCGCTGGTAGTAGTCGTGATGCCCTTTAGCGCCATTCTCAATTCTTCTTTGTTCGGTGCGTATTTGTACGCGTCCTTGGGATCGACCAATCCATCTTTGACCAGGTCACAAAGGTTATATGTCAGATCCTGCATACCTTCGCCCTGGGAACTGCGTATAACGCTGGGCAAATCGGTTTCACGATCTTCAGCGATGAGTTTCCTGGTCGAAGCGTTTGCGATTAGAACCTCCACGGCAGGTATCCTGTCCACGCCTTCGGTCAGGCACGGCAGCAATACCTGGCTGACGATTGCCCTGATGGCTATGCTCAAAGCCTGCCTTATCAGGTCTCGCTCGTCCTGCGGGAACAGGTCCAGGAGCCGATGGACAGCCTGGGCCGCATTGGCCGAGTGCATCGTACCGAAGACAAGGTGCCCCGTTTCGGTGGCCCTCATCCCGGCAGAGACGGTCGTGGCATCCCGCATTTCGCCGACAAAGACCACGTCGGGGTCTTGCCGCATCAGATACGTCAGCGCTTCCTCAAAGTCTTTCGTGTCGATCCCGATTTCCCGTTGAGAAATTATCGCTTTTTGGTCCTTGAACAGATATTCGATAGGGTCTTCGACCGTGACTATGTGACAGGATTGAGTGCGGTTTATGTAGTCTATCATCGATGCGATTGTCGTGGTCTTGCCGCAGCCCGTAGGCCCGACTACAAGGACCAGTCCCTGACTGCTGTCGCATATCTTCTCCAGCACAGGCGGCAAATGCAACTCGTCAAAAGGCGGGATGACCGTGTTGACACATCGTGCCGCAAGGCTGATCATCCCCCGCTGGCGGAACAAATTCACGCGGAAACGATGCTCGCCGTCAATTTCATGAGCAAAATCCAGCGTCCCGTGCTTGTGGAAAAACTCTTTCTGGGCCGGAGTGAGTATTTCGCAGGCCAGTTCCTCCATCCTCTCGGCCGTTATTATTTCGCCGGTAGTGTTCTTCAACTTCCCGAAGAGGCGCAGTTTCAGAGGCTGACCCACCTTCAGGTGCAGATCGCTGGCCCGGGTTTTGACCGCGGCCCTGAAAAATTTGTTCAGCGCAGGCTCATGACCGGAATTCTGCCGGCCGTCGATAGGTTGTCCCGTATCCATAATTATAGCCAGTTCAAACGCTTATAAAACGACTCTTCCGGCAACGACCGGCCTGGCTGCTGATCGTCACATAGAAGAGCACTCGTCCTATCATAAGATTTGCAAAGACATACCCTTATACACTATATTATAGGATTTCACGGCGGGCTGTCAACCTTGATGCCCGAACAATATCGATTTTCTCACGCGAATCACCGGGGAATTCTTCCCGGCCGCAGTTCTCAAAGCATGTCGCGGCGGCTTGCAACGTCACGGCACTGCTTGTGTGCATGCCCGCAGACATATATGGTACACGGACCATCCGGATTTTAGCAGGTTTCCGACATTTGCCGAGGCTTCTGAGCGCCGAGGCGCCGCCAACGGACTACAAAATGGGTGCAAATCGGTGAAAACCCGGCAGAAATAACCGCTTTACACGCCCCAATGGCGTAAAAAAACAAATCGACTTCAGTAATTCGCACCCCCCTGCCGATATATTATAGGGTGTTTTTAGGGTGTTTTTATGGAGTCAGTAACAGAAAAACTTTCAGATCGAGAAAAGGAAGAGGCGTCAATCAGGCTTCTTCGCAAGCTCGCAGAACAGTTGCAGTCGTCCGACGCATCTACCAGACGGCGGGCGGCTTACAACTTGTCCTGGATGCAGGAGGACGGGCTGGAAATCCTGAAAGGTGTTCTGTTCGGCGGCTTCCATGTAACGGCGAAGAATGCAGCCGCGTATGGGCTGAGAAAGATGCACGGCAGGATGAAGAAGATGGCCCTGGAGGTTCTCAACCAGGGACTGAAACATCGTGACAATTCCGCGAGGCAGGTGTGTCGAAATGCCTTGCAGCTATTGGACCGGAAAGTACCGGGTGGGACTGTCACAAAGAAACAGACGCAGAAAAAAACGAGAATCCGGGAAATCTCGCACGAGAGGAAACCAAGGGCGAGAACCGACATGAGGCGCGGAATCGGCACGAGACGAAGAATTTAGAGTGGCTGTCATTGCGAGCACCTGACCTGATTCTCAGGATGTATAGAGAAGAAAACAGCCCACTCCTGTCATTGCGAAGGAGCGCAGCGACTGCGGCAATCTCAATCCCCACACCGCAAAGAGAAGTCTATTTTCTTAGGAGGAGCGAAGCGACGAAGCAATCTCGACTCCCGGGACATCAGAGATTGCCGCGCCCTCACTGCGTTCGGGCTCGCAATGACATTCTTCATTCCCAATTCTCAATTCATTGTCGCCAACAGCAGAGTTAAGCTCATGTAAATTGCCACGCTTATCGAATCGTTTGCGGTGGTGACCAGCGGGCCGGAGCTTATGGCCGGGTCTATACCTATCCGGCGAAACAGAAACGGCAGAAACAGCCCGAGCGTGGTCGCGACCATGATCGCCGAAAACATGGCAACACTAACCGCAAAGACAAGTCGTACAGGCTCTACGGCGTTTTCCGCACTATCTGAGTTGGTCAGGACCGCGCAGGCTATGCCGCCCAACAAACCACAACTCAAGGCCACAAGAAGAGCGATTCGCACCTCGCGTGCAAAGACCTGGCCGAATCTCAACGCCACGAGGTGACCCGTTGCCAATCCGGAAACCACAATCGCAGAAGTCTGCAAGCCCGCGTTGCCGCTGATTGCGGCAATCATCGGCACAAAAAAAAGTGCAGCAGTGTACACAAGGGGCAAGTTTTCAACAGAAAACTTGTCGTGGAAGATCATTAGGGCCACAGCAGTAACGCCGGTCCCGATCAGGCAGGGAAGCAGCCAGGTCATTCTCACACGGGCTGCATGGAACACCGAGACTGTATCAAGCTCATCCGGATCCGTGCCCGCCATCGTGTACAAGTCTTCGGCGGCTTCTTCCTCGGCAACCTCGATGACACGGTCGGCAGTGATTCGCCCGACCAGCTTGTGGCCCCTGTCAAGAACCGGCACTACGATCAGGTCGTTCTTGCTGAATATATTCCTGACTTCTTCCTGGTCTGCATTGACATTGACATAAATTGTATCAGGGTCTATCAACTCTGCGATCTTTGTCCCTGCCGGACGGCTCAGCAGAAACCGCACACGAACATCTCCGAGGAACCGCCGGGCCTTATTCACAACATAAACGGAAAAGAAATCCTCATCAATATCGGCGGCACGGATCTCATCGACAGCCTCGGCAACGGTGGCATCCTCCGGAACGCTTATTACGTGGGGGTCCATGATTCCGCCGGCCGAGTCCTCGGAGTAGCTCATCAATTCCTTGATTTCCGCCGATTCGGCCGGGGGTATGCTCTTGAGCAGCTCGGCCCTTTCTTCTTCGGGCAGCTCGGAAAGGATGTCGGCGGCGTCGTCAGGATCAAGCTCGCTGATCAGGCTGCTTAGCTCCTCATCTTTGAGCAGCTCGAAAAGTTCGGCCCTGGTCGCCTCGTCAACCTTTTCCAGGACCTCCGCTGACATCGGGTCGTCCATGGCGTCGAAAATGGCGCGCCTTTGCTCGTTGTCAACAAGCTCGACAATCTCGGCAATATCGCTGCTTCGCTTCTCGGCGAGCAGCTCAGCCAGGGCCCGCATATCTCCGGACTCAAGCAGACGCTCAATCCGCCGCAGCAATTGCCTCTGTTCGTCCATCATTTTCAATTACCCGTGTTCAAGCTGATAATTACGTTCACCCGCCCGCAGCATAAAATAACCAAATTTATGTCATCGGGCAACAGTTTTGCACACAGTAATAAATTTAGCCGTCGATCTGAAATGATAGGCAAAATCTTCTTGGTTTCCCGATGATATTAGTGTAAAATATAGTCTGATAGCCCGTTTGGGCTTCATATAAGGAAAAAGAGACATTGTTTTCTGATGAGGGCGATGCGATGAAAAGGGTTTTTTGTGGTATTTTGGGAATTTGGGCGGTAGCAGCTTGTGTGAGTTTCGCTGCACCCGAGCCGGCTATCGTGCCGGCCCCGGGGCAATGGACTGTAAACATTGAGTTCACTCATCCGCAGCAAATCGTTTTTGGGCGCAGTTCCGATAACCAACCTGCACGCTTCTGGTACACGATAATCACCCTCACCAACAACACGGGCTACGACGTTGATTTCTATCCCAGGTGCGATTTGATGACTGACAATTTTCAGATCACCACAGCGGGCAAATTCGTATCACCGGCGCTTTTCGAGCAGATAAGAAAGCGCCACAGGAGCAGATACCCATTTCTCGAACGCTTAGACAAAGCCGGAAACAAAATCCTTGAGGGCGAAGACAACACTAAGGACATAGCCGTTGTTTGGCCTGATTTTGACTCACAAGCCAAGAATATCAAACTGTTTGTAACGGGCCTGAGTAACGAGACGGCCGCCATCGACCACCCGGTCTCAAAAGATAAAAACGATGAGCCGATCAGAGTTTTCCTGAGAAAAACGCTTGAGTTGAACTACGCCCTCAGAAGCGATGCGGCTTTGCGGTCGGATGCCAGCCTGGTGTATAAGGGAAAACGTTGGATCATGAGGTAGTATTTCGTGCCTTGCATGAAGCCCCGCGGCGGCGAAGATTCAAATTCGCCCCCTCACTCAAACCCCTCACACTGCCTATATTCACATCCTGTTGCAGTGGTTTTCGGTCGGCAACCTGTGCGATTCATGCCATTTTCTATGCAAATGATGCTACCGTATCTCCAGCACATTTTTTCTGTGCCTGTTTGCAGCAAAGGCGAGTTCTTAGCCGTAATCAGTTGAGAAGACAAGGACTTGGATTAGTCTTAATAACTAACTGTCCAAATGATAATTTATTTGCCAAAAAGGTTTTAGTGGTGTATAATAATGCTGGTTTCAATGGTGTTAGCTAAAGGATGTGACCGATGGGAAAGACAAATGCAGTCCAAAAAATGCCTCCCATAGAACAGCTCAAGGGCAGGACCCTTGGTAGAATCCTCATAAAAATGGGCATTCTCAATAGAGAGAAGATTCACGAATGCCTGAAAATCCAGGCCCAGCGGCAGGGAGTGCAGATAGGCCAGATTTTTCGCGAACTGGGGCTGGTAGACGAGAGCCAACTGCAATTAGCGTTGGGGGCCCAGCGCGGAATGGAGTATGTGAGCCTGGATGGGCTTGATATCCCCGCCGATGTAGTTGAAAGGGTTCCGGCACAAATGGCAAAGACGTACCACATCGTGCCGATCGAATACAACCAATCGCGAAATGAATTGAGCGTTGCGCTCGACAATCCTGAGAATTTCAGAGCTACCGACGATTTGAGCACGCTGATGGGCTTTAAGGTCACCGCGAAGATAACCGACCCTGATGCGCTGGAAAAAACTCTGACCAAATATTATGAGACCAAGGACGAGAACATCAACGAGCTGATAGACGAGATCCAGGGCGACACGTTCCTCGCGGAATTCGAAGGCAGGAACCAGAGTATCGACCTGGATGAGTTGAAGGAGCTGTCCGAGTCAAACCCCGTTAAGAAGCTTCTGAACCTGGTGTTGCTGCAGGCAATTCGCGATAAGGCATCGGACATTCATTTTGAGCCGTTCGAGGACGAGTACAAGATGCGCTACCGCATCGACGGCGTGCTGTACGAAATGGTGCCTCCTCCGAAGTACATTGCCGCGGCGCTGAGTTCGCGTATAAAGGTCATGGCGGACCTGGATATTGCGGAGAGGCGTCTGCCGCAGGATGGGCGAATATCACTGACCGTCCAGGGCAATCCGATTGACTTGCGCGTCAGCGTTCTGCCGACAATGTTCGGAGAAAGCGTTGTGCTTCGTGTTCTGGATAGAAGTCAGGCAAGTTTTAATCTGGCAGAGCTTGGCCTGAGCCAGCGGGACCACGAGACGGTCCGCAAGCTTATCCGCAAACCTAACGGCATCATAATCGTCACCGGGCCCACCGGGTGCGGCAAAACGACGACTCTTTACTCGGCATTGAACGAGCTTAACGACATTGCGACTAAGATAATCACCACAGAGGACCCCGTGGAATATGACGTTGACGGCCTGGTCCAGGTTCAAATGAGGCCGGCCATAGGGTTGACGTTTGCACGGTGCTTGCGCTCGATCCTGCGTCAGGACCCGGACATCATCCTGGTCGGCGAGATTCGTGACCTCGAAACGGCGGAAATCGCGGCGCAGGCCTCCCTGACAGGTCACGTGGTGTTTACGACTTTGCACACAAATGATGCCCCGAGTTCGGTGGCGCGACTTTTGGATTTGGGCGTCGAGCCGTTTCTTATTACCGCGACTGTCGAAGGCATCGTCGCTCAGCGCCTGATCAGAAGGATATGCCTCAAGTGCAAGACCCAGTTTGAGCCAACCGAAGCTCAGTTAACGGAGTTACAACTTACCCCGGACGACATCAAAGGCAAGAAGTTCTTCTATGGCCGAGGCTGCAGCAAGTGCAACGGCACCGGCTACAAGGGGCGAATAGGCCTTTTCGAAATAATGGTATTTAACGATGAAATCCGTGAATTGATTATGAACCAGGGTTCGACCGGGGTTTTGCGCGACGCGGCCCAGAAAAACGGGATGATACTGTTGCGTGAGAACGGCATGGCCGCAGTTTACGACGGCATAACCACAATAGACGAGATCGTAAAAGAAACGATGACGGAGCAAGTGTAGGGAAGGACTTAGTCGTTATGAATCCCAAGTCGATGTCTTATCGTCAATACAGTGGAGGTATTTAATATGGCTGTTTTTCAATATTCAGCGCTGGATGCGCAGGGCGTGGAAATAAAAGACGAGATCGAAGCCCTGAGTCAGAAGGAAGCGATCAGCAAGATACGGAACCTGGGATATTTTCCCACGAAGGTCAACACACGCGGTGCCGCCAAGAAAACCGGAGCAAGGGCCGGCATAGCGGTCAAGAAGAGACGCGGTGCCGGCGGCAGGGTCAAGGTCAAGGCCGTAACTCAGTTTGCACGGCAGCTTTCGACCCTCCAGGACGCGGGTCTGCCGATTCTGCGGTCGCTGAGAATTCTCGAAGAGCAGCAGAAGTCGGGAACGTTCAAGAAGGTCATCGGCTACGTAGGGGACGACATCGAAGGCGGTTCAACGCTCTCAGAGGCTATGGCCAGGCACCCGAGGGCTTACGACCGACTGCTGGTCAGCATGGTCGCTGCCGGCGAGACCGGCGGTGTGCTGGATCTGATCCTGTCACGTGTGGCTGACTTTATGGAAAAGGCCCAGAAGCTCAAGTCCCGGGTCAAGAGCGCGATGATATATCCGCTGGTTGTTCTGGGCGCGGCGTTTTTTATCCTCCTCGGCTTGATGCTTTTCGTAGTGCCCTCGTTCAAGACGGCCATTGCCGAGATGACAGGGAATGAGGGATTGCCAACGATAACCAACGTGGTGCTGGGGATAAGCCGCTGGATCGCACAGGGGCCTATTGCCCCAGGGCTTGACATCACCATACCCGTGCTGGGGTGGCCACTTGGGGGCTGGGCGATCCTGGTGCCGGCGCCGTTTGTGTTTTCCGCCATATTGGCTGCGATCAGGCGATTTCGCCAGGGTAGATTGGCGCTGGACATGGTCAATTTGAGACTCCCTGTGATGGGTCAACTAACAAGCAAGGTCGCAGTCACGCGCTGGACAAGAACACTTGGGACGTTGATTAGCGCCGGTGTGCCGATCCTCGATGCCCTCAAAGTTACCCGCGAGACAGCAGGAAACGAGGTTTTTGCCAACATGCTCGGCAATGTCCACAACTCCATCCGGCAGGGTGACACGTTCGCCGGCCCGTTACGCCAGTCCAAGACCGTCGACCTGATTGTCTCCAACATGGTCGCGGTCGGCGAGGAAACAGGCGACCTGGACAAGATGCTTTTGAAAGTGGCCGACAACTACGATGAGCAGGTGGACGTGCTGGTTGCCTCGCTGATGTCGATGCTCGAGCCGATCATGATCGTCGTGCTGGGCGCCGTCGTTATGGTCATCGTGCTGGCAATATTCCTGCCGATGATAGGAATTATCACGAGCTTAAGCTCCGGCGCATAGGAGCCGAACCGATAAATTGAGCGTTTAATCAAAAATAGAAAGTAAGGAGAAAAAAATGAAGTCAACCACCAAACAATCCAATAGAAGAGCGGCATTTACGATTGTCGAGCTGCTGACCGTTATGAGCATCATCGTAATTCTCATCGGCCTGCTCGTGCCGGCGCTGAACCAGGTCAAACGATATGCCCATGAGGTCAAGCAAAAGGCACAGCTAAAAAGCATCGCCACTGCAATAGAGCTGTTCAACAGCGAATTCGACGGCTACCCGGACTCAGGCGCGATGGGCCCCGATGGCATGGCCTACTCCGGTGCGATGAAGCTCTGCGAAGCGGTAATGGGCCAGGACCTTATGGGCTTTCACCCGGATTCGATTTTCAGGAGTGACGGCACGGACGGCGTCAAATTGTTGTATCCGGAAGCAACCAGCCTGGACCAGGTGGCGTATAGGGCCAACCTGAGCACCAGAAAAGGCCCGTACCTGCCACTCGAAAGTGCCAATGCCTATGCAATGGGAAATCTGTACGAGACTGCGGATCCTTTCTTGCCCACGCATTTTGTCCTCTGCGATGTGTACAAGCGTGTAACGCACCGCAAAACCGGCAAGAAGGTCGGGATGCCCATACTCTACTACAGGGCAAATACTACGAACATCAGCCACGACGAGAACAATCCGGACAACCCCCTAAACATTTACAATTACAGAGACAATCACGGATTAGTTCTGCTTGGCAAACCGTGGGAGCAGGGGAGTGCAAGTAGTATTCCCCACAGCCTTCAGCAGGGTCTGAGATTCTACATGAATACGAAGAATGAGAAAGTCCTGACCGCATCCAGACCCTACAGGGCCGACACCTTCATCCTGATTTCCGCCGGATGGGATGGCGAGTACGGCACACCTGACGATGTATGTAATTATGACTGGAAATACCGCGAACTGCCGTAGCAGGTCGCTTGGCCGGCGGCAGAAGCATGGATGCCGAAGCCGCGTTGCCTGAGGTTTTCGTGACCGAAGGCACGGTATTGCTGAGTGAGTTTTTTGTCAATGTTTGCTTATGGAGTCGGAGAAAGCAACGATGAGAAACTCGATGGCTGTTGCCGCGAACAGATAATGAGAAGGAGTAGCTGTGAAGCGAAAAAGAACAGCATTTACGATGATAGAGTTGCTGATAGTGCTGGGGATACTGGCCCTGTTGGTCGGGCTGCTCGTTCCGGCCGTGAGCGCGGTGCGCACTATCGCCAAAGAAACGAAGCAGAAAGCCCAGTTTGCGACTATTGAACTGGCTCTGGCTGGTTTCAAGAACGATCACGGCGATTATCCCCCGTCAAGCTGGGCTGTTCCTCCCAATCTTGACGCCACCTATTGCGGGGCGCAGAAGCTGACCGAGGCCCTTCTCGGCTGGGACCTGCTGGGATTCCACCCTGACTCGGCCTGGAGGTCGGACGGTCTGGATACGCTTGGCGGAGCCGCGACGTACGACCCGGCAAAATCCCGGGACCTCAACGGCGACGGTGTTCCGGACACAATGACCGAGAGGAAAGGACCTTATCTCGAGCTTGCGACTACAAGCGCGTTCAAACTTCGTGATCTGTTCCGGAACAATGTAACCGGAACGGTGACCGGGCCACTGGCGCCCGAAACGTACGTGCTCTGCGACGCTTTCACCGATAAGAAGGTAAGGCTGCCCAACGGAAAAATCGTCAAGGCCGGAGCGCCGATTCTCTACTATCGGGCGAACACCTCCCAGCAAATAATACGCGGCAGGTACAACTTCCAGGACAACGAAGTTCTGATAATGATGAAAGAGGCGGCTGTTGCCAATACCAGCGGCGTAAGCCCGATGAACCCCTTGCTCGACAACACCAACAATTATCAGTACTTCTACGAAGAATACATACGAGACTCGAAGATAGAAGCGAGAGTGTGGCCTTACAGGCCTGATTCTTACATATTGATTTCGGCGGGGGCGGACGGTCTTTACGGGACAAGCGACGACATTCGCAACTTTGGAAACTAAAGCCCCCATCGACTGTGCATCGAGCGAGCAAAAGCTATGAAAACTCGCACATACGAGTATGGTTTAACTCTTGTCGAGATAATGATTGTGGTCGCTGTGATCTCGATCCTGGCCACGATGGTAATCGGCGTGGCAAGCCGCATCGATACTCAGACGAAAGAGAACGGCGTGGACAGTATCTTTGGGCTGCTGGACGGCGCATTGCAAGAGTATCGCGAGTTCACAGGCGGCTTTCCGGAACAAATCGAAAGGAATTTTGCAAATGCGCCGGCACATTCGGAGTATCTTTATTATGAACTCAACCGGGTGCCGGACTCGCGGCACATCCTGGAGAAGATCAACGACTCACTAATAGAGAACAATTATGGAGCCGCCGGCACGCCAACCGGGACATCACCCGAGATATACGATCCCTGGGGAACGGCTTTGGATTACATATATAAGCCCGGCAATAATTTCCCGCAACTGGTATCGGCCGGGCCGGACAGAAACTTCGGCAATGCCGACGATATGACTAATATATAAGAATAGAAAATGAAAGCGAAGTCCAGACAATCCGGTCTTACATTGCCTGAGCTAACAGTTGTTGTCGCGACTATGGCTCTGCTTGCCGCCCTTGGACTTCCTGCTATCCGAACACTTTTGCACTCGTTCCAGACCCAGAGCGGCGCAAAGAGCCTGATTAGCACAGCCTTATCCAGCGCCCGCGCTATCGCGGCAAGAGAACAGCACTACGCAGGGGTACGGTTTCAGCAAGATTCGACCGGCAACCAATATATGGTCTTAATAGTGCACGATCTTGACAAGACAGCCCTGAGTCCGGGCTTTAGGGCCGTTGAAGGCGTAAAACCGATAAAGCTGCCCGAGACTTCGATCATTATGGACTTGAGGGTCAGAACGAATCGCGGAACGAATGCAGCCGCCGCGGCCGACTCGCTTGACGGGCCACTCCAGGCAGGACACCTCAACGATACGGATCCGCAGAACCTGGGGCCGGAAGCAAAGAACGTGTACGTCACGGACACATCAACTTTTTCGATTGTTTTCTCGCCGGCCGGCAAGCTCATCGTGCGTAACGTTCGTGTAAGAAATAGAGACGGGATTTACCGGCCGGACAACGCAGGCCCCGCCCAAACCTCGATGGACAACGTCCTGAACTCTCCCGGAAACATTGCGAATCACGGCGTCGGCAGGTTTGTCCAGGATGACTATCCCGAACTGGGCCTTGGGGCCGAACCGAGTCGAAACAGGTTTGTTATTTGCGATAAGACTCAGTTCGATAAATTAGACGCGCAGGGTAGATTCAATTACTTAAACAGTTTGGAACTGGTCAACATCAATCCATACACGGGGACGATGATCTCGCCGGATTGACAGGCTCATGAGAAAGAAGCAGCAATACAAAGGTTTTTCTCTTACCGAGGTCTTATTGGCTGTCGCCACGCTCGCGGTGGGGATGATTTTCATAAGCGGCACATTCCTCACGGGCATCCATTTTAGCACGATCGCCACGGAGCGAACCATCGCCGCGATAGTAGCCGACGAGGCCTTCGCAAAGATAAGATTGTACGGCGTTAATCCGGCGGATCCTAATTTAGCGGCCAATCAGTTGAAACGCTTTGAGGTTCTGAATCCAATCGCACCGGACGAATTTGCATACCCTTCGACAAAGCGATTGGCCGAGAAGCAGTATTACTGGTCCGCCCTGTGCAGGCCGGTTCAGTCGGACCCGACAAATCGGCTCGTACAGGTAACGGTTTTCGTCGGCAGAAAAGTTGGCAGTGGAACGATGTATCCCGGCGGAGCGGCCAGACCCATTCCGGTTCCGGTTGACGTCTCGGTTGTTGTCGGAGCAGGCAATGAAAACAAACTCGCGATAACCGCCCCCGCCGAACAGACTTTTATCAACGGCGGCAGCACGATAATAGACAACCGGACCGGCCTGATCTATCGAGTCTTGCAGCGCAGCGCCGATGCGCCCGATACAATCGTGCTCGACAGGCCCTGGCAGGGCACAGTGGCCGACTCGGTATGGGTGGTTCCGCCCCCGGTCGGCGGCGGCAAGTATCCGTGCGTAGCAGTATATCAGAAAGTAATTGTATTCTAATGACGCAGTTTCACAGATTTCCCAGGTATATCGACCGGCTCAAATACATCTGTGAATCGATAGACTATGAACAACAGACTACGAACTAAAAACGCTTTCACCCTGGTCGAGCTTCTTGTGGCTATGGGAATTCTCGCCATGATGATGGCCTTTGCGAGCGTGATTTTCAGAGTCGGCATCGATGCCCAGCGCACTGCAATCGCAAACGCCGAAATAATGCAGAAGGTGCGCGCCATCACCGATCAGCTCAACGCCGACTTCAAAGGCCTCAACAAAGACAGTGAAATCTTCGTCGCCTGGGTGGCCAGGGCCGTGCCTGATGCGATGCGCAAAGATAATGACCTTGACGGATACGAGCGGTTCGACCGGATAGTTTTCTTTGCCGACGGCGATTTTCAATCTCACGGCGCCAATCCGAAAATTCGCGGCAATACTGCAAGAATCTGTTACATGCTTGCAAAAAAGCCTTCCCCGATTCCCGGCCAGCCTCCGATCAAAGTGGACGGCCAAAAACCGGAAAAGCGAATTCTGGCGAGAAATCAGCATATAATGACGGCCGACCCGACACTGCCGGATTTCTTCGATCCAAATGGCTTCACCGACAGTCAATGGTTCGAATGGAACAACCGCTTCGAATACGACAAGATGTCATTGGAGCAGTGGAAGCAGATACCTTACGAAAACAAAAAGAACATGCTATCCGTAATCACCGGCATCAAATTTGACGTTCCTACGGTCAGTCGAGATGTCTGGGGGTCCACTATCGATCCGGCAGATCCGGATTCGATCCACATGCTGCTATGTGACGGCGTAGCCGAGTTCAAGATTCAGAGTTGGTACGATGCCCAGCAGCGATGGGTGCCGGAGGTTGACCCGGACGGAGACGGAGATTTGAGCGATACGAATTTTATGCGAGGTGGGGGCGCTGGTGGGCTCGACCCCGAAGCGGTTCCCGGAGTGCTGTATCCGAATCCTCCTTACGGAGTCGTTCAGATAAATAATATCAGTTATCCGAGATCTCTGATTGATAAGGAACACTTCAGCGCTATCCCGGGACTTGGACGGGCGCTCAAGTTCACGTTCACCCTGCATGATTCCAGAGGTATTCTCAAGGAAGGCCAGACTTTTACGCACATCGTATATTTGGACAATTAGCTTGTTAAGAATGAAAACGGCAGAAAACAGACTCTCAGACAAATCGCTTGGCGCCGGCTCAGCGCTTATCCTGACGGTAGTCCTGACCAGTCTGCTTGCTATCGTCGGCGTGCTGTTCGTTATGGTCTCCCGAGTGGACAAGATGGCAACGTCCGCCATATCGGAGAACAAGGAGCTGAACCTCGCAGTCGATACGGTCGTCGCGAAGATATCGCGGGAGCTGGCTCTGGACGTCCCCGGAGCAACAGGTCCGGGTGCGGCGGATCCTAATGCGTCAGATCCGAATGCACCCGTGCTGATTCAAGAATACTACGACTATCCCGATGTCAACAACGTCTGGCTCGCGACTCTCGAGCCTTATGAATCGGGCGGCAATTACTACTGGCGGCAGATAAGCAACATCTATTACAGGTCGGACCCAAATCTGGTTCCGCAGGCTGAGATTGTGCCGGACTATCAGGACCCCGCCGTCATAGGCGAAGCGGTCATGGCCGATGCCGATGGTGACGGCATAGCCGATTCGCGCTGGACGATCATACCCGACATCAGCAGCGGCAAAGGCATGTCCATTTACGCAGCGGTCAGAATCATAGACAACGCAGCGATGCTAAATGCCAACACGGCATTCAAATTCGACCTTAGCGACCCCAACGCGCCCATATCGCAGTTCGCCGGCTCAAGTCAAACGCAGATAAGTCTTCTGGCGCTGGCGGGCAGACCGGGCTTGCCCCCCGCCTCGACGGAAGAGACGGATCTGCTCATCGCAAGAGCAGGCTCCGACCCTCGTATCGACACACTGGATGTGCGTGCGTATGAAGACAACGTCGTCTGGCGTTACGGCGAGCCAAATGGACCTTACACACCTTTTGACATGTCCGACGAGCTTGAGCTTCGTTACAGGTTCCTCCTTAATCACCCGGATATAGACACAAGACTGGAGGCCTGGGGCGGAGAATTTCGTATCTCCACCTTGAACACTCCGGTTGAATTTTCCAGAAATCCCAATGTCTCACTTCGCGACAGTGACAATGCCACGAACCTCATGGAGTGGTCAAAACGAGCGAACGATCCCTTTGATCCAATGTATGCGTACCGGCACATTGCCACCACCTACAATATGGACCGAATCATCAGTCCCGCCGGCTCTGCCCTGAACAATGGGAAGATGGTCAATGTCAATACCGCCAACCAGGTCATGCTGCACGCAGCCATAAGAGCCGCGATTCTGCAAAACGGCCTCAATCCCCTGCGTGCCGATAGCCTGGCCGCCCAATTAGCTGTCAACATAGTTGATCTTCGCGATCGTAATGCGCGAGTAGCCGTCCTGCCAATCGGCTTGGAAACATATTACGGCTTCGAGGCCCAGCCGTTTATCAGTGAGCTAACATTCAGGGTAAGCCAGACCAGTGCAGATATTTCTGCAAATAATCATTTTGCGGTCGAACTTTATAATCCGTTCGAGGCGGACATTGCGTTAGGTGATTTCAAGCTGGAGCTTCGCGATCCAAACGGCGGAACGGCAAGGACAATAGACCTGGCCGGTCACGCTATAGCGGCCGGCAGACGATTTGTGATAACGAACGGCTCTGCCGCTTCGAGCACCTTCGGCGTTTCAACCTTGATGTCCGCCGGCGACGGCAAAGAAGATACTAATTTGGTGCTCGCCGAGTATGAAAAAGTGCCGGAATCGGATCCGCCGGAGTACCGGTTGAGGCAGAGATACGACATCTATCTGCTCCGGACCGTATCGGCTTCGGACATCTATCTTGACAAACAGCAAACAGTAGATACATGGTTCACCTGGGAAACGATCAAGAATGTGGATCAGTTCTACTGCCGGGCGGACAATGATTGGAATATAGTGTATCAGGATATGGCGACTGCGGGCAACACATTGGGCAACGCCAACGGGACAAATGGAGGACGCAGGAACTACAATCTGACAAATTATCCGGGGCGCTTTGTTTCGATAGGCGATATAGCAAGGGCGCTGACTGTCGGCCCGAGCAGCGATCCAAACGATATGATCGGCGTCAGACTCGATGCAGAGCCGCTCGAAGAGCTTGTCCGGCTTAATTTACGCAACCCCGTCTTCGCAAAGATTTTTCAGTATCTGACAGTCATCGACCCGGCAGATCATGGTCACTCGGGAGATGAAACCAGGATAAAAGGCCGGATAAACGTCAATACCGCTCCGTGGTACGTCATCGCCCAATTGCCGTGGATGGAACCAACGGTGGCCCAGGCGATAGTTGCCTACAGAGATACGGTAGCGGGAGCTTTCGAGAGCACCGGCGCGTTAGTGCAGGTGCCTGAGATGGGCTACTATGCGTATGACCCTGCGCATGCAACTGTCGATCTGAACCGGTTCCCCGATCTTACGCCGAACGACGGAGCAGTGAGTGATTTTGAAGAAAGGGACGTGATCTTCTCACGGATCAGCAACCTCGCCACCGTGCGAAGCGACGTTTTCACCGCCTACATCCTCGTTCGAGTCGGCATCGACGGCCCGCAAAAGAGAGTCATAGCCATACTCGACAGAAGCCGGGTCACATCGGCCGCCGACAGAGTGAGAATCGTCGCCCTGCACCCCGTCCCGGACCCAAGGTAAGGGATTTTCGATTGCCGATTTTCGATTGTCGATTTTATTTTTTCTGCTTCGCAGTCTGGCGAGATTTTGCCATGATTGCAGTCAACTCCTCGGCCTCGGTATGCAATTGCGTGACAAGGTCAGGTTTCAGGACTTTAGCCTCAATGAGCATCTCAAGCCAGTAGGCCGATTCGTCGGCTTCCTCTTCAACGATGCCTAATTTGGCAATGAACTCAGCTTTCGACCTTCCCCTACATGCAGCGCGGTAGTTTGCACCGACGGAAGTCGCACAGCGCAGCAGTTGGTTACCTATGACAGTGGCAGTCTTGGTTTTGGGGAGGCTCTCCACAAGCCGGATCACACGAAGCCCAAATTGCTTGGTCCCGTCCTTCAATTCATCGGGAGTCATGAAGTCAAATTCTACAGATCCGACACAGGCCCTTCAATCGAAAAAATCGACAATCGAAATTCGAAAATCGTCAATGTCTTAGTAGTTCCACGACTTCGCCGTGCACTTTTTGGTTGGCTGCAATTATTTGGAACTTGTGCCCGTCGTAGCTGTCCAGATCTACGGGAAAGATCTTGCCGCCCTGCCAGTCGGTGATAACGGCTTCTGCGGCCCGATTGATTACCACCCCGGCCGCAATGTCCCACAGTTTCGGGGTATTGGCGATTGTTGCCACCATGCTGCCCTTTGCCACGTAAGCTAATTGCAGGGCGGTTGTGCCCAAATTGCGAAATCTTGTCCGCTGCATAATCTCGCAGGCCCAGCCCGGTGCGCCGCCTTCAAAATGGCTCTCCAGGCCGACACTTGCAAACTTGTCCATCGCCTCTTCGCTGGCTGTTATTCGCCGGTCGTTGAGCTGTGCGTCCCCGTCTTTGACGGCTGTGAACATCGAATCGGTGGCCGGCTCGAAGATCACGCCCACAATCGGCTCTCCTTCGTGCATCACTGCCACACTCACGGTAAAAAACAACATGCGGTGTGCAAAATTGTTCGTGCCGTCTATCGGATCTATTACCCACCAGAGCATGTCCTGGCCACGCGGGGACTGCTTGAATATCCTGCCGTCAACACCTTCCTCGGCTATGAAACCGTGGTCGGGGTAGGTCTCCTTTATGCGGTCGATGATTATCTCCTGGCATCGAGTATCGGCCTGCGTTACCAGCTCGGTGTCGTTCTTCACGGAAACCTTGAGGTAATTGATCTCTTCCATCGCCCGCTGGCCCGCCAGACGTGCCGCGACGATAGCCGTCTCCAGCATCCTGCTCAAATCTCTCTGCTCTAATGCCATATCCTGTTGTCCGCCTTTAACCTTGACTAAACCGTTACGTTGCCGTATTCTAACGCAGTTATGCACACAAGCCAACAGGTAAATAAGGTGAAAATGTTCTACATGGCGTCTTTTCGCCAGCGCGTAATCGCGGCGATTATCTGTCTGTCTGTTGTAGCTTACTTCGGCGGCTTTGCTCTGGCCGGACATTACAAGGTCGATATGGGCCGGCATCTTGGCTACTGCGGATTCCAGCAGAAACACGGCTGGCCGTGCCCAACCTGCGGAATGACCAGAGCGACCCTTGCCTTCGCACAAGGCAGAATAGCCGAAGCTTTCCACATTCAGCCTGCGGCCGGCCTGCTTTACTGTGCGGCAATTGTCGCAGCAGCCCTGGCTTTATTCGTAGCCGTTTTTGGAATATATTTCGGCTCCATCAAGCGTTTCTTTGCAGAAGTCAAAATCCGCCACATAATCTTAGCGCTGGTGATTATCTTAGCCTCCGGCTGGGCTGTGACACTGGCTCGGGCGCTGGCGGCACGAAACTGATCAAGCGGCGAGCAATGACGCCGCTGATATGATTGAAAAGCAACGGTATTTTGGAGTCACACGATGATCAAAGTTCTCGTCACGGACAAACTTGCACAGGAGGGGATTGACCTGCTCAATTCCATGGACGGCGTCGAAGCCGTCGTAAAGACCGGCATAGACAAAGACGAGCTGGCACGCATTATCGGTGAGCACGACGGGCTGATAATCCGCAGCGGCACAAAAGTCACGCCTGAAGTCCTGGCCGACTCCGGCAAACTCAAGGCAATCGCCCGGGCCGGGGTCGGCGTTGACAATATCGACATCCCGGAAGCCACCAGGAAGGGAATAATAGTCATGAACACCCCCGGCGGCAACACTCTCAGCGCCGCCGAGCATACGATGGCCCTGATTCTGTCGATGAGTCGAAATGTCGTCCCCGCCTGCAATAGCCTCAAAGGCGGCGCCTGGGACAGGAAAAAATACATGGGCAACCAGTTGAACAGCAAGGTGCTCGGCCTGATAGGCCTTGGAAGGATTGGTATGGCAGTGGCGGAGATGGCAAAAGGTTTCAATATGAAGATTCTGGGCTACGATCCCTTCGCCGCACCGCCCGACGCGGAAAAAGCCGGCATCAAAGTGAGTGAGAACGTCGAGAGAATCTTCAGGGATGCCGATTTCATCAGCGTTCACGTGCCGAGGAACGAGCAGACGCTGAATATGATTGACGCCGAGCAGATTCGGATGATGAAGCCGACCGCACGATTGGTCAACTGTGCGCGGGGCGGGATTATTAACGAAGATGCGCTTTACGATGCGCTCGCCGAGAATCGTATTGCCGGCGCCGCCCTGGACGTTTTCCCCAAGGAACCGCCGGAGAATACGCGTTTTAGCGAGTTCGAGCATTGCATTGCCACTCCGCATTTGGGCGCAAGCACCGAGGAAGCCCAGATCGAAGTTGCCGTAGAAGCGGCACGGATTCTTGTCGATGCTATCAAAGGCGGGCCGGTCAGGAACGCCCTTAACGCTCCATCCACATCGGGTGCGGAACCGACGATTGTAACTCACTACGGGAAGCTCGCCCGACGGATCGGCTCGGTTGTCAGCACTATTGCGCCGGGCCACATCAAGGAAGTTCAGGTCCAGTACCGCGGCTCCATCGCCGAGCAGACCATCGAGTCGGTTACGCTTAGCTTTGCGATCGGCTTGTTGCAAAAGCACTTCGATATGCCGCTGAACATGGTCAACATCCCGGTTTTGGCTAAGGAGCGCGGCATAAGCATCGACAAGACGAAAAACGCCGAGGTCAAAGACGTCGCCGCGAGCTTCACAGCCAAAGTGGTTACAGACAAGGTCACGCGCACTGTGACCGGATCGGTCTTCGGCGGAACGCTGCTGCGCATCATTGAAATCGACGGCTTCAATATCGAAGTGACTCCCCAGGGCAGCGTCCTGGTCATTTTCAACGACGACAAGCCGGGCGTTATCGGCTCGGTCGGGACCGTCTGCGGCAAACACGGCATAAACATCTGCACCATGGGTGTGGGGCAAAAACCGGCCGAGCAGAAAGCTATGCTCGCCGTTAGCCTGGACCAGGAACCCAACACCGAAGCAATTGAAGAACTTGGCAGGCTTGAGTTCGTAAACGAGATTTACGTCTGCAAGCTGGACTGACTTTCGTATTGCGTGATGCGTTATGCGTATTGCGTAATAAAGAAATATTTATCATTTTCACGTAGAATTCCGACTCCGCATGAGTGGTTTTGACGCAATACGCAATACGATATACGCAATACGAGTTTGCTATGGCTGAGAAGTTGATGGTGAGTATCAGCGGGATGAGAGGCATCGTCGGCGAGAATCTTACCGCTTCGGTCGCCACCGATTACGGCTGCGCATTCGGCACGTTCTTGAAAAACAAATACCCGGCAAAAGAGCAGCAATTGACAGTATGTCTCGGCAGGGATTCCCGGCCCAGCGGGCAAATGTTGGGATCAGCCGTGATGGCGGGATTATGCTCCGTTGGAATTGACGTGATTGATTTGGGGCTCGTGACCACACCCGGCGTGAGTGTCATGTTGAGGCAGCTTGCCTGCACCGGCGGCGTGGTCATAACCGCCTCGCACAACCCGATTCAATACAACGGCATAAAGCTGCTCCTCGGCAACGGCATCGCCCCGCCGCCGTTGGAAGCCGAGCAAATCAGGCGGTGCTTTTTTGATAAGGATTTCGCTTTTGCAGACTCGGCCAGTCGCGGCAAAGTGACCTCCAGCGAGCAAACCGATGCCGTTCATATCTCCAAGGTTCTGGCGATTGTTGATAGGGAAGCGATAGCTGCAAGAAAGTTCAAGGTCGTTTTAGACAGCGTCAACGGCGCCGGAGGCCCCATCACGAAGAAGCTGTTGGTAGAGCTTGGCTGTGAAGTGGTTCCGGTCAACGATGAACCCAGCGGCTCGTTCGCCCATGAACCTGAGCCGACTGCTGAGAATCTGGCGGGTCTTGGCCAGATAGTCCAGGCCGAAGGGACCGACGTTGGCTTCGCTCAGGATCCCGACGCCGACAGACTGGCAATCGTCGATGAAAACGGGATGTATGTCGGTGAAGAGTACACTCTTGCTCTTGCCGCGAAACACATCTTCGCCAAAAGAACCGGCAATGCGGCGACAAATCTATCGACTTCGAGAATGATTGATGATATAGCCGAGAAGGCCGGCGGCCGGGTCATCCGCACTGCCGTCGGCGAGGCAAACGTTGCCGCAGCGATGCTCGAGAACGATTGCATCATCGGCGGCGAGGGCAACGGCGGCGTCATTGATTTGCGAGTGGGGCCGGTCCGCGACAGCCTCGTGGGGATCGCCCTGATCCTGCAACTTATGGCTGAGACCGGAAAGACCGTCACCCAATTGGTCGGCGAACTCGGCGGTTACTATATGAATAAAGCCAAGTTTGCGGCCGACCATACCCAGGCCCGGCGAGTCCTGGATTTGGCAAAAGACAAGTTTGCCGGCGCCAGACTCGACACCACAGACGGCTGCCGATTCGATTTCGAAGACGGCTGGATCCACGCCAGAGCCAGCAATACCGAGCCTGTCATGCGCGTCATAATCGAAGCAAAAGACCGGCCCGCCGCTCAGGAATACATCGATGCGGTCTCGAAAATACGCGACGAAGTTTTGAGCTGAGATACCGATGAACGACGACAAGAAAACGGCCGCCGGCAACGCGATAAAATCAGTTACAAACATCGGCATCGCGACGAACATCTGCCTCCTTGCCACCAAACTCGCTGTAGGTTTTTTCAGCGGCTCAATCGCCCTTGTGGCGGACGGCCTTCACTCGCTTTCCGACATAACCACCGACGTGGCCGTCCTTTTAGGTTATCACTTCGGCTCGAAGGAGCCCGACACGAAGCATCCCTACGGCCACGGTCGAATCGAAACCTTCTCGGCCGGTTTTATCGCCTTTTTCCTTATCTGTGTCGGCTCGGCAATGATCTGCTACGCCGCGATAGACATAGCAAAAGGCAAAATCGCAAAGCCCGGTATGCCGGTGCTCGTTGTCGCAATCATTTCTGTTGTTGCCAAAGAGCTTCTTTACAGGTTGACCAGGAAAGTCGCCATAAAATGGCACAGTCCCGCTCTCTATGCAAACGCCTGGCACCAACGTAGTGACGCTCTGAGTTCGGTCGCGGTTGTCGCAGGTTTTTTGTCGATTCGGTGGTTCGGCTTCGAGTACGGCGACCAGCTCGCCGCCGTCGCGGTTGGCCTGATGATAATACTTGTCGGCATTCACATTGCGGGTGATTGCCTGCGTGAACTGACCGAGAGCGCTGCCGATTCGAGCACGATTGAGCATATCAAACGCATAATCGAGTCCGACTCATCTATACACCATTGGCATAAGCTGCGAACCCGCACGGTCGGCAGAGAAGTCTTTCTCGACCTGCACATCCTTGTCGAGCCGGATTTGAGCGTGACGGCCGCACACCAAATAACCGAGAATCTGGAAAAAGCCCTGGATGAGCAGATAACGCGCCCTATCAACATCACCATCCACATCGAGCCGGATACGCCTGAGTTGAGAAAGTGACCTTTCGCAGTGCGGCAGGAAACAAGAATCCAACAGCGAAACGTGATGCATACGCGTCTTTTCCTCGCAGGGAGCAAGGCTTCCTGTCGGAATCCTGCTCCGACAGGAAGATTTTTAGCCCAAGACTCAAGTAATAGCTAATACAGGGTCAGCTTCTGTCCGATATACGCGTTATGGTACAAAAGCGATCCAGGGTATTAGCTATCGATGATGACGCACTTGATCTGGCAATCGTCCGGCGGATGCTTAGCGAAGAAGAATACGATCTCAGAACTGCCTCATCGGGCAAACAGGCTCTCAAAACAGCGGCGGATTTTCAGCCTGAAATCGTTCTGCTCGACGTGATGATGCCGGGCCTGGACGGCTACGAAGTATGCCGCCGGATGCGGAAAGACTCCATGCTGGCGCGTACGAAGATCATCATGGTATCCAGCCTGGCGATGGTATCCGAACGTCTCAAAGGATATGAAGCGGGTGCGGACGACTATATCACCAAACCGTTTGACGAGGCCGAACTGATGGCAAAGATGCGGGTGTATCAGCGCCTTAACTCTGCCGAAGAAGTGGATCGGTTCAAGACCAACATTTTGAGGCTGCTGACCCAGGAAGCATGCTCTCAGCTCAACGATCTCATCGGGCCGGCTGAGATGTTGCTGTCTCAAAAGAACATCGACGCCGAAGAGTTAAGGCCGCTTCTCGAACAGATACACTGCGTCACCGAATACCTGCACCGCTTCTTTGATAATGCTATGGTTCTCAGCTCGCTAAAATCCGGAGAGCGGCAATTCAGTATGGTTCCGACCAATTTGGGCGCGCTGGTCCGTGGAGTAATTGGTGAGATTTCCGCCGAAGCAACAAATCGAAATGTCAAAATCGAGGAGGAATTCGCAATTAACCCGACTATCTGCCTCGACGAGCAGCAGATCAACACGGTGGTCGCGGCGATCCTCGATAATGCAGTTCGCTTTAGCCGGTCCGGCGGGAGTGTAACCGTTCATGTCTCCAGTGACAATGATGACGTGTGCCTGAGCATAACCGACAACGGTGAAGGCATCGACCCCCAGTACCAGCCCTACGTGTTCGATGAATTCTCGGGTCCCAACGCCGACCGCCAAGCACAGGGCCGGGGCTTGAGCCTGGCGATAGCCCGTCAGATCGTGTTGGGCCACAATGGCACCGTCAGCGTTGAGAGCAAGAAAGGTTCCGGTTCAGCCTTCACGGTTCGACTGCCGGCGACGCTGCCGCTCAAAGTCGCCCAGTGCCAGGAATGACAAGTCAGGACGTGTTCGCTTAAAAGTCGATTCTCAACACACATCGCCCTTCCAGTTCCACCATTTGAGCAACTCCGGATCGTGCTCGGCGTTCGAGGCGTAGTACACCGCGCAGCGCAACACGTAGAGCATACACCTATCGACCGGGCCGGCCTTAAAATCGCAAAGTCTCTGATAGAGCTTCTCAGGATTCTTGTCTTTGAGCTGGCTGATGGAGCTAATCCCGATGTTTCGGATATGTTGAGCGATTGCTTCGCCTACGCCGGGAATTTGTGTCAACTGGTCTGAGGTGGATTGTGTCATAGAGTCAGCCCTCAAACGTCTCCTGCAAAAGTCAGAATATAACCATTGCAGTCTCGAATATAGAATTCCCGCTTTCCATAGAAAGTCGTTTGTATGTCTTTAAGAATTGTGACTTTATCTTTCAATTCGGCATACAATCCCTCAACGTTTTCCACTTCTACGTAGAAAGTCAAAGAACCGCCGATCTTCATGCCATTAAACTCGGGGATTTCCTCAGCCAGACTTTTTCTCGTCTGAAACATCATTTCTACATCCCCGCACTTTACTATCGCAAAACCTAATGTCTGACCCTTTTGCTTTGCAGTTACAATCTCCTGACTGTCTTGCGGCACACCCATAACAAATTCAAATCCGAGAACATCACTGTAGAAATCTACTGTACGATTTACATCCTCAACCATCATATTTGTCGTAAGCTTCTTGTACATCCTTTTTGCCCCTTCATTCTTCATGGACTGGTTCGCAAAATCCTTACTCCTTTTGTCAGCCGCTGCATAACCTCCCAAACGTATAGTCAAAAAGGAAATTGCTGCAATCTTCAGAATTAATCCGATTCTTTTCTTCATTGCCCATCCTTTCATCAGACCTAAATTCTTCGCCGATAAGCTTTCAACCAGCCATTTTGTTAAAAGGTATCAATCACGACGCTGCCGGTATTGTAAAAATCGGACATGTTCAAAATTTTTCGTGTCTTAGGAACTCCGAAGGATTCAGTCCGTAATAGGAATTGAACTCATGAATAAAGTGAGATTGGTCGTAGTAACCGCCGTCCAAAGCAACATGCAGCAAATTGCGTCTTGAACGAGGGGGCAGTGCCCGCAAGATGTTCTGAAAACGAATTATCCTGCAAAAAGACTTTGGGCTGATGCCAATCCACTTACTGAACTTTCTGCATAATTGCCTCCGACTGGTATTTGCGTTCCTTGACAACTGCGAAATCTCAATGTTGCCCTTATGTTTGAGAATATTGCGCAGGGTGCTTCTTACTGCCGGATCGTTCCTGTTATTTCTCATCAAGAGACCGCCTAAGTAGCTTTCGAGCAATTCTATCTTGTCGCTGATGGGACTTTCCCGAATCAATCGTTCCGTTAGATCGTGCTGCCCTTTGCCTGACATCATCTCCAATGGAATGATGCGGTCGGTAAAATGATACGCGGGACTGTCAAAAAAATGCAGGAAGCCGCCGGGTAGAAATCGAATTGCCAGGTAGTTAACCCGGCCTCTCAGTTCTGCAAATATGGGCCTGGTCATAGTTCCGGCAATGGAAGCCGCCTCTCCATAAGAACATCCACACAGGTCGAAAATTATGTCAACACATCCATCGGGGAT
Organism: Planctomycetes bacterium B3_Pla; assembly: GCA_005223045.1. Lineage (GTDB taxonomy): Bacteria > Planctomycetota > Phycisphaerae > Sedimentisphaerales > Anaerobacaceae > SG8-4. The sequence goes on along the minus strand of NJBM01000004.1, from coordinate 239,100 downwards.
GACTCTGTGCGAGATCGGCTCTGCCAATTCCACGTCCGATGTCATTGTCCAATAACAGGATATGTAGGGCTGTAAATGCTCGCCGGGGAGATACTGCCTGCACCGCATGCTGCTACATTTCCTTACAGTTTCAGACATTGACTGAAATGGTCTGTACTCTACCAGGGAAAAATGCTCCATGACTCTCACCTAATCTTCTTTTTCGTGTTCAACCGGAAAGGTGAGTATCCATTGTACAACATTTGGTGCTCTTGCCCCCTATCTTTTCACAGACGGGTCGAAATAGGCGGATCGGAGACCACACGATGAGCAGGTTATCGGTGCAAGGCGAAAAATCTCAAAAAAACTTTGCATTTGGACGAAAGACTGAATATATTACGTTTTCTTGTTGGTTCCTGCGGCAAGATCCCGTTGGGTCCTGCAGGCTTTATGGCAACGAATGAAAAGGAGACGTAGTTTATGGACAGGAAACAAGTGGAAATCAACCAGGGACAAACGGCTGTCAGTCAGGTCAAGGAAGGCAAAACGAAGAAGAAATGGCAAAAGCCAAAGCTCGAGGACGTTTCCGGCAAAGTGATGGCCCAGCCTTATATTAGATTCACTTAATGACCTGTGCCAGGGGCGGAGGGGTATTACTCGGTTACGCGTTTTTCGCGGAATTTTCTATGTTGGATTTGTTCGCTCCGCCTGTGGGGGGATGGCAATCTCATTGGCAGGTTCGCGCTCACATTGAGCAGACCCGAGACACCGTGGGGGGGAGTATCCTTAACTTCGCTTGCAATGACGCAATTTCAGGTATAGAAAAGAAAGAGAGGCTCGGATGAATTTCACCGAACACACGAAAATCAGGAAGGAAAAATTCGGGACGGTCGTATTCGACACGCTGACCGAAAAAATCTTCATCACCGACGAGGTGGGCAGCGAGATTTTGCGGCTGGTCGAGCAAGGAATGGATCTGCCCGAGATAGTCAGCACTCTCGCTGACAGCTATGACGGCGACAGAGAAGCGATGGAAAAAGACATAGCCGAGTTTGCCGAGCAGTTGAAATCAAACAAGATAATTTGCGAAAGTTCACAGGAGTAAGCATGGATATTGTAGCAGAAGGCAAGGACTTGAACAGGCTGACCAACCCGGGGCCTGATAACGAATTACGAGCGATGTTCGAAGGGACCAGGTTCGAGGATTATGAATCCCCGCTTTTTATCGCCTGGCAGATCAATTCAGCCTGCAACCTGGGATGCCTGCATTGCTGTGAGGAATCGGGCCACAGTATGCCCGATGAGATGACAAAGGAGCAGTCGCTCGATTTCTGCCGGCAGATCGTGGAGCTGGACATTCCTTACGTTGCTATCTCGGGCGGAGAGCCGTTGCTTTGCCCTCACATTTTTGACGCCTGCCAGATCATCAGGGACAACAACATCAGTCTCAAAATAGAGACCAACGGTGAATTCATCGACGAAGAAGTCGCCGACAAACTCGCAGCGCTAAAGATGCGGTCCGTGCAGGTGAGCATTGACGGGGCAACCTCCCAGGCGCACGAGAGCTTGAGATTGGCAGGGGACTGGGAAAAGGCAATAGAGGCCTGCAAATATCTTCTCGATCGCGGCGTCAATACCGAGATTGTCTTTGTGCCCACCAAGTTCAATATCCATGAGATCGGCGACCTTTGCGATTTGGCTTATTCACTGGGAGTTTACGGCCTCTACACGGGCAAGACAATGCGAATCGGCCGGGCAGCAAAGAACTGGGATATTATATGCCCGTCCGACGCAGAGTATGATAAATTCTTTGAAGTCGTTCAGGAAAAGGCCGCCCGGTACGAAGGCAAGATGAAAGTCTATTACTATCCGTATGACGTGATCGAGGAATTGAAGTACCGCCTGGAATGTCCCTCGGCAAGTCTGCTGATCATACCCAACGGCAAAGTCAAGCTCATCGGCCCTCTGCCTTTTACTTGCGGGGACTTGAAGAAGCAGAGCCTCAAACAGGTCTGGGACGATTACAAAACAGCCTGGCGAAAGCCCGAAGTAGTTGAGTTTACCGGGAAAGTAATTGCCGACCCGAACCTTTTGGCTGAATCGAACAACTGGAGGCCGGTCTGAAGAATTGAGAATTGAGAATGAAGAATGAAGAATTGGGATTTTTGATTGTTGCCAATCGGCATTTGGCATTCGACAATGGAAAATTGAGAATTCTACATTCACAATTCTAAATTCAAATCTGACTATGAACATCTTTAGACTGATAAGATATCGGTTCTTTCTTTTCGCCGGGATGCTCCCTTACTTGTTAGGGCAGGCAATCGCCTTCGGTTTGCACAAGTCACTGAACTGGAGCTACGCTTTATGGGGATTTGCAGGGATTTTTCTGGTACTGGTTGCCGTCGAGCTGTTTAACGAGTATTTCGACGCTAAAGAGGGTGGAGATAGAATCTTCTCTCCGGGCGACATTAGCATTCCAACATATTTTTTTCCTCTCGGTCTCTCAGCCCTTGGGCTTGCTTTCGTTGTCGGTGTCTATCTGACGATGCAGATAGGCTGGCTTATACTGCTGTTTGCCTTTTTCGGATTTTTGGGCGCTTATTTCTATGTCGGCCCGCCTATCCGATGGGCGTATCGCGGTTTTGGCGAACTGACGATAGCCCTCTGCTATGGCCCTTTCATGGTATTGGGCAGCTACTACGTGCAGACAAAATCGGTGGCGTTTGTGCCGTTTTTCGTCTCATTGATCAGCGGATTGTCCGTATTTTGCCTTGCGGTTCTCAACGAAATACCCGACTATTATCAGGACATGCTGGTCGGAAAACGGAATTTAGTGGTCAGGCTTGGAAAACAAAGAGCGATAGTGCTGCTGAAGCTGTCGTTGACCGTGCTTTTTGTACTCCTGGTCTTAGGCGTGGTCCTCAAGGCAATTCCCCTGTTGGCGTTGGCTGCCGTCGTGACGTTGCCGTGGATTCTCAAGAGCGTCAGGACCGTCGAGAAGAACTGTGATAATCCTAAAGTATTCCTCTTCGCGGTGAACACGATTGTCGTTACTCATGTTGTGTTTGTCTTGTCTTTAGGCGCAAGCTTCTTAACTAACTGAATGCGGTTGGATTAGGAAAGGAGTCTGAAACATGTCATTCGCAGAGGACGTGCTAAGTCAGGCAAGACCTGACAGTGTGCGCGGCATTGCCTGCCGGCCGGAACGCCAGAGCTATTTTCCCTCACCCGTTGACTGGAGAGACCAGGTCCTTTACTTTTTGTTGGTGGATCGCTTCAGCGACGGCAGAGAAGACACACGTCCGCTGCTGGACAAACAAAATCTCGAAGCGGCCCGTCCGGGTGTGCCCGACGGCCAACCCTGGCGCTGGGATAAATGGGCCGCTTCAGGTGCGCAGCGCTGGCAGGGCGGCACTCTAAAGGGAGTGCAATCGAAGCTGGGCTACCTGAAACAGCTCGGTGTCACTGCCCTGTGGCTCAGCCCCGTACTCAGGCAGCGAGGGCATCTGGACACTTATCACGGGTACGGCATTCAGGATTTCCTGGACGTGGACCCTCGATTCGGCAGCCGGCAGGACCTCGTTGAGCTGGTAGCCGCCGCACATTCGGAAGGTTTGCGGGTCATTCTCGACGTTGTCTTCAACCACTCCGGCTCCAACTGGCTTTACAGGTCTGACACTCCCGGAGGGGTACATGAAGCCGATTACAACTCAAACGGCAGGTATCCGTTCGGCGCCTGGCGCAACGGCCAGGGTGAGCCTGTCCCCGACATCGCAGCAGAAGAAGACGGCGTCTGGCCCACCGAATTACAGCACCAGAACTGCTACACGCGGGCCGGAACGGGCGATCTGGGCAAGGGTGATATCGACGATCCGAACGCCGAACACAAGCGCAGCGACTTTTGTGATCTGCGGGAATTTGATCTTGACCAGCCGCACCTGTTAAGCGATCTGTCCCGATGCTACAAATACTGGATCGCCCTTACAGACTGCGACGGGTTCCGAATCGACACGCTCAAGCACGTCGCCAAGGAGCAGGCACGGAATTTCTGCGGCGCGATCAAAGAATTCGCCGCGAATCTCGGAAAACAGAATTTCTTCCTCGTAGGCGAGATTGCCGGCGGAGATTACGCCCAGGACCTTTATCTCGATTCCCTCGACCGCAATCTTACCGCGGTATTGGATATTGGGGAAATGTGTCCGATTCTAAGCGGCGTCGCCAAAGGACTCAGGTCGCCCAGAGACTATTTTGACGGCTTCAATCCCGGCGACGCAAGCATGGGATCACACCGTAACTTAGGGCAGCGGCACGTTTCCATTCTCGACGATCACGATCACATCTACAGCGAGAAGGTTCGATTTTCAAGCGAAGCGTCCTGCGACCACCAGGTCATTTCCGGCACGGTCCTGCAACTGTTCACCCTGGGCATCCCGTGCATCTACTACGGCACAGAGCAGGCTTTTGCCGGCCCCGAGCCTTCCGAAAGGAAATGGCTGCCGGACTGGAAACGCTCAGACCGCTATCTGCGCGAGGCAATGTTCGGCCCGGAACATCCCAGGGCGTCCGGAACAGACGGCCTGCACAATACCGATCCGGATCTGCCTGGTTTCGGCCCGTTCGGAACGGCGGGACATCACTGTTTCGACGAGCACAATCCCGTGTACAAGCGAATCGCCGGGGCTGCGGCAATTCGTATGAAATATCCCGCCTTGCGCAGCGGCAGGCAGTATCTGCGATGCACATCCTTTTTGAACAGACCGTTCGACGTTTACAGCTCAGGTGAAATCATTGCATGGTCGCGCATTCTCGACGACGAGGAATTGCTCTGCGTCATGAACACCAACGGCGCCGAGCAACGGGGAGCCGATGTCATCGTCGATACGAACCTCAGCACGGACGGCAACGGCACAATGACAGTTGTCTTCAATACAGCCCAGGCGGCGGCGACGCAGGAATTTGCAGGCCCGCATCCCGTGGGCTCGGCAGTCCCCGTAAACAAAACGGCAGACGGCCGGGCATTCGTTCCGATTCGAGACATCCCGCCCGCAGAGGTTGTCGTGCTTGCAAATCATCCATAGCCCGGCCATAGCTCATGAGAAAAGTCGCTTTTATATATTCGTCGGAGCTTGAGAAATATCCTTACCCGCCGGAGCACCCCTTTAATACGATCAGGGCGCAGAAGACCCGCCAGATTGCGAACTCGATGGGCCTGCTTTCGGGAAGCGGCAGAAGCGAGGTGTCGCCGGCGCCTGCCGAGAGAGTTGTGCTCAAGAAGTTTCACACGGCCCGCTACCTGCACGCGTTGAAGACCGCAGCGAGGGGACGCTGGGATGCAGAGGCGCTCGGCATGGGAATCGGCACGGAGGATTGCCCCGTCTTCAGGGGATTGTACGAGTACGCGGTCCTGGCGACGGGAGCCACTCTTACAGGCGCCGGGATGATCCTGTCGGGCGAGGCCGATGTCGCTTTCAATCCGTCGGGGGGATTTCATCATGCAGGCCCCGAGCATGCTTCCGGCTTCTGCTATATCAACGATGTGGCGCTTGCCTGTACGGTGCTGGCCGAGAAGGGAAAACGAGTTTTGTATCTTGACGTTGACGTCCATCACGGCGATGGTGTCGCATTCGGATTCTACAATCGCAGGGATGTGATGACCATATCATTTCATCAAAATCCGAAAACGCTGTTTCCCGGGACCGGATTCGAGGACGAAATAGGAGACGGCGAGGGGAAAGGCTACTGTGTAAATGTCCCCCTACCGATAGGAACTTATGACGAAGCATACCTCAAGGCGTTCGACGCCATAGTGCCGCCGTTGACTGCGGCTTATGAGCCTGACGTGGTCGTTTTTGAATTGGGGGCTGACGCCCTGTCGGGGGACCCTCTCGCACATCTGAGCTTGACCAACAACGCTTATGCCCGGATCATCGATCATCTGATGAGCCTCGACAAACCCATCCTTGCGACCGGCGGCGGCGGATACAATGTCGATAACACCGTCCGGGCCTGGGCATTGGCCTGGAGCATCTTCTGCGGCGCCGACAGCGGAGAAGATATAGATCACGCCCTCGGCGGCGTTATGCTCGAAAGTACGGAGTGGCCAGCAGGGCTGCGAGACGGGGCGCTCGCTGTAAGCCAGACACAGCGCCAAATAGTAATGCCCGCCCTGGAGGCAACGATAGAACTGCTCAGGAAGAACATCTTTCCAATTCACGGGCTTTAGTTAATGACGCAGTTGTCTGTCAAATTTGATGTAAGAGTCTGGAAGGGTGGCAATTGACTCTTGTCGACATCCTCTTGGTGATCATTTCTAAGACTTCAATAGACTCCGAATGGGTGAAGAAGGAAATAGAGATCGCAATGAACCAAGAAATTGAATTTCGGAGAGTCAAAGTAATTCCATTACTTTGTGATCCTGTCGCGTTGCCAGGATTTTTAACTGGGAAACTGTACGCTGATTTGCAGATACCCGGTTTAAAAAAACAACTGGCAAAGCTGGTTTCAGATATCAAAGCCCACTTAGAAGACAGGGCAAAATAGCATCTGGCTGGAAGTGGATGACCCGACGGACGCCCATCAGCCAGTGCATCAGAATATGGAAAACTCATGACTCAACCTCGACAGATGCGACAGGAAGATATAAAAGCAGTCGGCGACCTGTGGAAGACTGAATACAAGAACGAGCATCCTTTGGATCCTGATGAGAAATTAAATTCACGTCTCGATTCAATGGTACAAGACGATCTTCCCGAAGCTGTTGCAGCATCCTCTGGATATGTCTGTGAGGCTCGTGGCAAAATCATTGGCTTCATGACACTGACTACTCCGAGAAGTAAGCCTTACATTGATAATCTGTATGTAAGTTCAGAACATCGAAGACAAAGAGTAGCCACCAAATTAGTCACAAAAGCACAGGAACTACATGACTCTCTTACTCTTCATGTTTTTCAAGATGCAATCCCTGCGATTAAGCTTTACGAAAAGTGCGGATTTAAGTGTAAATACTGCAAGGTCGGCGAGAACAAAGACAAGAACTCTATGGAATGGTCTAGAAGATAGGAGGAAACGAGGGACAGCGGGGCTGTTGAAACGGGACTAAAGGCTCATGCCGTAATTATTAACATACCCCCTTACAAGAATGGGTAATGAGACAATTGATATGCTACTCGTTATTATTATGCGAAAGATTACGACATGACTCCTTCGCGCTTCGCGGAACTTGCTCTTTCTACATGCGGACCTCTTGTCACGCGTTGATTTCGTGCGGCTCGCCGGCGCCTTTGGGTACTCTGATGTTCTCGACCAGAGCCTGCACATCCGCCGGGGGCGGGGACGTGAAGTGCGAAACCGTCAGAGCGACCGCAAAGTTTAAGATCATACCTATCGTGCCGATTCCCTCCGGCGAGATGCCGAGCAGCCAATTATCGGGGATATTGGCGGACGGATTGACGAACTTGAAATAGATGATATAGGCGGCGGTAAATGTAATGCCCGCGAGCATGCCCGATATCGCCCCCTCCTTGTTCATGCGCTTGGAAAAGATGCCCATAAGGATGGCAGGGAAAAACGACGACGCAGCCAATCCGAATGCAAACGCAACCACCTGGGCGACAAATCCCGGCGGATGAACGCCGAAATGCCCCGCAAGCACTACGGCAAAACCCGCCGCAATTCTGGCGAACAGCAGCTCCTGTTTCTCGGTAATTCCGGGGATAAATATCTTCTTCAGAAGGTCATGCGAGATTGAGGTTGATATGACCAGGAGCAATCCGGCCGCCGTCGAGAGTGCCGCGGCCAAACCGCCGGCTGCCACCAGGCCGACCACCCAGTTGGGCAATCTGGCAATCTCGGGGTTGGCCAGCACCATGATATCAGGATCGACAAAGAGTTCATTGTCGCCATCGGCAGGTTTGTTACCGACACGCCGCTGGCCCTGCGGTCCGAGCTCCCCATCGAATACCGGTTTGCCTTCGAATGCGTCCCCGTAACGATACTGGACTTTGCCGTCTTCGTTCTTGTCGATCCATGCGATCAGTCCGGTTTTTTCCCAGTTTCTGAACCAGGATGGAATGTTCGCATATTCTTTCTCATTGACCGTATTGATAAGATTAGTTCGGGCGAAGGCGGCAATCGCCGGGGCGGTGGTATAAAGAATCGCGATGAAAACCAGCGCCCAGCCGGCGGATACCCGCGCGTCCCTGACTCTGCGAACCGTGAAAAAACGGATGATGACGTGGGGCAATCCGGCGGTTCCCACCATCAGCGCTGCTGTGATGCAGAGAACATCGAGCCTGCCTTTTACTCCGGAAGTATATGCGGCGAATCCGAGTTCCTGATTCAGACCGTCGAGTTTATCGAGCAGGTACACGCCCTCGGAACCTGCAAGTTTGCTGCCGAAACCAAGCTGGGGAATCGGATTGTTCGTCATCATGATGGAAATGAAGAACGCCGGCACTAAGAAGGCAAAGATAAGAACGCAGTACTGAGCGACCTGAGTGTAGGTGATGCCCTTCATCCCGCCCATGACGGCATAGAAGAACACGATTCCCATGCCGATGACCACACCGGTGCCAATATTGACTTCAAGAAAACGGGAGAAGACTACCCCTACGCCTCGCATTTGCCCGGCGACATACGTGAATGACACGAATATGGCACAGCATACCGCAACTGCGCGCGCCACCTGGGAATAGTACCGTTCTCCGACAAAATCGGGGACGGTGTACTTGCCGAACTTTCGCAAATAGGGCGCCAGCAGCAGCGCCAGCAGAACGTAACCGCCGGTCCAGCCCATCAGGTACATCGAGCCGTCCCTGCCCATGAAGGAGATCAGCCCCGCCATTGAAATGAATGACGCCGCCGACATCCAATCGGCCGCTGTGGCCATCCCATTGGCCAGGGGGGAAACTCCTTTGCCCGCCACGTAGAATTCACTTGTAGATGAGGCCCTCGACCATATAGCGACCCCAATGTAGAGAATAAAGGTGAACGTAACGATAACGTAGGTCCAGGCCTGTACATCCATCATTTCTTCGCCTCCTTCTTCGCCTGATTTTCCTGGACTCTAAATTGTCTGTCCAGCTTGTTCATCAGGCGCACATAGACAAAGATTATGATGACGAAAACAAGAATCGAACCCTGCTGCGAAAACCAGAAGCCGAGTTTAAAGCCGCCTATCTTGATCTTGTCCAGAAAGTCAACGAAGATGATGCTGAAACCATAGGAAACAATGAACCAGATGCTAAGCAGGACGGTGAGATACTTGAGATTCTTCTTCCAGTACTCTGTTTTGAAGTTGCTGTCAGACATACTATTTCTCCCTGGCTTTATGTAATCGAGGAATTCTGCGCAAGTGATGTGTTTATGTCATGGCCGTGCTGCTCCTTTCCCCTCAGAAATTGGGACAATAAGCTGCGTAAATTGTGGGCGATCCGCCCCAGCCGGCAGCCAAAATGCACCCCAAAATCCTGTTTGGGTTGTGCTACTATAGCAGCAATCGTGGAGAAAGGCGACTCTTTTTGTCGGGCTAATTCTCGAAACCGAGACTACGGCAAGTAGAGACTCCCGTCGAGGGGCAGCGCCCGTCGTTTCTTGGGCATTTGTGGAGTTGGAAACTCAGCAGCTCATGCTCAGGCCGCTTCGATTGTGTGGTGCGGCGGCTTGAGGAAAATGGCCGTTATTGCGGCAAGAATCAGTAGTGTCGAAGCTCCGTAGTAGGCATAAGAAAACGTCTGGTGCACCTGGTACATTCTACCCGCCAGGTAGGCCAGCATGAATCCGCCGACACCCCAGGATGTAAAGACTAAGCCGTAATTCATTCCAAAACTCTTAAGACCGTAAAAATCCTTGGTTATGGACGGGAAAAGTGTCAGGTTCGCGCCGTAGTTTGCTCCGATTAGTGCCGAGATGATCGCCATTGCAGGAATCGTCCCGATGCCGTTTTTATCAGATGCCTGTGAGAGCAGGATTATTAAAACTGCCTGAAACACGAAGCATATAATCATTGTTGCCTTGCGGCCAATTCTGTCGCTGAGCATGCCTGCCACTATGCGCCCGCCGCCGTTGCCGACCGCAAGCACCGCCACGAGGACAAAGCCCAGCTTAATGTCCGCCTGTATCTTGGCAATGGCGGCAAGCTTTGAAATAATCATCAAGCCGGCCCCGGCTCCGCATGCATACATGAACCACAGCAGGTAGAACTGCACCGTGCGCACCATTTCTCTGGGAGCGAACTCCTCTTTTTTGCTCGCGGGAAGCTCTCTGCCTTCGGCCTCTGCTTTTTCCTTGGCCATGGCTTGCTGTTTCAGGCGTCCTACCTCGCCGTATTCCTCGATAAACTGAAGAACCTTGTGCGGCGGTTTTATCAGTTGGGCCAGGCTGACAACGACAATCAGGAACCCAATCCCCAATACCAGGATAGCTGTCTTGAAGCTAAAAGCAATTATCAGCCACCTCGAAAGCGGCGCGGCGTAAACTGAAGCCAGACCGAAACCCGAAACCACAATACCGGCGATAAGTCCCGTCTTGGCCGGCGGGAACCACTTGACCGCGGGCGGTGTCGCCGAGGCGTAGCCGAACCCGATACCTGCACCGGCGAGGACTCCGAAGCCGATGACAAAAACCACAAGCGATGACGTCATGCTGGCAAGTACGAAACCGAGACCAACGAGGACACCTCCAATTGTGGCCACACGCCGGGGCCCTATCTTGTCCTGCATCCTTCCTGCGGGCACCATGACGAGTGAGAAGATCAGGCAGGCGACCATGTACGGAAGCGACTTGTCATTCTCGCTCCAGCCCCATTCGTCGGGCACATGCTTGCTTATGACACTCCATGTGTAGAGAATGCCGAGAGCAAGGTTGATGCCCATTCCCGCGAATGTTACGCGCCAACCATGATTCTTGAATTCGGGTTTCGATTCGGTAGTTTCTTCGCTCGTCGTCATCGACTGCTCCGTTTATTGAAGACAGGCCGGACGCACCTTCAAGGATACGTCCGGCCTATTTAGGAAACTCCTCAAAGCCGGCGGACTATTGTCCTCGACCTTTAATCAGGGCCTCAACCACACTCGGGTCCGCAAGCGTCGTAATGTCGCCGAGGTTGTCCGTACTTTTCTCGGCAATTTTCCGCAGGATTCGCCGCATAATTTTGCCGGATCGGGTCTTAGGCAGCGACGGCGCAAACTGAATCGCTTCCGGCGTAGCGATAGGACCGATCTCCTTTCGCACGTGCGCCACCAGCTCTTTCTTCAGCTCGTCGGTTTCCTCGACACCGCCCACAAGCGTCACAAACGCATACAGACCCTGGCCTTTGATCTCATGGGGAACCGGCGTAACCGCAGCTTCGGCGACTTTGTCGTGGCTAACAAGAGCGCTTTCGACCTCGGCGGTCCCGATGCGGTGGCCGGAGACGTTGACGACGTCGTCGATTCGGCCCATCAGCCAGTAGTCGCCGTCTTTGTCAATGCGGCAGCCGTCGCCGGCAAAATAGATGTCATCGTACATCGTAAAATACGTATCGACGAAGCGATCGTGATCGCCCCACATTGTGCGCATCATTCCGGGCCACGGTTTGCGTATGCAAAGCTTGCCGCCCTCGTTCACGTCACATTCGCTTCCATCGTCGCGTAAAACGGCCGCGTCAACGCCGAAGAAAGGCCGGTTCGCGCTGCCAGGTTTCAGCGTATGCGCGCCCGGCATAGGCGTAATCATAAATCCGCCGGTCTCGGTCTGCCACCAGGTATCGACGATGGGGCAGCGACCGCGGCCGATCTTATTGTAATACCACATCCAGGCTTCCGGATTTATGGGCTCGCCGACCGAACCGAGAATTCTCAGTGTGCCCAAGTCGTACTTGGCGGGCCATTCTTCGCCGAGACGCATTAGCGCCCTGATAGCCGTCGGCGCCGTATAGAAAACGGTAACGCCGAACTTGTCGCAAATATGCCAGAACCGACCGGCGTCCGGATAGGTCGGGACTCCCTCGAACATCAGCGACGTGCTGCCGTTCGCGAGCGGGCCATAGACGATGTAGCTGTGTCCGGTCACCCAACCGATGTCGGCGGTGCACCAGTAAACGTCATTATCGTGAATGTTGAAGACGATCTTGTGAGTAATAGCAGTGTGCATCAGGTAGCCGCCGGTTGTGTGGACGACACCCTTGGGTTTGCCCGTTGAGCCGGAGGTGTAGAGGATAAACAGCGGATCCTCGGCATTCATAGGCTCTGCCTCGCATTCTTCGGATGCGCCCGCAATCTCATCGTGATACCAGACATCCCTGCCGTCCTTCATGCCGCAAGGCTCGTCGTTGACTTTGACGACCACGACATTCTCAATCGTAGGAGTCTTTTCAAGCGCCGCGTCGGCAATATCCTTGAGTCTTATGTGCTTTCCGGCACGCAACGAAACATTGGAGGTAATGAGCATTTTGCAGTCGGAGTCATTAACGCGGCCCTCGATAGCATCGGCGCTGAAACCGCCGAAGATGATCGAGTGAATGGCGCCGATACGCGTGCACGCCAACATAACGATCGCCAGTTCCGGCACCATCGGCAGATAGATCGCAATCCGGTCGCCCTTCTCTATGCCTTTCGCTTTCAGCACATTGGCGAACTTGCAGACCTCCTTGTGCAATTGCTCGTATGTGTATTCCTTGACGGCGTCTTCGGCCTCGCCCTGCCAGAGGATCGCAGTCTTCTTGGCGACAGGTGTTCCGAGGTGGCGGTCGAGACAGTTATATGAGACATTCAACTGCCCGTCGGCGAACCATGTGTGCTCGATCTTGCGGGCCTGCGTGTCCCACGTATAGTCCAGAGACTTTGTCGGCGCCTTGAACCAATCGAGGCTCTTGGCCTGCTCAAGCCAGAAGCCGTCCGGATCATTCACGGACTGCTTCCACATCTGTTCGTACTGTTCGACGCTCTTGACGTGCGCGTCGGCCTGTATCTGCGCCGGCGGCGGAAACGTCCGCTCTTCCGTCATAAGAGAATCAATACCCTTTTCCTGTGTCATGGTTTTCTCCTTGATGAGTGATTTCGTGATTCAATTGTCTATTTGATTGTTCCCTACGACATTGTGTTGTTGTCATCACAACCGTTATATCGTAAAGGGCTCAAAATCATAATGCACACCTGCTTACAGCGTGCATCTTAAAATCACGCAACACGCATGTCAAGCAAAAGAACAGGGCAATCGCATGAAATTCAGCTAAACCGCATTATTTGGCCAGAAACACCTACAATAACATTTTCATCCGGTATTTTGGATTCGAAGAATCTGGCTTTTTGAGCTTATAATGCGGTTAGTTTTTCATGCGATTGCCCTGTGAAAGAACGAGTTCTCCTTAGAATTTGTAGATAAGGGCAGTCTGAATACGGAAACTTTCCGCGTCCCCGGGGCCGCGATACTCCGTTCGCCATTTCGAAAGCTCCACGGCCCAATCCACGTTCTTGGCAAGCGGGTAAAACATATTCGCAAACACCGACCGGTTCAACGTGCGGTCGCCATCATCGACATCTCCGCTATCAACGTCGTCCATCGCAACTCCCACGTTGAAGTTGCAGCTCTTCCAAGCCTCGAAGCTCGCTGCGACCCAGCCGCCGGCGCTGCCGACCTCATCGTATGAGTTCGGAGTGATCGGAAACGGCAGAGTTACGCCCTGACCAATCCCGCCCATGTAGGCATCGAGGTTCTCGCCGGTAAACAGTTCGCCCTTGATCGTCAGCCAACTGTGGATAGGCTGGTAAACGTCAACGTTCAACGACCACGACCTGAATTCCTCGTCCTGACCGAAAGGCGAAGTGTCGTACTCTTCCTTGCCGTAATGCGCGGAAACGCCGATTGCCGTCGCGGGTATTTTGGGGATTACCGAAATAGTCGTACTGACCCTGCCCTGCACTGTCGGCTTGCCATAATCCTCGCCTGAGTCATGGATTCCCGACCATTGGCTGATCCTGCCGATCGTGCGAGTAAGGGCGCCTTCCAGTGTGAAATCCATGTCGCCATCGAGATCGAGCAGCTTGGTCACTCGCACCTGGGGACGCCGATACCCAAGATTACCCGTGTACCAGCCGATGGTATAGTTGACGGTGGTCGGAGATAACGGGCTGATCACGTCGGACGTCTGGCCGGCAATAATGCTGAAATCATCGTCTGGCCAGTCCAGCTTCAGATAGGCGTGGCGCATCATCAGATAGCCCTCGTTCTGTCTGCCGTAGTCGAAGTCTAAGCCGTAGAAGTCAACTTCAGCCAGCCCGCTCGTTTTTATCTCATCATCGCCAATGCCCGCAATCTTTATGCCGAACCGGCTCTGATTGGCCGTCATGTTGAACTGGTCGTCGTCATCGTTGAATTCCTCACTCTCTACCCACTTGGCAAAGTTGCCGTCGTCTGTTCGCGAAGTATCGTAAGCGGCGTCGAATTTCAGAAAGCCGTACAGTTGAATGTCCAGGTTCGACATAATGGGCTTCGGCGCTTGCGCTCCCTCGCCCTTCTCGAGCTTCTCAACCTCCTGCCTCAGTTCTGGATTTTCGTCAGATAAGACGCTCTGGCCCGCTGCGCCAGCGGCACAAATCGCCAACACCAGAGTCACAACGATCAGCATGATTGTCTTTTTGACAGCTTGTGCTCCCAAAATATTCTCCATAATTTCTACCTCAACTTTCAAGCGTTTTGCCATAATTCTGTTCACTGTACACTGCTACTATTTCGGCACAATTACGACTGAACCATAAGATTTATGTGAAAAAGCCGAATGCCGGCAAGAATGCAAATGAATAATTACACCGGGAAACAAGAACATCATTCCCCGATAGTAAGAATCGTTTACTCTTTGACATCCGACTGTTGTTTTATACGCTCCTTCAAAAGGCTTTCCCATGTTATCGAAGAAGTGTGATTGCCGTCATCGGGCCGAAATCGCCGCTCAAGGGAGTGAGAAGTGAGGCTTGTCCTTTACCGCTGCGAAAACTACATCATCAACAAGAAAACAAGCATCCCTTATCTTTGCTGCGCCCTCTAACGCGACAAACGGCCAAATCAGCCGCGAAAACCATGGCAATCAACAGACTTCCATTTCTTTGCCTCTGTCTCCTTGCCAAAATTCTGTAGTCCAATGGAACTAACGAGCGTGCATTCTATACAAGAATTACATGATGTCAAGCATTACACGGCAAAAAATTACTAAATATGAAAAATATTTTTTCTTGTCATTTTCTCATTATCGTAAAGAATAAGGGCGGCGATTGCCATATACGAGACTCTTCACCCGACAAACCCAACAATTCGGCAACAGTTGCAAATAGCGCGAGATATCGCACCTTACATGCTTCTTTCCTCCGCGTTCTCGGTACTCTTCGCGGTGAATTCAAGCCCGAAAAGATCTTTTAGACAGGATTAACAGGATGTAC
The DNA here is from genome assembly GCA_005223045.1 of Planctomycetes bacterium B3_Pla. Taxonomy (GTDB): domain Bacteria; phylum Planctomycetota; class Phycisphaerae; order Sedimentisphaerales; family Anaerobacaceae; genus SG8-4. The sequence continues at coordinate 223,711 of NJBM01000004.1, read as the reverse complement.
GCAGGTTATGTAGGGGCGATCCCCTCGGCAGGCTTCATGGTTAATAGGAAATGAAAAAACAAACTTGTCCTGAGCGTAGTCGAATGGAGCCAATTGCCGGCCTTCGTATGTGTTTAGCCTGAAACCAATGCTGATATGCACGTTTTCAGACGACAATTGACCGGCTTTGTACGTGTTTAGCAGGAGTCAGCCATCCCCATCCCGATAAACGACAATCAGGATGAGGCTGCCACACAATCGTCATCTCGACTGTAGCCGAAGGCGGAATGGAGAGATCTATTTAGAATCGATTTCTCCACTTCGTCCCAACTGGTGTTGTGACTCCGGTCGAAATGACAGCCGGTTCGCATATCCCTTGTCCGGCTAAACACGTACCCGGCTTTGCCGGTAATTGACGTCTTTGAGTGAAGATTTTATCGCGAAATCTTCACTATCAATACTGATAACAGGCTAAACACATACGAAGAATTGGCTGTTCAGCTTAATCGACAGGTTCACCAGGGGCCGGACGAGAAGACAAGAATCGTTCGCAGCGCCTGCTCATTAGCCGGATAAAGCATATTTTGCATACCCGAACACACCGTTTCGGTGTGTAATAGGGTGAAGACTGATCATTCTTCGTATGAACGTGCACGATGATAGAAGATAAGCTGCTTATTCTCAGATTCAAACAGGGCCGTCATGAAGCCCTGAGGCAGATCTACGACAAGTACAAGGTCGAGCTGCTCAGACTCGCTGTGGTGCTCATCGGCGATGCGAACACGGCCGAGGACATGGTTCACGATGTGTTTGTCAAATTCGCCCGGTCGGCCGATCGCATAAGGCTGACAGGCAATTTGAAGAACTATCTGGTCACGAGTGTGATCAATCGCGTGCGAAATCATCTGCGCGACAGTAACCGGCATCGTGAGACTGTTCTCGACGGCGCAGAGCTGCTTGCTTCATCCCGACGAGGCCCCCGGCAATGGGCGGTCCTCGATGAGCAACTGGCGCTGCTGAGCAAGGCTTTGCAGGAGTTGCCGTACGAACAGCGGGAAGTGATCTGCTTTCGGATGGAAATGGGCATGACGTTTCGTCAGATTGCGATGCGACAGAATGCGTCCGTCAACACGGTCAAAGGCCGATACCGGTATGGCATAACAAAACTGCGGTCGCTGCTCAATGGTGAGGTGGAAAAATGAAGCCCGCAGATGAGATAAGACAACTTTTCAAGAACGCTGAGCTTGGCATTGACCCGAATGCCGACGAGAAGGTATTCGATGATGTGCTCGGCGCTCACAAGGAAACTACAGAAAACACGCCGGCCATGCCGGAGATATGGAGAATAATCATGAAGAGTAGAAAAGCACAGTTTACCGCTGCGGCATTGGCAGCATTGGCAGTTTACTTGTGTATGCAGATACCGAAAAGCCTTGTGGCCCCGGCATATGCGTTGCAGGACACCATCGAGGCATACAGCTCGATTCGCTACCTTCACATCAAAGCATTTAGCACGGTCGGTGAGCAGAAATGGAACTCAGAGTCCTGGATAGAGTGTGATGAATATGGAAAACCGAGGCGATTCAGGCATCAGGTCGATCGGATCTCAACCGGTGGTGGAATAGGACCGCTTACCCTTGTAAATGACGGCGATGGAGTAGATGCCTGGCTGCCGACCCTCAACCTGTGTTTCAGAAGATCAGGTGAATCAGTGAGTGGGAGTCTATTGCTGCAATGGGAAATATCTGACGTCGACCCAAAGCTGGTATGCGAGAAGTTGCGCGAACGGGCGAGAGACGGCGAGATAATACTGGATGTGAATGAGCCGGACCAAAAGACTGAGCCTATTGTCCTTGTTGTGACTTATCCCCCTGAAAGTCGGTCAGCCAATTGGAAGAAGGTGCTGTACATCGACCAGGCGACCAGATTGGTTAAAAAGGAAGAGAAATTTGAGATGCGGGGCGGCCGGTATCAACACGAACAGACGACTGAGTTTTTCGATTACAACCAAGAGATCGATCCGAACATGTTCAATCTTAAGGGAGAGCTGCCGGAGACTGCGTTTTGGATAGACCAGTCTGACAAAGAAGTTGGATTGGCTCAGGGTGATATGACTGACGAGGAAATTGCCAAGGAAGTAGCTTTACAAGTTCTCCAGGCATCTATCGCCAACGATTTTGACAAGATTGGACAATTATATTTGGGGGTGCCCGGCTTCTTGGTCGAAAAACTGTCAGGTGGAGGTGGAGGAGATGAGTTCAAAATCATCTCAATTGGGCCGGTACACCGCGATCCTGACCCCGATTCGAATATAATGGTGTGCCCGTGCAAAACCCTTGGCGAGGAAGGCGGACAATCCTACCAAGCTGATGTGACGATCCGCGTGAAACCTGTTTCCGGTCGACCGGGAAGATGGATGATCTGCGGAACGACGACCTACGTGAAACCTCCTCCAGGCGTCCCGAAGCCGTTGGAGATGGTGTTAGTATCACCTGGGACATTCATGATGGGCAGCTCGAGTGATGAACAAGATCGTGATCCGGATGAAGGTCCGCAGCATCAAGTCACATTAACACAGGGCTTTCATATGGGGAAATATCCGGTGACGGTGGGACAATACGTTAAGTTTCTTGAAGCTACGGGCGAAGAATCGGGCGTGGATTGGAATGACCATGATTGTCCACTGTTGAGGAGTGACGGACGTTATACCTTGCGTGAAGACCGATCGTGGAATCAGCCCATGGTGGAAATATCCTGGTATGGGGCAGCTATATATTGCAATTATTTGAGCGAGAAAGAAGGTTTACAATCGGTATATAACCCTGATACGTGGGAAGTGGATTGGAATGCAAACGGTTACAGGTTGCCGACGGAAGCAGAATGGGAGTATGCCTGTCGTGCGGGGACGCAGACAAGGTTTTATTGGGGAAACGACCCGCGCAACAAGGGTGGTCAAAAGAATCCGAATGCCTTTGGCTTGTACGATATGAGCGGGAATGCGTATGAATGGTGCCAGGATTGGTATGGGAGTTATGGTGATAGCAACCAGACCGATCCTATTGGCCCCAGTTCAGGCTCGAACCGTGTCGTACGTGGCGGCTACCGGGGCGCCCGGCATAGCCGGTCAGCGCACCGCCACAAGAACTCGCCTGACGAGTGGCACGCCAGCATCGGATTCCGTCTCCTGAGATTGGACGTCCCGAAGCCGTTGGAGATGGTGTTAATATCACCTGGGACATTCACTATGGGCAGTTCGAGTGATGAACAAGATCGTGATCCGGATGAAGGTCCGCAGCATCAAGTCACATTAACTCAGGGCTTTTATATGGGGAAATATGAGGTAAGGGTGGGGCAATACGTTGCGTTTCTTGAAGCTACGGGTGAAGAATCTGGCGTGGATTGGAATGACCATGATTGTCCACTGTCGAGGGATGACGGACGTTATACCTTGCGTGATGGCCGATCGTGGAATCAGCCCATGGCGGAAATATCCTGGTATGGGGCAGTGATGTATTGCAATTATGTGAGCGAAAAAGAGGGTCTACAAACGGTATATAACCTTGATACGTGGGAAGTGGATTGGAGCGCAAACGGTTACAGGTTGCCGACGGAAGCAGAATGGGAGTATGCCTGCCGTGCGGGGACGCAGACAAGGTTTTATTGGGGAGACGACCCGCGCAGCAAGGCTAGTCTAACAATACCGAATGCCTTTGACTTGTATCATATGTGTGGTAATGTGTATGAGTGGTGCCAGGATTGGTATGGGAGTTATAATGATAGCAACCAGACCAATCCTATTGGCCCCAGTTCAGGTTCAAACCGTGTCTTACGTGGCGGCTACAGGCATGAAGGCGCCCAGCATTACCGGTCAGCGCACCGCCACAAGAACTCGCCTGTCGAGCGGCACCTCAGCATCGGATTCCGTCTCCTGAGATTGGACGTCCCGAAGCCGTTGGAGATGGTATCAATAACACCCGGGACATTCATGATGGGCAGCCCGAGTGCTGAACAGGATCGTGATTCAGATGAAGGTCCGCAGCATCAAGTCACATTAACAAAGGGCTTTTATATGGCGAAATATGAGGTGACGGTAGGACAATACGCTCTGTTTCTTGAAGCTAAGGGTAAGGAATCGGGTGTGAATTGGGATGATAATGGTTGTCCACTGTCGAGGAATGACGGAAGTTATGCCTTGCGTGATGACCGATCGTGGAATGAGCCCATGGCGGAAGTATCCTGGTATGGGGCAGCCATGTACTGCAATTATTTGAGTGAAAAAGAAGGTTTACAAACAGTATATAACGCTGATACATGGGAAGTGGATTGGAACGCAAACGGTTACAGGTTGCCGACGGAAGCAGAATGGGAATATGCCTGCCGTGCGGGCACGCAGACAAGGTTTTATTGGGGAGACGATCCGGACTACATGGAGATAAACGATTATTGTTGGTCTGATGGAGATGGTTGGAAAGAGGTTGGTCAAAAAGTACCGAATGCCTTTGGCTTGTACGATATGAGCGGGAATGTGTATGAGTGGTGCCAGGATTGGTATGGGAATTATAGTGATAGTAACCAAACTGATCCTATTGGCCCCAGTTCAGGCTCGAACCGTGTCTTACGTGGTGGCTTCCGGGATGAAGGCGCCCAACACTGCCGGTCAGCGAATCGCAGCGACCACTCACCCGACACCACCCTTTCCAGCATGGGCTTTCGTGTCCTGAAGTCGAACCCTTGATACTTGGATCCTTGGGCACATCAATCCTCCTTGGCGGTTGTAGCAGTCCAAGTAATTCGGGTAGGATAGCATTATCAGACAAGCGAATGGGTCTGGATGAGTAGACGTCAACAGCACGTGATAGACATTGTTTGCCAGTTCGAGCCGGGTTTAGTGCCCGGCTCTTTTATGGCCTCATATTCTGACTTCCGCCGGCCTTTGCAAAAATCAGTAAATCTGGTAAGACATCGCCAATAGAATCCAACAAAACTCGAGCAGAATGTTTCTTATTGTGCTTTTCTTCCCAAGAATCCGCTAAAATATCCAAAATCATTAGACTGAAATGGTCATCTCAATTGTGTGTTTACTGAAGAATGATCATTCTTAGATATAGCCAGTGAGTTGCGAATGCTCGAAGACAAATTGCTCTTATGGAAGTTCAAGCGTGGCTCAAGCGATGCGCTCGGAAGAATCTACGATAAATACGAGACGTACTTGATAACGGTTGCGACTGCTCTTTTGAATAACACGCATGCCGCTGAAGATGTGCTCCACGACTTCTTCATCTCGTTTGTAACGTCGGCTGACCGGATAAAACTCGATGGTAATTTGAAAGCGTATTTAGCAACATGTGTCGCCAACCTTGCCCGTAACAGAATCAAGAGAAAACAACTGGAGCCGACAGCATTAGATGATGATAGTGCATTTGAATCAGCCGCTTTGGGGCCGGATTTACTGGCAATCCAGAAAGAAGAAACAGCCATACTGAACCAGGCTATGTCACATCTACCTTATGAGCAAAGAGAAGTTATGGTTCTTCACCTGCAGGGAAATCTGAAGTTTACACAAATAGCAAAATTAAGAAGTACTTCTGAAAATACAGTCCGAAGCCAGTATCGCTACGGCCTGGAGAAACTAAGATCACTACTAAACAGCGAGGTGATTAAATGAAATCGCTTGAAGATATAGAAAACAGAATTGCAAAATTCAATGTGAATCCAAGATCAGAGATGCGAAGCAAGGTGATCGATGAAGCATTAGAGATTCAGAGAAGCCAAAAGCAGAAAAGCACCTCTGATACGTATAAATGGAGAATAATCATGAAGAGTCCATTAGCCAAAGTTGCTGCCGCCGCGGTCCTCATCGTCGCGTGTTTGATCGGCGTGTTCATGTTTAACCGAACATCGAGTGTCGCCTGGGCGATCGAGCAGAGCATCGAGGCATTGAGCAAGTACAACGCAGTTGTCTTTGAAGGATCGGAGTCGGACCTCAACGAAGACGGCGAGTTGCGGATGCGAGACAGGAAATCCTGGGCAGTTGCCAACGAAGATCAAACAAAGGTAAAAAAGATACGACACGAAGTGGATGGTGTCCCTACTATCATTACGAACGGCCAGGAGACATGGCGATACGACCCGCAAACCAATACTGTCATTAAGAACCTTCCATACGGAACGCCGGAAGGGTGGATTGGAGGCCGCTTCTTCGAACAGCTAAGAGCCTTTCATGAGTCAGGTGTGACAAACGATTGGGAAGTGACCTATGGCAAAGACCCTGTCACAAGCAAACAACGGGCCTTTCTAACAGTTGCCTGGCTTGACAAACGCTATAACGGACCGAGATCCATGTGGTTCGAGTTCGATGTGGAAAGCAAGTTAGTAGTCAGTCTTAAACAGTGGGAGAACTCCAAGTGGGAAGGCCCGCCGAGGATTGCCTCAGAAAAGATCACATATTACGAGAGTCTCCCGGACGAACTCTTCGAGTTTGAGATTCCCGAGGGAGCGACCGTGATCGAACATTAGGCAATCCGCCAATCAGTCACTTGTATAAAAAGAAGAAAACGCCACCCATATCAGTATTGAGTGGCGTTTTTTTTTTCTCCGACACTAACTCTGTCCAGTTCCTCTTGGGAGCAAGAGTCTTGCTACTATCGTTCTTAAGCCTCGATACCGGCGGCTCTCCTGGCCGATTCGACCGTATTGTAGAGCAGCATTGTTATCGTCATCGGGCCTACGCCGCCCGGCACGGGGGTGATTAGCGAGGCCTTTTCCTTGACCGCCTCGAAATCGACGTCGCCGACGAGGCGATAGCCCCGCTTCTTCGTCGCATCCTCGACGCGATTTACACCGACGTCAATTACGACTACGCCGTCCTTGACCATGTCGGCGGTAACGGTATTGGGCCTGCCCGCCGCGGCGACAACGATGTCGGCGCGTTTGGTATGATAGGCAAGGTCTTTGGTGCGCGTGTGGCATACGGTCACCGTGGCATTTCCAGTCGGATTCTTCTGGATGAGCATGTTCGCAAGAGGCTTGCCTACGATGTTGCTTCGCCCGACGATTACCGTCTCGGCGCCCTCGATTGTAACGCCGCTTCGCATCAGCAATTGAAGTACGCCGTGCGGCGTGCAGGGCAGGAAAGCTTTCTCCCCTACGACCATTTTGCCTACGTTGACGGGATGAAATCCGTCAACGTCTTTGGCCGGGTCAATTGCCAGCAGGACTTCGGCTTCGTTTAGGCCCTTGGGCAGGGGCAACTGAACCAGAATCCCGTTGATCTTCGGGTCGTTGTTCAGTTTCTCGACCAGCGCCATCAGATCTTCCTGCGACGTGTCGGCGTCCAGGCGATTGTCGTCGGAGAAAATCCCCATCTCTTCGCAGGCGCGCTCTTTGGCCGTGACGTAGGATTTTGATGCCGGGTCCTCACCGACCAGGACAACTGCCAGCCCCGGCACAATGCCCTTTTTCTTCAACTCGGCCACTTCGGCCTTCAATTCCGCGCGCATATCCGCGGCGACTTGTTTTCCGTCTATGATCTGTGCAGTCATAGGTTACTCCCTGAAATCCAAAGCACTTTTCGTATCGATTTTGTTAAAAAGGTAATGTCCCTACTCTATTTTAGAACAAGCCCTGCACTTTTCCGGTCTCGACGTCCACGTCAATCCGGCGGTACGCGGGATTGGAGGCGGTGCCCGGCATCAATTTAATCGTCCCGGCGACCGGCACGATAAAGCCGGCGCCTTTGTAAACAAGAATATCACAAATCGGAAGCTTCCAGCCTCGCGGTCTGTTCTTCAGGTCGGGATCGTGCGACAGACTCAGGTGCGTCTTGACCATGCAGGTCCCCAGAGTCTTGCTCACCGGATCGGCCTCCATAGCCTTTGCCTTCTCCAGGGCCTCGTCGGAATACGTTACACCGTCGGCGCCGTAAACCTCCTTGGCGATCAGCTCGATTCGATCTCTAAGCGGCGTCTCCAGTTCGTAGAGGTACTTGAAGTCATTCGGCTGCTCGCACGCATCAACCACCACTTCAGCCAGCTCGACTGCGCCTTCGCCGCCCTTGAGCCAGTGTTGCGAAACTGCGGCCAGTGCTCCGTTCTCCTCGGCGATCCTGCGCACAAGCGCTATCTCGTCTTTGGTGTCGGTGTAGAATCCGTTGACACAAACGACCGGTGTAACGCCGCTCTTCTTGACCGTTTCGATATGGGCTATGAGATTCTCGCAGCCCTTTTCGACCAATGCGAGGTTCTCACTGGTGTACTCTTCAGCTAACGGTATGCCCGGCTTGACGGTGGGGCCGCCACCGTGCATCTTGAGTGCGCGAATAGTAGCCACCACGACAATGGCGTCTGGTTCAATGCCGGACATTCGGCTCTTGAGGTTCCAGAACTTCTCGAAGCCGATGTCGGCGCCGAAGCCGCTCTCGGTCACATGGTAATCGCCCAGTTTCGTGCCTATCATGTCGGCGATGATTGAGCTTTGGCCGATAGCGATGTTTGCGAAGGGGCCAGCGTGCACGAACACGGGCTGGCCTTCGATTGTCTGCAACAGGTTCGGATTTATCGCATCGACCATCCAGGCGGTCATAGCGCCGTCAACATCAAGGTCGGCGGCTGTAACTTCGTTGCCCTTCTTGTCGTAAGCCACAACGATCTTTGCGATTCGCTCTCGCAGGTCTTTTAGGTCCCTGGCGACTGCGAGTATCGCCATCACTTCGCTTGAGACTGTGATCTGGAAGCCCGAGTCCATCTCGAAGCCGTCCATTTTTCCGCCCTGGCCGATCCTGATATTGCGCAGTGCCTGGGCACAGAAGTCCATGGCCCATTTCATCTGAACGGTGTCGGGATCGATATCTAACCGTTTCAGATTGCTTTTCGCCAGCCGGGCGTCGTCGTAATTGCGCTCGTGCTGCATGCGCGAGCTAAGCGCGACCATACAAAGATTGTGGGCGTTCGTGATGCAGTCAATATCGCCCGTGAGGCGGATGGAAAAAGGCGTCAGGGGAATGCACTGCGCCAGGCCTCCGCCGGCGGCCGAACCCTTGATGTTGAAGGTCGGCCCGCCGCTGGGCTGGCGGATCGCCCCGACGACGCGCTTGTTCAGCTTGCCCAGGCCTTCGATCAGGCCCACGGCAGTAGTCGTCTTGCCCTCGCCCAAGGGCGTCGGCGTAATGGCGGTAACATCGATGTACTTGGCCGATGGTGCATCCGCCAGGCGAGCGCAGGCTTTTTGGTAATCGACTTTCGCCAGCTTGCGACCCATCGGGATCAATTCGTCCTCTTGCAGGCCCATCTCCGCAGCCAGTTTGCTGATGGGTTTCATTCCTTCCTCGGCAGCCTCTGCGATCTGCCAATCCTTCATCTTTGTCGCGTCAAGCTTCATAATTCCTACCTCAACTTAAACAATTATCCTTTTTCGCCGGTTTGCAACACGGCATAGAAGTACTCTGATCGGAATACTCTTGTCAGATCAGCCAGGAAAAAAACACGTCAAAAGGGCTGTTCATTGGAGTTTTTCGCCAGGCGACCAATGTTGGGCCGAATTGTACAGGCTCAATGGTCCCGAGACAACAACAAAGTGAATGAGGCAAGCAAACTTTTTTGTTCTTTCAAATTCCGGCCTGAGTTACTCTGCTGTCTTTTTCTTGAGGTGATAATCCGCAAAGTCCAGGAACCTTTGCCAATCGTACATCTGGATGGAATGACCGCCCTGCCGGATGTGGTATCCCACATCACTCTCAATAATCGCTTCACCGACCGGCGGCGACGACTCTGAGGTCAGCCCTTTCCTGCCAAGCAGACGATAAACTTCGCCGGCGTGGTAGGCCGAGAGATATTCGCCCCGTCCGTCAGCCCAGGTATCTTCGACGCCGCTGTGCACGTAAACCGGACGCGGCGCGATGCAGGCCAGCAGCATGTGCTGATCGACCGGCAAATCATCTTCCTGGTTCACGAACTTCCATGCGTTCCTGCACAGCCAGTAGGGAAATCGCGTGACCATTTTGTCCAACGTTTCTCCGGAGCGTCTTCGCCACAGAGCCGCGCCGGCACAACCCGACTGTGCCGAAATCGCCAGTGCGAAACGCTCATCCTGAGCGGCGGTCCAGAGCGTGGCTTTTCCCATCTTCGAGTGGCCCATAATCGCCACTCGAGTGTGATCCACGTCATCGTCCGTCTCCAGATAGTCCATCGCCCGCATCGCGCCCCAGGCGACGGCCGAAAGCACGCCCCACTCGCGAGCTTTGGGGAAGCTCTGCCCTTTTTTGTAGAAAAGCGGATGGATCCCTTTGAGGAATTCCACTTCGTTGTGCCCGACCAGGTCCTGCTGATACACCGCGACAAAGGCGTAGCCGCGGTCGAAGAATTCGCCGAGGGGCCATCCGTTTTTCAGTCTGCCGGGCCACATGGAATGCACGTCGAAGTCACGTGATTTTGTGTTATTGAAGCTGTGCTTCATAAATGCCGGCGCCGGTTTGGTTACCTTGTTCGGCACAAAGACGAGTACCAGCATTTCCGCTTTGCCCTTGTCGTTGCTGAAGCGAATCCGAACATCTTTGCGCGTGGCTTTGCCCCCCATGAATTTCGGATCGGCCTTGACCACCTCGAACTCTGTTCTGATGGGGCTCTCCGGCTCCGGGATGCGGCCGTAAATCAGGTTGCCAAAAAGAGCGAGTATCTGGGGCCGCCGAATGTTCCTCCATTCTTCGGGCGTCTTGATAGCCTTACCTTCGGCACTGACCAAAAGTGGAGGAAGGTCATAATGAGGGACCTTACTTTCGTCGTAATTCACGTCACTGTCGTTTTCTTTCGGCTCACGACTCAGAGCAATATTGCCGCTCAACAACAGAACAGCCAGGCAAACAACAAGTCTATTCATAATCTTTTCCTTCTTCTATTGGATATCGTCAGCACAAAACGCATTTGTTTTCGTAAACTTAGCCCAGACCGGGCTAAATGACAAGAATGTTCTCGTGTGCATTGGCAAGGGGGACTGACAGGATGGATGTTCACTAAAATAATACCCAAGGCCAAATTACCCGTTGCCGTCGGGCCTACGGACAAGTATAATCTCTCGGTACCTAAAGTCGGTTATGCTTCGTGGTGAATTGTGTTTCAGGCGGCGAAATATGCAAAGTAACGAGGAAGTGTCATTGGACAAAACCGCAGCACTGCAAATATGCGAGTCAATGGGGGAAATTACCTCCGACAGTCTTATCCCAATCCTCCAGCAGATCCAGGACGCTTACGGCTATCTGCCGGAGGAAATCCTTTTTGAGGTCAGCAAACAGACCGGCCTGAACGCCAATCAGATGTACGGCGTAGCGACCTTTTACGAGCAGTTCCATCTCGAACCGAGAGGACGCCATACAATCAAGTGCTGCCGGGGAACTGCATGCCACGTAAGGGGTGGCCGGGAGATCATAAGTGCCCTGGAGCGGGCGCTTGACGTGGAAGAGGGACAAACAACCGATGACATGCGTTTCACCTTTGAAACTGTGGCATGTCTGGGCACGTGCTTTTTGGCGCCCGTGATAATGATAAATAACGACTACTACGGCAACGTTAAAGCAGGCAAGATAAAATCGATTCTCGACAGGTACGAATAGGACAAATGAGTTCCCAGAAGATAGACTCGCCCAAGAAACTGAAAGAGATTGCCCGGCAGACACAGGAGGCCCGCCAGGGGTATCGCTGTCGCGTCCTGATCTGCATGACAGGCTGTCGGGCGCTTGGCGCAGCAAATGTTGCCGCGGCATTCAGAGAGAAATTAGCCGCGGCAGAACTCGACAAGGAAATCGCGGTCGTCGAGACCGGCTGTATAGGGTTGTGTGCGCGCGCCCCGGTAGTGCTGATCGAACCATACGAGTATCTCTACGGGGGCGTGAAAGCGGACCACGTCGATGAGATAATAGAAACTACGATTCGCAACGGAGAGCCAGTAGAGTCGCTGGTTGGCGTCGAGAATGGTAAGGCCCTGCCCAGGATCGACGAAGCAGGCTTTTACAAGGAGCAGCAGAAAGCCGTCCTGGAAAATTGCGGCAGGATCGATCCAAAGATAATCGAAGACGCGATCGAACGCGGATGTTACGAAGCAGCGGCAAAAGCTCTTTGCACGATGACGCCCGAAGAGGTGATCGAGGAAGTTACGAAGGCCGATCTTAGAGGCCGGGGCGGCGCAGGCTTTCCGACCGGTGTCAAGTGGGGCTTCTGTCGGAAATCTCCAGGAAATGAGAAATATCTGATCTGCAACGCCGATGAGGGCGACCCGGGGGCGTTTATGGACAGGGCTCTCAAGGAGGGCGACCCGCACAGGGTCATCGAGGGAATGATGATCGCGGCCTACGCTATCGGCGCTGCGAATGGTTTCGTCTATGTCCGAGCGGAGTATCCAATCGCCGTCGAGCATATCGGCATCGCGCTCGACCAGGCCCGGCAGCGCGGCCTGCTCGGTAAGAACATATTTGGCTCCGGATTCGATTTCGACATAGAAGTCCGTATCGGGGCCGGCGCCTTCGTCTGCGGAGAAGAGACGGCACTGATCGCATCGCTCGAAGGCAAACGCGGAATGCCCAGATCCAGGCCGCCCTTTCCCGCACAAAAGGGATATCACGGCAAGCCTACGAATATAAACAACGTGGAGACTTTTGCCAATGTGCCGCTAATCATAAACAACGGCGCAAAATGGTACTCGTCAATCGGAACCGAGGGCGGCAAAGGCACGAAAATATTCGCCCTCGCAGGCAAAGTGAACAATACGGGCCTGGTCGAAGTGCCGATGGGCTCTACATTACGCCGGATAGTGTTCGACATCGGAGGCGGTATTCCAGACGACGGCAAGTTCAAGGCTGCGCAAATGGGCGGCCCTTCCGGCGGATGTGTCCCCGAGCAGTTCCTCGATCTCGGCATCGACTACGATTCGGTCAAGGACATCGGCGCGATCATGGGCTCCGGCGGACTCATCGTAATGGACGAGAGCACCTGTATGGTGGACGTCGCCCGGTATTTCCTGCAATTCGTCCAGAGCGAATCCTGTGGCAAGTGCACGCCCTGCCGGGTCGGCACCAAGGAAATGTTGCAGATTCTCGACGCTGTATGTGAAGGCAGAGCGGCAAGCGAACATATAGACAGACTGGAAAGATTGGCCGAGCATGTCGGCAAAGCCTCTCTTTGCGGACTGGGCCAGACTGCGCCGAACCCGGTACTGACAACGCTGCGCTACTTCAGAAACGAATACGAAGACCACATCGAGAAGAACCAGTGCCCGGCGTTCGTCTGCACGCCGATGATTAGTTTCCACATCGATCCCGAGAGGTGTACCGGCTGCGGCTCCTGCGCGAGGGTCTGTCCCGTCGAGGCGATAGCTGGCGAGAAGAAGAAAACCCACGTCATCGATCGGGAACTCTGCATCCGCTGTGGTGCGTGCCTTGGTGCTTGTCCAGCGCGTTTTGCCGCGGTTTATCGCCGCAGCGGCGAGCTTACCAGGTACGAAAAGCGCGCGGAGCCGAAGAGTAAGAACTGACAGATAAGAAGGAATTGGTTGAAGTGAAACTGACCATAGACGGCAAACAGATAACAGCCCGGCAGGGACAGACAGTGCTCGAGGCCGCACAGACCAACGGCATTGATATTCCAAACCTCTGCTATGACCCGAGATTGACGCCTTCCGGCTCGTGTCGATTGTGTCTCGTCGAAATCGAGGGCCAGAGGGGCCTGCAACCCTCGTGCGTCTTCGAAGCCAGGGACGGGCTGGTAGTCAAAACGAACACCGACGAAGTTCGGGAAATACGCAAGACAGTTATCGAGCTGCTTTTCAACGAGCACAAAGCCAGATGCACGGTCTGTGACGAGAACGGCAAATGCAATCTCCAGAGTTATGCCTACGAATATCAGATCGGCGAAGAAGCGCTCGGCCCGGCTCTCTACACAGAACCTGCCCCCAATTACACGACCGGCAATCTCGCGATGGAGTACGACCCGAACAAGTGCATCCGGTGCGGCAGGTGCGTACGAATCTGTGGCGAAGTGCAAATGGCCCACGCCCTGACGTTCAAGAATCGAGCCGCCGAGACCGAGGTGACAACGGCATTCGATTTGCCGCTCAATGATTCGACGTGCGTGCTCTGCGGGCAGTGCATCTCGACCTGTCCCACAGGAGCGCTCTATGAACGGTCGGCAAAGGGAAGTGGGCAGGCAAAAGACCTGGTTAGAACGAGAACTACCTGCGTCTATTGCGGCGTGGGCTGCCAGATCGACTTGAATGTTAATCCGAAGACCAACCGGATTGTCAGGGCAACCAGCGAAGTCGGCTGCATACCGAACGACGGCAATCTCTGCGTCAAGGGCAGGTTCGGCATGGACTTCGTGGGCCATGCCGAAAGGCTCACAACGCCGCTGATAAAGCGAAACGGCAAGCTCGAAGAGGCATCGTGGGATGAAGCGATCGGCCTTATTGCCGAGAAGCTCAAGAAAATAAAATCCGAAAGCGGCCCGGACAGCATCGCCGGCCTGTCGTCGGCCAAGTGCACAAACGAGGACAACTACCTCTTCCAGAAGTTCATTCGCGCCGGCATCGGCACAAACAACGTCGATCACTGCGCCCGTCTGTGCCACGCCTCGACCGTCGCAGGTCTGGCGCGGGCGTTCGGAAGCGGAGCAATGACCAACTCAATCGACGAATTCAAAAACGCTAAGTGCATATTCGTCATAGGCTCGAACACACCGGAGGCTCATCCTGTTATCGCCCTGAGTATCAGAGAAGCGGTAGTCAGAAACGGCGCTGAACTGATCGTTGCCGATCCCAGGGAAATCGAGCTGGTCCATTATGCAAAACTGCACCTGCAACAACGTCCCGGCAGCGACGTTGCCCTGATAAATGCAATGATGAACGTTATCATCGAGGAGGATCTGCTCGATAAGGACTACATCGAAGAACGTACCGAGGACTTCGAGCAAATTATCGAGGCCGTCAAGGAAATGACGCCGGAGATAGCCGAGAAGATTACAAGCGTCCCGGCCGATGCGATCAGACAGGCCGCCCGCACGTATGCCGCCGCTGATACGGCCAGCATAGTCTTCAGCATGGGAATCACCCAACACACGACCGGCACGGACAACGTCCTGTCATTGGCGAACCTCGCCATGCTCACGGGCAACGTCGGCAAAGAATCGGCCGGCGTGAATCCCCTGCGAGGCCAGAATAATGTGCAAGGCGCGTGCGACCTCGGAGCCTTGCCCAACGTCTATCCGGGGTATCAATCGGTTGAGGATGCCGATATACATGCCAAATTCGAGAAGGCCTGGGATGCGAAACTCTCAGCTAAGAAAGGCCTGACCGTTGTCGAGATGTTCCATGCGATTGAAGATGGTTCCATCAGAGCGCTCTATTTGATGGGGGAGAATCCCGCGTTGTCCGATCCAAATCTTAATCGGACGCGAAAGGCCCTCGAAAAGGTCGAGTTCCTGATTGCGCAGGACGTGTTCCTGTCCGAATCGGCCCAGTACGCAGATGTCGTGCTGCCGGCGTTTAGCTTTGCGGAAAAGGACGGCACATTTACAAATACCGAGCGGCGCATCCAGCGGGTAAGAGAAGCAGTGAATCCCCCCGGCCAGACGCGGGACGACTGGCGGATCGTATGCGATATCGCCGGCGCGACGGGACTTCCTATGCAGTACGGCAGCGCCACGGAAATAATGGATGAGATTTCATCCGTATCGCCGCTGTACGGCGGAATTGCCTTCGACAGAATCGAGTCCGTCGGCCTGCAATGGCCCTGCCCCGACAAAGACCACCCCGGTACGAAATACCTCCACAAGGGCCAGTTCAAAAGAGGTAAGGGCAAATTCCACGCAGTCCGCTTCAAGGAACCGGCGGAATTGCCCGACAAGAAGTTCCCGTTCGTTCTCTCAACCGGCAGGCAGTTGTATCAATACCACACCGGCACACTCTCGCGTAAGTCGCCGGCCATCGACCAGAAATCCCCCACCGGATATGTGGAAATCCACTTCAAAGACGCCGAAGAATACGGCATAAAAGATGGCGACTCGGTGGAGGTCTCTACGACCAGGGGTAAAGTAACAACAAAAGCAAGCGTGGGGACTCAGGTCGCCAGGGGCTGGCTCTTTATGCCGTTTCATTTCGCCGAGGGGCCTGCAAATATGCTGACCAACGACGCCCTGGATCCAATCGCAAAGATACCGGAACTCAAGGTTTGTGCCGCAAATATTAGACAGTTGCAACCAAAAAGTTAAACTCAAATGAAGGAACAATACCATGTCAACCCAACACAACGATAAATTCTCACGACGCGCTTTCGTGCGTAATACTTCCGTGGTAGCTGCCGGCGCGGTCGCCGGATCATTGGCCCGTACGGCAAGCGCCGTGGCGCCGGCCAACGTCGAGCGGATTGTCAAGAACGGCCGTATCAATCAATCCGTCTGCAAGTGGTGCTACAAGAAACAGACGCTCGAAGAACTTTGTGCGATCGGCAGGAAAATGGGCCTAAAGGCAATCGACCTGATCGGACCGAACGATTTCCCGACTCTCAAGAAGTACGGACTGGCCTCGTCGATGATCGGTACGCACAGCCTGAGAAAGGGCATGAATGACAAGAACAACCACGCCGAGTGTATCTCCAAGATTCGGTCGAGTATCGATGCCGCCGCCGAAGCAGGATTCCCAAACGTCATCAGCTTCTCCGGGGACAGAGGTAACATCCCCGATGACGTCGGCGTCGAAAACGCCGTCGAAGGATTGAAGCAAGTCGCCGGCTACGCCGAGAAGAAGAAGATAAATATTTGTCTCGAATATCTCAACAGCAAGGTCAACCACAAGGGCTACATGTTCGACAACATGGCATGGGGTGTGGAGGTATGCAAAGGCGTCGGCTCAGAGCGAATCAAGATTCTATACGATATCTACCACGCCCAAATAATGGAAGGTGACATAATCCGCACAATTGAAACATACAGCGATTACATCGGCCACTACCACACCGGCGGTAATCCGGGACGCAACGAAATCGACGACACGCAGGAGTTATTCTATCCTGCGATTATGCGCGCCATCGTCGAGACCGGATACAAAGGATACGTTGCTCACGAGTTTATCCCGTTGAAAAACCCCATCAAGTCTCTCGCTTACGCCGTGCGAATCTGCGATGTTTGATTATGTGGAAGCTCAAAGAGCCTAATCCGGCAAAGCTTATCATCGGAATCCTGGCATCGAACTACCAGTGTCTGCACGCTGCGGCCGATGCGATCACGGGCAAGTTCGGCAATGCCGACCTGACCAGCGACGTCTGGCCGTTTGACAAGACCGATTACTACAAGGACCAGACTGGGCCACGCATCTTAAGACAGTTCGTGAGCATAGAACGGCTTATCGACCCGGCCAGGCTGGCAAAGATAAAGCTCCAGACAAACAAGCTGGAGCAGAAACTCGCGAAATCACTGGGCATCCCCCTGCCGCGACCGACAAATCTGGATCCCGGACTCATCGAGCCTTCCAAGCTGGTCCTGGCGACAACAAAAAACTATTCGCACCGTATATATATCGGCAGAAAGATGTATGCCGAGGTAACTCTGGTTTTCGACAAGGGTTGCTGGCAGCCTCTGGACCATACGTATCCGGACTACAGGCAGCAATGTTACTTCGATTTTTTTGACAAGGTCAGGACCCGATTGCTGGAGCAGTTGAAATCGCCCCATCGGGAAGAACCATAGTCTGGTCCCCAAACCTGTGCTGGGGTAATTGACGTCTCCTTTGTGTCCGTAAGGAGTGGCCATTTTGTTTGTATTGGCAATAGCCTTGTTGGCAGGCTCGTTTGCACTGTCGGCGGTATTGACAGCCGTTGTAAGAAAGCTGGCCGTCCGTCTCAATTTCGTCTCCCGCCCGGCCGCGGACAGATACCAGCCCGACAACGTGCGGATTGTCCCGTTAGGCGGCGGTATCGCAATTTCTGCAACGTTGCTGATTATAATTTGTGCCGCTATTGCCGTCGTGAAATTCATCCTCATCCCGGGCCATTTTGGCTGGATCACTGAACGCGCCAACGTGGATCCCGCCGATTTCTTAGCCAGAATCAATGAGCTTCTGGTCATATTGCTGAGCATCGTTGTCTTGTTTGCAGTGGGTTTGTGGGATGACAAGAAGCATCTCGGCCCCTTTTTCAAACTCGCCGTGCAGTTGGCGGTTGCGATTGCCGCGGCGGCTTTTGCCGAGATCAGGATTGAGCTTTTCATCCAAAGCAGACTGATAGCATCGGTCCTTTCAGCCTTTTGGATAGTCTTGATTATCAATGCCTTCAACTTTCTGGATAATATGGACGGCGCCTCGGCCGGTATTGCCGTCATAGTCAGCTCCATCTTATTCACCGCCGCGGCCTTGAGCGGCCAGATTATCGTCGGCGGCCTGGCGATTGTTTTTATAGGAACGCTATTGGGATTTCTGGTGTTCAATTTCCCGCCCGCTAAGATATTTATGGGTGACGCCGGCTCGCTCGTCGTGGGATTCTTTGTCGCATTGCTTAGCCTGCGCACCACCTATTATCACGAGGCACAAAGCGGGCAATGGTATCCGGTTTTCATGCCGTTGATTGTCATGGCTGTCCCGCTTTATGACTTTATAAGCGTGACTCTATTGCGCTTAAGCCAGGGCAAAAGCCCGTTCGTGGGTGACACACAGCATTTTTCGCACAGACTGAAAAGGCACGGCCTGACCGACGCCCAGACCGCTCTGACGCTATATCTGGCTACCCTCTGCACCGGGCTTGGCGCGACTTTTCTCTATCAGGTCGATCTGGCCGGCACGATTCTGATTTTTGTGCAAACTATCCTGGTATTATCAATTATCGCCGTCTTTGAAGCCACCGTTAAAAATGACAAAACATCCGACTGAGACGAGTATATCCAAGAGCAAAGCCCTCGTGCGGCTGGAATATGTTCTGCTCGGCCTGTGCCTCTGTGTGATTGCGCTTCGCACTACTTTTACCGAAGGCCCGCCCATGAGGTCAACCACCCTAGCGGTCAATCTCGGCGACAGCCTTTACAGCTTGTCGGTGTCGGCCGTACTGATATTCTCGTTTGGCTTGTGGGTAGTCTGGAGCATTTGCAGCAAGAGGTTTTTGTACCGTACCGCCGGCATGGAAATAGGGCTGGGGATATTTTGTATAGCCGCCGTCGTCGCCGGTTTTGCCGCGGCGGATAAACGCCTGGCAATTACCGACATCGCAGTTTCCCTCGCGCCACCGCTGATGGCGATCCTGCTAGTCCAGATATTGGACTCGCAGGACAAAGTCAAGCTGGTGCTTGTTGTCATCGCCGTGTTGGGCGCCGTATCGGCCTATCAATGTGCCGAGCAGTTTTTCGTTAGCAACCAGGCAACGATTGAGCAGTACGAGCAGAATCCCCAGACCATGCTCGAACCGCTCGGCATAGAGCCCGGCACATTTCCGCAATTTATGTTCGAGCACAGGCTGTATTCACAAGGAGTCCGCGGATTCTTCACGACCCGCAATTCAGCCGGTTCGTTCGCCCTGATGGCATTCTTTGCCGCGATTGCTTTAGTTGTCGAGAAATTCAAGAATCGCAAATCCGGCTCATCAGGCCCGCGGTATCTTCTCGCCTGCGGAGGCATCGCGGCAATCATCTTGCTTAGTCTCGCTCTTACGCGCAGCAAAGGCGCAATCATCGGCTTGCTCTTTTCCGCCGGGGTGCTTGGCGTACTCCTTCGGTTTGGCGGTTGGGTGAAAACTCACAGAAAAGCCATACTGGCTGTATGCCTGCTGCTGTGCATCGCAGGTTGCTGGGTGGTCGCCTCGTATGGACTAAAACACGGCCGACTGCCCGGCGGCGGGTCAATGCTCGTCAGATGGCAGTATTGGCACGCATCGGCGAAAATGTACGCCGACCACCCGCTCGCAGGCGTCGGCCCCGGCAACTTCGGGCATTTCTATCCCCACTACAAACCGGCGGCGGCACTGGAATCGGTGGCCGATCCGCACAATTTTCCGCTCAGCATCCTGACTCAATATGGCCCGCTCGGACTTGTCGGATTCCTGGCTATGATTTTCATCCCGTTATGGAGGACAATTTCGCCCAAACCCATAGCTGCCTCGGTAAAAAGCAACCAACGCGAGCTAACATTCAGGACCCTTGTCACAATTCTCTTGATTGCCGTATCGACAGTGTTGCTGCTTCTTCGCCCTGCCCTGATGGGCGGAGTCCCCGCCGAGGCGTTTGACGTGGTGACCTATGTGATTGTTACCATGTATGTTGCACCGGTGGCCGTTTTTATCATAAGTCTCATGCTTCTTGCCGGACCGCTGCACAAAGAACCACATGCGAAATACGAGATACGAAATACGAACACAGCCGCTATTTTGTGCTGCGCTGTTTTGGCAGTGGCTCTGCACAACTTGATAGACTTCGCAATTTTTGAGCCGGGCGTCTTTACGGCCCTCTGGGCCATAATAGCCTGCCTTGTCGCGATAGATTCGCACACAAACGCTCGAGTTCCCGTAGTTCTGAAACCTGCACGCTCAATAAGTATACTGATAGTGACAGCAGCTCTTGCAGCCGGTTGGGCCTATCTTGGTTACGTTCTTGTCCCCGTAGCGAAAAGTACAATCAGGATTCAACAGGCCAACCAAGCCATCTCCATCGGACAATTTGAATACGCTCACGAACGTTTGGAAAAAGCTGCGGCGGACGATCCGCTCAGCAACGTTGCGTTGTCCCATAACGGCTGGTTCTACCTGCATCACTTCCGAGTGGCGCAGGATGAGAATCGGGACTTGCTGCTGCGCTCGGTCGAGTGCCTGCAAGCCGCAATAGAGCGTAACGATGCCGCTTTCAAGAACTTCGAGCGATTGATGGATGTGTATGGCCTGCTCGTAGAGGTCTCGCCGCATCGAGATAAGGCCGGCTGGCTGGACAAGGCTTTTGATGCCGGGCTGCTTGCCGTCGAGCGATACCCCGGCTGCGGCCGATTGCATTTTAAGCTGGCCCAAATCGCGGACCAATCGGACAAGACCGACGTCGCAATCGACCATTACAAAAAGGCAAAGGAAATCGAAGATAAGTACCGCAACCAGTTTCGACAGATGTATCCTGAAAGGAAGGAAGTTGTCAGCCGGCTCGGCGACGAAAAATACAGAAGCGCAGTACAGCGAATAAAACTGCTTAGCGAACAACCTTTGCCATAACGCAATACGACATACGCGATACGCACGACGAAACACGCACTACGAAAGTCGAGCCATTACATCTTCGGATATGTCGAAATTCGAGTAGGCGTTCTGCACGTCGTCGTGGTCGTCGAAGGCCTCCATCAGCGAGATTATTCTCTTGGCCGTCTGCTCGTTATCGATGTCAATAGTGTTTTGAGGCACCATTGATATTTCAGCCACCTCGGTGACTATTTCATTGTCCTGCAAAGTCTGCTTCAACTGCTCGTAAGCGCCCGGCTCGCAGGTTATCTCGAAGACCTCCCCCATTGCTTCCATGTCGTCGGCGCCGGCGTTGAGGGCGATTTCCATAAGCTGCTCTTCGTCTGCGCCGGCGGCGTTGACGGTGATAAGCCCCTTCTTGGTGAACATCCAGTTGACGCATCCGCTGGTCCCCAGCGAGCCGCCGTGCTTTTCGAAAATCCTTTTGATTTCCGGCCCGGTCCGATTGCGGTTGTCCGTGAGGGCCTCAACCATTATTGCAACGCCGTTTGGCCCATAACCCTCGTAGAGCACTTCTTCGAAGCTGGTTCCCTCCAGCTCGCCGGTCCCTTTCTTGACGGCCTTCTCGATCGTGTCCTTCGGCATGTTTGCCGCTTTGGCCTTGTCGATAGCGTATCGCAGCGCCAGGTTCGCAGCCGGGTCCCCGCCGCCCTGCTTTGCGGCAACGATTATCATTCGAGCTACCTTGCTCCAGATCTTGCCGCGTTTTGCATCAGCAGCGGCCTTTTTATATTTTATTCCCGCCCAATGTGAATGACCCGACATACCTGCTCCAATCTCATACTAAGGACTGAAAAACCAACGACGGCAGATTATACTCTACTTTTCATTCGGGGTAAGCTTTTTTTTGAAATGTCGTCCGGGCCCGCGATAAAGTCTCAGGTGCCGGCAAGAATTTCTGCGCCCTTGCCCTGCTGGATCAATGGGACATAATCCTCCAATTCTTCCAGCACCGCCGGGTCGGTCAGGTCGATGGTCATTTTCTTTTCGTGGGACATGTACGCCGCCATGACGAGCATCGTAATCAACCGCCCGTATTCCAAATCGAGCATAGCGCTTTTGCCCTGCTCGAATGCCGAGAGTGCATCGCGCCACTCGGCTACGTAGCCGTACAGGTCGGGCTCGTTCGGCTGGAGTACCAGCGCCCCGCGCGTCGCCTGCGCTTTCTCAAGCGCAAGCTCGCTGTCGGCAACGGCGGTGGCCGCCGCGTCGCTGATGAACAGACCTGCGGGCGACTCCAGCGAATTAACGGTGTAAGAATAACCTGGGCCGAAGACTTCCATAAGAAGCCGCAGACCCGGTGCATCGTACATCCAGGAATTCGTCGCCTGGGCTATGCTGCGAACTCCGGTCTCGGGGTCCTTGAACTCAAGAGTAACGTTCGAGTAATCCTCGGCAGGCACTGCGGCGTAATCCACACCTCTTTCCTTGAGCCGGCTGATCCACGGCTCTTTGCCCCACTTGAGCAGCGACATGTTGGCGGTGACCGAAACAGGCGTAAGATAGCCGGGCGGTTTGCCGCTTGGAGTCAGGGTGTACATGCTCACGGCTATGCTGTGGCAGCCCATATCGCAGCATACGCCGCCGCCCTGCCGGGTGGGGTCCCAGAACCACGGCTCGTGCGGTCCGCCGTGCTCTTCTGCGCTGCGGGCCAGATGCGCAGCCCCCATGCTCTGCTCCACCGCTTCGAGCTGGCGGCGAGCCTCGACCACCGACGGCATGTGAAGCTGGTTCTCGAAGTACGCGGTAGGAACATGGAGAGCTTTGGCCATTCTTGCCAGCACGTCGGCTTCCTGCAGGTTTCGGGCCAGAGGTTTCTCGCATATAATTCCCTCGATTTTGGCCCCGCCCTCGATTGCCTTGGCTATGTTGCGCATGATGTCGATGCGAACAAAATTCGGGGCAAAGATACAGATCACGTCAACAGCGGCACAAAGATCGGCAACGCTCTCGAACACCCTTGTATTACCCAATCCGTCCCGCTGTGCGCGCTCAGCGAGAGCTTTGGCTCCCACTGGGGCACAAACTCCCGCCAATTCGACGTCGCGGACCGAACACAACGATCTTTCGTGAAAGCCGGCAACGAAACCTGCTCCAATCATCCCTATTTTCAACATGGGCGAATTCCTTTCATTTCAAATTTTGCAAGACCGATAACCAATCTCGTTGGCGGACACCCAAATGCGGCAAATGGCGCCCGGGTGGGCTTACTATCTACACTACTTCCTGCCGAAACACAACTTAAAAAACTGCGCGCCGAATCCTGAAAAGCAGCATTGGCCGGGAATAAAGGGGCATACAACACTCGGAACAAAAGCGAAGTGCGTGTAGCATGAATCACCTTCCAAGCGGCCGAGTTAACCGGGAAACGGCCCCAAACCACCGAAAATCCGGGAAACTCTGAAAAAAATAATGAAAAATGGCATTTTTTTCGCAGACGCCCGTGTAAATGATCGAAAATATATTGGCGGAATGCTCTGTTCGAGCCGCCTGAAAATGAGCACGGCCTATCGGCCATTTGATGAAAGAAACGCAGAGATGTTGAATGTTACCCGCGGAGATTCGCACCAGATGCAGATACGCCCGATGAAATTCAAAAGGAGATAAAGAATGCCCGCTACAAAGAGCGCAGAAAAACGCATGAGTCTGCCCGAAATAAAATTGAAGGCCAAAGCGCTCGGACTGAAGCTGGGAAAGGCCAAAAAGACAGAACTTATCCACGCTATCCAGACGGCAGAGGGCTGTACACCGTGCTTTGGAAAGTCGGACGGCCGATGCTCCTACATCGACTGCTGCTTTATGGATGACTGTCTTTAAATCAGGCTATAAGAGTCACTTGTCCTTTTCCGGCATGTCCTGACGTGCCTCAAGCAAGGATAAGCAGGGATATATGCCCCTTTATGTGCCACTATGCACGTTTTTAGAAGCTACAACTCGGATTTCAAGCTTTCAAGATTATTGTATCTTGTTGACAGTTGTCGGTTTGTTCTGTACCGTCACTATGGTGTCAAGGAGTATTCTTCCGTCCCTCGGAGTATACCCCTGATAGAATATGAGGGATTTTGTATTTCAGGCCCATAAAAGGCCGAAGGAGAACATTGTGGATACAGGTAAAGTAAAATGGTTTAACGAGAGAAAAGGGTTCGGTTTTATCGTCCCTGACAACGGCGGTGAGGATTTGTTTATCCATCACTCGAATATTGCTGCCGAAGGATTCCGGTCTCTGGATGACGGCCAGGCGGTGGAGTACGAGGTCGGCCAGGGCCAGAAGGGGCCCGAAGCAACCAAAGTACGTCCCTGCTGATCCGAACGCTCAGTCTATCCGGGTAATGAAAACCGCGGGCCCTACCGAATGGCAGGGCCTTTTTTAATTGATTCGGGCTAAGCAAACGTTCTATATTATGCGAGTCAGAAATAAGAAAGGATGCTGCTATGGGTACGACATTACAATGGCTGGGTCACGCCAGCTTCAAGATCTGTCATGAAGGTATGGTCATATACATCGACCCGTGGAAATTGAAGGATTCGCCGCACGATGCGATACTGGTGCTTGTCAGCCACAGTCATTATGACCACTACTCGGCCGACGACATCGCCAAGGTCAGCGGGTCTGATACGAAACTGATCGCGTCGGCTGATGTTGTTGCGAAGGAAACCGCCGGGGAGGCAATCCTGCCCGGATTGACAATCGAACTCGGCATAATTCGGATCATCGGCGTGCCGGCGTACAATCCCGAAAAGGACTTCCATCCGAAAGCAAACAACTGGGTAGGCTTTGTAATCGAGGTTGGCTCAAAGCGCATCTATTATGCCGGAGATACTGACCTCACCGAGGAAATCAAAGCGCTGACAGACATAGACCTGGCGCTTATGCCGGTGGGCGGGACATACACTATGAATGCAGCCAAAGCAGCCGAAGCAGTCAAACACATCAAGCCCAAACAGGTTGTCCCATACCACTGGGGCGATATCGTAGGCAGCGTAAGCGACGCCGAACAATTTGCCAGCATGGCCGAATGCGATACGAAGATTCTGATGCCAGGAGAGACGGTCGGCCTGGAGTGATTACTGCGCTGCGTCTTTTCCCAGTATTCGATTCTAAAGCGGTAGATTCGAGTTACCTGGAAGGAATGTCGAGTGTCTTGCGGCAACGAGGGCACTTCACCTTGTCGCCTTTGAAGTTTGGCGGAATTTTCATTTTGAGCCCGCAGACGCAGCTCAAGAATACGAATTGATTGACTCTTCGCATAATATCACCGACCTGTCGCATTTGCTTTTCACGACGCCCCTTCTTCGTGGCCTCGGCATGGGCCTGGCGCTGAGCAATATCCTCTTTCGCGCTTAGAGCGGCAACCGGGACAACCGTTTTGGCATGTGTTACTTCCGTGAAGGCATCTGAATACTCTTTGAACGAAACCCCGTGCATCATGTTGCGCAGAATCTTTACCCTTTCGGAAATCGGCGGATGCGTACTCGTGAGGTCGGATAGCTTCCTCTGCCCTTTTCTCTTAAAAGGGTTGGCAATATACATCGGGGCGGTCACCTTGTTCGCGGCAGCCAATTGCGGCGCAGAATCGCCGGCAATTTTCTCCAAAGCACTGGCAAGGCCTTCCGGATACCGGGTGAGCCTGGCGGCCCCGGCGTCGGCGAGGTATTCGCGCCTTCTCGAAAGTGCGAAGTACAGCAGGTACGCCATTATCGGCGCCAGGATGGCGACGACTATCGCCGCTACCATCATAACGACCTGTGCCTGGCCTCCACCCCCGGAGCCTGATGAATACCTTCGCCGGGAACCGACCATCGAACTGTAGAACATTCCTCGCAGGAAGACCTGGGAGAGCAAAACGATTGAGCCGAGCATTATGCCGGCAAGGGTCACAAAAAGAATATCCCGGTTGAGGATGTGGCTGATTTCGTGCGCGACGACGCCCTGGAGTTCATCGCGGTTGAGCCGGGCCAAAAGTCCCGCCGTCACGGCCACCGATGCGGTTTGCGGATTCCGGCCGGTCGCAAAGGCGTTGGGGGCCGGATCGTTGATGATGTAAACTTTCGGCATAGCAGGCAGACCGGCGGCGATTTTCATTTCTTCGACAACGTTGAACAACTGGGGATGCACATCGTGAGTAACCGGCTTAGCCCGGCTGGCGGCCAAGAGGATTTGGTCGCCGCTCGAGAAGCTTACAAGCGTCAGGACCACCCAGATTGCCGTGGCAATCATCAGACCGATGAAGCCGCCTCCGGGGCTTCCGGAGAAAGCCATGCCGATGACAAAGCCCAGAATCAGCAGGACCATCGCCATTATCGCCATCAGGATGATGGAGTTTCTCTTATTGGCTCGTATCAACTCCCACATTATTAGCGACTCGCAACCCGGCTCAGAATGGCCCTGTAGCCCTCGGCCTCACTCGCAGCAGCAACCGTCCCAGGCCCGGCCCGAGTGATCTACCGAGGATTGCACCACGCACTCATCGGTCTTGGGTCCCACAAGATGCTCTATGAAAAGCTCACCTTCGGAACCTCACGCTCGGCGGCAACTTCTATCTCGAAGAAGTCACGTTTAGTGAAGCTGAACATGCCGGCAATGATGTTCGACGGGAACATCTGAATCTTGTTGTTGAAGCCCAATACCTGGTCATTGTAGCTCTGCCGGGCAAAAGAGATTTTGTTCTCGGTGCTGGTCAGCTCTTCCTGGACCGCAAGGAAGTTTTGATTGGCCTTCAGGTCGGGATAATTCTCGACGACGAGCATGAACTTGCTCAGCGCCTCGCCGAGCATACCTTCGGCTTTCGATGCGTCGGCGACGTTCCCCGCCCCCATTGCCTTGCTTCGGGCCTCTGTTATGGCCTCGAAAGTCCCGCGCTCGTGCTTCATATAGCCTTTGGCGGTCTCGACGAGATTGGGAATCAAATCGTGCCGGCGCTTCAACTGCACGTCGATCTGCGACCATCCGTTGTCAACCTGATTGCGAAGGCGAACCAGAGCATTGTAAATGCCGATCACGGCAAGAACGAACACGACAAAAATAACCGCAATCACAAGCAGCGCTATTCCCACAGTTCCCATAGTCTTGCTCCTTTAACGAAGGCTTCTTTGCGCTCTGCTAGTTCTGCTTTATCTTGAGGATTATTATCAAGATAACAACAATGAGCAGAACGATGAGCGAAATTTTGGTTAACGTGTTCATGGCAAGGATGGATGCTAATGTGGTCATCATAACTTTACTCCTTTCATTTAATTTTGATCTTGGCCGAACATTTCGGTCAACAGCTTCTGAATCCTATTGTCTTCGTCCAGCTCCGCCCTGTCAAATATATCGTGCAGCTCGCCTTTATCGAACCACAGACCGTCGCCTTTTCGGCACTTGTCGATGAGCAGAGTCGGTTCGGAAGGGCCGACATTGATTTTTTGCATTTTCTTGTCACAGATGGGGCATTTTCTTTTTCCCTCGGTGCTCTCGGAATCAAGGCTGAACGAATCGAGCAGGCTCCTTGCCTTCTCAGGCTCGCCGAGCAGAAGTTCCAGCTCGCCGGCGTCCAGCCAGATGCCGCCGCAGTCCGTGCAATAATCGATCTCAACGTCCTCGAGTTCAAGAGTAATCATCGCATTCTTACAAACAGGACAATCCATATTGCACAACCCGCCGCCAACGGGCATTCCTACAAACTCACTGCACAAATCCTGTGACTTCTGCCGCAAGATTCTACCATATAAGACGCCTGACGGCACAAAGAATTTCAAAAAAATTAGAGCACCTAACAATATGAATTGATCGACCGCCAAAGATTATTGGACGTAGATAAAGCGCCGGCTGAGCAAACGACCCAAGAACAAGCCTTGCAGAAAGGTGCTAGAACAGCTATAATCTACAAACGAGAGTCACAAACGGCGCTAACCCTGAGAACGGAGAGGGAACGCATGAGTGAGAAAAAGAAACCTATCCTCACCAGAAACTTCATGAAGAACTTGTCAAGAGGGGCGGTGAAATCCGTTCCGTTGGGCGGAGCGCTGCTGGAACAGATGATTTACGGCACTCTTGACGGGGAAGCGGCAAAGGAAGAGGCGGAGAAGCTACATTCGGCTTTGTCTCAGATTGTCGAGAAACTTCAAGGGCAGGATGTCAGATTTGGTGACATTATCAGCGAGTTGGGAAAGCAGGCGGCTTTTCGAGAGGAGATTAAAGCGGAGATAGATAAGCTCCATGCGGTATTGAAAGACCCCGAGAATGCAGCGATTTCCGATGAATTAGCAGACGCCGTAGAGCGCATGATTGTTCATAATCTTCCGTATCGGTCGATGGGTGGTCTGTTTAAAGGACGGGAGGACATGCTGGAGAGATTGCGGTCCGAACTGGGGGCTGGCAAGACGGCAGCGATTACTCAGGTGCAGGCGATACACGGACTGGGAGGCGTGGGCAAGACCCGGCTGGCGGTGGAATATGCGTGGAGCGCGTTGGAAGACGGCCAGCATACTGCGGCATTCTTCGTAGTAGCCGACACTGTAGCGAGTCTGCACGCAAATCTTGCTGCTCTGGCCGGGCCGCGCCTTTTGAACCTGCCCGAGCAAGAAAGTCCCGAGCAGCCGGTCATCGTTGAGACGGTGCTGGCCGAGCTTACTCGGCGCACGGGCTGGCTAATGCTAATCGACAACGTGGACTCGGATGAGGCGGCTGCTCGATTGCACAAGCACGTGCTGCCCCGGCTGGCTGGCGGCAATGTGCTGATAACCTCTCGCCGGTCGAATTGGCCCGACGATGTGGCGGATTTGGCGATTGACAAGCTGGATGAGCCGGACGCCGTGGCATACCTGTTAGAGAAAACACAGCGCAAACGAGCGGCGTCAGCCGACGATGAGAAACTTGCCAAAGAGATTGCCCGCAAGCTTGACGGTCTGCCGGTAGCGTTGGAGCAGGCGGCTTCGTATGTTTGTCAGCGTCGTATAGGATTCGGCGCGTACCTACAGGATTTCGGCAAATCGCGCAAGAAAGTCCTGTCATGGCACAGAGACGAACTGAACTATCCTGTAGAGGTCCTGGCTGCGTGGCAGACAACCAACGAGCATCTCGGCCCATTTGAGCAAGGTATTCTGCGCTTGGCGTCCTTCCTCGCACCCGAGGCGATACCGGCAACCCTTTTCGAATCGCAGCCTGAGAAGATGAAGGAAGCTGCCGGGCTAATCCTCGAAGAGACAGCGCCGGCCTCGAAATTGCGGGGCCAAGGAGGCAACCCGGACGTTCGTGGCCTGCTTGCGGAACTGGCCGGCTGGTCGATGATTACCCTTGAGCAAGAGTGCTTCACCATGCACCGGCTGGTGCAGGATTCGACCAGGCTCAGTATCCCCGAGGACAGGCGCAAGCCCTGGGCCAAACTTGCCCTTGAACTGGTCAATCAGTACATTCCGGCTGACCCGCCGCCTGACGACGTGCGAAGCTGGGCTACGTGGAAGCTGGTGGATTCTCACGTAGCGGCCATAGTTGCGCATGCGGATGGTTTGGACATCCGCGAACCGACGACGCGACTTATGAATAACTTAGCGGTATATGTTGTAACACGAGCTAGGTTTGATGATGCCGAGCCGATGTATCGGCGTGCGCTGGAGATTGATGAGCAGGCTCTCGGCAAAGACCATCCCAAAGTTGCCACCCGCCTGAACAATCTAGCGGAGTTGCTGCGTGTCACGAACCGTCTTACCGAGGCCGAGCCCATGTATCGTCGGGCGCTGGTGATTGATGAGCGGTCTTTGGGCAAAGACCATCCCAATGTTGCTATCCGCCTGAACAACCTGGCGCAGTTGTTACAGGCGACGAACCGATTGGACAAGGCCGAGCCTATGATGCGTCGGGCGCTGGTGATTGATGAGCAGGCTTTCGGCAAGAACCGTCCGAGGGTTGCCATTGATCTGAACAACCTGGCGACGTTGCTCCTGAACACGAACCGGTTGGCAGAGGCCGAGCCCTTGATGCGCCGGGTCGTAGAAATCCTGGAAAACCCCGGTGGCGATCCGCTTCCGAATTATGCCGGAGCTCTGAACAACCTGGCGCAGTTGCTTCAGGACACGAACCGGTTTGACGAGGCCGAGCCCTTGATGCGCCGGGCGCTGGAGATTGATGAGCAGTCTTTCGGCAAAGACCATCCCGATGTTGCCATTGAGCTGAACAACCTGGCGCAGTTGCTACAGGCGACAAACCAGTTGAACGAGGCCGAGCCTCTGATACGACGGGCGCTGGAGATTGACGAGCAGTTTTTCGGCAAAGACCATCCCAATGTTGCTATTGATCTGAACAACCTGGCGACGTTGCTTACGGCGACGAACCGGTTGGCTAAGGCCAAGCCCATGTATCGTCGTGCGCTGGAGATTGATGAGCAGTCTTTCGGCAAAGACCATCCCGATGTTGCCAGTGATCTGAACAACCTGGCGCAGTTGCTTCAGGCGACGAACCGCTTGGACGAGGCCGAGCCTTTGATGCGCCGGGCGCTGGAGATTGATGAGCAGGCTCTCGGCAAAGACCATCCCGATGTTGCCAGTGATCTGAACAACCTGGCGCTGTTGCTGCGGGAAACAAACCGCTTGGCCGAGGCCGAGCCTTTGATGCGCCGGGCGCTTGAAATCTTTGAGAAGAGCCTGGGGCCTGACCATCCGCGTACCCAGACAGCGCGGAGGAATCTGGAAGGCCTCAAATAAGCAGTGAAGACTGCTCTTTCGGCCAGGTTATGTGGGGATATTTGTTCTTGACGGCGGTGAGGTAATTGGTTATTGATTAGCCCCGGCTGGCGGTGAACACGGATTTACGCAAGCTCAACGGCAAAGAAACGACAAAACCGATCCCTGCCCGCTCAGCAGCGGCAGGTTATGCCAATTAGAGGTGCCGGATCATGATAGTCGATTGTCATACACATATTGACCTTACGGCCGACAAGGTCGAGATATCCAAACACGTCGCGTCGGCCGAGACGGTCGATGTGTGCATAGTATTAGCCCCCTCGGTCGGGCCGAGCGAAGAAGTCAACAAACGATTGGCCCAGTACGTAAGCAAACACAAAGGGAAAATGGTCGGCTTTGCGGCCGTCGAGCCAGGCAAAGATAAGATAAGCCTCAACAGTCTAAAATCCATCCCGGACAAATTAGGACTCAAGGGAGTGGTCCTGTACTGCTCGGCCTACGGCCTTCACCCCACCCACAGCAGCGCGATGAGGTTTTATGAGCTGATTCAGGAGCTTGGCCTGCCAGTGTTCTTTCACAACGCCGGGGACGCTCTGGGGGCCGGGGCTGTTCTGGAGTATGCCCAGCCCTACCTCCTGGACGAGATCGCCCGAGAGTTTGCCGCGTTGAAGATTATCATCGGGAGCATGGGTTTGCCCTTTATCGAACAGACGCTGTCGATGGTAGGCAGGCACAAGAACGTGTACGCAGACCTGACGATACGGCCGAGCAATGTCTGGCAAACGTACAATATGGTGGTCGCAGCGTACGAGCACGGTGTGATGAACAAGCTGCTGTTCGGCAGCGGATTCCCGTCCGGCGACGCCGGTCAGTGCATAGAAACGCTGCTGGGCTTCAATATGCTGCTGGCCGATACCAATCTGCCGACCGTTCCGCGAGGAAATATTCGAAGCATCATCGAACGCGACACGCTGGAAGTACTCGGAATAAAAGATAAGGACGAAGAAATCCAGGAACCAAAACCCGAGAAGACAAAGAAACGTAAGATAGTGGGTGCAGCTAAAGAAGAGGGAAAGGCAGTTGTTGATGGCTGAGCTTCTGGAAGAACAAAGGGAAAGCTGGGGGACACGCGGTGGATTCATTCTTGCCGCCGTCGGCTCGGCCGTCGGCCTGGGCAACCTGTGGGGATTCCCATACAAACTCTACAGCTTTGGCGGCGGGGCATTTCTTATTCCGTACATTGTCGCTCTGCTCGTGATCGGCGTTCCCATCATGATCCTCGAGTTCAGTATCGGCCATTATACCCAGCGGGCCGCGCCCGACGCCTTCAAGCGGGGCCACAAGCGTTTCGAGATGGTCGGCTGGTGGGGCATCGCTCTTGCTTTCGTAATAATCACATACTACCCCGTGATTCTGGCGTATTGTTTCAGCTTCCTGTGGTACAGCATCGTCGGGATTGTCAATGGCGGCGAACTGCCCTGGGCCGGCAAAGGTATAGAAGGCGTCGAGAACGCCAAGCGTTTCTTCAACGAGACATACCTCGGCAAAATCGACATCGAGGACGCGCGTTTCTATCTCGGCTCAATCCGCTGGAACCTCGTGCTGCCGCTGGCGATCACCTGGATCGCAATGTACTTCTGCATATTCAGAGGCGTGCGCCTCGTCGGCAAGATTGTCTGGCTCACGGTCCCGCTGCCCTGGCTGATGCTCGCTATCCTCACCGTGCGCGGACTGACCCTCGAAGGCAGCATGCAGGGCCTGGCGTACTATCTCGATCCCGTCTGGTCCGAGCTGACAAAGCCCGTCACGTGGCGCTATGCTATCGGACAGGTATTCTTCTCACTGTCTCTCGCATACGGCATAATGATTACCTACGCCAGTTTCCTCCATAGAAAGAGCGACATCAACAATAATGCTGCCATAATCAGCATCGCCGACTTCGCGACGAGCTTTGTAGCGGGCCTGGCGGTATTTGCGACGCTCGGAGGGATGGCCTTCGTAACTCAGCAGACGGCCAACCCGGTCGCCGTCGAGCAGGTAGCCGACACCGGGCCTTCGCTGGCTTTCGTGGCATTCCCGTATGCGTTGGCGCAATTGCCTTATTCGGCGTGGTTCAGCTTCATTTTCTTCTTCGCACTCGTGACGTTAGGCGTCGATTCGGCCTTTTCAATGACCGAATCAATCCTGGCCAGCATCGTTGACAAAACCGGATGGCGCAGGTGCATTGTTCTGCCGGCGCTTACACTCGTAGGGTTTCTATTCGGGCTGTTCTACATCACCGGGGCCGGCTTTAACTGGCTCGGCGCGATCGACGGTTTTGTCAACGGCACCTGGGGCATAGCGTTCATGGGCCTGCTCGAATGTGTCGTGCTCGGCTGGCTGTGGCGCATCGGCACTCTGCGACGGCACGCCAACACCCGAAGCGACTGGCAGTTGGGCAGATGGTGGGATTACCTGATACGCATGGTGATTCCGGTCGTCCTCGGCACGCTTTTCTTCTGGCAGCTTTTTGACGATCTGACCGGGGAGGGCTTTCTGAGAACGCCGGGAGGCGATTGGATACTGGCGAACTGCGTCGGCCTGGCGATTGTGGCGTTGGTGCCTGTCGTGTCTATCGTTCTGAGCCTGATGAAGGGCCGGACGGACATCAAGGACCCGGAGCGGCCGGAGCAGAGCCTGGCTGTCGGCGGCAAGACCGAAGGGGCAATAGCGTTTTTTGCCGCGTTGATTATCGCCGGTCTGCTCGTTGCCTGGCTCAAGGTTCCGATGGCCCCGACGGCAAAAACTGCAATCCTATGGCTGTCGCTGTTAGGCGGCATCGCCGCGATGCTATTGAGCAACCATCTTCTGGACAAGCACCACACTTCCGCGAGTCAGGCATCATGGTTTGCCAGATGGGCGGGAATAATCTCGGCGATGGATGCAAGCGCAGCGATTGCGATTATCCTGATCGGTCTGGCGCAGAATGCGAAGATCGATGAGACGGCGGTGCCCATCCGGGATAAACTTAGCGGCGTCTCCTACGTCATTCTCGCGGTCGTGGTCCTGATAATCATAGGCGGCCTGAGCTGGTGCTTCTATCGGGCCTTGATGGCCGCAAATAAAGATACGGACATCCAGCACGCAGACGAGCAATAGCATGAAATATCAAATATCAAAGATTAAATATCAAAAATGCGGAATCATCGCAAAGCGATGATGACTTCATCAATTTTGATTCTTAATTTGCATTCGCAACGACACCGCTCAAAGATTACCCTGAACAGAGTATGAAGAGTACTGGTCGCACGCATGTTGGCACGTAAATGCTATTTCGGCTTAAAGCCTTTGATTTCCTTGCCGGTGTACTTGGCGCAGGCCTTCTCCAGGTCCACGTCGCTAATGTTGGCTAACGTGCAGAGCCAAGCGAGGACGTCCGCAAACTCCTCCGTTTTGTTATCGTGGTCGTCGCCGGCTAAAGCCGTGGCAAGCTCCCCGACCTCTTCCACGAACCACATAAACGTAGCCGGAATACCTCGTTCACGATCCCGCTTCTCGTACTTTTGAGAAATCAAACTTTGAAATTCGTTTATATGCATTTCGCAACCACCCGGCACTACATCCCGTTGATATACTGACTTTTATTTCGATCCTTTCCAAGACCTGCGAACAAATACTATTTACAGCCATCGCCGATTGCAAGAACATTTCCATCTGAGCCGAAAAAGCCGTAGATTCTGCAAGCTGTTTTAGGGCAAGCCGAACTGCCGTCATTTCGAGCGCAGCGAAGTGAAGTCGAGGAATCTATTTGAATAGATTTGCCTTCGGGGCTCTCCACTTTGCTCCGTGCTTTCGTGGCTAACTTGAAACCGCGTCCGTCTGGTCCTGATCTCTTAGTTCCAACTCTTTGTTGTATCTGCGCAAAGCTGTCCCCGGCGAGATGAAGGTGACCTTCTTCGCCTTCCAATCCCAGACGGCGAGCGGCCGTTTTTCTTTCCTGTGCCGTTCGATGACTTCTCTTACGGCCTCCCTCATAGCCAAAAGAGCTTTATCATGCAAAGATAACCGCTTTTTCATGTGCCGCCGATCCCTTGAACAATAGTGTTGTATGAACTTTCATTAGTAATCTTAACTTTACCATGTTTGCACTCCGCGATCAATATCGGATTTACTCCCGCATTGTCGAACAACAGCCAGGAATCCGCGAGTGATTGATATAGCTTGAAGAAGTTGGAAATAGATCGACTGAAGCGGCGAAGCACATCCTGGACGGGAACATCGTGACCGCCCTGAGCAACTCTACTTTTAATCCGAGATATGGCAAGGTCGGTATCCGGAATCCACAAGAAGAAAAGGTGGATTTTATATCCCTTTTCTTTGAGAGATTTGAACAGGTTGACATATAATTGGCCCGAAAGCGTTGTCTCAAACGCAAAATCAACTCCCTTGTCGGCGAACTGATGAATTTGTTCAAGTACGAGTTTGCCTGCTGTTATCGCTGCTGCGCTGGGGGAAAAAGGCGAAAGTCCCTGTGCAATCAGATCGGCGTTGACAAAATTAGGACATCTGGCGTATTCGGGCAGAAACTTTACCGCAAATGTTGTCTTGCCTGAGCCGTTGGGCCCGGCGATTATATATACATTTCCGTTATTCATGCAGCCAGAATTGTAACGCCTCTTTCGCATTCAATCCACTCAAGAATCCGGCCAATCCGCGCCCTCTGTGGCAACAAAACACAGAAAACTTCGTGACAAACAGGCTCACGTTTGATAACATGCGGCTTGTGGACGGTCATAGACGAAAGAGCCAAAGACAAGACCGCAGGACCAACCATAGAAGAATTTTGACATTCTATTTCCGGTAGACTAAATTGATGACAATAAGTTTTGTATATCATTATGTTCGATCTTGAATAATCATGAATCACGAAGAATACATAAAAAGACGTGCTGAACTTGTAGCAATAAGAGATGACTCCTTCGAAGCATTTGACAAGTCTATATTAAGTTTATCAACAGGTTGCCTTGTTCTATCAATAACATTCTTAGATAAGATCGGAGAACCCTTTAACAAAGTCACATTTTTTCTCATATTTGCCTCTTGGGCTGCTTTCCTGATTGTACTGATGTCTAATCTAGCCAGCTATCTGTTTGCCAAGTCTAATATGGATAGAAAGATTGATGAGCTTGACAATCAATATCGAAAGGAACTTAAAACTAAAAAAGCAGATACAACTCCAGAGAAGGTCTATTGGCAAAATAAAGTCACAAGATTTTGTAACAAATTTGCTTTCATTGTGTTCTGTATTGGCGTTTTCACAATCCTAACCTACGTATCATTGATTCAGATCAATAACTATTCCATTATGAAAGAGAATCACGAGGTATCCAGAGTAATGAGCGAAAATAAGAATACTCCACTTAACGAGGGTAAAACAGAAGCCCCCAAAGCTGTGCCCACAACGGTCGATCCCGGCAAAATCAATACACACGGCAAAACAGAGTCGCCTCAGCCTGTTATCAAGCCGAGTAAGCCTGGTGAAAAGAAGTAGTCGAGCCAAACGCTTAGGTTGATCCGATCGAAGCAGTTGTCCACTTAGCTTTGTAGTAAGTTGCCGAAAGCTTGAACACGGCGTGAAAACGACAGCCGCTATCGACCTACCGGGGCCTACCGGGGGACAGTATACCTATTTCTTCCCGGGGAATTTAGCGGGCATTATTAGGGACGTGTACGGATTCTTGAGAGCTTATGACGCCTGAGAAGAAGAGAATATGGCTCTTTCTGTTGATCGCTGTCTTTATGGTCGGCTTTGTCTGCGCGGGGTGCGTGTCTGAGGAAACGCGGGACGGGCGGGGAACGATTAGAAGCTATCACAGGTCGGGGTTGGCGCCGGAGCCTAAACAAATGATTATTGATTATTGACTATTGATTATTTCTTCGCGAGCCAGGCAAATGATTATTGATTATTGTCCCTGTTTCCACAGGGATGACATTATTATTTCTCTGAGTTCTCTGAGGCTATTTTGCCTTTTTACTTTGTCCTTTTGACCTTTCCCCGCCCTCTGTGGCAAATTCCTATGTTCTTCAACGCTTGACTCAGGCAAGAACATACAGTAAAATGTAGTTGAACAGACTATGGATATCCTTGTTCAAATAAAGCGTTTGGTCGTCTCGCGACGAGTTCTTTTCACCGAAAAGGCAGAGATCGAGATGGCGAGGGATGCGCTAACGCCTGAACTTGTGTACGAGGCGATTCTGAACGCCCCGGCGATATTCAAGGTGCTGCGTTCTCGCAATCCAAAGGAAGGGAAGAGTGAGAGACTCTACGTAATCAAAGGATTGACCTTTGACGGAGTTGACGTTTACACTAAAGGTAAGATACTGAGAAAAGAAGGAGTTGACGTCTTTTATGTCCTCATCTCATCGAAAAAAAGCACCGACATCTGAGGCGCTTCCTTGCCCGGAGTGCGGAAAGATGCGGATGATTCGCGTCGTGGAAACCTGCCGGCTCGATGACGGACTGACGGTCAAGAAGCTGGCGCACTACAAGTGTAGCTCTTGTGGCTCGCGATTCTTCGACGATGACGCGATGCATCGCATCCAGGCTGAACGTGCGTCGCATGGTTCACTATCCCAATCTTGCTGACACCTCCCAGGCAACTACAACGGGCTCAGCCCGCTTATCTTGTGGAGTGTATCTCGTTCAGTAGCTAAAACAAATCCCCATTTTTTGAATTTCACTTGACTTCCGACTTCCAGCCCTTCGTGTGTATGATATATATCAAAGTTGATAGGATTAGTCTTTACCTGCGTCCTTTGTGCCTTTGGAGCCAAGGTTGAAAAAACAAAGCCGATCGCCGGTCTTTGGCCGGAAATCCGAAGGACTAAGCCCTAAATCCTAAACAAGGACGCCCTTCAACTGCGTTGTTCAGAGCAGGCTCTGAGACATGCCCAAGGGGGGGCTGGAGCTTTTCATGAGCTCGTGGGAGCTAAAATGTCAGTACACTGCAAAAGACTTGACATCTTTGGTGTTCGGGCGTACGATTTGTCCGCATTTTTATGGTTTTTATTCGGGAGATTAGAATGGCTGTTATCAAGCCGAATATTAGCATCGAGTACGCCGGCAAGGCTACGGTTGTGAGTTTCGCCGACGAGAAAATCCTCGAAGAACAGGACATCAAGGCCCTCCAGGAGTCTATTATGTCGATTATCGAGCAGGCCGAGCGGATAAGCCTGATTTTGGACTTCGGCAACGTCCGATTCCTATCATCGGCTGTTTTGGGGCTGCTAATCAGGATCAGCAAGAGGATTTACGAACGCGATGGGAAATTGCGGCTCTGCAACATAAATCCGAAAATTTACGAGATTTTCAAAATAACGCGACTGACTAAAACTTTCGATATATGTAAAGACGTTGAAAGCGCAGCCGAAGATTTATCTCAAGCCGATTAGGTAAAGGGGGTTTGCTCTGTAAGTTATGGCATCCGAAGCACCAGGCAACTGCTCAATAGTGGTCGAAAGCAAATCATCTGCCGTTACCGATGTGTGCAAGCAGATTCTGTCCAAGCTCGAAGAGAACAAATTCGACAACGATGATATTTTCGCCGTTCATTTGACGTTGGAGGAGGCCTTTCTCAACGCCGTCAAGCACGGCAACAAGATGGACCCCGCAAAGAAGGTCAAGATTGATTATTGTGTTGACCCGGATAAGGTCGAAATATCCATAACTGACGAGGGAAGCGGATTCGAGCCGGAATCCGTGGAGGATCCGCGGTTTGGCAAGGGTCTTTACGAGCCCGGGGGCAGAGGATTACTCCTGATGAACTCGTATATGGATATAGTGAAATTCAACGAGCAAGGCAATAGTGTGTATATGGTCAGATATAAAGAAAAACCGCATTTCACGGGAAACCAGGACCCGACGAGCACGTAGCCGCAACGAGGGCTCGCTAACCGAATCAAAGAAAGACTCAGTAGTAAATATAATGAAATATCAGCTAATAATGTTCAGCAAAGTCTCTATTTTCTGCGGTTTGCTGCTTGTCTTGGGCGGTTGTGCTAATAACGAGCCGATGCCTAAGATCGTTCACAATCCCCAGCCTAAACCCAGAATCTTTCGATCAAGCGTCGTCAGGCCGCCGGCTCCAAAGCCGGTAAAGTTTGTCGGCAATGTCCCAAGAGACTGGCTGCCGCCTTCTCAGGTGGAGCGGAAATGGACAGCCATAGTTATACATCACTCGGCGACGGAAAATGGCAACGCCGCTATTTTCGATAAACTGCACAGGGAAGAGAACCGCTGGGACGGCATTGGCTACGATTTTCTGATAGGCAACGGCTCCGACAGCGGCGACGGGCAGGTAGAGGTTACGTTTCGCTGGCGAGAGCAGCGAACGGGGGCACACTGCAAAACTCCGGGCAATTGGGCCAACGAAGATGCGGTAGGCATCTGCCTCGTCGGCAATTTCAATCACACCAGGCCCACCATCCGACAGATGCAATCCCTTTTGAAACTGACCCGCTTCCTGCAGCAGCGATACGGAATCTCGATAACCCGAATCTACGGTCACAACAGAACCCCGGGAGCGATTGTAACCGACTGTCCCGGCAGAAACTCGCCATTGTCCAGGCTCAAAGAGATGTTCGGCTCCTGAATTCCGCTCCGTAGTCCCCATCCGAATAGCCGGCCCATTGGGTCCTATAAGCTCACGCCCCAACACAACAATTGCACTTTATAAGCGAAATTAGGCCAAAATATGACAGAGTGGAAAGTTGCCCTGTTATTATACCGAAGTTCCTGCTGGTGACATTATTCAAGAAGTGAGCAAGGAGCCAATCGAATGAATATATACGAGTCGCTGTCATCTTCGGATTTTATGCTCAATGAGCATATCGCACAGCAGGTTTTTGAAGTTCTGCCCGAGCAGGGGCCCGTGATGTTAATCATGGACAGAAACGGAAATAGCTGGCCCAGCGACTCGGAGAAATTCGACAAGCTTGACATCAGCGAGTCCTTCCTGAAAGAACTTTGCGACAAGATCGATGATGGCGCCGAGCCGGTTGTGACACAAGCCGGCGAGTGCAGTGTCATTGCCGCACAATTAGCCACGGACAACAGCAACTGCGGATACACGGTCATTGTTCTGCCGCAATACAGCCCCGAATCGACCCTGGTAAACATCGACCTGATTGAAGTGCTGCTCAATCAACTCGGCTTGATAGCCAAGCTCATCGAGAAGAACAATCACCTTTACGAAGTTCAAATGAAGCACTACCGCGTATGTGGTCAGAGCGACATAGCATCAAATTGACCTCCAAATCGCGCATTTCGCATTTTCCAACGCATTCCGAAACCGGACAAAATTACCTCAAAGCAAAGTTTGAGTTGTCTTGCCGGGATGTGACCGCTATAATCGGCAACCAGTTGCTGGGCATAGCCGGCAGGCTCATAGACTCCTGAATCCGCCTGCATGGGGACCGGATGCCGAGCACGCCGTTATCATACAATTGACGCTGAACGCTAATGAGCAAAGGAAAAAAGTGAAATTCCGGGTCTTTAAGAACGGCAAGGTTGTGGATAAATTCACGTTGTGCGGCGCCTATCTTTTCGGCGGCGATGGAATCGGCATCCGCCGAGCCCAGATTGCCTTCAAGAACGGCTCTGTCCAGTGCGAAAAGTCAAATCTGGAAACGGCAGGATTGGCCCTGCTGTGGCCCATAGACGGCTTTGGCAAAGTGCTTTTGTCGACAACCTGTCTGCCCGAGAGGGAAAAACCCTACAATCTGAACGTTGAGATAGCACGCGCCAAGCTGATGCAGATCGTCAACAAGCGGGAGGACTGGCTGTTCCTCAACGGCATCGAGGGCCTCGCAGGTTCGTTGAAGGAGGCCCAGCATCTGTTTGTTCAGGCGATTCAAAAGATCTCAGTCCCGGCAGAGGCATCCGTGCTGGCGGATGAATCACTT
Organism: Planctomycetes bacterium B3_Pla; assembly: GCA_005223045.1. Taxonomy (GTDB): domain Bacteria; phylum Planctomycetota; class Phycisphaerae; order Sedimentisphaerales; family Anaerobacaceae; genus SG8-4. The sequence continues at coordinate 182,913 of NJBM01000004.1, read as the reverse complement.
AAGAAAGCTATTGTCGTTTCCGAGAAACTGGCGATAAAACAGGCGGAGTCACTTTTCAAAACAAGGAGCAAGAGTCAGGGCTTCGGCCCGGGCTGCTTCGGCTGCAGAGTAGATCCCGCGCAGATCGGTAACCGCGCATACGTTGAAAATTTGCTGCAACTGTTCGGCTCGGTAACGATTCCGATGAACTGGGCCCAGGTCGAGCCACGTAAGGACAGTTTTGACTTCTCGACAATTGACGCATGTATTGACGTGCTCGGCAGAAAAAAGGTGATGCTGAGTGCAGGGCCGTTGCTGCACTTTTCAAAACAATGTCTGCCCAAATGGCTGCTCAGCAGCAAGGCGGGTTTTGAGAAGATTCGGGAAACAGCGTATCGATTCGTCTCCAAAGTGGTCTCTCGCTATTCCGGCGCTATTCGCTGCTGGTATGCCGTCAGCGGTCTGAATGCTTTTAATCATTTCGGGTTCGGCTTCGAGCAGATTCTGGAAATGACCCGCGCGGCCAACATGGCCGTAAAACAGGCAAGTGACAAGGCCCAGAAAATAGTAGAAGTCAGCAATCCGTGGGGAGAATATTACACGGCGACACCGAACAGCATCCCGCCGTTGGTCTATATGGATATGGTCGTGCAGAGCGGAATCAATTTCGACGCATTCGGGCTGCAAATGCAATTCGGCAAGAATCAGTCCGGCATGCACGTCAGAGATATGATGCAAATATCGGCGATTCTGGATTACTTCGGCCCCATAGCCAAGCCCTTGTATATGACCAACGTGGCGGTCCCAAGCCAGGATGGTGAGGGCCTGCACGACGGGAGAGTCGCCGGAGTATGGCATAAGCAGTGGAGCCCGTCGCAACAGGGGAAGTGGATCGAGCAGTTTTGCAGAATAGCGCTTAGCAAACCATTTGTCAGCTCGGTGACTTATGCGAATCTTGCCGACAACGAGAACAGCAGCATCGCCCATAGCGGCCTGTTGACGAGCAAGCTCGAACCCAAGGAATCGTTTAAAACGATCAAGAAACTGCACGACAGCATTTTTAGCTGATGAACAGACCGTGGCCCGGTCCTCGCAAGTGGGGCTTTGAACGGACGGCACTTTACGAGATACAATGAACCAAGCCAGGCAAAACAGCATTCAATCATTCGCGTTTGTCATCAGCGTGTGCATCGCTGCCGGCTTTTGCCGCGGTTTTATCTCGAATACAGGGGAAGGTGAATCAACCTCCAGCCTGCAAAAAGTTGAGCTGGACAGCAGAATAAATCCAAACGATGCGCCAATCGAGTCTTTGGTGAGATTGCCGGGCCTGGGTATCAGCCGAGCCGGGGCGATAGTGGAATATCGCAACAGTTTCAATGGAAAAGACGGCAAGAGTCCGGCCTTTCAACATCCCGATGATTTGCAGAAAATCACCGGCATAGGTCCCAAAACAGTTCAAAACTTAAGCGAGTGGATAAAATTTGAGTAGGCTGCACGCCACAGCCTGCAACCGACGAGCAAGGAACGAAATGGGCGATTGGGAAATAAACAAGCCGGCGGGGCAATGCCACGGCAGCGGCAGAAAAATCGGAAAAGGCGAAGAGTACTACGGCGCCCTTGTGCAAACCGAAGAGGGATTGCAGCGGCGGGATTTCTGCTCTGACTACTGGGAGAGCGAAAAGCCGGACGTGTTTTGTCATTGGAAGACAAAATTACCTGAGCACGGCCAGAAGAAACAGTTGTTCGTCGATGACCAGATGCTGATGGCCTTCTTCGAACGGCTGGAAAAAGAGACTGACCGGGAAAAAGTGAATTTTCGCTTCGTACTGACGCTGATTCTAATGAGAAAAAAGATTTTCAAGTACGATGAAACCAGAAGCGAAGACGGCAGGGAAATATGGCGTTTGAGGATATCGGGCGACAAGTCCGCCCAGGGGCCGGTCGAGGTGGTAAATCCACATCTCGATGAGGAGCAGATCGAGCAATTGTCGTCGCAGATAGGCGAGATTCTCCATACGGACCTGTAAGCTCGCATCGCGCTGTGCGCAGATGTATGCCCGCTGTCAGATTTCGCGGGAACGATGAGAACCAAGATACAGATAAGGAGCTTGCACAAAATGCCGGAAAGGCTTATCACGTTCTTTGTTGCGGTAATATTTATTCTTGCCGGCTGCACGCCGCAGATCCGCCAACCCACGAAAATTTGTCCGGGCAGAGATTCCGTAGCCGATGCGCTGGCGGCCTTGCAGTCACACTCGCAGAATGCCGTTCCATTGAAGGCTCACGGAGATTGTCGTTTGGAGTATTATGTCGAGGGAAAAACAAAGCCGCAGAGGGAAAGCTTAAACATAAAACTCAGGGTAAACCCACCTGCTGAAATCTATTTGCAGGGCGACAAGCCTCTTGTCTCAAAAGCAATGGTGCTCGGCTCAAACGAACGGGAGTTCTGGCTGGCGATAAGGCCAAAAGAGATAAGCCTGTACTGCTGGGGTCTCTGGTCCGAGCAGGATTCCGGCGGAGGACTTGTAATAAATCCCAGGACCCTGCTCGAAGCCCTCGGGATTGAACAGATAGATGCCGAGCAGGATTGGTCGTTGTCGAACGAAGGCGCTTTTGACGTGCTCACGAAACGAGAGCGGGGCGTGGTCACCAAGAAAATACACATCTTTAGTTGTGATTACCGGGTCAGAAAGATCGAGTTCTTCGATACGAAAGGCCAGGCAATCGCCTCTGCCGAGCTGGACAGGTACAAGAAAGTCTCCGAGAGCTTTTTTGTTCCTGCCTTGATAAAGGTCACGACGTTCGCCCGAAACGACGAAGAATATCCGTTCAGCGTTACTCTTAACCTCACGTCGATAAAATCGAATAAGAAGTGGCCGAGTCTCCTTTTTGACCGCCGCGAGCCAAAAGGTTTTAAGCACGTGGAGAGGATCGTCAACGGAAGGTTTATCGAACAGCCTCAATAGATAAGGAAACACCGGTAAAATCAGGGGCGGAATCCCACGGCCCGCCTCATCGGGTCGTGCTCAAGAACTTTCCGATTTGTTCGACACTCCCGGCCGTGGCGCCTTTGTTTCTTCTTATTACCTCACGTCCGTTCTCCGCAATACCGCGGGCAAAGTCCGGTTCGAGAAGGCATTTGCGCATAGTCTGTAACAATTCCTGCCGGTCTCTTACCAGAATGGCGCCGCTGTCGGCCAAAAGTACTTCCACCGTTTGCCTGAAGTTGAAGGTATGTGGCCCGAAAATAGTACACTTGCCGAGTGCCGCCGCTTCCATCATGTCGGAGCCGCCTATGGGAACGAGAGACCGGCCAACGAAAATTGCGGTCGCAAGGCAGTAGAATTTTCGCAAGTCGCCCATGGTGTCGCCAAGGATGACCGGCTCTTTCCCCGGATGTGCCGACGCAGCATTCTTGAGAAGGCTGTAGCGGATAGATTTAAAACCCGCATCGGCAATTGCCTGGGCAACTTCATCGAACCTTTCAGGCTTTCTCGGGACTATTACAAGGCGAAGGTCTTTGAACTGATCCGCTTGTGCCAACTGAGTGAACACGTCGAGTATGATCTTTTCTTCACCGGGGCCGGTGGCGCCGGCCACCCACAATCTCTCGCTGCCGATATTCAGTTGTTCGGCAAGTGCGTCCGTGCCTTCCACTTTGTCGGTGATTTGAGCTGTGTCGTATTTAAGCGAGCCGGTGACGACTACGTTTTCGGCAGCAGCGCCGACCTCTCTGAAGCGTTTCGCGTATTCATCCGTTTGGGCAAGGACGAGGGTGACTTTTCCAAAGACTCCCTTCACAAACGGCCTTATTTTTTTGTACCCGGAGAAACTCTTGTCGCTTATCCTGCCGTTAACCACGACTACAGGAATATCCAGCCGTTTTGCAATGCTGACGAAGTTAGGCCAAACCTCCAGCTCCATCAGCAGGCAAATCGCCGGCCGAATGTTCATAAAGGCACGGCACACCACCAGCGAGAAATCGAAAGGAAAGTAGAACACTTCATGCTTGTCGCTGAAAAGGCTTCTCGCCCGCGCGAAGCCGGTGTCGGTGGTAGTGCTCACTACAATCTCAAAATCGCCAAACCTGTTCTCAAGCTCCCGTATTATAGTCTTGGCGGCGTTGATCTCTCCTACGCTTACAGCGTGAATCCAGATACATTTCTTCTCCGGACTTCTGCGGCTGACTCTGCCAAATCGCTGGCCCCAGCCGGTCCGGTAGCGCTTGTGTCGGATGGCCCGATATATCACCACGGGGCTATATGCAATCCCGGCCAAAAGGTACAACAAATCCAGCACGAATCTCATCCGGTCAACCTAATAGAGGACTAAACGAAAATAATAGTCAACACATGATATTTGCAGGGCAGGATAAAGTCAAACAATCGCCTGACTATGTGCCGAAAGAACGATGCCCGCGTGCCGGAGTCTCTCGCATCCAAATCCGAAACGCTTACGGCGAGCCAGAATCGAGCCAGTGCTCGGCCATCACGATGATATCTTCGAGGTCGATTACGCCGTCAGGATGCTCCGGCGGCGCCAGGTCGGCCTCCGGGTTCCAGTTGTCAGAGGTTGAGGTCGCCAGCCAGGCGTTTGCCAGTGCGGCAAAGTCCCTGAAGTCCACAATTCCATCACCGCCTTCAGGTGCGATATCGCCCGTGATAGACCATTGAATAAGTTCGTATTCCAGGGATGGAGGATCCTGACCGAGGAGGCCGCCGCCCCGCAGAACGAGATTGAAATTCACAAAGAGATTCATGCCGATTATACCGTCGAGCGTGCCGCCCTCCGGTGAACCGACATCGAGAAGCACAACAGGGACATTTGTGAAGCTGAGCCAATCACCGAGCGCGGGTATTTGGAGTGAATCGACATAAAAGCCCGGCTCGACGGTTATCTCGCCCGTGACGTCCTGGATATCAATTTCAAAGTCCGGGTTAGCCGGATCCAGGCCGAGACGGGAGCTGACACCTGAGCTAATCACCGTAACCTGGGCGCCCGTATCCACCATAAAACGCTGCTTGTCAATCGCACTGTTGGTCTCATCTTCGATGTCAACACTGTTAACGAAGAACAGGCTCTGAGCCAGATTCCCCACGATCGTAGAGGGACTGCCAGGCTGGAAGACGAACTCCATAATCGCCTCAAGATCCGGGATGTACTGCACGTTGATCGCGCCGGAGGGGATGAGATTCAGCGGTATCCGGTTAGCGTAATTAGGTATCCGCAAATCATCGTGGCTGTAAAATCGTATGTCCGGCGACTCAAGATCGTTGCCGTCATAAGTTATCGTGATCGGGCTGTCGTTGTTGATGACCGTCACGAAGTTCGCGCTCATTGGCGAGCCTATGGCGGTCGGCAGATCAGGCTTGCCAATCGGCGGCTCCTCGCCGACCACAACCGAAACGTTGCTCTGGCCGACCATGCTCGAATCGTCCAAAGTCATCCCGTTGGCGTCAATCGCCGCCAGTCCGTCTATAAAAACCGCTAACGGCTGGCTCACCCGGGCAAGAACCGAGTTCGTTGCGCCAATCAGTTCGATAACACTTGGCGTCAGCAGGTCGGCGGCATAAATGCCTGTGCGGTTTGCCGCCTCGTAGCCGATCAAGTTCACACTGGCGCCCGTGTCGAACAGACCGATTGCAAAGTTAGTTTCCGGGCTGTCCGTCAGATGCCTGCCGACAACCGACATGTGCGCTTCAGCGGCCCAATCGAAATCGTCGGAACGCTTGTCCGTGACGGCAACGGCAATCCGGGGCACAAACCCGGCTATCGGCGGAGAGTCGATAACATTCACTGTAACCGCCGGCACGGAAAGCAAGCCGAACAACGAGTCATTGGTCCGCAGGGCTATTCTGCGCACATTTCCGGCCTGCGGCCCTGCCTCTTCGTACAGCAGCGGCGGTTCCTCTCCTTGAGGATACCTGATGGCCCTTATACGGCCGCCGCCGGTTACGCGCCAATCGACTTCTTGCCGTCGCCAGCCGTCACGAGCCGCCGAAGCGACAGAAGTCAAGGACACGACGACAAACAACAAGACAAACCAGCCCCGATTTGAGTTGTGTGTTCTCATTCTTTTCATCTTTACCGTCAACACCTATTATTATAGCAGATTTAGGCAAAAATTTCCACCCGGAAAGGCAAAATGCAGGTGCTCGCGCCAGCCTTCTTTGGAAATCCCCCTCAAGAATCAAGCTCAAACAGGCCCAAATGCACCTGGTTGCATCGTCCGAAAAAATCTACCCGAACAGTTTTCTTATGTCCTCGTCCGTGATCCTCTCATCGGGCCTGATAGGCTCGCCCCTTTGCCTCCTGAGGTGCTCGAAAAATTCTTTCACATTCCCCGGAGCCGATTTGATTGCCAGCCCCAGCGAATACCTCATCAGCGATATATCCGCTCCGTCGGAAACTCCCTTAATCAGTCCGGTCTCCGTGTCCTCCCGGTTTTCCATCTCGTTGTTGAATCGGTCGAGCACACTTTGCAGGCTGCCATATTCCATGTGTTCCTTGGCAACAGGCCTGTTGCTAATCTGTGAATACGGCAATTGCATCGATCTAAGCAGAAACGCAGCTTCAGGAGGGATTACGCCGGCATGTTCAAAGCCTTCCTGAAACTGGGGGCCGCCATACTGTGAAGGCAGCAGTATCTGGGGCCTTCGAAGCATAACTATCCCTCTGGTTACAACCGCCCTGTCCTTGAAATGGGCGTGTTCCGCGATGAGCACATACGGCACCTCCATGTCTCCGAAGGTAAAGAGCATGCGCTGATACTCTCGAATTACCTCGGTAGCTTTCCAACACTCTTCAAATTTTTCTCGGTCAAACTCCGGCATTTCTCTTTCATTGGAACAAAAAAACTGCCTCTTGTCAACAAACGTTCGCTCGTCACTTCACCAAACATTAGAACGCAAGGGTCACAGAAAAAAATATTTCTTAAGTCATTATTTTGATGAGGCAGATTCGTGTAGCCGCCGCATCGCCTCGCCCATGCCGTTGCCGATCAGGAAATAGGTCTCTGCGTTGGTATTCCAGTGGTACGCCTGGCCTGACGGCGAAGCTTCCTTCGGCCGAAAGAAATCCTTGGTCCCGACAAAAGCCACATCACCTTTGAACTCATCGTATTTGGCAACCGCCGCCTGGGCGCGCATCAGCGACAACGCCCGCGGGTGCCTCTCCTCATAGCCGCTCATCCCCGTCTCTGCGATAACGACCGGCAGGTCTTTGACCCCCAGGTCCTTCCGCACATCCCGGATGAAATTGGCGAGGTTCTTCTCATACTCGTCGTTGAAGGCCTGCTTAACGCGGTCGTTCCAGCCCTGATGCCAGCCTAAGCCTGCAAGCTCACAGCCCCGGCCGTCATAATCCGGAAAATGCTCCTTGAGATCGGCCAGCACATCCTTGACGCGCTTTATCATCTCAGTATAGTACGGCCCGACCTCGCCGCCGGAACTCGGCGGACGAAAATCCTTCGCCAGAGATTTGCCGCCCCAGGCGGTTTTGATCAACAGCACCTGGTTCTCGAAATAATCGCCCATCACATGTCCGAACTGAAGCTCCGGGCCTACGCGATCGTTCCGCGCCCCGAAGCCGGCGGTAAGCCCGCCTTTGCGATCAAGATACCAAATCCACACATCGCCGCGTACGACCCACCGGCCCTCGTCATCCACAAGATGCTCGTAGCGCTTCGCAGTGGCGGGACTGTTGACCAGGTACTCCAGGCTCCCCCGTCCTTTATTCCTTCCGGGATCGCTCTTGATTATCCCGTGTCCCTCCATGTTCGACTGCCCTGCCAGGATAAATACTTTCACCGGACTTCTGCCTGTCTGACCCGCATGTGCCGCGTGCGCGAGGATCAGCACGGCCAGCACTCGAAGAAGTTCTCTGCTTACCATTAGTTTGTCCTCAATTCTGGTAACGATATGATTTACTGTCCCTCGACAAGCCAGATATTTCTGAACTGGATGTTGTGGCCGTGGTCCTGAAGCTGAATCGGTCCTCTGGTTCGATGCCTGCGCTTGGGGATTTCCTGTCTGTCATGAATCTTCACGCCGTTGAAAATCACTGTGATTTGCGGCAGCTCTTTTACGTTGCCGTTATCGTCCAGCCGAGGGGCACGAAAGGTAATGTCATACGTCTGCCAGGTCTGGGGCGGCAGGCACACATTGATTTTGGCGCGAGCGAGACCGTAGAGTCCTCCGCAATCGCCCGAAGTATGTACAAGCCCGAACGAGTCCAGCACCTGCACCTCGTATGCATCGATTACATATACGCCGCTGTTGGCTCTGTGCTGGCCGCGTCCATGCGGTTCGAGAGGGAGTTTGAATTCGACGTGAAGCTGCTTGATGTCGCTGAACTCTCGTTTGGTCTTGTTCGCTCCCTTGCCCTTGGCGCTTTCCATGCTGCCATTGTCACGGGCCTTCCACTCGCTATTTGTCCAACCGCTCAGATCAGGCTTTGTCCCGGCCTTGTAAGGCAACAATATCACGGCTCCTTCCGGAGGTTTCGCGCCGGCGCGGGGGGATTTGCTTTCGATCTTTTCCAGCTCGAAGTGTTGCCCGTAGTGACTTCTGGCTGCTAACCGGCCGTTTTGGATCTCGCCCCTCCAATCGTAACCACCCGCTCGCGAGGAAAGATGGACCTGCGGGCCGAATTCTCTTCCCATGATCTCGATGTGCGCGCTTTCGAGTGTGGGGTCGTCGGAGATCGCGTGAATATTGATACGATAGTCACCATCGCCTTCGTCGACAACCGTAGCAGTTGCATCCATCGTTACCTTATTGTCGGGGTAGAACGTCCCTTTGTACCGGCCCATAAAAGGTTTGGCCCAGAGACTGTTCACCATACAAACCAACACAACCAAACATTTCAAGCTCACAGAACGATTCATCAGTCAATTCTCCTTTCTTTCCTGCGCTAGTGCGCACATACTTGCCGTCGCTCTTGCACAGCTACTTAGCCGTGCGAGCGATTTTTCTATATATCTCCAAAGCCTGGTGATATTCGCCGAGTGCGTCCTCAGGCAAGACACCCTCATTGCGCTTAATCTGATCCTGCATCCGCTTGATTAGGAAATCGATCTCCTCCTTGCGAGGCCTTAGCGGCTTGCCCTCGACCTCCACGTGAAATGGACCCGTGTGTGCAAAACGGCAGCGCCCGTCAGGCCGCCGCTCGAAACAACGAACCGCCAGCCAGCAAGAGGATGCAACATTTATCTTTTCGTTGATTTTGCAGGAATAAGCGCCCGAAGGCATCTTTCTGCTTCTGGCCGGAACAGTTTTGGCGACCCGCCCGTTGACCACAACCTCTATGCGTTCCAGGGGGTGGATACTCTGCGCCGTACCGGCAACCGAATAGATCGCAGCGCTCCGGCCGGCCTGCTTGAATACGTGTCCCGCATCAAAATTGTTGACGGTCACGAACAGCATCGGACCTGTTGTGACAAAGCTGCGGCCCTCATCCAGCCCCTGCATCCACGCGTCGTAATCGAAACCATCCTTGAGCTTCACATAGACCCTGCCAAATCCAAGGGGAACAGGATGCACGCCTGACGCCGTTCCCGCCGTCGGGCGCAGACGGAATCCGCAGTTCAGCAGAGTGTAGTAGTTCTGGAACCCGTATTCGATCCAGCCCCGCTCGGTAAAGCCCTGTGAATCAGTCTCGACGTTCATGAATGCAGGCGGCGCCTCGCTGAATCTCGTGAAGCCAAACTCCGTGCGCCACACGTGGTTGTTGCTCAACTCGAACAGATCGATGCCCATGACCGGCACGAGCATCATGGACCAGGGCCAGTTGTGCTTGTCCAATTCGAGCAATCCGCCCTGCCGTCTGCTCTTGGCGGCGATGGAAGCGACCGGCGGAACCCCCTCCTGGAAAACAGACTTGTGATTGAGCACAAAAAACGCTCCGAGCGTATGTCGCTTGCCGTTCACGGTGAAAATCTCGTATTCGGTGTTCAGCGGATAGATGACATGTGTCGGATCGATGGAAATCAGTCGCGGCTGAATCTTATCGCCGGTCGTTTTGTCGCCGGTGCCTGGTGGTTGAAAACCCTTGGTGACCCAGTACAGCAGGGGAAACGAAACGTTCAAGTCTTCGGCAAGCTGTACGTTGGGCAATTCTTCCAACGTTCGGTGCACGTGCGTATCACCCGAGAACCAGCCAAGCCGGGCCATGTCGATCCAGCGTTTGAGTTCGATTGTCAATCCAACAGGTTCTGTACCGACAGTCACCGTTCTGGTGACGGGAAAGTATTCCTTGCCGCGCTCGACAGTGACGGTGTATCGGCCCGAGGGCAGTTCGGCAGCAAACGGATGCGCAGAAAGCGTAGTGTGCATCTCCATCGAATCGTTACTGCCCCTCTGCTTTTCGTAAACAACCGTTGAGCCATCGGGTGAAGCGGATTTGGGGAAATACCATTTTCCGTTATCGCCGCGTATGTAAATCCTGTGAGCGAGTAGCTGGTCCGTATCGGCGTCAACGACCTCGCCCTTCAAGATAACAGCATTCGCCGCCGGGCATGCGCCGCAGACCACCATCGACATGAGCACGAATACCGCTTTAGAAGCACGCCTTGACATAATAAGCCTCCTGCTTTGCCCCGAGCAAACTTTAATTCCGGATCGGTTGCACAGGTTAATTCACCAACACCGTAGTGTCAAGTGATTTCAACAGATCGATGCCCTGCCGAACTCAATCAGAACAGTTGCATTTCAGGCCGGACTTGGTATGCTGAGCGTCAATCAAGTTCGATTTACAATCGAAAATCAGAGGTGAAATATGTATAATAGAATCTTCGGCCTTGTCGTCTTCCCGGTTGTGTTGACTTGCAATGTTCATGCTCAGCCCGTTGGGATGGAATTCTACGACGATCTTTCTTTGCTGCCGTACATGTATTCCAACGTCGAGTCACATTACCTTTCCAGCTACGACCGAACAGGCGGCAATGACGATGGCTTTCGAGGAACTTATTCGCAGCTCTATATAGACGACAAAGGCGAGCACGTCATCTTCGAAGAAGACGGCCCCGGCTGCATCTACAACTTCTGGTTCACCGGCAGCGGACGCAATTTACATTGGGGCAAGATCAGGTTCTATTTTGACGGCGAAAAAAATCCGCGTATCGAGTGCGATGCCGGAGAATTCTTCAGCAGCATGCACAAACCTTTTGTTTACCCCCTGGTGACTCACTCTTTCATATCCAGCGGCGGCTTTAGCTGCTCGGCGCCGATACCGTTCGCCCGGCATCTCAAAGTCACAACCGAAAAAGCCGCCGGCTTTTACAATGTCTATTACCAGTTGTACAAGAATGCCCCGCTCAAATCCTGGACGGACCAGGTGGATTATTCACATTTGACAGACCTGTTCCAACGTTGCGGCAGCGATCCGAAGCCGGCCATCAAAGAGACCCGCGCAGTTCACAAGACGATCTCGCTTGCCGCCGCTTCTCGCGGAAAGCCTCCGGAAGAAGAACTTCTGTCTCTGAATCAGGGCGGGACCGTTCAATACATCAAAATCAATCCACTCTTCGCCCCGGATACTTATGCTTTGAATCACGTCTTTCTCAGGATTTTCTACGATAACCAGGCCCAACCGGGCGTGGACGTGCCTATCGGGCCATTCTTCGGATCGGGCCTCGGCGAAGCCGATGTAAAGAGCCTCTTCGTGGGAATGTCCGGCTCCGGGACTTACTACTGCTATCTGCCGATACCTTTCAAAGAAGCGATACGCATTACTCTTGTAAACAGAAGCCACGAATCCGGCGGTGATTTCTTTTACGAGATCGGCTACACAAATCAATTCCCGAAAGAGCAGGAAGGCACAACCATCGGATACTTCGGCGCCAAGTATAACAAGGCCTGGCCAATCACAGAGTCGAGAGACTATGTCCTGTTTGACTACAAAGGCGCCGGGGCGATCATCGGCCAGGTCATGACGGTCGAGCCTGTAAAACCCGACCGAAAGCGATGGTGGGAAGGCGATATGCGCATTTACATCGACGGCGAAGAGAAGCCGCGTTTCCACGGCACGGGCCACGAGGACGAATATCAGGGCGGCTGGTCCACTTTCTGGCTGACCAATCCTTATTCGCTGCCGCTGTTTGGGCAGCCAAAGACGGAAGGTCTGATTGACGTTTTCGGCCAGGTGAACGGATCGACTACCGCCTATCGCTTCTGGCCCGGTAAGATTCACTTTCGAGAGTCGATAACCATTTCCACCGAACACGGCAATCATAACGACACGCCGGCCAATTACTCTTCGCTGGTATATTACTACTACACTCCCGACTGAGCACGGCACAGCTTGAAAATCAACGTATCGTCCGAGCGTCCGAGTTCAGGAGTCCGTAGAAATAGTCCCATGTCCAGGCCTTTGACCCGTCAGGCCGCATCAGCCAAAAGCCGCGGACGGCATCATTGCTGCTCACAGGCGGCGTCTGTTTAGGGGCACTCAACTCGTTGCAGTACAGTTGCCAATAAACTATGTAGGGACATCCCCAACTCCGGGCTGTCTCCACTACATGTGGAACCAGTCTCCGGATTCGCTCGGCTGGATGTTCGTTCGCAGGAATTCCAAACTCGCCCACATATACGTTGCGATTTCCAAAAGCGGGGCTGTCCGGCATATTCGCGGCTATATAATCCAGCGCCTCGCGGAACACGTTCGGATCTTTCGCATATACGGTCGTCGCATCCCACGCCGAATAGGAAACCAGATCCAATTTCGTGTAAGGTAGAACAGTATTCACCAAATTGGGCTTTCCTTCCTTCATTGAGGCAACGACACGGTTCACCTCGGCCGCGTGGTACACATGGACCCCATCGGGAGCAACCTCTTCTCTGGCCTGGTTCACGCCTGCCTGCCGGGCGTTGAGCCAGCCTATCATACCTTTTATAGCCTCCGGCGTCGGATCAACATTCCCATTGTAACTTGCTCGAATCAGCCAGTCGCCCTCCCAGTGCTGTAAGACAAAAGTCTTGCCGGTTTGCCTATAGGTGGTCAGCAGGTATTTGGCCAGTTCATAAAACTGCCGTTGCTCGTCCAGTTCCTGCTCGGCGGTTATGCCGTTACTCCAGTAGCCGGCGCCTCTGCCCTTCGAAAAGCACATCATAATGTACGTAGTAAAGGGCTTATCAAAAAGTTTCCTGAAGTAAGGTGACCGAGCGGTTTCAACCATGCTCGGCATGGGCAGCCACTGCGAATTGAAAGAGTACGACTTGGGTGGATTGTGAAACCAGACCTTGATAACACGTGAGCCCAAAGCCAGAATCTGATCGGCCCCCTCGTTCAAAAAATCCTTGTCGGTCAAATGATACTTGCCATCGACGTGTGTCACCCCCACGATATCAGGCAACTGTTTCGGATTATTCTTTCCCGCTCCCGCGCTCGTTGCGGATCCGCCCTGACCACAACCTATACAAACTCCCAACGTCAATATTGCTGCAAGACAAATTCGCATTTTCGGCCCTCGTAATGTGATGTGCATCTGCAGAAACAAACGCTCAGAGAAAGGATTGTCGTTATATCCGCTCGCCACGTCAAGCATCGTCCCTCTTGACTTAGTCCGTGGAACGGCTAACATAGGCCGCATGAGTAACAAGGGCAATAGCATGGGTGTGATTTTTGACCTGGACGGCGTGTTAGTCGATACCGGCTGGGCGCACAAACAATCGTGGTTCGACCTTGCCGATAAGGAAGGCCTCGACATGTCGGACTACCTCTTCTACAGCACATTCGGAATGCAGAATAACCAGATAATCCCGATGCTGTTCGGACAAGAGATGTCTGATGATGAAATCATCCCATTATCCGAATGGAAAGAGCAACGCTATCGATATCTCGTAGCAGACCACCTGGTCCCGGCACAGGGGGCGAAGGAATTGCTCGATGATTTGAAGAATGCAGGTTTCTATCTGGCGGTCGGCTCTTCGGCGCCGAGGGCCAACCTTGATCTGGTTTTGGACCGCGTGCAGGTGCACGATTACTTCGACGCCCTTGTCACGGCGGAAGAAGTGACCAAAAGCAAGCCGGCGCCGGATACTTTTCTCACGGCCGCGAAAAAACTCTCGCTGCCGGCGCACCGTTGCGTGGTTGTGGAGGATGCGGTCCAGGGGGTCGATGCGGGCAAGGCCGCAGGCATGACCGTGGTGGCGGTAACAACCACGAGAGAGCGAATAGCCTTAACACAGGCAGATAAAATCGTCGATAGCCTGGCCGAACTGAAGGCCGATGATTTCGCTGCGCTGATTTCAAATCCAAACCAATAACACCAGAGCAGTTGGCTCAGAGACGTTCTCAATATCGGGAAAACATGGAAACGGCGAAGGTTGGCCGCAAATCACGATTTTTCCGGCACTAATTTCTTGCCTGCGAGAGTTTTTCCTTGACGGGAGGGTAGCTAATTTGGTACATAAGAAGTAAGTAGAGTCCGTGTATCTTCGGCTTTTCGGCAGGCAGGATTGCCTGGGGGGGGCGCTCAGAAAGACACAGGCTTATGGAGGAGAAAGGACGACCAGGACTACGGGTGTCATATTTCTCAACAACAGAACTCTTGCCACATCGTTAGTGTTTAGCTCTCGATGGAAGGAGGCCGAATCAAGTAGCAACGAAGCGATCTTTGACAAAGTAAAACTGAAATTGTTGAGTGCTAAAATTATTATTAATCACTCTATTTGAAGGAGGATCATCATGTGTAAGAAAATTGTTTGTCTGTCCTTTCTGGTTCTGATGTCTGTCTCTGTCAGCAACGCTGCGACCATTCACTGGAAAGGTGGAGCCGGAGACAACCTTTGGAGTACCCCGGGCAATTGGGAATTTAATAAAGTCCCCACGTCCGGAGACGAGGTTTATATTGACGTGCCGGCGGCCCTGGCCCCAAACGGTCCGATCATTCAGGACGGCATCGAAGCAAAGGCTTTGGGACTGGCTTGTGAAGTAGCCGGCGAGCCTACGATAACGATGACAGGCGGAACTCTTGAGATATCCAGTTGGATATGGTGGGGCGATGGGCAAAACTCCCACGGCACGTTCAATATGAGCGGCGGCACCATAACGACCGGCAGTGAATTCGAACTCGGATGGGGAGGCGGCACAGGCACCTGGATTATGACCGGCGGCACTATCACGTGCCCGGAGCTGATCATCCCAACCGGCAGCGGAGCCGCGGGAGAACTGTTCCTTCACGGCGGCACTATTAACGTTGGCAGCCAAGGCCTCGAAATGACTGATGTCGGCATGATAGACGTCGGCGACGGCACGCTGGTGCTGGAGGGCGACGTGACCGAGACAGTGCAGGGTTATATTGACAGCGGCCTGATCAGCGCCTACGGCGGGGGAGGCCGCGTCTTACTGGATTACGACCGCACAAATGCCGGTAAGACCACGTTAGCGGCGGCATGGACCGGAGTAGCCTACAATCCCAGCCCGGCCGACGGCGCCTACTATCCGGACACGTGGGCGAACATTAGCTGGTCGCCGGATGAAGCTGCGGCCACGCGCGACGTTTATTTCGGCGAGGATTTCGACAGCGTCAATAACGGCGCTGCCGAGACGTTCTACGGCAACCAGGTGCCGACATTTTTCGTTGTCGGCTTCCCAGGATTTCCTTATCCGGACGGCCTTATTCCGGGCACGACTTACTACTGGCGCATCGACGAAATCGAGGCCGACGGTACGAAACATAAGGGCGACATTTGGAGCTTCACAGTCCCGCCCAAGACTGCTTACATCCCCGACCCGGCCGACGGCGCCGAATCTGTGGACCCGAACGCAGAGCTAAGCTGGACGACAGGTTTCGGCGCTAAATTGCACACCGTGTACTTCGGCACCAATTATGACGAAGTGAGCAACGCCGCCGGAGGCGCCCCGCAGGGCACTACAAGCTACACGCCCGGCCCGCTCGAATCGGAGAGAGTGTTTTACTGGCGGGTAGATGAGTTCGATGCCTTCGACACGCATAAAGGCGATGTCTGGGCCTTCGCAACTCCGGGCGCCGCAGGCAGTTCAAATCCGGCTAACGGCGCCACGGGCGTGCAAATGACGGCTACCCTGAGCTGGACGCCGGGCGATAGCGCCGCTTCGCACGATGTATATTTCGGCACAGACAAGGACGCTATACGCAACGCTACCAAGGACTCGCCCGAGTACAAAGGCAATAAGGCCCTTGGTTCTGAGAGCTACGATCCCGGTAAACTCGCCTGGCACTCTCCGTACTACTGGCGCGTTGACGGCATCGACAACCTCAATGCCGCCAGTCCGTGGGCAGGCAACGTCTGGAGCTTTATGACGGCCGACTTCATTACCGTTGACGATATTGAGTCCTACAATGAAATTAATCCCGACGAAGCCGGCAGCAACAGGATATTCACGAAATGGATAGACGGTTTTGGAACCACCACAAACGGCGCTCTCGTCGGATATGACAGTGTGCCTTTCACCGAGCGCAGTTTTGTTCACGGCGGCGAGCAGTCGATGCCGTACTCCTTCGACAACAACCTCAAGTTTTCCGAGGCGACCTTGACGCTGGTTTACCCGCGCGATTGGACGGAAGAAAATGTCGGCGAATTGTCCATCTGGTTCCGCGGTGCGGGGGCAAACGCTGCCGAGCCGATGTACGTAATTCTAAACGGCAGCGCCGTGGTCTATCACGACGATCCCAGTGCAACGCAGGTATTGCTGTGGACCCAATGGACTATCGACCTGCAGGAGTTTGCAGACCAGGGCGTGGACCTCACCAATGTCAATACGATTGGCATCGGTTTCGGCGACAAGAACAACGTCACAGCAGGCGGCTCGGGCAAGATGCTGTTCGATGATATCAGCCTGTATCGTGCCGCGGCCGCTGAAAGGGCGACGCTGTTTGAAGAGGATTTCGAAGGTTTGCCCTTGGGTCCGAACATTGACGAGGCAGTTGCCGGCAATGCAGTTTGGACGGACACACCACCTGACGGCTGGAGTGTTGACGAGAGTGGCATTCCCGGAATCGGCGACCCGGCCACTGACGGCGTCACAGAGTGGGCCGGATGGGCTTTCGCCGACAAGGCGTGGTGGACACAAGCAGCCGAAGATCAGGACCGTTCGCTGTTTGAGCTTGGAGCCGGCACCGTTGCCGTGGCCGACCCGGATGAGTGGGACGACGCAGCTCATGCAGACTCGGCGGCATCCGGCTGGTACAAGACCTTCATGAGCACTCCTTCGATCGACATCTCGGGTGTTGGGGCCGGTACTATTGAGTTGACGTTTGCTTCGAGCTGGCGTCCGGAGTTTGACAGTAACTATCACCAGACGGCGAATATTACCGCATCCTTCGACGGGGCAGAGCCGGTCAAGGTGCTGCTGTGGGAATCCGATGAAAGTAGTGCGAACTACAAGCCTTATGCGACCAACGAGACTGTCGTGTTGAGCCTGGATAATCCCGAAGGAGCTTCGAGCCTGGTTTTGTCGTTCGGTTTGTTCGACGCCGGCAACGACTGGTGGTGGGCGATTGACAACGTGGTAGTCAGCGGTCTTGGCAAATAGTATATGCAGGAGCGAGGGCGCCCGCCAATGACTTTGGATCAGTACGGGGCTTATAACGAACAGGACGTTATAAGCCCCGTTTGTTCTGACGAGTATCTCGATCCGGCAAGTGAAAACGCCGCCTATCGCAGTTCCCTGATCTTGATATTGCGGAACCAGATCGGAGCACCGGCGTGCTTGCCCTGCAGACCGATTCTGCCGTGAGTCGGATGCTTGCTGAGCGGCTTGTTAAGCCACGGGGGAATCTCCGAGCCGTCGGGATTGGTCTTGGCCGAGGTCCACAGGCTCATATCCATTGAGACGATGCGCTGGCCGTTGAGCGCAACATTGATCTGCCGGTCCCTGCACCTTACGGTGAAGCGGTTCCACTGGCCGGGCTTTTTGACCATCGATTTCGACGGAGCTAAGTGCCCGAAGATAGCCCCGCAGTGCCATGTGTCGGGAGATTTGGCCCATTTCTCGGCGTAGTCGTCGGCAATCTGTATCTCGACCGAATTGGGAATCCAGTTTTCCATGTCCGTACAGTAAACAACAACGCCGCTGTTTGTGCCGGAGGCCGTTTTGAATTCCAGGTCCAGGACGAAATTATCGTAATCCTTTTTGGTCCAGATCGCCTGGTCTTCGCTCGCCGTCAGAACTCCGTCCTCGACGGTCCAGACACCCTGGGTGAATATCGCATTCGACAGGTTCGGCTTAAATAACTCAGGCCAATTGCCAACGTTGGGATGAACTTTGCGCCGCCCGACAGTGGCTTGCTCAGTCGTCTCAGGAACGGTGACGGTCGGCTCACCCTCCATGAATCCGAGAGAGGCAAGAAACTTATCGGCGGCGATCAGCGTTCGCTCGCGCCACGGAGGGCGATTGAAGAAACCATGCCCCTGCCCTTCTGCAATGTACTTGTCGGCGCGCACGCCGATTTCTTCGGCCTTTTTCCAATACTCGTCGCCAAAAACCTTCAGTCGATCATTAGTGCCGAACAGAATCAATGCGGGCGGAGCGTTCTTGTGCAGGTGCGACGTCGGAGAAATCTTGCGGGCTAAGTGCTTGTTTTCACCAAGCCTCGTGAGCATCTGCTCGTTCTCGAAGCTGAGCACCGGATTGAACAACAACATCGCTTGCGGAACCGTCGAGATCGCCAGATCGTCGCCTTCGGCCTCCACGCTCTCTGCAATCATCGTACACGCCGCTAAGTGCCCGCCGGCAGATCCTCCCGAAGCAATCAACTTCTTAGGGTCGATTCCCAATCGTTTGGAATTCTTGCGCATCCACCGCACAGCGCTGCGGGCGTCCTCAACGCACTTGTCGGGTGTGACCCCGTCGCGACTCTTGACGCGATAGTCCGCCCGTGCGGCGACCATCCCACGGCCTGCGAGGTATTCGGCCTGGAACTCGAACTGCCCCACAGTGCCGCTGTTCCAGCCTCCGCCGAAGAAGAAAACAATCGCGCTGCGCCTGTCACCGGCTTTCCAGTCGGGGGGAAAATGGACATGAATCTTCAGCTCTTTTTCGCCGACAGTCTTGTATGTCACAGTCTTGGAGTTCGTCGTTTCCTGAGCACAGAGAATGGCGCCACTCAGAAGCACGAGAAGATTGGCGGTCAGTACGATTGCGATTCGTTTCATTGTGAACCTCCTGCGCAATAGAGTGTTGGTTGATCGGTTTCGATCACGTCTTCTGCTTCGGGTAGAATCTCTGTCTGTGCTGTTCGGCAAGCTTCTTGAGCCTCTTGGCAACTTTCGAGTTCTCGGAAAGCACATTGGTCGTCTCATACGGATCGTTTTTCATATCGAAAAGCGAAAGCCCGATCTCGGCCTGCCTGTACTTGCCCGCCTGTCCATCGTTGGCCGCTTTGACCAGAGTGCGATACCTATGTGGAAGATGCAGCTTCCACCGTCCGTTGCCGGTTATTATCCCCTCGAAATTCTTTCCCGTGGAGAAGGGATAATACCGCTGCGGATTCTTCGCTCCGGGCTTTGCAGCAATGATGTCCCAGACGTTCTTGCCGTCAATCGTATTGGCCGGCGGCTCTGCTCCGGCTAAAGCGGCAAGCGTGGGCAGTATGTCCACTGTACAGAGCGTCTTTTCCGAGTTTGTACCCGCCTTTATCTTGCCGGGATACTTCATAATGCACGCGCTGCGCGTGCCGCCGTCGAAACCGGTCCCTTTGGCCTCGCGGTACGGGGTCTTGCCGGCATGGTTGCCATAAGAAATCCACGGGCCGTTGTCCGACGTGAAGAGCACCATGGTGTTGTCCTCGATGCCGTTGGCTTTCAGTGCCTTGGTAATCTGACCGACGGACCAGTCAATCTCCATCATCACATCACCGTACAGGCCCGTGCCGGACTTGCCTTTGAATTTGTCGCTGCAAAACAGCGGCACGTGCGGCATGGAATGCGGTACGTAAAGGAAGAAGGGGTTGTCCTTGTTTCGGTTGATGAAATCCACGGCGTGCTCGGTGTACCAGGTCGTTAGCATAGGCTGATGTTCTTTGGTGACCCGCTTGATCGTGACCTTGCCGTTGTCCCAGAATTGAAGGGGATACTTACCCCAATATTCTGGATTCTCAGGGTGAAATTCCCACATATCGTTCGAGTACATAAGCCCGCACGATTCATCGAATCCGCGCGCCGGAGGCCGCGTATCGGGCTGGTCGCCGATGTGCCATTTGCCGAAAACCGCCGTGGTGTATCCTCGTGCCTTGAGGACCTGGCCTATCGTGGCGTATTTCGGATCGAGCCCACTGGCATTGGGACCATGCGCTCCGAAGACCTTTGTCCTGCCGGGGAAGCAGCCGCTCAGCAACGATGACCTGGACGCCGAACAGACCGCCTGCGTCACATAAAAATTGTTGAAGCGGCAGCCCTCTCGGGCAAGCTGCGCGACATTCGGCGTCTGGTACGCCGGCGCGCCGAACGGTTTGAAATCCGCCCAACCCGAATCGTCGAGAAAGACAACAACGAAATTCGGCGGTTTTTCCCCCCTCTGCCCTTCACAGATACCGGGCAGTCCCATCGACGCAACCGATAAAGCCGCGGTTTTCAAAAAATCTCTGCGAGTATAAGCCACTCCACACTTCTCCTTTCGATATGATTATGTAGGGTGGGGCTTGCCCCACCGAGATTAAACGCATACTCGAGTTCGGTGGGCCAAGGCCCACCCTACAAAACTCAATTCGTCGTGCGTCGTGCGTATTGCGAAAAAGAGCAGCAGCATCACGCAATACGCGATACGATGATCTTCTCCATTCTCAATTCTATACGAGCCTGTCGCGGCCCGTGGCGATGGGATGGAATATCCCTCGACCGGCCTTGAGATCCGCCTGCTTCGGCACCAAATCCTGCTTGCTGGAATTGAACAGCCACTTCCAACTGAATGTACGACCGGTGTAAGCTGCGGTGCGGGCGCCGATGGCCGTCAGTGTGCTCTCGGCGATCCGCTTACCCTCGTTGAGGGGCTTGCCGCTGCGGATGCTCTGGATCAGGTCGATGTGCTCCTGGTCCATGCCCTTGACGTATTTGCCCTGATACTTCCACGGGTTCTCGCCTTCGATGGCATTGCTGCAGTTGCTAGTACCCTTGGTGCCAACGATCTTCTCATCGCCGCGGTTCTTGCCGGGGCTGTGCCCGCTAAAGCTCAGACAGCGCGCGCCGTTGGCGTACTCGAATTCGGCGAAGATGTGGTCCCAGATGTCGCCGTTGTATTTCTCCCAGTTGGCATCGCTGCCGTCGTTGTACTTGCGGCAGACATCCTTCGCTGGCTCGATTTGTTTCTCGTTGTAGCTGCGCCAGGCGCGGCCGCCTACCGACATGAACTTCACCGGTGGACCGTTGAAGCACCAGTTCATAATGTCGATGTTATGGATGTGCTGCTCGCATATCTGGTCGCCGGAGAGCCAATTGAAATGATACCAGTTGTAGCACTGCCACTCCAACTCGCTCATGCCTTCCTTGTAGCCCTTGTACCAGATGCCGCTGCCGTACCAATAACACTGGCCGCCGACCAATTCGCCGATTTGGCCGTCGTGGATGCGTTTCATCAGCTCCACGCGGTTGAATTCATGGCGGCGCTGCGTGCCGCAGACGATGGCCAGGCCCTTTTCCTTGGCCAGCGCCGCTGCCGCCATGACCTCCCGGCAGCCCGCCACGTCGGTGGCTACGGGCTTTTCGGTGAAGACGTGCTTGCCGGCCTTTATCGCGGCCATCATTTGCCTGCCGCGAAACGCCGGTGCGGTTGCCATACACAAGATGTCGGCATCGCACTGGGCCAGCTTCTCGTGGCAGTCAAAGCCCCAGAAAAGGTGGTCATCGTCTATCTTAATCCGACCCTTGTACTTGTCCTCTCCCATGAGCCTGTCACGAGTGTTGCAAACCTGACTCTCGAACAGGTCGGCCAGCGCGATTACCTCTACCGCAGGATCGGCGTTCAAATTCTGACGTATCGCCCCGTTGCCTCGTCCGCCGCATCCGAGCAACCCGACCTTAATCTTGCCCGAACCTTGCGCGTGAGCCAGATGCGCCATCGAACCGGCCAACGCCGCTGCTCCGGCGACGGTCGCATTCTTTTTGGACGTGCTTTTGTTTTTCTCTGACGCTGTCATATTATAAATCTCCTTTGTTCGTTATCTTTGAGCTTTTCTGATATAACCCTTCTTCCACCGACTATCCACGTCTTCTTGAGCCGCCCTGTGTCCAGCCGGGCATCTGGTACTTGCCCGGAATCGCGAACGGCTCCAGCGGTCTGGAATCAGTCAGCTTCATATCGTCCGGCGGCAGATTATTCAGCGTACACCTGCTCAGGAACCACGATGTCTTGAACTGCTGCCGTGAATACGCCGACTCGCGGCCCATTATCGCACACAGCGTGCTCTCGGCGACCTGCTTGCCTTCGTTAAGCGGATTGCCGCTGCGGATGCTCTTGATCAGGTCGGTATGTTCCTGCACGTATGGGTTGGGATTCGGCCCGTCGTACTCCCACTCGTTCTTGCCTTCGATAATGCCCCTGTCCGGCAGCGCCACGCCCTTAGTGCCGACCAGGCGTTCGCTGACATTGCCGCTCGTGCCATCGATCTGCCGACACGTGCTGATGGTCCGAACGTCGCCGGGATAGAAGAACTCAACCCCGAAGTGGTCGAAGATGTTGCCGTACTGGGGCTCGGTTCGGTATTGCCTGCCGCCGACGCCGTGCACTTGTTCCGGGATGGCGCCGAACGCCCAGTTGACGACGTCGATGTTGTGTACATGCTGCTCGACGATATGGTCGCCCGAGAGCCACCCGGTAAACAGCCAGTTGCGGGTCTGCCATTCGACGTCCGAGTACTTGCCGCTCTTGTAATTGTCCCAGTTGGTTTTGGCCCGGTCCACCCAAAGGGCGCCCATGTTCCAGTAGCATTGAGCCGAGACGATCTCGCCGATTGCTCCGTCGTGGATCCGCTTCATAGTCTCGACGTACTTGAACTCGTGCCGGCGCTGTGTGCCGGCGACCACCGCCAGCCCTTTCTGCGTCGCCTTCTCGGAGGCCTCGATGACCATTTTGATCCCCGCCGGGCAGGTCGCCACCGGTTTCTCTATGAAGACATTCTTGCCGCGTTTGACAGCCTCGGCGAACTGCGGAGCCTTAAATCCGGGCGGCGTAGCAATGATGACCAGGTTGATGTCGTCTAAGGCCATCAACTTCTTGTACGCATTGAGACCTGCAAAGCACCGGTCGCCGGGAACTTTGAATCCGTTCTTCAGCGCTTTCAGGCGGTCCTCAAAGGCGTCCGCCAAAGCGACTATCTTCACGCCCGGCGAAGACTTGACGCAATCATTCGCTGCTCCGGAGCCTCTCCCGCCGCAGCCGACCACGCCCACGCGAATCGTATCGCTGCCCCGCGCCTCGGCTAAAGGAACCGCCGCGCCCGTCAACGCCAGCGTTCCGGCCGCCATTGCCGAACTCCTCAGGAGTTCTCGTCGTGTTAGTTTTTGTCTTTGTGCCATGTCTGATTTCTCCAAATTCTACATCCGTAGTGATTTTACGTCCTCGTTAGTGCTGCAAGAGCACCAGCATTATACGCCGCCCCAATTACCAAAATCAAGAACCAAAACACAAATTTTTCCCACAATAAGAACGCCCATTGTGACCACTCCACACTTCTCCTTTCGATATGATTATGTAGGGTGGGGCTTGCCCCACCGAGATTAAACGCATACTCGAGTTCGGTGGGCCAAGGCCCACCCTACGAAACTTTGATCTTTAATTCTATACGAGCCTGTCGCGGCCGGTGGCGATGGGATGGAATATCCCTCGACCAGCCTTGAGATCCGCCTGCTTCGGCACCAAATCCTGCTTGCTGGAATTGAGCAACCACTTCCAACTGAATGTACGACCGGTGTAAGCTGCGGAGGAGTAAAAGGGGTCATGCCGTTATTCTTCGCATGTCCCCTTCTTCTGTTCAATCTTATGTGAGAACAAAATTCAATATAGCTAATAATCACGGCATGACCCCTTTAGCTCCCGATGTGCTTGCTTGCCCATCATGGCAGGAGTCCTTTCCGTATGGATCTATCGTCCAAATTATACCACGTGACACCCGTCCTGTAAATGGGATTTGGGCAACAGCCCGTTAAGGGCTGACCCCTTATTCTCCCTTATTCCGCATTACTCCGCTTTTGTGCAGGAAGAGCTCTTACCTTGTACTGACCGCTTGAGTCGCCCTCAAACATCCAGCTACTCTGCCGGCGCCCCTCCTCGATCTTCACGCGTCTGGGGCCCTGTATCTCATGAGTCAGCCTCACATCCTCAGCAAGGTCATACGAAGCGCCTATTCGGCCGGAGCTATGGGATTGGCCTGAATAGATCTCATATTCCAGATGCCCCCCCAGTTTTAATAACGCCGACTCGAGATTCATGTAGCAGAATTTGATTATGATTCTGTCTCCCGACGGCAGCTCGATTGTCGCCACATGCTCCTCGCGGGGTACATTGAGAACCAGAATGCAAGCAACAGCACATAGAAGAGCCAGGGCAACAAGTGCCAATACAAGTATTAGTTTTCGGTTGATAATGCCAACACCTCCCTGGCAATGTCCGCCTCTTTCGACACACACTGTCCTAAATCATAAGGTCACAGATTCTGTAAAAGTCTTTCTTTTCACTCGGTCTTTCTCATAACATGCTATCAAGCCCCACTATCGATAGGTAGCCTGGACCGTTTAACACCAAAATAATTGGTCATTTTACCAGGGCAAAAGGGGACATTCAACTTTTTTGCTTACGTAGCTTGTTTGGCTCCTGGATTCAGGATGCCGGCCCATAGCAGGTAGGGTGCGATGAATCGCACCGATAATGTGGAAACATGTCAATGGTGCGATTCATCGCACCCTACGTTGTCTGCCTTTACGCCGCACGCAATACGACCAAACAATCCGTGTTCATCCTTCGACGTCGCTCAGGACGGCGTCAGTGTTAATCAGTGTCTAAATTCCTATATTTTTAGAGATTTCACTTGACTTCCAACTTCCCTGTTGTATGATACATATCTAATGAAATATGAATTTAGAATTGAGAATGTAGAAGGGATTCTTTGTGTCTCTGTGCCTGTGGACACAAGTTTGAAAAAACAAACCCAATCTTCTGGAGATTATCGGTGTTCATTCGTGGTTATTCGTGGTTAATTTGAAAAAACAAACCCAATTTTCTCGTATTGCGTGCTGCGTGCTGCGTACTGCGAAAAGGAGTTTGAAAAAACAAACCCAATTTGGTTCGTTCTTCTATTTCCGCCGTAAGGCGTCCCTTTCGGGAGTGCCTATTCGTGTACATTCGTGGCTAATTTGAAAAAACAAAGCCAATTTTCTCGTGCTGCGTGCTGTGTACTGCGTGCTGCGAAAAGGAGTTTGAAAAAACAAACCCAATTCTGCGAAAGGCATAATTAGTGTAAACGGTTTTGTTACAAAGGATTATAGAAATACACAGTTCCTCATGGTCGCAAAAAACAAAGCCAATTATCTCGTGCTGCGTATTGCGTACTGCGTGCTGCGAAAAAGGAATTTTGAAAAACAAAGCCAATTTCATTTCGATCCGGATGAGGCGACGCCTGAGAAAAGTCTGCTCGGCGGAATTGTGCTGAGTGGCATGATTTGGTATGTTAGGTCACCGAACCTTGCTAATTAGCTACGGGCACCAGATTCAGGAAAGGCATGAATATGCGGGAAAATGATGTAAGATTCTTCAAAGGGCCTGTGACGGCGTTGCTCGTCCTTGCCGCGATTTTCTGTATCATGGCTGATGCGGGCGCGAAAACGAGCGGCCGCGAGGCGGCATCGACCAACCGTCCGATGCGAAACCGGAAGGACCTGGTCCTGACCGTCGGTCAGAATCAAGGCGACCTGCAGGGTAATGACGATAAGATCATCCAGGCGGGCGTCGAATACCTCAGCCGAATGGGCGGAGGCACGCTTCACATCCTGCCGGGCGTGTATGACATGCGAAACTCCGTCTTTCTGCACCCCAATATCACCCTGCGAGGCTCGGGAGAGAAAACCGTGCTCAAAAAAGCCGGCAGCGTTGTTACAGCTCTGGTAAGGGATTCGGATTGGTTCGAGTACGGCGTTCAGGTTAAAGACGTAAAAGGTTTTGAGCCGGGAGCAGGGATAATGCTCCGCTCGAAAAAAGGAAAAGGAGACTGGCAGCTCGACGTGTTGCGAGCCACGGTCACCGCCGTCGATGGAGACGTCATCTTTTTGGACCGGCAGACGGAGAAGAACTTCTGGATAGATCAGGACGCTACGGCGGCGACTATTTTTCCGATCCTCACCGCTGAGGACGTTGATGACGTTATTGTCGAAGACATTGTGCTCGACGGCAGCCGCAATGAAAACGAGCACATCAACGGCAACTTCGCCGGCGGCGTCTTCATACAGAATTGCAACCGGTGGCGCTTCAAGAACGTCATTTCCCGGAACTATAACGGCGACGGCTTCAGCTTCCAGGTCTGCGACGATATCCGGTTTCGCAACTGTAAAGCAATAAACAACGCAGACCTCGGATTCCATCCCGGCAGCGGCTCCCAAAGGCCGGTTTTTCGCGATTGCGAATCCCGTGGCAACAGCCTGGGGATTTTCTTTTGCTGGAGTGTTTCCGACGGGCTTGTGGAGAACTGCACTTTGTCCCAGAACAACAGGTACGGGATAAGTATCGGCCACCGCGATACGGACAACACCATAAAGGGCTGCACAATCGAGCGCAATGGTGAGGTGGGGATTTTGTTCCGCAGGGAGGCAAACGAATTTCGCTGCGGCCACCGCAACCGGATCGAGAATTGCATTATCCGCGACAACGGCACGAAAAAGCCCGGAATCGGTATCGACATTTTAGGCAAGACCCGGGACATAACGATTCGCAACACAAGGTTTGAGAATACGTCGGGCAAGAACCAGGCAACGGGCATTCGTATCAGTGAAGATGCCGAGCGGGTCATTCTGGAAAACAACACGTTTGAGAATTGTCCGGTGCACATCAAGGATTTGTCACCCGGTAGCAAGTTGAGGCGGTGCCCGCCGGTAGTGTTTGTCAAACGTCCGGCCCAGGGACGTAAAGGCACGAACGGCACGATGCTCGGACAAAAAACCAAAATCGGCTCGGCGATCTGCATATACGATCCTAAGCATCCCGAGCAGAGTGCAAAGACAATCTTCGATGCTCCGGAAGGCTTCATTTTCGACATGAGTTTGTCCTTCGATGCGAAGAAAGTGTTGTTTTCGTTTATGGACAAGATCCGCGAGCAGGAGGATTCGTTCCATATCTGGGAGATTAACATCGACGGCACGGGGCTGCGACAACTAACGAGCGGACCTTACCACGACGGCAGCCCGGTTTATCTGCCCGATGGGAGAATTGTTTTCTGCTCGACGCGGGTCGAGTCTTTTTCGCTATGCCAGGATTTTCTGGCGGCGGCAATGTATATAATGGACGCCGACGGCAACAACATGAGGCGAATAGAATATAACACGCTGTGCGATGTCACGCCGTACGTACTGGATGACGGCTCGATTCTGTTCACCCGCTGGGAGTATCAGGACAAGAATATTTTCTGTACGCAAGGCCTCTGGACGATCAATCCGGACGGCACGCGCTTGCAGTTGTTCTACGGCAACACTTTAGTGATCCCGAACTCCATCTACGGCGCCCGTCAGATTCCGGGAACTCGCAAACTGGTCTGTACGATGGCCCCGCACCACGGGCGGCCGCTGGGCGCTATCGGCATAATCGACAGGAACAAGGGCATTGAGAATCCGAAATCCATAGTGAATATTACGCCGGAGATTCCATACGAACCGCAGCTCGCGGCGAACTGGAAAATCGACGGGCGGGAATGGCAGCCCGGCGACATTCAATATCACTGGGCCTATACGGACCCCTGGCCTCTTGCAGAGGATTTGTTTCTTGTATCCTACGGCGGACCGGTCAAGGGCGGGCCGCAGCGCTACAGGCTGTATCTGCTCAACGATAAGGGGCAGAAAGCCCTTCTATACGAAGACCGGGAGACTTCATGCTACTGCCCGATACCACTCGTGGAGCGGCCTTTGCCGCACAAGCTGCCCGGTGAAGTCCCCGCCGAGGCCAGGGGCGAAGGAACATTTGTTGTGGCGGATATTTACCGGGGACTTTTGGATAAAGGAGTAAAGCGCGGGCAGATCAAGGCGCTGCATGTAATGTCGCAGGTCCCGAAAAAGTACAACACCGAAGGCCCCCGCTATCACGATCATTACCCCGTCGTCGGGTACGGATCTTATTACGTAAAACATTACTACGGCACGGTTCCGGTTTACGCCGACGGCACGGCGTATTTCAGGGCGCCCGCCGGCGTGGAGCTTTATTTCATCGCGATTGACGCCGACGGCAAAGAGATCCGGCGGATGGGAACTATAACCCAATTAACGGACGGCGAGACACAAAGCTGCATCGGATGCCACGAATCACGTTCGAGCGCCCCGCCCGGGCGCTTCAACGCTATGGCGAGACTGCGGCGACAGCCCGACAATATAACGCCGCCGCCGTGGGGGGCAGGGCCGGTTGACTTCGTCGAGCAGGTTCAGCCCGCGCTGGATAAGTACTGCGTCGAATGTCACAGCGGGCGCAGTCCCGACGGAGGTGTTGATCTGTCCGGCGACAAGTCCAGGCTCTTTAGCATGGGCTATAAGAGTCTTATCGACCGTGGACTCGTGGAGCACTACTATATCAACACCGGCCCGACCGGAAACTTTCAACCGCTCCAGAGCGGCTCATGGGTGAGCGGGCTGACCGGACTAATAGAGTCCGAACACGCCGGTGTGAAGATGGACGACGAGAGCCGGCGGCGAATCTACGTCTGGATCGACAGCAATGTACCTTATTACGGCACGTGGGATATGTCGCGGCCTTATAGCATGGGTGGCCGGGACACGTGGGCCGAAGAGAAGACGACGATGGCGTCGTGGTACCGGGACTTCGAGACCGTGTTCAAGTCCAACTGCGCTTCATGTCACGGCACTAAAGATAAGAAGGCCAGGCCGAAGATAGAACACACGTGGATTAATCTTACCCGGCCGGAATTTAGCCGGGCGCTAAACGCTCACTTGAGCGAGG
Organism: Planctomycetes bacterium B3_Pla; assembly: GCA_005223045.1. Classification (GTDB taxonomy): domain Bacteria; phylum Planctomycetota; class Phycisphaerae; order Sedimentisphaerales; family Anaerobacaceae; genus SG8-4. The sequence continues at coordinate 153,819 of NJBM01000004.1, read as the reverse complement.
AGGCCGGCGGCCTGGGGCTGACAAAGAAAAAACGCAACCAAAGCCCGCCTCTGTTCGAGGACCGGAGCGATCCGGTTTATCTTGCGATGCTAAGGGCGATCCGGCAAGGCAAGGAGACCCTCGATGCAAAGCCTCGCGTAGATATGCCCGGCGCGACAGCCGTGGCACAACAGCGAGACTTCGGCAGGCTTTATTAACCTCAAGTCATCAATGCCGGGGATATTCTCAGGATTTGCAGTTGTCGCGGCGGCAAAGAAATGGCAAAATGCGGAAAAGATTTGCGTCAACGTCACGGATAGCCCCAAATTCGTCAAGAATTAGGCCGGCTAATCCTCGGTATATTATAAAGTGTTCGGGGAGTTGATAAGTGCAATATACGGCGGAAAACATCCTGGTAAAACCGGGCCTTTTTTCAGAAGATCCGGATTTGATCGTGTCTATCACGCCGGAGAAGGCGGGTTGGGAGTATATTTCCTTTCAGGTAAGACGACTTGCAGCCGGCAGTAACTGGTCGTTTGAGACCGGCGAGAATGAGCTGGTCGTAGTGAATCTTAGCGGGCGATATACCGTCAGCTCAAATCGAGGGCAATGGTCCGGAATCGGCGGGCGTAAAGACGTCTTTCAAGGCGCAGCTCATGCACTCTATCTGCCCCGGCAGAGCGAGCTCACTATCACAGCCGAACAAAGCGGCGAGTTCGCCGTGGCCTGGGCGCCGACAGATCAGGACCACGATCCGTGGCTTATTAAGCCCGAAGACGTGGCGATTTCGGTCCGGGGAGGCGACAACGTCACTAGGCAGATCAATGATTTGCTGCCTTCGGATTCGCCCGTTCATCGGCTGGTGCTGGTCGAGGTTTATACTCCCGGCGGCAACTGGAGCAGCTATCCGCCCCACAAGCATGATATCCACCTGGAAGATGATGACGGCAGTCTGATCGAAGCCGATCTGGAGGAAGTCTATTTTTACAAGATTGACAAACCAGAAGGATATGCCTACCAGCGGGTTTATACCGGTGAAACGTCGCCGCTTCATAAGGCGGGTCATCCCATCGACGCCTTGGTTCGGGCGGAGAATAACTGTGCCGTGTTGGTGCCGGAAGGCTATCATCCGGTGGTCAGCGCACCGGGATACACGACTTACTATTTGAATGTGTTGGCCGGCAGTGCGCAGACGCTTGCGAATCAGGACGATCCGAAATATACCTGGGTCAAAGAAACGTACAAACATAAAGACAGCCGGCTTCCGTTGTATTGATGCATCTTAGCTTTAATTTTGCAGGAACAGCTTATGGGTGAAACCAAACGGACATACGACACGCTCCACATGGGCCGGTCGTCAATCGACCTCTATAGCAATGATATCGGCTCGCCGTTCGTGGACATTACCGGTTTTGCCGCGTATGTCGGAGGCTCGCCGACAAATATCAGCGTGGGAGGGCGAAGGCTCGGGCTAAAGACCGCTTTGTTGACGGGGCTGGGAGAGGACCCCGTGGGGGATTTTATTCTGAAGTTTCTGCAGGAAGAGGGAGTGGAAACGCGATTTATCTGTCGCAAGCCCGGCAACCGGTCCAGCGCCGTAGTCCTGGGGATCGAACCGCCAGATAGTTTTCCGCTGGTTTATTATCGCGACAATTGCGCCGACATCGCACTAACGATAGACGACGTACTTAAATCGCCGGTTTCCGACAGCAGAGTGTTTCAGTTTGCCGGCACAAATCTGTCTTTGGAGCCAAGCCGCAGCGCGACATTGTTTGCCGCGGAGCTGGCCCGCCAGGCGGGGACGAAGGTCGTTCTTGATATAGATTTTCGCCCGGATCAGTGGCATGACCCGAGGGCGTTCGGCGTGGTGGTGCGTTCGGCGCTTCGGCTGGCGGACGTCGTGATCGGAACCGAAGATGAGATAAACGCCGCGATGTTGACGGATGTCAGCCATATCGAACTTACAGATTCGGTCTCGGATACACAGGTTCGGGGAGATGTGGACCGCGCGATTCGTGAGATGCTCTCGATGGGGCCCCATGCACTGCTGCAAAAGAAAGGCAGTCAGGGTGTCTGCGTTCATCTGGTGAATCAACAGGGCAAAATCGAGCAAATCGACGCTCCGGGATTCCCTGTGGAAGTGACAAACATTCTGGGGGCCGGCGACGCCTTTGCCGCCGGATTTCTTTATGGATATGTCAAAGGTCTGGATTGGTACAAATCCGCACGTATGGGCAACGCCTGCGGGGCGATTGTCGTGACCAAACACGGCTGTGCGAATTTTATGCCGACCTACGAAGAGGTAATGGCCTTTGTTAAGGATTATGGTGGACTTGAATAACGTATGGAGGTTTCGACATGAGTGCAAAGACTGTTCGTTTAACGATGGCGCAGGCGCTGGTTAAATACCTCACCTGCCAGTACGTGGAGCGTGATGGCGATGAAAATGCCCTTTTTGCGGGGTGCTTTGGCGTCTTCGGTCATGGTTGCGTGTCCGGTGTAGGGCAGGCATTGCAGCAATATCCCCGGCTTCGCTACTACCAGACCCGCAATGAGCAGGCCATGGTGCACGCCTCGGCCGCTTACGCCAAGATGAGAAATCGAATGCAGACGTTTGCATGTCTTTCTTCGATTGGCCCCGGAGCGACAAATATGATAACCGGAGCGGCAGTGGCGACAACCAATCATCTGCCTGTACTGCTGCTGCCGGGTGACATATTCGCTCGTCGCAATGTAGCTCCGGTCCTGCAGCAGTTGGAATCGGAGATTACCCAGGACATATCGGTTAGTGACTGCTTTAAGCCGGTGAGCCGATACTGGGACCGTATCAACCGGGCCGACCAGATACTTACGGCGTTGCCCGAGGCCATGCGGGTGCTTACCAGCCCGGCCGATACCGGTGCGGTGACTCTGTCGCTTCCCGAAGACACTCAAACAGAGGCCTATGATTACCCCGTCGAATTCTTCGATAACCACACCTGGGAAATTCCGCGAAATCGGGCGGACAAGAAAGCCCTGGCGGCCGCTGCCCGGCTGATACGCGATTCAAAATCTCCGCTGATTGTCGCCGGAGGTGGTGTCATCTACAGCGGCGCTCAGGACGTTCTCGAACAATTCGTTGAAAAAACCGGCATTCCGGTAGGCGTTACGATGGCGGGCAAAGGCAGCCTGCTCTACGACAACAAGCTGAACCTCGGAGCTATCGGCGTTACGGGGAACTTCGCCGCAAACCGCATAGCACGCAAGGCGGACTTGGTTATCGGCATCGGAACGCGATACAGCGATTTTACCTCCGCGAGCAAGACCGCGTTTCAGAATCCCGATGTACGTTTCGTTAACATTAACGTCGCCGAATTCGATGCGTATAAGCACGCCGCCCTGCCGTTGATAGCCGATGCGCGCGTGACTCTTGAGGAGCTGGCCGAATTGCTCGAAGGCTACCAGGTCGGGCAGGACTATAAACAGAAGGCACAGCAATTACATGACGAATGGCAGGAAGAAGTTGATCGAATTTACGCGATTCGCAATAAGCCTCTTCCGAGCCAGGGTGAGCTGATCGGCGTAGTCAACGAATTGAGCGATCCTGATGCCGTGATGATAAATGCAGCCGGAAGTATGCCCGGCGACCTGCACAAATTGTGGCGAACCCGGCATTCGAAGAATTTCCATCTCGAATACGGATATAGCTGCATGGGTTACGAAATTGCCGGCGGGCTGGGAATCAAAATGGCGGCCCCGGAGCGCGAAGTAATCGTCATGGTGGGCGACGGCAGCTACCTGATGCTGTGCAATGAAATTGTCACTTCAATTCAGGAAGGATATAAACTCACTATTGTCCTGATGGACAACCAGGGCTTCAACAGCATCGGAGGCCTCAGTCGTTCGTTGGGCCAGGAGGGATTCGGCACGCGATATGCTTTCCCCATTAACAACAAGCTCCCCGATGATACATCGGATCAGGTCAAAGCACTGCCCGTGGACCTTGCCATGAACGCACGCGGATTGGGCGCTCATGTTTTAGAGTGCAAGACGTATGACGACTTCGTCGAGGCGTTTAAAAAATCCAGGGAAACCGATCGGACCACGGTGATCTATATCCGGAATGATCGTTATGAAGGCGTCCCCGGCTATGAATGCTGGTGGGATGTGCCGGTAGCCGAAGTTAGCGAGATCGAAAGCGTCAAACAAGCCCGTAAGGAATGGGAGAAGAATCGCAAGCTGGAGAGGTTCTTCTTCTAAGAAGAATCGGAGGACTTGTATGCCGGAAATTCGTATCGCGAACGCCCCCTGCTCATGGGGCTCTCTGGAATTCGAAGGGCTCCAGGGCCAGGCAATACCTTACGGTCAAATGCTCGACGAGCTGAAGGAAACGGGCTACCTCGGAACTGAATTAGGCGACTGGGGCTACATGCCGACAAACGCCGAGCAGTTGCACGCTGAATTGTCCGGGCGGGGTCTTGTGATGCTCGGTGCATTTGTGCCGGTGGCGTTGAAGGATGCCGATGCTCATCAGGCGGGGATCACCGAATCGTTGAAGATTGCCCGCCTGCTGGCGGACGTCGCCGAGAAAGGCGGCTACGAACAATTGCCTTTTCTGGCGCTCGCCGATGACAATGGTACAGATGCGATCAGGACCGCCAACGCCGGGCGCACAAGCGATGAAATGAGCCTGACAGATAAACAGTGGAAAGTCTTTGCTCACGGTGCCGAAGACGTCGCTCAAGCAGTGAAATCTCAAACAGGGTTGCGTACCGTGTTTCATCATCATTGCGCCGGCTTTGTCGAAAGGCCCGATGAGGTTGCCCGTTTACTTGAGATGACCGATCCCAACCTGTTGGGTCTGGTCTTTGACACAGGTCATTACATGTATGGTTCGGGCAGAAACGACCCGAAGGTTGTGCTGGAAAGTCTTGACCTCTTTGCCGAGCGGATATGGTATATGCACTTTAAGGATTGTCACCCGGGAGTTGCCGACAGCGCACGCGATGAAGGCTGGGATTATTTCGAGGCGGTCAGGCGAGGCGTGTTCTGCGAACTTGGGCAGGGATGTGTCGATTTCCCGGCGGTAATAGACTGGTTGAAACGGCAGGATTATGACGGCTGGGCAGTGGTCGAGCAGGATGTTCTGCCGGGCATGGGATCGCCAAAGGAAAGTGCCCGGCGCAACCGCAAATACCTGCGAGCGAAAGGAGTCTGAGAGTTGGCAAGGTCAAACACACTGACCGTTGGCAAATGGCGTCGTTTGCAGCAGACAGCCGGTCCGAGAGGTACTTTCGCGGTAGCGGCGGTCGATCACCGCGGCCCGCTTCGACGTTCGCTGGAAACCGAATCGCCCGAAGGCAAATCAAATGAAGCGCTGACCGCGCTCAAAAGCGATATTGTCCGGCACTTGGCGCCGGCGACAACCGCCGTTCTGCTGGACCCCGAAACGGCTGCCGGGCAATGCGTCGCGGACGGCTCGATACCAGCGCGGACAGGATTGCTCGTTGCGCTCGATACCGGCTCGACGGGCGATCCGTTGAATCGCCGGACCGCCCTGGTCGAGAACTGGTCGGTCGAAAAGACGGTTCGTATGGGAGCTTCGGGCATGAAAATGCTGCTTTACTACAATCCGGAGGCCCCGGAAGCCCGTGAGCGTGAGGCGCTCGTTGAGAAAGTGGCCGCCGATTGTGTGCGATACGACATTCCTTTTTTCCTTGAGCCTTTATCGTATGCTTCCGACGGCTCGCACGGGCCTTTGCCGCCGGAACAGAGACGCAAAGTGGTAATTGAAACTGCACGTCGCCTGGTGCCGTTGGGCGCCGATATTCTCAAAGCTGAATTTCCCGTGGATGTGAGTATCGAGCCTGACGAAAATGTCTGGCGCAATGCGTGCCGAGAACTGACAGATGCAAGCGCAGTACCCTGGGTATTGCTGTCGGCCGGTGTCTCTTACGATACTTTTTTGAAGCAGGTGCGCGTTGCCTGTGAGGCGGGCGCCAGCGGCGTGATGGCGGGACGAGCGGTTTGGAAAGAAGCGGTAACGCTGGATGTCGCCGTGCGGAATGAATTTCTCCGGAGCATCGGATATGAGCGAATGCGGCGCTTGCAGTCGCTTTGCGAAGCGTTGGGCAGGCCTTTTACTGAAGTTTACGATTCTCCTGCACTCAGCTACGATTGGTATGGTACAATGTAATTATGAAACTCAGGGGATTCACTCTGATTGAGCTTTTGGTTGTGATTGCCATTATTGCCCTTTTGATGGGAATCTTGCTGCCGTCCCTGCAGAAGGCCAGGCAGCAGGCGAAGATGATCTCGTGCGGCAGCAACATGCGCCAATTGATCCTTGGCCTGGTGACATACGCCGAGGACAACGAGTCACGACTGCCCCCTCACCCGTCCACGATTCAGGCTCCCTCGAACTACCACCGGCCTTTCGAGTTGAACTGGAATCGCAACGCTGTCGGCCCGGTTGCAGACATTGACAATCCGAGTTATCACCATGCCGGCAGGTATCTGGGTTCCTATCTGAAGGACGTTCGCGTATTCAACTGCACGCTCTCGGCGATCAAAGACAGCACCCCCTGGCCCCCGGCAAGTTCGGGCCAGGCCGCACAGGGAACTTACGGCCAGTTCTATAAGAGCGGATCCTTCGCTCCCTTGCACTCGACCTACACGATCCTGTGGAGCTACCAGGGATACAACCACCGAACGTCGGCGCACGTGGACAAAAGCCAGTCGCATTTCGAGGGCGCCAATCGACTCGATTCCAGAACAAAACTGGTTGTGCAGGATGCACTTTTTTATCTGACGACTAATACCAATTTATTATGGCCAAGCCCGCAGCAGACATGGTGCTCGTCTCATCCGTTCAAGCGCGGCGCAAAAGCCCATCCGTACTGGGTCTTCAAGAACCCAGGTATGCAGGAGCAACCCAAGATCCGACTGAACGCCGGCTATCTGGACGGGCGCGTGGAAACCTTCAACGCCTGGGACGCCATTGGGGTGAAAAACTACAGCGCTCAGGCGTTTATTACACCCAAGTACTGATAGATTTGCGAAAACTACATCATTCGAGAAAAAAGGAGTGAGCCAATGCCTCGTCAATTGACCCGTCGTGATTTCCTGCGCAGCGCGGCCTGGAGCGGCTCAGGCCTCATCATCCTGTCAAACAGCCGGTCGGTCCGCAGCGCCCAGGCCAATGAAAAGTTGAACATTGCCGCCATCGGGGTCGGCGGTCGCGGCGCTGCCGACGTAAAAGGCGTGGCCGATGAGAACATCGTTGCTCTGTGCGACGTCGATCATAACCATTCGGCAAAAACCTTCGAGCAATTCCCCAAGGCCAATCGCTACAAAGACTTCCGCAAAATGCTGGATGAGATGCACAACAAAATCGACGCAGTGGTCATCGGCACGCCCGACCATACCCATGCCCCCGCCGGCGTGATGGCAATGAAAATGGGTAAACATTGCTATTGCGAGAAACCTCTCACTCACAGCGTGTTCGAGGCCAGACTAATGGCGATGGTCGCGCGCCGGGGCAAGCTCGTAACCCAAATGGGAACTCAGATTCATGAAGGCGGCAACTACCGCCGGGCGGTGGAGCTTGTGCAGAGCGGCGCCATCGGGCCGGTGCGCGAAGTCCACGTGTGGCTGGGAGCAAACTTTGCCGGGCCGCCCAAGCCGACAGACATGTCACAGCCCGATGCTCCCACCGACCGCCCTGCCGTGCCGGAGACGCTCGATTGGGACCTTTGGCTCGGGCCCGCGTCCTATCGATCCTACCATTCGGAGTACGCTCCGTTCAAATGGCGCTACTGGTGGAATTTCGCGAACGGCCAACTCGGCGACTTTTTCTGCCACTACTGCGATTTGGCGTTCTGGGCTTTGAAACTACGGCATCCAATCACTGTCGAAGCCGAAGGCCCGGTTCACCCCGACAGCGCCGCCCACTGGACAATCGCCCGGCAGGAGTACCCGGCGCGCGGCGATCTGCCGCCAGTGTCATTGACCTGGTATAACGGGGGCGGCTATCCGGCGCTTGTAAAAGAGAAGAATGTCCCACAGTGGAACAGCGCCGTGCTGTTCATCGGCTCAGAGGGTATGCTGATTTCCGACTACAACCGGCACCAATTGCTGCCTGAACAGAAGTTCGCCGGCTTCACACCGCCCGAACCGTTTATCCCGGATTCCATCGGCCACCACCGCGAATGGGTCGAGGCCTGCAAGACAGGCGGGCCGACCACGTGCAATTTCAACTACTCGGGCGCACTGACAGAAGCGGCGCTGCTCTGCAACGTCGCGCTTCGCACCGGCAGGAAAATCACCTGGGACGCAAAGAACTTAAAGGCCATTGGCTGCCCGGAGGCTGATGCGTTCATCCGGCGCCAATACCGGCAGGGCTGGACGCTGTAGTAACCGACGGCAGCTACTGCGTCCGAAGCGGATCCTCCGTATCCTTGTACTGTCGGCGCAGTTGCTCCAAACGGCGCTTGAGAGTGGCTATCGTGTCCCTGTGCTCGGGATTGTCGTATTGATTGATCCTCTCGTGGGGATCGTTACGCAAATCGTACAATTCCCAACACTCTTTGGGCTTTCGTCCCATTTGGACAAGACCGTAGTAGTAGATCAACTTGTAGCGCTCGGTTCGTATGCCGTAATGGCTGGGCCTCGGATTCGAGTGCGACCAGTAGTGATAGTACATGGCGTCGCGCCAATCGTCGGGCGTTTCTCCCTGCAGATTCTGCCGGAAGCTCCGCCCCTGCATGGTCTTTGGAATCGTCGCACCGGCATAATCCAGAAACAACTCCGCAAAATCAATGTTCAGAACGATATCGCTTACAGTTGTCCCCGGCCTGATCTCTCTCGGATAGCGAATGACGAACGGCATACGAAGGGATTCTTCCAGCATGAACCGCTTGTCGAACATATTATGCTCGCCAAGAAAATACCCCTGATCGGACGTGTAAATCACAACCGTATCCCGGGTCCGGCCGGTTTCGTCCAAGTAAGCAAGCAGCCGGCCCACGTTGTCATCAATTCCGGCGACGGTGCTGAGAAAGTCACGCATGAACTTCTGATAAGCAGCCTTGCGGATGCTCCTGGGATCGTCGTCGGCTGCCTCAAGTCGCGGCGGAGCGTACCTGTCCCCCCTCTTGCGATAACGCTCGGCAAGAATCTCCAGAGGCCATCCCTCGAAACGCTTGCCTTTTGGGCTTTCAGGCCAGAACAAGTCCTCCGGCTCGGGAAATTCCGTCTCGGCATACAAGCTGCGATACCGGTCGTGACTAAAGAACGGCTCGTGCACAGCCTTGAAATGGCACATCAGGCAGAATGGCTTGTCCGAAGCCTTGCGATTCTTGAGCCAATCCAGCGACAGATCGGTGATGACATCCGTCGAATGGCCCTGGTGTTCTTTGCCCCCCTTCTTGAAGTCTTTTCCCAGCTCGTAGAGAATTGGATTATTGTACCGGCCCTGACCCCGCAGGACATTGTAGTAGTCAAAGCCGGCCGGCGTTTCCTTCAAATGCCACTTGCCCACGATAGCCGTTTCGTAACCTTCCCGCTGGAGACGTTTGGCAACGTTGTCGACAGCCGGATCGAGTTTGCCGCGGAGTGTTTTCGCCCCGTTGATGTGGCTGTACTGGCCCGTCAGAATGCTGGCGCGACTTGGAACGCATATAGAGTTCGTGCAGAAACAATTCTTCAACAGCGCCCCTTCTGCTGCGATTCGGTCGATGTTCTTCGTGCGGGCGTATTCGCTCAACCTGAGCCTGTAACATCCGATAGCCTGGCTTGTATGGTCGTCGGCCATGATGAACAGTATGTTAGGTCTTCGCAGCGATGCATTTGCGGACACGTACTTAGGCATCGCAGCCGCGGCGGCGGAGAATCCCATGAGTTTCATGAAGCATCGGCGAGTCATGCCCGCCCCCGGCGTAGTCGAAGGATCTGTCACTTTAATCTCCTCAATTTGAAAACTGAAATCTCAAATTGCAGATCATAGCTCCCGGCACTCGCCCAGTCAAGGCTGATAGCCGCCAAGTAAGCTAAGCGACCTGAAATCTCAAGTTTTTCCAGTTGACGACAACGTTCCAGATTTTCAAAAGACGCTGCCTGGCAGGTTTGCGGATTCAAAATTTAGACTTGAAAGAACATCCGTTGTGCGGTTAAAGTATGTAACAGTTTGGCTCCGATTTTTATCCGAATGGGAGATTATATGACCTTTAGAAGTGAGCAGGATACGATGGGCGAAGTTAAGGTGCCTCAGAGCGCCTACTACGGAGCCCAGACTGCGCGGTCCCTGCAGAACTTTGACATCGGGATAGAGAAGATTTCCCGTGAAGTAGTGGTCGCGTTCGGAGTTCTGAAAAAGGCCGCCGCCCTGGTCAACCGGGAACTCGGTCTTCTGTCGGAAGACAAGGCGAAACTGATAGTGCAGGCTGCTGAAGAAGTCATTGAGGGCAAACTTGACGACCAATTCCCCCTCAGCGTCTGGCAGACCGGCAGCGGAACTCAAACCAATATGAACCTCAACGAGGTCATTGCCAACCGGGCCATAGAGCTGGCCGGCGGTGTGCTCGGCAGTAAGACGCCCGTGCATCCCAATGACGACGTCAACAAGTCGCAATCCTCCAACGACACATTTCCCACGGCTATGCACATTGCCGCAGCTACGGAAATCACCCACAGTTTGCTCCCGGCCGTGGAGGCATTGGCGAGCCTTCTGGAAAAGAAGAGTCGTGAATTCGCGGATATTGTCAAGATCGGGCGAACACATCTGATGGACGCGGTTCCTCTAACTTTGGGGCAGGAATTCTCAGGGTACGCCACCCAGGTCAGGCGCGGTCACCAGCGCATCGCACAATGCCTGCCGCGGCTCTACGAACTGGCCCTCGGCGGAACCGCTGTCGGTACGGGGCTGAACACGCACCCGGAATTTGCCGAGCGAGCGGCTCGGAAAATCGCCGATCTGACGGGACTGCCCTTTGTCTCGGCGCCCAACAAGTTCGAGGCACTTGCGGCCCACGACACGATGGTCGAAACCAGCGGGGCTCTAAAAACGCTCGCGGTGTCCCTGCACAAGATCGCCAACGACGTCCGATGGCTCGCTTCGGGCCCGCGATGCGGCATAGGCGAGCTTAGTCTGCCTGCAAACGAGCCCGGCAGCTCGATAATGCCGGGCAAAGTCAACCCGACGCAATGCGAGGCAATTACCATGATCGCCGCTCAGGTGATGGGCAACGATGCGACAATCACGTTTGCCGGCGCATCGGGGAACTTCGAGCTGAATGTTTATAAGCCGGTTATCATCTATAACCTGCTGCAATCGGTTCGACTTCTGAGCGACGGCTGCCGCAGCTTCGGCGAAAAATGCGCAGCCGGCATCACGGCAAACGAACAGATCATCGCCGGGTACGTACAAAACTCACTTATGTTGGTCACGGCATTAAATCCGCATATAGGGTATGACAAAGCCGCTCAGATTGCCAAGCAGGCACACGAACAAGGCACGACGTTGAAAGAAGCCGCCGTCTCTCTTGGCTTGCTGACTGCCGAAGAATTCGACCGTTTCGTTGTGCCGAAAGATATGATCGGCCCGCGCAAAAACGATGGATAGACACTGATTTGGGGATCAAAACTCTGAGCAGCCACGGCGCAAAGAGTTCTAAAAGGGAGAAGGAAGCGGCGTAATGAAGGATACGATTGCGGAACAGATTCTAAGCGAGCACCTGGTGGAGGGAAAAATCGAAGAAGGATCTGAAATCGGCCTGACGATTGATCAGACACTGACCCAGGATGCGACCGGGACTATGGTGTACCTGGAGTTCGAGTCGCTGGGTATTTCCGCGGTCAAGCCACAGACTGCGGTCAGTTATGTCGATCACAACATCATTCAGACTGATTCGCGCAACGCCGACGACCACCGATTCCTACAGTCGTGCGCCGCGAAATTCGGGCTCGTCTTCTCACCCCCGGGCAACGGCGTTTCCCATCATGTGCATCGGCAACGGTTTGGCATTCCGGGACAGACGCTTTTAGGCTCCGACAGTCACACGACCACGGGCGGCTGTATAGGTATGCTCGCAATGGGCGCAGGCGGCGTCGAAGTCGCGATGGCGATGGCGGGACATCCTTACTATGTCGAGACCCCCAAAGTCTGGGGGATCTACGTCGAGGGCGAATTCGAGCCTTTCGTCTCAGGCAAAGACCTGATCCTATACCTGCTCGGCACATATTCATGCAAGGCCGGCACGGGCAAAATCATGGAATTCTTCGGACCGGGCGTCAAGAACATTGACATGAGCGCGCGGGCTACGATAGCAAATATGTCCGTTGATATGGGATCCACCGCGGCAATCTTTCCCTCAGACGAAGAAACAAAGCTCTTCCTTGCGCAAAATGACCGCGAGCACGATTGGTGTGAGTTGAAGGCCGGACCGAATCCCAAGTGGAGTGAACTGACGGAAATCGACCTCGGTCAAATCGAACCGATGATTGCATGCCCGTCAAATCCGGATAACGTGACCAGAGTCTGCGAACTGTCGGATATCGAGGTTCAGCAGGTCATCATCGGCTCGTCCTGTAACGGCAGCTACCGTGATTTCATGATTGCGGCCAAAATCATGGAGGGCAAGACCAGAAATCCCAACGTCAGTTTCGAGATCAACACGGGAAGCAGACAGACGCTCGACAATGTGCTGGCCGCCGGAGGCATCACCGCACTGGTCGAAGCCGGGGCGCGCGTCCATGAGTCCGGTTGCCTCGGCTGCATCGGCATGGGGCAGGCGCCGGCCACGGGCACGGTGTCCTTGCGAACATTCCCGCGAAACTTCAAGGGCCGCAGCGGAACCAGGGACGACCAGGTCTATCTCTGTTCCCCGGAGACGGCGGCGGCGTCCGCCCTGACCGGCCGGATAACTGATCCGCGGACTTTGAGCGAGGTGCCGGAAATACCGTATCCCGAAAAGTTCAAGTTTAAGAGCGAGTGGTTTGTCGAACCGCCCGCGGACCCGGCATCGGTGGATATCGTCCGGGGGCCTAACATCAAGCCACTACCTGACTTTCCGCCGCTGGCCGATACGCTTGAAGGAACAGTTCTGATCAAAGTGGGCGACAACATTAGCACCGATATCATCATGCCCGCCGGCAACAGGGTGCTGCCCTATCGGAGCAACATCCCGGCGATCAGCGATTTCGTATTCGAGATTATCGATCCCGAATTCCCGGCGCGCGCAAAGGAACACGCCGGTGGAATCGTGATAGGCGGAGACAACTACGGGCAAGGCTCGTCGCGTGAGCACGCCGCCCTGGCGCCCCGATACCTGGGTGTTCGCGCCAAGATCGTCAAGAGCTTTGCAAGGATTCACAAAGCGAACCTCGTCAACTTTGGGATTCTGCCTCTGGTTTTCGCCGATCCGGCCGATTATGAATCAATCGAGCAAGGTAACAAGATATCAATCCCCGGGATAGCAAAAGCCGTTGCTGACGGCAGTTCGGAAATCCCGGTCTTAGTTGAAGGCCGCCAGGTAATGACCAGGCTCAATGTCTCGGACCGCCAGCGCAAAATACTCCTGGCCGGCGGAATCCTGAACCAGGCCAAACAGCAGGGTTAATTCTAAGTGTGAAAGGACTTTATGGGCAGGCCGTTAAAGCATGAATTTGACGCCGTGATAGTGGGCGCCGGAGGTGCAGGTCTGTATGCTGCACTCGAATCCAGCCGGGCGTCCGGCGCGAATCGCACCGCTGTTATCTCAAAACTGCTGCCGATTCGCAGTCACACGGGCGCGGCGCAGGGTGGAATCGGCGCCGCTCTGGGCAACATCGAAGAGGACAAGCCCGAGTGGCACGCCTTTGACACGGTAAAAGGCGGTGACTATCTGGTCGATCAACAGGCAGCCGGCATCTTAGCCGACGATGCGGTTCGAGCCGTGTACGATCTTGAGAAACGCGGGCTGCCATTCAGCAGGACGCCGGAGGGGAAAATCGACCAGCGCCGGTTCGGCGGTCACACGAGAAATTTCGGCGAGGCGCCCGTACGGCGGGCATGTTACGCCGCCGACCGCACCGGGCACATGATCCTCCAGACGCTGTACCAGCAGTGCATTAAGAACGACGTCTCGTTCTTTGACGAGTTTCAGTTGGTCGATGTGCTGATTGATGGGCGAAAGTGCATTGGGATCGTTGCGCTGGAACTGGCCACAGGTGCGCTGCACGTATTCGACGCCAAGGCGGTACTGATAGCGACGGGAGGTTTCGGACGAATGTTCCGCACCACGTCCAATGCCTACGCGAATACCGGCGATGGCCCCGCAGTTCTTACCCGCCGGGGTGTGCCGCTCCAGGACATGGAGTTCTTCCAGTTTCACCCGACCGGCATTCGTGGTATGGGGATTCTTATTACCGAGGGAGTAAGAGGCGAAGGCGGAATTCTCAGGAACGCCAAAGGAGATCGCTTTATGGAGCACTATGCTCCGACGCTGCTGGACCTTGCTCCGCGGGATATGATCGCCCGGGCGATCGTGACGGAGATACGGTCGGGCCGTGGCGTTTTAGGCGATCCGGCAAAGGATGACTACGTCCACCTGGACGCGACCCATTTGGGCAGCGAGGTGCTTGAGAAAAAGCTGCCCGACATCAGCGATTTCTGCCGGACGTATCTGAATCTCGATCCGGCCCAGAAGCCGATCCCGGTGCAACCTACGGCACATTACGGTATGGGTGGAATTCCTACGGACTTAGACGGCAGGGTTGTCGCAGACGAACAAGGCGGTATGTACGAGGGTCTATATGCGGCCGGCGAATGCGCCTGCGTTTCGGTCCACGGGGCGAACCGCCTGGGGACGAATAGTCTCGTGGATTTGATTGTGTTCGGCAGACGAGCCGGTCGGCACATGTCGGAGTTCGTCAACCAGGCTGATCTCGTCGCGGCTCCTGCCGATGCTGCGGATCCTACCGGACAGATGTTGGACCGTTTGGGTAAGCAGCGAGGCGATGAGCAGGCCGAGAAGATCAGGGCATCCATGAAAGCACTTATGATGGACTCGGTGGGGATATACAGACGCGGCGACGAGATGGCTGGAGCTGTGCGCGAGCTTCAGAGCCTGCGCCAGGCAATGAAGCAGGTCCGGATCGGCGACATGAGTAAAGCCTACAATATGGATCTGCTGGAACTGCTGGAGCTTCAGAATCTGCTGGATTTGGCGCTCGTCACGGCAGCATCCGCAGACAACCGCAAGGAGAGCCGCGGCGCCCATGCACGTGAGGATTTTCCTGATCGTAACGATGGGGAGTACCTGAAACACTCATTAGGCTGGCTTGAAGACGGCTCAGTCCGTCTTGGCGCCAAGCCGGTGGATTTGTCAATCTGGGAGCCCAAACCGCGAGAATATTAGTCTTCCGCCGGCCATGAGCAGGAGATATTACGACAGAGTCGGAGCAAGTTATGAACGTCATACTCAGGATAAAACGCTACCAGCCCGAAACAGACGACGCTTCGAGATTCCAGGACTTCGAGGTTGACGTCGAGCCGGCCGACAGGCTTCTGGACGCCCTGATGTTTGTCAAGCGCAATATTGACGGCACACTGTGCTTTCGTAAGAGTTGTGCGCACGGGGTGTGCGGCTCCGATGCCATGACCATCAGCGGCGTGGAACGACTCGCGTGCAAGACTCTCATCCGGGATGTTGCCGAGAAGGCCGGCGCGGTGGTGACTATCGAGCCGCTGAAATCCCTGCCCGTACAGCGTGACCTCATGGTTGACTACACACGTTTCTTTGAATTCTACCGTGTGGTGAAGCCTTTTCTTGTTCCGGTACAGAATACTGCCAGCAGTGAAACCGTTCAAATGCCAGCCGAGCGGGCCCGCTTTGACGATCCGACCAAGTGTATCCTCTGCGCATCCTGCTATGCATCGTGCCCGGTGGTGGCCGAGAAAGACCCCGACTTCATCGGGCCGGCAGCGATCATGCAGGCGGCTCGATTTGTGTTCGACAGCCGGGACGAGGGGATTGGCCCGCGTCTCGATATATTGGATGATGCTCACGGCGTCTGGCCCTGCGAGAACCATTTCCAGTGCACGCGCGTTTGCCCGCGCGGGATCAAAGTCACCAAGAACATCAACATGGTAAAGCGACAGATCAAAGCATTTAAGGAGCAGAGCGATCAAAATACATGAGTACCAGGCTCGTGAGCTGCTCGAGCAGTATGGTATCGCCGTTCCACGGGGCGAGCTGGCTCGCACTCCCGAGGAGGCCTCGGCAGCCGCAGGCGCCTGGGGTGGAGAGGCCGTGATAAAAGCGCAGGTGCTGACGGGGGGCCGGGGCAAAGCCGGGGCCATCCGAGTAGTGTCTTCGCAGACCGAAGCGGAATCGACAGCGCGGGAGATACTGGCGATGTCCGTGAAGGGCTTTGAGGTACAGCAGGTGCTGGTCACCGAGTGTCTGGACATCAGGGCTGAATACTATGCCGCGATCACAGTTGACCGGGAGAGCAGGACGACTGTGTTAATTATCAGCGCCGCCGGAGGCATGGATATCGAAGAGATTGCCGCGAAGGAGCCTGAGAAAATCCGGCGTTTTGCGATGCCCGGCGCCGAAGAGTCGCAAAACTCCGAGGACCTGGCACAATGGCTCTCGGCGTCTTTTCCGGATCAGACGCTTCTGGTTCAGGCTGCGGAAATCGTTCAGAACATGAACCGGCTGTTTCGCGATAAGGATTGTTCGCTGGTCGAGATCAATCCGCTGGCGGTAACAGCACAAGAGCGGCTGATCGCGGCAGACGCAAAGATAGTCTTTGACGACAACGCAATTGCGCAACATCCTGAAATTGCCGGTCTGAGGAATCCGGAGGAGTACACCGCCGACGAAATTGAAGCCAAAGACGCCGGCCTGAGTTTTGTGAGTCTGTCGGGTGAGATCGGCTGCATGGTCAACGGCGCGGGCCTGGCGATGGCGACGATGGACGGTATCAAACTCGCGGGGGGCAGACCGGCCAACTTCCTGGACGTTGGAGGCAGCTCGAATCCACAGAAGGTCCTCGACGCGATGCGCATCCTGCTAAGAAACGACCAGCTCAAAATAATCCTGGTCAACATCTTCGGGGGAATCACGCGCTGCGATGACGTTGCACAAGGCATTCTCATGGCCCGGGACAAGCTCGGTATCGCTGTGCCTATGGTAATCAGGCTCATCGGCACAAATGAGGAAAAAGGCCGCAAGATGCTCAGCGAGGCGGGAATGATTGTCGCCTCTCGCATGACCGATGCTATCCGGGATGCGGTCAATTGCACCCGGGGAGGAACGCAGCCGTGAGCATTCTGATAGACGAACAGACCAGGGTAATCGTCCAGGGAATCACCGGACGCGACGGCTCATTTCATGCCGAACAGATGCTTAAATACGGCACGAAGGTGGTCGGAGGCGTCACGCCCGGCAAGGGAGGTCAGACCGTAGGCGCGCTGCCCGTGTTCAATACTGTAAAGGAGGCCGTGGGACAAACAGGGGCAAAGTGCTCGGTGATCTTCGTGCCGGCCGCTTTTGCACCGGGAGCAATCCGCGAAGCGGCCGACAATGGAATATCAATTGTCGTTTGTATCACCGAGGGCATCCCTGTGCTCAGAATGGTCGATCTGTATCACGACCTGAAACACAAGGGCGTGTGTCTGATAGGTCCGAACTGCCCCGGCATCATCTCGCCCGGCAAGTGCAAGGTCGGCATCATGCCGGGACATATTCACAAACCGGGAGGCATCGGGGTGATCTCGCGCAGTGGAACACTGACCTACGAAGTCGTGTACGGCCTCACTGAGAAGAACCGGGGGCAGTCAACCTGCATCGGCATCGGCGGCGATCCTGTCGTCGGCACGGGATACATCGATCTGCTCGAGATGTTCGAGAACGACGAGCAGACCGAGGCAATCGTGCTGATCGGAGAAATCGGCGGAGAAGAGGAGGAAAAGGCCGCTTCATTTATCGCCGAGTCGGTGCGTAAGAAGGTGGTCGCATTCATCTCCGGACGTACGGCCCCGCCCGGAAAGCGAATGGGTCATGCCGGGGCGATTATTTCCGGGGGCAAAGGTACAGCCGAGGCAAAGGTTAAAGCCCTGCGCGAGGTTGGCGTTATTGTCGTGGACAGGCCGGATCAGATCCCGGACGCACTCTGAATCCCGGCAGCGGGCCTTTTTGGATTGACGAACAGCAGGAATGATTATAATATCCGTCCAAGGAATGAGAAACAGCTTTTGCGTGAGTCTCACCGAAGCAATACGAGTGTAACCGGGTAACGTGTGGATAATGGAGAATTTGTCCTACATCGAAAATCTGTACCGTGAATGGCAGGCAAATCCGTCCGAGGTCAGTGCAGCGTGGAACGACTACTTTGGCAGGACCGCAGAGCCTGACGGTGTATTGCCCAAGGCGCCGGCAGGAATCGACAAGAGCAACATGGCATACCGGCAGGGCCGCGTTGACAGCATGCTCTGGGCCTATAGAGACATCGGCTACCTGTATGCTCGCCTTAACCCCCTGGGCGAGGACGGCCAACCTAACCACGATTATCTGCGTCGAGAGGACTCGGTCGCGTATGAGAGGCTAACGATCGAGGAGTTCGGAATTCCGCAGGATGACCTCGACACGGTTTTCTCAGGGAGCCGTTTTATGAAACCCTCCCGCGCACCGCTGCGGGACATAGTCGCGGCGTTTCGAGAAACTTACTGCGGCTCAGTCGGCGTGGAATTCCTCCATATTCAGGACAAAAACATACGGCGATGGCTCATCGAGAAGATGGAATCGACCCGGAACCGCCCGACGCTGGATGCGACTCAGAAACTAATTATACTTCAGGATCTGTTGAGAACCGAAGCTCTGGAACGCACGCTGCATCAGTTCTATGTGGGGCAGAAGCGGTTCTCGCTCGAGGGCTCGGAGGCGGTAATTCCCGGACTCCACTTCCTGGTGGACAGCGCTTCGGCCTACGGCATCGAGGATTTTGTCATCGGCACCACTCATCGGGGCCGACTGGCTATTCTCAATACCATTCTGCACATGACGCCGGAAGAGCTTTTTTCCACCTTCGAGGAGAACTTTAAGCCCGGGATGTACGCCGGGGGGGAAGACGTGAAGTACCACATCGGCTACGAGACCGATCATACACTTGACGACGGCGGCACCGCGCACATCAGTATGTGCGCAAACGCAAGTCACCTCGAATCGATCGACGCCGTCGTGCTCGGCAAAGCCCGCGCGCTGCAGGACAAGAAGCACAACCAGGAAAGAAAACGCGTCCTGCCCATTCTGTTGCACGGAGACGCGGCCTTCTCCGGTCAGGGCGTCGTCGCAGAGATACTCAATCTCTCGCGTCTGAAGGGATACATTACAGGCGGAACCATTCACATCATCATCAACAATCAGATCGGTTTCACCACGGCGGCCCGCGATGCGCGTTCCTCGCTTTTCCCCACGGACATGGCCAAGGCGCTTCCGGTTCCCATCTTCCACGTCAACGGCGACGACCCGGAAGCCCTCGTGTATGCGGCCGATTTGGCACTCCAGTTCCGGCAGACATTCGGCAGCGACTGTGTGCTGGATGTGTTCTGCTACCGGCGACAGGGACACAACGAAGCGGACGAGCCGTCTTTTACACATCCTTACATGTACAAAATCATCAAGGACCATCCCGGCGTCGGCGCCATCTACGGCGAATATTGTGCCGAGACCGGAGTTGCGAATAAACAAGAGCAGGCCGTGATCACGGCCGAACACGTTGACGCATTGAAAAAAGCGCTCCAGCATGAACGAGCCAAACCGACTACACGCACAAACTCCGCGCAGGGTCCTGAGTGGGAAGGGATAGGACGAGAGTATTCGCACGAACCGGTCGAAACGGGCGTCGATGAAGCTGCGCTCCTGCGCATCGGCCGGCATATTACGCGAGTACCGGACGGGTTCCACATTCATCCAACTCTGGCACGCATCCTGTCGCGAAAGCAAACGGCGTTTGAGCAGCACTCCCTCGTCGATTGGTCCATGGCCGAGGCACTCTCGTTCGGATCGCTGCTGCTGGAGGGTAATCCAGTACGTCTGAGCGGCGAGGACTCTGTGCGAGGCACATTCTCTCAAAGACACCTGACGTGGTGGGATGTAGAGAGTGACCGGCCACGCCCGTACTCGCCGTTGCGCACGCTCGATGCCGAGCAGGCGGAACTTGCGGCATTCGACAGCCCGCTGTCGGAGTATTCGGTTCTTGGATTCGAGTACGGCTATTCCCTGGTGGATCCATACGCCCTCGTGGCATGGGAAGCACAGTTTGGCGATTTCGCCAACGGTGCACAGGTGATCATCGATAACTACATCGCCTCGGCAGAGAGCAAATGGGACCGCTCCAGCGGGCTGGTACTAATGCTGCCCCATGGCAGCGAGGGACAAGGCCCCGACCATTCCTGCGCACACCTGGAGCGATTCCTCCAGCTTGCCGGCGGCGACAACATCCAAGTCTGTGTTGCGACAACTCCGGCGCAGTATTTCCACGTGCTCAGGCGGCAGGTGAAGCTAAGCTGTCGCAAGCCGCTGATCGTTATGACACCGAAAAGCCTTTTGCGTCATCCGAAGGTGATCTCTCCAATCGCCGACTTGGTGGAGGGGAGTTTTCAGGAAGTGCTCGATGATTCGTGCGACCCGGATCGGATCGAGCATGTTCTGTTGTGTTCGGGCAAGGTTTATTACGATCTCCTTGCTCAGCGCGAGGCCAGGGGCCGGACAAACGCCGCAATTATTCGGATTGAACTGCTGTATCCGTTCCCGGATAGATCGCTTGGAGCCTGCATGGAGAAATACGCGCGAGCAGGCAGCGTTACATGGATTCAGGAAGAACACAGCAATTCCGGGGCATGGGCCTACATGCGCGACCGTTTTGCGTCGCATTTTCCACAGATTGATCTTCGGTACATAGGCAGGGACGAGAGCGCCAGCAGCGCGACCGGGTCATTTAAGCAGTACCGGGAAGAACAGAAGAAACTAATCGAGGGTGCATTCGAGTGAAGCCTTCGGCTCGCCGTCGGTCCGGGACGCAGCGGGTAACAAGATAAGCAGGAGATGTTGGAAATGAAAGAGGAAATTAAGGTTCCATCGGTCGGCGAATCGATCACGAGCGGTGTTGTGGTATCGTGGCTCAAGCATAACGGCGATCACGTTAAGGACGGCGACATCCTCTTCGAATTGGAGACCGACAAGGCCGTGCTCGAGATTCCGTCCACGGGTTCCGGGACGCTCGAGGTACTGGTTGCAGAGGGAACCGAGGTGGAAATAGGACAAACCGTTGCCATGCTGGGCCAGAGCGAAGGTGCGGCACAGTCTTCGGCGCCCGCACCGTCGGAACCCTTCGCCGCCGAGGCTCAAGAAAATACTTCACCCGTTCTCTCGCCGGCTGTCAGACGCATCGCTGCCGAGCATAAACTCGATCCAGAAACGATTCAGGGAACCGGAAAGGACGGCCGAATAACCAAAGCAGACGCGATTCGTGCCGCAGGACAACAGGATTCGCCCGGCCCGGCGGTAAATGAAGCTGCACCACCGGAAACTGCGCCATCTCCTGCTCCCCCACCTCCGCTGCCGGAGCCGGTTAAGGCTCCGCCCACTACGGCACATCCGGTTGCCTCCGTGGAGGAACAGGCAGGCGGGCAGCGTCGCAGCGAACGCGCGCCAATGTCGAGAATCCGCAAGAGGACGGCTGACCGCCTCGTTAAGGCCACGCAGAGTTCGGCTTATCTTACAACGTTCAACGAAATCGACATGCAGAAGGTCATTGCTATTCGGACGCATTACAAAGCCTCGTTCGAGAAGGAGCATGGGATAAAGATCGGTTTCATGTCGTTCTTCGTCAAGGCGTGTTGTCAGGCGCTCAAAGAGTTTCCATGCGTCAACACGCAGATCGACGGCGATGACATCATCTACAAGTATTTCTACGATATCGGCGTGGCCGTCTCTATCGATGAGGGGCTGATAGTCCCGAACATCCGCGGCGCCGACAAACTTCACTTCGCCGAAATTGAGGCTATGATTGCTTCTTTAGCACAGCGTGCCCGTGATAAGAGACTCCTGCCGGACGAGCTGACCGGCGGGACGTTCACAATCACCAACGGCGGTATATTCGGCTCGCTTCTTTCGACGCCAATCCCGGCTTTTCCGCAGACGGCGATCCTCGGAATGCACGCAATCAAGAAAAGGCCCGTCGTTATCGACGACCAGATCACGATTCGCCCGATGATGTACGTTGCGTTGACCTATGACCATCGCGTGATTGACGGGCGGGACGCCGTTGGATTTCTGGGAAGGATTAAGAACTTTATTGAGGAGCCTGACAAGCTGTTGCTGGAGCTATAGCTTGTGCGGCACAAAAGGTGGTTTGCATGAACAAAAAGACAGAATTTGACGTTGTTGTAATTGGCGCCGGACCGGGCGGTTATGTTGCCGCTATCCGGGCCGCTCAGCTTGGACTGAACACGGCACTCATCGAGAAATGTGACACGTTCGGAGGCACGTGCCTCAACGTCGGATGCATTCCCTCAAAGGCGCTGCTGGAGTCGAGCCACAGGTACGCCGAGATCACGAAAAATGCCGACCGGCACGGCATCGTGATAAGGGACGTGCATCTGAACTTGGCGGCAATGATGGCCCGAAAAAACAATATCGTCGGTACACTCACATCGGGCGTCACCTCACTGCTAAAGGCCAACAACGTGGCGACATTCCAGGGGCAAGGGTCACTACAGTCGCCGCATGAGGTAGCAGTTGAAACCAGCGGAGAAACACGTGAAGTGCTCAAGGCACAGAACGTTGTGCTTGCGACCGGCAGCGTGCCTGCGCCGCTGCTGGGTTTGCCCTTCGATCATGAACTGATAGTGGATTCGACCGATGCGCTGTCCTTCGATACTGTTCCTGAGAAGCTTGTCGTTGTGGGCGGCGGCGCCGTAGGTCTCGAACTGGCCAGCGTCTGGGCCCGGCTCGGCGCCCAGGTCACCGTTGTGGAGCTTCTCATACAGTTACTGCCGGGCTGCGACACTCAGATCAGCCGCCTGCTGGAGCGAAGCCTCTCGACACAGGGCATCAACGTGCTGACAGGATCGTCCGTCAAGTATTGCGAGAAAGCGAAGGATCGCGTCAGGGTAACGGTGAAAGGCGCCGACGGCCGGACAACCGAGCTGGCCGCGGACAAAATCCTCGTGGCAGTAGGCCGTCGTCCCTGTACATCCGGCCTCGGACTCGAAAACACCGGGCTGACCGTAGATCAGCAGAGTGGATGCGTCCTCGTTGACGAAAACTCAATGACCAACGTCAAGTCGGTATATGCCATAGGCGATGTAATCGGCGGACCGATGTTGGCGCACAAGGCCGAAGCCGAAGCGGCGGCGGTGGCGGAGATCATCGCGGGCAAGCCGGGACATGTCAACTATGAGGCGATCCCCGCAGTCGTCTATACGTGGCCCGAGGTGGCCGTCGTCGGAAAAACGCAGGAGCAACTGCGGGAAGCAAGAATCGAATATGCTGCCGGAGTCTTCCACTTCAGGGCCAACGGGCGGGCGCTGGCCGGCGATAGCAGTGAAGGTCTTGTGAAGATTCTGGCCGACAAAAACACTGATCGCGTCCTGGGTGTTCACATGATAGGACCCGGTGTATCCGAGCTTATTGCCGAGGCTGTGGCGGTCATGGAATTCGGCGGCAGCGCCGAGGATATCGCTCGAACGGTACACGCTCATCCGACGCTGTCGGAGGTAGTGATGGAGGCGGCGATGGCCGCCGGTGGCCGGTCGCTTCACTCCGTGCCGAAGAAATGGTGAAACACAAACCCGCGAAGAACGTATGCTAAGTGAGAACTTTGTAAAGATCACGACAAGGCCAATACAACAAAGGAGAAGATCGTGACAGAAACCGAATACGCAAGAGGACTTGAGGGTGTCATCGCTGCCGAATCGGAGATTTGTCAGATCGACGGCGCCGCCGGCAAGCTTTATTACCGCGGGTACTCCATCGAAGACCTCGCCCAACACTCTTCTTTTGAAGAAACTACCTATCTCTTGCTTTACGAGAAGTTGCCCTCCGAGCCGGAGTTGAAGGACTTTACACAGCGAATGCGTCAGAGCCGGGATTTGTCGCCTGTGATTCTGAATATGATTCGCGATTTTCCGCCGGCCGGCTCACCGATGGAATTGCTGCAATCGGTCATCTCTTATTTGAGCAGTTCCGTGGAGCACCGGATTCGGCATTCGGCCGATTGCAACTGTCGCCGGACCCTGCACCAGGTTGCTCAGATGTCCACAGTGATCGCCACCTATCAGCGCTTCAAGGAAGATAAAGACTATGTCGAATCGCGCCCGGACCTTTCACAGGGGGCGAACTTCCTGTACCAACTCCGCGGCGAAGAACCGCCTGCGGAAGAAGGCCGCATTCTCGACACATGCCTGCTGCTGCACGCCGAGCACGGCTTCAACGCATCTACGTTCACCGCGCGCGTCGTGGCTTCGACCTATTCGACGTGCTATTGCAGCATTTCGGCGGCCATCGGGGCTCTCGCCGGGTTCCTGCACGGCGGAGCAAACGAGCGTGTCATGAATACGGTCGATGAAATTGGAACAAAGGAAAACATCGAATCCTGGCTTGACAAGGCGCTGGATGAGCATCGCAAAGTGATGGGCATGGGACACCGTGTTTACAAAGCGAAAGATCCCCGGGCAACCGTGATGGAGGGAATGCTTGAGGAGTTGTCACAAAAAAAAGGCGATCGTAGATTATATGAGTTCCTGAAACATCTTGAAGGAAGTTTCCGTGCCCGTATGGAGCAAAAGGGCAAGCCGATCTACCCGAACGTTGACTTCTTCTCGGGAGCCGTTTACACAATGCTTGGTATTCCCAGGTACTTGTTCACGCCTCTCTTTGCGGCGGCGAGGAGTTCCGGATGGCTCGCCCACATTCTCGAACAGCGCAAGGACAACAGGATCTTTCGCCCTAAGGCGCTGTTCGCGGGTCCGACTCCCAGGCCATACGTGCCTATCGAAAAGAGGCCGAGCAGCTAAGATTCTAATGCTTGAACTCAGAGACCAATAGCATGATCGATGCTTTGGCGTCGCCGAACAGCATCCGGGTATTCTCCTTAAAGAACAGCGGATTATCAACACCGGCAAAGCCCGGATTCAAAGTTCGTTTCAGCACAATGCAGGTTCTCGCATGATCCACGTTGATTACCGGCATGCCCCAAAGCGGACTGCTCTCGTCTTCGCGGGCGGCGGGATTGACGACATCGTTTGCCCCGATGACAATAGCCACGTCCACGATCTCGATAGTCGGATTCACGTCCTGTGGTTCGACAAGCTGTTCGTACGGGACGTTCGCTTCGGCCAAAAGCACGTTCATGTGTCCCGGCATTCGTCCTGCGACCGGATGGATACAGTATTTGATCTCCGCCCCGTTATCAGCCAGCAGGTCGCCAAGCTCGCGGACGACGTGCTGGGCCTGCGCGACAGCCATGCCGTAGCCCGGAACGAAAACCACGCTGCTCGCCGCTTCCAGAATCAGGTACGCATCTTCGGCACTGACCGGTTTGGCTTCACCCTTGTAGGCGGCGCCTTTGGCGGAGGTAGCCGAACCGAAACCGCTGAACAAAACGTTCGTGAGTGAGCGGTTCATGGCCTTGCACATAATGCTCGTAAGGACAAGGCCCGAAGCGCCGACCAGCGAGCCGGATACAATCAAAACGTTGTTGTTAATAACAAATCCGGCTGCGCACGCAGCCAGGCCGGAATAGCTGTTCAGCAGACAAATCACAACGGGCATATCCGCCCCGCCGATCCCGATGGTGCTGAGCACGCCAAGGATTAGGGCAAGAATAATGATGCCCGTAAATCCGATGTACAGCCCGGCCCCGTCGACTTGAGCGATTTTCTGAGTACAGAAGAAGATCCCCAACGCCACCATTGCAATCAAAATGACTGCATTGACGGCATTGCGTCCTTTGTACAGCATGGGCTTGCCGGTCACCATGCCGGCCAGTTTTCCAAACGCCACCAGGCTGCCTGAAAACGTCACGCCGCCTGTCAGGACCGTAAGGAAGATGGCGACCATAGTGAAAAGTCGGGTCGCGTCGGCATCCGCCCATCGACCGTGGAATTCCGACCAGCCGACCAATAGACTGGCTAAGCCGCCGAAGCCGTTGAACAGGCCCACCATCTGGGGCATTGATGTCATCTTCACTAATCGTGCCGCCAACGCGCCGATGGTCGAGCCAACGCCGGCGCCGGCGATGATCCAGGCCCACTTGATGTCCGTCATCGCCGTAAGCGCAGTGACAATTGCGATCAACATCCCGATGGACGAGACCATGTTCCCTTTTCGAGCGGTGGTCGGCGAACTGAGCATCTTCAAGCCGAACACGAAGAAAATCGACGCGACGATATAACAGAGGCCCCTGACAAGTACCAGATTCACTGTTTGGCCTCCTGTTTGCCTTTGCCCTTGAACATCTTTAACATGCGGTCGGTGACAAGGTACCCCCCCACCACGTTGATCATGGCAAACGCCACCGCCAAAGTCGCGAGCACCGTCACGGCGGTTCCACCGCCCTCTCGCCCGGCGACGATGAGCGCACCGACGATGGTGATGCCGGAGATGGCGTTCGAGCCAGACATCAGCGGCGTGTGCAACTGAGAAGGGACCTTTCTGATAAGCTCGACACCGAGAAGCATAGCAAGCACGAAAATAAAAAACAATAACGGCATCGTCTCAGTATTCAAATCCATAGCCAATCTCCTTTATCCGATTGCCGCCTTGACCACCTGATTAACAATCTCGCCGTCATGCGTCACAAGGCAGCCCTGGATGATTTCGTCGTTTCGATCAAGCTTGAAACTCTTTGTCTCTTCGTCCCAGAAGTGCTCCATAAAGTTGTATAAGTTGCTGGAAAACATCTGGCTCGCAGGTACCGCAGCGCGGCGTTCCAGTTCGGGCCATCCGACGATTGTCACACCTTTGCGTTCGACCTCTTTGGCAAGCTCGGAGGCTTCAACGTTACCCCCGGTCTCCACGGCAAGATCCACCACCACGCTGCCGGGCTTCATGCCGTCCAGCATCTTGTTGGTGACTATCAGGGGCGCTTTTCTGCCGAAGACCTTGGCCGTCGTGATAACTACGTCCGACTGGGCGCACTGCTTTGCCATCGCATCCCGTTGCTTGTCGAGCTGTTCGTTCGTGAGCTGTTTGGCGTAGCCGTCTTTGGTTTTTCCTGTCTCGCCGAGGTCTATGTTTAGCGGCTTTGCGCCCAGGGACAAAATCTGTTCCTGGGCTTCCGGGCGCACGTCGAAGGCGTCAACTCGCGCACCCAGTCGTTTGGCCGTGGCGATTGCCTGGAGGCCGGCTACACCTGCACCGATGACGAATACGCGGGCCGGCGGAATAGTGCCCGCAGGCGTCATCATCATGGGAAATATCTTCTGCTGGCGCCGGGCGGCCAGAACCACTGCGATGTAACCTGCTAAATTCGCCTGCGAACTCAACACGTCCATTTTCTGTGCGATGGTCGTGCGCGGAATCATTTCGAGGCTGATACCACTGACCTTCCGGGCGGCGAACTCTTTGACTACTTCAAAACTGTTGAACGGATCCATGTAGCTGATATGGACGCATCCCTGACCAAGTTTCCGGATATCGCCACCGGCGGGCACGCTTATGCGCAGCACGATGTCGGTGCCGGACAGCGAGACCCCTCGGTCGTTGGAAATCTGTGCCCCGGCGCTTTCGTACGCATGGTCCGGAATATTGATAGACTCGCCAATTCCGGCTTCAGCCTCGACTTCCGCTCCGAGTTTTACCAGTTTGCCGACATCTGTCGGCAGCAACGGAACGCGAGTCTCTGCGGAATCCATTTCCTTAGGGACGAACAGCTTCATTCAGACTCCTGATTTTCAGCGGAGAACTACTCTTCGGCCCGCGGCAGCCGCTATCTGCTCACGCACCACGACACCCATCTTAACGGCGAAGGATACTCCCGACTTTGCGCAGTGTCAAGCAGAATTGGCTGTCGCAGTGCGATGTGTGCGCGATTGCAGATACGACTCGCGAAAATATCCCCGGAAGGATTCGAACCTTCAACCTCTGGCTCCGGAGGCCAACGCTCTATCCAATTGAGCTACGGGGACAACACTCGGCTAATTATAACGCCGGCAAATACCTATCGCAATCCCAAATTGGTTTCGTTTTTTCAAATTAACCGCCGAGTTCGCGGAGAACGCAGAGAAATAGTCAATAGTAAACCTGTCCTGAGCAAGGTCGAATGGATAGCAAATAGTCAATTACAGGGGCCACAGATGACACTGATTAACACGGATTGTTTAGTCGTATTGCGTATTGCGTACTGCGTATTGCGTTACGACAGTAAAGATCAAAGGGCAACCACATAGAGCCTGCCCCGAGCCTGCCGAGGGGGTTGCCCCTACAAAATCTCCGTAAATCGTGTAGATCCTGTCTAAGAGAAAATGTCCGGTCTTGCTGCCGTTGCAGTCAGGCAGAAAGGAAATGTGCCAGTTTTTTTGACACTTTCTCCGGATGTCGCGTTTGACACTCCCATATTACAAGGACTTTCCAGCCGTCCTTTCGCAGCTTTCGCAGATTCCTTTTGTCTTTGGCTACATTACCTTCTCGTTTTGACTGCCAAAATTTGGCATTGGTTGCAGGCGTTACCCTGCCATAACGGCACTTGTGCATATGCCAGAAACAGCCGTGGACAAATATTATTTTGCGATGTCTGGTCAGAACGATGTCGGGATGACCTGGCAGGTCCTTGCGATGAAGGGCATAGCGATAGCTCATGCGATGGACAAACGAGCGCAAAACCATTTCCGGGCGGGTATCCTTGCTCCGAATACGAGACATGTCGAAGGAACGTTGGGTTTTGGCGGACTCATCAAGAACTGGAGATTAGCGAGCATCCCTGTGAGCATGGTTTTCCGTTGATTCCCGAGAATGCCGGGTCTGTTGCACTTCCGCCAATCAGATTTCGGCGGAGATTGAAAATAGTCCTTGCAGGGCCGCGCGTGATGGGCGACAATTTGACCAGTAAGAGTTTTCCCATCACAACATGCGTGGAGCAGCGAGGCTATGCAGGACAAGAGGAAGCAGTGGAGTCGTGACGAGTCGATAGCAGTTTTTAATCTGTACTGCAGGACTTGCTTCGGTCGTATGCACAAGACAAATCCCGACGTCATCGACATGGCAACAAAGATAGGCCGAACTCCGAGTGCCGTAGCTATGAAGATGGTTAATTTTGCCAGCCTGGACCCATTTCATCGCGGACGGAATGTCAAAGGGTTGCAGCACAGTAGCAAACGAGATGAACAAGTATGGCAAGAGTTTCACGATGATTGGGAAGGTTTGGCCTTCGAAAGTCAGCAATCGTTGGCGAGATTGCTTGGGAAAGAAGATCGAGATCATGAGCTCGATATAGCACTTCTGGAACCCGACATACCAACCGAGGCCCGGAGAGTCACGCGCGTGCGCTTAGTCCAGAGTTTCTTTCGTGATGCAGTTTTGTCGAGCTACAACTACTCCTGTACGGTCTGCCACATTCAGTTATGTAGTATGCTCAATGCGAGCCACATTGTTCCTTGGTCAATTGACGAAAAGCGGAGAGCGGATCCTAGCAATGGATTATCACTCTGCGCATTTCACGACAGAGCTTTCGACAGAGGATTGATAACTATTGATGAAGATCTGCGAGTTGTCTTGTCAGCAACAGCAAGAGTTAAAGACGCACCTAAGCTACACAGAGTGGGCCTCTTGGAGGTTGAAGGCCAAGCGATCTCAATGCCCGACAAATTCAGCCCCGATCAAAGTGCGCTCTCATACCACAGGGAAAAAGTCTTTTTGCACTAATTGTAGGAGTAAGGTATGAATGAAACCATCAACTTGAGCTTGCCAGCACTTGATGTTGGCCAGATTGTGGATGGGCTGCAAATACGAATCGAAAAGTGGGCATACACAGCGGACTACCTAAGAACGGGGCGCATCACCAAGCCTTACCCAATCGAAGAATGCTCCGATGCAGACGAGGCCCAACGACTCGCCGATTACTATGCAAACATAATAAGATCAATTGAAGAGCAGGCTGGCCTTGCCAATGGTAGCAATACCTGAATCTTTCCCCTCGTGTCAAAGAGTTCTCGTGGGAGAAAACTCTTGAAGATGCATTCCAACGCAAGGACGAGTCTCAAGGAGAAATGTCAATGGTACATGAAATAACCTTGAAATTGCCAAGCGATGCTGTGACGCAAGTTTTGAATGGTTTATATCATCATTTGAATGTGTGGCGCTATACAGCAGAGCATATAGAGACAGGGCTTGTTCGAGAACCGTATGAGGTGGCAGAATGTTCGAGTAGTAGGGAAGCTGAGGATATAGCAGATTGTTATGAAGAAATAATTCATACAATTGAAGAACAAGTGTCAAATGAAGGTTAGCGTAGGGTCGCCTAGCGATGCGTTGGGAAGAGTATTACTCTCTTAACTTGACTGTCATAAGCTATAGTTAAATCTGGGTTTGCAGACATTGGTAAGAACTCATTCCCTTCTTCATCACATGATAGCCAGACTTCCGAATCTTCTCCAATCTCAGATGCCAATTCTGAAAGTAACATTCTTAGAGTACCCAATGTAAGATTAGACGATTTGTCGCATCTTGTGTTTTGCATGTGATTGCTCCTTCTGTCATTTTCCACTGAATTGATGTAAGTTCTGTCAAGACCTGACTTTAAGGCGAGAGATTCCTGTGTGTGATTTCGTTTTTCACGAAGCTCTCTTATCCGGCTGCCTACGTCCCGTTGGATCTGAGGATGTCCTTTTCCCATGGCAAGACTCCAAACCTTTTGTTTTTGCACAAAGAAAGCATGATATTGACGATATATCAACGGACTATGAGTCACGTTCGGAATTTGTGTGTGTAGGAAGAGATAGAGAGCTTAGAATTTAGAATGCAGAATTGAGAATTTTGAGGTTGGAACGCGAAGAATCAGAATATCTTTCGGTAGATGTGGCAGTAAGGGAGTTTTCCGGTTTTGTTGTAGTAGTCCTGGTGGTATAGCTCTGCGGGCCAGAATTTTGTTGCTTTGGTCAGTTCGGTCTTTACGGCGAAACCTTTCTGCTTGAGCGTTTTGATAAGCTCCTCAGTTGTTTGCTTTTGCTTTTCGTCCAGATAGAAGACGGCGGAGCGATATTGTTTGCCGATGTCAGGCCCCTGGCGGTTCAACTGCGTGAAGTCATGCGTCTCGAAGAACAGC
Organism: Planctomycetes bacterium B3_Pla; assembly: GCA_005223045.1. Taxonomy (GTDB): domain Bacteria; phylum Planctomycetota; class Phycisphaerae; order Sedimentisphaerales; family Anaerobacaceae; genus SG8-4. The sequence goes on along the minus strand of NJBM01000004.1, from coordinate 122,553 downwards.
CTGGCCAGCTTCTCGTAGCTTGTCCTGGCCGGGTCGAAAATGACTTCGACCGCCTCGGCGTGGCCGGTCCTGTCTGTGCAGACCTGTTTGTAGGTCGGGTTTGCGGTGCGGCCTCCGGTGTAGCCGACCGTGGTGGAAATGACGCCGGGCGCCCTCTGGAGATGATACTCGGTTCCCCAAAAACAGCCTGAAGCGAAGATCGCCCGCTCTGTCTTGATTTCTTCGGCGGCAACGAAATCCAGCGATATCGAATTGACGCAATGGCGGATGTTCTTGGGAGTGTAACCCTCGCCGGCAAATACGTGGCCGAGATGCCCGCCGCACTTGGCGCAGGTAATCTCGGTGCGAATCCCGTCTTTGTCGGGCAGCCTCCTGACCGCTCCCGGCACTTCGTCGTCAAAGCTGGGCCAGCCGCAGCCTGACTTGAACTTGGAGGACGACTCATAGAGCTTTGTGCCGCACCGCCTGCAGGTGTAGATGCCATTTTCGTAATGATTGTTGTACTCGCCGGTAAAGGGCCGCTCCGTGCCCTTGTGGATGATGACCCGTTCTTCTGCGGGAGTTAATTTCCTGTGCATTTTCCGGTCCCCATAGAAGGCAATCTCGTCAATGAAGATGTCTGCGCTGGACTGTTTTGTCGCCGCCACGACGGCGATGCTTCTTAGTGCATTTGTATTGAGCGGTGTTCTCAAAGATACCGGCCTAAAGCGTGTGAAGGGGATCTTGATGTCCTGCCATTTTCCGTTTGTCGGAAAGGAGGCCTGGTAGGACTGCCAGCGCAGCCGGGTATCCGCCGTTCTTAGGGCAATCGCATACGGCCGGCCATTGCCCTTGAGACGCAGGCTGACGCCGCTGAACGCGCCGGCGTCGAAATTCCTGTTTCTTGAGGCAAGTCCGGCCCTGGCCTGGATGAATCCCGCGTTGTTCTTTGCCGAGTCCGAGCCGGTCAAATGCAGACATGAGCGGCCGTCGTGTTCTACCAATGCCACTTTCCCTTCGGAACGCCCTGCCCTCGCACGATCGGCAACAAACTGCCACTTAGTTGTGGACTTTTTGCTTGGACTCTTAGGCGAGAAATCATCTATCAACACAATCCAGGCCGGTTTTTCAGCCTTTGCCCCGGCGCCGGACGGCTGCTCTGCAACACTGCCTTTCAAGACTGCGACAGAAAGAAATGAAAGCAGCAACAACTGCAGGACACACAAATGCTTTTTCATTTTCATACCTGCACCCCTTGATCTTGCACAATAACACTGCTTTTGTATTATACAGGCAAAGCGCCGAGTTTGTTTGAACAAAACAAAGGCACATAAGGACAAGTGGCGAGGGACGAAGGACGACACATCCATCGTCCATCGTCGATCCTCTGTGCTCGTGTGCCTCTGGACCGTGCTTCTGATTTGCCCTGCCTGAAGTGACTTATTTTATTTATTTCTTGTTGGATATTCGCGGCCCCATCCCTTATATTAGGGCGTTTACGGCGTATGCTCTTTCGTGCCTCAAGAGTATGCTCCCGGCAAACGTAATATCAGAGGCATTATTTAGTTGGCCTTTTTTCGGGCCAGGGAGAAGTACAAGTGGCTGCAGGTACAGTAAAATGGTTCAATTCGAGCAAGGGATTTGGGTTCATAGTCCCCGATGACGGCAGTGAGGACTTGTTTGTCCATCACTCGGAAATTAAGACAACGGGTTATGCAACGCTCGATGAAGGCCAGAAGGTCGACTTCGAGATCGGACAGGGCAAGAAAGGTCCCTGTGCGACCAACGTGGTTCCGGGCTAACAAACAGCAAGGCTTGAAAGAGTCGGAAGGTCCTGCCGAGGACGGGGCCTTCATGCATCATATTGTTTGTGTTGCTTGTCGGTTAGTTGGATTTTTCGCAATAACATATCGCGCACGTCTCTGTAACCGGATACGGATTCGGTCTGCCTGCTTGGTTCTCGTTGTCAACCACGCTCATCGGTTACTTTTGAAGCCTGAGCATTTGGCTGCCTGCCAGCAAGAACGCACCCACTGCGTATTCGTGAGTCATCTGGCTCTCCACTGCTCTCGGCTGATCGCCCACTGGCTGCACCCAGCCGAGCTTGCCGTCCGGGTGGACCGAATTGACCAGGCCGGTCCACGCCTTCCTGGCAACGGGAAGATACTTCTCTCTTTCGAGGATTCCGTTGTTAATTCCCCAGGTGATGGCGTACGTGAAGAACGCTGTCCCGCTGGTCTCAGGGGCGGGATATTCGTTAGGATCGCCGAGGTTGGTTCGCCATAAACCATCTTTGCCCTGCACGTCGGCGATTGACGCGGCCATAGTCTTCAGCAGGTTGACGTATCTGGCATAGAAGGGATCATCTTCAGGGAGATATTCCAGAATTCTCGGTATCCCGGCAATCACCCAGCCGTTGCCTCTCGACCAGAACACTTTCCTGCCGCTGGCGCTCCTGGTGTCAACGAACCTCTTGTCACGATAGAAAAAGCCATACCTGCCATCAAACAACAAATCCGCCACGTCCCAATACATCGCATGCATGTACTCAAGGTACTTCTCGTCACCCGTTGCTCTGCTCAGCATCGCCAGCGTCGGCGGGCCAACGTACAACGAATCGGCATAGCGCCGGCCCGCTTCAAGATACCAGACCGGCCGGCCTGAAGGAGCATTGGGTTTGCCGGAATTGACCCACTCGATTAACGGCGCAATCATAGCGGGGTCTTTCTTTAGGAAATAGATTTTAAGGTAGGTTTGCCCGCAAGTCAGGATATTGCTGCCGGAGCGTTCATTGCCGGGTTGCCATTCGTGCTTCTGCGCCCATTTCACGGCCTGATCGAGAAGTTTGGCATCCTTCGTTGCGTCGTAGAACGCCATAACGCCCGTGTAGTAGGTTGCGCGGATCCAGTTACGGTCGGTCTCTTTCCAGGGATGTTCGACTTGATAGCGATTAACCCCGTTCATTATTGAGATAATCTTCTGTCTTGAGAAGACATCGTCGCCCACGGATTCGAGAATTGCGCCGCACAGCAAAGCCTTGCCTTTGACAGGCCCAAGCGTGACATCCACGAGTCCCGGTTTTTCGAGTGTGGCAGGATACCAACGAACCAGTATCTCGCGAGCCGGTGTTTGGCCGAAACTGCCGGACATAACCAACAAGAGAATCAGAAACACAAGAATTGAATACCTCATGTTATTACTCCCACACTTTGTCTTTGCCGAACGTCGTCGGTATTACCGCCCGGCGCCTTCCTGCCGTGTCACGATGGGTACATACCCAACATCGAGACCCTCGGGCGGTGTCACCAGCAGGGCCGGGTCGAGCGACGCCAGCGTTCCGCTGCCGGGCGGCGCCATGTAGTCGGTGTCAATCGGCCAGTTGGCGTGAATTTTTTCGACGAAGGACTGCAATTTCGCCTTCTTGCCCTCGCTCCACTTGTATTGTTGGAAAGACGGCTGATCGACAAAACGATACCAACAGTAGGTGACGGTCGAGCCATCTGCAAGATCGACCTTGTAGGGACCGCGTTTCGGGCCTGGATTGCCCCATGCGCCGCCGGTCGGCGAGGTATAGGGCCGGCCCCGATCCGCCAATTTGAACTCCCTGGTCACGAGCTGCGTCTCGGCGGGCAGCTCCGCGGCCGATACCGCCAGGCGCTCGTCGCCGACGTGCTTGAAGTACTGTGGGAAATAGCCATTGGCACCGGCAGTGCCGTCGTACCACTCCAGACCCCAAACATTGCTTTCAAATACCCTGGTGTCAAAGACCTTCTCGATGCCGGTCATTCTCTTGCCGGCCTGATCGAAATGCGGTGTGCGCGTCTTCAGCGTCGATTTCCAGGCGCCCTTCTCGTCAAATCGTCCCGAGCACGCCGGGCCTCCGTCCCGCCATGCCTTGAACGCATCGTAAAGCGCCGCCTTAGAGTAATATGTCACATCCTGAACCAGCAGGGTTCTTCCCCGGCCATCCACCGGAAACTGTAACTTCGGCAACTTAGAATAAACGACGCCTTTTGAGTCTTTGGACTCGAAACGCGGCACAGTGTTGATCTCCATGGCGCCACCGCCCATTCTACCGGGCCGGGCGTCGAGTCCCCTTCCATAGATAAACGGATAATTGAACAGCTTGCCGATTTTGCTCCAGGTCTCCGGGATGTAATAGGCCATCGGTCCTTTGAAGTTGGCGGCGCTTAGGAAACACGTCCAGGCCTGGTCTCCGGTGGGAGGGTCCCCGGTGGTCGGCTCGGTAAAGGGCAGGGCCATGTAAGCGTAGCCCAGGAACTTGCCGTTGGGATTGCCCTCGAAAGGCAGCGCGTCCGGCGGAATGAGCAGCCGGTTGCTCAGTTGGGCGATACCCAGTCGATCATCCGGCAAAGCTTCGCTGCTATAGAAAAACGACCATCCGGGCGAGCCGACCTCATAATCATAGCATTGGGGCGTGGCGTTCATGCTGAATTTCGGAGGCCCGTATCGGAACCGGTTTCGCGCCCAATATCCAAGACCTCCCTCGACGGTCTGAAATACGCTTGCCCAGGTGGGACCCCGTTTCGGCCAGTTGTCCCTGGCATGAGTTCCGACCGGAGCCAGCGGAGTATCCTTATTGTCTGAGTTGTCCGGTGTTATCCAGGCGCTGGGCAGACCGATCTGAAAGTGGGCAATAGGTTTGGCAATCAGCGGCCAGACAGCGGAATAAAACCCCATGCCCGCGCTATAAGCGGAGCGGTCCGGCGGTCGGGATGCACTATAGCCAATGTAGCCGTGCAGACCGCGGGAATGCGCCGTGACGGCGCCTGCTCCAGTCTTATTTGCTTCATTTGCATTATTCCCTTTCGCTTCGCAAGTCCACAGCAGGACGGTAAAGGTGAGGATGAGTCGTGATAAAGTTCTCATGTTCTCCTCCTTATTCACGATGGTTCCCGTTTTACTAATTGCCCGGCTCCTCTTATTCCAATTGACGATGGGATTCTGCCCAACGGAGCGCTTCGTCCGCTCCGCTTCGAGGCTTCCAGGAGCCACTTCAGTTCCTTGGCGATGTCCAGGCGTTTATAGAAAAGGTTAGTGGTTTCACCGGGATCGGTCTGGAGGTTGTAGAGTTGCCCCACCGCATTGGGCGCCAACTCGGGCAGCTTGTAGGCTTTAAGGATACGGTTTTTGTCGTAGTTGTTTCCTCCCGAGCCCTTGTGATCAAGGTACTTCCAAGGACCGCGCCGAATCTGAAGCTCACCGTGGAAACTCTGGGTCAGGGTGTAAGGACGCACGGGCATATCCTCTTGCTGCTGTCCCAGGAATACCGGCAGCATGTCGTAGCTGTCTTCGGCAGCATCATCGGGCAGTGAGACGCCTACCACCGACGCCATCGTGGCCATCACATCCGTAAGCGTCATTGTTTGATCCGAGACGCTGCCCGCCTTAATCCTTCCCGGCCAGCGCGCGATGAAAGGCACCCGGTGCCCGCCTTCCCATGCGTCGCGCTTCATGCCGCGCCAGGGTCGCGCTGAATCGTGGTCATAAAGCTTGCGCATAAGATGGGTCTGCACAGTCTCCGGGCCATTATCGCTGGAAAACATTACCAACGTGTTGTTGTCGATGCCGTGACCGTCGAGAGCTTCGATGACTTTACCCACTATTGCGTCGATTTCGAAGATGAAATCACCCTGGGGGCCGGCTTCGGTGCTGCCCTTGTACTTCTTCGCAGGAAATGCCGGCGCATGGGCTATCTGCGTGGAAAGCACCAGAAAGAAGGGCTTGTCGGGTGACTTCTTTCTATGATTTTTCACGAACTGCAGGCCCTTGTCGAGAAAGAGCAAATCGGCTTGTTCGAATTCGTAGCCCGGCGCGACCATGCCCTGGTCGCAATCCCAGGCAAAGGGGTGATCGGGCAACGTACTCTTATCCAGGAGACTCGTTGCCGGTACGGGAACATCATCCCCGTCGATATATACATAGAGTGCGTCGGTAGTCGGGCAGTTGGGAGTTCCGAAGAAATAATCGAAGCCCCGATGAATGGGCGCGTCGGGGATGGGGACACTTTTGTCGTAGTCTATTTGTGCAACACCCTCCTTGCCGCCCTGTTTGATTCTCTTACCTTTCGAATCCTTCCAGGTCAGGCCGATGTGCCATTTCCCGTACATTGCGGTTGTGTAGCCGCAGTTTTGAAGCATCCCGCCCAAAGTGAGCCGCGATTCTTCAATCAAGCTCGGTCCGCCCGTACCCTCGAACACCCTCGAGCCTTTGCCTGTACGGAAGGCCATGCGCCCGGTCATCAAGCTGTACCGGCTGGGTGTGCAGACCGTGGCAGGACTATGAGCGTCGGTAAAACGGATACCTTCATAGGCCAGTTTGTCTAAGTTGGGCGTTGGAATCTTTGATTCAGGATTGTAGCAGCCAACATCGCCGTAACCCAGATCGTCGGTAAGAATGAACACGATATTCGGCATCGAGGATTTTTTAGAAAGCTTTTTCTTGCCGCTCATGCAGCCTGGACCAGCGATAGCGGCGAAAGACGCAACTCCAAGAGTCTTTAGAAAATCTCGCCGAGTTGTTCTTTTGAGCATGGATAGCCCCTTTCATTTGTGGCCGTTTGCCTTCAGACGACGAAGTTAATACAGTGTAAAGTTAAATTCGGTCCCGAGAGGGACGGGCCTGTCGGGTTTTTTGCCGTTTTCATTTTTGTAGATATAAACAGTATGAGGAGTGGCTATGATAACATCAGCTATTCCGTCGCCCGTCATATCGCCGATAAGCATGCTCTTTTCATATTTTCTCTTGCCGGCAACCGAATCGAGGCCCGGCGTGCCGAATGTGCCGATGCGCACGCCGCGGCTGTTATAGATTCCGCTCTTGTGTGCCACCATGATTTCGTCAATCCCGTCGCCTGTCCAATCCAGCAGGCAATGGTGCCGGCTGTAATCGGTCACAATCCGGCCGAGGCGCTTGCCATTCTCATCCAGCACCCAGACCGGACTCTTGCCGTAGGGTTGATGGTCGATATCGACAACAATGTGACGGCCGGCATGATTCGGTATGACGTGCCCAACATCCACGGATTCGAAATGATACCCGGATACTTCCCACAACACTCTTCCGTTGCCATCCACGAGCGCAACATTGTTGGCGCCACAGCAGGTCAGTACGATGCGAAAGTCTTCGGGAGATGCGCCTTGACGCAGAACGCGAGCACAATCGAGGTGCCCCTTTGACTGATCCACCTTTCCGGACTCAAAAACCCAGCGGACGGAACCATCATGGTTCAGCAATGAGTAGCCGGCCATAATCTCGTCGCGCCCGTCGCCGTCTATGTCGATTGGCCGGGGTTGGTGAGCAGTCTTGAATCCGCCGGGCTGCTCGACCGTCCAGAGCAGTTTGCCTTGTTGGTTGTAGGCCCAGATCCGGCGGTATCTGTCTTTGACGAGCACATCGGCAGGATTCTTGCCGCCGGAGAGGTTGCAGAACACCAGGCAGTCGGTGGCGTCCTCGGCGATATGTATTCGTCTAAGTTCCCGGCCGGTGGCCCCGTCAATCTCGACAAGAAAACCTTTGGTGCAAAGAACAACATCTTTCCTGCCGTCGCCGTTCCAATCGTGGATCTGGCAGGCAACATCGTGGTGCCAGTTCTTTCGTCCAACGTTCGGCTCGCCCCAACGCCACAAAACCGATCCGTCCAGATTTTGAGCGACAGCCGTGCTGGTATAGTGCACGTCGCCTTCATTGAAGTTCTCGGCACTGACAATCTCGACTACACCATCGGCGTCCACGTCGCCTGCCACCACCCACTGCCCGCCATACTCCGCATCGAGATCAACGATCTTCCAGGGCCGAATGAGCGGCACATTGGCATCCGGCTTTCCAACGTCTTTGGTATTGAAACAGGCAAAATCGTTGCCCTCCGCACAGCAGACAAAAGCCGTCAGAATATTGACTAACATTAGCTGGAGAACCACACATTTAATTCTCGTCATTCCATACATGTTCCAAGTCTCCTCGTCAGGCAACATTTTCCCTGGGACGTCCGTGACGTCGCCGCCGAATTCTGAAGAACCAAACACAACAAGCCAGGCCCGCTAATGTCCCCGTGACTACGGTAAGCAACTGCCCCCACGCCGCGATCATGAGGATCTTGTGAATCATGCTGTTGTGCTTTTTAGGTGTCTTGGGCAACTGTCCGGCGTACTTAGCAACGTGGTGCAGAAAGCCGGTGGCCAATGTCCCATCGGGAATCTCTTTGTGGCACGCTAAGCAAACGCCCTGCCGATCTATGTGCTGTCGCTCTTCGTTATTGAGTGGTCGCGAAAGTGAGAAATGGCTGCCGACCGTCTGCAACTGTTTGCCGTCTTCGGTTACAAATCGCGACCAGTCGGCTGTCAGGCCCGGTATCGCCTCGATCTGCGTTTGCACGCCTGTCGGCAGGACCTGTGCATCCGCCGTCATCAGGTCCACGATTACGGCTTCGTTAGGCTCTCGATTGAGCCTGCCGCCCTCGATTCCGTAGCCCAGCGCTTTTTCGGATAGATGGCACGAGTGGCAAGGTCTTGCCTGCCCCACGGTGTGCGGCTGGACCGGACTCATATCTATACCCAACTGCCCTTTGGCCCCCGAGCCTTCACTCTCCGGCAGAGTCCTGAAGATGTGGTTCTGCAAAATGGTCTCGCCGTCGGCGCCGATGACCGTGGCCGAGACCTGACAACCCGGCATGACGGGCGTGACTCGGCCTTCGCCGTTAATCGCCAGCGCAGGGGTCTCCCAGCGAAGATAGGAGCGCATTTCTTTGATTTCGCCCGGCATGAAAGTCTCGTAGTCCGCCTCGCCGGCATCCGCCGCAGAATTGTCGTCTTTGTGCTGATGTCCTGCGGCGATCCAGTCGAAACTTTTCTTGCCGTCGGAATAGTCGATCTTGACGTGACATCCGTAACACTGCGGCGCCCAGGAAGAATGGCAGCTATAGCACTCCGCTCTGGTCATGTGAAGCTCTACATTGTCCATCGCCACTTTCGCTTCGAGTTCCAGCTCGTTCTGATCGAGCGAGAGCTTCAACGGTTTCAATTCAATGTCCTTGCCTGCCGCGGTGTGTACGATAACCGTGTTTCCTTTGCGCACCACGTTGGTGAAGGGATTGCCCCGGGCGGTGCGTAAGTATCCCTCATCGTTTCTGTAGCCCGTCCCGCGGTGCAAGGCGGCGGGCAGTTTCCGGGCCACTCCCCGGGCCGTGCCATCCGAAGTCTGAGCGAACTCATCTCCGTATCCTAACGGCAATTCCCACGGATACGCCTGCGGTGTGCCGTGACAATCGGCACATTCTATTTCCACCTGGGCAAGATTGGTCCCGGCTAAGTAGCCGTCCCCGTGAACATCGACAGACGTATGGCAGTCCTGGCAGAACATGCCCTTCCTGTAGTGCACGTCTTCCTTCATCGCAATGTAATGCTTGGTGTGCAAACCGATCTGACCTCCGCCACCCTCGGTAAAAGGCGAAGTATATGCGCTTTCCATTAATCCCTGATACGATACGCCGATACGCTTGCCCCGGTCGTGACAGGAATTGCAGGTCTCTACCGGAATTCCGCTGTACTGCTTGTCGTTAACCGTGACCTTGGCCTCTCGCGTCGCCTGGATACTGTGAACCAGCATGTGCCCGGCTTCGTCCTTTGGGATCGCCTCGTCGCCTCCCTCGTAGAATCCCTCGTTGCCGTAAGGGATGTGGCAAGCCGAACATCCCATCCCCCGGTAATCCCCGCGTCTTTGCCTGCCCTTGACCGCCAGGTGACAGCGCAGGCAATCTCCACGCAGATAAGTAAACACGGCCTGCTCCGGATGGTCCGCCAGGTGAGCCATATCGGTCGGGGCGTCAGGCACGCTCGTCATCTTGTCGGGAAACACCTGCGGCTCGGCAATTTTCAAGCGATCCATGTAGGCACAGTAATCTTCCGTGACCAATGATTTTTCTCTCTCACCGGGATTGTTGGCGTCATAGTTCGCCCACCGATGGTCGTATCCCTCCAGGGAGCCGAAAGCCCAGGTCGCGCCCTGGATCTTGCCGGCTTCGGTCATCATCAGGCTGTTCCACTGTGCTTTGACAAGCTCTTCGTGACACTGCCCGCATGTAAGCGCGTTGATCCAGGGGCTCCCCGGATCGGGGTAAAAGGCTTTGCCCAGATGTGCCTGCTCCTTGGTCGCCGCCGTCGGATCGCCTCCGTGACACACTGTACAACCAACCGGGTCATCCGTCATCTCAGCAAACACCTTGATCGCCTGCATCATCTCCGAATCAGGATCCATGATCGGCTCGATACCTTTATGGCACGCAAGGCACCCCGAGGGATTCCCGGCGAACGTTGTGGTTTGTGCCGCTGCAAAGTGCGTTGAGCTGTAAAAATCCAGGATAACAATTACGACGGAACAGATTTTGAGAAGCCGGACCGATTTGCTATGCGACGGCAGGCTGCCCACTAATAAGCCTTGTTTCATGGTATTGTCCCAATTTCAGGTTCGGTAATCCGTTAAGACCAAGGTTTATCATATAGAGGTTAGCTCATAACGGTCCAAGCGCCAAGGCAAAAGGATGCTCGAACCAAGCGGTCTGAGGGCGAGCGAACAAACCAATCGTTTTGGCCGTGTTGTGGGCAAATCCTGGAAAATGAGGCTTTCTGCCGAAAACCTTGCGGCGACTGCCGAGCAAATCATTGTTCCTGAACCATGAATGGGAATGTTGACCCACGGCGGTCTGCCGTGTATGCAGGTCTCACCCGGCAGATTATTCTTGACGGAGAGGCGGCTGATCTGGTATAAGTGGGGTAAGATGAAGTCCGTGGATTCGAGATCACTCGACCAGGTTTTGCTCGTCTTTCGGGCTCAACAGAAGGAGGCAGCCACAAATCGCATGGAACTGTCCACATCATATACGGACAGAGCGCAATGAAGAGCGAATACAATCGTGGATCGCTTCATGTTAACCTATTTTTGAAGGAGGACTGTTATGCTTAGGAAACTGTTGTTTTTGGCTTCATTGGCATTGGCGCTGAGCTTGATTCTGACGAGCACGGCTAAGGCAGACCTTATCGGCTGGTGGCCGCTTGACGAAGGTTCAGGCACAACTGTGGCTGATGTGTCCGGTGCGGGGCATGACGGGGTGTTCGCCGAAGGTGATCCCGAATGGGTAGACGGCAAGAGTGGTAAAGCTCTCAAGTTCGACGGCACCAACAAGGTGGAGATCCCCGACCACGAGGATTTCCACCTGCGAGAGGCTGTATCAATGACCCTCTGGGCTCAGCCCGAGAGCGATCAGCCTGATTACGCTAAGTTCTTCTGCAAACAGAAATCAGGGGAATATCCCTACGCTCTACAATTTAGCAGCTCTCAGACGATCCGTGCCACAGTCAATGCCTCGGCGCGCTTCGATACTCCTTCGATTCCCAATTTTGCCGGGGAATGGGCCCACCTTGGTTTCACCTATGATGGTGCTGCCGTCATTTTGTATAAGGACGGAGAGGAAGCTACCCGGATCGAAGCGTCGGGCGAACTCCAACAGAATGATCTGTCACTCTCCATTGGCGGACGTCTCTCATCCGGGCAGAACTTCGTGGGGATTATTGACGACGTGCGTCTTTACAGCCACGCCCTGACTGCCGAAGAGGTCAAAGCCAGTATGGTGAGCGAAGGATTTCCAGGGTTTCCGCACGCGCGGAGTCCGGAGCCCGCTGACGGCGCCCTCAATGCCGACACATGGGTCAACCTAAGCTGGTCGGCGGGGGATTCTGCGGTTTCTCACGATTTATACTTGAGCGACAATTTTGACGATGTCAACAACGGCGCCGGCGACACCTTCCGGGGCAATCAGACCGATACGTTTTACATCGCCGGTTTCCCGGGCTTTGCCTTTCCGGACGGTCTTATTCCGGGTACTACTTACTATTGGCGAATCGATGAGGTCAACGAAGCCGATCCTAACAGCCCGTGGAAAGGCGATGTCTGGAGTTTTTCGGTTCCGCCGAAGACCGCGTATTTCCCCGACCCGATTGACGGCACCGAATTCGTAGATCTGGATTCGACGCTCAACTGGACACCGGGTTTCGGCGCTAAGTTGCACACAGTATATCTGGGCGACAGTTTTGAAGATGTCAACAACGCCGCCGGAGGACTCCCGCAGGGAGCTGCAACCTATACGCCCGCCAGCCCGCTCGAATCGGAAAAAGTGTATTATTGGCGAGTCGATGAGTTTGACGTTGCGGCGACACATAAGGGCGATGTCTGGAGCTTTACAACGCCCGGCGCCGTGGGTAATTCCCAGCCAGCCAATGGTGCTGTGGATGTACAGATATTGACGACTCTTGGCTGGACGCCGGCGGACACCGCTGCTTCGAGCGATCTGTACTTCGGCACCGACGCCGATGTTGTGAAAAATGCCACTGCGGCCTCGCCTGAGTACATAGGCAACAAAGCACTCGGCTCGGAAAACCATGATCCGGGCAAGCTCGCGTTGGATGCGAATTACTATTGGCGTGTGGATGCGGTTTATCCCGATAAGACGGTCAAGGGTTTACTCTGGAGTTTCACGACCGCTGCGTTTATCGCAGTTGACGATTTTGAGGCCTACAATGACATCGATCCGCCTGATCCCAACAGCAACAGGATATTCGACAAGTGGATAGACGGCTTTGGAACTACGATAAATGGAGCGATCGTTGGCAATGATCTGCCTCCTTATGTCGAGCTGACTATCGTACACGGCGGCGCTCAGTCGATGATATACCGCTACGACAACGCCAACAAGACCTCAGAGGCGACGATGACTTTGGTATATCCGCGTGATTGGACAGAAGAAGGTGTTACGAAATTGTCGCTGTGGTTCCGCGGCGCTTCGGGCAACTCAGCCGAGCGGATGTTTGTCGCCCTTGGCAATGCGGTGGTCTATCATGACGACGCGAGCGCAACGCAGATAACCGGATGGAACAAATGGGTGATCGACCTGGCAGCGTTCGCAGGCGTGGACTTTACTAATGTCGGTTCAATTACCCTTGGTTTCGGCACCAAGAACAGCCCGGCTCCTACCGGCGGCCCGGGAACTATGTACTTTGACGACATTCGACTATATCGGTAGCAGGGAAAAGTTGAAAATCAATATGTAAAAAAAGCAGAATTGAAGAAGGAGGATTATTATGTGTAGGAAATTGACTTTTCTAATTTTTCTTGGCCTTGTGCTCGGCACTGTTTTAACAAGTGAAGTTAAAGCAGACCTCGTGGCTTACTGGAGATTAGACGAGGGCTCCGGAACCACTGCCTACGACTCAAGCGGCAACGGCAACGACGGCACCTCCAATGGCGACCCTCAGTGGGTGGTCGGTTATTTCGGCGGCGCCTTGGAATTTGACGGATCTGATGATTGGCTCGATTGCGGGAATGATCCGAGTCTGGATCTTACTACGTGGACAATAATGTTCTGGCTTAACCTCAATGAAAACAAGAATTACAATGGATTTATCATCAAAGGTTTAGATGCTGCTGAAAACTACGAAGTTTTAACATACGGAGACGGGCACTTCCATTTTCCAATTACGTTTACGGATGGCTCGAGAACCTTTGGTAATACTTCCGCTGGAGTCTGTGTTGTCGGAGAATGGGCGCATTATACTTACAGCTATGATTCGGCTGAAGGGAGAAGATTTTATAAAAACGGGAGCTTAATCTTTGAGGATACGGAATCCGGAACTCCTCAAGCCTCGACTGCATCACTTGCTATTGGTAATGAACAGTCTACGAGCAGGGTTGTCAACGGCGCCATGGATGACGTTCGTATCTACAACAACGTGCTGGCCGAGCCCGAGATTCTGGCTGCTATGGAAGGTGGTGAAAATTATCCTTATGCTCTGGGCCCCAATCCACCTGACGGCGCACTTCATGAAGACACATGGGTGAACCTTAGCTGGAGTGCGGGAGATTTGGCAGTCTCGCACGATGTTTACTTCGGCAATACTTTTGATGATGTCAACGACGGCGCTCCCGGCGCGCCGGGATTCCGAGGCAATCAAACTTCGGCATTCTATGTTGCCGGATTTCCCGGATTTGCTTACCCGGACGGTCTCGTGCCGGGAACGACCTACTACTGGCGAATCGATGAGGTTAATGATGCGGACCCGAACAGTCCCTGGAAAGGGCCCGTTTGGAGCTTTTCGATTCCGCCCAAGACGGCTTATCACCCCGATCCGGCCAACGGCGCCGAGTTCGTCGATCCGAATGTGACCTTAAGCTGGACGCCAGGTTTCGGCGCTAAATTGCACACCGTTTACCTCGGCGATAACTTCGACGACGTTAACGACGCCGCGGCAGGGGGCCTGTCCCGGGCGCTTGCGACTTTCTCTCCTGCAGGCCCGCTCGAATTGGAGAAGGTCTATTACTGGCGGGTTGATGAGTTTGACGTCGTCGCCACGTATAAAGGCGATATCTGGAGCTTCACGACTCCCGGCGCCGTGGGCAATCCACAGCCGGCCAATGGCGCGGTGGATGTGCAGATGACCGCAACGCTGAGCTGGACGCCGGCGGACAATGCCGCCTCGCACGAGCTGTATTTCGGCGCCGACGCTGATGCCGTCAAGAACGCCACCACAGCCTCGCCCGAGTATATAGGCCCCAAAGCCCTTGGCGCCGAGAGCTATGATTCCGGAGGGCTTGCGTGGGACAGCAGTTATGCCTGGCGCGTGGATGAGGTCTATCCGGACGGCACCGTCAAAGGTCTTGTCTGGAGCTTCTCGACAGCCGACTTTATTCTCGTTGATGATTTCGAGTCCTACAATGATATTGACCCGCCCGATCCCAACAGTAACAGGATATTCGACAAGTGGATAGACGGCTTTGGAACCACTACAAACGGGGCGCTTGTAGGCAATGACATGCCGCCCTATGCCGAGCAGACTATCGTTCACGGCGGCGCTCAGTCGATGATATATCGATACGACAACGCCAACATGACATCCGAGGCGACGATGACTTTGATTTATCCGCGTGATTGGACTAAGGAGGGCGTTACGAAATTGTCGCTGTGGTTCCGCGGCGCATCGGGCAACTCAGCCGAGCGGATGTTTGTCGCCCTTAACGGTACGGCAGTAGTCTATCATGATGATGCCGCCGCAACGCAGACAACCCAATGGACCGAGTGGGTAATCGATCTGGCGGCGTTCGCAGGCGTGGATTTGACCAACGTCAATTCGATTACCCTTGGCTTCGGCACCAAGAACAGCCCGGCTCCTACCGGCGGCCCGGGGACGATGTACTTCGACGACGCGAGGCTGGTTCGGTAAGTTTCGCATAGACTATTAAAGCGGCAGGTAACTGAGCTGCTGATACAATAAATCTGCACTAATCTGGGGCCTGTACTGATTCACTCGGTATAGGCCCCGGTTGCTTTGCTCTAAGCCTGACTCAAAGTCGATTCAAAACACGATCTTGAAGAATGAGTTCTCTGTCATGATCCAGCCCATGTCTTCGCTCATCTTCCGCACCACGCTCGTTCCGGCGCGCAGAATCGAACGCTACGAGAGAGACTGATCCCCCAGAACGTCCACAGTTAAGCTGAGCATCTTCCCCCTGCGTCCAATCACACCCTGTAGGCACTTCCAATCCACTGACGGGCATCCTGAATGCCTTGTCGTGAATGATAGCGGGTAGGTTCGTGTGGGTTCATGTACCGGGAAGGAGCACGGTTCAAGGGTAGAGCGTCCATCCTGCGCCCGTCAAACCCATGCCCCGTTTTTCGCACAGACTACCCGGTATCCCACTTAGTCCCTACGAATTCTATCTTCTCTATCTGAGGAACAGTCAGCCTCTTGTTTTGGGTAATGTTGGCGCTCCAGTGGACCTCAAACATAGACTGTCCATTAGTTACTTCCACTTTCTCCAGAGAATCTCGAAGGGTGCCCCAAGGGTCTGATACTGAGCTGGACTGTCCGATATTTAGACGTGGCGACGGAGAACTTGGGAAGATTGACAAACCGGAGAAACCTGACGAACGTGGGGTTGGCAACTGATCAGACAAACTGGGATTTGGAAACAAACCGAAAGCGGGCGTTGTATATGACTGGAGAGCATCTGAGGCCAGCGACGTAAAATCGAATAGCTTCGGACTTTGCGATTCAAGCTTGAACAGCTTGGCATCCACCCATATCGGAGTCATATAGAATAGTCGCCGCCCTTTTTTCTTCACGAAAACCGGTGAGCTAATCCGCCAATCCCCATTTTCTCTCAGCAAACCTTCGTTCGGAACTGCTCCGAGTTTCTGCGCGAAGGAGCTATTGATCTTGTCTTGAATGTTCTCTTTGTAAAAAAGGCAAGCTTGGTTCTCATTTTCAAAGAAGAATTTCTCCACTTTGTCCTTCAACTCTTCCACAAATTCCTCGGTTACTTTCGATACCAACGTGTTGATCAGATTCTCTAACTCGTTAGTGGAGTTCAGGACCCTCACATTCTTTGCCTTTTTTGTGCTCGCCCTCAAATATTCGGCGAGCAGCTTGTCATTTGTCACGATAGCAAGGCGACAAGCGGCCGGTGTGGCTGGCGATTTCCGGGTAAGTTGTAGGAACGTCTCAGCAATGATCGAGTCGCGAAATCCTTTCTCGTTCTCGCCCAACTCAAACGGTGGGAGTCGGTAGACGGCTCGATTCATCAAAACTTTCCACTCTACGTCAGCCGTATCAAGATCCAAGGTAGATATGTTCAGTTCTTCAAGTTGTTTGTTGATTGCCTCGTCTACTCGTCCTACCAATATATCTTTTGTTATGTTCAGATTGTGACCGAGTAGTCTCTCCAGCTTCTCAATGGACGGGAGCAATTCAAATGCCTTGTTCCGCATCTGGTATCGACGCTCGTCCACCACAATACCGGGGAGGTACCATTTAATGGTCAAATCGGAGTGTTGTGAATTTGTTTCGACAAGTTGTTTTATCTCGCTTCGCACCAAGTTATATGCAACTCGGGCAAAGAGTACACTTGTGTCAAACACAACCAGTAGTTTTGGCTTTGATCTCTTCTTCTTCTTGGTCATTTCCCTGTGGCCTATTTGCTTCCTCTAAATTCGACTTATTGACTCATTAGTGATGGTCACCGGGTTCTGTCCACTATTATTGACAGTATCCTGGCGAAGCAAATCTCTCATCACGGCTCAGCTCCTTCGGCTGTAGCGATTCTTTTAGCCAGCACTTCCCATATACACTTCCCTGAAACACTCCTGCTTCTCTGGGATAATTATAACACACTCTGAGCCGATCTAAAGCGCGATCTCGAATAATACGGCTTTATTGCTACCCCTCAAGCCCAGATCGTCCATTCCACGCCCGCAAAACACCTCTGAGGGCTGCTCTGTGAGATTGTGTAAGGAGCTTGTAGGATGAAATCGCAGTATTCTGGCATCTCAGTCATCCAGTGATTTTTCTTGACGGGGAGGCGGCTGATCTGGTATAAGTAGGGTAAGATGCAGTCCGTGGATTTGAGGTCATCAGGGAAGAGTTCTGTTCGTCTTTCGGGCTCGCAAAGGAAGGATGACCGTCTTGGTCCGCGGTGGACCATTCCAGGCAAATAGGGCTGCAAGCACGGCGGCAAGACGAAGACTGTTGTTCGTATCTTTATATCACCCTTTTTTGAAGGAGGAATATTATGTGTAGAAGATTGATTTATCTGGTTTCTTTTGTTGTACCGATGCTGAGCCTGATGAGTACCGCACAGGCGGGCGAGGCGACGGTTGACGCCTTTGTCAGGGGTCCCGCTAATGATAACACTAACTACGGAACCGGTGGGAGCGTCACGCTCAAGAATTCCGGAGGCAACAGCTATGACCGCAAAGGCTATATTCGCTTTGATGTTGCGGACGTGGTCTCGGAAGCTTCACTTGTTTTGACGGTTTCGACTAACAACGAGGGCGGCGGTGGAACAACGCCGCAAACCTTTACCATTGAGGTCTATGGACTTGCGGAATCTTTGGATCACACCTGGACCGAGAGTGACATCACCTGGAACAACGCCCCGGGAAATGATACGTCAAGCTCCAACTTCACCGCGGACGCGACGCTATTGGGGTCTTTTATTGTCGAGCCAATACCGGTCGGGAATGTTGTTTCATTCAGTGACCCCAACTTGGTCGATTTCATCAACAGCGATACCGACAATCAGATTACACTCTTGCTTCGCAGGACAGCGGGTACCTCCTCATCGCATAACGTGGCCTTCGCCTCAAAGGAAAACACCAACTACAGTGCACCAGCGTTGAATTTGGAAGTGGCCACGCGGGCCTTTGGGCCGGATCCGGCCGATGGTGCTCTCCTTGAAGCGACGTGGGCCAGCCTTAGCTGGCGAGCGCTAGATTCTGCGGTCTCGCATGACGTGTATCTCGGTGACAATCTTGACGATGTGAACGACGGTGTCGGCGATTCCTTCCAGGGTAACGAGACCGACACGACCCTTCTAGTCGGCTTTCCGGGATTCCCTATTCCGGGAGGGCTCATTCCTGGGACGACCTACTATTGGCGAATTGATGAGGTCAACGATGCCGACCCGAACAGTCCGTGGAAAGGGAGCATTTGGCGTTTCTCGATTTCACCGGAAACGGCTTACAACCCAGATCCCGCTGACGGTGCCGAGTTTGTAGACCCGAACCAAGTCTTCACATGGTCGCCAGGATACGGCGCCAAGCTACACACCGTTTATATGGGCACCAGCTTCGACGAAGTAAACGATGCCGCAGGCGGCACTCCTGTGGGTAGCGCCAGCTATAGTCCGGGTACGCTGGAATCGGAGGAAGTCTACTATTGGCGGATTGACGAGTTCGACGCTATCAACACGTACAAAGGCGATATCTGGAGCTTCACAACGCCAGGCGCTGTGGGCAATTCCCAACCGGCTAACGGTACCGTAGACGTCTCGATGGTAGAGACCCTTAGCTGGACGCCGGCGGACACCGCCGCTTCGAGTGATCTATACTTCGGCGCCGATGCCGCCGCTGTGTACAATGCCACCACGGCCTCACCTGAGTACATAGGCAACAAAGCACTCGGTTCTGAGAGCTACGATCCGGGCAAACTCGCTTTGGACTCGACTTACCACTGGCGCGTGGATGCGGTCTATCCGGACAAGATAGTGAAAGGTCTTGTCTGGAGCTTTGCGACAGCCGAGTTTATCGGAGTGGATGATTTCGAGGCCTACAATGACTTTGATCCGCCTGATCCGGAGAGCAACAGGATATTCGACAAGTGGATCGACGGCTTCGGGACCACCGATAACGGTGCTCTCGTCGGCAACGACCTGCCGCCTTATGCCGAACAGACTATTGTTCACGGCGGCGTCCAGTCGATGATATACCGCTACGACAACGCCAACAAGACCTCTGAGGCAACGATGACTTTGGTTTATCCGCGTGACTGGACCGAGGAAGGCGTTACAAAATTGTCGCTGTGGTTCCGCGGCGCATCGGGCAATTCAGCCGAGCGGATGTTTGTCGCCCTTAGCAACGCGGTGGTCTATCACGACGATCCAGCCGCAACTGAGATAACCCGCTGGACCGAGTGGGTAATCGACCTGTCAGCGTTCGCAGGCGTGGACTTGACCAACGTCAATTCGATTACCCTTGGCTTTGGCACAAAAGGCAGCCCGGCAGTCGGCGGCACAGGGACAATGTACTTCGACGACCTCCGGTTGATTCGGTAAGCAGTAAGCATTTGTGCGGCTGCTAAAGTAGATTTGGATCAAATTTGGGGCCTGTACTGATTCACTCGGTATAGGCCCCTGTTGTTTTGCTCCAAGGGCAACAATGAAGAGCTGAATCTCCCCCACTACGCCCGTTCTGACGCGCAGAATCAAACGCTACGGGAGAGACCGGCCTCTCAGAATGTCGACAGTTAAGCTCAATGTGCTCCCCTGAATATCACACCCTGTAGGTGCTTCAAACTCAGCCACGGACGTCGTGGACGGCTTAACGAGTACGATAGCGGGTAGGTTTGTGTGGCCGGAACATTGTTGAAATTGAGATGAGATTACGGTATCATGGGAGTTGAAGCTTGCAGGAGTGCTTCAGTGAAGTGTATGTGGGAAATCCTTGTTGATAGAATTATTCATAGTTTGCATTACATTAGCTCATCAAAATACCATTAACAAAGCAGTAGGAGGGTCTGACAATGACAACGACCAGAAAACAATTTACGGCCTGCATAATTTTCATAATTACAGGCCTGTTATGCACATCCCACAGTAACGGCCAAGTTGATCCAAAATCCATCGTGGGGGTCTGGCTTTTTGATGAAGCCTCAGGTAACATCGCCAGGGACAACTCTGGGCATGGTTACGATGCCGACCTCAAAGATAATCCTGCATGGGTGGAGGGAAAATTCCGCCACGCTCTTGAGTTCCAAGGTGGAAGTTATCTTGAGATCCGCAATTCGGGCCAAAACCTGCCATTCGGTGGAAGCGACCCCTTCAGTATCACCGCATGGGTAAGGAATCAGGGCGGGGGTACTGTCATAGGTAAGTTTAACGGCGGCATCATAGGCGCCTACATCCTCGTAATCAACGATGACGGCACAGTCACATTTCATAGAGAAGTCGATCCCTGGACATTTACCGGCAACAAGGCCCTGCCGGACAATGACTTTGGGCACGTTGCAGTCACCTACGACGGTGCTGAAATGAAGATCTATATCAACGGGGAATTCGATTCCAGACAGGACCGAGGTCCTCAAAATACGGACACCGTTACCCCAGTTCTCATCGGTGCCCGATTTACGAATAACGCGCCCAGCGACTTCTTTAACGGCGTGCTCGACGAAGTCGCCCTCTTCAATGTAGCTCTTACAGAGGAGCAGATAAGGGATGTAATGGACGGGCTCAGCTCCCCAAAGGCCTCCAATCCCAATCCGGAGGATGGGGCCTTAACTACGGATACATGGACAACACTTAGTTGGTCGCCGGGCGATTCGGCGGTCTCGCACGATGTATACATGGGCGACAATTTTGACGATGTCAGCGACGGCCTCGGCGATACGTTCCAGGGCAACCAGATGGAAACGAGTCTTATTGTCGGCTTTCCCGGATTCCCTTTCCCGGACGGCCTTGTTCCGGGCAAAACTTACTACTGGCGAATCGATGAGGTCAACGACGCCGATCCGAACAGTCCGTGGAAGAGCAACGTCTGGAGCTTCTCGGTTCCCCCGAAGACCGCGTATTTCCCCGACCCGATGGACGGCGCCGAATTCGTTGACCTGGATGCAACGCTTGGCTGGACACCGGGTTTCGGCGCCAGGTTGCATACCGTATATCTGGGCGACAGTTTTGAAGATGTCAACAACGCTACCGGAGGCATCCCGCAGGCGTTTGCAACCTATACGCCCGCCAGCCCGCTTGAATCGGAAAAGGTTTATTACTGGCGAGTCGATGAGTTCGACATCGCCGAGACGCACAAAGGCAATATCTGGAGCTTTACGACGCCCGGCGCTGTGGGCAATCCCCAACCGGATAACGGCGTTGTGGATGCACAGATATTGACGATCCTTAGCTGGACGCCGGCGGACACCGCCGCTTCAAGCGATCTGTACTTCGGTACCGATGCTGATGCTGTGAAAAATGCTACCGCGGCATCACCTGAGTACATAGGCAACAAAGCACTCGCTTCGGAGAGCTACGATCCCGGTAAACTCACTTTGGACATGACTTACCACTGGCGTGTGGATGCGGTCTATCCGGACAAAACAGCGAAAGGTCTTGTCTGGAGCTTTGAGACTGCCGGTTTCATTCTCGTTGACGACTTCGAGTCTTACAATGACATCGATCCACCCGACCCCAATAGCAACAGGATATTCGACAAATGGTTAGATGGCTTTGGAACCACGACAAACGGAGCGCTTGTAGGCAACGACTTGCCTCCTTATGCTGAGCAGACTATTGTTCACGGCGGCGCCCAGTCGATGCCTTATTTCTACGACAACAACAATAAGACTTCCGAAGCAACACTGACGTTGGTCTATCCGCGTGACTGGACCGAGGGAGGAACCACGAAGCTGTCTCTGTGGTTCCGCGGCGCTTCCGGCAACGCTGCCGACCGGATGTTTGTCGCTCTCGATGGTACAGCCCTGGTCTATCATGCTGATGACGCGGCAACACAGACTTCCAGATGGACCGAGTGGATCATCGACCTGACGGAGTTTGCGGGCGCGGACCTTACCAATGTCAATTCGATTAGTATTGGCTTTGGCACCAAGAACAGCCCGGCCGCCGGCGGCACAGGGACGATGTACTTCGACGACATCCGGCTGGTTCGGTAGTAGGGAGAAGTCAAATATCAAAGATTAAATATCAAAATGAAGTCATCGCGGCAAGCCGCGATGACTTCATTGATTTTGCATTTTTGGGCCTGTACCGGTCGATTCGGTACAGATCCTTTTCAATCGATCGCCGAATCCGCCGGACGGTCGTTGAAATGCAATACTGAGCTTTCTTTGCAGCCGGACCGCAGCGGTGAAGGTGACAAACAAGCAAATTTTACCTCCTCAGAGATTCCCGCGACATTTTTCTTGAAACAATCGTATTTTCTTGTTGCTTTGCAGCCGATATGGTGTTATATTAGAGGTTTCGCGTATTTGGGGAGTAGTTACTACCCTCTACTTACCTGTAATTCCCGCTAATGAAGGATCGTGAGCGGATCGCTTAGTGGCGAGAGGTGCTAATCGCCCCGGCCGCTGAAGGATCCGCCGATCAGAAAAGTTGTTGTGTTTTGTTTAAATGATTGTTTTTGAGGAAAAATGAAGAAGATTAGAAAAATCAGGAACATTGGTATTTCAGCGCACATAGACTCGGGCAAGACAACGCTGAGCGAGCGCGTTTTGTATTACGCCGGGCGTATTCATCGCATGCAGGAAGTTCACGACGAAAAAGGCGGAGCAACGCTGGACTATATGGACCTCGAACGCGAGCGGGGTATTACGATAACCTCGGCCGCTACCCAGGTCTCGTGGAACGACAAGAGCATCAACCTGATCGATACCCCCGGCCACGTGGATTTTACCGTGGAGGTCGAGCGCTCGCTGCGGGTGCTTGACGGAGCGATTATGGTCCTCTGCTCGGTTGGCGGCGTTCAGAGCCAATCGTTTACCGTCGATCAGCAGATGAAACGCTATCGCGTGCCGCGGATTGCTTTTGTAAACAAAATGGACCGTGTCGGCGCCGATCCTGACCGGGTGCGCCGGGACCTGACGGAAAAACTCGACCTTAACGTAGTTCCGATTCAGATTAACATGGGCGCCGGCGAAGACTTCAAAGGCGTGATTGACCTGATCACAACCGAAGCGATCACCTTCGAGGGCAAGGACGGCGAAAAGGCTGTACGCGGGCCGGTCGGATCGGAATACGCCGATTCGGTCGAGCGGGCACGCCGGGAAATGCTCGAAGCCCTCAGCATGTTCAACGATGAGATGCTCGAGAAGCTTCTGGAAGACGAGCCTGTCGATCTGGACCTGATACGCCAAACCATTCGCGAGGCCACGATCAATCGTGATATTGTGCCGTTGATGATGGGGTCGGCATTCAAGAACAAAGGCGTTCAGCCGCTCATGGATGCGGTCTGCGATTTTCTCCCCAGTCCTTTGGACCGTTCGAGCTTCGCCCGCGACCACGACAACGAAGGCACAGAGACTCCTCTGGCAAGCGATCCGGACGCCCCGCTGGTGGCGATGGTCTTTAAGATCGCAGATGAATCGTTCGGGCAGTTGAGCTACGTGCGCGTCTATCAGGGCAGACTCGTCAAAGGTCAGCAGTATCGCAACGCCCGGACCAGTCGGTCGCTGCGAATCGGGCGCATCGTCCGGATGCACGCAAACGACCGCGAAGATATCCTGGATGCCGGGCCGGGCGACATTGTCGCCCTGCTGTCGGTGGATTGCGCCGGCGGCGACACAATTTGCGGCAACGGCATCAACTACTCTCTGGAAAGCATTTTTGTCGCCGACCCGGTGATCAGTTTGTCCATCGCACCGACAAGTTCCGCCGACCAGCAGCGCATGGCCAAAGCCCTGAGCCGGTTTATGAAAGAAGACCCGACTTTCCGCGTATCGAGCGACCCGGAAACCGGCCAGACGATCATAGCCGGCATGGGAGAGCTGCACTTAGACGTTTATATCGAGCGTATGAGGCGGGAGTTCAGAGCCGAGGTCACTGTCGGGACGCCGAGCGTCAGCTATCGCGAGGCCCCGACCGTCGAGTCCGAATTCAACTATCGCCACAAGAAACAAACCGGCGGCTCGGGCCAGTTTGCACACGTGGTCGGCAGACTGATCCCGCTGACACAGGACGATGAATCCACGTACGAGTTCGAGGACAACATTACCAGCGGGCGGATCCCCAGCGAATACATCCCGGCGGTGAATAAGGGATTCCAGGCGGCAATGAAGAAAGGTCCCGTGGCCGGGTATGAAATCGTCGGCTGCAAAATGTGTCTCGATGACGGCTCGCACCACGCGGTGGATTCGAGCGAGATGGCCTTCCGCACGGCTGCAAGGGACGCCTTTGTCGAAGCGTTCAAGAGGGCCAGGCCCTGCCTGCAGGAACCTATCATGATGGTCGAAGTCGAAATGCCCAGCGAATTCCAGGGCCCTGTTGTCGGCGACCTCAACTCTCGCCGGGGCATAATCCTTGAAACCGAAGCCAGGAACAATTGCACCGTTGTCAGGGCCGAGGTCCCGCTGGCCGGTATGTTTGGCTATGCCACCGTGGTCCGGGGCTTGAGCAAAGGAATGGCCACTTTCTCGATGGAGATGTCCCGCTATGCCAGGGTTCCGGCAAAGCTCGCCGAGGAAATCATCACCCGGCGTCGTGAGAAAGATCAACAGACGGTCCGAAAATGAACCGGCCCAACGCAACGTGCAGTAATGCAAGTCAACTGTGGACATCATCCGGATAGAAAATAGCCGGTGCGCCAGATGTTGCCGCCAAGCGACCCGCCAAGCCTATCTTCAGCAAGTACAATTCATCGAAGAATGCACTGTACCACTTAAATTGCCTGGTGTCTAATCCCATGTGTATTCTTTGTCTGAAACAGTGCCGCCCGTGAGGGAAACCGCAATGAATTCGGCGTTGAAGTGACCTGATGGGTCTAGGGTGAAATGTAATGAGTCCGGTGTAACGCCCATTGTCGGCCAGCCGTTGGTTTGATGGTCTGGAAAGTGTAGATTGAACTGTCGCTGCACTTCCTCAGACGTCATCGTTGGCTGGATTGAATCGTAGAATCCCATGAACTGCCTCCGCTTGGGAGGAACGAAAGCAGATGCGAAAAGGATAGTCAGAGCGATGATTGTCGGGCCAATCAAGCGGATCAAGCCGGCTTTGCGTAGCAGAACATAGGCGAGAAGAGCGGCGACAGCTATATATGCCACCAACACCGGGAAGTAAGCGTTGGCCGGAAAGAGCATGATCAGATAAAACGTGAACCAGTAGACACAGGGTACCGCCAATACAACTATGAGACATGCTAATATTCTGTCCTGAATCGAGTTGCCATTGATGATCATGAGAACGCCTCACCAACGCCTATATCATTTCCACACAGAGGGGGTACAGTACATTTCCCGTGTATCGGGATTTGTTGCGTTAATTGCAAATATCTATTCGGCATCACCCGGCTGAGCCCTGGCCCGAACCGAAACTGAGTACCTTTTTACTTCTTGTCGGAAGGTACGACTTTCACAACTGTTTGGCCGTTCTTTTCAAATTCCACCTTGTTCGGATCTATTTTGAGAATCTTGAAACCGTCAACTGTGTCACCTACGCCGGCAAAACTTCCTTGAACATATATTCTTGATTCGCCGTTGTCGGTAACGGAAATTGCTTCGATTTGAGGAGCCTCTTCAGTGACGACCGGCGTCGATATGTCTTGCTCTTGCTTTAGCTCTTGTTTTAGCTCTTGCTTTAAGGCAAGAAAGTCAACTTTATCAGCCTTCGTTGTCGCTGGAGTTCTTGGAAAGCTTAAAGTGATAAAGGCTATAAAAGCAATCGTGATAACAGCAATCGCAAACCACTTAGCTTGTCGCCTGCCGACGGGAATCGGGCGGCCTTTTACTTCTTTGCCGGAACTTGTTGCTGCCGTTTCAGGTTGCCCGGCTTCACCGCTTTGGTCCTTTATCACGGCCATCCGGTTTTGACCTCCGGGAATCTTTCTTTTTCTCCCGCCGCCCTGGCCAGGCCGACCGTTGTTTCCACCGGTGTTTTCTTTTATGTTGAGCTTCTGATGTTGTTCCTTCGTATCAGTCTGGCAAGTTTTGGTGGTAGAATCAGAATCAGAGGTTGACTTTCCTGCAGGCTCTACGTCACCTGTATTACTCGCATTGTCTTTTCTTTTTCGCTTTGTCATCTTTCGCTATATCGCTCCAACTGCCGCAAAGAGAATTAACATCGGAATTACACCGCCGCCGTTTTCCCACCCAAAAACAGCAGCACCAATTAAGAAATTTCTCAAACGCCAAATCGTTACCTCTGTTTTGCTTGCCCTCAACGGAGGCTCGCTCCGCTAAAACAAAAGGATATTCTCGTTTTTAATACATCGGCTATTTTTAAAGCTAATTTAACTCGATTAACGTTATTATCTCAAACTGACCGGTTCTCGCTGTCATCCCTGCGAAAGCAGGGATCCAGAAACGCAATAGATTTAGTGGATTCCCGCTTGAGAAATACGTTTAATCACATATTCCTCCGATAAGAAGCCTTTTTCTCATGTTGAAAAACCCCCGAATTAAATGATGTACGGTGCATTTTTAGTTTTAATACTTACAAATGTAGCCGAGGGGGGTACTGTACATTCCCTCAATCTCGGGACTTTTTCGCGGCAATTGCAAATATCTATTCGGCATCACCCGGCTGCGCCCGCGCGCTAGATGGGCAGGCTAACTTCCGCTGTCTAATACAAATTTCCAATAATCCAGGATTTCACTTGACAGCCTTTTTCTCACCTTGTATGATATATAGAAAACAAATGATAATGCAGAATGTAGAGTTTAGAATTGAGAATTGAAAAAAGGCAGAAAGCAGCACACAGAATACAGGAGACAGGAGGAACAAGGGAAAAGGGGAAAGGTAAGAAGCACGGGAATATCCAATACTGAATAAGGAATGTCGAATGCGTAAGGACACTTTGTGCCTCTGGTTACATTTGAAAAAACAAAGCCAATTTCAGATGAGAACAAATGACGCTACATCCGGCTAAAATAGAGACTTACAAGAATTCTTGTGCTTTTGGATGCAGAAAAAACAAAGCCAATTTATTTTGTGTTCATTCGTGTTCATTCGTGGTTAAGTTAATTTGAAAAAACAAAGCCAATTCGCCGGGCTTTGCCCGGAAAGCCGAAGCACGAAATCCTAAATCCGAAACAAACAGAATTCGAATAGCCTTGCTTGAAAAAACAAAGCCAATTTGCAAAAGCTCATATTGATGCAAGCATGTCCATTGTAAAGACTTATGAAGATACACACCCTTTCGGAGGACGGAAAAACAAAGCCAATTCAAAGCCAATCAGAGCCAGTCTCAGAATCTTGCCCCAAATCGGAGTCAGCAAAATAATCCGTAAGGTTGTTGTAATTCTGCCGGAGAGTTGGTATTTTGGTGGGATATACAAGATCAAGGGGTAGGTAAGAGGTTGTCATGTATAGACGGCGTGCTTTTACATTGATAGAACTCCTTGTTGTGATCGCAATCATCGCATTGCTGCTGGCCATATTGCTGCCGGCCCTGCAACGGGTCAAGAAACAGGCAAAGGCAGTAGTATGCGGGCACGATTTGAAACAATGGGGCCTTGCAACGGCACTGTACGCGACCGAGTGGGAGGACAAACTCTGGCGCGACTCCTACCCGCAAGGCAACACGGCAGGCACCACACCGGGCGACTGGATGGAGCTTTTGCAGCCGTACTACCAGGATGTGGACGAGATTCGCTGCTGCGCGATGGCGACCGCACCTTCCGTCGATTACGAAACCAACGAGATGCGCGGCGACGCTTATCATACATGGGGCAGGCCGAACGAAGCATCCGACCCTTCATCCCGCGACTTCGTCTCGAAAGGCACCTATTGGGGCAGCTTCGGGCTCAACCGCTGGGTGACCGATCCGCTCAACAATGACGAGCGGTACTGGAAGCACACTTCCGTTAAAAATGCCAGTGAGATCCCGGTCATAACGGATTGCGCCCACTGGCATCTCAGGGCCCGGCACACGGATATGCTGCCGACCAGACGGCTCGTCACCTATAAGGATTTCCCGGAGAACGGACAAGGCGGAACCGATACATGGCGTATCTTCCTGGACCGGCACAACAGGGCGATACAAGGCTGTTTCCTCGATGGATCGGTCGGCAGAATGCCGCTGTGGACGCTCTGGGACATCAAGTGGCACCGCAAATTTGTCAAGCAGGGCCTGACCCGAGATCATTTCCCGTTTCTTGAGTGACGTCTTATCAGAATCCGTTCCTGACAGGCAGCAGAAGTGAAAGTAGCCAGTTATAACGTTAACTCCTTACGTGTTCGCCTGCCAATCGTGCTACAATGGCTGGCCGAGCACCAGGTCGATGTTCTGTGCGTGCAGGAGACCAAAGTCCAGGACGTCGATTTTCCCGCCGGGGCGTTTGACGAAATCGGGTACAACTATGTTTTCAAAGGCCAAAAGAGCTATAACGGCGTAGCCATATTCAGCAAACATCCGATCGGGTATAGTGTGTGTGGCTTTAGCGACGAGCCTAAAGATGAGGCACGCCTGATTACGGCAGAGATCAACGGCATTATCATAGTGAACACTTATGTCCCTCAGGGCTACTCGCCTGACTCTGAGAAATTTCAATACAAGCTCAACTGGTTCGACCGCCTGTCGAAATACTTCCGGCAAAATTTCAAGCCCGATGATCCCGTGCTCTGGGTTGGCGATTTGAACATTGCGCCGGAACCGATAGACGTGCACGATCCCGAGACGCTGCTGGGACATGTGTGTTTCCACCCGCAGGTGCATGCAGCCCTGAAAAAAGTCATGGCATGGGGATTCGTCGATGTATTTAGAAAACACTGTGACAAGCCGGGTCAATATACTTACTGGGATTATAGAGGGAGATATCCACTCGAGCGCAACTTAGGCTGGCGATTGGATCATATTATGGCTACCGCCCCCCTGGCTCAAGCAAGTACGGCTTGTTACATAGACAGAGAGCCTCGCGCCCTCAAGCGCCCCAGCGACCACACCCCCGTCGTTGCCGAATTCGACTGGTGTTAATTCTCGACGCGATTAGTCCGGCTTTCTGTAGTTCACGCCCATGACCTTCAGGCGATCCAAATGACGGCTGAGCCGGGCAAGAAAGCTCTCATAGTCTTTTGAGGCTTTCGGCGACCATCCGACCTCGGCAAGCGCAGCCGCACGGGGATAGGCCATATACTCACGATGCTCTGCTGTAGAGATGTACTCGCCCCACAACTGACCCTGGACACCCAATATGTGCCTGGTCTTTTCGGCTGCGACCGCTTCGGGCACAGGTTCGAATCCATACACCTTCTCCAGAGGCAGGTTGCCGCCGATTGCCCGAGGTTCCTGCTCGGCAGGTCCCTGATAGTAGTCAAAATAAGTGTGCGAAGTCGGGGCCATGACCACATCGTGCCCGGCGTTGGCCGCGGTGATGCCCCCCTGCTCGCCTCGCCAGGACATAACGGTAGCGCCCGGGGCAAGCCCGCCCTGGAGGATTTCGTCCCAGCCGACGAGCCTTCGGCTGTGTCGAGTAAGGAAAGTGTCCATCTGCTTGATGAACCAACTGTGTAACTCGGCCTCATCTGTCAGATCCAGCCGTTGCTGCAACGCTTGCATTTCCTCACTTTTCTTCCAATGGCCGGTGTTTGCCTCGTCACCTCCGATGTGGATGTATCTGCCTGGGAACAACTCCATGACTTCCAGCAGCACGTCCTGCATGAAGGCAACGGTCTCCGGACGGGGCGCTAAGACCCTCTCGTTGGCCTTCCATCGTTGCGATGGAGCAAGATCGCTGAGCTTCCGGGGATAGAGGCCGATCTGAGGATAAGACACAATCGCCCCGCCTGTATGGGCGGGCATCTCGATTTCGGGCACGATAGTGATGTAGCGCTCGGCGGCATAACGCACCAGCCGGCGGACATCTTCCTGGGTGTAGTACCCGCCAGGCCTCTTTCGAGAAGCCTCGGTGTCACCCTGACGCATAGTGGTAAAATCCATTAACGCACCTGTCTCCGTCAGCTTCGGATATTTCCTGATCTCGATTCGCCAGCCCTGGTCGTCGGTAAGGTGGATTTGCAGACTGTTGAATTTGTGCAGCGCCATAGTGTCGATAAATCGCAGCAAATCCTCCATTGGGATAAAGTGCCTCGCCGGATCGACAAGCAGGCCGCGCCACTGAAAGCGCGGATAGTCCACGATCTTCACACACGGGACATTCCATGTCACGTTCTCGACCCGTGCCTTACTTAAAACTGTCGCCGGCAACAACTGAAGCACGGTCTGAATGCCATGAAAAAGCCCTCCTTCTCGTCGGGCACGAATCACCACTTGTTCGGCGGAAACATCGAGTTCGTAGCCCTCATCGCTAAGCTGCGAAAGTTGCCCGTTGAGTTCCAGCTTGATGGCGTCATCACGGCGCTGCGATGCAATAGCCCGCTGCAATCTAAAACCCATCGCCGGCGCCAGCGCATCAATCAGTTTGGATGCTTCGGCGGCGGCGTCATTCTCAGCGATGACCCGCGTTGACCGAGTGATCGTAAAGAAACCATCGAGGTACTCAATCGAAACAGGCTTGGGGATAACGCTCACGGTCTGTCCATGAGAGCCAGCCGCTGTACCGGCGACTATTACCAGAAGTCGTACGACATTCTTTAGAGAAAACTTGTTAATCATATCTTCAGACCCCTTTCTCGGCACAATATTTCGCACCTACGCTTTCTTTGGTGTTCCTGCATCCTGGATTCTTCGCTATAATACCAAAATCTTCCATAGCTGTACATTCTTAACCAATGTTTGAATAAAGGTGATTGCAATGACGAGAGAAAACCAAACCACGGATCGCAGACAGTTTCTCAAGACGCTGGGTCTGGCGGCGACAGCGTTGCCGTTCGTTGCCGACTGCGCTTCCGCCCGACGGTCGGCCGGATCGCGAAAGAAGCCCAGGAACGTTGTCTTCATCCTCAGCGACGATCACCGCTACGATTTCATGGGCTTTCTCAATAAACCCAAGTTCCTCGAAACTCCCAATATGGACCGCATGGCCGGCGAAGGCGCTTACGTCAAGAACGCCACAGTCTCAACCGCTCTGTGCTCACCCAGCCGTGCGAGCATCCTCACGGGACAATACGCACACAAGCACGGTGTAGTCGACAATAATACTCGAGTACCGGAAGGCACCAGATTCTTTCCCCAGGATTTGCAAAAAGCCGGCTGGCAAACCGCCTTTATGGGCAAGTGGCACATGGGCGGCGCCAGCGATGAGCCGCGCCCCGGTTTCCACAAGTGGATCAGCTTCAAAGGCCAGGGGGTGTATTTCGATCCGACCTTTAACATCGACGGCAAGCGTGTAAAACGTCAGGGACATGTCTCCGACCTGCTTACCGACTACGCCCTGGACTGGCTCAAGAACGACCGCGACCAGGACAAACCTTTCTTCCTCTATCTTTCCCATAAGGCCGTTCACGCCATGTTCGAGCCGGCCAAACGGCACCACGGCAAATACGAAAACGTCAAGCTCGAATATCCCAAGAGCATGGCTTACACCGAGGAAAATTACAGAGACAAACCCGCTTGGGTCAAAGAGCAGCGCAATAGCTGGCACGGCGTGGACCACATGTATCACGGACAGATGGACTTCGACACCTTCTACCGGCGGTACTGCGAAACTCTGCTCAGCGTCGATGAGAGCATCGGCAGGGTCATCAAGCACCTCGAAGAGAACAATCTCGCCGAGGATACGCTCGTAATTTACATGGGTGATAACGGCTTCGTTTTCGGCGAACACGGGCTTATCGACAAGCGTCACATGTACGAAGAATCGATGCGCGTGCCATTCCTGGCCTGGTGCCCCGGCATGATTCAAACCGGTTCGGTTGTCGAAGAGCTTATCCAGAACATCGACATCGCTCCGACTGTCATGGACATAGCCGGACTCAAAACCCCCGACCGGATGGACGGACAATCCTTCCTGCCCGTACTCCAGGGCAAAAAGATTCCCTGGCGCGATTCTGCCTTTTACGAATACTACTGGGAACGCAACTTCCCACACACACCGACCACTCACGGCGTTCGCACAAACCGCTATAAGTACATCCACTATCACGGCATCTGGGACATCGACGAACTCTACGATCTGAAAGAAGACCCCGAGGAAATGAACAATCTCATCGAAAGTGCCGAACATCAGAAGCTGGTCAAGCAGCTCAACAACCGTATGTTCGAGTGGCTGGAAAAAACCGACGGTATGTTGATACCTCTGCGCCGTGACACAGCTTTCCGCGCAGTCGAACGTAATCCCGACAAGATCAGAAAATAGCGGCGAGAAGTTCCTACTTACCCGTTACTATAGGCGCGGTATTCTCAGCGCTTGTGATACCCGGCGGCAATTCCATGATCTTGATGTTGCGGAAATGTATCTCGGCGCCTTCGGACTCCAGGCAGATGTAGCCCTTCTTGACCGATGCCTTGCTGATGCCGTTGACGAACTTGCCGTTCACCGACAGCTTGACTACGCCGTCAACGGCCACGACAACGTACGTATTCCACTGGCCTTTGCCTTTGCAGCGGTTCTCGATGGATTTGCTCCGGCTGCCGCGCGGATTGTCCGGTATCGTCTTCAAGCCATTTGCACCGAAGACTTCACCGTGTACGTAGGCGATCGGCGGCAGCGTGCCGTCTTTTCGCTTGTGCAGCTTGACCCAATCGAGTTCCAGCATCTGCACTTCGAGCCCCTTGGGCAGCCGCTTGCCTGCCGGGACGGTTCCTTCGCTCCAGATAAACGTGCCGGAATTACCGCCGGCCTCTATATGCCTCCACTCGATGTGCATGACAAAATTCTCATACTGCTTTTCCGTGCGCATGACCCCTATGGGATGACCGGTGCACACCAGCAGGTCGTCTCGCACGGACCACGTATCCTTGGCCGTATTGACGTTGACCCACCCCGACAGGTCCTTGCCGTTAAACAGTTCCCGGAATTGCAGCGGTTCGGCGCCTCGCACAGAACAAATCCCACACAATAGCACAACAGCGATACATATAAGTGTCCTTGCTTTTTTCTTCATGATTTGCTCTCCATTGTCATTCTTGTCCACGTGCCAATAACGCCTCTGAGTCATCACGTCCTGTCAAACTACCAAATCTATCACAGCAGTGCAAGTGATTCAGATGCTTGCCGGCCTGTTTGTGGTTGCCTCCGGCGATACCTGCATATAGAATCTTGCGTTGTGACAGAGCTTCAGCACTAATACACGAAGGAGATAACCCATGATGAAAGGAAGTCATAGTCGTCGACGGTTCATGAAGATGGTCGCAGGCGGCCTCTTAGGCTTTTCGCTTGATGGGAAGCCCACTGCAAAGGCCCAGTCTCAAAAGTCGCCGAACCTGGTCTTTGTTTTTCCGGACCAGATGCGGGCGCAAGCTATGGGATTCATGGACGAAGATCCTGTGGTTACTCCAATTCTTGACCGGTTCGCGCAGGAGAGCCTGGTGCTGACCGGCGCAGTCAGCAATTATCCCGTTTGCAGCCCTTATCGTGCAATGTTCATGACAGGTAGGTGGCCCCATTCAAACGGCGTTTTAAGCAATTGTAACAGCCGCAGCGCACCTCACGGCAATGAACTGAGGGAAACGGATCGATGCTGGTCGGATGTTCTCAAGGACCGCGGCTACAGCCTCGGCTACATCGGGAAATGGCATCTTGACGCTCCATACAGACCTTACGTCAAATGTGAAAACAACAGCGATAAATTTGCATGGAATGAATGGTGCTCTCCCAACCGCCGGCACGGCTTTGATTTATGGTACGCCTACGGAACTTATGATTATCACCTCACCCCGATGTACTGGGCAACGGATTCTGCACGTAACAAGCCGATCAGAGTCAAGCAATGGGGACCGGAACATGAAGCCGACCTGGCAATCAAGTACATTTCCAATATCGGCGGCAAATACCGGAACCCGAGCAAACCTTTTGCGCTGGTTGTGTCAATGAATCCGCCGCATACGCCCTACCACCTTGTTCCGCAGAGATATCTGGATGCGTACGCGGGCAAGACACCCGAAGACCTAATCAATCGGCCCAATGTAAACCTTAAAGGTGACACACCCGGCGGAAAGTTGGCCCGACGCCATACAAAGAATTACTTCGCGATGGTCACCGGGGTGGACGATCAGTTCGGCCGCATTCTAAAGGCGCTTGAGGAAAAAGGATTAAAGGACAACACAATCGTTGTGTTTACATCCGACCATGGAAACTGCTTAGGCTCTCATGAGCAACCCACGAAAAACGTACACTATGAAGAATCGATGCGCATACCTTTCCTGATACGATGGCCGGGCAGGATAAAGGCCCGGCATGATGATCTGCTGCTGTCGACGCCTGATATTTGTCCGACACTACTTGACCTGATGGGTTTTGCCGGCGATATTTCAAAAGAGACCGAGGGGATAAGCCATGCATCGTTGTTCCTGACGGGCAAAGGCCTGCGCCCTACATCTCAACTCTATATATGGATTCCCGTCGGCGAGCCGGGATGGGGGCGCCGCGGGGTCCGCACACATCGCTATACCCTGATGGTCAACAAGATGCCCGACAAGCCAATCGAACACGTGTTGCATGACAACGTTAATGATCCCTATCAGTTGAAAAACATTGCCGATGCGAAACCCACGGTTGTCAGAGAGCTGACTACGGAACTCGAGGCATGGCTCCGCAAAAACAACGATCCGTGGCTAAAATCCTGATCCGATCCTCTGTATAGCCGCCGTTTCCGGTCGCCGACCGATGGAGACCACCTGACCGTCAACCAGACTCAGGACAACACGGCCGGCGCGGTCCACAGCCATGCCCCACGGCACGGGAGCAGACGGCAGTGTTTGACTCCAGAGGCGTTTGCCGCTGCTTATCTCCACCGCCGCGACTCGCGAGACGTCGGCGATAACGACGGCGTTCTTCGTCACCGCCAGAGCAACGCTGTCCGCACAGCTAAACTGCCATAAAGGTTTCTCGGAGACCTTGAATTCTCCCCACGCCTGTGTTATGTGCCGTGGAATCTTCTCGTCGGTGACGCATTGGTTCAGAATATCCCTGTCGAGCGGCTCATAGCAGGCCAACCTGTTATTGTCTATCCAGACGATATCTCGCCGCTTAGCGGACGTATGCAGCAGCTTTTTGGTCACCGTGTGGTCGTACACCGGAATGTCCGGATGCGTGTAAAAGGGCTTACCGCAGGCTATGATCCGGTCGCCTACCAGGAAAAGCTCCCACCCGCGCGGACTCGTGGATTCGCACCCCGCCAGAGGCACCTGGTTGTTGAGACACTTGCCATCGCGGATGTCATAAACGGCAGGTGAAACGGCATTGCCCCCGGCCAGATAGAGCTTGTCTTTGTGGAGCAACAGGTGTCCCTGTACGCTCACGCCGGTTTTGGCCTCGGGGTCCAGGTGCCCGGACGTGTTATTGCACCATTTGACGCTCCCAGTTGTCGGGTCGAGGGCGTACACATAGGTCCCGTCGTAATTCACAAGACCGGCAGCAACGTAGGCGGTCCCATCCTCCACCAGAACGCCGCTGGCAGCAGGCCAGGTGGAGAGCAATTTGCCGTAAACCGGCATTTTGCGTTCAACCGGCGCGGCTCGAAAACGCCAAAGGAGCCGGCCCGTCGCGGCCTCGAAGGCGTACACCCAACCATCGCCGGAACCTACCAGCGCCCGACCCTGCCAAACGGTCGGCGGGATACGAATCTCGCCGCCCGTGTAGGCTTTCCATTGCTCGCGCCCTGTGTCGCTGTCCAAAGCCCGAACAACTCCGTCCGAGCCGGCCAGCAAGACCAGGTTGCCCACCGCCACAGGAGCCGTGAGTCGGGCGTCTGCCGGAGCGGACAACTCCGTCCGCCAAAGCAAGCTGCTGCTCTCGGGGACGACCGTCTGGATCGTGGCGGTTCGCTGGTTGTTTGCCCTGAAAGTGGGCCAGTCGGCGTCGGATGCTTTCAGCCCCTCGGCCGGTGTTACTCCTCTTCGACTTTTCTGGAGACGCTCAGCCCCGGCGATATCCGGCGTGAAGTCGAAATCGCCGGCCGGGCCAAGGCAGGTCAGGCCATTGAGACTGAGCTGGCAATCACATGCAAACGGCCACCAGTACAGCAGGCCGTTGGCAACCGTCACTCCATCGTGACAGGGAGGGCGCATGGGAGACAGCCACCGCGGACGATCACTGTCCAGATCGAGCCGTATGGAGCCACCCATCGCCCGGAACAAAATGCTGTCCGAAGTGCCCGTCGGACGAGTACACGCTCGGCGACCGGTCGGAAGCTCGGCCAGGATTTCTCCGGTCAGAGGGTCGAATTTCTTGCTGAGGTTGTTCCCCCACGGCCCGCTGATAGCGTACAGGCCGTCGTCTCGAATGATGAGCTGGAAGTTGTCGTACGGGTGCTGCCAGAGGATGCAACCGTCTTCGGCGGAGACCGCCAGCAGTTTTCCAATTTGCGGGCCGGCGAAGTACAGCACTTTGTCACTACATTTCAGATACACCGTCGTGCGCCAGTTTGTCTGCCAGCTTTGACGGGTGAGGTATTCGCCGAGCGTCTCGAACAACTCGGGCGCGTTGTCCTTAGTCTTGCGCCACAGCACGTTGCCGTTCCGCGAGTCGAGACAGGTCAGGTACGTCCCGAAGCGAAAGGCAAATATCCGTCCGTTCTTCATGCAAACAGCGCGGCCGTCCATCGGCTCGTCCTCGTGGTGTCGCCACAGCACCTTTTTAGTCGCCGGATCGATTGCCAGCAGGTTTTGGCCGAATCCCCAGGGCTGCTCGGGCTGGTTGTAGCCCTTGGATATACCTGTCCAGGGCCAACCGTGAGCCTGGCGCTTCCATCGCATCGTCTCATCGGTCTGCTCCGCTTCCCCGAGAAGACCGTAGAGAACGCCGTCTTGCATCGCCATCCACTTCCAGAAAGTACCTCCGGCCACGTCCACGGGTGGAATGATTTCGCCTTTGCTCCGGCCAGTCGCGGCATCGATGAGTTTGCAGGATTTGTCGTCACCCAGATAGAGCGTCTCAGGCGTGGCTATCATCGTGTTGCGGTGGACCATGAGACCTTCCGGCAGCGACTGTTTCCATAAAATCGTGCCGTTAAAGCCATTGAATGCCACGAGTGTGTTCAAAAAAGGCTCCTCCCGCTCGTGCCACGCGACATGGCCGAACGCCTTAAACACGCGCCCACCGGCAGAGACAGCCAACTGAGGCGCCGGGCCATAGCGCGGATCGGAAAGGAACTGCGTCATGTATGGCGCGCGGATGAGGCGGTCCTCCGAGAGCGGATTGTTGTCCGGACCATGATAGGGATGGCTCCAGTCATCCATGCCGTCGGGAAAAGGCTTGACGAGAATCTTGGTTCCCAACAAAGCCTTGCCGCCGGGGCGAAGAACCCGCAACGCCTCGGCCTCTGAAACGTTGGACGTGTTATCCACTACGACGACCACATCGGCTATGTTGCCGGCCAGGTGCAGGTTTGTCAGCGATCCTTTTCCAATAAATATCTGCGTCCCGAAGAGACCCGCCTCGTCGGCTGCCCGGCACGCTCTCGCGACGTCCCGCGCCCGCGGCAACTGCACGTAGAAAAGCAGTTCACTTTTGCCCGCAAGCTCAATGGCCAGGTCGCAATCAGTATCACCGGGCAAGACACAAATGCCCCGCGTCACTCCGATTTCTTTGAGAACTGAACCTGCCCGCTCGTTCGCTTGCGTCTGTGAGAGACAAAGCATGGTCAGAACGATGATAAAAAGCCGTCTTTTCATTTTTCTCCCTTTCTACATGGAAAGCTCTAATCTCCCCGGTTTGTGCGCAGGATCTTGCCGCTTTTCTTGTCCCAAACGACGGTGCGCACTTCCATTCGATGTTCGCCGTGGCAGTCCGTACAGACGATCCTGGCGGGATCGCTCTTGCCGATATCTCGCTCTTTCCAGCGCGCCACCACCTTCTCGGGCGGGACATCATCTTCTTTGTGGCAACCTTCGCAAGTCGCATTGGGCTTTTTCACCTTCTGCTCTATCCAGCGGGCGATGATTTTCTTCGGCGGGATATCATGGGCGTCCGCCGCAAGGCGTCCCTTTCGGGAGTGACACCCCTGACAGAAAGGATCGATCTGCTCAGCCGGGTACATAGTCTCGGGAGGGGTTGTGTTGTTCTCGTCGTTTCGGTGCGCGAAGGAATCGCCGTGGCAATTGACGCAGCCGATGTCGGCCTTCGCGTGGCGCTGAGCGATAAATTCGTCCCTGTAGTTGGCATGACATACAAAGCAGGCCATATTCTCGGCAGCAGCCTCGGTGGCAGCAGCGGCAGAAGCTTTCTCCTCTTCGGTTGGTTCGTCAAGCAGCAGCGGAGCACTTGTATCGACTACAAGCGGCGGAGGTCCTTCTGTGGTTTGAGTCCCGCCTTCGGCGACGGGTGCAACGTCAAGATCAGAACCGTAGGGTGGGGCTTGCCCCACCTCTTTGATCGGTGGGCTAAAGCCCACCCTACGATTCGAAGATGTGCAACTTAGAAGCGTTACAATAGCAAGCACCAGGAGCACAATTCGGATTGTTGATTTTCTCACACGTATTCCCAGTTCTTGAGCCACTGATAGTTGGGCGGCAGCGAAGCCCAGGCGCGCTCGGCGGCTTCGTCGAGTTCCGCTCTTTCCTTGACGTCAAGCTCGCGGCGTTCCTTAACGGCCAGGGCGGCATTGTCCACCTGCTGGACGCTGATAAGCCCCGCGATCGGCGCCGTTATGGCTGGGTTGCAGAGGATGCGGCGCAGAGCCAGACGCGCGATTTTATTGTCTTGCGCAAAGTGCGGACTGTCCGGTGAGCTGTCGCCTCTGAACAGAGAGTTGCTGGCGAACGGTTTAATACCGAACCAGCCGACGTCGTACTTCTTCAAAGTGGCCCAAAGCCCCGATTCATCCGTAACGAGCTTGCTGTTGGCTGTGTACGGTGTCAGGATGACCTCGATCTGCTCTGAGTGTTTTTCAATAATTTTCTTCAGGTGAGGTCTGTGGTGAGAAGAGAAACCGATAAAGCGGGCACGGCCGGTCTTCTTTGCCCAATCGAGGGCCTTGACCGCTTCTTCGACTTCCGCCTCGGTATGACGGATGCTGTCCGTGAGCAGGCTAATCCTCCAGATATCGACGTATTCGAGGCCGGCTTCTTTCATCCCCTCGTCGAGGCCCTGTTGTAGCTTCTTTGCCGAGCGCCATTCTTCGAAACGGCTTTCCAGGATGTGCCAGGAATAGCCGAAGAACATTTTGTCCCGGCGGCCCTTGAGCGCTTTAGCGTAAGCGAGAATTTCCTCCCGGCAGCAGGCGTCCACGTAGTTGATACCGCGCTCGATGCAGCGGGTGACGACATCGTGACGGTTTTTCTGGAACTTTGGATTGTCGATAGCCGTGGTCATCCATCCCTCCGGCTCGCTGCCGCCTATTATCTTGACGAGGCGCTTCCAGTGACCGCCGAGAGAAAGGGCCGAAATCATCATACCCGTCCTGCCGCATCGGCGGTACTCCATATCAGGATTGTAATTCAAAATCTTGCCGGTCTCCGCTGCGCCGGCGGAAAATCCGATGCCAGCGCCGATGGCAGCACCGGCGATTGCACTGTCCCGCATGAATTGACGACGTGTGAGTTTGTCAGCCATCTCTATAACCTCCCAACTTCTTCTGATTATTTCAAGAGACTGTGTTCAATTGACATCGGCGCCAAGCGCGATTAGAACGCTTCTGGTTACTTCCGGTCACGCATGATAAAGCACATTTGCCCAAATGTCAAGAAAATGTATAATGGCGGCACAGGAATTCAATACGGAGAAGTCAACCGCACTAAAACGATGTAGATAGAGGAACTGAATCATGACGGACAAGCAACACATGAATCGACGTGGATTCTTGAAGGCGGCAGTCGTCGGCGCCGGAGCGGCGTTAGTGCCCGGCCTGGCCGGAACCAGCCAACGGAGCAAGCCGAACATTATCTTCATAATCGCCGACGATTTGGGTTGGGCTGATATAGGCTACCACGGCTCGGAGATTCAAACGCCCAATCTCGATAAGCTGGCTAAGCAAAGCGTCCGCTTCGGGCGGCATTACGTGATGCCCACCTGCACTCCGACTCGTGTCGGGCTGATGACCGGCCGCTACCCGAGCCGGTACGGCGTAGTTTCACCGGCCTACGGCAAGATATTCGATGACGACACAGTCACTCTGCCTTTGGCCCTGCGCAGTTGCGGATACGAAACCAGCATAAGCGGC
Source organism: Planctomycetes bacterium B3_Pla (assembly GCA_005223045.1). Lineage (GTDB taxonomy): Bacteria > Planctomycetota > Phycisphaerae > Sedimentisphaerales > Anaerobacaceae > SG8-4. The sequence goes on along the minus strand of NJBM01000004.1, from coordinate 82,080 downwards.
AAATGGCACATGGGTTCGCCGCCGGAATGCACACCTCTAAAGTACGGATTCGACACGTCATACGGTTACTTCCACGGGCAGATCGATCCCTATACCCACCACTACAAGACCGGCGTTAAATCATGGCACAGAAACGACCAGTATCTGACCGAACAGGGCCATGCTACGGATTTGATAACGGATGAGGCCGTCAGGGTCGTAGAGTCCGAGCATGACAAGCCGTTTTTCATCTACGTCGCCTACAGTGTACCTCACTTTCCACTTGATGAACCGCAGAAGTGGACTTCGATATACAAAGGAAAAATCAAGGACCAATCCCGGCTCTGGTACGCCGCGAGCGTAACTCACATGGATTCCGGGATCGGGCGTATCGTCGATGCCGTGGACCGCCGAGGGATCCGAGAGAATACGCTGATCGTCTTTGTCAGTGACAACGGCGGGCAGAAGAGCTGGCATGACGAAAAGCAGTATAAGGGCAGATATGCCGAGAAGCCACACACCGTCTTGGGCAATAATCTACCCCTGCGCGGCTGGAAAGGCGATGTCTATGAAGGCGGAATTCGCGTGCCTGCGCTGGCCAACTGGAAAGGTGTGCTTGAGCCGGGAAGCATGTTGGCGCCCATGCACATTGTCGATTGGATGCCCACATTCTGCAAAATGGCGGGGTACTCCCCCGATGCCAACCCGTTCGACAGGCTCAGGGCAAGCCTGAAATGGGACGGAAAGGACATTTGGCCGTTGATCCGCAGCCATGCCGCTCACGGTGAGCCTCGAACACTCTACTGGAGAACACCGGGTGCACAAGCGATTCGGCAAGGCGACTGGAAGCTCATTGTTGACAAGCAGCAGAAGGCCATCGGGCTATACGACGTGGTCGCGGATCCATACGAAGAGAACAACATGGTCCAACGCCATTCGGATCGTGTCAATAAGCTTAAGCGACTCTTGGCCAAGGTATCTGCTGATGATAGATAGAACAAGACAGATCATAATAATCACATTGGCGATGATAGCGGGCTTGTGTAACTGCGCGCTCGGCGGGAAATCTCTTAGAGCAACGGATTTCACAGTCCTGGATCGACCGGCCAATACAATGATGAGCGATTATCTAACCGCCATGATCGACGAGCAGTTCGCAAAAAGGGCCATGCTGCTGTCCGGTTTGAAAACAACGGAGGACTGGGATCGGCACGCCGCATTTATTCGGGATTCCATGGCAGCATGGACAGGCTCCTTCCCCGAGCGCACGCCGCTTCGGGCCCGTGTCACCGGTAGAATCAGTCGAGACAAGTACACGCTGGAGAAGATTCTATTTGAAAGCCGCCCCAACTTTCTGGTCAGCGCCAACATCTATTTGCCGAAGAACCACTCCGGCCCCTGTCCGGCGGTCCTTAACGTAATCGGTCACTCCCCTGCCGGCAAGGCAGCAGAGAAGGTCCAACGCCGAGCCATCGCTCAGGCTCGGAAAGGATTTGTGGCATTAGTCGTTGACTGTATCGGTCAGGGTGAACGACAAGTAGAAGATTACGCTCGTGTTTCCAAGCCGCCGGGCAACGCGCATCAGATTGTCGGCACGCAGGCGTTCCTGGCAGGGACGCACATCTTCAATTTCATGGCGTGGGATGTCATACGGGCGGTTGATTACTTAGTATCCCGGCCTGAGGTTGATCCCAAACGAATCGCTTGCACAGGTTGCTCGGGCGGCGGCATGATGACGACGTATGTCCTTGCCTTTGAGCCTCGCATCACTGTTGCCGTACCGGCGTGCAATCCCTGCACCTGGTCGCACCGAGTCCACGCAAATCTCGGCACCGACCACGAACAGGTTTTCTTCGGCGCTTTCGCAGCCGGGATAGACCCGCGCGGCGATCCATTGTTCTGCCATGTTCCCGGGCCGCTGCTGATAAATGCCACGACAGATGACAACCTGAATCCTCCGTCTGGAGTCTGGGAGCTGAGCACGTGGCTCTACAAAGCTTATTCCGCACACGAGGCGCCGCACAAATTTCAAACCACGATGGTCAAAGCCCCGCACGGCTACAACAAGGAACAGCGGGAGGTTGCCTACTCGTGGATGTTGAAATGGCTGGGGGGCGACGTTTTCGATTTTTGGGAAGGAGAATTTCCCGTCGAGAAAGAAGAAGACACATGGTGCACTGATAAGGGAAATGTCTATCGCGAGCCTCACTGCCGAAAGCCTCATGATTTGGTGCTTGAATATCTTGAAGCTCATCGACCCCGGCACGGGAAAGCGAGAAGCGACCTGTACGCTTCTATCAAAGAGGTTCTCTGCCTGAAGGATTCTGTTCAGATTCCCACCGCGGAAGTTGGGACCTCTTGGTCAAAAGCCGGCATGAAGCTGACACCCGTAGTCATCGAGCCGGAGAAAGGCATTGTACTACCCGCCGTGTGGATCGAATCGCCACAAAAGCAGGCGGCAGGACCGATCATCGTCTATCTTAATGACAAGGGAAAGAGCACGCTCGCCAACGAAGAAATCATCCTGCGAATATTGCTCGACAAAGGGTGCAGACTGTTCGCCGTTGACCTTCGGGGCACAGGCGAGACAGCGCCTGGTATGGAAGGCAAATTCTGGGACTTCCTTGCAGGCAAGCCAATTTTTGGCCAGAGGGTAGCCGACGTTAGGACTGTAGTTCAATGGTTGTCGCGCTCGGGCGGAGACGACAAAAAAGTCTATGTGTGGGCCAGAGGAATTAGCGCGACTTATGCGGCTGTGGCCGCTGCTCTGGAGCGAAATATTGCGGGCATGGTGTTGGAGGAACCATTGCTTACTTTCGAGGACATTGTCACAACCAAAGTCCCTGCTTACCGACATGAAATTATACTGCCCGGCGTGCTGGAGAGATTCGATCTTCCTCATATCTATCAGGCGCTTTGTCCGATGAGTGTCACTTTAATCAATCCGGTAGCAGGCGACAAATCGCCGGTTTCAAGAGACCAGGCTGATGAAGTCTATCAGCAAGTATCCGACACATATAAGAGCTTAGGAAAACCCGACAACTGGTCCGTTCAGACAAACCTTGAAGACGGAGCCAGGTCGCAGGCGGTATTGTCCGCTCTTCAGTAGGGTCAGAACGCTTGTTTTCGTCCAAATTCTCAAAAGATATTGTCTCGAAATCGAAAATTCTTGATTATTCAAGGTAATTCTGGTAAGTTCATTGATGTCGTACGGAAGAATTACGCTTTTGAAGGATCCTGCAATATGACCGGCCGCAATCACAAGGGATTCACCTTAATAGAGCTTCTGGTTGTCATTGCCATCATCGCATTGCTGCTGGCCATACTGATGCCGTCCCTGAATCGTGTCCGAAAGCAGGCGAGGTTTGTTGCCTGCAAGTCAAACCTCAAATCCTACGGCCTGATGGCATTTATGTACGCTGACGATAACGACAGTACTATGCCCAACGCATGGACCAGTTTTTACAGTCAACGAACCTATAGCAACGAACCCCACCGGTACTGCCGGTGGCACAATCCTGACTGGGACCTCGTTCATAATCCCAAGTACGCCGGCCCCTTCTGGCCCTATTTGAAGGGCAAAGATATTCATATCTGCCCGTCGTTTCCCAGAATCGCCAACATGTTCGGCACTCTTCATCCCCAACACGTCGATGGCGTACCCATCAAGCCGAATTACAATTACTCCATGAATTCCTATCTCAGCGATAAGAAAATTACCAGCATGAAACGTCATGCCGAAATTTTCTTCTTTGGTGAAGAAAATCTCTGGATCACCTCACCCTATAATAGTTATGCCTTCAACGATACCGCCATGTGCAATTATCAGAAGTGGGACAGTTTCGGCACGTTTCACCTGGCTCGGCATTCAGACATGGAAGATGGTGTGGTGAACGCGGTATTCCTGGACGGCCAGGTCAAGACCGTCAATAGGATAGATTCATGGCGTTATTGTGCTCCAGACGGTCAGAGCTTATCACCCCTGAAGGGGCAGTGATTTTAGTTGATTACTATCAAGTTTCAGTTGCAGGGAGGAAGTTGTGAAAAGGTTTAGTTCTTGGTTGTGATGTTGGCTTCCCAAGGACAATAGGGTATTAATCCGGCTTGCCAAAGCACGCTATTTTGCCGTCCTGCATCGCGACATAGAGTCGGCGGCTTCCAGCAGCCAAACCGTTGAAAACCGGCGGCGCAGGTAACTCATACTCGGACATTCTTTCGCCGCTTTCCGGGTCAATCGCCAACAGCACGCCTCCTTTTCTGCCTTCGAAGGCGCCGAGGGGATCTTGCGGATCGAACCGCCCGGCGCGCCCTTTCGAGCATCGCCTTCTCAGGAACGAGTGCCTGGACGACGAACCCGCCCTGCTGATGCATCGCGACTGCCAGGCTGCTAACTTCACTGCCGAGGACAACACAAATGCCGCCGGGGAAATCGTTCGATGCCGTGATGAGTTTCGCATCGGATGGGCCGCCGATTACAGTATGTGGCAGGCTCAGGCAGATAATCAAGAATCTGACCAAATCGTGAAACAGCAGACTTCATGTGACACCTCCATAATCGGCAACCGGCTTTATTGATCACGGCGTCCCGGACCCCAATGGCAAGCCGAAATCGTACGGAGTCAGCTCGGTAGCGTCCATTTTGGCGGAATGGCCGTCAACGAACAAACAGTTGATCCATCTCTGGTGACGATTGAGCGCCGCTCGCCGGCTGCTGTCCGGGGCGGACGGCAGATGATTCGGACGCCAGACATCCAGAGACTGCATTTTGACCTTCATGGCATCCGGAGGATCGTCCTTGACTATGATTTTGATGTGACCCCTATCGGGGATATATTCGTAGTCCGCCATATAGATCGTGCCCGCATGGCGAGGAAAGTCATCCAGCTTAGTGAATCCGAAACACTCGGTCATAGTGCCCTTCAAGTCGAAGGCGTTAGTGCAATAATCGACCGTTTGCTCTTTGAGCGGATAGCTCGGACAATCATATATCTCGACTTCATGGTATTCTTCGGTGTCGTCGGATAATCCACCCAAATAGGGCATAAACAGCACAGGCCATCGCATATCTATACCGGTATATACGGCAACACCCGGCCGCAATTCGGCCCGCGGCAATAGATAATCGTAATCACCCGCATAAGCATGCATTGCCAGGCCGATTTGCCTGAGATTGGCCAGACATCGAGTTTGTTTTGCCTGTTTTTTGACTCTGCTCAGTGCGGGCATCAGGATGGCAAGCAACAGCGCTATGATCGCTATAACCACCAACAGCTCTATGAGCGTGAACCCCCCGACTCGTTTCTTCCCAGACATGGCAGACTCCACCATTATCTCAACAGTCAGGACACTCCTGCACTGCCCCCTTTAACATCGCTTAAGCAGCACAATATTGTAGTATATACCATATAAACAGCTAACGCAAGCCCCCACAAGAAAAATATTGCGGCGTTGGAGGCTGGATTGCCGTTACCTCTCGTGCAATACGTTCAAATGATCGATGAGCGGCGTGCCTTTCGGGACAATTTTAATGGTGTTCTTGCCCTTCTTGAGCACAACGGGCTTTCTGTCCCAGGCCCAGGTGGATTTGCCGCCCGTGGTCCATAGGATTATATCGCCCGCATCTTTGCCGTTGACCGTCATTTTGGCCGGATGCTGGCCCTGTTCTTCCATGGCATAGCGCAGCTCCAGGACATACGTCCCCGCTTTGGGCGCATCGAAGGTCCATTCAAACTGTCCTTTTCCCGCCTCTCCTTTCAATATCGTGCCTCCCGGCGTGGGAGCCATCGATTTCAAACGCGGGGTTCCGCCGGCAATCGTTACATCTTTCAAGACTTCGTTGAGGAGGTTGCGCCAATTGCATCGGCCCACCCGGTTCGTCCACAGAGGGTCCTTGTATTGGCCGAGGGCTACAGAAGTATATAAACGCCAGTACATCGCCGCCCGATTAAGCTCCCGGATAGCGGCATCTTGGTGCTCCTTCTTATCCGTCTTACGGAAAATCGCCAGTTCAGTGGCGCCGCGTATCTTGTGCGCGTAGTATTTGCCCAACAGCGCAACTGCCCTGATGTCCCCAAGGATCAATCGCAGTTCTTTGTCGTCCGCATGATCCAGTCTATCGAGGACCTTCAACGCCTTATCCGCGTGACCGTGAAGCTGATCGGACACTTCTACAGGTGTTGTGCCGGAGGATTCTCTGCCCGCGGCAAGATTCTCGACGTAGTCAGGGATGGAAATATTGTCCGTTCCTTTATGAGGTTCGAGAGTAATAAAACGGTTCACATCGTGAAATCCGGTCTCCGTTCTGGCATAGCCCGGGTGGCTTTTGCAGGCCTCGATATACCATTGAAAGTCCAGCGAGCCCCAATGAAATCCCGTGGTCATGGGATAAATCATAGACGCCTGTTGCCAGGCGGTGAACAAATCCTGCCCCGAAACGCTGGGATATCGCTGTTGGAGTATCTTGACAAAACGTTCGTTGCTCAGATTTGGATTGTAGCCGAGCCTGCCCCAAATCATCCAGTGATACCAGTGCTTGACGATTTCGATTTGTCGCGGCGATTCCGGCTCGGTGCTCATGAACTCGCGACCCCAGATATACTGATCCGATCCATAGTAGAAACCTCTGGAGACTTCATAGGGGATGTTCCGTATGAACTCACGAACAAAATCCGGCGCACCCCAGCGGAAACGGTAGGCATCGTCATTGCGCAGCGTCCAAATCGTTTTGAGGCCGCCTTGCCCCTGGATATCTTTGACAAAGCCCGTATGGTATGGCTGCGTCGTCGAGCTGAACACATGTGCTTTGGCGTACTTGAAACTGAATATGAACTCGACATCCTTGTGGTCAATTACTGGTCTGAATTTGCGAGCGATGTCTTTCGCGCCCGTTTGATGCTGGCGATGAATAAGGGTGAACTTACGTCCCGGCTGCTCCCTGGCGGCGTCGAGCACACCCTGAGCGTAAGTTTTGAACGCCCAATCCTCCTTCTGCTCAAAAGACGCTTTCGGAATATTCTCGCCGGTTGTCAGACCGATGCCGGCCAGGTCCGGATACGTCAGAAACATTTGTTTTACGCTTTTGCGGAAATAATCGACGGTAATCTCATTGTCGATGCTGTCGGTGATACCGTACTTGCCCTCGGTGCCGTTAACGAAGATGTTCCAGGTGACGAAATAGAAATCGACGTTTCGCTGCTTGCCGTAACGCATGACCTGTCGCCAGAAATCAATTTTCTCGTCAATGGTTATCTTCTTGAGTGTTTCGAGATTTTCCATAATCTCAGGAGCATCGAAACCTCTGCCGTTAAGAGAATAATACTCATTCCATTGAACTTTTGATCGTTTGACATCATCCAACGCCACATCGGGATAGTCCGGCACTTTGACCAGGGAAGGGAAAGGATGGAGAGACCACAGTGAAACATAGTTGTATCTATATCGCGCCAGATTGTCGATATACTCCTTCCAGAAATCGAGGTTCCACATCTCGACAATATTGTTCTGTGCCGCGTCGCAGACATCCGTATAGCTGGGCGTTCGCACGTCAAGAGGACAGTTGAACTTGGTACCGCGCATAGCCATATAAGGATTGTGGTCAACGTCTTCTATGCCTTCAAGATCGTCCACGCGGATGACTTCCGCCAGTTCCAGCCCGCCGTACATGACACCGGCCGCATCTGCTCCGATTGCCCAGTACGTAGCTCGCCCCCCTATGGAACCGACGCGAATGCTGTAACCTTCACCTTTCAAAGTCCCTGCTGATCTTGCTCCTTCTGACCGCATCGCACCGGTGACACCTGTCTCTGAAAGCAAACCGAGGACGATGCGAACGTCATCTGTGACTCGACCCAGTCGTGTCAGATCGGATTGCCTGACACTATGCCCTCTTGCCCGCAACGCTTTTTGAATTTCCCCTGAGGCGAAGACCGCCTGAGGATTCTCGCCATCGACCAAGAGCGTGACTGCTGCGGCCTGCACCTGAGCAGAGGCCATTAAACAACAGACAAGCAGAACGGCACAAATACTGAAGCTTCTCCTTTTCATTGTATCTCCTTTCAACGCGCAATCAGCGAAGTAATCTCTATTCAAAACGCCCCTGAAGTATACACAATCAAACAAGCGCCCTCAATAGTGCACCTGCTGGAAAATGACCACCAACTGGCTGGAGAAATACATTAAAGGCGGCAAACTTTAGGGGCCCTCGCCTTTTTCTCCATTTTCCCAACAAGACGTCGAAGTGCAGGTTTACTCTCAAGAACCATCGCACCCGGAATCTTAACGCAGAAAGTGAAAAAGAACGTTACATGTGAGACGCAGGATGGCACTTTTAGGTAGGCTATCAGACAAAAAGGACAACCGACATATCTCGGGGGCGAATTTGGTGGTGGGAAATTTCTCAGAAGGGAATTCGGAAAAATGATTCTGCAATTGCTTGAAAGCAAACGAAGGCACGTCTTGGTGGACATCGATACGCAGAGGGATTTTTTGCTCGCCGCCGGTAAAGCCTGCACAAACAACCACGCAGAGGTTCTGCCGAACATTCGCCGAGTGATGGCGTGGGCCAGGCGCAGGAACATCCCAATAATCTCGACTGCCGAAGTCCACCCCAACAACAACGGCGGCAGCCTGATCCACTACTGCCTTGACGGCACGACCGGTCAAAGGAAAATACGGTACACATTGCTGAGCAACCGAGCGAGCTTCCCGGCAGATACCAGAGCCGCCCTGCCGGCGAACCTGCTCCAGGCACACAGGCAGGTTATCCTGTACAAGCGATGTGCCGATCCTTTTGACGAACCTCGAATAGACAGACTGTTCAGCGAGGTGTTGGCCGATGAGTTCATTTTGATCGGCGCCGGCGCAGAAGACGCCGTCGTGGCGACGGCGTTGGGCCTGCTGCATCGAGGCAAGAACGTCAGAGTAGTGGTCGATGCGTTAGGTTCGCACAACACAAGAATGGCAAAGCTGGCTTTGCGCAAGATGAAAGCCAAGGGGGCAAAATTAGTCAAGACCAGGAACCTTGCCGGGGCCTCACATTTAAAACACGCAGGCGCCTGCGGATGTGAGAGCTGCCGCCTTAGCAATGGCGAGCACTAAAGGCCGTCTTTCGTCGAAAGACTGATTCGCTTCCTGGCAAGGTCCACATCGAGAACTGTCACTGTGACTTTCTGGTGAACTTTTACCACATCACCAGGATCCTTCACATAGCGGTCCGCCAGTTGGCTGATGTGAACCAGACCGTCCTGATGGACTCCTATATCCACAAACGCTCCAAAGGCGGCAACATTTGTGATAATCCCGGGCAGCTTCATGCCGACTTCGACGTCCTCGATTTTCTCGACACCTTCGGCAAAGCTAAACATCTCGAATTGCCTGCGGGGATCCCGGCCCGGCTTGGCCAGCTCCTGCACAATGTCGTTTAGAGTGGGAAGTCCGACAGTCTCACCGACATAGTTTTGCAAACGAATCTTCGCTCGCAACGAATCATCCCTCATCAGGTCCGTAACCAATCCGCCTGCGTCGGCAGCCATTGAATCGACAATGTGATAACTCTCGGGATGTACGGCACTCGAATCAAGCGGATTGGCGGCGTCCCGTATTCTCAGGAAACCCGCAGCTTGCTCGAAGGCCTTGGCCCCAAGGCGCGAGACTTTCTTCAACTGCCGGCGAGACTCGAAGGAACCGTTCTCGTTCCTGTAGTCAATGATGTTCTGAGCCAATTGCGGCCCCAGCCCTGATACGTATGTCAGCAACTGCTTGCTGGCCGTGTTGACTTCGACTCCGACGTTGTTTACACAGCTTGCCACGACATCGTCGAGGCTTTGCTTTAGTAGTGTCTGATCCACATCGTGCTGATACTGACCGACGCCTATCGACTTGGGATCGATCTTCACCAGCTCGGCGAGAGGGTCCGTAAGCCTTCGCCCGATGGAGACTGCGCCGCGGACTGTCACATCCTCGTCGGGGAATTCCTCGCGGGCCACCTTCGACGCAGAATAAATCGAAGCGCCGCTTTCGTTCACCATCACAATGGGAATATCTTCGGAGAGCTTGATGTTCCTGATAAATGATTCCGTCTCCCGGCTGGCGGTCCCGTTGCCGATAGCGATTGCCTCTATGTCATACTGCTTGCACAAAGACGCTATTTTCGATGCGCCTGACGCTGCCATTTTCTCGCCCTGATGAGGATAAACAACGTCGGAATTTTTCAACTGGCCCTGCCGGTCGAGACACACGACCTTGCACCCCGTGCGAAATCCGGGATCGATTGCAAGCACGCTCTTGCGCCCCAAAGGAGGCGCGAGCAACAGTTCCCGCAGATTCTCCGCAAAGACTCTTATAGCTTCGCGGTCGGCCCGCTCTTTTGTCGCGGCAAGAATCTCCGTTTCCATCGACGGCAACAAGAGTCTTTTGTAGCCATCATCTACAGCCTCCTTGACCTGTGCCGAACAAGCCGAATGCCCCCTGATAAACAAATCTTCGAGTGTGCTAAGCGCCTGCTCTTGAGGCGCTGTGACCTGTAATCTCAGGAACCCTTCCCGCGCACCTCGCCGCATGGCCAGAATTCTGTGGGACGGCGCCTTGGCGACCGGCTCGACCCATTCGAAATAGTCTTCATACTTACGCGCCTCGGCCTCTTTGCCCTTGACGACCGTGGTCTGGAAAGAACCTTGCCCTGAGAACAGCCGGCGAATCCTCGCCCGTGCCGTCCGGTCTTCGTTGACCCACTCGGCAATGATATCCCGGGCGCCGGCCAGGGCGTCCTCGGCGGATTCGACTCCTTTGCTTCCATCGACAAAGGCGCCCGCTTCAACTGCCGGATCGACGGCACGATCCTGGTCAAGAATCAATTCCGCCAAAGGCTCCAGCCCTTTCTCCCGGGCGATAGTCGCTCGCGTCCTTCGCTTCGGACGATAAGGCAAATAGACGTCTTCCAGGACTGCCATCGTCTCTGCCTGCATGATCTTCTTTTCGAGTTCATCCGTGAGCAACTCGCGCTCGGCAAGAGACTTGATTATGGACCGGCGCCTGTCATCCAGCTCTTTTAGTTGATTCAGCCTGTCACGGATAGCCGTGACAGCTACCTCATCCAGGCTGCCCGTGACTTCCTTGCGATACCGTGCGATGAACGGTATCGTCGCTCCATCCTCGAGCAGATCGGCCGTCGCATTCACCTGTCCGACTTTAAGTGACAGCTCCGAGGCTATCTTCGCTATGTGTGTCTGATTCAAGTGTCGATCTCTCAAAACAATCGCATAAAGGAATCTCCGTGAACGGAATTGCGTTCGCACGGCATCGCTCGCCGCGCCGTGCCGTCAATAATCTTTGAAACTCATCATCCATTCCGGCCAGTCGCCGGGCTGACAGCCGCCTGCCGTTGTCCAGGGACCGCTGGTGTCGTACTGTCGGTGCCACTTGAACGTCCACAACTCCTTGAGGCCTATTTTCCTGGCGGAGAAGTCCATGAAAAGCCCGTTCACAAAACCATCGTGTCGGTTCAGGCAGTAACGCAACATGCGCCCGCCGCCACCGTCGGCCCACCCCTGGCCGTCATATACCGGAGGGGCATCAACTGAGTCCACGACACCATTATAGCGCTGGGCCCCCAGAAACAATGGCACATACGCAGCCCCGGCAACATTCGGGCCTCGCCAGTACCAGCTTGCGTCCCCGCGAGGTTCCCTGCCTCGAGGGGGATCAACACAATAGCCGTTGATGCCGTAGCTTCCCTTGATCGGCTTGACCCAGTGACCCTGATTCATGTAGCCCCAGGCCATAGTCACACCGACATCCGTCCCCTCAGCTCCCTCACTGACACCATACTCATCTACCCACGGTTTGGTGGCATTCGGACAACAGGTGAATTCGTCATCCCACTTGTAGTAGTCCCCCATTGCACTGACCCACCGGTTGGCCTGAGGCTGGGCCGTGTGGCCCGCCATGAATCGGCCATCGTGGTCTTCGGCGTACAATGCGAAGTACAAGCCCCATTGCTTGAGCCTGCTCAGGCATGCAACGCTTCTGCCCTGCCTTCTTACCCGCTGCAAAGCCGGCATCAATATCGCCATCAGCAGCGCAATGATGGCGATCACCACCAGAAGTTCAATCAGGGTAAAGGCCCTGCGCTCTTTCATGACAATGCTCCAACCTGTTATGCGGTAGAACCGACCGCTTTATAACGTTTATAACCTTTTTCAAGGGGTAAATCAATGAAAAGTCCGGGCGATTTTGCTTGACGGCAGGACGACCGTTCTGGTATAAATAAAGGTAGCAAATTAGGTATCTACTATTCTTAATATCGAGGAGGATCACTATGTGCGGGAAACTGACTTGTCTGATTTCTTTCGTCCTGTTCTTGGGTCTGGCTACGGCGAGCACTGCGCAAGACGTCGATCCGAGCCTCGTCGGATGGTGGACATTCGACGAGGATACGGGGGATGTCGCCCGCGATCAAAGCGGCAACGGCAACGATGCTACCCTTCTCGGCGGCCCGACCTGGGGCACCGACGCCGGGCACAGAGGCATCATGATACTCGACGGGACCGACGACCACATCCACATCGACGGCACACCGTATGAACTGCCTTTATATACGATAGCCATCTGGTTCAGGATCGATAACGGCTCCGGAGACAGAGATGTGCTCTCGGCAAAAGGGCCTACGGGAGTGAATGGTGTTCTTCTGGAAATCAATCCAGACGGCACACTGCGCAACCTGCACCGCTTTCCCTTTGCTTCAGGGGGAGGCAACAATATTGTCACCACCGAGACCTACGACGACGGTGTCTGGCATCATGCCACAACGGTCCAGACCGAGAGCGAAATGATATTGTACGTCGATGGCCAGGAAGTAGGAAGGCAGCCGGAGACCAACCTGTTCCAGGGGCCTCTCGGCGAGATATGGCTGGGCACGCTTGACCAGAGGATGGGTCGAATGTTCCCCGGCCCGCTCGACGATCTGCGAATCTACAATCGAGCGCTCAGCGCCGAAGAGATCGCGGCAATCATGGAAGGCGAGCCCAATCCTCTCGCGTATGGGCCACAGCCGAAGAATGGCGCCAGGCACGAAGACACATGGGCCAACCTCAAATGGGGCGCCGGCGACCTGGCTGTTTCTCACGATCTGTATTTCGGCACTGATTTCGACGCCGTCAACGAAGGCGCAGAGGGCACATTCGTCGGCAATACGACTATGAACTTCCAGGTGGTCGGGTTCCCCGGCTTCCCGGAGCCGACCGGCCTGCAACTCGGCGCGACCTACTACTGGCGCATCGATGAGGTGAATCCCGCCGAGCCGGGCAGTCCGTGGAAAGGCGAAGTCTGGAGCTTTACAGTACCGCCAACAGAGGCATATAACCCGGACCCGGCCGACGGGGCCAGATTCCTCGGGACGGGCTTGACGCTGAGTTGGGCGCCGGGCATAGGGGCCAAGCTGCACACCGTGTACTTCGGCAGCAATCCTGATGACGTGACCGCCGCCACGGGCGGAGCGTCACAGACGCCTGCGACATACGACCCCGGGGCGCTTGAGCCGGGGACTACATATTACTGGCGCATTGACGAGTTCGACGGCGCTCAAACTCATACAGGCAATCTCTGGAGCTTCACGACGGCCGGCGCCGGCGGCGGGCTCAAGGGTGAATATTTCAACAACCCGAGTGTGTCCGGCGAGCCGGTGTTGACTCGGCTCGATGCCGGCGTTGACTTCGCCTGGGGTTCGGACTCGCCTGAGCCGGGTGTTGTCAACGACGATGACTTCTCGGTCCGCTGGCGAGGCGAGCTGGAGATTGCGTTCACCGAGGCCTATCGCTTTTATGCCGCTACCGAGGACGGCGTCAAGTTGTGGGTCAACGACCAGCTCGTGATTGATCGCTGGGACGTCTATAGATTGAATGAGTATCGGTCGGATCCGATCGAGCTGCAGGCCGGCTGGAAGGTTTCCATCGAGATGTGGGGGCGCGACAACGAAGCCGGCGGCGAATCGGCAAGCGCAACGGCTCAACTTATGTGGGAAAGCGCCCATCAGGCCAAAGCGATCATCCCGGCAGTGGCGTTCTCTCCGCCTGTGCGGGCCGGTTCACCTAAGCCGGCAAACGAGGCAATCGATACCAGGCAGACGCTCGAACTCAGGTGGATTGCCGGTGATAACGCCGCCCAGCACGATGTGTATTTCGGTGCCGACGCGGATGCCGTTGCCGGCGCGGATTCAGGCGCGACCGGTGTTTATCAGGGCCGACAAACAGAAACAGGCTTCTCGCCTCCAAAGCTCGATTGGGGCGCCACCTATTACTGGCGGGTGGACGAGATCAATGACGTCAATCCCAACAGCCCCTGGAAGGGCCCGCTCTGGAGCTTCACCACGGCTACCTTCCTCGTTGTGGACGATTTCGAGTTCTATACGGACGACGATGCGGCGGGAGAGGCCATCTGGCAGGCGTGGATCGACGGATTTGGTGTTCCCGCCAACGGCTCACAAGTTGGGTATCTGCTTCCACCTTATACCGAGCAGGCGATTATCCACGGCGGTCGGCAGTCCATGCCGTTCTCTTACGACAACACGGCTGGTGTAACAAATTCCGAGACCGTGCTGACGCTGACTTATCCGCGCGACTGGACAGAGCAAGGCGTCGAGAAACTATCGCTGTGGTTCCGAGGCTATCCGGCGTCTGTCGGCAGCTTCACCGAAGGCCCGGCCGGCACGTACACGATGACCGCCTCCGGCTCGGATATCGCAGGAACATCCGATCAGCTCCACTTCGCCTACAAAACGCTCACGGGCGCCGGAACGATAGTCGCGAGGATCGACAGCATCCAGAATACACACGCCGCCGCCAGGGCAGGTGTGATGATTCGCGAAACGCTGGATGCCGGCTCGAAACATGCCTTTATATGTGTCATGCCGGAGAACGGCGTAGCCTCTCGGGGCCGCACGGATACGAACACCGGCAGCTTTAACACGACGCAGGCCGGGATCACCTCGCCGCACTGGGTAAAATTGGAGCGCGACGTCGCGGGCAACTTCACAGCTTCCCATTCGACCAACGGCACAACCTGGGAGCCTGTGGAGCTTTCGGTTCCAACCAATATCTCTATGGCATCCGACGTTTACATAGGTCTGGCGCTGACCAGCCACAATGCGAGTTTGACTTGTGAAGCGAAATTCTCGAACGTTACGATTACGGGCTCGGCCGGTGCACAGTGGCTGCATCAGGATATCGGAATAGCCAGCAATGCAGCCGAGCCGCTTTACGTGGAGGTTTCAAACAGCACCGGCACATCGGCTGTGGTTGTTCACGATGATCCGGCCGCAGCGACGATGAACGCCTGGACAGAATGGGTTATCCCGTTGCAGACTCTTGCAGATCAGGGCATAAATCTGACCGATGTTGACAAGATTGCTATCGGCCTAGGCGCCAAGGGCAATGCCACTGCGCCCGGCGGCTCAGGCACGATGTACTTCGACGATATCAGGTTGTATCAGCCGGGGACTACTCCTTAGGAGCGGACATCATGGCTATAATGCGAACTAACAATAGAAACGGGTGAAACACAAAAGAACGAAGTACAGAATGGACCGAAGACAATTTCTTTCACTCTCGGCTATGGCATATCTCGGAGCGGCTCGCAACATATCCGCCGCTGCGGCACCCAATGCAAGGGACGTTCGAGACTTCGATATTGCCTTTATTACCGACGTTCATATCGAACGTGGCAAAATCGCCGTCTCCAAATTCGGCAAAACCATCGCTGAGATCAACTCCCTCAAGCCCACATTCGTATGGGACATGGGCGATATGAGCCTCTACCCTAAATCGGGCAAGGTCTATCTCGATTGTATCAAGCAGTTCCGAATGCCGTTTTATGCCTGCCCGGGCAATCACGACATCGCCCTGTACGACACAAATCCGCGCAGGCTTTTTAATGACAGCTTTGGCCCCGCTTACTACTCTTTTGACTTTGGCGGCGTACACTTTATCACCATTGACGGCAATAAAGTCGTCGAGCGCCAGGGCAAAAACACCATCGATGCCAGTCTCGATCCGCGACAGATTGCCTGGCTGAAAGCCGATCTTCAAGCTGTGCCGCAGCAGACCCCCATCATCTGTGGCGTCCATATTCCGATTGTCTCAACCTACATCAAACGGCGAGGCGGCGGTGCTTTTCCCGGGGACTTCCCCATCGCGCCGCAGTTCAATGAATCACGCGCCGAAGAGCTTATCAATCTCCTCGCACAACACAACGTAAAGCTCGTCCTGCAGGGACATGCCCATGAAAACGAACGTACCACCGTCAAGGGTATCGAATTCGTGTCGAGCATTTCAGTCTGCGGCTGCTGGTGGCGCTCGGGCGAAGGATTCGAGCGCGGCGTCGATAACGTCCCGCGAGGCTACCGGATTATAGAAGTCAGAGCAGGCCGCATAAGCCATCGATATGTTTCAAGCTGTGAATCGAAAGTGGACAGCCGGGGCGAATTCTCGGGCCTCGACAACCCGATTATTGCCGCGAAGAGCACTCCTATCGTTTTCAACTGCTACGACGCCCCCAACGGCTCAACGGCAAAGGCCCGTATCGACTCCGGCCCATGGACGCCCATGCAACCATACACTGAAAAAGGCGGCTATGTCAAAATGCAGATGCCCCACCACTTCAGTCTTCGCGCCGATACCACGGCGCTTGTCGGCGGCAAGCACCGTCTCACCGCTCACGTTACCTGGCCCGACGGAACCATCGTGATAGAGTCAGCCAATTTTACCGTCGCCACTTAGGAGCCTGCCCAGGGCGACTACGCGGGTCCGATGACCGGCACTGCATCACCTTGGATCGGTAAACAGGACAAATGACATATCCTCGGTTCTGCCGGTTTGGTCTTCAAGGGCCTCCCACCGCCAAGCACCGCCGGCGTCAACGCGCCCTGCCACGGCATCATCCTGGAATGCGTGCTCGTGGTTCGTCCAGCCCCACGGATAGTTGGCAGCCTGGCCGTCAGGGTAAATCGCGACTACGCTGAACCAGTAGATCTGACCGACATTGCTCTGGGAGAACCATTTGTCTTCGGGCAGCCGCGCCGAGTACCGGAATACCGGCTCTCGCGGTCCCGCTTGCGCACCGGCCGGGTCATGAGGATGCTTGTCATAGCCGACCAGCACCTGGTCGTAATCAAAGACCTCACATTCCCAAATCTTCTCGCGCGGATGGCTAAACGGATTGGTTGACGTTGCCGGGACATCCGTCCAGATCGAAAGCAAGAAGTAATCGGGACTGGTCGGCGACGGCTCTTTCGGGCACTCACACGCCCGGTACTTGTAGCCGATATACGAGCCCCACCACACCGCAGCCGTCACCGGCGTTTTTTTGTCACATCGCCAATCGTCGGCGACGAGGCGTCGAACGGCAAGCCCCTGCTGCGGCTCGTCCTGCGTCGTCGAGACTGCGAATGCAAGATCTATTTTGTCGCCGCGTAATGAGTGACCGGCCGGATAGTTCAACCTGTTCCACACACCAGTATCGGAACCGGAAGGCGTATCCTCGCCCAAGGCCCAGATGGCGCCGTCGTTCCAATGGTCGGGCGAGGTTTTCCAGCCGAACCGCGTCGCAATCGACCCGGGCGGGTGCGCCATGAAACCCTGAACGGCCAGCCAGTACACAACTGGATTGTCCGGAGTGCCCTGCTGGATGAACGCATCGTCCTCATTGATGTGGAAATCATACTTCCAGCAGACCGTGTCACCCAGGGATTGATAGTTCTGGCCCTCAAGGGCCGGCACATACCAGCCTTCGGCCAAGTTCTCGGCGAATATACCGGAGCTATACTCGCCGGTCCGGAACTCGCGCGTCCATAGTAACTCTCCGGGCGTGCTGGAGCCTGTGTTGATTGGGTAAGTAGAAAGACTCCTGTAAATGCTCAGCGTGAACCTTATCGAATCGACGCCATTGCCCGGCAACTGGTCTTCAAAGAAGGAACTCCAAATGGTAATGTCTGTCAGCGGGCCGGGTGTGGTGCATAAGAAGTCATCCGCCACGGTTACAGGCGGCCAGGTTGGCGGGAAGTCCGCCGTGGCGTCAACGTCCAGGCCTCTTTCGCTCAGATCGGGCTGCTGAATCCACTTGCCCCCCCCGCCTGTTCCACCGCCCCCGGTCGCCATCGATTCTTCATCTTCATAGTGAGGCCAGTGACGGATTCCGGTGAACGGCTGCTGCCACTTGATGTAGTCCGGATCGGTATCAAGCTCGAAAGCCATGTCGTAGCCTTCCGGCTCGCCGCAGATCGCCGAATCCGACAAGGGGCTGATAATCTGTGGTAACAGCGACAAGCCCGGCTCAAGCTCACCTGTCCGATCGAATGTCACTGCATCGTCCATCCAGGGCCACGGTCGGGTCTTCCACCCCCACGTGAATTTGGGAAGGGTCAGGTCCGGATAGACTGCTACTATGCTGATCCAAAAAACATCGTCGGTGGTTGCGTCACGATATTCCGCCTGCCGGAAATACTCATCCGGATTCAGCTTCACGAAATACTGGAAGCATGTGTCCGAAAACTTGTCGGGGAAATTGTCAATGCCTACAGGCTCTTCGCTCACCCGGTCGGCCGAGACCTCGAACTGCCAGAGCAGCGTCTGCGGATGACTAAAATCAGGGTCAGCCTGCGGCAGAGCAGGAACGTTGCTCCAGAACCCGATCAGCCAGGAAGTTGGCTTGATCTGCGGCGGCTCGAACGAGTCCCAGTCTTCATACGAGCCCCACCAGTGAACCGAGGTTATCGGCATAGTCCCGAGACAGCGGAAATCGTCGGCCACTATCTTGCGCAGCTCGAATTTCGGGGATACGAAAGGCACCATGGAGAACGACGTCTCATCCCAGCCGCAGTAAACGGGAGTCGGTGACTTCGGGTCAATTTCAACAGGAGGCTGCGACCACTTCACATTTTCAATCGACGGTTTGACCACCGGCGCATCCCCGATCCTTACGGCATAGTCCTCGACCTCGCCATCCGGCGCCTGGCCGGCATACGACAGCCCGCCGGCGCTGCTGAACCTGAAGCGAGCATACGTCGTGATATTTGGCGCTGCGTTAAGCGGGATCGGGAAGTTCAGCGAGTTGATCGCCGGAGGAAACGACGCTATCGGCACGGCTGCGAAAATCCGGTCTCCCGGCTGGGCCCAACTGCCGTCACCGCCGAAGTCTATCCACGCATCCAGGCGCCCGGCGACGGTGGCCGTCACATTGACGGTTGCCTGTTGGCCCGGCACAATCGCGGTGGTGAAAACGACGCCGTCCTCGTCATCGTTGCCGTCCGTGTCATCGCCTGTAGCTGTTGCGTTGGGCTGACCGTTTAACTCAGGATCCACACCAAAACCTAAGGCGATATGCGGCACAATGATATGGCGCGCGCCGTTGCCTGCCAGCAGGGTCGGATAAGGCTGATCTGGCGCATCGCCGAAGTCGAGCTTGAGTTTGGACTCGCGCACGATCTCGACGGTGTAGTCCTCCACCTCACCGTCCGGCGCCGGCCCGTCGTATGGCAGTCCCCCAACCGTGCTGAATCTGAAACGGGCGAACGTCGTGATGTTCGCCGAGGCGCTGCCGTGCACGAAGAAAGCAAGGGTGTTTACACCCGGCAGCAAAGGCAGGCTCGCAAAAATCCGGTCACCGGGCTGGGCCCAACTTCCGTCGCCGTTGAAATCGATCCAGGCGTCCAACAAACCTGGCACGGCGGCAGTCACATCAACACTTGCCATCAGGCCCGGCGTCAAAACGCTGGTGAAAACCACGCCGTCTTCATCGTCGTTACCGTCATTGTCATCGCCCGTGGCTGTCGCATTGGGCTGGCCGTTGAGTTCGGGGTCTATGTTGAAGCCTAAGGTCACAGGCGGCACAATTACATGCCGTGCGCCGTTATTCGCCAACAGAGTCGGGTAAGTCGGATCGGGCGCATCGCCGAAGTCATAAGCTCCCACGGGAGGCGGCTCCTCCGGCGGATGGGCCTGGTGAACGTGCCAGACCCAGCGGAAGTCCGGCTCACCCGCGTTGTTCGTAAAGTGAATCAACAACCGGGTTATCAGGAATTCGTCAGGAAGAATCCTGAAGGGTTTGGACGGATGTGTGCCGAAATCGACATCAACGAATATGTCGAAGAAACTGTCAGGAGAAACCGAAATGGGATTCTCCGGGCCGATGAGGCCCTTTTCGTTTTGCACGGGCGTCCACGGCAGTTCCTCCTGGACGCCGCCGACCTGCAATTGCTCGAAGGCTTCGGGGATCGGGCCGAGACGAAGTTCCAGTTCCTCCAAAGAAACGCCCACCAGGTCCATTTGCACGATCTCAATTGGGATGCCGCCCTCGTGCAGTTCGGAAAGGTGTGAGTCGTTTCGTATCCTGACTGCCTGAGGAAGCTTGTCGGCCGGCCGGTCCTCGACCTCGAATCCGGGGACAGGTACCGCCCCGCCGTTTTGTGGTCTGCCGGGTACAGGGATCGGGATGGGCACCGGTACAACTATAATATCGCTGCCAGGATCGGGAACGGGACCAGGAATAGGACCGGGAAAAGGCGGAACTGGAGTAGGAGGGAAGACTGGTTTGCCGTCCAAAGTCCACCAGCCGACCAGGTCAATGACAATGTTGTGGCAGGTCACGTCGAAGAACAAGCCCAGATGTATGACGGTGCAATATGTGTAGATTTTGCCCGAGAAGTCGGCCCGGAAAATGAACGAATTCTGCTGCGGGTCGCTGAGATCAGGCAGGATCGAATGCTTGAAGTTGGGGAAGCCGCCATCGACGTGACCGATCAGTATTGGCGGCTGCGACCAGCTTCCACCGGGCGAGCCTGACTTGATGCGGCCCTCGATGTGAAAATCGTTGGCCACTACGCCCGGTATATCTATGTCCATGTGAATGTCCTGGTTAAAGCCGGCCACGATTGCCCAGGCCTGTGATTGGAGGCCTGCCAATAGAACAGCCGCGATTACGAGTGAGATTTTTAGTTTGAGCGTGTTCATGATTAACCCCTTTCCAAGTATGTTCGTGATGCGTCGTGCGTATTGCGTATTGCGAAAAAGAGCGACGATACTACGCATCACGCAATACGATACTTTATTGTAGCCAGGACACAACTCCTGTCAATCGGGGCAGAGCCTGTTTTTCTTATCATGGCCACTACCCTCGCGAGCGAGGTAAATCCTCTATAGCAGACGCCGTCAGTGAGCATGCAAGCTTTGTATGGTGGGGCTTGCCCCACCGATTTAGTCATGGTGGGGCAAGCCCCACCCTACGGCTCATATCTCTACCTCGACGGGCTCTTGCGCCCTAATCTCTACGGTCTTTGTTTTCTCGTTGAATCTAATTGTTAAACGAAAGTCGCCATCGCTTCGCACTTTGACGGTGCGATTTCCCCGCGCATCAGGCTCCCGGCAAACAAGGGAGACTGTCTTTTGGCCGAACCAGAAGTTCTCGATGCCAAGGCGCCTGGGTGATTTTATGTCCCAGATGACGAGGTTCGCAGCGGCATCGGCCTTTATTCCAACCGCATATTCGATGAAGAACGCTATCGGGCCGATGCCTGTCCAGCCTACAAAATCGCCTCTGGAAGGCTTTCCCCGGCTGATGCTCTGCGGGGCATAGTTTTCCCAGAGGGTTCCTGTTTTCTTGAACACCTCGACAACGTTATCAAGATGGTTCATCGCAATTTCCCGGGCCAGCCCATCGTAGCCGTAGTTCTCCAATCCCTGAATGACCATTTTCTCGGTCGGCGCCCAGATCGCTCCGTTCCAGTATCCGCCGTCGGGATTGAATCCCGGCTCATCCGCGGCAAGAGTAGGCACGCGGTGCAATGTCGCAAAAGTCCCGGGATTACCGAGTTCCGCCGCCAGCGCCTCGGCCTGCGATTTCGATGCCACCTTTGCCAGCAAAGTCCAAAAAGCGGCGATACTTTTCACCGGCGCACGTTTACCTTTGAGCGTCAAATCGAAGTAGAAGCTGCGCTCGGCGTCCCACATGAGCTTGTTGATTAGTCGCGTCAACTCGTCGGCTTTTCGCCTGTATTGTCTCGCTTCGGGCCGCTTGCCAATGATACCGGCTATCTGCGATAGATTCCGGGCAAACAAAACCATCTCCGAAGAAATGTCGATTCCTGTCCCGCCCGATTCGAGGTATATGTTGCGCGTCGCGTTGTCCATGCTGGCCGAATCGGTAATGTATAGTCCGTTGCCCTGCCTGAGATACTTCTCGAGCGCCTCGTAGTAACGGACCAGAGGCCCCCACACTAATTCCAGCCGGGCTTTATCGCCCGTGATGCGATAGCTTTCCAGTTCGGCCCAGGCAAAGATCGGATGGTTCAGGCTGTCGAGCGTAAGTTTCGGAGCAGGTGTAGGAACGGGCCTTCCCTTGTAGATCACGTCCGTCTTTTTCTGGCCTTTCTCCCAGGCATATCCCCACCTGCTGAATAGTTGCCTGCCCTCTCTATTCACCCACGGCTCGAAATCTTTGCCGGTCGTGCGGTTGATCTCCCGGCAAATCTCGCCATCCTCATGCTGCCTGGCGTAGAAATTGTCCAAAGAACATATCCCCGGCACATAAGGATGGGCGTAATTGCAGAACATCGTCAGGAAACACGTGTCCCAGAGAAAGATGTTCTGGTTGAAGGCGGCATCGATGAATTGCGAGACATATCCGCTCTGCGGGGTCGGCTCGTGAAAATTCCTGAACGCCAATTCCCACGCCTTCCAGTAACATCGGACATAATTCGGATCTTCATCGTAAATCGGAGAGGGCAATTTATCTTTCGTGGTATCGAATGTCGGCAGAGGCTTTGGGACGTATTCCCTCTTGGCAAAGTAAGCCCCCTGCTCTGCTGAACTGCCGTTGTTTAAGATATTGAGCAGCATCACAAAGACTATTACCTCCCTCGCAAATCTGCGTCGTCGGACGTTCATCGAGTTTCTCCCGGTTTCAAAGCAATTTCACAGTCCCTCGTTTTTGAAAACGACCTTGAGTGACTCCTCGGATATTTTGTGATCCTTATGGCTATCATCCAGGAATATCTCGAACTTGCCTTTGCCCAGGCTCCTCATTACTTCCTTCATGGTGTTTTCATAGGTGCGATACCTTATCCCGGCAAAGCAGCACGAATCATACTTGTTGAGCAGTTGGACCTGCACGCGCCCTTCCCCAAAGGAGCCAAGCACGTAGAGTTCGAGATAATTTGCGATATTGTACAGGTCCGGCAAGTTCTGCTCGTAATCGCCCCAGTCTCTTTGTACATTGGACCTCAGGTAAAACGGCAACGTGCCGGCAACCGGGTAGCTGTGGCGAATTCTCTTATCGACGGCGGCGCACACAGTCGTTGTCCATCCGCCGCCCGAAATGCCTATCATGTGTATCTCATCATAATTGAGCTTTGTGCCGTAATTGATCCCCACTACTATCGGTTCGACAAAAAATCTGATCGGGCTTTTCAGAAGTTTCATGTGGTCGTGTTTGACAAGATGAAACTTGCCAAACCTATCAAGATCGACTACCGGCTGATTGTTCATTCCAAGCAAAGGCATTGAAAACGCCATTACCGAGAAACCTTTTTCCAAAAAAGCTCCAATTGTATCTATGCCCTGGACAAAATCGCCTCGATGGCCCTGGTGATAAACAATCAATTTGCCATTACTTGTCCTGGGGAGAAAATGATAAGAGATGGAACTCAAGCCATAATCCATGTTGACGGTTATCTTGTCAATACGCATCAGGTTCGTTTTGAACAGATCGGCATATCTGTCGTCCGTGATATTTTCCTCAACTTCGCCGGGCAACTTTCCGGAGGGAAAACTTTCGCCCATCCAGATATATCGAACGAGGGCTTTGCGTTTAGCCGTTATGTCCCGGGCGCTCCCGATGTCAATCAGGCTGTTGGCGTCAGTTTCATAGTAGGACGGATCGATGCTCTCAAGGTCTCCTGGCCCGTCAGCCAACGCCGCAAAGGAAAACGACACGATCAGCAATAGTGGAACAACAGCAATACTTCTCGCTCTATCAATGGATTTCATAGAGACTCTCCTGCACGTGACAACCTTCGGTTCGTTCTCCAATGACTGGCCATTATCCGAAAAATTCACTTGAAATACAAGCAAAGTTTTTACAGAATAAGCGTCATTATGCAGTATCTAAAGTACACCTGGTAAGAAGGAGACCGTTCATGAAAACCGCCGCTTTATGTCTAAACGTTGTATGTTGCTTTTTCATCGTTATTTTCGCAGGTTGCTCGCAGTCCGATTTGCAAGGTAAAGACCTGCCTGTGATGGAGAAACGGGATAATTTTCGCTGGCCCGATGGAAAACGTGCCGCGATCAGCCTGACTTTTGACGATGCACGGCACAGCCAGATTACCAACGGCGTGCCGATTCTGGATGAGTACGGCACGAAAGCCACTTTTTATGTTTCAATTCCCAATCTTGACCGAGGGCTGGATGCCTGGAAGGCGGCAGCGGCCAACGGTCACGAGATCGGCAATCACACGCTGACACACCCCTGCTCGGGCAACTTCCCGTTCATAGGCGACCGAGCACTGGAAGATTACAACCTCGACAGAATGCGGCATGAATTGACCGAGTCGAACGCCACCATAGAGCGCCTGCTCGATGTAAGACCGGTTTCCTTCGCCTATCCCTGCGGGCAGAAATACGTAGGACGCGGACGAAACCTCAAGAGCTACGTGCCGCTTGTGGCCGAGGCATTCTGGACCGGGCGCGGCTGGATGGACGAATGGGCAAACGACCCGGCCTTTTGCGACACGGCGCAACTGATGGCGATGGAGCTGGACGGCAAAGATTTCGAGCAGGTCAAACAGGTAATCGACAGAACACTGGCAAACGGCGGATGGCTCGTCTTCTGCGGCCACGAGATCGCCGAGGACGGTCGGCAGACCACTCGATCGTCAACTCTCAAAGCCCTTTGCGAATACGCCCAGGACCCGGCCAACGGCCTGTGGCTCGATACCGTCGAAGCAATCACGCGTCATATCCGCAAGCAGCGCACCGGCAAAGCGGGTTGACGCCATGACACAAAGGCCCGGATAAATAAGAGGTAGTCGATGGCGTCAGTCGAGAACGATCTTCTCTGTCACGATTTGCCTTCCGAGCCGCAGCCCGAAATGGGTAAGATCCTGGTGACCGGTACGACCGGGTACGTCGGGGGGCGGCTCACCCCTGAACTGTTGGCCAGGGGCTACCGGGTACGAGTGATGGTCAGGGCCGCTTGGGATGAGTACGAGCAGCGGTGGCCCGGCGCCGAGATCGTGGTCGCCGACGCTCT
The DNA here is from genome assembly GCA_005223045.1 of Planctomycetes bacterium B3_Pla. Taxonomy (GTDB): domain Bacteria; phylum Planctomycetota; class Phycisphaerae; order Sedimentisphaerales; family Anaerobacaceae; genus SG8-4. The sequence continues at coordinate 56,811 of NJBM01000004.1, read as the reverse complement.
GGATCCTGACAGCTTGAGAAAGGCACTGGAAGGGATTCACGCCGCCTACTATCTGATCCATTCGTTGCTTCTTGGGCAAGAGGAGTTGGAATCGAAAGAGATCCAGGCCGCAGAGAATTTCAGACGGGCCGCCGAGGAGAAGGGACTCGCAAGAATCATTTATCTTGGAGGGCTCGGTGAGGTTCGGGCTCCGCTGTCACCTCACCTCAGGAGCAGGATGCAGGTTGCCGAGGAACTCGGCCGGGGGGCGGTGCCGACGACCGTCCTTCGGGCGGCAATCATCATCGGCTCCGGCAGCGCTTCGTACGAGATTATCGAACATCTGGTAAAGAGCCTGCCTATTCTTCTCGTGCCGCACTGGGTGACGACGAGGTGCCAGCCAATTGGCATCCGCGATGTCATCAAGTATCTCGTCGGCGTGCTGGAGACACACGACACGTTGGGAAAATCCTTCGACGTCGGCGGAAAGGACATTCTGACCTACAGGCAGATGTTGGAGATTCTCGCCAAGCTGCTAAGCAAGAGAAGGCTCTTCGTTCCTTGTTCGTTCTACAACATCGGGCTTTTCGCGTACATCACGAGTCTTTTCACGCCGGTGCCCGCCTCGATCACCCGGTGCCTGATGGAAGGAATCACTAACGAGGTCGTCTGTCAGAACGATGCCATCAAGCGAATCATGGCATTCGAGCCGTTGGGATATAAGGAATCACTCGTAAGAGCCATGTCGCGCGAAGAGCAGGACCAGGTCCACACCAGATGGTCCGACGCTTATCCCCCCGCTCACGAGCTGGCGATGAAACTCCATGAAATCGAAAAGCCGGTCCGCTACACGAGCACGCATTCGCTTCTGACGGAAAAGGACACCTCATCGCTTTTCCGTTCGGTTTGCAGGATCGGTGGCAAAGAGGGCTGGTTCCACACCAACTTGTTGTGGCGGCTCCGCGGCGCCGTCGATCGGCTGCTCTTAGGCGTAGGATCGTTGCGCGGAAGAAGGAGTCCCTCCCAACTTAGAATCGGCGACGTGATCGACTTCTGGCGCGTCGAAGACCTCAGGGCCGATGCCATACTTCTGCTGCGGGCGGAAATGAAGCTGCCCGGCAAAGCATGGCTTCAGTTCAGTGTTGATAGAGAAGAGGACAAGAACAGGCTGTCAGTAAACGCCTACTATCAGCCCCGGGGTGTGTTCGGAAGAGTCTATTGGTACATGTTTCTTCCTTTCCACTTCTTCATCTTCCAGAACCTGATCCGGCAAATCGAAAAAAGAAGCTGATATTCAACCCCGAATGTACTTCTGCGTCCAGGGGCAGGCGTTGATGCAAATCCCGCAAATAGTCACTGGGACTTGTATTTTGCCCGATGCGCTTGTAGCCTCATCACAACATGCGTGCGCATCGTATATGGATTCTCTTTCCATGCCCCTCGTCCAGTTCTTGCCTGAAATTGCCTTTGCGGGACAACGGTCAACACATTTCGTGCAATCACCACAGCGCGAACCGTCTATTGCATTTCCGGCCTTAAATGGAGCATCCGTAAGCACCGTCGCGAGGCGTATGGCCGGCCCGTATTGTTCCGTAATCAGCAGCGCCGACTTTCCTATCCATCCCAATCCGGCGCGAGTAGCCACAGTCTTATGCGGAAGCGGCGTGGTCAACGTCTTCTTAGCCAATCCTCCTATTTCAATGGTAGGCTCAATAGCTACAGCATCGTGTCCGCGCCCTTTAAGATCGTCAACAACGCTTGCACACAAACGGCTCAAAAACTCATTCACCCTTTTGTACTCCTGGTAATAACGTTGAGTCGGGCCTTCTGATATCTCTTGAATGACCGAGACATCAAGCGCCGCCGCTATTGAAATCGCAGATTCCATAGAGCCCCTCACGTCGGCAGGAAGAGCGCTTATGTCTGCAAAACCAACCAAAGAGGCGCCTGCTTCTATAAGCTGGGACTGGATTTCCGAATTCAAAGCTGTCATGTCATAAGCGTACCAAATCCATCCTGTAAATGCAAAGTTTGCCGTTTACTTTAATTTGGAACGAACAAAATTGCTATTGCCGTGCGCCGCATGTATAATTTTACACCGGCGTGTAAACTCGAAGGAGAACATCGGCACGAACACAATTGTCAAAGGAGAGCCAAAATGACATATCTCAAGAAACAACTCATATCAGGCGTTTTACTTTTCGTCGTGCCACTATGCACAGCAGCTTGGGCACAGCCGACAAACGGGCCTTTGCGAATTTGTCCCGACAATCCGAGGTACTTCGCAGACGCTGACGGCAAGGCGGTCCTGCTTGTCGGCTCGCACGTCTGGTATAACCTCGTTGACATGGGGCCCCAAGACCCGCCGAAGCCGTTCGATTACGAGGCCTGTCTCGACTGGATGGGCAAGTACAACCACAACTTCATGCGCATGTGGGCATGGGAAATGGTCAAGTGGGACACGCGAGGAAACAATGCCAGGTTCCGCAATGATATTACAGACTTCTGCGTTCATCCGCACCCGTGGCTGCGCACAGGGCCGGGCAAGGCCCTCGACGGCAAGCCGAAATTCGATCTAACAAAATTCGACCCGGCGTATTTCAACCGACTGCGGGACAGGCTGGAAACGGCGCGCAAACGCGGGATATACGTCTCGGTCATGCTCTTCGAAGGCTGGGCGATGCAGCGGATCGAAGGCGGCTGGAAATCACATCCGTTTCATCCTCAAAACAACATCAACGGCGTGGACGGAGACTCGAACGCCGACGGCAAGGGCCTGGAAGTACATGAGCTTGCCGTTGACAAAGTCACAGACATCCAGAAAGCCTACATCCGGAAAGTTATCGACACAGTCAATCGCTTCGACAACGTCTTGTATGAGATATCGAACGAAAACCACGGCGAATCCACACAGTGGCAGTATGCGATGATAAAGTACATCCGGAAGTATGAGAAAGACAAGCCGACACAGCATCCGATTGGGATGACGTTCCAGTTCAGGGGCGGAACGAATAAGAATCTGTTCGACAGCCCTGCCGATTGGATCTCGCCGAATCCACAAGGCGGCTACAGGGACAATCCGCCGGCAAACGACGGCAGCAAAGTAATCCTGACCGACACCGATCACCTCTGGGGAATCGGCGGCAACCAGGCATGGGTATGGAAGAGTTTCACGCGCGGGCTGAATCCGATTTTCATGGACCCTTATGACGGCATCGTATTGGGCAAAAGATTCGATCCGAACTTTGAGCCGATACGCCGCAGCATGGGATACGCGCTGAAGTTCGCACAGCAGATGGATCTAAACAAATGCAAGCCGATGGGCACAGGGTACTGCCTCGCAAATCCGGGCAAACAGTACGTAGTTTATCAACCCGCCGCCGGCGAGCCGGTCAAGTTGAAGCTCAGACCGAGACAGTACAGTTTTGAATGGTTCGATCCCGGTTCGGGCAAGACCGTCAGCAAGGGGAAAATCCGCGGCAACAAACAGAAGGAAACTATCTTTCCCAATCCCGCAGATACGGACGTGGTTTTGCACGTATCCCTGACCAAAGCCAGGTAGCCATGTAGGGTGGGGCTTGCCCCACCGTTCCCGTTCAGACATCATGATGGTGGGGCAAGCCCCACCCTACGCTTCTGCGGTCTATCGCCACCGACGTGATAGATTCCGCCGAAGTTTGTGTGGCCCCATGAGCCGCGGGCCTTGTCGACGATCCGTATAAATACCTTCCGGCCCTTCCACTTGCGGGAGTCGTAGCACGAAAGGCCCGGATAATTTTTAGGCAAATGTGTTGGCCAACGGTGCCGGCTCTGATAGAATGCCTGCGTTATGACGAGAGAGAACGAAAACGACCGGCAATAAACGGGAGGATTACTACTATGCTAAAAGTTGGTATCGTTGGATTCGGGTTTATGGGGCAGACGCACTATAAGTGCTGGAAGAAGGTCGAAGGCGCCGAAGTTGTGGCGATCTGCGACGTGAATCCGAACATTGAAGAGGACACGAAAAGAGCGGTAGGCAACATCGGAGACGGGCAGGAGGAAGTTGACTTCAGTACGTTGCAGGTGTACGCCGACTTCGACAAGATGTTGGCCGAGGAGAAACTCGATGCGGTTTCGATAACGCTGCCGACCTACCTGCATCCGGACAATGCAATAAAGGCGCTATCAGCAGGTCTCAATGTCATGTGCGAAAAACCTATGGCACTGACCGTCGAAGACTGTAAGGGAATGATCGCCGAAGCCAAAAGCAGCGGAAAGATGCTGCAGATCGGGCACTGCGTTCGATTCTGGCCCGAATACGCCAAAGCGAAAGAAATAATTGACTCCGGTGAGTACGGCAAAGTCATCGCAGGGACATTTCAGCGTCTCGGCGCCGCTCCGACCTGGAGCATCGACAACTGGTTCCTGGACGAGCAGCGCAGCGGTGGAATGGCCCTGGACCTGCACATCCATGACACAGACTATGTTCAGTATCTGTTCGGGATGCCGAAGGCTGTTTGCAGTGTCGGGGGAAAAGGCCCCGGAGGCGGACTGATGCACATCTCCACCCAGTACCTTTATGACAATGACACGGCGATCACCGCCGAGGGCGGCTGGGGGATGATGCCTGCGTTCGGATTCGAGATGAGCTTCAACATTGTGCTGGAGAAGGCAACGCTGGTTTACGACCTGACGCGCGATCCTGCGTTCAGGCTCTGCCCTGTCGAAGGCGAGGCGTTTACGCCGGACATGGCAGAAGGCGACGGCTGGTTCCTGCAGATTGCCCATTTCGCCAAAGCCGCAAGCGGCAAGAAGGTCGAGGAGATAACGACTCTGGAGCAGTCGATGAATTCAGTGAAAATCATCGAAGCAGAGAAGGAGTCGGTGAACACCGGACAAAAGGTTTCGATTGGCTAAGCAAGGATAACGGATTTGATTTGGAGAAGCGTAAAATGAAATGCAAAGATTGGCCTGTAGGAGTTTGCACGTGGTCGCTGCAAACGGATATTGACGGAATAGCAAAGGTTATGAGCAATATTGGGCTTAACCATGTACACCTGGGGATCAGGGCTGCCGTGGGAGAAGGCGGGGACGATTACCTGGCAGCCGTGCAGAAGCAAAACTGGACCGTGACCTCTACGATGATCGATTTTCCGCAGGAGGACTATTCGACGCTCGACAGCATAAAGGTGACCGGCGGCGTTGTGCCCGATGATTGCTGGCAGCAGAATCGCGACCTGTTCTTCGGCGCTGCCGAGGCAACGGTTAAGCTCGGCGTAAAGTATCTCTCGATGCACGCCGGGTTTGTCGATGAGAGTAACGCCGAGTATGCAAAGAAGTTTTACGACCGGATCAGAACACTTGCCGATGCGGCTGGCGATAAGGACCTTATGCTGCTGTTAGAGACGGGTCAGGAAACGGCCGAAGAGCTGCGGCAATTCATGGAGGAATTGAATCACCCGGCGATAGGGGTCAATTTCGACCCGGCCAACATGATCCTGTACGACAAGGGCGATCCCATCGCGGCAGTCAAGGTGCTGGCCCCGTGGATAAAGCATATTCATATCAAGGACGCCAACCGGACCGAGCAGCCGGGCACGTGGGGCGCCGAGGTCCCCTGGGGAGACGGGCAGGTGCAGCCCGAAAAATTCTTAAATGCCCTGACGGACATCGGCTTCGACGGCGCGCTGGCAATTGAGCGCGAAGCCGGCGACGACCGGCCCGGCGACATCAAGCTCGCAGCCGACAGGCTCTGCAACATCGGCAGTTAAAACCGCTTAGAAGCTCGAACTCCGACGGCAAGAATCTCGAAATAGGTTAAGGAGAGCAAAATGGACAAGGCCTCAACAAGCGTCAGGATTCGCCTGAGCATTATGATGTTCCTGCAGTACATGATGTTGGCCGTGTGGTCGGTGCCCCTGGCTGCCTATCTCACCAATATGGGAGTGGAGGGCATGTACAAGGCCACGATCCTCAGCTCGATGGCGCTGGGCTGTCTGGTCGCGCCGATCATCTGTATGATCGCGGATCGTCATTTCGCCAGCCAGAAGGTGCTGACGGTCCTGAATTTCGGCTGCGCCGTGCTGTTCTTGCTCGCCGCCCGGCAGACCAATCCAATGGGACTGTTCGTGATCTTGCTGCTGGCAATGTTCTGCTACATGCCGACGTGGAGCCTGACCAATGCGATCGCGATGGCAAACTACCCGTCGGAGAAGTTCCCCCAGATTCGCGTCTTCGGCTCTATCGGCTGGGTCGCCTCCGGTGTTTTCAGCTTTGTGGCCGGATGGAAGATGTTCGGTGAAAAGATGATCGATGGCACGAGTATTCCTCTGATGTGCGGTGCCGCCACGGCGCTGGTGACGGCCTTCTTTGGCTTTGCACTACCCAATACACCGCCGCCGGGAAAGGGCAAGGAAGCCTCGATCATGGACGCGCTCGGCCTGCGGGCGCTCACTCTGCTCAAGGACCGGAACTTCTTATTGTTTATCCTCGTCTCGATGTTTGTAATGATCCCTTTTACCATGTACTGGTCTTACGGCTCCCAGTTTCTTCAGGATCAGGGCTTCGAGAAGATCACGATAACGATGAATTGGGGGCAGTTCGTCGAAATGTTTGTCATGCTGCTGGTCCCGATAGCCCTTGTGCGTTTCGGCGTCAAGTGGGCTATGGCTGTGGGTCTGATAGCTTTGTTAGTGCGATACGTGGCGTTCCTGGGTGGTGGGATGTACGATCAAACAACACTGTACTACCTGGCCATTCTCGTACACGGAATTATCTTCGGCTTTTTCTTCGTTGGCGGCCAGGTGTACGTGGACAAAAAGGCGCCTCCTGAGATTCGCGCCCAGGCCCAGGGTTTGATCGTTCTGATCTGCTTTGGCGTCGGCATGTTTATCGGTAATTTCTTCAATGGGAGGCTCATCGAGATCTACACCACTGAAGCAGGCGTGAGTTGGAATCCTATATGGATTATCACCATGATCATTTCAGCAGTGTTATTAGGGGTATTCTGTTTTGTATTCAAAGAAGATGTGCCGCGCGATAATGTCAAGCAGGCTGCGCAGGCGGCATCGGCTGAGCAGGAGCCAGAGGTCCAAACGGACATAGGTTAAGGAGATCAAAATGGAGTGGAAACTGTACTTCGCCCTGAGCTTTGCGATGTTCATGGAGTACGCGATCTGGGGAGCCTGGATGCCGGTGCTGGCGGCACGGCTTCTTGGCCCGCTAAAGATGAGCGGCAAACAAACCGGATGGATTTACGCGACTTTCCCGATCGCATGTATTTTCATGCCGTTAGTGTCGGGGCAGCTCGCCGATAAATATGTGAATACCGAGATCATCCTCGCCATAGCTCACCTGCTCGGCGCAGTTTGCATGTACGTCGCTGTGCGCAAGACAACGTTCAAGAGCCTGCTCGTTGTAATGTTTCTCTACTCACTCTGCTACTGCGCCACGCTGCCACTGGTGAATTCCCTGATGTTCCACCATTTGGGTAAGGTCTATGACAACGAGGACGCAATCAACGCCGCGTCCGCAAACATCTTTATCTGGGCCCCTATCGGCTGGGCACTGATCGCCTGGTCACTCACGGGCTGGCGCTGGAAATTCAAGACCGGCGAGAAAGGAAGCGACTGCCTCTACCTCGCGGCTGTCCTGTCGGTGATAATGGGCCTCGGCTGCTTCTTTCTGCCCGATACGCCACCCGCCGGCGCCGGCACGGCCCCAATACTTCAGGCTATGAGCATGTTCACAGGCTTTAACTTCCTTGTCTTCATAGCCGTCTCAATGGTCTTCTTCGCCCTGATGCAGTTCTACTTCCTCGGCACAGCGCCGTTTATGCAGGACCGCGGGATACCCGCCAAGAACGTCCCCGCCTCGATGGGCATCGCACAGGCCGTACAGGCAATAGCCACGGTCGCCCTGATGGCCAGCCTCATGGACCAGATCGGGACGAAATGGACCCTCGTCGTCGGAGCAGCCTGCTGGTTCGTACTGTACGTAGCCTACGTAGTGCAGAAACCGCGATGGATCATCATTGCCTGCCAGCCATTCCACGGCCTGGCCTACGTGCTTTTCGTCATCGTCGGACAGATATTCGCAAACTCGCTTGCGTCGGATGAGATACGAGGCTCGGTGCAGTCGCTGCTTTTTGCCACCACTACAGGCGTCGGCCTTTTTGCCGGCACGCAGTTCGCCGGCGTGATAATGGACAAGTTCAGGAAAGACGGCAAGTTCCAGTGGCGCTCTATTTTCATAGTGCCTTGCGCGATTGCATTTGGCGCTATCCTCGTGTTAGTGATTTTCCTCAAGGGCTGAGCACAGCCACAACGGAGGTTTCTGTCCGAATCAGTTTTGTGAGTTCTTCACGTTTCTTATTCAGCCGTTAGGCTTTTCTACGGATCATTTGCAGGAAATCTGTGCCGTGGAAGCGGCCGAAGAAGCCGGTGGTGGCGATGGTCAAAATCGCCTCGGCAATCATCGTTTCAATCATTAGGTCCAGCAGCGAATTTAGAGTGTTTTCGTTCAGTTGGATAACGTTGCGGTAGCCGGCCAGGAACTGGAGGAGTTTGTCCTGGTCGAAATAGTCGGGCCAGTCGATGGGGTCCGGTCTGCCGCCCACAATTGAGAACCGGAGCATGCCATTGGCAAGGTCGGTCACGGGCGGAGTGATTCTTATCGAATCGAAGTCGATTACTACGGCGACCTTGATCCTCGGAAGAGAAATGTGCGCCGCATCGAGGCATGGACTCATTGATAAATTGTTATTGATCTATGATTAAGGTTTCTGCTTGTGCGCCGATGCCGGCACTGTTGATTACTTGAGCAAGAGAAGCAGAACAATGACGAGCAGGAAGACCGCCGCGACTGTGGTCAGGATCAATATTGCCATTCGGTAATTGGCGATAGTCTCTTCTTCATAGACTTTTTCCTTGGCCTCAACCGCATCGCCCTCTTCCAACTGCTCGAGCATCGAAACATCAAACCTCCTGTGCGCCTGAACCGGCAGCCGGCCATTGCTAAGAGCTTCCAGATCCGTCAGCAGCTCCTCGACGTTATGATAGCGGTCTTCTCTGCGTTTGGCCATCATGATCTCAACAACTTCCGAGACCCCCGCCGACAACGAAGTATTGATATGATCCGGCGGAACCAGCTTTTCTCTCAGGTGCTTTCGCATGACATCGGCTGAATCCTCCGCCATAAACGGCACGCGCCCGGTGAGCATGTGATACAAAGTTGCGCCCAGGCCGTAAATGTCGGCTCTGCCGTCGATGTCAATCTTGCCGCGAATCTGTTCCGGCGCGATGTAATACGGAGTTCCGTAGGCCTTGCCCGCCTCGCTCTGTGCGGCCTCGATGTCCGTCGTCGCGCGTGCAAGACCCATGTCGGCAAGTTTGACCGTCCCATTGTTGCTTATCATAATGTTCTTGGGCTTGACATCGCGGTGAATAAGACTGCAAGCGTGAGCATGAGCGAGCGCATTAGCGACCTGAATGATTATCTCAAGCGCCTCGGCTTCGGAGAATATCTGTCCGGCCACCAGATCGTCAGATATGGTCTTGCCCTCGACATACTCCATCACAAAATAGTGATACCCCCCTGCCTCGCCGACGTCGATAGCCTGGACGATGTTGGGATGATTGAGGCTCCCGGCGGCCTGGCCTTCCTTATAAAACCGCTCGACGTATTCGGGATTTTCACTGAACCGTTTCGGCAGAACCTTGATCGCAACCATCCGGTTCAAACTCAACTGCTTTGCCTTATACACGACAGCCATCGCCCCGGCGCCGAGTTTACCGATGATTTTGTAGCCGGGAATCTTTTTTACCGCCGCTTTGCTCTCTTTGAGGCTTGTCTTCAATCTCTCAGCCTGACTCGCGGTGATAAAGTCAAGCTCGACCATAAGATCTTTGAGTATTGCAGGTTTGATCTTCCGGCGGGTCTGCAATTCCTTGAGTGAGCGACGCAGCTCCTCATCGGTGCACAGTCCACGTTCAACAACCATTTTACCGAACACCGTATCGTAGTTTGTTTCGGTCGTCATAAGTATCACTCAGGTAAACCGAAATGCGCCCTCTGAGGAGCCAATCCATTGGCCTTAGTTTCTACACACAACTAATAATCCAATAACCCAATTGCACTCATTATCGGTCTAAAAGAACCATTGTCAAAGAAAATCTACGATTTCTTTTCGCAATGATAGCACAAGCAACAGCATCGGCCTTTTCCCCTTTAGGGTTTAGCACTTTTAACATTAAAAGGGCGTATTTCGTATATCGTATTTCGTATCTCGCATGTCGTATGTTGTGTGTTGTGTGTTGTCAAAATTCGACATTCGGCCGGATGGGTGCTACAGTATCTATGAGATTGATTTGAGTTTATCTCCGCACTACAAGGGGGCAATTGCGGGCCTTCGCCTGGACACCGTTTCGACCGGCCAAAAAGACTACTATATCAAGATAGAATTGATTTCATGGATAAAAATTGAGATTTACCGGTCAACTGATCAACTGAATGACTAATTCATCAGTGATCTGCTCTTTAGGCTTGACTTGCGCGTGATTCCCACTAAAATACGTTCCTCGTGTCTCGGATGAGAGCTATTCTTGATGAACATAAAAGCCAGACAAGGAGATAACAAGTGGCTTATAACTGCGTTGTGCTTGTAAAGCAAGTGCCTGATACTAAAAGGATTACGGGCGACGTGATGAACGACGACGGGACGGTCAAGCGTTCTGCGCTGCCGGCCATCTTCAACCCGGAAGACCTTAACGCCCTCGAATTGGCGTTGCAGGTCAAAGATAAGTTCGGCGGGCATATCACCGTTATCACGATGGGGCTGCCGGCCGCAAGTGCGGTTCTCCGCGATTCGCTGTATCGCGGGGCCGACGAGGCGATCCTGCTAACCGACCGGCGATGTGCCGCGAGCGATACGTTGGCGACAAGCTATATCCTTAGCTGTGCGGTCAAGAGGCTCGATTACGATATCGTTCTGTGCGGCAGGCAGGCGATTGACGGCGACACGGCGCAGGTCGGCCCGCAATTAGCAGAGAAGCTGGGCGTTACGCAGATCACCTACGTCGAAGAGCTGGAAGAGCTTGACGGCAGGACCATCACAGCCAGGCGGAATATCGGCAACGGCTGGCAACAGGTCAAGGCCGACCTGCCGGTATTACTGACCGTTGTCGGAGATGCGAATGAGCCGAGAGTCGCCGCGGCCAAGAAAATGATGAAATACAAGAACGCATGCACGCCGATGGAGGTAGAACAGAGAATCAAAGCCGAGAATACCGACGCCGACGAAGAGGACATCAAAGAGTTGGTCGAGCATAGATGCAGCAAGTTGGAAGCGGCCGGCTCACTTATCAAACAGTTGGACCTCGATATTGTCGAGGCCGACCTGGAATGGTGCGGCCAGAGCGGCTCGCCGACCAAAGTCCATCGCATCCAGAGCGTAGTCTTAGCAGCCAAAGAAACCAAAGAGATTGAGGCGACCGAAGAGGCAATTTCAAATATGATACACGAGCTTATCGATGACAAAATCATAGCGTAGAACCATGAATGTCGATGGTGGGGCAAGCCCCACCCTACGCAATACGCAATACGATATACGAGCGACGAAATCATGATAGATGTGAATAGAAAAGGTGAAGTTTGGGTTTTTGCCGAGCAGCATAACGGGCAATTGGAAGATACGTCGATAGAGCTGATGAGCAAGGCCCGGCATTTGGCAGATACGTTAGGGGTGAAGTTAGCCGCGGTGGTTTTGGGCGACGGCGTCAAGGACCTTGCCACAAAGGTGATGCAGTACGGGGCCGACAAGGTTTACTTGGCCGAGCATCCGCTGCTGGGCGATTACCAGACGAACAGCTACGCAAAGGTGATGTACGATTTGATTCAAAAACACGAGCCTCAGATTGTGCTCTACGGTGCGACGATTGCCGGGAGGGATTTGGCGCCGCGGATCGCAAGTGCGACAAAGGCTGGTCTTACCGCCGACTGCACGGACCTGCAAATCGGCGACCACACGACCGTCAAGGACAAGAAGATCCACAAGAATCTGCTGTTCCAGATCAGGCCCGCCTTCGGCGGAAATATCGTCGCGACGATTATCAATCACGACCGCTGGCCCCAGATGGCCACCGTCCGCGAAGGTGTAATGCCGATGCCCGAGTCGGACGCGGCGCGCAAGGGCGAGATTATCGAAGAGAAAGTTCAACTCGCCGAGCAGAATTTGCCTTTGGAGATTCTCGAAGAGCACAAGCGCGCCAAGAAGGTCGATCTCAAAGCGGCGAGAATAATCGTCGCAGGCGGAGCAGGAGTCGGCAGTAAAGACAACTTCAAGCTCGTCTGGAACCTTGCAAACTGCCTCGGCGGAGCACCAGCGGCAACCAGGGCGGCGGTTGACTTAGGCTACATCGACCACGATCATCAGGTCGGCCAGACCGGCACGACGGTGCGCCCGAGCTTGTATATCGCAGTCGGAATAAGCGGCGCGATCCAGCATCAGGCGGGAATGTCGCAGAGCCAGAAAATCGTCGCGATCAACAACGACCCCGAAGCGCCGATTTTCGGCGTCGCGCATTACAAAATACTCGGCGACTTGAATGAAGTCGTGCCGATGATGATAAAAGGGATCAAGGAAAAGAGCATAAAAGAGGAGTGAAACTAAACTATAGCCGTCATTGCGAGCCAACCGAAAGGTTGGCGCGGCAATCTTAATCCCCACGTGTTAGATTGCTTCACTTCGCTCACAATGACCATAAGGGAAAACGGAACGGACAATGGCCAACTTCTATAAAGATAACGACGATATACAGTTTTTGTTCAGGCACACGGACGTGGCCGGCTCGGCGAGCGTTTGCGAGGAAGGTTTTAAGTTCGCAAGCGAATCCAACTACGCCCCGGCTGATGCCGAAGAGGCTATACAAAACTACGATATGGTGCTTGATTCGCTCGGGCAACTGAGCGGCGATTTCATCGCGCCGCGCGCCGAAGACGTGGACCGCCAGGGCAATATTCTCAACGAGGACGGCACCGTGACCCGCGCAAAGGGAATCGCCGAGGCGATAGAAAAACTCGGCCAGGCTGAGGTCATGGGTTTTACGCTGCCGCACCGGTTCGGCGGTCTCAATTTCCCTAATCTCGTCTATTCGATGGCAATCGAGATCGTCTCGCGGGCGGACGCCGGGCTTATGAACATCTTCGGCCTGCAGGGTATCGCCGAGACGATCAACGCATTCGCATCGGAAGAGATCAAGCAGAAATATTTACATGATTTTTCCACCGGCAAAGTCACCGGTGCGATGGTCCTTACAGAGCCGGACGCCGGCTCCGATTTACAGGCGATCAAGCTCCGTGCGTTCCAGGACGATGACGGCAACTGGCTCCTGCACGGCGTAAAACGCTTCATCACCAACGGCTGCGGCGATGTCCTGCTGGTCCTGTCGCGTAGCGAGCCGGACCGAAGCGGCGGGCTTGGCCTGAGCCTGTTTGTCTGTGAGCCTGGCCCGACTGTGCACATTCGCCGGCTGGAAGACAAGTTAGGCATTCACGGCTCGCCGACGTGTGAGATTTTCTTCGACAACACGCCCTGTGAAATAATCGGCGAGCGCCAGCGAGGTCTCGTGACATACGTGATGAGCCTGATGAACGGCGCCCGCATCGGAATTGCAGGCCAGTCGATGGGTATCGCCGAGGCGGCGTACCGCGTTGCCCGCGATTACGCCTCAACGAGAAAACAGTTTGGCGTTGCGATTGAAAAGCTGCCCGCAGTGCGTGACATGATGATCGATATGAAGATCGCCATCGAAGCTGGCCGGGCGCTTTTGTACGAGACGTCGCGCGTGGTTGATATGGAAATAGGATACGCAAAACGGCTCGAAACGAACCCGCCCAAAGACAAGGTCGAAGCCAAGCAACTCAAGAACGAATCGCGAAAGTATAGAAGATACGCTGCGATGCTGACGCCGATGAGCAAATACTACTGCTCGGAAATGTGCAACAGTGTCACTTACGACTCGATGCAGGTGCTTGGCGGCAGCGGGTATATGCGGGACTATGCCTGCGAAAGGTACGTCCGCGACGCAAGAATCACGACCATCTACGAGGGGACGAGCCAACTGCAGGTCGTCGCGGCGGTTCGCGGCGTCGCCAGCGGAACGGCGGAGAAATTCATGACCGAACTGGCGGAACAGGATTATGACGCCGAAGTTAAAGACCTGCTCGAAAAACTCGCCGAGGGGCGGCAGCTTTTGAAAGAGGCGGTAGCCTACGTGAAGGAGCACGGCAACGAATACATGGACCTTTACGGCAGACCGGTCGTCGATATAGCTATAGACTTGATTAACGGCTATCTGTTCTGCGGCCAGGCCAGTACGAAGGTAGATATGGAAGTCGCGGTCGCCCAGAACGGTTCGGACGATGATGGCCAGATTATCTCCATGAAAAAACGCAAAGCAGTGCTCGCACGCAGATATATTACCAAGAACGCCCCGAAGATCGCCGCCCTGGTAGAGCTTGTCCGCACCGGCGACAAGTCAACGTTCACAGAGTATGAAGCCCTCATCGGCCCGGTGCAGGAACTGGGATAAAACCATTGTAAATTACCGATTTTCAATTGTATAATGAAGCCCCGGCAAAAACAGCCGGGGTTTTTTGTTATCCAAGCTGGATAAGGAACATGGTATGGGACAGGCAATAAGCAAATTAACCATAAAAGGCTACAAATCCATTCGAAATCTTAAGGATTTCGAGCTTCGAAATCTCAATATCCTGATCGGCCCGAACGGCTCAGGAAAAAGCAACTTTGTCAGTTTTTTTGAGCTTTTACAAGCAATTGCAAAAGAAAAAGGATTACCTCACTTCTATGTTCAAAAGAAAGGAGGCGCAGATAGATTTCTTTATTTAGGTTCTAAAGTAACTCAGTCAATCAAAGTGGAATTAGAAATATTAAATTTACCTCTTTATACATTTGAGTTGTCCATTACTGCTAACAATCAATTCTCTCGGTCAACAAGAATACCTATTGGGGATCCACATTCTGCATATATAAAACGCAACGATATTGAAAAGATCTTTTCAACCTATCATTTCCATGATACGAGTGATTTTGCTGGGATTAAAAGACCGTGCTCTAAACGAGATTATGAATACTTAAGACCTGATGCGAGTAATTTGGCGGCGTTTCTGCTTTTTCTTAGGAAAAAGCATGAAAAGGAATATCAGTATATCCGTGAAGTAATTCAATTGGCTGCCCCGTTTTTCGATGATTTCTTATTAAGAGATTCTCTGGATAATCCGGACGAAACGTTGTTGGAATGGCAACAGAAGGGATCGGACTATCCGTTTCACCCAAGTCAGATATCGGATGGCACATTACGTTTTATCTGTCTTGCGACGGCGTTGCTTCAACCTGATCCGCCTTCAACCATTTTATTAGATGAGCCAGAATTGGGATTGCATCCTTTTGCGTTAGCATTATTAGCAGAGTTAATCCAAAAAGCCTCGCTTAAAACGCAGATTATCGTCGCTACACAATCGGCGGCGTTAATCGATCATTTCCAGCCGGAAGATATTATTCTTGTTGAACGCAAGAATGAAGAGTCCGTATTCAGCCGTCCCGACATGGAAAAATTAAAAATTTGGCTTGAAGACTATTCTTTGGGAGACATCTGGAGCCGAAACATCATTGAGGGGACGGCTGGCCAATGAGCAATATAAAGATTCTTGTAGAAGGCCCAACGGAAATACTCTTTGTCAATGAAGTGTTGAAACCTCATTTTTACGAAAGAGGAACATATATCAAGCCTTTTCTCCTTCAGAAGGCCGGGGGCATTCCAAAATATTCGATATCTAAAAATCAAATTCTAAATACGGTTAAATCAGATCCATCTTGTTTATGTACGACTATGGTTGATTTCTATGGAATGCCCACGGACTGGCCCGGTAAGGATCAGGCAAAACGTTGTCAAAGTTGTTCTGAAAAAGCTGCAATAGTCGAAGGCGGTATGTCGAATGATATTGCCGATCATTTGGGAAATTCTTTTAATCCAAACCGTTTCATGCCTTATGTTCAGATGCACGAATTCGAAGCGTTGCTTTTTTCATCTCCTTTGAAATTAGCCGAGAGTCTTGGCGATAGAAAGTTGTCCTCTATTTTCCTGACAATACGAAACAAATTTTCAACCCCTGAAGAAATTGATGATCATTATGACACATGTCCTTCACGGCGAATTGAAGGAGTGTTTGAAGGTTTTAAAAAAACAATAAATGGCATAACCGCAGCAAGTCGAATTGGTTTGGAAACAATGCGTCAGGAATGTCCGCACTTTAACGAATGGATTACAAAATTGGAGAATATTGGGAACCAGTAAAACCTTATGCTCAAAGCTGTAATATTTGATTTTGACGGGGTCATCACCGATTCGGAGGTCCTGCACCTTCGTGCTTTTAACCGCTCATTAGTCCCATACGGCATCGAGCTGACAACGAAAGAATACTACCGGGATTATCTGGGCTTTAGCGACTTCGATTGCTACAAAACGCTTATCACACAGGGCCTGCTGAAGATCGACGAGCAGCAAATCGGCGATATCATCAAACAAAAGAGCCAAATCTTCGAGGAGCTAACAAAAACCGAGGGCCGGACAATCGAAGGCGTGCACGAATTCTTGAGAATGCTCAAACAGAATCAAATCCCGATGGCGATATGCTCAGGCTCTCTGCTGGTGGAAATTGAACTGATGCTCGATGAGGCGCGGCTGCGGCACTTCTTTACGGCGATAGTTTCCGCCGAGCAGGTGAAAAAAGGAAAGCCGCACCCGGAAGGATTCCTGCTGGCCCTGCGAAAGCTCATCGACCACTGCCGGCCCCCTATCGCGGCCAACGAGTGTATCGTTATAGAAGACTCCCACTGGGGCCTGCAGGCGGCTGAGGCAGCGGGAATGCACACCATCGCCGTAACAAATTCCTACGACGCCGAGCAGTTGAGTCAAGCAGAGAAAGTAGTTGCGCGGCTGAACGAACTGAGCATGGCCGATTTACGGCAGCTTTGTGCATAGAGGCCCAACGAACCAAAGCCCATCTTGCGAGACTGCAATGGCAAGTTTTGAACAGATGCCTCGACTGCTCTCGGCATGACGTGGACGGACCTACGGCAACCAGATTGACGGGGGAAAGTACTGCATCTCATAGGCTGTTTACCCCTGAAGAATTCTTCATTCGACATTCTGAATTCTATGCCCTGCTTAGAAAATGGCTCTGAGCCAGCTCCAGGGCGGGATGCGTGCAAGGATTAGAATCGGCTGGAGGCAGAAACCGGCTACGGCACAGGTCCACATGTCTTTGTATTTTTGGTGTAAACCTTCATCCCGAAACTTGCACCAGGCAGGGACGAATAATAGCAGAGGAATCGCGTATATGCCGGAGAGAAAGACTGCGATGCGCCATTCCCAATGCAGCGGTTCGGCTGCGGCTGCCTGAGCTTCTGCCTGGCGTGCTATTTCTCGCTGCTTCAACTGCTTATCGAGAACCGTTAAGCGGTCGGAGGGCAGGTGCCGATCAGCTAACTCGATCTCTGCGAATTCCAGGGCTTCCGGTAGATGCGTGGCCGTTCGTGTGTACTCCAGCAAGTCGACATCCGACAGGCCGTGTATGTACTTTTCCACTTGCGTTTCCATACTCAGTCTCCTTCGCAAGACACATCCGTATGGGCAACTCTCGTGGCCGGCGCAAAAACGCCGGACCCGCTCATATCGGGGTGATATTATAGCCGATACTGCCTGAAAAAGCAAGAAAAAAATAGGTTTTTTGGGTTCAGGTTCGGTCTGGCTCGCCTGTTATTGGCTTATCTGCAGGGCGCCTGGGGCAACGATTCGAGACTTGGTTTTACGCGTTTTAACGTTGTGTTCGATCTGATCGACGAGAGCGCCGTTGTAGTAGCACGGCTGAGACTCATCGCCGGTGACCTTTACGATAGAGCTTTTATGGTCGTAGAACAGTTGGCTGCCCAGGAATTCGTTGTCCCCACCTTTCTCTTTATCCATGTAGCGAATCCCGCCTGTCGCGGCCAGACTCGACAGTTCCGTCCGGCCTTCGGCCGTTTCGGTCAGGAATGCCTCTACATGAGGAGTTGTCGCGGCGATGCCCTCGCCCGCCTTACCATCGACAACAGGAAAATAATAGGCCGCGAGCAATTGTTCCGAGACTGCATCGGCGACAATCCGATTCTCGTGGATGAAGTATTTCAGAGTGTCGAAATTCTCAAAAAACGCATAGCACGGTTTGCTCAGGCTCAATCCATTGGGATCTTGCCCGGAGGCAGAGATTTTTGAATTCTTAACCTGTATAATCGCGGGCGGCCCGGTGGCTGCGAACAATCCCCGCACGGGATCATAGTCAACCTGGCTGCACTGCAACTCAACACCGCCCAGCAGTTGTGCGGCGTTTGGATCACGGACTTGCCCGGCGAGATTCGGGTCGGCTTTTGCCGTTTTGGTGGCCACGAGCCTGACCACACCACCGCTGGCGGTCAGATGTTTTATGTCTATGTCAGAGGCCGGATCGGATGAACTTTCATTCGTATCTTCGGGCAAATCTACCGTTATCAATTCCGACAGAAGCATATACTCTGTCACGGCGTTGGGGTCTTCCCGGACTGTCGTGCACCGGCAATCGTCCTCAAAAATGATCTGGTTCGCGGCTGCCGAATAACGTGCCTGCCTCTGTGCGGTTACCGTTATCGGTACAGGCTCTTTTACGGTAGCTATATCGTTCACATCTCGCGGCGGATTCGTGTCGTTCGCGTCCTGGACGTAGAATGTAAGTTTCGCCGGGCCGGCGGCAAAAATATCGGGCCGTTTGGATTTGTCCTGGGGAAAATGTACGGTTATCTCCGGGGACTCAAACGTAACATCTCTTGGCACGGCCAGATCGGCCTGCGGCATTGTGCACACGCAATCGCCTTTGAATACGGCATGGTTTGACACAGGGAAAAACTTCGCCCCGTCGCGGGCGGTTATTTTTATCGGCGCCGACGGCTCGTTGGCCTCGGCACCGGCCCGGTCTTCTGTATAGAACGTCAGTTCCGTTAAACCGTTGGCGACGACGTCTCCAGTAACTCTGTTATAGTCGATTCTCGGAGTCAGGAATCTGGTTCGCCCCGTATCATCTTCGAGCTGCTCGGGATGCTCACTGCCCGGGACCGCTGCGTTGACAGGCGGTTGCATGTAATCATCGAGCGATTTGGGAGAATCCATCGGCACCAATACAAGGCCGTTATCGCAGGTTATGACGATATCGCCGGGCTGCTCAGCCGGCTCGTTCGGCTCACTCATCTGTGCAACAGTGACATTCGGTTCCCCATCTTGTTCTTCCGGCCCGGCCGCTGCAACTGCGTTGGCATCATCGACACCGGCGGCGTCAACTTCGCCCGACCGCTCACTTGAGTCCTTCGACCATAAGATGTCGCTGATGCAGATTCTATCATCGGCAAAAACCAGTTCCCGTGGAGTGTCAATCAACACATTGTCACTGAATACGAGCTTATATAATTGGACGTCCTTCTCCTCGACCGGCGGCCGGGCCTCTTCGGGCGCCGTTTCAGTCTGTTCAGGACTTAAAGCCACCGCAATTTCATCCGGCTGCTGTGCCTGGTCCTCAGAGGGCGCCTCGGCCTCCGCCTCGCCTGCGGAAAACATAGCAGCTTGCGAGTCTTTTATGCGCAAAGCCTCCAGATCGACAATTCTGAAATATTCGAGGCGGTCACTCTGGTCGTTGTAAACCAGCTCCAGGCCGGTGCCGCGCATCTGAACGTCATCAGAAACAAATTCTACCGGGCCGGCGGTCGATAGTAGTGACCTCTCGCTCAGGAAAATAATGTCGTCGAGATAGATGAAGCTCTCCTTGACTTCGCTCGAAGCCTTGGGCAAAATATGGATGACTACATTACCGCTAAACGTGGCGTCCCTGGGGGTAGTGCTACCGACTGCGGTTTCGACCTGCACCTGCCCCTTGTCGGCGGTGATGTAACACGCAAAATCGGACTCAAAGACATTTATATACGGTTTTTCAAGCTCCCAAACATCTCGGACTTCGTGCAGCAGCTTCTCGAAGCCCCATTCCCGCTCGACTTCTTTTGTCTTCTTGTTGAGGGTATAATAGTAAGCCTTCTTGGTGGTGCCAAGCCCTACACCGTCTATCTTGCGTATCTCGCCGTCAAAATCGCCGATGTTGCTGTCGCCGGCATCCTCAATGAATCCGGCCCCGGCATCGATATCGATCACGGGCGTATCGCTCAGGCCGCTGTACAGCAGATACGCTGCAAGCACGAAACCGAGTGAAACAAAGCCGATCAGGAGTTTTCGCATCTCAAGAAGCCTCTTTTCGCCTTTACGGCAGGTACCTTTTCATAAGTTCCTGCCATTTGCCCGTACTTTTCAGAATATATTCTACTACTTCCCTCACGGCGCCGCTACCGCCGGGGTGAGTGGTCACATAATCGGCGTGCCGCTTGACCTCATCGACAGCATTGGCGACAGCGACGGCAAATCCGGCGTTTCGCATTGGCGGCAGATCCGGCAAATCATCGCCGATATACGCCACCTGGTCCGGCGTCAGGCCGAGCTGTTCAAGAAGTTTCTCGAATACGGGCAGTTTGTAATGGCAGTCTTCAAATACGTGTTCAATCCCCAATTGTGCGGCCCGGCGCTGCGTCGGCTCCGATGCCCTGCCGCTGATAAGCGCAACCTTGTGCCCCGCCCGTTGCCACATTCGAAGCCCGTGGCCGTCCAGAGAATTGAAGAATTTGCTCTCACTGCCGTCAGAGTTCATGATCAGCGCCCCATCGGTCAAAACACCATCTACATCCAGAACTAACATTTGTATCTTCACAAGATCCGGCTTATTCATTTTCCTTTTTCCAATCGGCAACCGGCAATCGGCAATCGCCAATCATCAATTGCTTTATCCTACGACTTTTATTGTCACGATATCCTGCACGTCGATCAGGCCGAGCGGTCTGTTGCCCGCATCGACTACGGGCAGCTCGTCAATTCTATACTTATGGAAGATGGCCGTCGCCTCTGCTGCGAGGGCGTCGGCCCTTATTTTCTTGCAATCAGCGGTCATAACGTCGCCGGCTTTGAAGTCGAAGCCCTTGTGCCCGTGATTTGTCATCAGGCGGCGAAGGTCCGCGTCGGTGATTATGCCCGCCAACGTCCCATCTTTTCCGACTACCATCACAGCCCCATGTCGCTTGAGATCGTCGGTCTTTTCGAGCAACTGTTTTACCGTATCGGTCACCTCGGCGATAGGCAATTTCTCGCCGGGCCGGAACATCATCGACTGCTCGACCGTCATGAGCCTGGCGCCGAGCGAGCCGCCCGGATGGAATCTCACGTAGTCTTCGACGCTGAATTCACGCGCCTTCATAACGGTAAAGGCAAGGGCGTCGCCAACCGCCAACATACAGGTGGTCGAGACACTCGGAGCGACGCCCAGCGGGCAGGCTTCGCTCATCTGCCCCATGCACAGCACCACATCGCTGTGTTTGCCGAGAGTTGAATCTCTGTCGCCTGTTATGGATATCAGTCTTATCCCCAACTGCTTGACCAGGTTTATCAGGCGAGTGACTTCATCGGTTTCGCCGCCGTAGCTGAGGACTATCACCACGTCGTTTTCACGCAGCCTGCCCAGGTCGCCGTGGACGGCTTCGGCCGGATGAAGGAAATGGCTCGGCGTGCCGGTCGAAGCCAAGGTGGCGCTTATCTTCCGGCCGATTATCCCCGCTTTACCGATACCGCTGACTATGCAGGAGCCGGTGCAATTGTATATCATCTCACACGCCAGGGCGAAAGACGCATTAACTATCGGCGTGACCGAAGCTATGGCATCAGCCTCGGCTTCGATAACCCGCCGCGAATATTCAAGATCAAACTCCACTTATCGTTGACTCCTGACTTTCGATATCACAATTAGGAACTGGATGAGCTTTCTGAGAATAGCAATGGTTGGTCGTATTTTTGGGGATACTGATCAAGATACCCCCGTAGAGTTTCTTCCACATCGAGTTCCCGTGCAAGGACCAAGATATCCAGCCGTTTGAGCAAGCGCACGGTGATAGGGCGTTTCTCATCCCAAAAGACAAACGCAGAGAAAAAATCCTTCGCTATATCCGAGTTCAGCAGTTCGGCGATAAAGAAGGCTTCTTCCCTGGTTTTGCAGGCAACAAAATAGCACGTATCGTCAAGGACAACGGCTTTTTCGCCATAGGAGCCGACAACTTTGAAATCCAGCTTTTTGTAAAATCCAGAGATTGCAACCTTCCAGTAGGCAAAAGAATAGTCGCCCACTCCGAATACTGAGAAGCGAGGACGATTACGGTAAACCGAACTGGCACGTCTATCGAGCAACTCAGCATGCATCTGAAGATATTGCCAGGTCTTAGGAGCTGATCGACGGATTTGATGTGTGTTTTCACCCACAATGCGTTGAGGGACGAGCATCCAGCGAGTCGGCTGTTGGTCACAACCGTTTGCAATATCTGAACTCTTGAACATAGGATACAGATATTCCTCCTCCAAATCTACAAGTTCCCCACAACCATTTCTGTACCCGTCGATTTCCTTACGGAATTCCATAACCTTAGCACAATCATGCTTAATGCCGGACCTCCATTTGTAGCGATCTTTTCCCTCCAAATGCCTGCAATGCTCAAAGCGTGTGACATTTGCCACAAGACGTCCCTGTCGGTATCCAATAGTCACATTCGGTGAAGCAGCCTTTAGGCCACCATAAACTTGGCAGTCGAAATTCCCATCTGAGGCCGAGGCAGTAACAACAAGCAGGCACGCGTCTACAGCAGCGTCAAAATACCGAGACGCTTCGATATGATAAATCTCTGATTTTTTTAAAAGTTGTCCATTTTTCCAAGCATGGTGCAGAACTTTTCTCGCAACGGCAGTCTTACAGAGCATTGCCAACGTAGCTTCTCTGCCTCCAATCCATTCTATAGCCTTGTTCAACATCCATTCCGAGATGTCAAAATTACTCTTTCCGGTGATCGCATCTATTCCCCGACGGTTCTGAAAATTGGACTTGTCGGGAAGATTGCAACTGCCAATGCGGCCAAGTTCAGCGTTTGTGACCCAAGGGGGATTACCTATCACAAGAAGAGGATCAGGCAACGACCCAAGCACATCGTGCCAATCCACAGCAAAGAAATCCTTGCTTACTATCTGTGTCGATCCAGCAACAGGAGCTGACTTTTCAAGAGAAGAGCGAGCAACTCTTACATGCTCACTGTTGATATCAATTCCAACAGCGTTGCGGACAGACGGGAAAAGCTCAAGAGCAGCCACAATAAAGTTTCCCTTGCCGCAGGTCGGTTCGAGAATGCTCACGGGTTCTATGTCGTGTTGGAGCAACACAGAGCAGACATTCCGGGCAAGTTCAATGGGTGTCTGGAAATCGCCAAACTCAGCTTTCCTTTTGCTCTTCTTTCTAACTGCCATAGTCTTAGCGAATCCTATGGATTCCATCCACCTTGCCGGCTTTCTCAATTACACGCCGGTATTGTAATCTCCACTGAAGGGCGTTGGAAATTGTCAGATATCCAATGTTCGGTGGATTCGCAATAATCTCGTCGGCAATTTGTGAAGCTTGTATCTCTTCGACAGGAAGCAAACGGTCTTGCATGAATGCGACAATGTCGTCCCTGTTTCCATTGTTCTCGATGATTTTGAGAATCCCGGTTGTGATTTGATAGTCTGCCGTTCTGTCTGCCTCTACAAAAACACTGTGCAAAATATTGAGTCTTGCCGTCCGCGTTTGCTGGTCATCTGTTTTCTCGTACACAAACAGCAGCAGTGAATATCCTAAGCCGAATATCTTCTGTCTTGCGTTCTTGAAAGGGCATGAGGACTGTGGTTGCTTTATGCTCGTTACCTTCATGTCCACCCCAAGTTCCGGAAAATCAATACCCCTGTCGGAACTACCTTCTTCATACGTGTACTCCTCACGAAGGTGCGCCTGAAACTTGTGCTCCAAATACGTGCCTACAGCCTTTCCATCGGTAACGCCGAAGATCGAAGACTCCTTATGGCCAGATTCAGATTCAGCAAAAACACTTGCCTCTCTGCGAAGAAGCTCGATGGTCAGTTCCTGTTTCATAAGCTCAATCTACAACTTTACTACGCTGCCTCGCTCGTTGTAGCAGATCAAATCGTGCTTTTCGCCTGCGTAGTCGGCCGCGGCATGAATTATGACCCGCTTGTCGCTAAACTGCTCGATTTGAGCCAGGGCGGCCCTCTTTATGTTCTGAAGGTAGTCGGCCACCTCCGGAGAGACAAACAGCTCGATGCGCCTTATCTGGTCCTTCGAGACCGAGAGATTCAACAGCCGGATAATCTCGAGAGCCAACGACTCATGGCTCTTGACAAAACCTGAGCCTCCGCAGTTCGGACATGCCAGATACGTGCTGGACTGCAGCGACGGGCGCATTCTCTGTCGCGTCATTTCCACGACGCCGAACCTGCTTATGCTCAATATTCTCGAACGGGCTCGGTCGCTTTTGACCGCAGCGCGAAAAGCTCTTTCCACATCTTTGCGGTGCTTGGCATTCCGCATATCGATAAAATCGCAGATGATCAATCCCCCGAGGTCTCGCAGTCTAAGCTGGCGGGCAATTTCCTTCGCCGCCACAATATTGCTCTCGTAGGCGGTCTGCTCTGCGTTTTCCTGCTTGCGGTAGCGCCCGCTGTTAACATCGATCGAGACCAGCGCTTCGGTCTGCTCGATTATTATGGAACCGCCGCCCTTGAGGTCCACCCTGCGGGACTGGACCTTGGCAATCTCATTTTCGATCTTGTATTTATGGAACAGCGGGACTTTGCCGTCATAATGCATCACCCTTCGTTTCACGCGCGGCGTCGCTATGGCAAAAAACTCCATTATCTTACGGACCACGTTTTCCGAATCACATACTATTTTGGTTATCTTGCTGTTGAAGACATCCCTAAGCGCCCTGATGACCAGGTCCGATTCCTGGTAAAGCTCGCCCGGCGCTCCCTCGGTCTCGATCCTTTTTTCAATGGCTCTCCACAGGCGTTTGAGATACCTCAGGTCGTTCTGTATGTCCCTTTTCGAGCACCCCTGGCCCGCCGTCCTGATGATAAAGCCCCGGCCTTTCGGCGGGTCGCTCTCTTCAAGAATCTGCCGCAGTCTCCTGCGCTCATCGTCGTCCTCAATTTTGTGCGAGACTCCATGCTTTCGCATCCAGGGCATCATAACCAGGTACTTGCCGGGGAAAGCAAGATACGTACTGAGGGTAGCGCCTTTGGTCTTTACGCCCTCCTTTGTCACCTGAACGACGATTTCCTTGCCCTTGCGAATACAATCCTGGATAGGCGGCCGCTCCTTCAACGATTTACGCCTGCCGATGGTCTCGATATGCTTGCCGCCTGTCCTGGAAAAATACCGAGGATGCAGATCGCTTATGTGAAGAAAGCCGTTCTTGCCCACGCCGAAGTCTATAAACGCCGCCTGTATGCCGGATTCGATGTTGACGACCTTACCTTTATAAATGTTGCCGACGTGGGTGCCCAGGCTGGCTCTTTCGACATACAGCTCCTCAAGACAGCCATTCTCGACTACGGCGACCCTGCATTCTTCTCTCTCAGCAACGTTTATGAGCATCTCTCTTGACATCGTTCTTCCTCATATCTCGTGGTTCGCGCTTCGATTCACGATTCACTATCTTTCCATTTCACGTTAGTCCGCCTGATCGGCGCCGCCAGCTTGCTTTCATCCAGTCCCAAAAGGTTCAGAATCTCGTCAATTCGTATCGAACCGGCAGGGCTGATCCTGCACTCGACAATTATACCTCGACCATTCAGCTCAAGCGATGTTAAAAAAGGCCTCACATCGACATTCTTGGATTTTGAGTTCCTGGCGCCTGTTCGCCGCCGGACATTGAGGCTTTCACTCGCCAGCAGGCGTTCAATCCTCGCCCTTAGCTCTTCGTTAAGATATTCCTCGTGCAGGATCAGCACGTAAGTCGCTGAGCGAGGCTGAAATGAAGCGCCGGCGGGGGCAATATTCACCGAAACCAATTCGCAGCCGTCCGGCAATTGGGCAGAAAGGTCGGCCGCGACCGAAGTGCAAAAGTCATCGGAACACAAGCCATAAGCATCTCCTGTGCTCTTATGCTCTTGTGCCCTTATGTCCTTATTCACTTTGAGGCACAGCAATTCATCGCCCGATTCGACGCCTACGGATCTGGGCAGCGGCAATGACAGCCTGGGACGAGGATTGAAGCCCCGGCTGTATCGGATGTTTATGCCTGCTCTAACGCAGGCCCGCTGAAAGAGTCTGAGCGTCTCAGCGTGCGAGAGGAACCTCAGATCCCCCCCTACCTTGAATTTTATCACGAGCAACACAGTCTCGTCTGAAGCTACTATGTGCACATCTCCTTAAAAGCACTAATCTACACAATTGAGCATTATCCCCATCTTAGTCCGAAAAACAAGCATTTTTACTGGCAAATCCCGCCCTACCGCGTAATATGTCGTCAGCGTGCGGGCAAATCATGAGAATTCCGGACTCGCCGGACGTTACTTTCATTGTCGCCCGTGCCTTATACATGCGGGGGACCAGAGATAGTGTACTCAGTTGCAGGGAGTTGAAAGTGGGAGTAAATAGGCTGTTGTGGCTGGCACCGGCATTGATGCTTTTTGCCATCGGGTGCAAGAAAGAGCCAACGACAATCACACAGCCGCTGCACTGGGCGGCCAAGACCGGCGACGTCGAGCGGATAAAGCTGCGGCTTTCGCACGGTGATGAAATTAACGCCAAGGACGAGAATGGATGGACCGCTCTGCACTGGGCGGCCCACAAGAGCCACAAGGAAGCGACCGAACTTCTCCTCTCCAGAGGCGCCGACGTGAACGCAAAAGACAAAGACGGCTGGACACCGCTGTTCTTAGCCCTGCCAACTGGTGAGAGAGACTTGATA
Source organism: Planctomycetes bacterium B3_Pla (assembly GCA_005223045.1). Taxonomy (GTDB): domain Bacteria; phylum Planctomycetota; class Phycisphaerae; order Sedimentisphaerales; family Anaerobacaceae; genus SG8-4. The sequence continues at coordinate 29,843 of NJBM01000004.1, read as the reverse complement.
GAACTGCTTATCGTCAACGGTGCCAATGTCAATGTCACATCCGGGCGGTACAAGGAGACACCGCTGCGCTGCGCAGTTCGAGAGGGATATAAGGAAACTGTGGAGCTGCTTGTTTCAAAGGGCGCTGATGTCAATGCGAGAGGCGGCTCGGATGGCGAGACGCTGCTGCATGAGATGGTCTCTCGCGGCGACAAAGATATGGTCGAACTGCTCGTGACCAACGGGGCCAATGTCAATGCAACGGCCAGATATGGCATTACGCCCCTGTTCAGGGCAGTTGAGGAATCCGACATGGACATAGTCAGACTACTCTTGGTCGGAGGCGCCGACGTCAACGCAACGTCTGAATACGGTGTTACGCCACTGTGCAAGGCGGTCGGAACAGGCAACAAGGTCATGTTCGAGCTGCTCATCACCAGCGGCGCAAACGTCAATACGAAAACTCCCGGTTGGACTCCTCTGCACGAGGCCGCACAAGAGGGCTACGTCGGTATGGCACAGCGACTTCTTGCTGATGGCGCCGACATAAATGCAAAGGACAAGGATGGCGATACTCCGCTTGTGGAAGCGATGCTGAGGAAACGTATGGATATGGTGGAGTTGTTTGTTGCCAAGGGCGCCAATATGAATATCCAAGAAGATCGCGCTACGGAACTACTATTCATAGCGGCCTCTAAAGGCCTTGAAATGCTGGCCGAACAACTAATTGCTGTGGGCACCAACGTCAATGCAAAGGATGAGGATGGTAAAACGCCACTCCAACGAGCGCTGCAGGAGTATTACTGGAGCTATAGGCACGCAAGTGATGGTGCCTTCGAAGATATGATCGAATTGCTGCTTGCCAGTGGTGCAGATGCGAACGACCTCGACTTCACACATTATAGGGATAATGCCACACTACACTTGGCGACCGTTCGAAATGATGTGGAATTCGTCAGGTTTCTTCTCACCAAGGGGGCGAAGGTCGATATAAGGAATAGGCAAAACTATGCGGCTCTACACTTCGCGGCCCGTGATGGTTACAGGGACATAGTTGCGCTGCTTCTCAAGTATCAGGCAGATATCAACGCAAGGAATTGGCGCGACCTAACGCCGCTGCACACTGCCGCTGCCGCTGCCGAGGGGCATACGAACATGGTTCGACTTCTGCTTGCAAATGGCGCCGATGTCAATGCAGGGGATAAATACGGTCGCACACCTCTCTTGAATGCGGTGACATTGGGTCATAAGAACGTAGTAGAACTGCTGATAGCCCGAGGCGCCGATGTGGAGGCTAAAGACGTCTGGGGGCAGACATCACCGGACGAGGCAGCCCGGCGGGGACACCGGGAGATTGTTGAGCTGCTCGACAGGCATGCGGCGACGGAATAGGCAGCGTCGCGTGTAACAGCTATCGTCGGATCGAGAGAACTTCCGTGAGTGGTTCGCCGGTTTTCCATTTTTCGAACAACTCTTGCTCGCCCATGAGCCAGAAAGGGAATTGCGTGAAAGAGTCGTACACGGCGATTGCATCGAGCTTGACCGAACTGACCGTGTTGCCGAACACGTTCCTGCCGACCTCCGGCCCACGTATGTAGCCGATGACCTTGACCTGGTGGCCTTCGGCAACAGTCGTCCCGCCGCCGGGATAGACCACGAGCAACGAACCGCCGGTGGTAACACGCCTGCCGCTGATCGGAACGTCATCCTGGATGAGTATCTCAAAGATGGTCCGGTTTTGCGTTTCTTCGGCGTTGATTACACGTCCACCAAAGGCGTAAAGTTTGCCGACATGGCGCTTCGGATTGTTCTTGATCTGCCGAAACCGTTCTATGCCGAAAATCTGGTACCTTGTCGGCTCCGGACGTGCGCAGCCGGTGACTATTAACGAGGCAAGAACAAGCAATGTCTTTTTCATCTTCAGGCTCCTTTGATTGACCATCTTATCGTATCAGGTAGCTACGGCAGGTAAAAGCAAAAGTTTCTGCAAGGTTGCTCGCCGCATAATTACTCAACATCCGGTTTGGGTTCTGCCGATAATATATCTGGAACTGACGTGAAGGGCCTTGTAGCAAGGACGACAGAAAGGTCTCGTTGTAAGAATGTTTGAACCGGAATATCTGGATACGGCGTGCCCCAAATGCCTCCATCGGAGGGTGTATCTGGACCGCCAAATCGGTTACTACTGTATGGCCTGCGGCCACGAACTCAGCACAAGAGAGACGATAGCACTCATCGGGAAGATCGCATTAACCTGGCCGCCGGCCCACACTTCAGACAAAACCGGTAAGAAATCGGTTACCGAAATCAAAGAGCTGCCCCCGCGCAAGCCGAAAGTAAAGCACCTCAGCCACAGCACCGTCGAGCACAAAAAGCCCGAACGCCTGCCCTGAGCAATTTAAAGGAGTGCGGACCCGTGCGCGGCCGGCTCAATCCGTGCCAATCTGCGGCCAGACTTGTCAGCTAAAAGGCTTCGGGCAGGATCTTCGTTGCGGCGTTGCGAAGGTAGGCTGAAATCTGCCTTTCGGAGTTCATGCTGAGCACTTTTCGGGCTACCTGGTTGCAGTCTTCCATCCTAACCGAGCGAACAACCTGCTTGATTTCCGGGATCATGGGCGACGAGAGCGATAGCGTCCTGACCCCCATCCCCAGGAGCAGCATAACGTGCTCAGGCTCGGAAGCCATTTCGCCGCAGACACTCAGCTCTATTTGCGCTTTATGTGCATCCTGAGTAACCGTCCTGATGAGCCTGAGCACGGCGGGATTGGCCGAGGAATACAACATTGAGACCAGCTCGTTGCCCCTGTCCACAGCCAGAGTATATTGGGTGAGGTCGTTGGTGCCGATACTGAAAAAATCTGCGTCGGCCGCAAGCGAGCAGGCAGTCAAAGCCGCCGAGGGCGTTTCGATCATGATGCCAATCTGCATATCTCTGTTGTACGGGATGGATTCCTCGTCGAGGTCTTCCATAACATCTCGCAAAATCATCTTGGCCTGCATCAGCTCGTGAAGACTCGTGATCAGCGGAAACATGACCTTGACATCGCCGAGAACCGAGGCCCGCAAAATGGCTCGCAACTGCGTTTTGAACATCGTAAGGTTTTGCAGGCAGAACCTGATGGACCGCAGACCCAAAAACGGGTTCGGCTCGCGCACAAACCGCTTGCTCTGAGTATATTTGTCGGCTCCGAGATCCAGCGTTCTTATTACTATGGGCCGGCCGGCGAGGAACTGAACGGTCCTGGCGTAGGCCCGATAGTGGTCTTCTTCGGTAGGCTCGGTTTCGGTGTTGAGATAGAGAAACTCGGTGCGGTAGAGCCCGATGCCGTCGCCCCCTTTTTGAAGGACCGTCTCGGCTTCATCCGGAAATTCAATATTGCCCAGCAGCGTGATTCTTGTGCCGTCGCGTGTTACAGCCGGCTCTTGCCTTATCGCATCGAGCCTGTGCTCAAGCTCTGTGAAGTCCTTCGAATAATCCTCATACTGCCGGATCGTCTGCTCATCCGGATTGACAATTACGATGCCGCGATTGCCGTCAACTATGACGGTATCTCCGCCGCTGGCGCATGCCGTGAGGTCTTCCAGCGCCACCACCGCCGGTATGCCCAACGAGCGGGCGACTATCGCGGCGTGACTGGTTCGTCCGCCTGCATCGCTGGCTATGCCCTTGACGAACTTCCTGTCGAACTCGGCGGTCTCGGTCGGGCTCAACTCCCGGGCGATAACCACGACTTCTTCGGTCAGACGCCCGACATCCTCACGCTTCTTGCCGATCAACTGCTTGAGCAGGCGCCTTTCAATGTCGTAGATGTCCGCGGCCCGTTCGCTTATATAGGTGTCTTTGGCCTTGCTGAAATGTGCCGCGATTTCGCGAAGGACTGTTGAGACGGCGTACGCGGCGGTCACCAGTTCCGATTGGACCATGTCCGTCACTTTTTTTCGCATGCTTCTGTCGTGCAGGTAACGCAAATGCACGGCGAAAATATCCTTTATCTTGCTCCCCTCCGTCGGGTCCTGCGCCTTCTCAAGTGCAGTTAATTCACCGATCCCATCCTTGAAGGCATTTCTGACACGTTGAACCTCGGCCATCCGCTGCGTGGGATGTATCGACCGGTGGGGAATGCGGTAATCCTCGGAATCTATGATCAGCGACTTGGCGATGGAAATGCCCGGCGAGGCAGCTATACCTTTCTTAATTTCCATAATGCACTTCTCTCATTCGGTATGTTGTCGCCGTACGCTATCGTGACGGTGTCGGCTCATCGAAATGTTTGTCTTCGACGAGCTCTTGCAAAGCATCCATCGCTTCTTTTGCATCCTGACCTTCGATCCGAATCTTTAGCTTGGTCCCACAGGTTGCGGCAAGCATCGTAATCTGCATTATACTCTTGCCGTCAACATTAGTTTCGCCGTTGCTGACGGTGACGTCACTGTCGAACTTGTTTGCAACATCGACAAATCTCATCGCCGGGCGCATGTGAAGCCCGTCTGAGTTTTTTATCTCAAGCTCTGCTTCACGAACCGTGTTTTCCAGTGAATCCTGCCCGGCCTGCGTTTCCAAGATTCTGGTCCTTCAGTTCTCGTTCATCAATCAACACCGTTACAAAGATGGGTCTTCATCGGCTTCTATGAGAAGCTCTTTGACCTGCTCGGAGCTGCCGCACATTCTGAGAAACCTGCGGAACTTCTCCTGCTGCAGGTGCCTGAAGATGCTCTCCATCGCCTGCAAATGTTCGTCGGGATTACCCTCAGGGCTGATTAGGAGTATCACCGAATAGACAGGCTGCTTATCGAGAGCGAAAAACTCAACGCCGGCGGCGCTGAGCCCGATCGCGGCAATCACACTTTTGACCGCCCTGTGCTTTACGTGAGGCATGGCTACGCCCTTGCCCATCCCGGTGCTGGCTTCATCTTCCCGTTCTATCACTCCGGCTACAACATCCTTGCATTTGCCCTTTCTCAGCTTACCGGCTTCATCAAGAGACTTGACAAGCTCGGCGATTACACCGTCACGCTCACATGCCTGCAACTCGGGAACTGTTGCCTCAAAACAGATAAAATTTGCGAGTTTCATCCTATCTGCCCAAAAATCATCCTTGACCGTCTAAAAGCCAAACCAAATATCATCTGCCGCACACATACGGCCTATGTCACTCCGCAGCGTCAGGATAGCTGCTCGGTTGAGTGCCTGAGTGTTTGTTGTCTCGTTCCCTGCTCTTTTTTCTTCTGAGCTGTCGCTCAAGCTTGTGAACGGCCATATCAATGCACCGGTAGGCATCCTGGCCTGTTTCGGTGCCAACGAAAATCTTGCCGTGCTCGGCTTTCGCGATAATCTCCACGCTCGTGTTGCCACCCTTGTTGCCGTCTATAATCACCTCAACCCGATTGATACTATTGTAATACTTGGGAAGCTTGGAAGTCTTTGTCTCGGCATGGCTTCGGATAGCTTCGGTTATTTCGACATGTTTGCCGCTGATAGTAAAAAGCAAGATCATTCTCCTTAACTGTTATTTCCGAGGTTCACACAGAACCCGCCCTTATCCCTTGTCCTGCGAATCAGGCTCCGGCAAAACAGCCGTTGCCGACTCGTTGTCCGGCGTGATTACCCCGCCGCTGACGATGAATCTTAACGCCTCTTCTATTGTCATATCCAAATCTATAGTCTGCCTTTTCTGAACGGTAATCACAAACCCCGTGAATGGGGTCGGCGAAGTAGGTATCAGAACCGTAACAAATTCTCTCTTGACGGCCTCCACGACCTTCTCAAGCCCCGTGCCGGTAACAAACCCCACCGACCATATCCCCTTTCGCGGATACTCGACCGCCACTACCCGCCGGAAGAGCTGCTTTTGCTCCTCCTGCGTAAGTACAAAATCGGTTATCTGTTTTACATAAGGATAGACCTTACTTAGCACGGGCGTGTTCATTATGAACTTTTCGACCATTCTCCAAAGGCTTCTGCCCACAACGCTGGCTAATAATGCTCCAACAACACAAACGATAATCAAAGCTATCAGAAAGCCCGCTATGGAGCCCCATCCATCAACCCAGAATTTTGTCCAGATTTCCTTCTGATCTGTCGAGAATTTATAATCTTCACTACCTTCTGCTGGGTCCCATTCAATCCCTTTAGAAAACAGATGTAATCGAACCAGCCCATGATTTATGTGGCTGCTGATGTTCTCCTGGATGAAGGTGTAGCCCCAGACGAATATCCCTATCGTCAGAGTGGCCGGCAACAACACGGCCAACCCACGCAAAAAGTAGCTCTTAAAACGTCCCGCCATAGGCAGATCCTCAACACGACCACCCCCAACCGCCTTCAAATTGCGGATTTTCGCTCTGCTAAAGGGGTCCACAGACCCATACACAATCTAAAACACCGTAACTTAGTTTATCACGTCATCATAGTCAAGAAAAAAGTCTTTCGGCAAATGCGCGCCAATCAAATGTATCACAGCACCGGGCAACGAAGCTATAATCCAGACGAACCGCTGACAAAGCGCCAGCGCCGCGGCGGCGGTTTCATCGACACCGGCGAATTTTACGAACAGACCCGCGAGAACGACTTCTATTACCACGGCCCCGCCGATGCTCACCGGAATCGCCCCGATAACCCAGACAAGCGTGAAAAAGACATAGTAATACTTGATGCTCGCCTCAATCCCGAGATTTACGCCCAGAAACCAGAAGCCGGTAATAGCCATTATCTGCAACACAACCGTAAGCCCAAACGCCGCAAGCAGCGCCGCCGGCTTTCTACTGTAAAGGATGCCGGCGCTGCCCAACTTCTTCAGGGCCGTCGCGGCGTGCGTGCAGAAATGCGACCACGACGCCTTTAATATCACCCGGCTTCTGCCAACCAGCAAGAGCACCACAAAGAGCGCTGCGACAGCCAAACCAATCGACAGTAACCACCACTTATACCGCCCCAAAGACGCCAGGAAGCCATTGCCTGCGACAAAATCTATCTTCTTGCCCTCTGATCGCAGGAACACGATATAGAAAAATGCGGCTATGAACAGCGTACTGACCAATCCGATCATCCGGTCAACCAGAACGCTCAACGCCGCCTCGAACTTCTTGTCCGTATGCTTGGTAACGTACCACAGCCGGACCAAATCACCGCCCACCGAACTCGGCATAACATTATTGTAGAACCACCCCAATAGATACAGCCTTACGGCGACCCAATAACTGATGAAAATGCCCTGTGTGCGAAGCAGAAGCCACCAGCGCACACCTATCAGAAGCTGGCTTAGGCCGAAAATACCCAACGTAACAGCAAAAACCAACATGCTCATTTGCCCGAAAATCGCCTTGAGCTTCGCCCAGCGCTGCTCGTCGGAGACCCAGATTATCGCAAGAGCAACGCCCAAAACCACCACTGCGACCCGCAGAAACAGGAATATACGCTTGCTCTTGATAGCCCTGGCGTCGGCCATTAAAATTTTCTGCCTTTGAAAAACTCGTTTTTGCAGATAATAACCGGCAAAAGTCAAATATCAAAAGCAAATATCAAAAGCAAATATCAAATATCAAATATCAAAGTTATGGTCCCGGGGACTCCTTACGGAGAATCGCCTTCGGCGAGTATGTGTTTAGCCGGAGTTGGCATTTGCGACCCGGCTGTCATTTCGACCGGAGTCCCAACGCAAGTTGGGACCCGTTCGACTACGCTCAGGACAGGCTACGTGGAGAAATCGATTCTAAATAGATCTCTCCATTCCGCCTTCGGCTCCAGTCGAGATGACGATTGGGTGGCAGCCTCATCCCGATTGTCTCTTATCGGGATGGGGATGGCTTTTACTTGGCTAAACATGTACTTCGGCGATGCTCCTTAAAACAGACCGCGAAGCGGCTCATCAATTTTGATATTTAATCTTTGATATCTAATTTTTTCCTACTACCGAATCAGCCGAATGTCGTCGAAGTACATCGTCCCTGTGCCGCCGGGAGCCGGGCTGCCCTTTGTGCCTATGCCAATGGTAATTGAATTGACGTTGGTAAGGTCCACGCCCTGATCGGCAAAGGCTTGCAGGTCGATAACCCATTGGGTCCAGCCTATTAGCTGTGTTGCAGCAGGGTCATCGTGGTATGCAACCGCATCGCCAAGAGCAACATACATCCGCTCGGCAGCGTTGGCTACATCACCGCGGAACCACAACAACAGCTTCGTAACGCCTTGGTCGCTCCAATCACGCGGATAGACCAGCGTCAGCGTCGCCTCAGAGGTCTTGTTGTTGTTGTCGAAGGAATACGGCAGCGATTGAGCGCCGCCGTGAACGATAGTCTGCTCGGCATAAGGAGGAAGGTCATTGCCGACGAGGGCCCCGTTGTCCGAGGTTCCAAAGCCGTCTTTCCACTTGTCAAATATCCTGTTGCTCGCGGGATCGGGCGGATCGACATCATTGTAAGACTCGAAATCATCCACCAGAATAAAGTCGGCCGTCGAAAAACTCCAGACAAGGCCTTTGACGGTGCCGTCCGGATAGACTTCATCCACGCGCCAGGCATAACTGTTGTCCCATGCAAGTCCTCCGGGATCATAGCTCTCGGCGCCAAGCGCTTTGGGGCCTATATACTCGGGCGAAGCTATGGTGGCGTTCTTGACGGTATCCGCATCGGCGCCGAAGTATAGTTCATGCGAGGCGGCATTGTCAGCCGGCGTCCAGCTCAGCGTTGCGATCATCTGCACATCCGCCGCGCCGTTGGCCGGCTGTGGATTGCCCACGGCGCCCGGAGTCGTAAAGCTCCAGACTTTGCCTTTGTGTGTGATCGGGGGTACAAACTCATCGATCCGCCAGTAATAAACCTTCTCTGATTCGAGTGTTCCCGGAGCATAGGTTACAGTACCCATCGGGGCGCCTCCGGCGGCATTGTTTACATCGTCATAGTCAGTGCCAAAATAAACGCTATGCAATGCGGCACCGAATCCTGGCGTCCAGGTAAAGGTCGCATTCTGGTCCACAAACTCGGCTCCGTCGGGCGGGTCGGGATTGTAAGCCGTTTGGGGCGGAATCGAGAAGCTCCAGATATCACCTTTCCACGGGCTGTTCGGCTCTGCCTCGTTGACCTCGTCGATTCGCCAGTAGTAGGTCGTGCCCGGGACAAGACCGTCAGAATAGGGGAAGCCGGGGAAGCCGACAATAAATTGCGTCGAGGTTTGATTGCCCAGGAAAGTATCTTCGGCTCCGTTGTTGACGTCGTCGAAATTGTCTCCGATGTACACATCGTGCGTGAGGGCGAAATCTCCGGGCCGCCAGCTAAGGTTTACCCACGTATCCTCGTAGTACACACCATCAGCAGGATTTGGGCCCAGGGCATACGGAAATCCTTCACTACCTTCCATAGCAGCCAGAATCTCGGCCTGCGTCAGTGCGCGGTTGTAGAGCCGGACATCGTCGATCAGGCCTGCAAAATTTGAACCAGCTTGAGTAAACAAAAAGTTAATTGCACTAATCTCTATGGTGCCTGGTGCATTTTGTGTATAATCATGTTCACCATTCACATAAAATTCGAAATCTGTACCATTGAATGTTACTGCTATATGTGTCCAATCATTTGGAGGAATGTCTATGTCCGGTCCATCCCAGATATCGGCTCTTCCGGTGTCAAGCCAGAAATCCGCACTTAAAGTTGTTACCGTATTGTCTGCGCCATACAAGTACATAGAATATGCGTTTTCCTTCCACGGAATGGTGTACCAATTATCCACGTTTGGACGCCGTGCCATATTAATCCAGGCTGACAGTGTGATTTCATCCGTGATGTTGAAGCTATCGTCATTCCCGCAATCAATATTATCATCAGTACCATCAAATTCCAGGGCACCGCCGTAATATCCTGCCACCCACTGCGGGTCGCCTTCAAAGGTGCCGTCGTTCCCAGAGGTGCCTGAGTCATATACGGTATTGCCAGAGCCCTCATCAAGCTTCCAGTGCGCCACCAGATCCGCTGAGGCATTACCTGCTATGCTCAGCACCAAAACAAAAGAAAATAAATAAATCAGTTTCTTGTACATAATGCTCCTCCTTCAAAAAAAGGTTCACATAAAGCGATCCACGCGGGTCTCTACTCTTCTTTAGATAAATCAAAATGCGGTAGCAAAATCAAAAATCAAAGTTTACCCCTTAGGGGTGAAAATGCAATCCCGACGCATCGGGATTGGAATCGCCTTCGGCGAGGCTCCTCAAACAGCCCGCGAAGCGGTTCATCAACTTTGATATTTAATCTTTGATATTTGATTTTTCCTTCATTACCGAATCAGCCGAATGTCGTCGAAGTACATCGTCCCTGTGCCACCGTCGGCGGCCGGGCTGTTCTTGGTGCCGATGCCAATGGTAATCGAATTGACATTGGTCAGGTCCACACCAAAAGCCGCCAGGTCGATGATCCACTCATTCCAGCCGGTTAGCTGGGTGGCAGCAGGATCATCGTGATAGATTGCCGCGACACCGTTTAGAGCGACAAACATCCGCTCGGCTGCATTGGTGGGGACACCCCTGAACCACAACGACAACCTGGTGACGCCTTCCTCGGTCCAGTCACGCGGATAAACCAGCGTCATGGTTGCCTCGGAGGTCTTGTTGGCGTTGTCGTAGCGATATATTATCGACTGGGCGCCGCCGTGAACGATAGTCTGCTCGGCATAAGGCGGCAGGTCGTTGCCGACCAGTGCCCCGTTTGTCGTGGTTCCAAAGCCGTCTATCCACTTGTCGAATATCCTGTTGCTCGCCTCGTCGGGCGGGTCGATGTCATTGTAGGACTCGAAATCATCGACGACGAGAAAATCACCCGTCGTAAAGCTCCAGACATTACCGACCCACGGACTGCCCGGATTGGTGTCGTTGACTTCGTCCACACGCCAGTAGTAAGTCGTCTCCAGCTCAAGTCTGCCGGCGTCGTAACTCTCGGCGCCAAGCGCCTTGGTTTCCTTGTGCTCGGACGAAGTCTTGCCGGCATTCTTCACGGCATCTGCATCCGCTCCGAAATACACCTCATGCGAGGCGGCAAGATTCGCCGGAGTCCATTTCAGAATCGGCGTCGGCGATACATCGACAGCGCCCTTGGCCGGGACCGGGTCGGTCGCGGTGCCCTCTGAAGTGAAGCTCCAGACAGCGCCTTTGTACGTCATCGGCGGATCGAACTCGTCAACGCGCCAGTAGTAGGTCTTGGCCAATTCAAGCGGGCCTGGGGGAGTGAAAGTGGCGTCTCCCTGGATAAGACCTCCGGCAGCACTGTTCACATCATCGAAATTGTCGCCGAAATAGACGGTATGCAGTTTCGCACGGAAGCCTCCCGTCCAGCTAAGCTCCGCGTCCAGGGCCACAGACTCGGCGTCATCGCCCGGATCGGGATTATAAGCGGTCTTGGGCGGGACCGAGAAGCTCCAGATATCCCCCTTCCACGGACTGTTCGGCTCGGCCTCGTTGACCTCATCGATTCGCCAGTAGTAGGTCGTGCCCGGGACGAGGCCGTCGGGATAAGGGAATCCGGGGAAGCCCACAATTAAGAGCGTTTCTACCTGGTTACCGCGGAAACTATCGCCTGTGCCGGCATCGACGTCGTCGAAGTTGTCGCTCAGATACACATCGTGTGAAACCGCGAAATCTCCAGGCGACCAGCTCAGCGTTCCCCATGTGTCTTGCAAGAACGCGCCGTCGAGCGGACCGGGATTCCAGGACCACGGGAACTGTCCGAGACCCTGCATAATGACCGGGATCTCTGCTGGCGCCAAGGCTATCTCGTAAATCATAATATCGTCGATGACACCCGTTGCACCATTTGCCGATGCGATGTAGTCAATCGTCTGTAAGCCGAAGCGCGGGTTCGCATGAAGTGCCGGCAGAGGACCCAACGTGTCCGCCCGCGAGACTTCCTCGCCGTTAATATACAGGATCGCGGGGCCGCCGTTGAACTCCCACGTCACGGCGACGTGAAACCACGTATCGGCCAATATTACACCGGCCGGGTCAATCTCGATGCCCTGGTAGTCGGCGTCGGTGGCGTCCTCGAAATAGAATCCGAAATCCTCCGGATTGATGTCGGCGTGGTCTGCACCCTTCGATATGAAGAAGTATATGCCGCCCAGGCTCGCGTCGAAGAGCCTGTAGTCCGCCGGGTCCGAGCCGTCCCAGTCGGGCTTAAACCAGAAGCTCATTGTGCCCACCTCACTAATGATATTGGGAATCTCGATGTAGTCGTCCTGGCCGTCGAGATAGACACCGCCGTCCAGCTTGCCCCCTGTCCATTGAGCGCCTCCTTCAAGAGCACCGGTGTTGCCGTAGCCGCTGGCGTCTCCGGCGGTGGTTCCTGTTCCCTCGTCCAGTCGCCAGTGGCCGACCAGACCGGGCCGCCCGGCATTGACTGTGCCTGCAAAGGCCAGACCCAGCAGCAGAACAGAGCAGACCAGATAGATCAATTTCTCGAACATGATAGTCCTCCTTCAAAAAGAGTTTAACATAAAGCGATCCACGATGGTAATCGCTCCCCATTGCGTCCTGTCCGAATCTGATGAGGATATGTCCATACGGTCTGACGCCGCCTCCTTCCTTTAAGCCCGGAAGACAAGCAGAATCCTCCCCGGATGATCTCAAAGCCACGGACTTCACCTAATCCTATTTATACCAGATCAGCCGCATCCCCGTCAAGAAGAATCTCAGGATGACCATGGGATACCAGGTCAGCCGCCCGCCCGTCAACGCCAAAAGGCGTTCGTTAACAAGTTTGCCGATTGTCGATTGCCGAATTGAAATCGAAAATCGGCAAACGCAAATCGCAAATGAATTCTGACTATTGCAAATGTGGTAAAAGGATGGTAAACAGAAGGGGTGTTGCAAATATTAGATAAACAGCGATGTTGTGAGGCAAAACAAAAATGAACCGGGAATTATCTCTGCTCTTCGATGAATCTATCAGGCTTGAGTCGAATGTCGCCGACTTGTATGTGATGTTCCAGGATATGTTCCCGGAAGATGCTGATTTCTGGAGGGCGCTAATAATAGAAGAAAGAAAGCATGGCACTCTGTTAACAAACGGAAAAGCCCACTTCGCTCCAGGCAATACATTCCCGGTTGACCTGTTGTCTGATACATTAGATGAGATGAAGGACGCAAACACTAACCTTGCCAAACTAATTAGCCAATATCGAGAGAAGCCCCTTTCGAGAGAGACCGCTTTTAACGTGGCTATCACGGTAGAGCAGTCAGCCGGAGAAATCCATTTTCAAGCATTCATGGATAAGAAAGCCGATTCACGTTACGTCGAGTTGTTTCAAAAGATGAACGGGTATGACAAAGACCATGAAAACAGGATTCGCGCCTACATGAAGGATCACGCCATTAAAGTCAGCAAGAGCAACAGTTGAAGAAGATAGCCATACGAGGCTTTGCTTCGTTTGCCTGGTCCCGTCCTAATGCAAAAATCAAAATGCAAAGTGCAAAATTAAGGAAGTCATCGCGGCTTGCCGCGATTCCGTAATCTTAATCTTTGATATTTGATATTTCACCCCTAAAGGGTAAACTTTTCCCTACTACCTAACCAACCGAATGTCATCGAAGTACATCGTCCCTGTGCCACCGGCTGCAGGACTGTTCTTTGTTCCAACACCAATGGTAATCGTGTTGACGTTCGTTAGGTCCACTCCCGCAAACTCCGTCAGGTCGATAACCCACTCGTTCCATCCGGCCATCTGCGTTGCGATCGCGTCGCTGTGATAGACCACGGTGGTGCCGCCGGCAGCAACAAAAAGCCGGTCGGCTGCATTACCCGAGCCACCGCGGAACCACAATGACAGCTTCGTAACGCCCTGGTCGGTCCAGTCACGCGGCCACACCAACGTCAGGGTAGCCTCGGAAGTCTTGTTGGCGTTGTCATAGCGAAATATCATCGACTGGCCGCCGCCGTGTACGATAGTCGTCTCGGCATAAGGCGGAAGGTCATTGCCAACGAGAGCACCGTTGTCCATGGTTCCGAAACCGTCGATCCACTTGTCGAATATCCTGTTGCTCGCCTCGTCGGGCGGATCAATATCATTGTACGACTCGAAGTCATCCACAAGGAGAAAATCGGCCGTCGTGAAGCTCCAGACAAGCCCTTTGACGGTGCCGTCCGGATAGACCTCATCCACGCGCCAGGCGTAACTGCTGTCCCATGCAAGTCCTCCGGGATCATAGCTCTCGGCGCCGAGCGCCCTTGGGCCTACATACTCGGGCGAAGCTGTAGTGGCGTTCTTCACGGCTTCTACATCGGCGCCGAAGTACAGTTCATGCGAAGCGGCGTTGTCCGCCGGCGTCCAGCTCAGCGTTGCGATCATCTGCACGTCCGCCGCGCCGTTGGCCGGCTGTGGATTGCCCACAGCGCCCGGAGTCGTAAAGGCCCAGACGTCGCCTTTGTGCGTCTCGAAGGCATCGAACTCATCAACGCGCCAGTAATAAACCTTCTCTGATTCCAGTGCAGGCGGACTGTAGCTGGCGCTTCCCAAAGGCATGCCGCCTGCGGCATTATTTACCTCGTCGAAATTCGTGCCCATATAAACCGTGTGCAGCTTGGCGCCAAAACCCGGCGTCCAGGTAAAGACCGCGTTCGGGTCTACAAACTCAGCGCCGTCGGTCGGATCGGGGCTGTAAGCCGTCTTGGGGGGAATCGAGAAGCTCCAGATTTCACCTTTCCACGGACTGTTCGGCTCGGCCTCATTGACCTCATCGATTCGCCAGTAGTAGGTCGTGCCCGGCACAAGGCCGTCAGGATAGGCGAACCCGGGGAAGCCACAAATAAATATTGTGGAGTCCTGGTTGCCTCGGAACGTGTCACCAGCGCCGTTGTTTACGTTGTCCAAATTATCGCCTAAGTACACATCGTGTGAGACGGCATAATCTCCAGGCCGCCAGCTAAGGGTCGCCCAGGTATCCATAACGACCGAGCCGTCAGCCGGGTTCGGGCCAAGGGCATACGGCCATGGTTCCCCTACTGCCTGCATATCTTGCCTGATTTCGTCCAACGTTAGAATTCGGTTATAGAGGGCAACTTCGTCGATGATACCGGCGAAGAACTCTTGACCCGGGGCTCTTGCAGCAACCATGATAGAGTCATCGAGCTCATCAACAACGGGAGGACTTCCGCCTTCACCTGCTTTCTCGGCATTAAAGTATAATTCCACTCCACTGCCTACATCATAGGTCATTGCAATGTGCGTCCAGTCTGTGGTAAGCGGTATGGAAGTAACCAGTCGTTGTGCCCACGTTCCACCTGAACGGGTCCAAACATAGACATTCTGGTCGGCATTGACAATCACAGCCCACTTGAGGTTGCCGCCGGCAACCATGTAGTTCCAGGTTGCCGGCTGGGAAGCTTCCCTTTTTACCCAGAACTCCACTGTGAATGTCTCCGTCAACTGCAAAGTGTCATTGATAGGAACTCTTACATAATTTGTTCCATCAAACTCCAATGCTTTGCCATGTTTGCCATCTACCCATTGGGGATTATTGACGAGCTCTACTCCATGTCTATATGCGGAGAAGTCTTCGGGCTCTCCTCCCCCTTCGAGAAATGGGAGATATAACACCAATGACGGATCAGCAGCTTCTGCAGCGCTCGTTAGAACCAGGCCCAGCAACAAAACAAAAGAAACCAAACGAATCAATTTGCTACACATGATAATCCTCCTTCAAAAAAAGTTGACATAAAAACGTTTACCGAATGGCGATTGCCGGTTGCCGATTGAAAATCGACAATCAAAAATCGAAAGTCGAAAATGCAACTGCCTCCTTCCTTAGGGAGCCCGGAAAACAAGCAGAATCCTGCCCTGCTGACCTCAAATCCACAGACTCCATCTTATCCCACTTATACCAGATCAGCCGCCTCCCTGTCAAGGAGAATCATTGAATGACTTGATGCTCATTCCTGGAAGGCGAATGAATAGAGTTTTGCGTTTCTCAGTTGGAATTCGAGGTGGATTGTTTTGCCTTTCAGCCCAGCCGATTTGAATTTGGCGGGCCATTGTAGTTTTGTGTCTGTGGCGTTTTCCTTGAGCGGCTTTGACTGGGCGAGTTTGTTTCCGTCGGCGTCGAAGAGCGTTGCCGTTACCGATCCGCCTTTGCGAATATCAGCGGTCAGAGCGACAGGATAGCCTGTACTCAATATCGGCTTGGTGGCGATTAAGGCCGGAGCGTTGGGCGAGATCGGCTCGTAGCCTGCAAAGCCGTCGGGGCGGAGGGTGGCAAGGCAGAAGTACCCGTTGCGCCAGCCGAAATGTTTGTCATCGCAGCCGCCGTAGTATAGGCGGATCTCGTCTTTCAGGAATACCGGATATGCGGCGGCATAGACGGTTCCCCAATCGTATTGACCCTTCTCGGTGCTGTTGGCGATCAGGGGCGTGCCGGGATCGATGCGATGCCAAGCGACGGTATCCGGACTCCATGCCAATTCTGTGTGGGTGCGGTCGGCGTCGGAATTATAGATGGCGGGCAGGCCTATATAGACGCCGGCATAGTAGAATACCGGCATCGCATAGGTTTGCAGATGGTTCTCAATGCCTTCGAGCATGACCTTAGCCCTGGTCCACTTCAGGAAGTCCTTGCTCGATGTTCTGGCGACCTGGCGTCCGCGAGGTTTTGCCCATGTCCGCGTGATGCCGACGTACTCGCCGAGCGTCGGGGCCCAGAAGGCATTGTTGTGAGTATCGCCGGCGACATTGGCTTCGGGGCATTCTATGGCATCGCTCCAATGAATTCCGTCGGGCGAAAAGCCTACGGATATCATTTTGCCTTTGAAGAAAGCCTTGTAGCGGCGTTTCGGATCGGGATCGCGCGGGTCCTTGAAGATGCCTGAGCCGTGCGGGCCTCGCCAGACAAGATTGTTTTCCTTGTTGCCTTCGAATTCGACGACGCCGAGGTTCGGCTTTTCCCACCTTATGCCATCGTGAGAGACCGCATAGCAGATTCCCATTTCTCTGCGCCGGCCCGTATGCTTGCCCTGATACTTGAACTTGCCGCCATTAACGCGATCCTTTCGGGGCGTATTGGTTGTGCTCTCGTCGATGATGAAGGGACTGTACCAGCACTTGTAGAGGTTTTCATCTTCATCGTAGAGGACGTTGGCGTAGAGATTGTCAAATCGCGGCTCCCAGGGCTTGTCCTCTTTGAATAGCGGATTCCGCTTGTCCTTTTGCACCGTGCCGACCGTGAGCTTTGCATTCTCCACGCTCTCGACAATTCGTTCGTCCAGCAGGAGGAACTTCTCACGCTCGGCGTCCGCACGGACGAGACCGCCCAGCATCATTACTATGATGATTGCACCTCTGACTATGTCGCTTTTCCGGGTGAATCGAAACATCACAATCAATCTCCTTACCTCGATATTCTGTTTCATACATTAACTGGAAACCATGATTTTGCCAGGATCGTTTACTCCTGTGGAACGATTTGTCTTGAGTCCATCATAACGCCGAACGTCTTTTCCATCAACTGCATGAACAGCTTAAAAAAACACCCTCAGAAGACAAACAAAGTCTCCCAAGGGTCCAGATCACGAAGATTCTAACTGTTCAATTCCAGCCGATGCCTGCGTCCCAAAGCCCTCCAGTAATGTAGGGCGGGCTTTAGCCCACCGACCAAAGCTAAAGCACGCCGCCCCTCGCCTTTTTCCTTTTACCTTTTTACCTGTCCCTTGTCCCACCCGCTGTCAACTCATCGAAAAACACACCTTATGTCATTGCGACCAGGCCAATAGGCCGACGCGGCAATCTAAATAATCAATAGCAAACCTGTCCTGAGCAAAGTCGAATGGATAATCAATAATCAATCGCCACGCCTGTCATTATCAAGCACAACTCAGCGAAAAAGGTACCCTACGCCTGGAATTTCCAAATAGGTAAACGGCCCTAATATTCCCTCGTCGCATTACAGGAAAGCCCTTTAGTTCATTTTGACTTTTTGGCTTTTTGGGGACTTTCTGATTCCTCAGAGTAGGGTGATGCACTAGCAGTCCCCAGAATTGTTTGCTCCCATTTAGGCCATGTCTCGACAATTTCACTTACCTTCTTAAGGTGTTTTGCAAAATCGCTATCTTCTTGACGGCCAATATTTTGTCCACTCATTCTTTTGTCTTTTTGCATGTCGCTCCCAACTTCCGAAACTGATGACCTGCCTTATATTCTAAGTCTAAATAAGAACGCGGTAACATCTGTAACCGTAATATACCCTTCTCGGGCTCCGGTAGCAATGTTTTTCCGGCAGTATTTTTGCGGAATAGTCTATTTCCTGAACCTAGCCGCATAGAAAATAGATCGAAAAACCTCCTGGGCCCCACACCGACAAAAGGTTCAAAGCACATAGTATTGGGATTTTTTCGCTCATCATCATCAAAGAAGTCCATTGATATTGCATCGTCGTGCAATTCTATTGCTTTACTTTTCAGATAAGGCTCAATATACACTACTCGCGTAATTCCGGCAGCAATCATATGTTTTGCGCAATTATGGCAACAAAACAATGTAGTGTAGATGGTAGCACCTCGTGTATTTCCATGAGTTCGTGCACAAGACAACAGTGCTTCCATTTCCGCGTGTACTGCCCTGCCAAACTCAGTTAAGTCCTTAATAGGGCTTGAATCAAGTACTTTCTTGAGTTCATCAGTGTCTAAACCTGCCTCGCTGGCCGAATCTATTATTTCATCTGTAATTTGCTGTAACTGCATTTTATTTGCATCTTCACCTCTCACATGATCTCGCCCTCTTGGTTCATCCTTCATCTCTCCAGTCTTCTTATCCAAAAGAGGCCAATAAAGACCACCGCCATGTTTCGGACAATCGTTTGCGCCTGTTGCAAGAATCTCTTTGTCCTTGGCAATCACTGCTCCAACCTGCCGTGAAAGATCTGCTGACCGTACTGCTGCTGCATGCGCTAAGAACATTGCATATTCATCAAAAGTCGGTGTCTTATATGGATGACCAAACAAAATGTCAAGAATTCGCCACAAATTGTTAGTCAATCTTTCTCTGCTATCGTCTAAGTGAACAAAGAAATCTGACATATGGAATGTATCTGAAACATGCTGTCCATAGGCCACATTCTCATTCTCATCACGATCCATCAATCGCTGCACTTTCTCTCTTGACATGTTTTTCTTCTTGACGAAATACTCGCGTCTGAGTGTTTCGTGTGCGTAAACACCTATTGAATAAAATCCCAAGGGGTAGATTTGTCGTAATTGCAGAATCTCGTCAGGATGTTTCAAGGATTTGATAATGTATGCGTGCCGGGATCTGAAACTCCGTCTACCTGCACTGTCAGCACCTAATTTATTGATAAAAGCGGCAGCTCCCAGAGACAAAACTCCATTGTCTTTACTATACTTACGAGCATCGTTTCCTGCAGTCATTAAAGCGTCAATCCGCGTGTATTCATCACAGTCTGTTGGGAGATCCATATCCATGATTTCAGGTATAACATGTTTCGAAATATGTATTGTGTGAACCTTGTACTTATGGGATTGCAGTCGTTCTTTTAGGTCGTAGACAACTAAATCTAGTTCAGTGCCGACAGCACCAACAAGGCCAATTACAAGTTCAGAATCAATGAGACCACCAAGTGTAAAACCGTGAGCAGTTTCGTCTCCGGATTGTTTCGCAGGAACATTTCCGGCATTTGACTCTTTCGGATTGTCAGGCACCATTAATACACTCCTTCTACCTGCGTTAAGTGTTCACTCACTAATTCCGGGGCCACCATACTTTATTCCCGCCAATGACGCATTAGGTGTTCGGCACATTTTCGTTACGGAACTCATCCGCCGCTCCAATAACTGGCGTCCTTATTTATCGACTCTTGTAGCTCGCTCAAGGTTGCTCTTTCGTATTATACCCATTGTCCCAATGCGGAAGAAACAAATTCGGCCAAGAATCCGGTCCTCGTGGCTATTAGGACACATATTTTGCCCTTCTACTAATAAAGGCGTTTCTGAATGGGGAAGTGTTGACATCAAAATGGGAAAAAAGCGAAAAACAGTGAAAAAAAGGCAAAAGGGGCAGAGCCACAAAGCAGGCTCTGAGCACAGCCGAAGGGGCACAGAGGCACAAAGATCAAGGCTGACACGGCAGTTAATTCGACGCAATACGCGATATGCGATACGCACTACGACTTCTTAGACAGGATTCACTGGATTTACAGGGATAAAATTTAGCCGCGAATTCACAAAGCGCGGCCTTTGGCCGCAACCAAAAAATTCCAAACCACGAATGAACACGAATTAACACTCCCGAAAGGGACGCCTGGGGCGGAACAACCACCAAATTGGAACCACGAATTAACACCAATTAACGCGAATTAAAGAAAGAGAGGTAGGGTGGAGGCTTGCCCCACCATAAGGCTGTGTCGGAGAGAAGGTTGATTTTTCCGATGGATGTGGTATTCTGCTGGGAAAGAGGCTCGGAGGCGCACCTGAGCCTTTGAACAAGCTCGGCACAGGCAAGGAATTGCTGAGTTGATCGTTGGAAATCGCAGAGAAGAAAACTCAGCTTAAGGAACCGAACAGGTGAGCACAAAAGAAAACCTCGAAGAAAACCTGGAATTTATGCCGAAATTCGACCCCCACGGCCTT
Source organism: Planctomycetes bacterium B3_Pla (assembly GCA_005223045.1). GTDB lineage: Bacteria > Planctomycetota > Phycisphaerae > Sedimentisphaerales > Anaerobacaceae > SG8-4. The sequence goes on along the minus strand of NJBM01000004.1, from coordinate 9,266 downwards.
ATACCGGCTATCGCACAGGATGCCGGGACCGGCCAGATCCTCATGGTCGCTTTTATGAATCGCGAAGCGCTCGATGAGACAATCGAATCAGGCTACGGCACATATTACAGCAGGTCCCGTAACAAATTGTGGAGAAAAGGCGAGGAAAGCGGCCATCGGCAGAAAGTCGAACAGATACTGGTCGATTGCGACCAGGACTGCCTGATCCTCAGGGTGACCGTCGATGCGGGCCAATGTCATGTGGGCTTTCAGTCCTGTTTTTATCGAGCCTTGAAGGACTCCGCCGATAAGAAGCTCGAGTTCATCGCAGAAAAGGTTTACGACCCGAAACAAGCCTACAAAAAGTAGAGCCAATGTATCGTATCGCGTATTGCGTATTGCGTGATGCGTGTTGGCATTGCTCCTTTTCGCAATACGCACGACGAGACACGAGCGACGGCTCTGCCGTCCAACGGGGCGAAAATAGCACCATATTCTACCCTCTTTTTCCGCTTTTTACGGTAAAAAGGCCTAACGATCTGGCCGATATTGGACAATGTGTTGTGTCTTTTTGAAGCGGCAATGACATTCGTATTGTTCGAACTTGTTGCTCCTCGATACAACGCCGGACGCACAGCGACGGACGTTGGCGAAAATTGGAAACTCAAATTATGGTCTTGGAGAACCAAAACTATGGAAAGACTCAGGGCAAAATCAATATCGGCTTGTGTGTTCATATTACTGCTCTGCACGGCACAAATCGCCTCTGGTATTTTAACTCCGTCCAACGACGACTGCACCAAAGCCAGGCCGGTCGGTGACGTAACATATCTGGAATTCAACACCGCGCAGGCAACCTTCGACGGTCCGGGCCACTACATGGTCAGCCCGAACATCTGGTACTGTTACACCGCCACCTGCACCGGCGGCGCCACCGTCAGTCTTGCCGGCAGCAGCTTTGACACCAAGCTCGCGATCTACAACGGCTGCGTTTGCGACCCGGCCTTCGGCGACTTGATCAAGAGCAACGACGACTTCCACGCCCAGCAATCACAAGTCACTTTCGCCGTGACAGCGGGCAACCGGTACCTGATCGAGGTCGGAGGCTACAATGTCACTTCCAAGGGCCCCGGTGTCATAAGCATCGGTTGCGACACGCAGGCCTGTCAACCGGCCAATGATAACTGCTCCAAAGCCGAGCCGGTCGGTAACGTGAAGGAACAGCCGTTCGACACGTCCTGCGCGACATTCGACGGCCAGGGACACTGCATGTCCAGCCCGAATATATGGTATCGCTATGTTGCCGGCGGCGCCGGCCAGGTCACTGTCAGCCTTGCCGGCAGCACCTTCGATACCAAGCTCGCCGTCTATGACGGGACCGACTGCCCTCCGAGCCAGGCCGACACGGTCGAGTGCAACGACGACTTCGGCAATAGCCTTGCTTCTCAGATCGCCTTCCAGGCCATCGCCGGCCGCGAATACCTTATCGAGATTGGCGGCTACAACACCGACGAGATAGGTGTCGGCCTGTTAAGCATCAGCAGCGATGTAATCGAACCGCCCGCAGGATCCAATGACGAATGCGTTGACGCAAAGCCTGTCGGAGATGTCAAGAACCTGCCATTCGACACGAGGGATGCGACCTTCGACGGCCCGGGCCTGTGCCTTGCCAGCCCGAATATCTGGTTCTGCTACACCGCTCCATGCACAGGCCCGGCAACCGTCAGCCTGTTCGGCAGCGGCTTCGATACCATGCTCGCCGTCTATAACGGCTGCAAATGCTATCCGACCTATGCCGACCTGATCGGGTGCAACGATGACGCCAGCTCGGGCTATCAATCGGAGCTTATATTCAATGCGGTCGCAGGCAAGCAGTACCTGATAGAGATCGGCGGCTATGGCTCGGCAACCGGTCTCGGCATACTGAATGTCAACTGCCAGGGACCAATCAGCGCCGACAAGACGGACCTCGGCGACGCGCCGGACAGCACCAACAACTTCGGCAAGACCATGACCGCGTATATGTGGCCGGCCTCGATCCAGGCCAATTACCCGACTGTCTTCGATGACGGCAGTAACCTCGGGCCTCACGGACCGGTACACTTGAACGATCAGCCCGTGGCGTTTCTCGGCCGGCAGATAACTCGGGAAAACGAAGCCGACATCGGCCCCGACGAGGAAATCACCAATAATATCGTCCCGGCATCGAATGGGCGCGATCATGACGCCGGTGACGACGGCGTTGCCTTCCCGGTCAACCTGCCCAACTGCGGCCTGAGTGCAATTGACTACGAAGTCACCGTCGTGGAACCGGGCATCGATCTCTGGGTCAACGTCTGGCTCGACTTCAACCGTGACGGCGACTGGGACGACATTGTTGATTGTCCCGATGGTTCGGCGCCGGAATGGGCCGTGCAGAATCAGTATCTGTTCGATCTGCCGGCGGGGCTTAATCAGATCACCACACCGGGATTCCTCTCGGCGCATCCTGTCGGTGTGCACGAGCAGACCTGGATGAGAATCACTCTTGCAGAGCAGCCCTGGATGGGCGGCAGCAACCCGGGTGAGCCGGGCAACGCCGGCTCCGGCCCCCCGGAAAAGTACGAGATCGGTGAAACCGAAGACTACTTCTTCAGTCCGGATACGACTCCAGGCTCAGGCTGCCCGCTATGTGAAGACGTGGACGGCAACGGAGTAATCGACATAGAGGACCTGGTGGCTCATGTCACCAAGTGGCTCGCAAACTGTCCGTAGTCGCATTTGTGAAATAGCTAATTCGGGCTGTGGGCACTCCGGTGCTCACAACCTTTTTATATTTGTCAGGCAAACATTAATCTGCCTTTGGGCTTAGGAATGGGCCGGCCTAATTCTTTAGCAGTATCAATCCATTCAGCGATAACAACCTCAGCATTCGAAAGGGCCTCTCGGTAGTTTTTTCCATCCGCCATGCAGCCGGGTAGCTCGGGCACCTCAGCAATAAAAGACTTATCTTCCTCACTCCAATATATGACAATCTCGTATTTAGTCATTTTCTTTCTCCACAGTTAGCTTATACCGAAGTATGATATTGCGAACCTGCTTTACCTGATAAGGTTTAGTCTTTGAATCCTTTGGCTGCAGGTTAATTATTTCTTCAACACCCTCTCTTGTAAAAATATGGTGACTGCCGCGAATCCGTTCCGCAAAACCAAAAGCTTTCAATAATCGGCACAAACCGTCAAAAGGAACGTTAGCATCGTTCCTTCCACGCAACAGTTCAGCCAAAAGTTTCTCATGCCTACCCATTTCACTATATGTTACATTAACAGCAAATATTAGTCAACTCACAATCCAATCGGATTAATATAATTCGACAACCTACAAAACATTCACCACCTGACTTATAGGACTTCATAAACAATATTTTAACATTAATGAGCTTATTACACATACTTCGTTTGTCGATAATACAAGTGGTAGGATTTGTACAAAATATCAATAAGAATATTACGCTTCACATGAAGGGTGGCGACACAATGGACTTAAAATCTTCTGAAGTTTTCGAGATACTAAAGAATGAAAACATCCATAGACTCTACCACGCAGATTCTGTAATAACATCATGCTCATTTCTGAAAAAAGGATGCTTATTATCCAGAGGTGAGTTAGAATCACAAGGATTGCCCATGACCGATCAAATCAGCGACGATAAGGATAAGAAGTTTGGGCTTTGGCGTGATATTTTTGTTGATGGAATTGATATACACGATCGAATAAACAAAAGGAATTTGTATGGTCCCGTCCTTCTTTGTATTGATACATCTGTTCTAACAGAAGGCGGAATTTCATCAATCAGAGTCACAAAGTCTAATCCGCAGAATTGGAGTAGTAATTCACAGGAAGAGGAAAGATACTTTCAAACCATTGATGAATTTAAATATGGATACAATTACGGGGACTTCCAAAAAATGTTTGTTATTCCCAATGGGAATGGATCTATAAAATTTAAGGAGTATCTTCGTAAGATAGTGGTCGATTATATAATACCAAACGGAAATCAACTCTGGGAACGAGCAATAGAGGCTCTAAAAGCAGCAGGAAAAGAAAGCAAAATAGATCATATCCCAATTGAAAAAAGAAATTGCACATGCGAATGCAACTGTGTTCAGAAATATCGAATGATGCAGCCCAAGACGTTACATAAATTCTTCGGACTATCCAATAATTAACCTATTTGTAGTTGCATAGTTGTATCGCCGCGTCTTTGGCGAAATAGGTTATGAGGATGTCCGCCCCGGCGCGTTTTAGCGAGGTGAGCACTTCCATCATCGTCGCCTCTTCATCCGAAAGCCCGGCGGCGGCGGAACTCTTTACCATCATATATTCGCCGGAGACATTGTAGGCCGCTATCGGACAGTCGAAACGCTGCCTTGCTCTGTATATTATGTCCATGTACGCCAGCGCCGGCTTGACCATAACGATGTCGGCGCCTTCCTCTATATCCAATGCAATCTCAGCCATCGCCTCGTCGGCATTACACGCATCCATTTGATACGTCCTGCGGTCGCCGAAAGCCGGGGCCGACTCGGCTGCGTCCCTGAACGGCCCGTAAAAGGCAGAGGCGTATTTCGCCGCATAAGACATAATTGGTATGTTCTCAAAACCGTTTTCTTCCAGCGCCTCGCGAATGTACTTGACCCTGCCGTCCATCATGTCCGACGGCGCAACGATGTCGGCGCCGGCCTGAGTGTGCGAGAGCGCCATCTTCGCCAGCAGCTCACAGGTCGGATCATTGTCAACCTTGCCGTCTTTGATCACGCCGCAGTGACCGTGGTCGGTGAACTCGCAAAGACAGACATCCGTGACGACCAGAAGATCAGGCGTTTCTTTCTTGATCCCTCTGATGGCCCGCTGGACGACGCCGTTCTCGGCCCAGGCTTGCGAGCCGATCTCATCTTTCTCGCCCGGCAGACCGAAAAGCAGCACGGCCGGAATCCCCAACGAAGCCACCTCGGCCGCCTCGGCGACAATCGTGTCGGGCGAAAAGTGAAAACATCCGTCCATCGACTTGATCGGCTCCTTGATGCCCTCGCCCTCGCGGACAAACAACGGATAAACCAGATCGTCCACGCTTACTGTCGTCTCACGAACTAACCTTCGCATCGAAGCGCTGCCGCGCAGCCTTCGCATCCTTGTCTTAGGAAAACCCATTATGAATCTCCTCATGCTCAATAGCATTAAGTAACCCGTCAATTGTATGCTCGGCAGCCGTTACATCAACCGCTATCCCAAGCTCCTCCAATCGCCCGGATGTCACCGGCCCGATAGAGGCAACCTTTACTTTGCCTGAGTTTACCAAATCCGTGTCGATCTGTCCGAAGAATCCGTCAACTGAAGATGGGCTTGCAAATGTCACCCAGTCGATCGTCCCTTCGGCCAGGCCTTCGGCGAGCCAGGCTGAATCGCTCTTTTCTTCCGCCGCTGTATAGACGGCGACGTTGTCCACCTGCGCCCCACCATCGGTTAATACCTCGACAAGCTCGTTCGAGGCAATCGCCGAGCGCAGGAGCAAAATCTTTTTGTCATGCAGATTCGCAAAACCGATTAGTTGTCTGCCAAGCTCTCTGCCGGTAAAGACATCCGGCACGAAATCGGCTCTTATGCCGAACTCGGTTAGTTTGTTGGCGGTCATTCTGCCTATCGCGGCAACTTTCGCCGAGCCGAATGCCCGGGCGTCTTTGCCCAACTCTTCCAAAGCATAGAAGAACGTTGTCACCCCGTTGCCGCTGGTGAATATGATCCAGTCGTATTGGCTGAGCTTCGCGAGCGTCAGCAAAAATTCGTTCGAGTCCGTCATCGGCTTGATCTTGATAGTAGCAAATTGGATGGGATTGCCGCCCCGGTCGATGATCTTATCTGCAAAGTCAATGTTACCCGCGACATCCCGCGTTATGACAATATTCCTGCCGAACAAAGGCTTCTTCATGAACCAGTTGAGCTGGTCATCACTGTTCGCTACGGCGCCGATGACCACAAGCGCAGGTGACTCGACCTTCTGCCGTTTGCATTCTTCGCTAATCGTGTTAAGCGAAGCCTTCACGACTCGCTGAGTTGGGAAAGTAGCGTTGGCGACAAGCCCCGCGGGCGTATCTTCCGACATGCCGTTTTCTATCAGCCGCTGAGTGATGGAATCGAGATTGCCGATCCCCATGTAAAAGACTATGGTGCCGCTGAACTTGCCCAATACATCCCAATCGATTGCGGTGTGCTGCTTGCCAGTCGCTTCGTGGCCTGTGACGAACATCACCTGCGAGCTGTGGTTCTTGTCGGTCAGCATTATGCCGGCATAGGCCGCCATCCCAACGCCCGCGGTCACTCCCGGCACAACTTCGAAACCGATCCCCGCCTCGTTGAGGACCGTCAGCTCGTCCGATGCCCTGCCGAATATGCAAGGATCGCCGCCTTTTAGCCTCACTACCGTTTTACCGGCCAAGGCCTTCTCGACGATCAGCCTGTTGATATCGTCCTGCGTTGACGAGCCTTCGCCGATCCGCTTGGGCACGTGGAGGACTTCAGTATCCTTGCCGGCGAATCTAAGCAGCGCGGGGTTGGCTAACTTATCGCAAAGCACACAATCGGCGGCTTTGAGGACCTCGGCCCCGCGAACGGTTATCAAATCCGCCCTTCCCGGCCCGGCGCCAACCAGATATACAAAACCTTTTTTCATAACGTCTTACGTATTGGTGGGGCTCCCTTGGGGATGCCTTACGGTATTGCCCCACCGATTCTCCGGATTTTCATTCATGCGCGAAAGACAACTTTCTTTTCACGCGGATACCATACCAAAAGCACGCGGAAAATGCCATTGGTTTTACCAGCACCCCAACGCTTAGAAAAAGGTGAATTTGCCACAGAGTGGAGAAGACATGGAAAAGATCAATAGTCAACTAAATTAGACGCCGATTAACGCTGATGAACACGGTTTTTGATTCACCCCGAAGGGCAGGAAGAAATGAAGGATTCTTGATACTGGATACTCGACGCAAGCGCGACGTGCCGAATAGGCGTTTTGAATTGTTGCGAATAAATCCCGCGCCTAGCTTGACAACGGCTAATTAAGCATGGTGTCAAGAAAAAAAACCGGTGGCTGTTAGGCTGCCTTTAGGCTGTTGAAAAAGGTGAGATTGCTTCGTCGCTACGCTCCTCCTAAGAAAATAGACTTCTCTTTGCGGCGTGGGGATTGAGATTGCCGCAGTCGCTGCGCTCCTTCGCAATGACAGGAGTGGGCTGTTTTCTTCTCTATACATCCTGAGAATCAGGTCAGGTGCTCGCAATGACAAAAGGTCCATTTTCATGTCATTGCGAGCGATTCGCAGAATCGCGCGGCAATCTCAGGCTTTGCGGTGGGACTTTTTCAACAGCCCCGCTGTCCCTATTATTTACGAATCAGTCATCCTGGCCGGGAGTTCGGGCTTCCGAGTCAAAGTTCGCCGACGAAAAGGACTGGAAAGCAGTTTGATGATATCGGATGCCTTCATGTGTCGGCCGAAAGTGCGCAGGAGCTTGTAAGTCTGGATCGGACGCCCGAAAATGCGGCGGGCAAAAAGCCGTCTGTATCCTTTCATGCGCAGACGGTTCACCTCCGCACTCGGCAGGGCAGTTGGATCGATATCCGAGCACTTGAACCATTTGTGCCAATCCAGCTCGTCGTCGATGATGCCGCGGGCGACGTACTCCTGCCATAAAGGAGTGCCCCGGTAAGCGCATAGGCGATTGAAACCAAAGGTGTCCAGTTCCAGCCGGGCGGCAAAGCGGAAGCTTTCCATAATGTCCGCCGCAGTCTCGCCGGGAGAGCCGATGACAAAAAACCCGTGAACCATGTTGATGCCATGTTGCTTCGCTTTTCTGACCGCGTTCTCCACCTGCTCCAGGGTCTGATTCTTTTTCAGCCGGTCCAGCACTTTTTGTGTGCCCGCCTCCACCCCAAAAGCCAGGAAGCTGCAATGTGCCTGGTGCATGATCGGCAGTTGATCGACCGCCGTCGAATCCACCCGCCCTTCGCAGCCCCAGCGAAATTTTAGTTTACGTTCAATGATTCCATTGCAGATGGCATTAATGCGCTCGCGCTTCAGTAGAAAGTGGTCATCGGTAAGGTAAATCGAGCGATAGCCCATATCGTTCAGTTGCTGCATTTCTCCCAAGACATGCTCCGCTGACCGGCAGCGCCACTTGGCCTGCGAAAGAGATGGGATATCGCAGTAGATACAGCAATAGGGGCAGCCTCTCGAAGTCTGCATGGTGCAGAACTTGTCCAGGGAGAGGACCGCGGGAACGTCCAGGGGCATTGACTCAATGTAGTCGATCGGCAGACTTATCCGGTCCGGGTAAGGATACTGATCCAGGTCCCGGATCAACGGACATGGGGCATTCCGAATGATCTCCCCTGCGTGACGCCAGACCAGGCCGGCCACTGAACCGGGATCGCCGAGGTGGTTCAAGTAGTCCGACAGAAGCTCTTCGCCCTCGCCGACACCCACGCAGTCGATGTCAGGGCAGTCCATTAGGATGCGGTCCGAATTCCCGGCGGCAAACGCTCCCCCTACGATGATCGGAATCTTCGGTGCTTCCGCCTTGAGTCGCTTGGCCATAATTTTGGCCGTCGGGTAGGTGGTCGTCGAGAGGAAGGAGAGTGCAATGACGTCGGGCTGTTCCGCCGCCACTGCCTGGGCGATGTGCTCGGCCTTCATCTGCGGGTGACACGTGTCAAACATCCGCACCCGGTGTCCACGCTGGCGCAGAACCGGAGCGAGAGTCTGAATCCCCAGGGGGGGAAACGCCATCACCTTGATCCGCCCATCGTCCGACCGTGATTGATTCAACTCATCAGGAAGTAATCGACAGAAGTTCTCGTCTCTAATATAAATCAGGAAGACATTCATAGAAGATTCTTTCGTACCCGTTGACCCATAAATAATAAATATCTGTTTATCGAGCTGACCGGCTGACACGGCCGGACATACGCTCATTATGGTATCCTACTATCCCACGCAGTTGTCAAGCATTTCCTCCGTTCAGGACTCATGTTTATCGGAAAATATTAAGGGAATTAAAGGGATACGGGGGGCTGTTGAAAAAGTCCCCTGATTCTGATATATATATATTATCAGTAGTGGGGGCCAACTTCAAGCACGGAGGCTTAGTTGTGATAGGCAATCAGGAACGCTGGCAGGAAGAGTTGTTTGTTGCTGGGCCGTTGTCTTCGCTCATACCAGACGACCATACCCTAAAGCTGGTTGATAAAGTTCTGG